>NZ_BCBA01000027.1 GCF_001320245.1 Pseudomonas sp. NBRC 111124
TTTCTTAACAACCTAACTCGTTGAATCTCAAGGAGTTTGTCGTTTCGATGTCGCTGGAAGTGGGGCGCATTATAAGGGGATTGGGAAAGTGGTCAAGGACTAATTTCATTTATTTGAGATAATTCCGGCGAAGGCCTTTCAAGCCACTCTCCCCTACCTCCTGACCAACCCAGCCAACCCCCGCGAAACGGCCGGAATCCTCAACCCCATCAACACAACCCCAATAAACGCATAAACCGCCCACTCCTTCAGATCCGAGCGCACGATCCACAGGAAATGCAGCAGCCCCAACCCAAGCACCCCATACACCAGCTTGTGCAGCTTCTTCCACCGAGCCCCCAATCGCCGCTGACTGTACCGGTTCGAGGTAACCGCCAGCATCAGCAACCCAAGAAACCCCAAGGCCCCCACAATAATGTAAGGCCGCTTGCGCAGCTCCACCGCCAATTGCCCCCAGTCCAGCCCCAGAATGAAGAACAGGTACGCCAGGATGTGCAGCACGATGTAGGCAAACACCCACAACCCCAGCTGCCGCCGAACCACGATCCAGCCCGACCACCCTGTCAGCTTCTGCAGCGGCGTCATGCTCAAGGTGACTAGCAAAAAGGTCAGCGCCCCCAGCCCAAGGCGGTCCATCATGATCTTCCCGGGGTCTGGGCCGAGCAGGCTCATCGCGGCCTCATACAACCACCACACCGGGAACAGGCAACCCAGGACAAAGATGCCCAGGCGCAACCACGGATAGCGCATCAATAGTTCTTCCGCAGATCAAGCCCGGTATACAGCGACGCCACTTCATCGGCGTAACCATTGAACATCTGTGTTTGCCGCACATTTGGACTGAACAGCCCGCTGGGCAAGCGTCGCTCGCGCGCCTGAGTCCAGCGCGGGTGGTCGACAGAAGGGTTCACATTGGCATAGAAGCCATACTCATCCGGTGCCAGCCCCTGCCAGGTCGTCTCAGGTTGCTCGGCCACCAGGCTCATGCGCACGATCGACTTGATGCTTTTGAAGCCGTACTTCCAGGGCACCACCAGACGTAACGGCGCACCATTCTGATTGGGCAGCTCCCGGCCATACATCCCTACGGCCAGAATCGCCAACGGATGCATCGCCTCGTCCAGGCGCAAGCCCTCTCTATAAGGCCAGTCGATCAGCGCAAAGCCCGAACGCTGCCCTGGCATATGCTGCGGATCCTTCAGCGTCTCGAAACGCACATAGCGCGCTTTCGATGTTGGCTCGACCTGTTTGAGCACCTGAGCCAAGGGAAAGCCCAGCCAGGGAATGACCATCGACCATGCCTCGACGCAGCGCAGCCGATAGATGCGCTCTTCAAGCTGATAGGGTTTGACGAAGTCTTCCAGCGCATAGCGCCCCGGCTTGCCCACCTCGCCATCCACCACTATCGACCAGGGCTCGGTTTGCAGGCTGTCGCCATTGGCGGCCGGGTCGCCCTTGTCAGGCCCGAACTCATAGAAGTTGTTGTAGTGGGTGGCGTCCTTGAACGGCGTGATCGCCTCATCCTTGACCGTCACTGCCTGCCACTGCGCAGCAGCTAGCTTGCCGGTGAACCAGGCCGGAGCAGAGCCAGCCGCCACATCAGCATAGCGCGAGACTTCAGCCGCGCCTGCCCCGCCCGGCAACGCGCCCAAGGCCAGGCCGGCCAACGAGCCACCCAACAGTGTACGACGGGAAAGGTAGATACCTTCTGGGGTGACCTCCGCTGCCTTGCAGTCGGAGGACCTGGGAAGCTTGATGAGCATGTTCGGCTCCACAGCACTGGATAATGATGTACCAGTAAGACTATGGAGCCGGAGGGTTATTCCAGCGTTAAATAATTATCACGCTTTGCGCCGACGTCCACGCAGCAGGAACTGGATCGGCCCCGACGCCGCATAGGCGAGGAAGATCAGCAGCAGGATGCGCGGTGGGTCGCTGAACACCACGGCAAACACCAGCACCACCGCAAGGATTGCCACGAACGGCACGCGCCCCTTGAGGTCCAGCTCCTTGAAGCTGTTGTACTTGATGTTGCTGACCATCAGCATGCCGGCGGCAGCAACCAGCAGCGCCACCAGGAACGACAGCTTGGAGCCCTGGATGCCATAGTCGCTGAATGCCCACACGGTACCGGCGACCACACCGGCGGCGGCCGGGCTGGCCAGGCCGATGAAGTAGCGCTTATCGGCAGTACCGACCTGGGTATTGAAGCGCGCCAGACGCAGCGCAGCACCGGCTACATAAATGAAGGCGACCATCCAGCCGACCTTGCCCATGTCACCCAATGCCCAGCCAAAGGCCAGCAAAGCCGGAGCCACTCCGAAGGCGACCATGTCCGACAGCGAGTCGTACTCGGCACCGAAGGCGCTCTGGGTATTGGTCATGCGCGCCACACGGCCATCCAGGCCGTCGAGCACCATGGCCACGAAGATCGCAATGGCGGCGAAGGCGAAATACTTGCTCGCCTCGCGTGGGTCGCCAGCGCTCTGCGCGCTCATCGAGCTGATGATGGAATAGAAACCGGCAAACAGGTTGGCGGTGGTGAACAAGTTGGGCAGCAGATAGATGCCGCGATGGCGCACCTTGCGCCCTTCGGCGTCATGCCCTTCTTCAACGTGCTCATCGACAGGTAGCAGGCTTTCGGCGTCGGAGGGCGTGTTCGGCTCTTCGGGACGTTCGCTCATGGAGGGTACCTTGCAACAGGATGGAAAATGTTCGACACGGGCCCGCGAAACAGGTTCTGACGGCAGGCCACTGGTCTGCTTTATACCAGAAGCTGACTGCCAGAACGAAAAAACGCGGCCGAAGCCGCGTTTTTCATGTTGCGATGTTACTCAGTTCTTGGCTTTGTCGACGATCTTGTTCGCCGAGATCCAAGGCATCATCGAGCGCAGTTGCTCGCCGATGATCTCGATGCCGTGCGAAGCGTTGTTACGACGCTTGGCGGTCATCGATGGGTAGTTAGTAGCACCTTCGGAGATGAACATCTTCGCGTACTCGCCGTCCTGGATGCGCTTCAGAGCATTGCGCATAGCCTTGCGGGATTCTTCGTTGATGACTTCCGGACCAGTGACGTACTCACCGTACTCGGCGTTGTTGGAGATCGAGTAGTTCATGTTGGCGATGCCGCCTTCGTACATGAGGTCAACGATCAGCTTCAGCTCGTGCAGGCACTCGAAGTAGGCCATTTCTGGCGCGTAGCCAGCTTCGACCAGGGTTTCGAAACCGGCTTTGACCAGCTCGACGGTACCGCCACACAGAACAGCCTGCTCACCGAACAGGTCGGTTTCGGTCTCGTCCTTGAAGGTGGTTTCGATGATGCCGGTACGGCCGCCACCGACGCCAGCGGCGTAGGAAAGAGCGACGTTCTTGGCATTGCCCGAAGCGTCCTGGTAGATAGCGATCAGGTCAGGGATGCCACCGCCTTTGACGAACTCGGAGCGAACGGTGTGGCCCGGTGCTTTCGGCGCGATCATGATCACGTCGAGGTCAGCACGTGGAACAACCTGGTTGTAGTGGATCGAGAAGCCGTGGGAGAAGGCCAGGGTAGCGCCCTTCTTGATGTTCGGCTCGATTTCGTTCTTGTACAGAGCGCCCTGGAACTCGTCCGGGGTCAGGATCATGACCAGGTCGGCAGCAGCGACGGCGGTAGCCACGTCGGCTACTTTCAGGCCGTGGGCTTCAGCCTTGGCAACGGTAGCCGAACCTTTACGCAGACCGACGGTAACGTCTACACCGGAGTCCTTCAGGTTGCACGCTTGAGCGTGGCCCTGGGAACCGTAACCGATGATGGCGACTTTCTTACCTTGGATGATGGAAAGGTCGCAGTCTTTATCGTAGAAAACTTTCATGAAAATACCCCTGGTTATATCTCGGCCCCTGCGGAGCCATCGCTAATTTTTGAATTTAGATGCTGAGCACTTTGTCGCCACGGGCAATGCCGGTAACGCCGCTGCGCACGGTTTCGAGAATCGATGCGGTGCCGATTGCCTGGATGAAGCTGTCCAGTTTGTCACTGGTGCCGCTCAGCTGCACGGTGTACACGCTGGCGGTCACATCGACGATCTGGCCACGGAAGATGTCCGTGGTGCGCTTGATCTCGGCACGCTGGGCACCGGTGGCCTTGACCTTGACCAACATCAGTTCACGCTCGATGTGAGCGCTTTCCGACAGGTCGACGAGTTTTACCACTTCGACCAGCTTGTTCAGGTTCTTGGTGATCTGTTCGATCACTTCGTCATGGCCAACGGTGGTCAGCGTCAGACGCGACAGGGTCGGGTCTTCGGTCGGCGCCACGGTCAGGCTTTCAATGTTGTAGTTGCGCTGGGAGAACAGGCCGACCACACGGGACAGAGCACCGGGTTCGTTTTCCAGCAGCAGGGAAATGATGTGCCGCATATCAGGTACGCTCCGTCTTGCTCAGCCACATGTCACGCATCGAGCCATCCTTGATCTGCATCGGATAGACGTGCTCGCTGCGGTCGACCGCGATGTCGATGAACACCAGGCGGTCTTTCATCGCAAACGCTTCTTCCAGCTTCGGCTTGAGGTCCTTCAGGCTGGTGATGCGGATGCCCACATGGCCATAGGCCTCGGCCAGCTTGATGAAGTCAGGCAGCGACTCGACGTACGAGTGCGAGTGACGACCGTTGTAGGCCATGTCCTGCCATTGGCGGACCATGCCCAGCACACCGTTGTTCAGGTTGACGATTTTCACCGGCAGGCCGTACTGCATGCAGGTGGACAGCTCCTGGATGTTCATCTGGATGCTGCCTTCGCCGGTCACACAGGCAACGTCCTGATCCGGGAAGTTGAGCTTGACGCCCATCGCCGCCGGGAAGCCGAAGCCCATGGTGCCCAGGCCACCGGAGTTGATCCAGCGGTTCGGCTTGTTGAAGCGGTAGTACTGCGCCGCGAACATCTGGTGCTGGCCAACGTCGGAGGTGACGAAGGCATCGCCATGGGTCACTTCGCACAGGGTCTCGATGACTTTCTGCGGCTTGATGACGTTGCCGTCGCCCTTGTCATATGGGAACAGTTCGCCATCACCACGCCATTCGTCGATCTGCTTCCACCAGGCATCGAGCGCCGCCTTGTCAGGCTGCTCGCCGATTTCCTTGAGGATGCCGAGCATTTCGCTGAGCACGCTGTCGACCGGGCCAACGATCGGCACGTCGGCCTTGATCATCTTGGAGATCGACGCTGGGTCGATGTCGACATGGATAATCTTGGCGTTCGGGCAGAACTTGGCCGGACCATTGACCACGCGGTCATCGAAACGCGCACCGACCGCGAAAATCACGTCGGCATTGTGCATGGCCATGTTGGCGGTGTAGCTGCCGTGCATGCCGAGCATGCCGAGGAACTGGCGGTCGGTACCCGGGAAGCCACCCAGGCCCATCAGAGTGTTGGTGACTGGCAGGTTCAGCGACTTGGCGATTTCGGTCAGCGCTTCGGAGCCACCGCCGAGAATCACGCCACCACCGGCATAGACGATCGGACGCTTGGCGGCCAGGAGCATCTCGGCAGCTTTGCGGATCTGGCCGGAGTGACCGCGTACAGCCGGGCTGTACGAGCGCAGCTTGACCTTCTTCGGATAGACGTACTCGAACTTCTCGGCCGGGTTGGTCATATCTTTTGGAATGTCGACCACGACCGGGCCTGGGCGACCGGATTGCGCCAGGTAGAACGCTTTTTTGAGTACTTCAGGGATCTCGGTCGGGTTCTTGATCATGAAGCTGTGCTTCACGATCGGCCGCGAGATACCGATCATGTCGGTTTCCTGGAAGGCATCGGTACCGACCATGGTGCTAGGCACCTGGCCAGACAGGATGACCATCGGGATCGAATCCATGTAGGCGGTGGCAATGCCGGTAATGGCATTGGTTGCGCCCGGGCCGGAGGTTACCAGCACCACACCAGCCTTGCCGGTGGCGCGGGCGTAGCCGTCCGCCATATGGGTTGCCGCCTGTTCGTGACGAACCAGGATGTGTTCCACTTCCGGTTCTTTGAACAGTGCGTCGTAAACATGAAGGAGAGCACCACCAGGGTACCCGTAGATGTGCTTAACGCCTTCGTCACGCAAGAAGCGGACGACCATCTCAGCGCCAGATAAAAGCTCCACGTTGTTCACCTCTAAAACGCCAGAATACCGCCCTCACTGGGCGGGTCTTAATAGGTTTACTGCCAAGCAGAGCATGAGCGAACGTTCAGCACTGACTGAGCAAGTATTGGGAGCCCCCCAGAGTGTTGCGGGGTTTTCCCACCCAGCGCGAGGTAACGCGTTGCGGGGTGTAACAAGGCGGCGCGGGTGTGCGCCTCATGATCTGCTTAGCGGGTCTGCTTCTGGCAGTCCCTCTACAGCGGAATCTGGATTCTTGTGATTTGGCGGCTACAAGTCAAGAAAAATTATTGCCAATTTTTCCCCAAGATGAATTCCTGCCACCACTAAAAACCAAGTCAGCAGCAGAAAAACTAAGATTTCCATAAAAAAGGGCCACAATCTGCGGCCCTTGAAGGAAAAACTGAAGAAATCAGGCGGAAGGAGCGATCAATTGATCGAAAGCTGCCAATAGTCGGCGCAGCTCGCGACTTTGCTCAGGACGATCGGTGAACGTGGTTTCCGCCATCACCAGGATGCTCGAGGCTTTGGGCAGCGGGTGGCCGAGCTCGATGATGATCTTCATGCGTGGCAGGAAGATCCACTGCAGCCACTGCTCGAAGCTGAGCGTGTCGACCGCGAACGGTACGGTGCTGGCCAGTGCTTCGTCGCTGGGCGGCTCGTCATCCCACCAGCCCTGCACCTGCAGCTCACGTTCGATGAGCAGCAGGTGATCGGCGATATCGAGAATACGCTGTTCAAGCATCACGAATTGACCCGCGCTTTCTGCCGCGCCAGTGCGGCACCGGCGCTGTCACCTTGCTTCTCGCGGGCCTGGGCGATGGTGTTCCACAGCTCGGACTGCAGGCTTGGGCGACCGTTGGCGTAGGTCAGTGCGCGACGCGCCAGTTGCTCGGCCTGTGGCGCGTCACCTTGGGACAGGCGCACCTGGGCGAGGCGGAACAGCACCTGCGGCTCGCGCGGGGCAATACGCTGGGCACGCTCCAGGCTCGAAGCGGCACCATTGTAGTCACCGCTGCCCTGCTGGGACTGGGCAGTGGTCAGCAACGCAAGCACCGGCCCGTCGAGCTGTTCATCGGCCGCCAGGCCCCCGGAAGCTGCGCTGCTACGCGGAATACCGGTCGGCGCACTGGAAGCAGCCGGCGCACTGTTCATCGAGGCGATGTCGAACGGTTCGTCGGCGATCGGGTTGGGATTGGTGGTCATCGGTGCCGAAGCACCCGGGCCCGGCGTAATCGGGCCGGTGCTGATCGGTGCGGCACCGTTGGCCGCCGGGAAAGTCTGGATGCCAGCGGCACCCGCCCCTTGCGGGATCATCACGGTCACGCCGGAGTCCTCGGGCAGTGACTGCGCCTGCGAGGTGCCATTGCTCATGCCCGCGGCCGAACGGTTGGCCTGGACGCGCTCACTGTTGGACACCCGAGTGCTCGAATCCACCACCGGGATGTTGCCGCGCGGGACGCTGGAGCAACCCTGGAGCACTACCAGCGCCGTCACGGCAGGAAACAGCCACTTATTCAAATTCACACCTCATCAATGCTGCTCAGGGCTCAGTTCATCCAGCCCTTGACCCAGTCCATGACCGATTCTGCCGGATTCTGCTCGCCACCGCAGGTTGCACCGGCAGGCGGTTCGCTGCCGCGAATATACGGCATCTGTACGGCCCCGGGACAGCTACTGTCAGAACCTTTGCCACTGTACGGATCGATCCACGCCTGCACCACGTTGTCTGGCTGCGGCATGTCCAGCGGCAGTGGGTCGGCCTTCTTCATGAAGCTGGTCCAGACCTGCAAGGCGCCTGTGGCACCGGTAAATGGTGTTTTGCCGTTGTCGTCGCGGCCCATCCACACCACCGCCAGCAAGTCCTGGCTGAAGCCCGAGAACCAACTGTCGCGCGAATCGTTACTGGTACCGGTCTTGCCCGCCAGGGTCAGCGAGCTTGGCAGCACGTTGTAGACCGAGCGGCCGGTACCTTCACGCATCACCCGCTGCATGGCGTTCTGCACCAGGTAGATGGAACCCGGATCGAAGGTCTGCTGAATCTGGAACGGGTAGCGCTTGAGCGGCTCGCCTTCGGCAGTCAGCACGCTGCGAATGCCCCGCATCGGCGTGTTGAATCCGCCGTTGGCGATGGTCTGGTACATGGTCGCGACCTGCATCGGCGACATGCCGCCAGCACCCAGGAGCATTGCCGGGAAGGCCGGCCAGTCGACATTGACGCCAAGACGGCCGATGGTCTTGATCACGTTCGGCACACCCACTTCCAGGCCGAGCTTGGCGGTCGACAGGTTCAGCGAGTTGGCCAGGCCCTGGTACAGGTAGATCGTACCGTGCGAGCGCCGGTCATAGTTTTGCGGGCGCCACACTTGACCGTCGGCGCCTTTCACCGAGAACGCCTCATCCTGCACCCAGGTGGTCAGGGTGTACTTGCTTGGCTGTTCCAGCGCGGTCAGGTAAACCGCCGGCTTGACCAGCGAGCCGATCGGCCGCACGGCGTCGATGGCGCGGTTGAAGCCGGCAAAGCCGGACTGGCGGCTGCCAATCAGTGCCTGCACCTCGCCAGTTTCCGGGTTGGTCACGACCATCGCCGATTCCACTTCGTCGGCACCTTTGCGCCCGGTCAGGCGTTTGAAGGTTTCGGCCATCGAAGTTTCGGCCTTCATCTGCAGGATCGGGTCGAAGCTGGTGAAGATGCGCAGGCCTTCTTCGGTCAAGTCTTCATCGCGGTAATCCTGGCGCAGCTGACGCTTGACCAGGTCGAGGAAGGCCGGGAACGAACTGTCGGCGAGGCTGCCGCGCTTGGTCACGCCCAGCGGCATCTTCTTCGCCGCATCGACTTCTGCCTGGGTGGCCACGCCCTGCTCGGCCACCAGGTCGAGCACCAGGTTGCGTCGTGCCAGCGCACGGTCAGGGTAACGCCGCGGGTTGTAATAGGATGGTCCCTTGACCATGCCTACCAGCAAGGCGATCTGGTGCAGTTTCAGCTCCGACAGCGGCTGGCTGAAGAAGAACTGGCTGGCCAGGCCGAAGCCGTGCACCGCCCGCTGGCCATCCTGGCCGACGAACACTTCGTTGAGATAAGCCTCGAGGATTTCGCGTTTGTCGTAATGCATCTCCAGCAGCACGGCCATCATCGCTTCGGTCAGCTTGCGGCTGAGGCTACGTTCGCTGGTCAGGTAGAAGTTCTTCACCAGCTGCTGGGTCAGGGTACTGCCACCCTGGCGCATCGAACCGGCCGAGGTATTGACCCACATGGCCCGGGCGATGGATTTGGGCGACACACCGAAGTGACTATAGAAGTCCCGGTCCTCGGTGGCTACCAGGGTCTCGAGCAGGTACGGCGGTACCTGGTCGATCTTGATCAGAATGCGGTCTTCGAGGTTCTTCGGGTAGATACCGCCGATCATCAGCGGCTCGAGACGTACCACGTCGAGCTTCTTGCCATTGGCACCGGCGAGGTCTGCCACGTAGTCGCCAGAGAACCGCACACGTACGAACTGCGCAGGCTCCATGCCCTCGTAGAACTGGAAGCCACGGGTATTGAGGTCGACAGTATTGCCGTTGACCGCCGCCGCGCCTGGGCCGTTGGCCGCGCTTTCACGCCGGTAGCCGAGGGCATCGAGCTCGGTGAGGAAGTCGTTCTTGCTCAGTTTCTGGCCGCTGAACAGCTCCAGCGGCCGGGCATACACCTTGGCCGGGATGGTCCAGCGCTTGCCGGAAAACTTCTCCTGAACGATGGCATCGAGGTAAACCGCGAAGCCGGCGACGATCACCAGGCCAACCAGGCTGAGCTTCAAGGCCCAGCCCAGCCAGGCGCGCGAGCGGCCGGTCGGGCGTTTCTGAGGGGTACGGGGAGTTCGGGTTCGAGTCATGGCGGCGGATTATACGCACTTTATAAAGGGTAGGCAGGCGCCCTTTGGCGGTAGGCAGGGACGGCACCATTGACCATAATGGCGCTTTCGAATTCCCTGACGCCGGAAGGATTTCCCTTGAGCCAAGCCCTAATCACTGCGTTGCAGAACCCTGCCCTGTACCCTCATCCCGTGGACGGGTTCCAACTGATCGAGACGCACATCTCCTGGGTCCTGCTCACCGGCGAGTACGCCTACAAGATCAAGAAGCCGATGAACTTCGGCTTCCTCGACTTCACCAGCCTTGGCCAGCGCCAGCATTTCTGTCATGAAGAATTGCGCCTGAACCAGCGCCTGACCGAAGGCCTTTACCTTGAAGTCTTGCCGATCACCGGCAGTGCCGAAGCGCCGCAGATTGGTGGTGAAGGCGAAGCGATCGAATATGTGTTGAAGATGCGCCAGTTCCCCCAGGGCCAGATGCTCAATACCCTGCAGGCCAATGGCGAGCTGAACACCGGCCACATCGACCAGATGGCCCGGCAGATTGCCGAGTTCCACCTGCAGGCGCCTAAAGTGTCGCCGGAGCACCCGCTGGGTACCCCGGAAAGCGTGATGGCCCCGGTCGAACAGAACTTCGAGCAGATCCGCCCGTTCCTCAGCGAAAAAGCCGACCTGCAGCAACTGGACAACCTGCAGGCCTGGGCCCAGGACAGCTTCAAGCGCCTGCATGGCCTGCTGGAAGCACGCAAAGCCAATGGTTTCATCCGTGAATGCCACGGTGACATTCACTTGGGCAACGCCACCCTGATCGACGGCAAGGTAGTGATCTTCGACTGCATCGAGTTCAACGAGCCGTTCCGCCTGACCGACGTCTACGCCGATGTCGGCTTCCTGGCGATGGACCTGGAAGACCGCGGCCTGAAGTGCCTGGCCCGTCGGTTCGTCAGCCAGTACCTGGAGCTGACCGGCGACTACGCCGGCCTTGAGCTGCTGAACTTCTACAAGGCCTACCGTGCGCTGGTACGCGCCAAAGTTGCCCTGTTCAGCCTGTCGGCCGATGCCGACGCCGTGCAGCGCGCCACTACCCTGCGCACCTACCGCAACTACGCCAATCTGGCGGAAAGCTACAGCGCCATCCCTTCCCGCCTGCTGGCCATTACCCATGGCGTGTCGGCGGTGGGCAAGAGCCACGTGGCCATGCGCTTGGTCGAAGCACTGGGCGCAGTTCGCGTGCGCTCGGATGTAGAGCGCAAGCGCCTGTTCGGTGAACAGACGCAACAGAATGCGGGTCAGCTCGCTGCCGGCATCTATGACCAAAACGCCAGCGCGGCGACCTACCAGCGCCTGCACGAGCTGGCAGCGACGATCTTGCGGGCTGGCTTCCCGGTGGTGCTCGATGCCACCTACCTCAAGGCTGAACAGCGCCAGGCCGCCGCAGCCGTGGCCAGCGAGACTGGCGTGCCGTTCCTGATCCTCGACTGCCATGCGCCGGAAGCGGTGATCGCCAGCTGGCTGGAGCAGCGTCAGGCTGAGAACAGTGACCCTTCGGACGCCACGCTGGAAGTGATCAAGGCCCAACAGGCCAGCCGTGAGCCACTGGATGCACAGGAGCAAGTAAACAGCACCCGCATCGACACCCAGGAAGCCAGCGACATGGACCAGGTGATCGACCAGATTCGCCAGCGCCTGCCTGGCCTGTAAGTTTGCTTTACGCCTGCTCCGGCCTGTTGCCGGGGCAGGCTTCTCACCTCGCCAGGGCAGCTCGTCGTCCCCAATGGCAAAAGGCCGCGCATTTTCCAACCCCCGCTACACTCCTCACTGACCTGCTCGCGATTTATCCCCTAGACCCGTTCAGCCATCGCAAGGAGGCTCGATGAACGATGAATTGCAGCACCTGAAGAATCTTGGCAAGACCTCTGCGCAGTGGCTGCATGCGGCGGGTATCCACAGTGCATCGGACTTGCGCCGGTTGGGCGCGGTGGGTGCCTACCAGGCAGTGAAAACACGAGGGTTCCGGGCGTCGAAGGTGCTGTTGTACGCCATTGAAGGTGCATTGCTGGACATGCACTGGAACGATTTGCCAGCTGAACGCAAGGAAGCGCTCAATCAACAACTCGATGCGAAATGCCCCGTCCCCAAAAAAATCTGAAATAAATCCGTGAAGGGGATTGACGCTGTAATGAGAATCGTTATGATTACCACAACCGGTCGCGAGACTGGTTGGATAAGCTAAGAGCCCCTGGTTCGGACTCTCAGATTATCTCCTCATCAGGCTAATCACGGTTATTGACCCGGCACTTTGCCGGGTCTTTTTTTGCCCGTAGCTTTCCCCGTCTCGCCCCTTTACCGCTAGTGGCGCAGCTGCGCGCAGTAATCCTGCTCCGGCATTGCTGCCGTGTACCAGACATAGTCGGCCACCCCAGGCTCGACCTGCTCGCCTGCCTCGACGAACAGCAAGACCTTGCTCACACCCTGCGCCTCCAGATCGGCGAGGTGCAATGGCACCCCCAGGTCCTTGCGCGCATGGTAGGCACCTGCGAACAGCAATGCCGGCTGCGGCGCCGCCAGGAGCCGCTCGGCAATACGCCGATCGCGCTGTTGCTGCACGGCCAGCATCGCTGGCAGCTGGCTTTCCGGCAGCAGGCCACAATGCCCCTGTTTGACCTGTTCGAGCAGTGCCGCCCTGACCGCCGGAGCATTCGATCGTGTTCCCGGTAGACTCGCCGGGTGCCGATAGGCCTGGCGCATTTCTGTGGGTGACAGGTTGGCCGCCAAAAGCGGTACATGCTGCTGCAAAGCCTCTCGCACGATAGGGCCGTAAAGCTGCCAGTCCCAACCGTCCTCCCAGGCCAGAGCTTTGGGAAGGTCCTGCGGCAACTGTGCCTGCTCCGCTAGGGAATCGACGCGGGCCTGCTGTTCGGGCTGCAGCATTTCAAGCAGCAGGCTGCCCTGCGCCCGGCGTTGCTGCAGCGCACGCATCAGCCACAGCTGCAAGGCGTGATGATCCGGGTTGTCATGCTTCTCGCCGACCAGCACCCGCGGCGCATCGGCCAGGCCTTCGATCAGCTGCTCAGGGCTGATGGCCTGCCCGCTGGCCAGATCACGGATCTGCCCAAGCTCGGCGTTATCCCGCCCTTCGCTGCTCTGCCAGGCAGGCAAAGGCGGCAGGCTGGCCTGGCAGCCCCCCAATGTCAGCGCAAGGCACATTAACGAACCCCAGAGCATAGGGTGAGCCATGGGCAGTACCTCCTACCGGGTAATGATCAGTGGATGGCCCCGCTCCGGGTGCGCCTGCACCAGCACGTCGATACCGAACACAGCCTTGAGCGCCACCGGCGTCAGTACCTCCTGCGGTGTGGCCAGGGCATGGCAGCGTCCGCTTTCGAGGAGCAGGATGCGATCACAGTAGCGCGCGGCCAGGTTCAGGTCATGCAGGATCACCAGCACAGCGGCGCCGCAGTCGGCGAAACGGCGCACGGCTTCCAAGGTTGTGTGCTGATGCAGCGGGTCGAGCATCGAAGTCGGCTCGTCCAGCAACAGCGTGGTGCCCTCCTCACCCGGCCAAAGCTGCGCGAGTACGCGTGCCAGGTGCACCCTTTGCCGTTCGCCGCCAGACAACGCCAGGTAACTGCGACCCACCAGGTGCGCAGCATCCGCCGCCTGCAGAGCCCCCTGGACGATCTCGGCATCTTGCCGTTGCCCGGTGTCATGGGGCATGCGCCCCATGGCCACCACTTCCTCGACCTTGAACGAAAACCCCAGGCTGGACACCTGCGGCAGCACCGCCAGGCGCCTGGCGCGCTCTTGCCCTGCCCAGTCAGCTAATGGCCGGGATTGCAGCGACACATGCCCGCGATCCGGCGCCAATTCACCACACAAGACACCCAGCAGGCTGCTCTTGCCGGCGCCATTGGGGCCAAGAACACCCACGACCTGCCCAGGGCTCAGATCCAGATCGATACCGTGCAACACGTCATTGCTGCCTCGCTTCAGGTGCAGCCCTTCGACTTGCAACATCAACTGCGCCCTCGTATCAGCAGAATCAGGAAGAACGGCGCGCCGATAAAGGCGGTAACGATACCGATCGGCAGCTCGGCAGGCGCCAGCAGCAGCCGTGCCGCGAGATCGGCAAACAGCATGAGAACGCCTCCGGCCAGCAACGATGCGGGCAGTACCACGCGGTGATCAGGCCCTGCGAGCAAACGCACCAGGTGAGGTACCACCAGGCCAATGAAACCGATCAGCCCCGCAGCCGCGACAGCTGCGCCCACACCCAACGCCGTGCAGAACACCAGTTCGCGCTTTAGTCGCTCCACGTCAACACCCAGGTGGCGCGCCTCCGACTCGCCCAGCAACAAGGCATTCAGCGCCTTGGCGCGGCGCGGCAACCACAGCGCCACGCCGCCTGCGATCAGCAGCAAAGGCCAAAGGCGTTCGTAGCTGGCACCGTTGAGGCTCCCCAGGTTCCAGAAGGTCAGCGTACGCAGGGTGGCATCATCGGCCAGGTAGGAAAACAGGCCAACCGCAGCACCACCCAGCGCAGTCATGGCCACACCCGCCAGTAACATCGTGGCAACGTTGGTCTGACCGTCGCGACGCCCCAGGCGATAAACCAGCGCAGTCACCCCCAGCCCGCCAATAAAGGCACACAGCGACAACAGATAAGGGGCAATTACCTCCGGCATGCCTCCAAGCCAGCTGCCGCCAACAATGGCCACCGCAGCGCCCATTGCCGCACCGGCGGCAACCCCTACCAGGCCCGGGTCGGCCAGCGGGTTACGAAACAGCCCCTGCATGGCCACACCAGACAGTGCCAGCACCGCACCCACAGCCAAACCGAGCAAGGTCCGCGGCAGACGGATTTGCCCCAGGATCATCTCGGCCTGCTGCAGCCCATCTGCTGCAATGGGCAGACCCAACAGGCGCAGGCCTGCACGCAAGGTGTCGACCAACGGGAGGCTGACAGGCCCCAACGCCAGCGACAGCCAGACAGCCAGCAGACACAGCAATGTCAGGCAAACAAACAGTGTTCGCGGCTGGATCCGTTGTTTCATTTAGCAGCGCTTGCCGGGTAGAACGCAGTCGCCAGCGCCTGCAGGGCGGTTGGCAGGCGCGGGCCAAGGCCGCCCACCAGCAAGGTTGGATCGAGTAACACCAGGCGCTTGTCGCGCACTGCGCGGGAAGCGGCCAGCGCCGGGTTTTCCTTGAGCAATGCCTGCAAGGCCTGCTCGCCGCTCAGCGAACGGTCAGAGAACACCACGACATCCGGGTCGAGCGACGCCAGCGCCTCATTGGAAAAGTTCTTGTAGCCTTGGTGCTCGGCCAGGTTGCGCGCCCCCGCCTGACGCAACACCCAGTCCCCTGCCGTGCCCTGCCCTGCAATCAGCGGTTTAGCACCCGCATGGCCCACCAGCAGCAACACACCTGGCGCCTTGTGATTCTGCTGGGCCTGCTTTACCTGCAATTGCACCGCTTCGAGTTGCTGGTGATAGCTGGCCATCAACTGCGCCGCTCTACCCTCGGCGCCCAGCAACGCGCCCAGCTGCTTGAGATTCTGATCCACCGCAGACAGCTCGGCCTGGCTGGAAAACAACTCGACTCGCACACCCGCCTTGCGCACCTGCGCCAGCACCGGCGGCGGCCCCATTTCTTCGGTGCCGACCAGCACATCCGGGCGCAGGCTGAGAATGCCCTCAGCCGACAGCTGCCGCTGATAACCGATACTTGGCAAGGCCTTTAGCGATTCGGGGTGCTGGCTGGTGGTATCGACGCCCACAAGGCGTGGCTGGCCCCCCAGCTCACTGATCCACTCGCTCAGCGCTCCGCCAGCGCTGACCCAGCGCTGCGGCAATTCGGAGGCCAAGGCCTGGGTGGAAGCAACGAAAGCTGCGCACAGAGCGAGCAAGGCAGCGGGACGACGCATCATCGAATTCCTTCTGAAGGCGGGTCGCACGCCTTGTGGCGGGCGGCAGAACTGCGCACCATAGGCGGCTGGCGCAGCGAATGCGGGCAATTTGATAATTATTCGCATTGAGGCGTCAAGCCATCACTTTGTTTCACGAGCCTTCCCTGCAATGCACTTTCTCTGTCCATCCGCAGCCCTGACCGAGGGCCACAGCCGCGCCTTCAGCGTAGACGGCTTCGACCTGTTCGGCGTGCGTCGCCACGGCCAGGTGCACCTCTACCGCAACCGCTGCCCACATCGCAACATCCCGCTGAACTGGGCGCAAGATGCCTTTCTCGATGACAGTGCCAGCTTGATCCACTGCGCCCATCATGGCGCACTGTTTCTGATTGAGGGTGGTGAATGCGTGGCTGGCCCCTGCGAAGGCGAGATGCTGCAGGCCCTGGACTGCCATGAAGACAGCCAAGGCATCTGGCTCAAGAGTTGAGCAGCACCGGCAGCGGGCGGTCGATGACGATTTGCTGGCTATCCAGGCGTACACCGTAGGCCAGCACCTCGACCCCGTCTGCCATGGCAGCGCGCAGGGCGTTGGCATAGGCGAAGTCGATTTCATCAGCAGGGCGTACTGCTTCGATGCCGGTAAGGTTCACGCAGTACAGCTGCACCGCACGGATGCCCTGCCGTGCCAAGGCCGCCAGCTCACGCAGGTGCTTGGCGCCGCGCTGGGTCACGGCATCCGGAAACGCCGCCACGGCCGTCTCCGGATAACCCAGGGTCACGCTCTTGACCTCCACATAGGCCGGACCGTCGGCGAACTCCAGGCGAAAATCCACCCGACTCCTTTCTTCGCCGTAGGCCACTTCACGTTTCAGCGCGGTAAAACCGGCCAATTCATGGATCACGCCGGCGCGCAGCGCCTCTTCAACCAGTGCGTTGGCCCGCCCGGTATTGATGCAGGCCAGCCGGCCCTGGGGCGTTTCGCTGATTTCCCAGGTACCTGGCAGCTTGCGCTTGGGGTCGTTTGAGCGGCTGAACCACACCTGTCCTCCCTCGCGCATGCAATTGAGCATGGAACCGGTGTTAGGGCAGTGGATGGTCAATTGCTCGCCATTATCCAGTTCGATGTCGGCCAGGAAGCGCTTGTAGCGGCGCAGCAAGCGCCCTTGTTCAAGTTGAGGAAAATACACCCCTTACCCCTGCCAGCTTTTCAGACCGCGGGCAATGCGCTCGACCGCCTGTTCCAGGCGCGGCAGGCTCTGGGTGTAGGCAAACCGCACATGGTGGCCGGCCAGATGGCGGCCGAAGTCCAGGCCCGGGGTAAAGGCCAGGTGCTCGGTTTCGAGGAAGTGCTGGCAGAAAGCAAAGGCATCGCCACCGAACGGGCTGATGTCGGCATACAGGTAGAACGCCCCCTGTGGCTCGACGGCGATGCGGAAGCCCAGCTCACGCAGGGCCGGCAGCAGATAGTCGCGGCGACGGGCGAACTCGGCACGGCGCGCTTCGAAAATCGCCAGCGTTTCCGGCTCGAAGCAAGCCAGTGCCGCATGCTGGGCCATGCTCGGTGCGCTGATGTAGAGGTTTTGTGCGAGCTTCTCCAGGTCGGCCACGGCATTGGGCGGTGCCACCAGCCAGCCGAGCCGCCAGCCGGTCATGCCGAAATACTTGGAAAAACTATTAAGGACGAACGCCGAGTCGTCCACTTCCAGCACACTTGGCGCGTCCATGCCGTAGGTCAGGCCGTGGTAGATCTCGTCCACTACCAGATGGCCGTGTCGCTCATGGGTAGCCTTGGACAGGCTGGCCAACTCGTCTCGGCCCAGAACAGTTCCTGTCGGGTTGGCGGGCGAGGCGACCAGGGCGCCGACGCTGTCCTTGTCCCAGTAACGCTCGACCAGGTCGGCGGTCAGCTGGTAGTTGACCTCCGGCCCCACTGGCACCAGCTGCGCACCGCCTTCCACCAGGCGCAGGAAGTGGCGGTTGCACGGGTAACCTGGGTCGGCCAGCAGCCAGTGCTTGCCAGGGTCGACCAGCAGGCTGCTGGCCAACAGCAGCGCCCCGGAGCCGCCCGGGGTGACGAGAATCCGCTCAGGGTCGATGTGCAAGCCATAGCGCTGGCCGTAGAACCCGGCGATGGCCTCGCGCAGCGCTGGCAGCCCACGGGCGGCGGTATAGCGGGTATGCCCGGCGGCCAATGCAGCCTGCCCGGCAGCAACGATCGGTGCGGCGGTGGTGAAATCCGGCTCGCCGATTTCCAGGTGGATCACATCATGGCCAGCCGCCTGCAGCTCGTTGGCCCGCGCCAGCAACGCCATGACATGGAAGGGTTCGATGGCGCGGCTGCGCGCACTGTAGGGGTGGGCCATGACCTTCTCTCAATTGGGTCTAAACTGTTGATTCTACCTTTGCACGGCACCGAACGTGCGCCGCACGTTGCGGTCAACACCTAGGGTCGGGCGGGCTAGCGCAACCCCCGATCTATCTGGTAAGTTCGGCGGCTCGCAGTCGCAGGGCCGGCGGGTGCCGGAGATGGAGCATCCTGCGCATTGGATCAGATGAGTGAGAGGCGGTCTATTCATGTCCACCGTAGAAAAGCAAAAACCCGGTCAGACCATGTACGGTGTCGAGCCTTATAAAGAGACCAAGGGCGAAGAGTACATGGGCGAGCCCATGCGCAAGCACTTCACCAAGCTCCTTAATGCCTGGAAAGGCGAGCTGATGGTCAGTGTGGACCGTACCGTGGACCACATGAAGGACGAAGCGGCCAACTTCCCCGACCCGGCCGACCGTGCCAGCCAGGAAGAAGAGTTCGCACTGGAGCTGCGCAACCGCGACCGCGAGCGCAAGCTGATCAAAAAGATCGACAAGACCCTGCAGAAGATTCAGGACCAGGATTACGGCTGGTGCGATTCCTGCGGTATCGAGATCGGCCTGCGCCGTCTGGAGGCCCGCCCGACCGCCGACCTGTGCTTCGACTGCAAGGAAATCTCGGAGAAAAAGGAAAAGACCGTCGGCAAAGGCTGACACGTCTTCCATCCGAACGGGGCGCATCATGCGCCCCGTTTCATTTATATGCCCGGCAATGCCATGAAAGACTCCCGTTACATCGGACGCTTCGCCCCCACCCCGAGCGGCTTCCTGCACTTCGGCTCGCTGGTCGCCGCCCTCGCCTCCTGGCTTGACGCCCGCGCTGTAGACGGCCGCTGGCTGCTGCGCATGGAAGACACCGACCCGCCGCGGGAAATGCCCGGGGCCCGCGATGCGATCCTGCAGACCCTTGAGCGCTACGGCCTGGAATGGGATGGCGAAGTGGTTTACCAAAGCCAGCGCCACGAAGCCTATGCCGCCGTGGTCGACCGCCTGTTCAATATGGGCCTGGCCTATGCCTGCACCTGCTCGCGCAAGCAGTTGGAGGGGCACAACGGTATCTACCCAGGGTTTTGCCGCAACGCCGGGCATGCCCGTGAAGGCGCGGCGATCCGGCTACGGGTGCCCGAACTGATCTACCGTTTCACCGACCGGGTGCAGGGCGAGCTACAACAACACCTGGGCCGTGAAGTGGGCGATTTCGTCATCCAGCGCCGTGATGGGCTGTATGCTTATCAGCTGGCGGTGGTACTGGATGATGCCTGGCAAGGCATCACCGACATCGTGCGCGGTGCCGACCTGCTCGACAACACGCCGCGCCAGCTCTACCTGCAGGAGTTGCTAGGCTTTTCGCAGCCGCGGTACCTGCATATTCCACTGATCGTGCAACCGGATGGGCACAAATTGGGCAAGTCTTACCGCTCGCCGCCGTTACAGGCGGAGCATGCGACGCCGCTGTTATTGAGAGCGTTGCGGGCATTGGGGCAGCAGGCAGACCCGGAGTTGCTGCTGGCGACACCGGCTGAAGTACTGGCGGTGGCTCGCAAACAGTGGCGGCCGGATGCGATTGCACGGCAGGCCACGGTGCCAGAGGCTGATTTGCACTAACGCAAGGCCGGCCTCTTCGCAGGGCAAGCCCGCTCCTACACGGAATCTGCGTCTGTTGTAGGAGCGGGCTTGCCCCGCGAAAGGGCCAGAAGAGGCAACCCAGCTCTCAAATTCAAAAGCCCAACAAATTCAAACGCTTGGCGAACCCTATGGATTCCCGCTAGCATCCCCCCAGCCATTTGCGCCAATAATAAGTCCAAGCCCGCAGCGCCCAACCATCGAGGCCAGCATGTACATCTATCGTTTGGTCCTGCTTCTGGTCGTGGGGATCTACCTGTTCTCCCCGGCCATCATGGACTGGTGGATCGAACCTACCGGTGCCTGGTACCGCCCCTACCTGCTCTGGCTGATCCTGATCGTCGTCACCTTCATCCTGCAGAGCCAACGAGATGCCGATGAGCTTTAGCCTGACCCAGATGATCCTGATCAGCGCCGCGTACCTCATGGTGCTGTTCGGCGTGGCCTGGATCAGCGAGCGTGGGCTGATCCCGCGCTCGATCATTCGCCACCCGCTGACCTACACCCTGTCGCTGGGCGTCTACGCCAGTGCCTGGGCCTTCTATGGCTCGGTAGGGCTGGCCTATCAATATGGCTACGGCTTCCTCGCCTGTTACCTGGGGGTGTCCGGTGCGTTCCTGCTGGCGCCGGTGCTGCTGTATCCGATCCTCAAGATCACCCGCACGTATCAGCTGTCATCGCTGGCCGACCTGCTGGCATTCCGCTTTCGCAGCACCTGGGCCGGCGCGCTGACCACGATCATCATGCTGATCGGCGTGCTGCCCCTGCTGGCCTTGCAGATCCAGGCCGTGGCCGACTCGATCAGCATCCTTACCGGCGAACCGGTCAAGGCACGGGTGGCATTTGCCTTCTGCACGCTGATCATCCTGTTCACCATTTTCTTCGGCTCGCGCCACATCGCTACCCGCGAGAAACACGAAGGCCTGGTGTTCGCCATTGCCTTCGAATCGGTGATCAAGCTGCTGGCCCTCGGTGGCATCGGCCTGTATGCCCTGTACGGTGTTTTCGGTGGCCCCCATGAACTGGAAGTCTGGCTGCTGCAAAACCAGACCGCCCTGGCGGCGCTGCACACGCCGCTGCAGGAAGGCCCATGGCGCACCCTGCTGCTGGTGTTCTTTGCCTCGGCCATCGTCATGCCGCACATGTACCACATGGCCTTCACCGAAAACCTCAACCCACGCTCGCTGGTCAGCGCCAGCTGGGGCCTGCCGCTGTTCCTGCTGCTGATGAGCCTGGCTGTGCCATTGGTGCTATGGGCCGGCCTGCGTCTGGGCGCCAGCACCAACCCCGAGTACTTCACCTTGGGGCTGGGGATCGCCGCCAACAATCAGGCGCTGACACTGCTGGCCTACGTCGGCGGGCTTGCATCCGCCAGCGGGCTGATCATCGTCACGACCCTGGCGTTGTCAGGTATGGCCCTCAACCACTTGGTGCTGCCGCTGTACCAGCCGCCGGCCGAGGGCAACATCTACCGCTGGTTGAAGTGGACCCGCCGCGCACTGATCGTCGCCATCATCACGGCTGGCTTCATGTTCTACCTGACCCAGAACAACCACCAGAGCCTGGCCAACCTGGGCATCGTGGCCTTCGTTGCCACTTTGCAGTTCCTGCCGGGTGTGCTGTCGGTGCTGTACTGGCCAACCGCCAACCGCCGCGGCTTCATCGCCGGGCTGCTGGCCGGGACACTGGTGTGGACTGTCACCATGCTGCTGCCGCTGCTGGGCAACCTGCAGGGCTTCTATATTCCGCTGCTGGACATGATCTATGTGCTGGACGACACCAGCTGGCACATGGCGGCCATTGCTTCGCTGGCGGCCAACGTCCTGCTCTTCACGCTGATTTCTCTGTTCACCAACGCCAGCACTGAAGAGGTCAGCGCCGCCGAAGCCTGCGCCGTGGACAACGTGCGCCGCCCGCAGCGCCGCGAGCTGCATGCCGCTTCGCCGCAGGAATTCGCCACCCAGCTGGCCAAGCCGCTGGGTGCCAAGGCGGCGCAGAAAGAAGTCGAACAGGCCCTGCGCGACCTCTACCTGCCCTTCGACGAGCGCCGTCCCTATGCCTTGCGCCGCCTGCGTGACCGTATCGAGGCCAACCTCTCCGGCCTGATGGGGCCGAGCGTGGCCCAGGACATGGTCGAGACCTTCCTGCCGTACAAGTCCGGTAACGAAAACTACGTCACCGAGGACATCCACTTCATCGAAAGCCGCCTGGAAGACTACCACTCGCGCCTCACCGGCCTTGCCGCCGAGCTCGACGCCCTGCGCCGCTACCACCGCCAGACCCTGCAGGAGCTGCCCATGGGCGTCTGCTCGCTGGCCAAGGACCAGGAAATCCTGATGTGGAACAAGGCCATGGAAGAGCTGACGGGCATCGCCGCCAAGCACGTGGTCGGCTCACGCCTGGTGACCATCAGCGAACCCTGGCGCGGCCTGCTGCAGGGTTTCATCAACGTGCCCGATGAACACCTGCACAAGCAGCGCCTGGCGCTGGATGGCCAGCCGCGCTGGCTTAACCTGCACAAAGCGGCCATCGACGAGCCCCTGGCTCCAGGCAACAGTGGCCTGGTGCTCCTGGTGGAAGACCTCACCGAAACCCAGGCCCTGGAAGATAAACTCGTGCACTCCGAGCGGCTGGCCAGCATCGGCCGCCTGGCTGCCGGCGTGGCCCACGAAATCGGCAATCCAATCACCGGCATCGCTTGCCTGGCGCAGAACCTGCGTGAAGAGCGCGAAGGCGATGGCGAAATCATCGAGCTGTCCAGCCAGATCCTCGAACAGACCAAGCGCGTCTCGCGCATCGTCCAGTCGCTGATGAGCTTCGCCCACGCCGGCGGCAGCCATCAGAACAGCGAAGAGCCGGTGTGCCTGGCCGAAGTGGCGCAGGACGCCATCGGTCTGCTGGCATTGAACCGGCGCAATTTCGAAGTACAGTTCTTCAACCTCTGCGACCCGGACCACTGGGCCGAGGGGGATCCGCAACGCCTGGCTCAGGTGCTGATCAACCTGCTCTCCAACGCCCGCGACGCATCAAAGCCCGGCAGCGCCGTGCGGGTGCGCAGCGCCGTCTGCGAGCACACCGTCGACCTGATCGTCGAGGACGAGGGCAGCGGGATCCCGAAGAACATCATGGACCGCTTGTTCGAACCGTTCTTCACCACCAAGGACCCGGGCGAAGGAACCGGACTGGGGCTCGCTCTGGTCTATTCCATCGTGGAAGAGCATTATGGGCAAATCACCATCGACAGCCCGGCCGACATCGAACGGCAACGTGGCACCCGGATCCGCGTGACCCTGCCCCGGCATGTCGTAGCGACGTCCCCTGAAATTCGAGACCGTCGAGAGAATTGAATCAATGCCGCACATTCTGATCGTCGAAGACGAAACCATCATCCGCTCGGCCCTGCGTCGGCTGCTCGAACGGAACCAGTACCAGGTCAGCGAAGCCGGCTCGGTACAGGAAGCCCAGGAACGCTTCAGCATTGCCACCTTCGACCTCATCGTCAGCGACCTGCGCCTGCCAGGCGCCCCGGGCACCGAGCTGATCAAGCTTGGCCAGGGCACCCCGGTGCTGATCATGACCAGCTACGCCAGCCTGCGCTCGGCGGTGGACTCGATGAAGATGGGCGCGGTGGACTACATCGCCAAGCCCTTCGACCACGATGAAATGCTCCAGGCCGTGGCGCGCATCCTGCGTGACCGCCAGAACGCCCCAGCCGCCGCGCCGGCCGCGGCTGCCGAGCCGCGGGCCAATGGCAAGGCCGCGCCAGCCGACAAGGGTGCCGCCGCTGCCAATGGCGAAATCGGCATCATCGGTTCGTGCCCGCCGATGCAGGACATGTACAGCAAGATCCGCAAGGTTGCGCCCACCGACTCCAACGTGCTGATCCAGGGTGAATCGGGCACCGGTAAAGAGCTGGTCGCCCGCGCCCTGCACAACCTGTCGCGACGCGCCAAGGCGCCGATGATCTCGGTGAACTGCGCAGCGATTCCGGAAACCTTGATCGAGTCGGAACTGTTCGGCCACGAAAAAGGCGCCTTCACCGGCGCTAGCGCCGGCCGTGCCGGCCTGGTGGAAGCCGCTGATGGAGGCACGCTGTTCCTCGATGAGATCGGTGAGCTGCCGCTCGAGGCCCAGGCCCGCCTGCTGCGCGTGCTGCAGGAAGGCGAAATCCGCCGGGTGGGTTCGGTACAGTCGCAAAAGGTCGACGTACGCCTGATCGCCGCGACCCACCGCGACCTGAAGAACCTGGCCAAGGCCGGGCAGTTCCGCGAAGACCTTTATTACCGCCTGCACGTGATTGCCTTGAAGTTGCCGGCCCTGCGCGAGCGTGGCAGCGACGTCAACGAGATCGCCAGTGTGTTCCTCGCCCGCCAGAGCGCGCGCATCGGCCGTGACGACTTGCACTTCTCGGCCGAGGCCGAGCAAGCCATTCGTCATTACAGCTGGCCAGGTAACGTGCGCGAACTGGAAAACGCCGTGGAGCGCGCGGTGATCCTCAGCGAGAGCGCGGAAATTTCCGCCGACATGCTGGGCATCGACATCGAGCTGAGCGACCTCGAGGAGGACGACATCCTCGACAATGCCCTGGTCGCGGCCAGCGCCAGCAGCGCCAGCCATGAGCCGACCGAGGACCTGTCGCTGGAGGACTACTTCCAGCATTTCGTGCTCGAGCACCAGGACCACATGACCGAGACCGAGCTGGCACGCAAGCTGGGTGTCAGCCGCAAGTGCCTGTGGGAGCGGCGCCAGCGCCTGGGCATTCCGCGGCGCAAGAGCAACGCTACCAGCGACAACTGATTCAGATCTCCACCGCCTCTTCGCGGTACCCGCGAAGAGGCCGGCAAGGCCACACCCTCTCTCCCAGGTAACACCTCAGCTCCCGCACAAATCTGTTACCCAAGCTTTCCGACGTAACAGTCCCCGAGTTGTACGGTAACGAAAAATCCCCATTTTCGACCTGCCGAATTTCACAGAATCGCCGCAAGCCCTTGATTTCACTGGATTTCAAAAAGTTGGCACGGCATCTGCTATATCTCTGGCACAAGAACAATAAGAAGCACAGCAACTCAGAATAAGAACAAGACGAAACGGCTCACGCACAATAAAAACAAGACGGCGGAGGCGCAGCTAACTGATTCTTTTGGAGAGGATGCGTGTTTGGGGCTTGCCCCACGACCAGGCAGAGAACAACAAAAACTGCACTTGAAAGCAGCGCCTGAACTGGTTGGATCGAAGGATCAACGTGACATCAGCGGCCAAAGCAATCCGTTTGCTCTTTACCCCTGGATTGGGGGTCGTCCACAAGTTTCGAGATTTGTGGGCAGGGCACTCAACAAAAACAAAAAGCCCGGTAAAAAAACAATAAGAGCACGCAACGACTTCTTGGGGAGCTTAGGCTCCCCTTGTCGTTTCTCCCCTTCAGCAGGGCATCCTGCTACCGCCTACACCATTCCCCGAGTAAATGCTAGAATCCCCGCCCATCATGCGGCCATTCTCCTATTCTTGGCCGAACATTCCTTCAAACAGTGCATCCCATGCTGAAGAAGCTGTTCCAGTCGTTCCGCCCACCCGTACCGGGCCAGCACCACAGGCGCACCACGCCCGAGGTGATCAACAAGAGCCAACATTCGCTGCAGCGCCATCAGTTCAGCCGCCACGCGGTGAACATCGTCGAGCGCCTGCAGAGTGCGGGCTACCAGGCATATCTGGTCGGTGGCTGCGTCCGCGACCTCATGCTGGGCATCACGCCCAAGGACTTCGACGTCGCCACCAGTGCCACGCCCGAGCAGGTCCGTGCCGAATTCCGCAACGCGCGCATCATTGGTAGGCGCTTCAAGCTGGTCCACGTGCATTTCGGCCGTGAGATCATCGAAGTCGCCACCTTCCGCGCCCACCACTCGGAAGACGATCAAGGCGACAGCCACCGTTCGTCGCACAATGCCAGTGGCCGCATCCTGCGTGACAACGTGTACGGCACCTTGGAAGAAGACGCGCAACGCCGCGACTTCACCATCAACGCCCTCTATTACGACCCGGTCAGCGAGCGCATCCTCGATTACGCCAACGGCGTGCACGATGTGCGCAACCGCCTGTTGCGCCTGATCGGCGACCCGACCCATCGCTACCAGGAAGACCCGGTGCGCATGCTGCGTGCCGTGCGTTTCGCCGCCAAGCTCGACTTCGGCATCGAGAAGCACACCTTCCAGCCGATCCGCAAACTGGCCCCGTTGCTGCGCGAGATCCCGCCAGCGCGCCTTTTCGAGGAATGCCTCAAGCTGTTCCTCTCCGGCCAAGGCGCCATCGCCTTTGAAATGCTGGTCGACCTGGAGCTGTTCGAGCCGCTGTTCCCGGCCAGTGCCCATGCCCTGGACGAGCGCCCGACCTACACCCATACCCTGATCAGCCAGGCGTTGAACAACACCGACCTGCGCGTCAAGCAGGGCAAGCCGGTGACCCCGGCCTTCCTGTTCGCCGCCCTGCTCTGGCCAGCCCTGCCAGGCCGCGTGCTGCATCTGCAGAACCAGGGCGTGCCGCCGATCCCGGCCATGAACGGTGCAGCCCATGACCTGATCGCCGAGCAATGCGCACGCATCGCCATTCCCAAACGCTTCACCCTGCCGATCCGCGAGATCTGGGACATGCAGGAGCGCCTGCCGCGTCGCAGCGGCAAACGTGCAGATCAGCTGCTGGACAATCCGCGCTTCCGTGCCGGCTACGATTTCCTGCTGCTGCGCGAAAGCGCTGGCGAGGAAACCGATGACCTCGGTCAGTGGTGGACCGATTACCAGGATGCCAACGACAGCGAGCGCCGCGAGATGATCCGCGAACTGGGCAGCCGTGACGAAGGCACGGGGGCCGGGCCACGCAAACGCAAGCGCAGTGGCAGCAAGCGCAAGCGCAGCGGTGGTGACGAGGCGTTCGAGTGACCACCCGCGCCTTTATCGGCCTCGGTAGCAATCTGGACGCCCCCGCAGAACAACTGCGCAGCGCCTTGCTGGCGCTCGACCAGATTGCCGAGAGCCGCCTGGCGGGCGCGTCGGCGCTGTACACCAGCGATTCGCTGCTGCTCGGCCAACCGCGTTACACCAACGCGGTGGCAGCCCTCGACACCACCCTGGCGCCACTGGACCTGCTCGACGCCCTGCAAGCCATCGAGAACGACCAAGGCCGCGTGCGCAATGAACGCTGGGGCCCGCGCACCCTCGACCTGGATATCCTGCTGTTCGGCGACCAGGTCATCGACGTGCCACGCCTGCAGGTGCCGCATTACCACATGCATGCACGCCCCTTCGTGCTGTACCCCTTGGCCGAACTGGTGGCGGGCGACTTCTGCCTGGCCGATGGCCGTGCACTTGCCCAGTTGCTCGAAGCCTGCCCGTTCGTCGGCCTGGAACGCCTGTAAGCCGGGCGTTTGAGACATTCGGCAAAGCACGGTAACGCCAGTAACACCCTGTTAGTAACAATGCGGTAACAGGGTGATTGACTTCCCCCACCTCGCTCACGACTATAGGCGTCCCGTGTGGCACCAAAGTGCCGCATACCCGTATTTAGGCCCGGACGGACCTGTGCCCGAACATCACGCGCGATGATGTGCCGCTCCGGAAGATGACTACACGCGTTGTTTGCAGTCGTTTTTCACAGCGCCTGAACGAGGATTTTCCTACATGCCTGAAGTAACCCTGACCACCCTGCATGGCCTCAAGGCCAAGGGTGAAAAGATCACCATGCTGACCTGCTACGATGCGACCTTCGCCAAGGCCTGCAGCCAGGCCGGCGTCGACGTGTTGCTGGTGGGCGACTCCCTGGGCATGGTCCTGCAGGGCCATGACAGCACACTGCCCGTCACCACTGCCGAAATGGCTTACCACACGGCCTGCGTCAAACGCGGCAATGATGGGGCGCTGATCCTCGCCGACTTGCCGTTCATGGCCCACGCCACCCCCGAGCAGGCCTTCGCCAACTGCGCCACGCTGATGCAGGCCGGCGCCCACATGATCAAGCTCGAAGGCGCCGCCTGGCTGGCCGAGACCATTCGCCTGCTGGCCGAACGCGGCGTACCGGTGTGCGCGCACATGGGCCTGACCCCGCAGACTGTCAACGTACTGGGCGGTTACAAGGTCCAGGGCCGCCAGGAAGCGCAAGCGCGGCAGATGCGTGCCGACGCCATTGCCCTGGAACAGGCCGGCGCGGCGATGCTGCTGCTGGAATGCGTACCCAGCGAGCTGGCGGCGGAAATCACCCAGGCGGTGAGCATTCCGGTTATAGGCATTGGTGCAGGAAGTGCTACCGACGGCCAAGTGCTGGTGCTGCATGACATGCTGGGGCTGTCGTTGAGCGGCCGGGTACCGAAGTTCGTGAAGAACTTCATGGCAGGCCAGCCCGACATCCAGAGCGCCCTCACCGCCTACGTCAAGGCCGTCAAGGACGTTACCTTCCCGGCAGCCGAGCACGGATTCAGCGCATGAACACAGTCAAGACCATCCGCGAACTGCGTGCCGCCGTCGCCCGTGCCCGCAGTGAAGGCAAGCGTATCGGCTTCGTGCCGACCATGGGCAACCTGCACAGCGGCCACGCCGCGCTGGTGACCAAGGCCGCCCAACGTGCCGACTTCGTGGTCGCCAGCATCTTCGTCAACCCACTGCAGTTCGGTGCCAACGAAGACCTCGACAAGTACCCGCGCACCCTCGCCGCCGACCAGCAGCGCCTGTTCGACGCTGGCTGCCACCTGCTGTTCGCACCCACCGTCGAAGAGATGTACCCCGACGGCATGGCCGTGCAAACCCGCGTCAGTGTGCCCAACCTCTCCGAGGGCCTGTGCGGCGCCAGCCGCCCTGGGCATTTCGAAGGCGTGGCGACCGTGGTCAGCAAGCTGTTCAACATGGTCCAGCCCGACCTGGCCGTGTTTGGCGAAAAGGACTACCAGCAGCTGGCGGTGATCCGTGCCATGGTGCGCGACCTGAACATGCCGATCCAGATCATCGGTGAGCCGACCGTACGGGCCGAAGATGGCCTGGCACTGTCATCGCGCAACGGATACCTGACGACTGAGCAGCGCAGTACGGCACCGGTGGTGTATCGCACCTTGAAGCAGATCGGCGAAGCGCTTGGCCGTGGCCAAGTGGATTTCGCGGCCCTGATCGAGCAAGGCAAAGCCAACCTGATCGCTGCCGGTCTGCGCCCGGATTACCTGGAAGTGCGTCACGCGGTGAACCTTCGCCCGGCGTCGTTCGGCGACCGAGACCTGGTGATTCTGGTTGCGGCTTATCTGGGTAACACTCGCCTGATCGATAACCTGTATCTGCATCTGGACGAGAAGACCGCCTGATGCCTTGGGGCTGCCGTGCAGCCCCAAAATCCCCGCCATACCCATTCCCTGCGCGCGGCCTTTGCCTATAATGATGGCCAGTCTGAACCCGGCAATGACTGCCCTGTCCAAGGCTCACCACGCATCAAGGAATTCCGCGCAATGGCGTATTACCGTACCCCCCACGATGTGACGGCCCTGCCTGCCTGGCAGGCCCTGCAGCAGCACCGCGACGCCATGCAAGGCTTCAGCATGCGCGAAGCCTTCGCCGCCGACGCCAAGCGCTTCGACCAATTCTCCCTGAGCAGCTGCGGGCTGTTTCTCGATTACTCGAAAAACCTGATCACCGACGAAACCCGCGATCTGCTGGTAAATCTGGCTGAACAAGTCAACCTGCAGGACGCGATCAAGTCGATGTTCAGCGGCGAGATCATCAACGCCTCGGAAGGGCGCCCGGTGCTGCACACCGCGCTGCGCCGCCCGGTGGGCGACAAGCTCAGCGTCAACGGCGTAAACGTGATGCCGGAAGTGCACAAGGTACTCAACCAGATCACCGAGCTGGTCGGCCGCATTCATGACGGCCTGTGGCGTGGCTACAGCGAAAAGCCGATCACCGATGTGGTCAACATCGGCATCGGCGGCTCGTTCCTCGGCCCCGAACTGGTCTCCGAAGCCCTGCTGCCGTATGCCCAACGCGGCGTGCGCTGCCATTACCTGGCCAATATCGACGGCAGTGAATTCCATGAACTGTCGGCCAATCTGCGTGCCGAAACCACGCTGTTCATCGTCTCGTCGAAGTCGTTCAACACCCTCGAGACCCTGAAGAACGCCATGGCCGCGCGTACCTGGTACCTGGCCCAGGGTGGCTCGGAAGCCGAGCTGTACCGCCACTTCATCGCGGTGTCGAGCAACAAGGCCGCCGCCGTGGCCTTCGGGATCCGTGAAGAGAACATTTTCCCGATGTGGGACTGGGTTGGCGGGCGCTACTCGCTGTGGTCGGCCATCGGCCTGCCGATCGCCCTGGCCATCGGCACTGCCAACTTCAAGGAACTGCTGTCGGGTGCCTACACCATGGACCAGCACTTCCAGACCGCGCCCTTCGACAAGAACATGCCGGTACTGCTGGCCCTGCTGGGCGTGTGGTATGGCAACTTCTGGGGCGCCAGCAGCCACGCGATCCTGCCGTACGACCATTACCTGCGCAACATCACCAAGCACCTGCAACAGCTGGACATGGAGTCCAACGGCAAGAGCGTGCTGCAGGACGGTACGCCGGTCAAAACCAGAACCGGCCCGGTGATCTGGGGCGGCGTCGGCTGCAACGGCCAGCATGCCTACCACCAGTTGCTGCACCAGGGCACACAGCTGATTCCGGCCGACTTCATCGTGCCAGTGGTCAGCTTCAACCCGGTGGCCGACCACCATCAGTGGCTGTACGCCAACTGCCTGTCGCAGAGCCAGGCGCTGATGCTCGGCAAGACCCGTGAAGAAGCCGAGACCGAACTGCGCCAGAAGGGCCTGAACGAAGCGGACATCGAGACGCTCGCGCCGCACAAGGTGATCCCGGGCAACCGCCCGAGCAACACCTTGGTGGTCGAACGCATCAGCCCGCGCCGCCTGGGCGCACTGGTGGCGATGTACGAACACAAGGTGTTCGTGCAGAGCGTAATCTGGGGTATCAACGCCTTCGACCAGTGGGGTGTGGAGCTGGGCAAGGAGCTGGGCAAAGGTGTTTACCAGCGCCTGGTCGGCAGTCTCGAAGACAGCGCCGAAGACGGTTCCACCCAAGGTCTGATCAACTACTTCCGCGGCCGTCACCGCGGTTGACCGCAAGCCTGTGCCGACCGTAAGGTCGGCACAGGTTGCACGCCCCCTCCAGCTACACTGTCCATCGAATAGCCGTTGCCGTCCCTCCGACAAGAGCAGGACCACCCGCCATGTTCGATATCAAGCAGTATCCCCAGGCCCTGGGCGTCAGCCAGTCCGCCAGCCTCTCCCCCGACGATTACCAGCGCCTCTACCGCCAGTCGGTGGATGACCCCGACACCTTCTGGGCCGAACAGGCCAAACGCCTGGACTGGATCAAGCCTTGGTCGAGCGTGCAGCAATGCGACCTGAGGACCGGCGAAGCCCGCTGGTTCGACGGCAGTCAGCTGAACGTCAGCTACAACTGCATCGATCGCCACCTGGCCCAACGCGGCGAGCAGACCGCCCTGCTGTGGGAGGGCGACGACCCCAAGGATTCCAAGGCCATCACCTACCGCGAACTGCACCGCCAGGTGTGTCGCCTGGCCAATGCCCTGAAGGCACGCGGCTTGAAAAAAGGTGATCGGGTGTGCATCTACATGCCGATGGTTCCTGAAGCCGCCTACGCCATGCTCGCCTGCACGCGCATCGGCGCCATTCACTCGGTAGTGTTCGGCGGCTTCTCCCCGGACGCCCTGCGTGACCGCATCCTCGATGCCGACTGTCGCACCGTGATCACCGCCGATGAAGGCGTGCGCGGCGGCAAGCGCATACCGCTGAAACAGAACGTCGACAAGGCCCTGGCCAGCTGCCCGGCGGTCAGCAGCGTGTTCGTGGTGCGCCGCACCGGCGGCGATGTCGCCTGGAGCGAAGGCCGTGACCTCTGGTATCACGAGGTAACCGAAAAGGCCGGCGACGATTGCCCACCCGAATCGATGGACGCCGAAGCCCCACTGTTCATCCTCTATACCTCCGGCAGTACCGGCAAGCCCAAAGGCGTGTTGCATACCACCGCGGGCTACCTGCTGCAGGCGACGATGACCTTCAATGTCGTGTTCGACTACCGCGACGGCGAGGTGTTCTGGTGCACGGCCGATGTCGGCTGGGTGACGGGGCACAGCTACATCGTTTACGGGCCATTGGCCAACGGGGCGATTTCACTGATGTTCGAAGGCGTACCCAATTACCCGGACACCTCACGCTTCTGGCAGGTGGTGGACAAGCATCAGGTGAACATCTTCTACACCGCGCCCACCGCCCTGCGCGCGTTGATGCGCGAAGGTTCGGCACCGCTGCAGAGCACCTCGCGCAAAAGCCTGCGCCTGCTCGGCAGCGTCGGTGAGCCCATAAACCCGGAAGCCTGGGAATGGTACTTCGAAGAAGTTGGGCAGAAGCGTTGCCCCATCGTCGACACCTGGTGGCAGACCGAGACCGGCGGCATCATGCTTACGCCGCTACCGGGGGGCCAAAGGCTCAAGCCTGGCTGCGCCACTCAGCCGATGTTTGGCGTGCAGCCCGCGCTGCTCGATGAAAAAGGCAAGCTTATCGAAGGCCCCGGCGCCGGGCTGCTGGTGATCAAGGCCAGTTGGCCGGGGCAGATCCGCAGTGTCTACGGTGACCACCAGCGCATGGTCGATACCTACTTCAAGCCCATGCCCGGTTATTACTTCACCGGTGACGGCGCCCGCCGCGATGCCGACGGCGATTACTGGATCACCGGTCGCATCGACTATGTCATCAACGTTTCCGGTCACCGCATCGGTACCGCCGAGGTGGAAAGCGCGCTGGTGCTGCACGACAGCGTCGCTGAGGCAGCCGTGGTCGGCTACCCTCATGACCTCAAAGGTCAAGGCGTCTACGCCTTCGTTACGCCCATGAATGGCATTACCCCGGACGACGCCCTCAAGGCCGAGTTGCTGGCGCTGGTCAGCAAGGAAATCGGCAGTTTCGCCAAGCCCGAGCTGATCCAGTGGGCACCGGCCCTTCCGAAGACCCGCTCGGGCAAGATCATGCGGCGTATACTGCGCAAGATCGCCTGCAACGAGCTGGACAACCTCGGTGATACCTCGACCTTGGCCGACCCGAGCGTGGTGCAGGGCCTGATCGACAAACGCCTCAATCAATAGCAGGCGGCCACTTTCCATGGCCGTCCTGCAGCACAGGACGCCATGGAAGCCCTACGCCGCCGCATCGAAACCCAGGTCATGAGCCTCACCGGGCTGGCCCTCGGCCAGCTGGACCTCGAATCGCCCAAGGGCGACCCCGGCCTGTTCGGCCCGCATAGCATCAGTTGGCGGGTGCATGGCGACTTCCCGAGCATGCTGGTTGGCGGTATCAGCGCCCTGATGCTGCAGCTGCTGCACCCGCTGGCCTTGGCCGGGGTATGGGACCACTCCAACTTCCGCGAAGACCTGCTCGGCCGCCTGCGCCGCACCAGCCAGTTCATCTCCGGCACCACCTTCGGCTCGACCCGCGATGCCGAATGGTTGATCGACAAAGTGCGCACCATCCACCTGCAGGTGACCGGCACTGCACCCGACGGCAGTCCATATGCCGCCAGCGACCCGGACCTGCTGACCTGGGTGCATGTGGCCGAAGTCAGCAGCTTCCTCGCTGCCCACCTGCGTTACCGCGACCCAGGGCTTTCGCGCGCCGACCAGGATGCCTACTACGCAGAAATCGCCCTCATCGCCGAGCGCCTCGGGGCGCGCAATGTCCCCCGCTCCTGCCAGCAGATCGAGGACTATCTGCAGCAGATGCGCCCACAACTGCAATGCAGCACGCGTAGCCTGGAAGTGGTCGGGATCCTGCTCGACGCCCCTGCCCCGAGCCGCCTTGCCGTACCGGTCGGCAAGCTGATGCTGCAGGCAGGCATCGACCTGCTACCGGACTGGGGCCAGGCCATGCTCGGCCTGCAGCAAGGGCCGCTGCAACGGCGCATGATCCGCCTTGGCCTGCAACGCACAGCACCGATCCTGCGCTGGGCCATGCGTGATGGCTCGTCGCAACGGGCCAAGCGGCGCATGGGTATCCTCGAGTGAAGGTAAATGGTCGCGTCAGCGGAACCGATTTAACGTGCCATACTCCAAGCACTCCTGCTTAGACAGACGAAGCGACACATGTACAAAGGATTGACTCGCGCCCTCGGCGCCCTGTTGGCTCTCGTGGCCCTCTACAGCCTGGTCGGCTTCCTCATTCTTCCTGGCGTTGCCTTGCGCATCGCCAACCAGCAGCTGGCGCAGTACGCCACCGTGCCGGCCCACATTCAACGCATCGAACTCAACCCCTTCAGCCTGGAGCTGACGTTGTGGGGCCTGCAGCTCGGCGAGCCCGGCAAGGAACAGGTCGGCTTCGAACGGCTGTACGCCAACTTGGCGCTCGACAGCGTGTGGAGCGGCGCCCTGCACCTGCAGGCCATCGAGCTCGACAAACCCCGCAACGAGGTGCTGTTCGCCAAGGACGGTACGCTCAACCTGACCAAGCTGTTCCACTTGCCTGCCAGCGAACCCAAGCCGGACGAGCCGCCCGGCAAACCATTCCCGCTGCGCATCGGCAGCTTCAAGCTCAGTGGCGGCTACCTGCACTTCGAGGATCAGCGCCCGAGCGAGCCGATCGAGTTCATCTACGACGACATGAACCTGGAGCTGAAGAACCTCAGCACCCTGCCGGACGACAACGCCGACATGACCCTGGTGGCGCTTGGTCCCAACGGCGGGCGCGTGGACTGGAACGGCACGCTCAGCCTTTCGCCGATCGCCTCGGAAGGCACACTCAAGCTCACCGACGGCAAGATGAAGCTGTTCTGGCCCTATGTGCGTGATGCCTTACCCCTTGTGCTCGAAGACGGCGTGGTCAACCTCGACACCCACTACAAGCTCAACCTGTCCAAGGAAACCGAGCTGTTGCTGGACAACACCTCGGTCAAGGTCGCACCGTTCGCGATCAAAGCACCGGATGGGCGGCCACTGGCGCGCCTGGCCAATCTGGAGGTGAGCGAGACCTCCATCGACCTGGCCAAGCAGCTGGTCACCGTCGGCAAGGTTCGCAGCGAAAAACTGGAAACCTGGGCGGCGCTGGAAAAGGACGGGCAGCTCGACTGGCAAAAGCTGTTCGCCAGCCAGCCGGCCAAGGCCACGCCGAAGGAAAAAGCCGAGCCGGCAGCCGCCGAGCCAACCCAGCAGGAAAAAGCCGCCAAGGAGCCGAGCAAGCCGTGGCAGGTGCTGCTCAAGGACGTGCAATTGCGCAACTACCAAGTGCACCTCGCCGACCGCAGCCAGAAGGAGCAGGTAGCACTGGATGTCGGCCCGCTGAACCTCGACATGCAGGGCTTCGATAGCCTCAACCAGTCGCCTTTCACCCTGAAGCTCGACACCGGCGTGGGTAAACAAGGCAAGTTGCAGGCGGCCGGTGAAGTGAACCTGGCGCCCGTCACTGCCAAGCTCGATGTCAGCACGCGGGATATCGACCTGCGAGTCGCCCAGGCCTACATCAGCCCGTTCATTCGCCTGGAGCTGCGCAGCGGCATGCTCGCCAGCGACCTCAAGGTCAACGTCAAGAGCACCGAACCGCTGGCCTTCAACGTCACCGGCAAGGCTCAGGTCAACCAGCTGCACACCCTGGACACAATCAAGGGCCGTGACTTCGTCAAGTGGCAGCAAGTCAACGTCGATGGCCTGTCGTATGTGCACGGCGATGCCTTGTCGATCGACAAGGTGACCCTGCTGCAGCCCTACGCACGCTTCATCATCAACGAAGACCGCACCACCAGCGTCGACGATCTGCTCATCCCGCAACCGGCCGGTGCACCCGCCAGCAGCCCGGCCAAGCCGGCCAGTGCCGCGGCCGGCAAGCCGCTGGGCATCCACATCGGCCAGATCGATATCAACGACGGTTCGGCCAACTTCGCGGACCTGACGCTGACACCCAATTTCGCCACCGCCGTCCAGCAGCTCAATGGCCAGATCGGCACGATCGACAACCGCAAGCCGGCACCGGCCAAAGTTGATGTCAAAGGTAAGGTCGATCGTTATGCCCCGGTCACCATCAAAGGCGCACTCAACCCGTTCAACCCGCTGGCCAGCCTGGATATCGCCACCAGCTTCAAGCGCGTCGAACTGACCACCCTGACGCCCTACTCCGGCAAATTCGCTGGCTTCCGTATCCGCAAGGGCCGACTGAACCTCGACCTGCATTACCTGATCACCAACGGGCAGCTCAAGGCCGAGAACAAAGTGGTGGTCGAGCAGCTGCAGCTGGGCGAAAAGGTCGACAGCCCGGATGCGGTGGACCTGCCGATCCGTCTGGCAATTGCATTGCTCAAGGACACCGAAGGGCGGATCTCCATCGAATTGCCGGTTTCGGGTGACCTCAACAACCCGCAATTCAGCGTCATGCCGATCGTCTGGCAGACCCTGCGCAACCTGGTGCTGCGTGCGGCCCAGGCGCCGTTCAAGTTCATCGGAGGGCTGATTGCCGGTGGTGGCTCGGAAGACCTCGGTACGGTGGCCTTCGCCCCCGGCTCCAGTGAGCTCAGTGGTGATGCGCAATCGGCCCTGGACAAGCTGGCTTCAGCCCTCAAGGAACGTCCGGAACTGCGCCTGGAAATCGAAGGCACCAGCGCCCAGAGCAGCGACGGTCCGTTGATCGCCCAGCAGCGCCTGGAACGCGAATACCAGGCGACCTGGTACAAGATCCTGCAGCGCCGCGGCGAAAAGGTACCGGCCAATGCCTCGATGCTGCAGGTCGATGACAGCGACAAGCCGGCGATGCTCGAAGGCATCTACCGCACCCGCCTGAAGCAGCAGCCACCCGCCGAGTGGGAGCAACTGAGCCGGGACGAACGCACCACCAAGCTGCGCGAGGCGGTGATCAAATCCTGGGCTGAAAGCACGGCATTGCTGCGCACCCTTGGCCAGGAGCGGGCCAGCAGTATCAAGGACTACCTGGTCGACAAAGGCAAGCTCGAGGATGACCGGGTGTACTTCATCGATACCAACCTGGGGCAGGCTGAGAGCGACGGGCGGGTGATTACCCCGATGCACCTGGATGCCGAGTGAGCGGTATCAACAGCTCCGGCCCTTCGCGGCTCTAGCCGCGAAGGGCCGGTGCAGGTTTAAACCAATCGCTGCCCCGACACCGACGGATGATACAGCGGCTGCACCTTGTTACCCGCCGGGTCCAGCAGGTGGAAGCTGCGCGCACCATCACCATGGTTGAAAGGCTTGTCGAGCAGGGTCACGCCACGCGCCTTGAAGTACTGATACCAAGCCTCAAGTTCCTCCACGCTGTCGACGATGAACCCGTAATGGTCAAGAGTTTGCAGACCATTGGCCGCCCCTGCCCCACGCCCCAGCGACAGGTTGTCGTTACCACAGGTCAGATAAACCAGGTCCTCGTTGGCCCGGTTCAGCACCTCCATGCCCATCACATCGACATAGAAGCGCTCACACTCCTCCAGATTGGGCACTAGCAGGGCAATATGGCGCAGACCATTCAGGCGACCGGGACGCGCAGATAATTCGGACATTGGCGAGGCTCCATTTTTGTATACAATTCGGAATTGAATTTAAAACAAAAGGAGCGCCGTGTGTATAGCCTGTTCATCAAGACCCGTGTAAAACCCGGATGCGCCGAGGACTTTTTGGCAGCCATGAAGGTCAATGCCGCGGCCTCCGTCGCGACCGAGCCAGGCTGCCTGGTGTTCGATGTGTCCCAAGACAGGATCGACCCTGATGTGATCTACCTCTACGAGATCTACCGCGACGATGATGCATACGAGGCGCACACTCAAACCGCTCACTTTCGCGACAGCCGCCCCTTGGTCGAGCCACTGATCATTGAGCAGGCCTGCTTCGAGAGCGATGTAGTCGCCCGCAATCCGGTTTATTGAGTGCCAATGAAAAGCCCCGGCACAGGCCGGGGCTTCGGGTAAAGCAGGCCAAATCCCTTTGGCCGACGGGACATTCCTTATTCGGCTTTCAGGCCATCGGCAGAAACAGCCTTCACGCCTTTGATCTTCTTGGCGATAGCAACTGCGGTTGCTTTCTGCGATTCGGTGATTGCAGTGGTCGACGACAGGGATACAACCCCTTTGTTAGTCTCGACTTTGATGTCGGAGCCTGGGATGCCCTTCTCGGTCAGCAGGTCCGATTTGACCTTGGTGGTGATCCAGGTATCCGAGGTGGCTTCCTTGGCTTTGGTCACCTCACCGGCCGCCAGCGTCATCGGGGCCTGGGTCGACTGTTGGGCAAACGCCGCGTTAGCCATGGTCAGGGTCAGAGCGGTAGCAGTAGCGGCAGCAATGGCGAACTTCTTCATTTGGGTCACTCCTGTTTGTCGAAGGGTCTGCGCCGTTAGTCCTGGCGTCAGGTAAGAGTGTAGTTGCATGTGCTGTGCCAGCTTTCCCGTTTCGCTTGTTCCGTTATAAATCAATGACTTATAAACAAGGCGAGCAAATGGCCTTCGTGCATTTTGCAATCAGACCGATAAACCTGCATGCAAGATGCAAGTCCGCAAAAGGTTCCCGAAGCGCATGAAAAAAGGCCCCGTAGGGCCCTTTTTCCTGTTGCGTGTCAGTCGCTTAGACGCCCGAGGCCTTGGCCGCGGCAACGTCTTTGATCGACAGCTTGATACGGCCGCGGTTGTCCACGTCCAGTACCAGTACTTCAACTTCCTGGCCTTCTTTCAATACGTCGGTGACTTTCTCTACGCGAGCGTCGCTCAGCATCGAGATGTGCACCAGGCCGTCCTTGCCAGGCAGGATGTTGACGAAGGCGCCGAAGTCGACGATGCGCTCAACCTTGCCGACGTAGATCTTGCCGATCTCGGCCTCGGCGGTGATGCCCAGGATGCGCTGCTTGGCAGCGTCTGCCGCTTCCTTGGTTTCGCCGAAGATCTTGATCGAGCCGTCGTCTTCGATGTCGATCGAAGCCTTGGTCTCTTCGCAGATGGCGCGAATGGTAGCGCCGCCTTTGCCGATGACGTCACGGATCTTGTCGGTGTCGATCTTCATCGCGATCATGGTCGGGGCGTTGGCCGACAGTTCGGTACGCGACTGGCCAATGATCTGGTTCATCTGGCCGAGGATGTTCAGGCGCGCTTCCAGGGCCTGGCCCAGGGCGATTTCCATGATTTCTTCGGTGATGCCGTTGATCTTGATGTCCATCTGCAGCGCGGTAACGCCTTTGGCGGTACCCGCTACCTTGAAGTCCATGTCGCCGAGGTGGTCTTCGTCACCCAGGATGTCGGTCAGGACCGCGAATTTCTCGCCTTCCTTGACCAGGCCCATGGCGATACCCGCAACGGGTGCCTTCATCGGAACACCGGCGTCCATCAGTGCCAGGGAGGCACCGCAGACCGAAGCCATGGAGCTGGAACCGTTGGATTCGGTGATTTCCGAAACTACACGGATGGTGTACGGGAACACGTCAGCGGCTGGCAGCATGGCCTGAACCGAACGACGGGCCAGACGGCCGTGGCCGATTTCGCGGCGGCCAGCACCACCCATGCGGCCACACTCGCCTACCGAGAACGGTGGGAAGTTGTAGTGCAGCATGAACGGGTCTTTCTTCTCGCCTTCGAGGGTGTCCAGCAGCTGGGCGTCACGCGCAGTACCCAGGGTCGCAACGACCAGGGCCTGGGTTTCACCACGGGTGAACAGGGCCGAACCGTGAGTCTTCGGCAGTACGCCGACTTCGATGTTCAGCGGGCGCACGGTCTTGGTGTCGCGGCCGTCGATACGTGGCTTGCCGTTGACGATGTTTTCGCGAACGGTGCGGTATTCGATTTCGCCGAAGATTTCTTTGACTTCGCCAGCCGAAGGCTGACCTTCTTCACCGGAGAACTTGGCGATCGCCTGATCGCGCAGCTCGCCCAGGCGTGCATAACGGTCGGCCTTGACGGTGATGGTGTAGCCCTGCGAAACGGCTTCGCCGAACTCAGCGCGGATAGCGTTGAACAGCTCGGTGTTGGCAACGGCCGGCTTCCAGTCCCACGTCGGCTTGGCAGCTTCAGCAGCCAGCTCTTTGACAGCCTGGATGACAACCTGGAATTCGTCGTGGGCGAAGAGTACGGCGCCCAGCATCTGGTCTTCGGTCAGCTCTTGGGCTTCCGATTCAACCATCAGCACGGCATCGGAAGTACCGGCAACGACCATGTCCAGGCTCGAGGCAGCCAGTTGCTCGTAGGTCGGGTTCAGCAGGTAACCGGTGCTTTCGTGGAAGGCAACGCGGGCAGCGCCGATCGGGCCTTCGAACGGAATGCCGGAGATTGCCAGGGCAGCCGAGGTACCGATCATCGCAGCGATGTCCGGATCGGTCTTCTTGCTGGTGGAAACCACGGTGCAGACGACCTGCACTTCGTTCATGAAACCTTCTGGGAACAGCGGACGGATCGGACGGTCGATCAGGCGCGAGGTCAGCGTCTCTTTCTCGGAAGGACGGCCTTCACGCTTGAAGAAGCCACCCGGGATCTTGCCGGCGGCGTAGGTCTTTTCCTGGTAGTGGACCGACAGCGGGAAGAAACCCTTGCCTGGATCGGCCTGCTTGGCACCTACCACGGTCACCAGCACGGTGACATCGTTGTCGACGGTAACCAGCACGGCGCCGGTTGCCTGACGGGCGATACGGCCCGTTTCGAGAGTAACGGTCGATTGACCGAACTGGAATTTCTTGATTACCGGGTTCACGGTTTCCTACCTTTTTCAGTGGCTCTGGGGGAACTGGTTTCTTGCGAATTCTTGGGCAGAACGGGGAATCGGCCCCATTGACCGTCCAGATACAACACGAGGCTGGGAGCCTGGCGCCAAGCGGAAGAATCCGCTCAGCATTGCCAGGCTGCCAACCTCGGAGATACGCGTAGCGTGCCCGACGACCATGCTGCGAAGCAGCATAGCCGAAGCGTGCGACACGCCATGCACACCACTGACCAGGCCGCTATTAGCGACGCAGGCCCAGGCGAGCGATCAGCGCGCTGTAACGAGTGGTGTCTTTGCCCTTCAGGTAGTCCAGCAGCTTACGACGCTGGTTAACCATACGGATCAGGCCACGACGGGAGTGGTGGTCTTTGCCGTTGGCCTTGAAGTGGCCTTGCAGCTTGTTGATGTTGGCGGTCAGCAGGGCAACCTGCACTTCCGGGCTACCGGTGTCGCCGGCGGCTTGCTGGTAGTCGGCAACGATTTGAGCTTTTTCTGCAACGTCGAGGGCCATGAGCCATCTCCTGATAAACGGATCCCGCAAGCGGGGTCCAATAGGCCAGGGACATATCCCTGTATTAATAAAAAGAGGTGTGACCGTGCCTACTGACAGCCATCCTCGATGCCACCGGTTTCAGCCGAAGCCTCAGCCAGTGGTTTCGGTCATTCCGACCGAATCAGTCGACGCGGCGCAATGCGCCCGTCTTCGCTCACTTCACCGATACCGATGAAGCGACCGTTGTGATCCTGTACGCGGACCATGCCGAACTGCGGTGCATCCGGCGCACGCACTGCCTGGCCATGCAGCCAGTAGAAAGCGCTGTGCTCGGACAGGCACACCAGTGGCCAATCCTGCAGCCCGCTGTCGGAAGGCATCAGGAAGCGATCGAGTGCTTCGTTGCCACCTTCGGCATGGGCCTGTTCGAGTTCCTCGAGGGTCACCGTCTGGGCCAGGGCGAAAGGCCCGGCCTGAGTCCGGCGCAACTCGGCGACATAAGCGCCGCAGCCCAGAGCCTCGCCGATATCCTCCACCAAGGTGCGGATATAGGTGCCTTTGCTGCAGCCTACTGACAACCGTGCACGGGTGCCTTCGCACTCGAGCAACTCCAAGCGGCCAATAGTAACAGAACGCGCCTCGCGCTCCACTACCTCTCCTGCACGCGCCAGTTTGTACAGCGGCTGGCCGTCGCGCTTGAGCGCCGAGTACATCGGCGGTACTTGAAGGATTTCACCGCGAAAACGCGGGATTACGGCTTCGATATCGACGCGACCAACGGTCACCTCGCGGGTCTGCAGCACTTCGCCTTCAGCGTCCGCAGTGGTAGTAGTCTGCCCCATCTGCATGACCGTTTCGTAGCCCTTGTCGGAATCGAGCAGGTACTGTGAAAACTTGGTCGCCTCACCAAAGCACAGCGGCAGCACGCCGGTCGCCAGCGGGTCGAGGCTGCCGGTGTGGCCGGCCTTCTCGGCATTCAGCAGCCAGCGGACCTTCTGCAGCGCGGCGTTGGAGGTGAAGCCCAGCGGCTTGTCGAGCAGGATGATGCCGCTGACGTCGCGGCGGATACGTTTGACCTGGGCCACCGCTTACTCCTTGGCGTCCGACTCGTCGGCATCCTTGTGCAGGCGGTCTTCGGCCACTGCACGCTCGATCAGCGCCGACAGGTGGACACCGCGGCTGACACTTTCATCGAAGTGGAAGTGCAACTGCGGCACGCTGCGCAGCTGCATCGAGCGGCCCAGGTGCAGGCGCAGGAAGCTGGCGGCGCTGTTCAGGGCCTTGAGCGACTGCTGCACGGCGTCTGGCGTTTCTTCGCCCATGACGGTGATGAAGACCTTGGCATGGCCCAGGTCGCGGCTGACATCCACGGCGGTGATGGTCACCAGGCCGACGCGTGGGTCTTTGACTTCGCGGCGGATCAGATCGGCCAGCTCGCGCTGCATCTGATCGCCGATACGTTGGGTACGGCTGTATTCTTTGGCCATTCTTGCTACCTGTAACTTAAAGCGGCAAACGCCCGGTGAGGCTGAAGCCTGACCGGGCGTTACCTTCTGGGGCGCTGCCCACCGCCCTGCGGCGGGGGCTGGCGCCCTGCTCACCCTTAAAGGGTACGAGCAACCTGGACTTTCTCGAAGACTTCGATCTTGTCGCCGACCTTGACGTCGTTGTAGCTCTTGACGCCAATACCGCACTCCATGCCCGAACGCACTTCGGAAGCGTCGTCCTTGAAGCGACGCAGCGATTCCAGCTCGCCTTCGAAGATCACAACGTCGTCGCGCAGTACGCGGATCGGACGGTTGCGGTACACGGTACCTTCGATGACCATACAGCCAGCGATGGCGCCGAACTTCGGCGAACGGAACACGTCACGCACTTCGGCAACACCCAGGATGTTCTCGCGAACATCGCTGCCGAGCATGCCGGTCAGGGCTTTCTTGACGTCTTCGATGATGTCGTAGATCACGTTGTAGTAACGCATATCCAGACCTTCCTGCTCGACGATCTTGCGCGCGCCGGCATCGGCACGCACGTTGAAGCCGAACAGTACTGCATTCGAAGCCAGCGCCAGGTTAGCGTCGCTTTCGGTGATACCACCGACGCCGCCACCGATGACGCGTACCTGAACTTCGTCGTTGCCCAGACCGCCCAGCGAGCCCTGCAGTGCTTCCAGGGAACCACGCACGTCGGTCTTGAGGACGATGTTGAGGGTCTTCTTCTCTTCCTGACCCATGGTCTCGAAGATGTTTTCCAGCTTGCCGGCGTGAGCACGGGCCAGCTTGACCTCGCGGTACTTGCCTTGACGGAACAGGGCAACTTCACGGGCCTTCTTCTCGTCGGCAACCACGGACAGCTCGTCACCGGCTTCCGGGGTACCGTCCAGGCCGAGAATCTCGACCGGGATCGACGGGCCGGCTTCCTTCACAGGCTTGCCGTTCTCGTCGAGCATGGCACGTACGCGGCCATAGTTGGAACCGCACAGGACCATGTCGCCCTGACGCAGGGTACCGTCCTGAACCAGGATGGTGGCCACTGGGCCGCGGCCCTTGTCCAGGCGCGATTCGACCACAACGCCACGACCTGGAGCGGTCGGGGTAGCAGTCAGCTCGAGGATCTCGGCCTGCAGCAGGACAGCTTCGAGCAGTTCGTCGACACCGGTACCCATCTTCGCCGAAACCTTGACGAACGGAGTGTCACCACCCCAGTCCTCGGAGGTCACGCCTTCGACGGCCAGTTCGTTGCGGATGCGATCGAGGTCGGCACCCGGCTTGTCGATCTTGTTCACTGCAACCACCAGCGGAACGCCAGCTGCCTTGGCATGCTGAACGGCTTCGCGGGTCTGCGGCATCACGCCGTCGTCCGCCGCCACCACCAAGATGACGATGTCGGTCGCCTTGGCACCGCGAGCACGCATCTGAGTGAACGCAGCGTGGCCCGGGGTATCGAGGAAGGTGACCATGCCGCGGTCGGTTTCCACGTGGTAGGCACCGATGTGCTGGGTAATACCACCGGCTTCGCCAGCAGCAACCTTGGCACGACGGATGTAGTCGAGCAGCGAGGTCTTGCCATGGTCAACGTGACCCATGACGGTAACCACCGGCGCGCGCGACTCGGCCTTGCCTTCGAACTTCAGCGATTCGGCCAGGGAGTCTTCCAGGGCGGTGTCGCTGACCAAGGTGACCTTGTGGCCCAGCTCTTCTGCGATCAGTTGAGCGGTTTCCTGGTCGAGCACCTGGTTGATGGTCACCGGGGTGCCCATCTTGAACATGAACTTGACCACTTCAGCGCCCTTGACGGACATCTGGTTGGCCAGCTCGGAGACGGTGATGGTCTCGCCGATGGTCACGTCACGAATGACAGGACCGGTCGGGTTCTGGAAGCCGTGCTGGTTACGCTTCTTCAGCTTGCTCTTGCCACCACGGCCACGACGAGCGCCATCGCTCTCTTCGTCGGTGGTGCGCGGCGCGGCGCGAGGCGTCGGAGCTTTCTCCTTCTCCTTCACCTTGACCTTGATCGACACGCGCGGCGCTTCGCCACGACGCTCGCCACCACGACGGTCTTCGTCACGGGTGCGGCCTTCGTTGCGACGGGCTTCGTCTTTCTTGCGCTCGGCAGCACGGGCTGCGGCGTCTTCGGACGCCGGCACGTCAGCGACTACCGGGGCTGGTGCCGCGGCAGGTGCTGGCTCGGCCTTGGCGGCAGGCGCCGGGGCTGCAGCAGCGCTATCGGCCGCCTGACGGCGAGCCTGCTCTTCGTTGCGCTGGCGAACTTCGGCCTCGACCTTGTCGCGAGCGGCATTTTCAGCCGCGCGGCGCTCATCCAGCTCACGCTTCTGCTCAGCCTGGATTTCTTCAGGGCTGCGCTGCACGAAAACTTTCTTCTTGCGTACTTCTACGCTGATGCTCTTGCTACCGGCGACACGCAGGGTGCTGGTGGTCTTGCGCTGCAAGGTAATCTTGCGCGGCTCTTCCGCCTTGCTCTTGTGGCTGCTCTTCAAATGAGTCAGCAGGGTCTGCTTCTCATTGTCGGTCACTACCTGACCGGCGTCGGTGTGCGGCAGACCTGCCTCACGCATCTGCTGCAGCAGGCGCTCAACCGGTGCCTCGACCTCTTGGGCCAGTTCTTTCACCGTGACTTGCGTCATGCACTTCTCTCCTCAGGCCGCGCCTAATTACTCGAACCAGTGGGCTCGGGCGGCCATGATCAACTTGCCGGCACGCTCTTCGTCGATGCCGTCGATGTCGAGCAGATCGTCGATCGACTGCTCGGCCAGGTCTTCGCGGTTAACCACGCCGCGCACCGCCAGTTCAGCCGCCAGGTCCTTGTCCATGCCCTCAAGGGAGAGCAGGTCTTCGGCCGGGTGGGCGTCTGCCAGTTTTTCTTCGGTAGCGATGGCCTTGGTCAACAAACGGTCCTTGGCTCGAGCGCGGAGCTCATTGACGATATCTTCGTCAAAGCCATCGATGTTGAGCATTTCTTCCAACGGTACGTAGGCAATTTCTTCGAGGCTGGTGAAGCCTTCGTCGACCAGCACTTGGGCCAGCTCCTCGTCGACTTCCAGTTCATCGATGAAATTGCGCAGGATGTCACCGGTTTCAGCCTGTTGCTTGGCCTGGATGTCCTTCTCGGTCATCACGTTCAGGGTCCAACCGGTCAACTGACTGGCCAAACGAACGTTCTGACCGCCACGGCCAATGGCCTGGGCCAGGTTGTCCTCGGCAACGGCGATGTCCATCGCATGGGCATCCTCGTCAACGATGATCGCCGCGACTTCAGCCGGCGACATGGCGTTGATGACGAACTGCGCCGGGTTATCGTCCCACAGGACGATATCCACACGCTCACCACCCAACTCTCCGGATACGGCCTGGACACGCGAACCGCGCATGCCGATACAGGCACCTTGCGGGTCGATGCGCTTGTCCTTGGAGCGGACGGCGATCTTGGCACGCGACCCCGGATCACGGGATGCAGCCATGACTTCGATAAGGCCTTCAGCAATTTCCGGCACTTCAATGCGGAAAAGCTCGATCAGCATCTGCGGCGCAGTGCGCGAAAGAATCAGCTGAGGGCCACGGTTTTCGGTGCGAATCTCCTTGAGCAGTGCGCGCAAGCGCACACCGACCCGGAAGGTCTCGCGTGGAATGATGTCTTCACGTGCCAGCAAGGCCTCGGCATTGTTGCCCAGGTCGACGATTACGTTATCGCGGGTGACCTTCTTGACGGTACCGGAGATGATCTCGTTGACCCGTTCGCGGTAAGCGTCGACCACCTGGGCGCGCTCGGCCTCGCGGACCTTCTGCACGATGACCTGCTTGGCGGTCTGCGCGGCGATACGGCCGAATTCGATGGACTCGATCTTTTCTTCGATCACGTCACCGATTTTCGCTTCCGGGTGAGTGTCCTTGATCTTGTCCAGCCAGGTTTCGATCGCCGGATCGTCCAGGTCGTTCTCGTCGACCACGGTCCAGCGACGGAAAGTCTCGTAGCTACCGGTGTGGCGGTTGATTTCCACACGCAGGTCGACTTCGTCCTCAAAACGTTTTTTGGTTGCAGTAGCCAGGGCCACTTCCAGCGCTTCGAAAATGACGCCGGGCGGTACACCTTTTTCGTTGGATACCGATTCAACAACCAGCAGTACTTCTTTGCTCATCGTACGCCTCGCCTTGCGCAAGCCATTGGGCCCGGATAGTCCGCCGGGCCCGGCACGTCTCAGTCAAAACTGGGAATAATATTGGCCTTGTCGATCGAGTCGATCGGCAGCAGGAACTCTTGATTGTCCACCTGGACGACCACGTCCTGCTCCTCCACACCGCGGAGAAGGCCCTGGAAGTTACGACGCCCCTCGAAGGGTGAACGCAGCTTGATCTTCACTTGTTCGCCGGCATGCGAGGCAAACTGTTCCAGAGTGAACAGTGGGCGATCCATGCCTGGAGAGGAGACCTCAAGGGTATATTCGCTGCTGATCGGATCTTCTACATCGAGGATCGCGCTGGCCTGACGGCTGACCGCTTCGCAGTCGTCCACCAGGATGCCGTCTTCCTTGTCGATGTAGATGCGCAGTACCGAATGCTTACCCTGGGATACGAACTCGATCCCCCAGCACTGATAGCCCAGACCCTCGACCACCGGGGCCAACAAGGCCTGCAACTGTTCTAGCTTGCTCGACACCTGAACCCCCTCGTGCATGCTGTGCAAATAAAAAATGGGCGAAGCGCCCATCCCTGAAAGCGCCGTAGGACAACGACGCCGTAAATTTTGTTCGGCTAGCAAAAAGCCCCTGAAAAGGGGCTCCGCTGAAGCTGGTTGCGGGGGCTGGATTTGAACCAACGACCTTCGGGTTATGAGCCCGACGAGCTACCAAGCTGCTCCACCCCGCGACAAAGCTGGGGCGAAAGTATAAGACTTAACCTGCTTATGGGTCAAACCCAAACCTTCACCTGCAAGAAAGCCCGCTAAAGCGGGCTCTCAAGCTTCAATTGGTACCGAGAAGGGGACTCGAACCCCTACACCCTATGGGCACAACCACCTCAAGGTTGCGTGTCTACCAATTCCACCACCTCGGCAATACTACATTTGAAACCCGTTACTTCTGCTCTTCGGCTGGAGGAGGAACATCACCTTTAGCGGCGGTGTCGCTCTTCTGCTCTTGGAGCACCGGTACATCATCATTAACTGCCGGCTTTGGCTGCTCTTTCACTTCAAGCACTGCTGGATCTGGAAGACCTGCTTGGCTAAGCTGGTGAGCTTGTTGCTTCGCGAAGTATCCTAACCCAAGTGCTGTCAAAAAGAAAGTGGCAGCGAGTATTGCAGTCAATTTACTTAGAAACGTTGCAGAGCCCTGGCTCCCGAACACGGTATTAGAGGCACCCGCGCCGAAAGATGCACCTGCTTCCGCACCTTTACCCTGTTGAAGCAGAACCAGCACTACAAGCGACAGCGCTGCCAACAGATGAAAAACAACGATAACTGTTTCCAGCATTTGTTCAGTTTCCTGCGGCGCGACAAATTGCACCGAATTCGTCTGCGTTCAGGGACGCTCCACCAATGAGCCCCCCATCGATATCCGGCATGCCGAACAGTTCGGCCGCATTGGCCGCCTTCACGCTGCCGCCGTAGAGAAGCTGCACGTTTGCGGCAACTTCGGCGTCTTCGGCCGCCAACTGAGCCCGGATGGCTGCATGCACATCCTGAGCCTGTTGAGGCGAAGCCGTCAAACCTGTGCCAATGGCCCAAACCGGCTCATAGGCGATTACTGCATTGGCAAAAGCTTTAACACCGAACGCGTCGATGATACTGCTTAGTTGACCCCCGACAACTTCGAGGGTTTTGCCTGCCTCACGCTCTTCGAGAGTTTCCCCTACGCAGAGCACCGGCATTAAACCACTAAGTTGAGCGGCTGCAAACTTATCTTTCAGCACTTCTTCACTTTCGCCGATGATCTGGCGACGCTCGGAGTGGCCAATCAAGACCAACTTGCAACCTGCTTCAACCAACTGACTCGGTGCAACTTCACCGGTCAGCGCGCCCTGTTCGGGCTTTACCGCAGAATTCTGTGCTCCGACAGTAATCCCCTTGCCTTGCAATCCATCAACCACCTGATTGATGAACAGCGCAGGCGGGAACACCGCGACTTCAACACCGTCTGGCACGGACATATTGCCCAGGCCCAGGATCAGCTCAGCGACGCTGGCGCGGGTACCGTGCATCTTCCAGTTACCAGCTACCATGGGGCGACGCATGCTTTACCTCGTCGGTCAAAGTGGGCGCAGATCTTACCCAACCCGATCTGCGCTGGCAAGCCTCTTTCAGGCACAAACTTCTGTGACCAGCTTGGCCAGGGCTTCAGCATGGCTGCGCACCTGGTTTTCGTCGTCACCCTCGACCATTACCCGCACCAAAGGCTCGGTGCCGGACTTGCGCAGCAGCACACGCCCGCGCCCAGCCATGGCCTCGGTTACCTTTGCGCTGGCCTCCTTGACTGCCGGATGCTCGAGAGGGTCGACCTTGCTGGCGCCAAAACGCACGTTGATCAACACCTGAGGGCATTTGCGCAGGGCTTGGCGCGCCTGTGCCAGGGTATCCCCACGGCGCTTGAGCGCCATCAGCACCTGCAGCGCGGCAATGATCGCATCCCCGGTTGTGGTGTGGTTGCAGCACACCACGTGCCCGGAGTTTTCACCACCGAGCGACCAGTCACGCTCCAGCAGCTCGGCCATCACGTAGCGATCGCCGACCTTGGCCCGCACGAACGGAATGTCCAGGTCCTTGAGCGCAAGCTCCAGGCCCAGGTTACTCATCAGTGTACCGACCACGCCGCCCTGCAATTTGCCACGCTCGTGCAGGTCACGCGCAATGATGAACAGCAATTCGTCGCCGTCGACGATGGCGCCAGTGTGGTCGACCATCAAGACCCGGTCACCATCGCCATCGAAGGCGATACCCAGGTCGGCATGGCCCACCAGCACAGCCGCCTGCAGCGATTCGATGTGGGTCGAGCCACAGCCCTCATTGATGTTCAGGCCATCCGGCTGCGCATGCAGCACGGTCACGTCGGCGCCGAGTTCGCGGAACACGCTCGGAGCAACCTTGTAGGTGGCACCATGGGCGCAATCGACCACCAGCTTGAGACCTTCGAAGCTGGTGCTGCTCGGTACGCTGCTCTTGCAGAACTCGATATAGCGGCCGGCCGCGTCGTTGATCCGGGACACCTTGCCCAGCTTGCCCGACTCGACCACGGTCATCGGCTGATCGAGCAACTCTTCGATCATCAGCTCGACCTCGTCAGGCAGCTTGGTGCCCTGCCCGGAGAAGAACTTGATGCCGTTGTCGTCGTGCGGGTTGTGCGAAGCACTGATGACGATGCCCGCTTCAGCATGGAACGTGCGGGTCAGGTAGGCGATGGCCGGCGTTGGCATCGGCCCGAGCAGCATCACGTCAGCACCGGCTGCAGATAAACCGGCTTCGAGCGCGGACTCGAACATGTAACCGGAAATACGCGTGTCCTTGCCCACCAGCACTCGGCAATTGCCTTGCTTGCGGAAGGCCATGCCAGCAGCCCAGCCCAGCTTCAACATGAAGTCTGGAGTGATCGGGTATTCGCCGACGCGGCCACGAATGCCGTCGGTACCAAAGTATTTTCTGCTCATAGGGACTCCAAGGTTCTTATTCGGCGTTCTGTACTGCGGCGATCATGCGCACCACATCGACGGTCTCGGCCACATCATGGACGCGCAGAATACTGGCCCCCTTGGTCATGGCCAGAGCCGCCAGCGCCAGGCTGCCGTACAGTCGCTCACCGACCGGACGATCCAGCGTCAGGCCGATCATGCTCTTGCGCGAAACGCCCACCAGCAGCGGGCGCCCAAGGCGATAGAGCGCTTCCATGTGCTTGAACAGGCTCAGGTTGTGCGCCAGTGTCTTGGCGAAACCGAAACCCGGATCAAGAATAATTCGTTCGGCAGGGATGCCCACCGCTGCGCAAGCGGCCATCCGCTGTTCAAGGTAGCGCGTTACGTCGGCGGTCACATCTTCGTAATGCGGGTTGTCCTGCATATTCCCGGGCTCGCCACGCATGTGCATCAGGCAAACCGGCAACCCGGTGTCCGCCGCTGCATCCAGCGCTCCATCGCGCTCCAGGGCGCGCACGTCATTGATCAGGCCTGCCCCAAGGCGGGCCGACTCGCGTATGACCGCAGGCGTCGAGGTATCAACCGAAATGACCACGTCGAAGCGACTGTTGATGGCCTCGACCATCGGCGCCACGCGCTCGATCTCTTCGGTAACCGAAACCGCGCGCGCGCCGGGACGGGTCGACTCGCCACCGATGTCGATCAGCGTGGCGCCTGCCTCGATCATCGCCTCGGCATGGCGCAACGCTTCATCGCGCTGACTGAAGCGCCCGCCATCGGAGAAGGAATCGGGAGTGATGTTGAGAATACCCATGACATGGGTACGGGAAAGGTCAAGAACCCGGTTGCCGCAAGGCAACCGGGTCGGGTACTGCACTGAGCTCATAGATGCCCTTAGTGTTGAGCTGCCGGGCCGCCGATCGGCGATTCCGGGCGATCATTCTGGGCAGTCGGGGTGCCCGAATCCTTGTCATCGTCCCAATCACGGGGTTCGCGCGGAGTACGGCCCGCCATGATGTCGTCAATCTGATCGGCATCGATGGTCTCGTACTTCATCAGGGCTTCGGTCATTGCTTCGAGCTTGTCGCGGTTGTCGATCAGCAGCTGCTTGGCCGTGGCATAGCATTGGTCAATGATGCTGCGCACTTCGGAGTCGATCAGCTTGGCAGTCTCGCCCGACACGCTGGCATGCTGGCTGCCGGCGCTACGGCCGAGGAACACCTCGCCCTCCTCTTCGGCATACATCAGCGGACCGAGTTTTTCCGACAGACCCCACTTGGTGACCATGTTGCGGGCGATCTGGCTGGCTCGCATGATGTCGTTGGAAGCACCGGTGGTGACGCCATCGAAGCCCAGGGTCATTTCCTCGGCGATACGGCCGCCGTACAGCGAACAGATCTGGCTGATCAGTGCACGCTTGGACAGGCTGTAGCGGTCTTCTTCCGGCAGGAACATGGTCACACCCAGGGCCCGACCACGCGGGATGATCGAAACCTTGTAGACCGGATCGTGCTCAGGCACCAGGCGACCGACAATTGCGTGGCCAGCCTCGTGATAGGCGGTGTTCCTCTTTTCTTTCTCGGACATGACCATGGTCTTGCGCTCGGCGCCCATCATGATCTTGTCCTTGGCCAGCTCGAACTCTTTCATTTCGACCAGGCGCTTGTTGGAGCGAGCGGCAAACAGCGAAGCCTCGTTGACCAGGTTTGCCAGGTCGGCACCGGAGAAGCCTGGGGTACCACGGGCAATGACCGCCGGGTTGACGTTTTCGCCAACTGGCACCTTGCGCATGTGCACCTTGAGGATCTGCTCGCGACCACGGATATCCGGCAGGCCGACCACGACCTGACGGTCGAAGCGACCAGGGCGCAGCAGTGCAGGGTCGAGCACGTCCGGGCGGTTGGTGGCGGCAATGACGATGATGCCATCGTTCATTTCGAAGCCGTCCATTTCCACAAGCAACTGGTTGAGGGTCTGCTCACGCTCGTCGTGACCACCGCCCATGCCGGCGCCACGGTGACGACCGACGGCATCGATTTCATCGATGAAGATGATGCACGGCGCGTGCTTCTTGGCCTGCTCGAACATGTCACGAACACGGCTAGCACCCACACCGACGAACATCTCGACGAAGTCGGAACCGGAAATGGTGAAGAACGGCACTTTCGCCTCACCGGCAATGGCCTTGGCCAGCAAGGTCTTACCGGTACCGGGTGGGCCGACCATCAGCACACCGCGAGGGATACGGCCGCCCAGGCGCTGGAACTTGCCTGGATCACGCAGGAATTCAACCAGTTCGCCAACCTCTTCCTTGGCCTCGTCGCAACCGGCGACGTCAGCCAGGGTAGTCTTGACCTGGTCTTCGGACAGCAGGCGCGCCTTGCTCTTGCCGAAGCTCATCGGCCCGCCCTTGCCGCCTGCACCACCTTGCATCTGGCGCATGAAGAACATGAACACGGCGATGATCACCAGGATCGGGAAGCTTGCCACCAGCAGCTGAGTCCAGATGCTCTGCTGCTCAGGCTGCTTGCCTTCGACGACCACGTGATTGTCGACCAGGTCGCCGATCAGGCCATTGTCGGTGATGGCCGGGCGAACGGTCTTGAAGTTGTCACCATCGGCACGCTTGCCGGTAATGATGTAGCCGTCGACGGTCACACGCTCGACCTTGCCATCCTTGACCTGCTGGATGAAGTCGGAATAGTTGAGGGTCTGCGGCTCGTTAGGGCTGGAGAAGTTGTTCATCACCGTCACCAGGACAGCTGCGATGATCAACCACAGGATCAGATTCTTTGCCATGTCGTTCAATTCGCTACCCTCTGAGGCCGGCGCACGACGCAGCCGTGCCTCGCATGATATTCATCGCCCTAACTTACTACATTACCTACGCATCCGCAGGCACCGTCTGTAACCCTTTGTGAAAGCTAGACTACACGAAGTTCGGACGATCCTGACGCCGCGGCCGATTGGAAATAACTATCAGCCACCGCGCTTCACGCCTTTCAAACGCCTTTGAAACCTTTGCCCAACAAGTACTGCTCGCGAGAACGGTCCCGCGAAGAGGACGGCTTGCGCATTTGTACCTTGTCGAACTTGGTGCGCACATCCTTCAGGTACATATCGAAGCCTTCGCCCTGGAAAATCTTGATCAGGAAATCACCGCCAGGCTTCAGTACGCGGGTTGCCAGGTCCAGGGCCAGCTCGCAGAGAAACATGGCGCGCGGCATGTCCACTTCTGGCGTACCACTCATATTGGGGGCCATGTCGGAAATCACAAGGTCTACATGCGAATCGCCGACCGCCTGCAGAATCTGCTGGAGCACTGCGTCATCCGTGAAGTCACCCTGAATGAAGGTCACATCCGGGATCGAGTCCATTTCCAGGATGTCGGACGCGATCAGGCGACCCTGTCCACCAATCAGACGACTGGTCACCTGCGACCAGCCACCCGGGGCCGCGCCGAGGTCGATTACACTCATGCCAGGACGGATCAGACGGTCCTTTTCCTGGATCTCAAGGAGTTTGTAGCTCGCACGCGAGCGATAGCCATCCTTCTGCGCCTGTTTCACAAAAGGGTCGTTGAAATGCTCTCGCAGCCAGTTTGCGCTGCTTTTGGAACGTTGTACCACGGGGCACCTCGATGATATGCGTCGTGATTGACTGGGCGGAGCCGGTGGCCCTCGGGTAAAATGCCGGTCAATTTTACAGAATCAGACGGAAAGGGTCAGATTATGCCGCTCAATAACGAGCAGAAGAAGCAATACAAGTCCATTGGTCATGACCTGAAGCCGGTCCTGATCGTTGCTGGCAACGGTTTGAACGAAGGCGTTGTCGCCGAATTGGAGCGTGCGCTGGTCGATCACGAACTGATCAAGGTCGAAATTCGCTCGGAAGATCGCGAAGAGCGCGCCGCTGTGATTGCCGAACTGTGCAAGGCCGGCCGCGCCGAACTGGTACAGACCATCGGCAAGAAGGCGCTGATCTATCGCAAGAATCCGCAGCCGAACAAGCAGCTGTCCAACATCCACCGTTACAAGTGACGGTGGCTCCGCTCAGTGGCGCGCCTGGCGCGCCCTGACCGGGACCGGTTGGGCCACCAGCACGATGCCGGAAAAGCCCAACACGAGAAAACAGAACATCTGCCAGCGCTCGCCGACCGAGATGCCATAGCGCAAGGTGTAATACCCCACGCAGGCCGCAAAGCCCAACAACAGCATCTGCCCGCGAAACTGCCGCCACCAAGCCGCCAGGCCGTCCACCCTCGCCAGCACCGCCAGCTGGGTCAACAAGCCAAGCAACGCCACGCCGATCAACCAGCGGTCGATCTGTCCGGCGACGTCCTGCACCAGCAAGGGTGCCAGGCCACTGACTTTCAGCGCCGGCACCAGCCCCACATGGAACACCCACAGGCCACCGACCCAGAAAACCTGGGCCAGCTGCCAGAGGATCCCTTCGAGGGATGGCGCCCGCAGGCGCCGGTCAGATGTGTTTGACTTCGACAATCTCGTACTCGACCGTACCGCTTGGCGTCTTCACCACCACGGTGTCACCTTCTTCCTTGCCAATGATGGCACGAGCGATCGGTGCACTGCTCGAAAGCTTGCCGATTTTCACGTCAGCTTCATCTTCGCCGACGATCTGGTAGGTCACTTCGTCATCCGTCTCGGTGTTGGCCAGCACCACGGTGGTGCCGAAAATCACCTTGCCGGTGTGGGGAATGGTAGTGACATCGATCACCACCGAGTTCTGCAGACGGCCCTCGATATCGCGGATACGCGCCTCGACCATGCCCTGCTCTTCACGGGCGGCATGGTATTCGGCGTTTTCCTTGAGGTCGCCCAGCTCACGCGCTTCGCCAATGGCTTGGCTCAGGCGTGGGCGCTCGGTCTTGCTCAGGAACAGATGCTCTTCTTCCAGGGCGCGAGCGCCCTGGACGGTCATCGGGTATTTGGTAATGCTCATGCTTTGAGTCCTGCGTGCAGATCCTGCAAGCGGCGAACGGTCTTCTCAGGCCCGAATTTCAGCGCTTCGCAGATGGCTTCACCGGCCGCAATGGTAGTGGTGCAGTAGATCTTGTGCTGCAGCGCATTGCGACGAATCGAGTAGGAATCGGCGATCGACTGGCGGCCTTCGGTGGTATTGATGATCAGCGACACTTCGTCGTTCTTGATCATGTCGACCACGTGTGGACGACCTTCGGTCACCTTGTTCACACGGCGCACTTTCAGGCCAGCCGCTTCGATGACCTTGGCGGTGCCTGCAGTTGCAACCACTTCGAAGCCCAGGGCGATCAGGTCACGGGCAACGCCAGCCACTTGTGGCTTGTCGTCGTCACGCACGCTGATGAACGCGGTACCGCCGGTCGGCAGCACTTCGCTGGCACCCATCTGGGCCTTGGCGAAGGCTTCACCGAAGCTATCACCGACGCCCATGACTTCACCGGTCGATTTCATCTCAGGGCCGAGGATCGGGTCAACCCCTGGGAACTTGGCGAACGGGAAGACAGCTTCCTTGACGCTGTAGAAGTTCGGGATGATTTCCTGAGTGAAGCCCAGTTCTTTCAGGGTTTTGCCGGCCATGACGCGGGCAGCGATCATTGCCAGGGAGGTGCCGATGCACTTGGAAACGAACGGTACGGTACGCGAAGCACGCGGGTTGACTTCGATCACATAGATCTTGTCCCCCTGCAGGGCCAGCTGCACGTTCATCAGGCCGACAACGCCCAGCTCCAGAGCCATTTTAGTGACCTGTACGCGGACTTCGTCCTGCACCTCCTTGCTCAGCGAGTAAGGTGGCAGCGAGCACGCCGAGTCACCGGAGTGAACGCCGGCCTGTTCGATGTGCTGCATGATCGCGCCGATCACCACGTCGGTGCCGTCGCAGACCGCATCCACATCCATCTCGATGGCGCAGTTGAGGAAGTGGTCGAGCAGGACCGGGCTGTCGTTGGACACCTGTACGGCTTCACGCAGGTAGCGCTTGAGCTCGTCCAGTTCGTAGACGATCTCCATGGCACGGCCACCCAGTACGTAGGACGGGCGCACGACCAGCGGGTAACCGATGCCGCCGGCAGCGCGGATGGCTTCTTCTTCGCTGCGCACAGTGGCGTTTGGCGGCTGCAGCAGGTTCAGGCGCTGAACCATCTGCTGGAAGCGCTCACGGTCTTCGGCACGGTCGATGGCGTCCGGGCTGGTACCGATGATCGGTACGCCGGCTTCTTCCAGGGCGCGGGCCAGTTTCAGCGGGGTCTGGCCGCCGTAGTGAACGATGACGCCCTTCGGCTTCTCGACGCGGCAGACTTCCAGCACGTCTTCCAGGGTCAGCGGCTCGAAGTACAAGCGGTCGGAAGTATCGTAGTCGGTGGAGACGGTTTCCGGGTTGCAGTTGACCATGATGGTCTCGTAACCGTCTTCGCGCAGCGCCAGCGCAGCGTGTACGCAGCAGTAGTCGAACTCGATACCTTGGCCGATACGGTTCGGGCCGCCACCCAGGATCATGATCTTGTCGCGGGTCGACGGGTTGGCCTCGCACTCTTCCTCATAGGTCGAGTACAGGTAGGCGGTGTCGGTGGCAAACTCGGCGGCGCAGGTGTCGACGCGCTTGTACACCGGGAACACTTCCAGCTTGTGGCGATGGCGCCGCAGGTTCTTGTCGGTGATGCCGAGCAGCTTGGCCAGGCGCTGGTCCGAGAAGCCCTTGCGCTTGAGGCGCAGCATGTAGTCCTTGTCGATCGAGGACAGAGCCAAGGTCTTGACCTTCTCTTCTTCCTTGATCAGATCTTCCATCTGCACCAGGAACCACATGTCGATGCCGGTCAGCGCGAAGATTTCTTCACAGGTCATGCCCGAACGCATGGCGTCGGCAACGTACCAGATACGCTCGGCACCTGGGACGGTCAGTTCGCGCTTGAGGATGCCGGCAGCTTCCGGGCTGGCCAGGTCGACTTTCGGGTCGAGGCCACAGGCACCGACTTCCAGACCGCGCAGGGCTTTCTGCAGGGATTCCTGGAAGGTACGGCCGATGGCCATGACTTCACCCACGGATTTCATCTGGGTGGTCAGGCGGGCGTCGGCTTTCGGGAATTTCTCGAAGGCGAAGCGTGGCAGCTTGGTGACGACGTAGTCGATCGACGGCTCGAAGGAGGCCGGGGTACGGCCGCCAGTGATGTCGTTCTGCAGTTCGTCGAGGGTGTAACCAATGGCCAGCTTGGCGGCGATCTTGGCGATCGGGAAGCCGGTGGCCTTGGAAGCCAGGGCGGACGAACGCGAAACACGCGGGTTCATTTCGATCACGACCATGCGGCCAGTGTTCGGGCAGATACCGAACTGCACGTTGGAACCGCCGGTTTCGACACCGATTTCACGCAGCACCGCCAGCGAGGCGTTGCGCATGATCTGGTATTCCTTGTCGGTCAGGGTCTGTGCCGGAGCCACGGTGATCGAGTCACCGGTGTGCACGCCCATCGGGTCGAAGTTTTCGATGGAGCAGACGATGATGCAGTTGTCCTTCTTGTCACGGACCACCTCCATCTCGTATTCCTTCCAGCCGATCAGCGATTCGTCGATCAGCAGTTCCTTGGTCGGCGACAGGTCCAGACCACGGGTGCAGATTTCTTCGAATTCTTCACGGTTGTAGGCGATACCGCCGCCAGTGCCGCCCATGGTGAACGACGGACGGATGATGCACGGGAAACCGAGCTTCTCGAGGACCGCATTGGCCTCTTCCATGCTGTGCGCGATACCGGAACGCGGGCATTCCAGGCCGATGTCTTTCATGGCCTTGTCGAAGCGCGAACGGTCTTCCGCTTTGTCGATGGTGTCGGCGTTGGCACCGATCATCTCGACGCCGAACTTCTCCAGAACGCCATGGCGCTCCAGGTCCAGGGCGCAGTTCAGCGCGGTCTGGCCACCCATGGTCGGCAGGACCGCATCCGGGCGTTCTTTTTCGATGATCTTGGCCACCGACTGCCACTTGATCGGCTCGATGTAGGTGGCGTCGGCCATGGCCGGGTCGGTCATGATGGTGGCCGGGTTGGAGTTCACCAGGATGACGCGGAAACCTTCCTCGCGCAGGGCCTTGCAGGCCTGGGCGCCGGAGTAGTCGAATTCGCAGGCCTGGCCGATCACGATCGGGCCAGCGCCGAGAATCAGGATGCTTTTGATGTCTGTACGTTTTGGCATGGTTGTCACTCAAATCCGCGGGTCAGTCGGCAAGCCGTCTTGAACAATCTGGGTCAGGCGCTTCCGGGCGCGGCGCGAGCCGGCCCGGGGCCTTGATGCAGGATGCTCAGCGGCGCTTGGCCATGGCATCGGTGAAACGATCGAACAGTGGCGCGACGTCGGTCGGGCCTGGGCTCGCTTCAGGGTGGCCCTGGAAGCTGAACGCGCTCTTGTCGGTGCGTTCGATACCCTGGAGGGTGCCGTCGAACAGCGACTTGTGGATGGCGCGGACATTGCCCGGCAGGGTGGCTTCGTCAACGGCGAAACCGTGGTTCTGGCTAGTGATCATGACCACGCCGGTGTCCAGGTCCTGGACCGGGTGGTTGGCACCGTGGTGACCGTGGCCCATCTTCACGGTCTTGGCGCCGGAGGCCAGGGCCAGCAGCTGGTGGCCAAGGCAGATGCCGAATACCGGGATCTCGGTTTCCAGGATTTCCTTGATCGCCTGGATCGCGTAGTCGCATGGCTCCGGATCACCAGGGCCGTTGGACAGGAACACGCCATCCGGATTCAGTGCCAGCACTTCGCTGGCCGGGGTCTGGGCAGGTACCACGGTCACGCGGCAGCCGCGGGCGACGAGCATGCGCAGGATGTTCAGCTTTACGCCATAGTCGAAGGCGACCACGTGGTACGGCAGGTCGGCAGCATCGATGGTCGGGTGGCTGTCGGTTTTCAGTTCCCACACGCTGGAGCGCCACTCGTAGCGTTCCTTGGTGGAAACGACCTTGGCCAGGTCCATGCCCTTCAGGCCTGGGAAGGCACGGGCAGCGGCGATGGCCTGCTCTTCGGTGATGTTGTCACCCGCAAGGATGCAGCCATTCTGAGCGCCCTTTTCACGCAGGATACGGGTCAGGCGGCGGGTGTCGATGCCAGCGATTGCAACGACGTTGTTGGCCTTCAGGTATTCAGGCAGCGACTGGGTATTACGCCAGTTGCTGGCCAGCAGCGGCAGGTCACGGATGACCAGGCCAGCGGACCAGACACGGTTCGACTCGGCGTCCTCCGGCGTGGTGCCGGTGTTGCCGATGTGCGGGTAGGTCAGGGTAACGATTTGCTGCGAATAGGAAGGGTCTGTAAGGATTTCCTGGTAGCCGGTCATAGCGGTGTTGAATACCACCTCACCGACGGTCTGACCGTCGGCACCGATGGCTTCACCGCGGAAAATACTGCCGTCGGCAAGGGCGAGTATGGCTGGCTTTGTCAAGAAGACCTCCCGTAAATCAAGCATGAAAGGGCGATCGCAGGTTGCAAAAAAGCGGAGTGACGTATGGACACGTCACCCCGCTTTCATGTGCTGAATTCAATTCGCTGCGCGCTTTTAGTGGACACACTAAAGCTGTAGCTTACAGAAAAGTGCGTTTTCGGTCTACCGCATATGTGTCTCTTAAACACATGATTGCGACAGAGGGCGCAGCGGACTTGAACTGATCAGCGCAGCTCGAGCACATCCTGCATGTCGTACAGGCCCGGCTCGCGCCCATCCAGCCACAGCGCCGCACGCACCGCGCCCTTGGCGAAGGTCATGCGGCTGGAGGCCTTGTGGGTGATTTCCAGGCGCTCGCCTTCAGCAGCGAACAGCACGGTGTGGTCGCCGACCACATCGCCGGCACGCACGGTGGCGAAGCCGATGGTCTTGCGATCACGCGCGCCGGTCTGGCCTTCACGGCCGTACACCGCCACTTCCTGCAGATCGCGACCCAGCGCATTGGCAACCACTTCACCCATGCGCAGCGCGGTACCCGACGGGGCATCGACCTTGTGACGGTGATGCGCCTCGATGATCTCGATGTCGACATCATCACCCAGCACCCGCGCAGCCATGTCCAGCAGCTTCAGGCTAAGATTGACGCCGACGCTGAAGTTGGCGGCAAACACAATCGGGATGTCCTTGCCCGCCTCAGCGAGCAAATGCTTCTCCTCGACGGTGAACCCAGTAGTACCGATGATCATCGCCTTGCCGTGCTTGCGGCAGAACGCCAGGTTCTTCAGCGTCACCGATGGGTGGGTGAAGTCGATCAGCACGTCGAATTCATCGGCAACCTTGGCCAGGTCATCGGACAGCAGCACGCCGATCCGGCCGAGCGCTGCCAGTTCACCCGCGTCTGCCCCGACCAGCGAGCTGTCCGGACGATCGATCGCCGCCGTCAGCCCCGCACCCGGAGCTTGCTGAACGGCTTCGATGAGGGTTTTGCCCATCCGCCCCGCGGCGCCCATCACTGCAATACGTCGCATAGCCATATTCCTTGTCAGAGATCGCCGAAGAAGCGCTTCACGCCATCGAACCAGCCGCTGGCCTTGGGCGAGTTGTCGCCTTCCAGCGAGCTGCGCAGCTCTTCGAGCAGTTCGCGCTGGCGACGGGTCAGGTTGACCGGGGTCTCTACCGCCACGCGGCACAGCAGGTCACCAGCACCACCACCACGCACCGGGGCAACGCCCTTGCCGCGCAGGCGGAACTGCTTGCCGGTCTGGGTGCCTTCCGGAATCTTCAGCTTCACGCGACCATCAAGGGTCGGTACTTCCAGCTCGCCACCCAGAGCGGCATCGGTGTAGCTGATCGGCACTTCGCAATACAGATGCTTGCCATCACGCTGGAAGATCTCGTGCTCGCGCACGTTGATCACCACATACAGATCCCCAGTCGGGCCACCATGGGTGCCCGCCTCGCCCTCGCCGGACAGGCGGATGCGGTCGCCGGTATCGACGCCCGCCGGCACCTTGACCGACAGCGTCTTGTATTCCTCGACACGGCCTTCGCCATGGCAAGAAGTGCACGGGTCGGTGATGATCTTGCCCTGGCCATGGCAGCGCGGGCAGGTCTGCTGCACCGAGAAGAAACCTTGCTGCATGCGCACCTGGCCGATGCCGCCGCAGGTCGGGCAGGTCGACGGGGTCGAGCCCTTCTTCGCGCCGGAGCCGTCGCACGGCTTGCAGTTGACCAGTGTCGGCACACGGATACTGACCGTAGTGCCACGCACCGCTTCTTCCAGGTTCAGCTCCAGGGTGTAACGCAGGTCGCTGCCGCGCTGGGCGCCGCCACGTCCGCCGCCGCGGCTGCCACCGAAGAAGTCGCTGAACACGTCGCCGAAAATGTCGGAGAAGTTGGCGCCGCCGAACCCGGCACCGCCGCCACCCATGCTCGGGTCGACGCCGGCGTGGCCGTACTGGTCGAACGCCGCACGCTTGCTGGCATCGGACAGCACTTCGTAGGCCTCGTTGGCCTCCTTGAACTTGTCTTCCGACTCCTTATCGCCCGGGTTGCGGTCCGGGTGGTACTTCATCGCCAGGCGGCGGTAGGCCTTCTTGAGGTCAGCTTCGCTGGCGCCGCGCTCGACACCCAGGACCTCATAATAATCACGCTTGGACATAGGTCATTTGCACCTTTTGGGGCGTCAGGCATCTGCGCCGCGCCGTCAGCACCTGCCTGCGCACCACGAATGGCTCAGACAAATGCTGTAAAAAATCTCGAATTCCAGATACGCCAACGCGGGAGCAAGCCCCCGCGCGGCGACATCCTACCAGTTCACCGGCACACGCCGGTGAACGGGTCGACAGCATGCAACGATTACTTCTTGTCGTCGCCTTTCACTTCTTCGAACTCGGCGTCAACCACGTCATCGTGCTTGGCTTCCGGCTCGGCTTGCTGAGCGCCGCCCTGAGGCTGTTCGGCTTGCTGCTCGGCGTACATCTTCTGAGCAACTGGAGCCGAAACCTTGGACAGCTCTTCGACCTTGGCGTCGATGGCAGCCTTGTCGTCGCCTTTGACAGCAGCTTCCAGGGCAACCACGGCAGCTTCGATCGCGGTCTTCTCTTCAGCAGTGACCTTGTCACCGGCGTCAACGACCATCTTGCGAGTCGAGTGCACCAGCGCGTCACCTTGGTTACGGGCAGCGGCCAGCTCTTCGAACTTGCGGTCTTCCTCGGCGTTGGCCTCGGCGTCACGCACCATGCGCTCGATTTCTTCGTCGGACAGGCCGGAGTTGGCCTTGATCACGATCGACTGAGCCTTGCCGGTGGCCTTGTCTTTGGCGCCGACGTGCAGGATGCCGTTGGCGTCGATATCGAAGGTCACTTCAATTTGCGGTACGCCACGTGGTGCTGGCGGAATGTCAGCCAGGTCGAACTTGCCCAGCGACTTGTTCTGCGCAGCCTGCTTACGCTCACCCTGCAGCACGTGAATGGTCACGGCACCCTGGTTGTCGTCGGCAGTCGAGAACACCTGCGACTTCTTGGTCGGAATGGTGGTGTTCTTCTCGATCAGCGCGGTCATCACGCCGCCCATGGTTTCGATACCCAGGGTCAGCGGGCTGACGTCCAGCAGCAGTACGTCTTTCACGTCACCGGCCAGTACGGCACCCTGGATGGCAGCACCCATGGCCACGGCTTCGTCCGGGTTGACGTCCTTGCGCGCTTCTTTACCGAAGAAGTCGGCAACGGCCTTCTGCACCATCGGCATACGGGTCTGGCCACCGACCAGGATCACATCGTCGATCTTGCTGACGTCGATGCCGGCGTCTTTCAGCGCGATGCGGCAAGGCTCGATGGTACGGTTGACCAAGTCTTCGACCAGCGACTCCAGCTTGGCGCGGGAGATCTTCACGTTCAGGTGCTTCGGACCGGTGGCGTCTGCAGTGATGTACGGCAGGTTGACGTCGGTCGACTGGGCCGAGGACAGCTCGATCTTGGCTTTTTCAGCAGCTTCTTTCAGACGCTGCAGGGCCAGTGGATCGTTCTTCAGGTCCATGCCGGACTCTTTCTTGAACTCGTCGACAAGGTAGTCGATCAGGCGCATGTCGAAGTCTTCACCACCCAGGAAGGTGTCGCCGTTGGTGGCCAGTACTTCGAACTGGTGCTCACCGTCGACTTCGGCGATTTCGATAACCGAAACGTCGAAGGTACCACCACCCAGGTCATAAACGATGACGGTGTGGTCGCCCTTGGCCTTGTCCATGCCGTAGGCCAGTGCAGCAGCGGTCGGCTCGTTGATGATGCGCTTGACGTCCAGGCCGGCGATGCGACCGGCATCCTTGGTAGCCTGGCGCTGGCTGTCGTTGAAGTAGGCCGGAACGGTGATGACCGCTTCGGTGACAGGCTCGCCGAGGTAGTCTTCGGCAGTCTTCTTCATCTTTTTCAGGACTTCGGCGCTGATCTGTGGTGGCGCCATGTCCTTGCCGCTGGCCTGCACCCAAGCGTCGCCGTTACCGCCTTTGACGATCTTGTATGGCACCAGCTTGATGTCTTTCTGCACGACTTCTTCATCGAAGCGACGGCCGATCAGGCGCTTCACGGCGAACAGGGTGTTGTGCGGGTTGGTGACAGCCTGACGCTTGGCCGACTGGCCCACCAGGATTTCGCCGTCGTTGGCGTAGGCCACGATCGAAGGGGTAGTACGCGCGCCTTCGGCGTTTTCGATGACCTTGACGTTACCGTTTTCCAGAATGGAGACGCACGAGTTGGTGGTCCCCAGGTCGATACCGATGATTTTGCCCATGTTTACTCTCCCGAAACTTGAATTTGGCGGCAGCGGCTACTGTCGTGGCCAACTGCGGTAATACTTGAACGCTTGACACCTAGATGGGGATGCCCGGACAGATTTCAAGCCTTCTCGTTGATAGAAGGTTGCGGGGCAGCCGGCGCCTTGCTCACCACCACCATGGCGGGGCGCAGCAGACGACCGTTGAGCAGGTAGCCCTTCTGGAACACGTTGAGCACGCTGTTCGGCTCGACGTCGGCGCTTTCCTGCATGGCCATCGCCTGATGATGCTCAGGGTTGAACGGCTGGCCGTGCGGGTCGATGGCTTCGAGGTTGTAGCGCTTGAGGGTGTCCTGGAACATCTTCAGGGTCAGCTCGACGCCCTCACGGGTCTTCTTGACCTGTTCATCCTCAGGATTCAGGTGCGTCAGCGCCATTTCCAGGCTGTCGATCACCGGCAGCAGGTCGCCCGAGAACTTCTCGAGGGCGAACTTGCGGGCCTTGTCGACTTCCTGCTCGGCGCGGCGAACGCTGTTCTGCGCTTCGGCAGCAACACGCAGGGACTGATCCTTGGCGGCGGCGAGCTGCTCCTCGAGCTCTTGAACGCGGGCGCCGTCATTCACTGCACCAGCCTCTTCGGCGTTAAGGTCTTTCTCGTTCAGCTGTTCGTCAGCCATGGGTTCTCTCCTCCGCAATTTCTGTTGTACGAGCAAAGCTCGCCGTGTCTGCCGGCTATATGGGGCCGGAAAAACCAGCTTCAAGGGGCAAGTGTGTTTTCCAGGCCGCAACAGAATCCGCCAGAGGGCATTGGCAGGGCCGAAAAAAGTACTGTATAAATAACCAGATCTGAACTTCGGGAGCCGCCCCCATGTTGGTGCACCTGTCCATTCACAACTACGCCATCGTCGAGCACCTCGACCTCGAAATCGCCCGCGGCATGTCGGTCATCACCGGCGAAACCGGTGCGGGCAAATCGATCATGCTCGACGCCCTCGGCCTGGCCCTGGGCGACCGTGCCGACAGTGGCGTGGTGCGCCCCGGCACCGACAAGGCGGATATCCTGGCCACCTTCGACCTGGTGGACATCCCCGAAGCCCATGCCTGGCTGGCCGAACGCGACCTGGACAATGACGGGTTGTGCATCTTGCGCCGCGTTATCACTGCCGAAGGCCGCAGCCGCGGCTACATCAATGGCACCCCTTGCCCGCTCGGCGACCTCAAGGCGCTCGGCGAGCTGCTGATCGACATCCACAGCCAGCATGAACACCAGTCGCTGCTGAAAACCGACACCCACCGCCGCCTGGTCGATGAGTACGCCGGCGCCATCGACCTGGCCCGCCAGGTGCAACTGGCCGCCAAGCGCTGGAACCAGACCCGCCTGGAGCTGGAACGGCTGAGCAATTCCGGCGACGAGCAACGCGCGCGCCATCAGCTGCTCAGCTATCAGCTTGAAGAGCTCGACAACCTAGGCCTTGGCGAAAACGAACTGGAGCAACTGGAGCAGGAACACAAGAACCTGACCAACGCCGAAGCCCTGTTCGGTATCTGCCGCCAGGTCATCGACCAGTGCAGCGAGAGCGATTCGGGCAACGTGCTCAGTGCCCTCACCGCCAGCCTCAACCGCCTCGGCGCCGCAGCGAATGCCCCGCGCGCACTGGGCGAGGCCGCGAACATGATCGCCAGCGCACAGATTCAGGTAGAAGAAGCGATGGGCGAACTCAACCGCTTCCTCGACAACTTCGATGCCGACCCCATGCGCCTGCAAGCCCTGGAAGAGCGCCTGGACACTATCTATACGCTGGCGCGCAAACACCGCGTGCACCCCACCGAACTGCCGCACCTGCAGCAACAGCTGATGGACGAACTCGAAGGCCTGAACGCCAGCGACGAATCGGTCGAACGCCTGGGTGAGGAGCTCGGCGCCTTTGCCCAGCACTACCAGGAGAAGGCACTGGAGTTGAGCGCCTTGCGCCAGCAGGCAGCCAAGCAGCTGGCCGTCGCCGTGGAGCAGGAGATCCAGCGCCTGGGCATGCCGGGCGGCCGGTTCTGCATCGAACTCACGCCCAACGAAGGCAACGATCTGTCGCCGTATGGCCTGGAACATGTCGAACTACTGGTCAGCGCCAACCCAGGGCAGCCGCTCAAGGGCCTGGCCAAGGTGGCGTCTGGCGGTGAGTTGTCACGTATCAGCTTGGCAATCCAGGTGATCACTGCGCAGACTTCGCGCATTCCGACCTTGGTGTTCGACGAAGTGGACGTCGGCATCGGCGGCCCGACCGCCGAAATCGTCGGCCAGTTGCTGCGCCGCCTGGGCGAACGCGGCCAGGTACTGACCGTGACCCACCTCCCTCAGGTAGCCGCGCAAGGGCACCATCACCTGTTCGTGCACAAGGTGCGCAACAGCGACACCACCCATACTGCGGTGGCCAGCTTGGGCAAGCGCGAGCGGGTCGAGGAAGTGGCGCGGATGCTCGGCGGCATCGACCTGACCAAGGAATCCTTGGCACATGCGCGCAAGATGGTGGTTTCCGGCAAGGTTTGAGGCCCACCCAGAAAGCACAAAGGCGACCCGAAGGTCGCCTTTGTTATTCATAACGCGTTAAATCGTTACTTTTTCTTACGCACATAGAGGACCAGATTGTGGTCCACGAGCTCGTAGCCATGCTCGGCCACGATCTCTTTCTGGCGGCGCTCGATTTCAGCATCCATGAACTCGATAACCTCACTGGTCTCCACGTTGACCATATGGTCGTGGTGCCCGCCGTCAGCCAGTTCGAACACTGCGTGGCCACCGTCGAAGTTGTGGCGTACCACCAAACCAGCCGCTTCGAACTGGGTCAGTACGCGATAGACGGTTGCCAGACCGACGTCCTCGCCAGCCTCCATCAGCGCCTTGTAGACATCCTCGGCGCTCATGTGACGTTGCTCGGTAGAGTCGAGCATTTGAAGGATCTTGACTCGAGGCAGGGTCACCTTGAGACCGGCTTTGCGCAATTCGCTATTTTCAACCATGGTCAGCTTTCTCGCCGATGCTGCTTCGCAGCTTCTCTTAATACGGGTATGATCGGGGTTTACGTTGTCCAGCCAAGATAGTGGAAGTCGCCCACCGATGCAAAACACCAAGCTCTTGCTAAACAGCCTCGCCCTCGCGGGACTGCTCGCACTCGCCGGTTGCTCGTTTCCCGGGGTTTACAAAATCGACATCCAGCAGGGCAATGTCGTCACGCAAGACATGATAGACCAATTACGCCCGGGAATGACCCGTCGGCAAGTAAGGTTTATCATGGGTAACCCCTTGCTGCAGGACACGTTCAACACCAACCGTTGGGACTACCTGTACAGCCTGCAGCCTGGTGGCGGTAAACGCCAGCAGGAACGCATGAGCATCTTCTTCAACGACAGCGACCAGCTGGTCAGCCTGTCGGGTGACTTCATGCCAGGCGTGAGCCGTGATCAGGAAATCCTCGGCGACAGCAGCAACACAACGGTCAGCCCGGAAGCCCAGCCAGAGCAGGCCAAGCCGCAACCGGAAGAAAAACCGGCCAAGCCAGGTTCGACGGAAGAGTCCATCCAGCGCGAGATCGACACCATCGAGACCACGCCGGTGCCGACGCCGGCACCGCTGGACACCTCGCCGCAGTAATTGCCGGCCAGATGAAAAAGCCCGGACCATGGTCCGGGCTTTTTATTGTCAGTCAGAACAGCTAGCGTTTGGCCTTGGCTTTTGCAGCGCGCTGCCTGCGCGCCTCTATCGGGTCGAGTAGCAGAGGCCGGTAGATTTCCAGGCGGTCCCCCTCCTCGACCAGGCGTTCGCGCGCATCGGCGACCAGCTTGCCGAAAATGCCCACCGGGCAATGCTCGATATCCAGCCCACCAACCTTCGCGGCAATCCCGCAAAGGTGCAGTGCTTCACGGACTGTCGTTCCATGCGGCACGTCACAGGCCAACAGCCACTGGCACTCGGCCGTGGCGTAGGCCACTTCAACCTTGACCATTGAGCTGCTTGGCACGCTGGCAGAACGCATCCACCAGGGTGTTGGCCGCCTGATTGAACAGCGGCCCGAGCGTGGCGCGCACGATCGCGCCGGCATAATCGAAGGTCAGGTCCAGACTGATCTTGCAGGCCTTTTCACCAAGCGGCTTGAACACCCAGACGCCATGCAACTGCGTGAACGGCCCCTCTTCCAGGTTCATCTCGATGGACTGCCCCGGCACCAATACGTTACTGGTGACGAACTGCTGGCTCATGCCGCCCTTGGCCACTTCCAGCTTCGCGCGCATGTGCGTGTCACTGGCCTCGATCACCGTCGACGCCGAGCACCAAGGCAGGAATTCAGGGTAGCTGGCCACATCGTTGACCAGATCATAGAGCGCCTGGGCAGGGTACGGTAGCAGGGCGGAGCGTTGAATATGGGTAGTCATCCAGGCGTCATTTCCAAGTCTGGGTGGCCACGCTTCGCAGCGTGCCGAAAACAGGTTCTGTGCATAGAACAGGCCTTGTATTGTCCGGTATTCATTGCAGTGGCTCAAGCACACCGAAATCCCATAGCCGACCGCGTGATGACTTGCCTATAATGCCGCCCCTATGGCTAAACAAAAGAAACATCCGACCGGGACCATCGCGCAAAACAAAAAGGCGCGACACGATTACTTCATCGAACACAAGTTCGAGGCCGGGCTGGTCCTGTCCGGTTGGGAAGTAAAAAGCCTGCGGGCCGGCAAGGCGCACCTGACCGACAGCTACGTGCTGCTCAAGGATGGCGAAGCCTGGCTGTTCGGCAGCCACATCACCCCGCTGAACACCGCCAGCACCCACGTCATCGCCGACCCCATGCGCACCCGCAAGCTGCTGCTGAACAAGCGCGAGCTCGAGCGTGTGGAAGCCGCCGTGGCACAGAAAGGCTACACCTGTGTGGCCCTGGCGCTGTACTGGAGCAAGCACCTGATCAAGTGCGAGATCGCGCTTGGCAAGGGCAAGAAGGAGTTCGACAAGCGCGACACCATGCGCGAACGCGACTCCAACCGCGAGCTGCAACGTGCGGTGCGGAACAAGGGCAAGGAAGAGTAATCACTCTTTAGCCTGTTCCGGCCTCTTCGCGGGACAAGCCCGCTCCCACAGGAACTGCGCAGGGTCTGAAACCTGCGCAATACTTGTGGGAGCGGACGAGCCCGCGAAGAAGCCAGCACCGATCTCAACGGCCGCTGCGCCGCTCAGCCCGCGCCACCCGCTGCGCTTCATCCTGCGCCTCTTCCAGCACCTCCTGCACATACAGAATGTGCCGGCTGGATACCTCGCGCGCCTCCTCCGCCCTGCCCTCGACAATCGCCTGGTACAACTCGCGGTGCTGACTAATCAGCATGTCGCGTGTTTCCGTACGCTGCTGGTACATGCCACCAATGTTGGTCACCACGTTGCGCTTGAGCAGGTCGAACAAGCCGCGGATCGTATGCAGCAACACCGCGTTATGGCTGGCCTCGGCAATTGCCAGGTGGAAACGCGCATCGGCCGCCCCCTCCTCCGCCCGCGTCACCTCGTCGGCCCGCGCATAACAGTCCTGCAAGGTATCGAACGCCGCCTTCAGCCGCGCACGATCAGGCTCGGTGGCACGCTGGGCCGCGTAATAGGCGCATGACGCCTCCAGGGTATGACGGAACTCAAGCAGGTCGCGCTGCGCTTCGGCACTGTGCTCGAGCAGTTGCAGCAGCGGGTCGCTGAAGGTCGAGCCAAGCGATTCGGCCACGTAATTGCCGCCACCCTGGCGGCTCACCAGCAGCCCCTTGGCCACCAGTTTCTGGATCGCCTCACGCAGTGACGGGCGCGACACACCGAACTGTTCGGCCAGGACACGCTCTGCAGGCAGCCGCTGCCCGGAGGTCAGCGTGCCTTCCAGAATCATCCCTTCCAACCGATCGACGATGTCGTCGGACAGGCGCCGTTGGCGGACCTGATCAAAAACCATCACATGCTCTCCACAAACCCCCGGCCAATTCAGGGGGCGCTTATTCTCGCCGATCCACGCCGCGCCAGCACGCATCAGCCGACGGTTTTCACCAGGAAGCAGCCGCCCGTTCATCGACCCGCGACCAAAGTTTTGCACGGGACAAATTGACACACCCACAACAGCGCTTTTAACCTAGCGACCAGCCATTGTAAATTGGTCTTACCAATTATCCAATGCCAGTGCCTGACCAACAACAATTAGGGGCCACCCCATATGCAAACCTGGCAACAACTCTATACCCCGCTTGGTAGTCTCGGCCTGTCCGCACTGGCGGCGGTCATCCCTATCGTGTTCTTCTTCCTGGCCCTTGCCGTGTTCCGCCTCAAAGGCCACGTGGCTGGCAGCATCACCCTTGCCCTGTCGATCCTGGTGGCGATCTTCGCCTTCCACATGCCTGTCGACATGGCCCTGGCCGCCGCAGGTTATGGCTTCCTTTACGGCCTCTGGCCGATTGCCTGGATCATCGTTGCCGCGGTGTTCCTTTACAAACTCACGGTCAAGAGCGGCCAGTTCGAAGTGATCCGCAGCTCGGTGCTGTCGATCACCGATGACCAGCGCCTGCAGGTCCTGCTGATCGGCTTCTGCTTCGGTGCCTTCCTCGAAGGCGCCGCCGGCTTCGGCGCCCCGGTGGCCATCACCGCCGCGCTGCTGGTGGGCCTGGGCTTCAACCCGCTGTACGCCGCCGGCCTGTGCCTGATCGCCAACACCGCACCGGTGGCTTTTGGCGCCCTGGGTATCCCGATCATCGTGGCCGGCCAGGTCACCGGCATCGACGCCTTCCACATCGGCGCCATGACCGGCCGACAGCTGCCACTGCTGTCGCTGTTCGTACCGTTCTGGCTGGTGTTCATGATGGACGGCCTGCGCGGCGTGAAAGAAACCTGGCCAGCCGCCCTGGTTGCCGGCCTGAGCTTCGCCGTGACCCAGTACTTCACCTCGAACTTCATCGGCCCTGAACTGCCAGACATCACCTCGGCCCTGGCCAGCCTGATCTGCCTGACCCTGTTCCTGAAAGTCTGGCAGCCCAAGCGCGCGTTCGCCGAGGCCAAAGGCAGCGTCGGCGCCGCCGTGGTGCAGCCAAGCGGCAGCCAGCCGACCCCGTACAGCTTCGGCGAGATCTTCAAGGCTTGGTCGCCGTTCCTGATCCTTACCGTGCTAGTCACTATCTGGACGCTCAAGCCGTTCAAGGCAGCCTTCGCCCCGGGCGGCGCGATGTACAACTTCGTGTTCAACTTCGCCATCCCGCACCTCGACCAGCTGGTGATCAAGACCGCACCGATCGTCACCGCGCCAACCGCCATGCCAGCGGTGTTCAAGCTCGATCCGATCTCCGCCACCGGCACCGCGATCTTCCTCTCGGCGCTGATCTCCATGGCTGTGCTGAAGATCAACTTCAAAACTGGTCTGACCACTTTTAAAGAGACCTTCTGGGAACTGCGCTGGCCGATCCTGTCGATCGGCATGGTGCTGGCCTTCGCCTTCGTCACCAACTACTCGGGCATGTCATCGACCATGGCCCTGGTCCTGGCCGGCACCGGCGCCGCGTTCCCGTTCTTCTCGCCGTTCCTCGGCTGGCTGGGCGTGTTCCTGACCGGTTCGGACACCTCGTCCAACGCCCTGTTCAGCTCGCTGCAGGCCACCACTGCGCACCAGATCGGGGTCAATGACACCTTGCTGGTCGCGGCCAACACCAGCGGCGGCGTGACCGGCAAGATGATCTCGCCACAGTCGATCGCCGTGGCCTGCGCCGCTACCGGCCTGGTCGGCAAGGAATCCGACCTGTTCCGCTTCACCGTCAAGCACAGCCTGTTCTTCGCCACCATCGTCGGCCTGATCACCTTGATCCAGGCCTATTGGCTGACCGGCATGCTGGTTCATCACTAAAGTGAAAGGAGCTGGGCGCCAAAGCGCCCGGCATCTCCTTCAACCCACGCTGCGAGAATCCATGATCATTTCCGCCTCCACCGACTATCGCGCCGCGGCCCAACGCAAGCTGCCCCCCTTCCTCTTCCACTACGCCGACGGCGGTGCCTACGCCGAGCACACCCTGCGCCACAACGTTTCGGACCTGGCCAGCATCGCCCTGCGCCAGCGCGTGCTGAAGAACATGTCCGAGCTCAGCCTCGAAACCAAGCTGTTCGACGAGACCCTGAGCATGCCCGTGGCCTTGGCCCCGGTCGGCCTCACCGGCATGTACGCCCGCCGTGGCGAAGTGCAGGCGGCGCGAGCGGCGGCGGCCCACGGCATTCCGTTCACCATGTCCACGGTGTCGGTGTGCCCGATCGAAGAAGTGGCGCCCGCCATCGACCGGCCGATGTGGTTCCAGCTGTACGTGCTCAAGGACCGCGGCTTCATGCGCAACGCGCTGGAGCGGGCCAAGGCCGCCGGCGTGAAAACCCTGGTGTTCACCGTCGACATGCCGGTACCCGGCGCCCGCTACCGCGACGCCCACTCCGGCATGAGTGGCGCCAACGGCCCGATGCGCCGCGTGCTGCAAGCCATGACCCACCCCGAGTGGGCGTGGGATGTTGGAGTGATGGGCCGCCCGCACGACCTGGGCAACATCTCCAAGTACCGCGGCAACCCCACGGGCCTTGCCGACTACATCGGCTGGCTGGGCAGCAACTTCGACCCGTCGATCTCGTGGAAGGACCTGGAATGGATTCGCGAATTCTGGGACGGCCCAATGATCATCAAAGGCATCCTCGACGCCGACGACGCCCGTGATGCGGTCAAGTTCGGTGCCGACGGCATCGTCGTGTCCAACCATGGCGGCCGCCAGCTCGACGGCGTGCTGTCCAGTGCCCGCGCCTTGCCGGCAATTGCCGATGCGGTCAAAGGTGACCTGAAGATCCTCGCCGACTCCGGCATCCGCAGCGGCCTCGACGTGGTGCGCATGATCGCCCTCGGCGCCGACACCGTGCTGATCGGCCGCGCCTTCCTCTGGGCACTGGCCGTACATGGCCAGGCCGGGGTGAAGAACTTGCTCGAACTGTTCGAGAAGGAAATGCGCGTGGCCATGGTGCTGACCGGCGCCAAGTCGATCAGCGAGATCACCCGCGATTCGCTGGTCCGCGAACTGGGCGCCTGAGCGCCTGCCCACCGTACCGCCTGAATGACCGGGGCACGCCGCGCGCCAGACGCCGCAGCCCCGCGAGGAGATTGCATGAGCCTGCCCGCTGCGTTCCTGCGTGATGCCGAGCGCCTGATCCCTGCCGAACGCCGTTTCGACGACCCGACCTCTACCCTGGCCTTCGGCACCGACGCCAGCTTTTACCGGCTGATCCCCAAACTGGTGGTGCGCGTCGAGTCCGAGGACGAAGTGGTCGGGCTGATTCAACTGGCCCAGCGCGAACGCGTGCCGGTGACCTTCCGCGCCGCCGGCACCAGCCTGTCCGGCCAGGCCATCAGCGATTCGGTGCTGATCGTGCTCGGCGACAACTGGAACGGCCGGGAAATCCGCGGTCAGGGCGAGCAGATCCGTCTGCAACCCGGCGTTATCGGCGCCCAGGCCAACGCGTGGCTGGCCCCGTACGGGCGCAAGATCGGCCCCGACCCAGCCTCGATCAACGCCTGCAAGATCGGCGGCATCGTTGCCAACAACGCCAGCGGCATGTGCTGCGGTACCGCGCAGAACACCTACCATACCCTCGCCGGCCTGCGCCTGGTGCTGGCCGACGGCACCCGCCTGGACAGCGAAGACCCGGCCAGTGTCGCGGCCTTCGAAACCAGCCACGCCGAACTGCTCGAATCGCTGGCTCGCCTTGGCCGCGAAACCCGCGCCAACACCGCACTGGCCGACCGCATCCGGCACAAATACCGCCTGAAGAACACCACCGGCCTGTCACTCAACGCACTGGTGGACTACGACCAACCACTGGATATCCTGCAGCACCTGCTGGTCGGTTCCGAAGGCTCCCTGGGCTTCATCAGCGCCGTCACCTACGACACCGTGCCCGACCATCCGCACAAGGCCAGCGCCCTGCTGGTGTTCCCCAGCGTGGAAAGTTGCTGCCGCGCCGTCACCGTGCTCAAGCACCAGCCGGTGTCCGCCGTCGAGCTGCTCGACCGCCGCAGCCTGCGCTCGGTGCAGAACATGGCGGGCATGCCGCTATGGGTCAAAGGCCTGTCGGACGACGCCTGCGCCCTGCTGATCGAGTCCCGCGCCGCCAGCCAGAGCCTGCTGCATGAGCAACTGCAGCGGGTGATGGCCTCGATCGCCGACTACCCGCTGGAGCAGAAGGTCGAGTTCAGCGAAGACCCAGCCGTGTACAACCAGCTGTGGAAGATCCGCAAGGACACCTTCCCCGCCGTCGGCGCCGTGCGCCAGACCGGCACCACGGTGATCATCGAAGACGTCACCTTCCCCGTCGAGCAACTGGCCGAAGGCGTCAACCGTCTGATCCGTCTGTTCGACAAGCACCAGTACGACGAGGCGATCATCTTCGGCCACGCGCTGGAAGGTAACTTGCACTTCGTCTTCACCCAAGGTTTCAACAGCGCCGAGGAAGTCGCCCGTTACCAAGCCTTCATGGACGACGTGGCGCAGCTGGTGGCGGTAGAGTTCGGCGGCTCGCTCAAGGCCGAACATGGCACCGGGCGCAACATGGCGCCGTTCGTAGAACTGGAATGGGGCCATGACGCCTACCAGCTGATGTGGAAGCTCAAGCGCCTGCTCGACCCCAACGGTATCCTCAACCCTGACGTGGTGCTGAGTGAAGACCCGGACATCCACCTGAAAAACCTCAAGCCGCTGCCCGCCGCCGATGAGATCGTCGACAAGTGCATCGAGTGCGGCTTCTGCGAACCGGTCTGCCCCTCCAAGGGTCTGACCCTCAGCCCCCGCCAGCGCATTGTCATGTGGCGCGACATCCAGGCGAAGAACCGCGCCGGCGTCGACACCCGCGAGCTGCTGCAGACCTACCAGTACCAAGGTATCGACACCTGCGCCGCCACCGGCCTGTGCGCCCAGCGCTGCCCGGTCGGCATCAACACCGGCGAGCTCGTGAAGAAACTGCGCAGCCAGGCCGCTGACCACGCCAAGACAGCCGACTGGCTGGCCGAGCATTTCCATACCGCCCTGGCCGGCGCCCGCTTCACCCTCACCGCCGCCAATACCGCCCGCAAGCTGCTCGGCGCCCCACGCCTGGGACGCCTCAGTGCATCACTGAGCAAGGCCAGCAAAGGCCGCCTGCCGCAGTGGACCCCGGCCATGCCCCAGCCGCTGCGCACAATGGATTTCGGCCCCGCGAGCAACGACGCCCGCCCCCGCGTGGTCTACCTCGCCGCCTGCGTTTCCCGGGTGATGGGCCCCGCCTACGCCGACCGCGAGCAAAGCTCGCTGCTGGACAAGACCCGCGCCCTGCTGGAAAAAGCCGGTTACCAGATCGTATTCCCGGGCAACGCCGACAGCCTCTGCTGCGGCCAGCCGTTCGCCTCCAAGGGCTACCCCGAGCAGGCCGAACACAAGCGCCAGGAGCTGATCAACGCCCTGCTCCACGCCAGCCGCGGCGGCCTCGACCCGATCTACTGCGACACCAGCCCCTGCACCCTGCGCCTGGTGCAGGACCTGGGCGAAACCCGGCTGGACCTGTACGACCCCGTGCGCTTCATCCGCACCCACCTGGTCGACAAACTGGAGTTCACCCCCCAGGACGAGCCGGTGGCCGTGCACGTGACCTGCAGCACCCAGCACCTGGGCGAAAGCCAGGCGCTGATCGACCTGGCCCGCCGTTGCAGCAAGCAGGTGGTGATCCCGGAGGGCATTCACTGCTGCGGCTTTGCCGGCGACAAGGGCTTCACCACCCCCGAGCTCAACGCCCACTCGCTGCGCAGCCTGAAGGATGCGGTGCAGTATTGCAGCGAAGGCATCTCCACCAGCCGCACCTGTGAAATCGGTCTGTCCAGCCACAGCGGCATCGACTATCACGGGTTGGTCTACCTGGTAGACCGCGTTACCCGTCCACGCAGCATCTGACCCTCAATAACTACAGGCGGCGCAAAAACCTGTGGGAGCGGGCGCGCCCGCGAACACGGGCGAAGCCCGTGCCATCCAATGCAGCGCCTGCTTCGCGGGCGCGCCCGCTCCCACATGCCACCACTCGAATTGAACCCCCGCCAAATCACAGCAGTCCACTTTTATAGGCCCACCTCCCAGCGGCCATAAAAGGAGACACCCATGAAAGGTACCGCGCTTTCGGCCCTCTTCGCGGCCGCTACCCTATTGGCATCGCCGGCCTTCGCCGCCGATGACCTGTGCACCGCCAACCTGCAGAAGATCGACGACAGCATGGCCACCGCCGGTGCTACCTCCGAAGGTTTGGACAAGGCCCTGACCGAGCAGGTCGACAAAGCCAAAGCCGCCCAGGCTTCAGGCGACACCAAGGGCTGCATCGCGATCACCAGCAAAGTGCTGGAGCGCCTGGAAAAAACCGAGAAAGGCAGCGGTTCAGCCGGCGGCAGCGGTGCTTGAGCCCTCGCAACGCGGGTGACAGGACCGGCTGTCGACGTCGCCCGCGCAATGGCGTATACTCCACCTCACGTGCCGTAAGGTGCGTTAGCCAAGAGCTAGTGTGGGGCCGATCAGGATTCGACGCCGGTAGCGAAACTCTAGGTGCATGCCGAGTTGGTAACAGAACTCGTAAATCCACTGTTGCAACTTTCTATAGTTGCCAATGACGAAAACTACGAGGGTTACGCTCTCGCTGCGTAAGCAGCTGAGCCCGCTCTCCTGGTAGCTTCGGCTCCAGCAATCATCAGGGGATGCCTGTAAACCCGAAATGATTGTCATACAGAACAGGATCGTCGTGTAGCACGTTGGGGGCAAAGCGACTAAAACTTACCCAACTCATCCAAAGCACCCTGCCCGTCGGGCGGCTGCGGATTAAATCAGTAGACACGGCTAAGCATGTAGTACCGACAGCGGAGTACTGGCGGACGGGGGTTCAAATCCCCCCGGCTCCACCAAATGATCAATCAAAGACGTCCACGGACGTCTTTTTTTGTGCCTGAAACTCAGCAAATACGGGGCTTTCAGCGCCATGGCGATCCAATAGCGTCCAGCAGCATCTATGTTTTCGTGTATTCCACGTGGTATTCCAAGCACTCAGCTGGTATTTTTTGGAATACACAACCAGCTTTGGAATACATCATGGGTGCCCAAGCTACTCGCCTCTCTGACCTCAAAGTCAAAACCGCCAAGCCTAGTGAAAAGGACTACACACTAACTGATGGCAACGGCCTCCAGATGCGAGTGAGAAGCAATGGCTCTAAGCTGTGGAATTTTAACTATATCCATCCCGTAACGAAGAAACGGATAAACATGGGTCTAGGAACTTTCCCTGAAGTGAGCCTGGCTCAGGCGCGCAAGCGAACCGTCGAGGCTAGGGAGCTTGTTGCCCAAGGAGTCGATCCGAAGGAACAGCGCAACGCTAACCGTCAGGCGAAAAAAGCCGCGACCGAACATACCTTTCAGAACATCGCGACGGCTTGGTATGAGCTGAAAAAGGACTCGGTGACACAGGCCTACGCTGAGGACATCTGGCGCTCCCTCACGCTACACATCTTCCCTGATTTGGGCACCACTCCGATCTCAGCCATCAACGCCCCTCAGGTTATCAACTTGCTCCGACCACTCGAAACCAAGGGCAGCCTTGAGACTGTGAAGCGGCTGACGCAGCGACTCAACGAGATCATGACCTACGGGGTCAACTCGGGACTGATTCACGCGAACCCCCTTAGCGGCATCCGCTCCGTCTTCAAGAAACCGAAAAAGAAAAACATGCCGGCACTACCCCCCGATGAGCTGAAAGAGCTCATGGTGGCAATAGCCAATGCCAGCATAAAAAGAACAACCCGCTGCCTGATCGAATGGCAGCTCCACACCATGACTCGACCAATCGAGGCAGCAACCACCCGCTGGGCAGATATCGACATCGAGAAGAAGATCTGGACGATCCCTGCGGAGCGTATGAAGAAGCGCCGCACGCACATTGTCCCGCTCACGGAGCAGGCTCTCGCGCTCCTGGAAGCTATCAAACCTTACAGTGGACATCGGGAGTATGTGTTCCCCGCAGACCGAAACCCCCGCACCCACTGCAACAGCCAGACCGCCAACATGGCGCTGAAACGAATGGGCTTCGAGGGACGCCTGGTCAGCCACGGCATGCGCTCGATGGGTAGCACCATCCTCAACGAGCATGGCTGGGATCCCGAGTTGATCGAGGTAGCACTGGCCCACGTCGATAAAGACGAGGTTCGCAGTGCCTACAACCGTGCGGACTACATCGAGCGGAGACGCCCGATGATGACCTGGTGGAGTGAGCACATCCAGGGAGCAGCAACGGGCAATCTGTCGGTATCAGCTATCCAGGAGAATAGGGACAAAAAAGTCGTTTCGATACGTTGACCAACAAACACTGCCCAAAAGTAGTCGTTTGCAATAGACAAATAACTACTATTCGCAGACATTTGCACGGAATACGGATGTGCCGGATTTAGCCCGATAGCACGCCGCTATTGGAGACCCGTCATTTCTTTAAGGACCCTCTACATCAGGGTTGACCGGCGCACCTTTGTTACCTATCGGATTAGCTAAGGTATTGTCTCTACCTCGTCTATGGTAAACCAGTTGCTTTCCTTGATTCTATCAAGTGCCGCTGCTGGGTCGGACGACCAGAGCACCAGGGCAAGCGACTCCTGAGCGCGGCTGCAGGTTACGTAAAACAACCGCAAGGTGCGGTCGATAGTCGTTTCTTTGCCCTGCTCTGCGTTCTCTTTGTCCCGCTTGCTAAGCTCCACACCACCAAAAATCTTGTCGTAGGAAATAAGGAAACCACCAGCAAGAGCATCATCCATAACAACCATGACGTGCATAAACTCAGAACCTTTCACCACCTGATGCGTTGCAAGAACTGAATTCCCGGCGAGGTAAGTTCGGTAAAGTCTGAGTTGACTCCAAGGTGCGGCGAACAGCGCACACCACCCACGCCGCATCCTGGCCTGTTTGGATTCCTCTTCCCCCCGGCCCGGTGCCGGAAGAGGTGGCGACTTGTCCGCATATGCTTCCGAGAGGCGATGATCGACTTCAAATAAGTGTGCGCTCAAGACTGGTGCGAGCACTTCTGCAATAGTTGAGTTTGAATTGCCGCAGGCGGTGGCAAATGCAGTGATGGCATTCAGCATCTCCTCCACGCGACTCGCTCGTGAGACACATTCCTCCGGTAGGTTGTCGAGGCGTCCATACCGACGAAATACCTCTGTGACCTTTAACTCGTTTACGGCACCGTCAATATCTACGCATGCTTCAAGCTGAGCAAGCTCGTTTAGGAGAAGGCGCTGATCGAACTTGCGCTCGCCAAGCTGCAGGCCAGTGAGCGCCAGGAGGTGATGACATGAGCGCGCTTCCCGAGGCCGAGAAGGCCACTACCGCAGATGTGACGAGCTTCATCACGAACCAGAATCCGCCCATGGACTTGTTCCACATCAGCCCTGGCGTGCCCTGCGACTATGCCCTGGAACAGGCCTCGACCCTGTTGGGGTGCGTGCACAAGCTGATCCTCGCGGGGGCTGTGGATGAAGATGGCGACATGATCTGGGCCGCCTATTACCTGAGTGGGCTTGCCCAGGCGATTCTCGCGGATGTGGAGGCTGGGCGGATGCGGAACAAGCGGGAGAAGACTGTTCTGAAGGCCTAGAAATCCTGTGGGGAGTCCACTCAGCCCGCTGGGCTGCGCGATCGGGCGCGTAGCGGCCGTAGATGGCATGCCGGGTGCGATAGCCGCGGATATCCCCCCGGCTGATTGGTAAGCCGTGGGCGCAGCGGCGCACCTTGCGCCGGTGCGCGCGCTCACGCCAGTCAGAAGCTGTAGTTGAAACGCCTCATCACATTGCGCGGTGCCGTGAACACCGTACAGACCGGTTTAGCTGTAGTACTGCGAGGCGGCTTACTCAGCAACCGCGGCGGTCACGATGATCTCGACCAGCACATCCGGCGCGCCCATGTCGCACTGGGCGGTGGCGCGCGTGGGGGCGCAACCCGGTGCGGTCCAGGCGTTCCAGACCTCATTCATGCTGTCGAAGTCACGGGCCAGGTCTTTGATCCAGATTTGCGCTGTCAGCACCCGGCTTTTGTCTGAGCCCGCCTTCTCAAGATAAGCTTCAATTTTCGCCAATGTATCGCGTGTTTGGCCGGCGATATCTTGAGTGCGGTCATCGGCGGTCATCCCGCCGACATAAATCACACCATTATAAATAACGACCCGGCTACGGCGCGGGTCAGTTTCGATGCGAACGATATCACTCATATAGGCTCCTGGATTTTAGTATGAAGAACGGGCGAACTAATGTGTAAGTTCGCCCAGTAAAATAGGTTTGATAGGGGCGCGAACGCGGTAGTGGCCGACCTCGTTAGGATCGACGTTGCGCGTTTTCGCGATAATTTCGGTGACGGTTAAACCGCAGAAACGTCCTTGGCATGGCCCCATGCCGCAGCGGCCAAATGCCTTGGTTTGATTCGGCCCATGGCAGCCCAACGCTACATAGCTGCGAATCTGCCCAGCAGTCACTTCCTCGCAGCGGCACACCAGCACGTTATCGTCTGCGGGAATTCTATTTTCCTCTTGGGGGCGATAAAGAACATCCAGGAACTTTCTGATGCTCGTAGCGTTTTCCAACTGCTGAGCCAGTCCGGCCAGTTGATGTCCCAAGCCCTGCAAACTTCCAAGCTGCGCCCCAATTGCCAAGGCCGCCAAGCGTCCCTGTACAGCAGATGCCTTGGCGCCGACGATGCCTCGGCTATCACCGGCGACGTAGATCACGGTGTCGCCCAGGCGTCCATGCTCATCGGTATGCGGCAACCAGCAAAGTTGCTCGGGGCTCCAATAGTGCGCGGCGCCCGTCGAGAGGCTGAGTTGCGCATTCGGGACCACCCCTTGATGCAGTAACACCAGAGAAGACGCGACGGACGTGCGCTGCCCGCGATGTTTGAATTGAATGCCTTGGGCCGCATGGTCCCCCACGATTGCCAGGTCGGTAGCGCCCGAGTAAACCTTGACCCCGTGACGCTTGATCGACGCGAGCAGCTTCATGCCCTTGGCAAGATCACGCCAGCCTTTGAGCGCACCAGCCGCTTCGCGCAACGCCCGGACATAAGCCGACTGTGGTGTGGTGTCCACCAACGCCTTGATCGCCACGCCTGCCCTGAGGTATTGCCAAGCCAAGAGGTAGAGCAGCGGACCGCAACCGGCGAGGACAACGGGCTCGGTAGGCAGTGCACCAGCCCCTTTGAGCATGATCTGACCGGCACCCGCGCCCATTACACCAGGTAACGTCCAGCCTTTGATGGGGAATGGTCGCTCCATGGCGCCGCTGGCCAGTACGACATACTTGCCGACGATGTCTTCATTATGGCCATTGGCGATGTAATTGATTTCCCCCGAAGCGGCCACGTTCCAGACCACCGCACCGGTGATGTGGATAGCACCGCTGGCTTTGAATTCACGAGCAAGGGCTCGGCCTGCGACGTAATCCGCGCCGAGGATGTGTTGTATGGCTTCAGGAGCGGACTCGATCCGCCGATAGATCTGGCCGCCGAGCGCTGGTTGCTCGTCCAGCACGACCACCGTCAACCCCTGGGCGCGTGCCTGGCAGGCTGCGGCCATTCCAGCTGGGCCGGCACCGACGACCACCAGGTCTACCGGGACATTATTCATGGCACCCTCCCATTTCGCCGAGGTCCAGTGCCACAGCGCCGAGTTGACGCTTGATATGCATGCCGTCGCGCACCGGGACCATGCAACTTTGCCGTGCGGGTACGCCGTCGATTTCAACGAGGCATTCAAAGCAAACACCCATCATGCAGTACGGAGCGCGGGAAACATTACCGACGATACTGGAGCGGAAATCACGGGCGCCTTGGGTCAGCAACGCGGCAGCCACACTGATGCCCTCGGCGACGCGCAATTCTTGCCCCTCGAATGTGATTTTTACCGTCCGCCCAGCAGGCGCGTTCGAAACAGAAAAAAGCGGCTTAGTGGTCATGGGTAAAACTCGCGTTGGGGTCTAGGAATCTGTCGCTGTGGAACCCTTCGAAGTTCGGGGGTGAGGGTGTTATGCCCCCGACCCAGGGCCCGATGACGTAGGCGTGGATTGCCGCCAGTGTCACGCCGCTATGACAAATAACGGCATAGGCCCCTGGGCACGTCGTCGAACTCTGGTACACCGGGTAGCCGTCGGGGGTTAAAGGCCGAATGGCGCCCCATGCTCGAACGAGCCTCACATCCTTGAGGGCGGGAAACGTATCTACAGCCCGTTCGGCGAGCCAGCTGATCTTGTCAGGTGTCGTGCGATCATCCAGACCGACATCTTCTGAAGTCGAGCCGATCTGCACCGACCCTTCCTTGGTCTGCCGCGCCTTGTTCGTCGGGTAGGGGATAAACGGCTTGAGCCGCTCGGTGATCAGCACTTGCCCGCGCGTCGGGCGGGTTGGGGCATGCAACCCCACTTGCGATGCCAACTCGGAGATCCCGATACCGGCGGCGAGTACGAGCCTGTCGCTGTTCCAGGATTGGCCATCCCGGGAACGCGCCGTGAATTTACCGGTACCGGGGTCCTGCGAGACCGCAACAACGTCAACGCCAGAAATGATATCTGCCCCCTTCATTTTCAGACCCGCATGCAGTGCCCTGAGCAGCATCAAGGGGTTGGCGTGGCCATCATGAGTACCGAAGCTTCCGCCGACGACCTTGGGGCCTAGCCCAGGCAAATGCTGCTTCAGCTCTGCAGGGCCCATCATTTGATAGGGGATATCACCCACTGCTTTGTTGATTTTCTCAAGCAAGTCCGCCCGCGCTTGTACCTCTTTTTCGCTGAACCCAAGCCAGAAGCCGCCCGTTTGCTCAAGCCCCGTATCGACACCCGTCAGGCTGAGCAATTCCCGGTGCAGTTCCGGCCACTGTCTTACGGCATCGCGCGTCCATTGCGCATAGCGGGGCATCCCACCACCTTTGCTCGATAACCAGACCAGGCCAAAATTTCCCCGAGAGGCGCGTAATGCGGCATCCCCTTGGTCGAGGACGGTGACCTTAAGGCCCCTGCGCGCGGCACCGTAGCCAATTGCCGCGCCGACGAGTCCACCGCCCACTACGATCATGTGTTCTTTGCTCATACTTCACCTCCGCAACTGTGCGGCAGCTCTTGAAAAAAGGGCGAGCGGCTCCTCGCTGCCAAAGTCTTTGGAAGCGAAAAGTGCACCTGGGCCTATTTTTTACCGATTAATACTTTGTCCAAACCGACAATACGGTCTAGCAAAAACATGAGGATCATCGTTCCCACAATCATTACCGTGGAAACCGAAGTCGTCACCGGGTCGGTCATCAATGCGATCCGTTCATACAGGGCAACCGGAAGTGTCGTAGTACCCGGGGTGGAGACGAATATCGTCATGGTGACTTCATCGAAACTTTGAATGAAGGCCAATAACCAACCGCCGGCCACGCCTGGGAGAATCAAGGGAAACAACACTTTCCAAAAGGACACATATTTAGAGGCGCCGAGTGAGCGTGCCGCCAGTTCCGCATCGCGATCAATCCCGATGACAGCCGCCAGGGTAAGCCGCAGTGAGTAAGGCGTGACGATCAATGCATGCACCAATAACAGCCCGATGAACGAACCCGAAATCCCCGCCACTGAAAAGAACCTGAGAAACGCTACACCAAGCACGACATGAGGAATCATCAAGGGGGAGAGAATCAATGATGTAAGTGCTTCGCGTCCGGCGAAACGGTATTTGGCAATAGCTATCGCGGCGGGTACCGCGACAATGGACGCAATCGTCGCCGCGCCAAGCCCCAGCCACACCGAGAGCCAAAACGCATTGATCAACTCCGGGGCGTCCCAAATGGCTTTGTACCACCGCCACGAGGCGCCGTCGAAAGGCATCGATATATAGCCCTTGTCTGAGAAAGAGACCAATACAATGATCAACAGCGGCGCCACAATGAAACTGACGAACAGTGTGTGGAAGAGTATTGCAAAGGGTCCGTTACTTTCCAGGCTGCGATCACTCATACGAACACCTGCTTGAATTTTCGCTCGATCAATCGATTGCTGCCGATCACCACGAAGACAATGGCAATAAGCAAGAGCACCGCAATGGAAGCGCCCAATGGCCAGTTCATCGTGGAGAGAAATTCATCGTAGATCGCCGTGGTGACGACTTTGACGCCGCGACCGCCGATCATCGCCGGCGTGGCGAAGGCCGAGGCAGACAAGGTAAAGACGATGATCCCGCCAGACAAAATACCCGGCATCAGCTGCGGCAGCACAACGCGCCTGAAGGTGGTCACCGGGCCGGCCCCGAGGGAGCGGGCCGCATGGGCAATCTGGCCATCGACTTTTTGCAGCGTGCTCCATACCGAGATCACCATGAAAGGCATCATCACATGGGTCAGGGCAATCACTACCCCGGTCAGGGTAAACATGAGCTGTAGTGGCTGGTCGATCAGACCGAGTGCCATCAGCGCTGAGTTGATAAAACCTTCACGTCCCAACAACAGCGACCATCCCAACGTCCGTACCACCACGGAAATGAGTAACGGGCCGAGTATCACGACGAAAAAGCCACCTTGCCATGCGGGCCGCATGCGCGAAAGGATCAGCGTTTCAGGAACGCCAATGGCAATGCAGACGGCGGTGACGCCCAGTGACATCAAAGCGGTACGGGCAAACAGCTCGTAATAGAAACTGTCGCTGAGTACCTCCAGGTAACTGGCCAAGGTATAACTGTTTTGAGTGCCACTCATGGCGTCGAACACATTGAATGAAAGCATGCCAGTCAATGCGATGGGTACGACGAGCAACCCTAGAAACAACAGGAGCGCGGGCAGCGAGAGTACCCACTGAGCACCATTGGCGCGGTAGGTAGTGTCAGCCATGGGCGGCCTCCGCGGATACGACCTGCAGGTCGCCGTCGCCCCAACCGATGCCGACCGTTTCGCCTTCTTGAGGCTGGCGCTCGCCATTGTTCGGTGCTGTCATCTTCAACGCGCCCAAGGCGCTTTCGATTTCGTAATACCACAGGCCACCGAGGAACAAACGTGATGCAATACGCCCCTCGGCTTTCCCAACGCCGGGCGGGGTGAAGCGGATGCGCTCAGGCCGGATGAACAGCATGGCGTCGTCGCCCACCTTGAGCTGCTGCCGGTTCGCGGGCACGACGATGCCGTCCAGGTGGACCAATGCCTGTCCCTGGGAGATGGACTTCACCTTGCCCATGAGAATATTGGTCTGACCCAGGAAGCGCATGGCGAAGCTGGAGGTGGGCTGGTCGTAGACATCTTGAGGCTTACCCAGCTCTGCGATGCAACCGTCGGCCATCACAGCGATTCGGTCGCTCATTGTCATGGCTTCGACTTGGTCATGGGTGACCAAGATAGTAGTAATGCCGAGCCGGCGCTGGAGCGCCCGGAGCTCAACATGCATTTCACCCCTGAGCTTAGCGTCGAGGTTCGACATAGGCTCATCGAGCAGCAAGACACTCGGACGGATCGTCAAAACCCGTGCGATAGCGACACGCTGCCGTTGGCCACCGGACAACTCCCGTGGATAACGCGCCCCGAGCCCCGACAGACGGACCATCGCGAGCGCTTCTTCGACACGCGTCGCCAGCTCTTGTTTAGGCACTTTGCGCATCTGCAACCCGAAGCCGACGTTTTCGGCAACGGTCATATGCGGGAACAGTGCATAGCTTTGGAATACGATGCCCATGTCACGTTTTTCAGGCAGCATGCTGGTGATGTCGTTGCCACCGAGATGGACAGAACCCGTGGTAGGGGAAATAAATCCCGCGACCATCTGAAGTGTCGTCGTTTTTCCGCATCCCGAGCCACCCAGCAGCGAGATGAACTCACCGCTCTTAACCTCTAGGTCCAAGTTGCGCACAGCGGTAAAGCCGCCCGAATAGGTTTTCGAGAGCCCTCGGATAATCAAATTACTCATGGCCAATACTCACTATTATTATCATCGTCGAGAAAAGCGCTCACTCAACGGTACGGCTCCACTGTTTTGTCCATTCAGCACGTTTACGGTTAACGGTGTCCCAGTCTATCGGCACCAGCTGCGCAAGCTTCTCTTCGCCATAAGGGACCTCTTCGGCCAAACCCTCTTCGAGCTTGGCTTGCCGGTTGACGGGGCCGAAGCCCTCGGTGGCGAACTTGGCCTGCACACTGGGAGACGCCAGGTATTGAATCAGCGCTTGAGATTTTTCTGCGAGCTTATTCCCGGAAACTACACAGGCCGAAGCAATAATGGCGGGTGTGCCTTCTTTTGGATAAACAAACTCGATAGGAAAGCCTGTTTTTTTCAACGCCACGGCACGGTTGCTACCCCAGACAGCAATATCGATATCGTTGCTCTGGAACATCTGCGCTAATTGGGCATTCGAAGAGGTCCACGCCAATACATTGGGCGCGACATTTTCACGAACGGCTTTGAAGCCTGGGTCCATATCATGCTCACCGCCACCGTTGATGCGGGAGAACATGATCAAGGTATTTAGGCCGAACGTACCGGAGATAGGGTTGGAGGCGACGCGCTTGGCATATTTGGGGTCCGCGATGTCGGACCACGATGTGGGCGCCGCCCAACCATTCTTGGCGAAGACTGCTTTATTGTAGGCAATGCCCGTCGCCACCAGCCCGATACCGACCGCCTTACCCTTGAAGTTCGAGGCTGCGGCGATATCGTAGATGTCCTGATACACCGGCGACTGCGCCAAGTTATCGCACAGGCCAAATTGCACGGCGTAATGCATGGGGCCGTCGTCAAACAAGGCAACGTTGATTTGCTGACTGGCTCGCTGCGCTTGCAATTTGGCAAGGTTTTCACTCGAGCTGCCCGGCACATAAACGACGTTGACATCATGCTTGGCTTCGAACTCGGGAAGGATGACCGTTTCAAAGGTCTTTTGAAAGTCGCCGGAATACCCTGCGAAATAGAGCGTGTCTTGCGCATACGCGCCGCTGCTAAGCGTAATGGCGCTGGCCAATGCAAAGGTGTTGATTTTTTTCATGTCAGCTTCCCCTCCTCACGCGAGTTAACGAGGCAGTGGTCCGCCTCTGTTTTGACTCAATTGGGTAACATCAGTCGGCAGAAGCCCAGCTTCAATGCACGGACTATAATTGTTGTCTTCCAGGAGACGCTTAGCGCCCCAGTTCCGGCTGAACACAACGTTAAGGGGAGCAGCGGTGGACAAGCAAATAGAATATCGCCTTGGCCTATGCACTGGTGATATACCCCCCCTCCCGGGAGCAATCCCTACGCCGGCGCTTTACACCCGAGGCTCTCGAGTTCGCGGGCCAGCACGTCTTTGACGGTCGTCACGAAGTCTGAAATCAACCGATCGTTCGCGCGCTCTTTGGGGTAGATGATGTACCCCTGATGTTTTACGGTGGGCAGAAAAGGCCGCGTCACCATGCCCGAATGGCGGTAATCCAATGAGGCGAGCGGGTTCACGATCGATAGGCCTAGCCCCTGCATGACCAGCGAACAGGTGATTGAACTGTAAGAGGTCTCTAGGCGAATGTGCCGGTCAATACCGGCGTTTTCAAAATGGGTGTCGACCAGTGAGTAGCCATGTTCGGTGCGGGGCAGCGAGATGAAAGGCTCATTCGCCAGGTCCTGGGGGGTTATCACGTCCTTGCGTGCGAGCCGATGGTCTGCAGGCATCACGCAGACGGCGTCTACCTCATACAGGTGCTCATAGGCCAGGCCATAGTTGTTATTGACCTGGGAGACCAAGCCGACATCACAGGTTTGATCTTCAACCCAGCGTGCCACTGTCGTTGCGTGGCCGGTATGGATGGACACGCTGACTTCGGGCAGATTTTGACAAAACTGCTGCATCACCCTGGGCACCAGGCCCAGCGCAAGCATCTGTACTGCGGCGACCGTCAGCGCGCCACCGCTGAACCGCTTGATCCGCTTGGCGGCTTCGTCCAGATGGTGCAGCCCCGCAAAGCTTCGTTGTACCTCCTTGAAGAAGGACCGGGCGTCACTGGTGGGCACCAGTCGCCCTGGCAATCGCTCGAAAAGTTTCAAGCCGGTTTTTTGTTCAAGCAGCGCAATCGCTCTGCTCACATTAGGTTGTGAGGTGTGCAGCGTCTGCGCGGCCGCAGTGGTTGAGCCCGACAACATGACGGCCCTGAACGCCTCAATTTCAGAGAACCTCATCATGGAAAAGTCTCCAATATCGCTTTCTCCACAGCGCCAATATTCAGCTTGCCGGTATGCCGAATCAGTGTTTCAGCCTCTCTCAAAGCAATCACCCCCAATGCAGGACTCGCGCAGCGCTGCGTTAAACGCTTAATGTACCCCAGGTCCATCATCACACGGCGACGGGATGCTCCTTCGCTGCGCCAGGCTCGACGATGGCGGCGCTCAGTCTTGCAGCAACCCTGCGCGTCGGCGATTCGTCGTAATTATCACCTGTTAGTCGCAGCTTACGCCTGTGGTCTTCCTCGGCGCCAAACGCGGCCTCAATCATGATGAGGTGCGCCATCACTTCATCGATGCCGTCAGAAAGAAACGCACGGACCAGGAAGTGTTCGACAGGAGTTGAGAAAAGCTCCGACGCTTGGGGGCTAGCTACACGCAGCAGCTCCCACCTGGCTTCCAGTGCCTGCCGCACATCCTCGGCGGTTGCCCAAGTTCGCAGCCACATAGGGCGTTCGGCTTCCTCCCACTCGTCGTGGTCCACTTGGAAGGAGCACGGCTCCCACGTCAGCCGCTCAGGGTGGGGCGGCGGGTGCGGGAAAGCGCACAGGTCATCGTCGAGGGTATAGACCCAAGGCAGCCGGAAACCCCGCCAGTCCACTTCGGTCATCTCGGCCCAGTCTTCCCATGGCGCCAGTAGCAGGAAAAACAGTGCACGTTCTACCGCAGCGGGGAAGCGCCCGCTGTGGGGAACAATCTCGCCCAGATCCTTTCCGATGGGGAAATCCAGCCAGGAGAACTGGCGATTGCCCGATTCGCTGCGAACAGATACGTCCTCCTCTACGACCATCCAATGAAACTGGGACAGGCGCTGAGCGTCCAGCTGCATGTCTGGATAGCAGCGCTCTAAGCGGGGCGCATTGAACAAAACCTCAAGTTCGGTATCGGCGAATCGACCCATCCGGGCATTGCCAAACTGGAAGGACGGGAGCTCATCGGCCATATCGAGCGGGCAGAGGTAACGCCGCTTAGTGGTGGTACGTTGAAACTCATGAGCCAACAGGCCAGCCACCTTAGCCATGTCTGGCATGGACGGGTTAGACAGATGAGGGGTGCTGCATGGCAGCCCCAGCGACCTAAGCGCATTGCCGATGGAGACCTCCAGCCCGAAGGTGGATTTTCCGCTGTAGTAGCGTTTGGTGAGCAACTCCTTCAGTGCGACGAACTCGCGGCTGCTCCAGAGATTCTGCGAGCCAGGTGGCGGGATGTCCCACAGCGCTTGAAGGGCAGCGACAAGAGATTTATCTGCGGACATGAGTGGCTCGACCCTCCCTGGAATATCTGTTCAAATGGTCCCTGATGGAGATTACCTTAATGGTACAGTGCAATCAGCTGCTACTTTTTTGGGGCTACATGGGCGCTGCAAGCGTTGCTAAATAGATGGCTCCAGCCCTATGCATGAGAAAAGAAACTTCAGGAAGAAGCGATGATTTGTATTGAATGCGTCACTCCGGAACCTCTCAAGAAGCTGTTCGATGCGCACGGGCAGGAAGCTGGCTGCAAGTATTGCCAGCGCCGTGGCAACGCAATTGAATCCCAGATTCTATTTGAATACGTCTATGCCCGGGTCCGTGAGAATACTGCCCGTAAGGAGAATCTCTCGGACTACGAGATTGGCATGTTGTATGGGGCTAGGGTTGAGCTATTCCCAATTGCAGAAATAGATATTGTTCTCTCAGAATGGTTTGATCTCGGCAACGAACCATATTTCGACGATTTGTGTAGCGGTGTTCCAGACGAATTCAATCTAGATGACGCCGGCGACACTACGCACTTTTATGGCGAAGACGACGCGATGGAAGTAAACCTCTACGAGGGTCCTTGGAACCAGTTCGTTGAGGGTGTGCAATACACGCACCGGTTCTTCAACGCGAATGCCGGAAGATTTCTCGACTCGATTTTCTCCCTGCTGGTCGCCGATAACGAGCGCCTTAAGTCTGAAGCTATACGGACCATGGCCAATGGCGACTTGATGTACCGTGCGCGCCTTGCTAAAGGTTTCAGCGATGCGGAGAAGATAATTAATGATCCCGCAGGCCAATTCGGCCCTACTCCGACATTCCTTGCAAGCAGTCAAAGGATGACGCCGAACGGTATCTCTGCTCTGTACTGCGCGCTGGAGCGAGAGACCTGCCTGAGCGAAATACGCTCCATCACCGGGGACCATGTGGTGAGTACGGCGCTGACTCCAGTCGCCGAGCTGAAGCTCCTTGACCTCACAGCTCTAGAACAGCTTGAACCTCCGGATCTGTCGCTCCTGGACGTAGGGTTTCGTGAGACGGTACACCGCATGAATCGCCCCTGGTTTCCTAGACACTCTCCAAGCTCAGGAAATAGCGTTTCTCATACTCTATTGGAAACAGCTGCATAGCACTGCTGTGTCGGCGTTTAGGGTTATAGAACATTTCGATGTAATCGAAAATATCACTTCGGGCTTCTTCACGGGTTGTGTAGATCTTTCGTCGGATGCGCTCCCGCTTCAAAAGTTGGAAAAAGCTCTCGGCTACGGCATTGTCGTGGCAGTTTCCCCGCCGACTCATGCTGCTGATTACATTGTTAGCCTTCAAGCAGCTTTGCCAATCTGAGCTACTGAACTGACTACCTTGATCTGAGTGAATCATCACTTGCTGCTGTGGCTTGCGTCGCCACACAGCCATCAACATTGCGTCGATAGCCAGGTCGCTGCACATCCTTGGCTTCATTGACCAACCAATTACTTGGCGTGAGAACAGATCCAGCACTACCGCTAGATAGAGCCATCCTTCATAGGTGCGGATGTAAGTGATATCTGTCACCCAGACCTTGTTCGGCTCACTGACCTTGAACTGCCGCGCGAGGTGGTTGGGCGAGGCCACTGTTGGTTTTCCACCGTAAAACCCTGGACGCCGCCGATAGCCCGTTTGCGAACGTAGCCCCTCCGCCTGCATCAAGCGCCCGACTCGATTTCGTCCGCATTCCTCTCCCAGCTCACGTAGGTCATCGTGAATTTTGCGGTAGCCGTATACACCTCCGCTTTCTAGCCAAGCGTGCTTGATCAAGCCAAGCAGACGTTGATCTTCTTTTGCTCGGGCAGATTGAGGCTCGGCCAGCCAGGCGTAGTAGCCGCTGGGGTGCACCTTGAGGGTTTGGCAAAGGCGCCGCACCGGGTAATCAGTCGAGTGCTTCTTGATGAAGGCGTACTTCAGCCGCACTCCTTGGCAAAGTACGCGGCGGCCTTTTTTAAGATGTCTCGCTCTTCAGTCACGCGCTTGAGTTCAGCGCGTAGCTTGCGCAATTCGGCCTGCTGATCGTCGTCTTGCTGACGCTGCTCTTGGGGCTTGGTGTAGACCTTGATCCAGGCGTAAAGGCTATGTACGGACATGCCCAGGCGCTGGGCGACATCGGCGACGGGTTTGCCTTTCTCGGTCACTTGCTTGACCGCTTCGATCTTGAACTCTTCGGGGTAACGCTGACGACTCATGGCACCTCCTATTTGGGCCTCATTATGAGGCTTGGAGGTGTCTACGAAACCAGGGGCGATTCAAAGGGCTATCTCTGCACGATGGAGTTTGAGCGACGCTACGCGAGCAGTAGCTATCAGCACTAATCCCGGCCTGTCTCTGCCGATTGTGGCTCGTTACGTCATTGGTTTCGCTTCTGAAATGCGACCATTCGACTCGAAAAAATCTCAACCACACATTATCGCGATGACATAAGCACCAAGGAGGTTAGCCCCATGTCATTGCAGTGCCCTCGCTGTCACTCCCCAAAAATCGCTTCCTTCCATCACGCCATGAGAGTCGGCGCCGCCGTCGGCACCCTTGGCGGTATTGCACGTAGCGTCAGCGCAGCCCTGGGAGGTGGCCAAGCTGGCGCAGCTATCGGCGCGTTCGCCGGACCTGTCGGTATCACCCTAGGTTCCGTGTCTGGTGCCATTCTCGCCGGCCTGGCCGGCGGCGTAGGCGGGTGTGCGCTAGGCGCCCAGCTTGGCGAGTCGCTCGACCGCCACGTCCTGGCCCACAATCTCTGTCTGCTCTGCGGTCATCGCTTCAACCTGCCAGTCTGATCCGGCCCTTTCTCTCCTCTCATTTCAATCGTCCGGTCGGTGCTGCGCCTGGCGCGGCGCTTTATGCCGGCCTGCACCCAAAGGAATCGCTCACATGGCACATCTCGTCGAAACCATGGCCTACGCTGGCGCTACTCCGTGGCATGGCCTGGGCAATCAGCTCACTCAGAAACAACCCATCGAAGTCTGGCAGCGTGAAGCCGGGATGGACTGGCAGATCCTCGAAAGTCCCGTGCATTTCAAATCAGAGGTCACGGGCCATCTGGGCGCAATTCACTCCTTCCCCGAACAGAAGGTGCTGTTCCGTTCGGACACCAAAACCCCGCTGTCGGTGGTCTCGCAGCGCTACCACACCGTGCAGCCTCGGGAAGTGCTCGAGTTTTACCGGGACCTCACCGAGGTATCCGGCTACGAGCTGGAAACCGCTGGCGTGCTCAAGGGCGGGCGCAAGTTCTGGGCGCTGGCGCGTACCGGGCAAGGCGCTGCGATCAAGGGTAATGATCAGGTCAACGGCTATCTGCTGCTCGCGACATCCTGCGACGGCACCCTGGCCACCACTGCCACACCCACCACTGTGCGCGTGGTGTGCAACAACACCCTGACCATCGCCCTGGACGGCACCAGCCGCGCGATCAAGGTGCCGCACAACACCCGCTTCGATCCGCAAGCAGTGAAGAAACAGCTCGGTATCGCCGTATCCCAGTGGGATGACTTCATGTACCGCATGCGCGCGCTGGCCGAACGCAAGGTGCAGTGGCATGAGGCTTTGGGATTCTTTATGGGCGTGCTGTGCGAGACCAGCCCGACCGGCGCCCTACCGGAGGTACTGCCCAACGAGCGTGCGCTACGCAAAGCCCAGGAGCTGTACGAAGGCCGTGGTCGCGGTAGCCAGCTGGACTCTGCACGTGGCACAGCTTGGGGCCTACTCAACGCCGTGACCGAGTACGTCGACCACGAACGTCGTGCCCGCAGCAACGAGTACCGCATGGACTCGGCCTGGTTCGGCCAGGGGGCACAGATCAAGCAACGCGCTCTGGATGCCGCGCTACAGCTCGCCGCTTAGCCCTCACTTACTTCAACCCTCGCGCCCGGTCAGCCTTGTGCTGGTCGGGCGTTTTCATGTCTGCAGGTGAATACCATGAAAGCAACGTCATTGAACGGCAGCTCCCGCAAAGCCCGCCCGGCCCTGCGCCTGGTCAGCACCAAGGAGCTTCCGCGCGAGGACTGGCTGCAGATCCGTAAACAAGGCATCGGCAGTTCGGATGCCGCGGCTGCCGTGGGACTGAATCCCTACAAATCGCAGCTCGAACTGTGGCTGGAGAAGACCGGCCGCGACACTGCGCTGCCTAAGGGCGATACCCAGGATGAGGAAAGCCCGATGTATTGGGGCAACGTCCTGGAACCCATCGTGGCCTGGCACTACAGCAAGCGCACCAAGAACAAGGTCCGCCGCATTAACGCCGTGCTACAGCATCCGGATCCGGAGCTGCCCTGGATGCTGGCCAACATCGACCGTGAGGTAATCGGTGCCGACGATGTGCAGATCCTCGAATGCAAGACCGCCGGCATAAACGGGGCACGTCTCTGGAAGGAAGGCATCCCCGAGTATGTCGAGCTTCAGGTGATGCACCAGCTCGCCGTCACTGGCAAGCAGGCTGCGGATGTAGCCGTGCTGCTTGGTGGCCAGACGCTGGAGATCCACCGCATTGAGCGGGACGAGCAGATGATTGCTCGCCTGATCGAGCTGGAGTGCAAGTTCTGGCGCTACGTGGAGACCGACACACCACCGCCAGCCGACGGGACGGCATCCGCGGAGGCAGCGCTACGCTGCCTGTATCCGGAGGACAACGGTCAGGTAGTCAACTTCAGCAGCCATGCTGGGCTGACTGCCGCCTATATCGAACTGAAGGCCCTGCGGCAGTCGATGGCCGACAAGGAAAAGCGCGAGGCCGAGCTCAAGCAGATGCTGCAGCAGGCCATGGGCGACGCCAGTCGCGCGGAGTTCTCCAGCGGCTACGTCAGTTGGCGCAAGGCCAAGGACAACATCGGTTTCGATGTCGCGCAACTGCTCAAGGACAAGCCGTACCTGCAGGCCAAGTATCCGTTGCTGAAGCCCGGTGCGCGGCGCTTCCTGGTCGGCTGATTTCCTCCTCCATCACCCCTTCCCCCTTGGCCAGTCCATGCAGTTCGCGCTGCGTGGCTGGCCTTTTTCATTTCCAGGAGCACCACCATGTTGAAAGGTCTCGCACTCATCCCTCCCGCACTCGGTCGCATCTCCATTGGCAAGGTCGTCGAGAAAAACGGTAAGCGTCTTCCGGAGAAGGATGACCAGTTCACCATCACGTCCCAAGTGCAGGGCCGGGATGGCTGGCTGTTGCACCCGCTCAACGATGAACTGCGTCAGGGCAAGGACGACAAGCTGCGTAGCATCCCGGTACGTCTGCTGTTCAACGAACCGGAATTGAACTTTCGCGCCGACTACACCCTGTTCGACCGGCAGTCGGGACGGCCACTGTGCGTCGGTAATGGCGAAACCTGCAAGCGCGTCACTCAGGACGGTATGCAATCGCTGCCCTGCCCTTCGCCGGATGCCTGCCCGCTGGCCAAGGGTAATGCCTGCAGGCCCTATGGCCGGCTGAACGTGGTCATTGGCGAGGAGGATCCGCTGGGCACCTTCGTGTTCCGCACCACCGGCTTCAACAGCATCCGCACCCTGGCAGCCCGGCTACATTACTTCCAGGCCATTTCCGGCAATCGCTTGGCCTGCCTGCCGCTGGAGCTGCGCCTACGCGGCAAGTCGACGCGCCAGAGCCACGGCACCCCGATCTTCTACGTCGACCTCACGGTACGCAACGGCATGGGCATGGCTGAAGCTCTGCAGCAGGCGGGCGAGCTCGCGGCGCAACGGCAAACCGCCGGCTTCGATCAAGGGGCGCTGGATGAGGCAGCCCGCCGGGGCTTCGGCAATGGCGCCTTTGAGGACAGCGAAGAAGACAGTCACGCTGTGATCGAGGAGTTCTTCACCGCCCCAGAGCCAGCCAGCTCGACCGCCCCCGTTGATTCACAGGCGGCGCCCAAATTCCTCGCAGACAAACTGGAAGCCCTCGCCTCACAGCCCCACTGAATCCCACCTGCCTGCGCTGCCGTCATCGGCCAGGCAGGTTTTCTTGGAGACTCACTATGCTTCTACTTCGATTTCTACTCCACCTGCTCATCTTCATCGGCGCGCTCGCGGCCGCTGCTACGGTGGTGCTGAGCATCTTGCTCATGCTGCGCTTCCCGCCGCTGCTGCTCGCCGTGGTCCTGGCCTGCTGGATGCTGAATCGCCTGCTCAGATTGCTCTGCCCACGCCCGGGCAATCCCTGCTGAAAACCCCCAGCGACAACCGCCAACCAGTCATCACCAGCGGCTGTGCATTCGGCCGTTATTACCACGAGGAACCATGATCAGATGCTTAATCTGCGAGTCCAAGGCCATTCTGACGCGGGACGTTGCCAAGGGCATCGCCCTGCTGGTCAGCCTGGCCGACAGTGCATTGCAGGGGGCTCAGGAGGCGGACACAGATACCCCAACCCTGGGGTCGCCAAATATCACTTCGGAGGGTTCAGGTATTTGTGCCTGCGCTGTGGATCGCTGTTCGATGAGCCGGGTACAGAGGAGGCGTCCGAGCCCGCCATGTAGTCGCCATGATTCAGCGCTCAGTCCTGGCCGAGCCGGGCAACCAGGCGCTCCACCATGTCCATGACAAGCTCACGGTCTGCCGCTGTCAGCCGGGAAAGAAGGTCATGGAGCCTGCGGGCCTGGTCCTCCGGGCGGGAGCTCCCTCGGTCAGCAGGTCGGCTGTTTCGCAGTTGAAGATAGTTGCCAGCTCGACCAGACGCTCATGATGATTCTTGGGAGGACCGACCTTAACAATCGCTTAGCTTGCAATCAATGAGCCTGGCGTACAGGTGTGTTTCAGCCATGCGGCTGGACAAACGCAACGCGCCATGCTGAAGCCCGGCTTCAGCATGGCGCGGGTCACACCCGGGCGGTCAACGTTTGCCAATGCTAGCCAGGTAATCCAGGCAGCTGTCGACGGTTTCCACGTCGGCGAACTTGGCATCAATGTCAAACAGGTTCCAGGCCACCGCGCCCGGTACCCGGTCGCCGATGCACTCTTTCACGGCGATGGTGCGGAAGCCTTCGGCCAGGCCGTCGCACAGGGTGGTACGCACGCAAGCCGAGGCCGTCACGCCGGTCACCAGGATGGTGTCGACCCCTGCCGAGCGCAGGTACCCGGCCAGCGAGGTGCCGCTGAACGAACTGGCGCGCTTCTTCACCAGCACGAACTCGCCATCGACTGGCGCGATGCGCGAGTCGATCGCCCAGAGGTTCTCATCGGCCTGGTTGACCACGTCCACCGGGATCTTGTTGTGCCACTGGCCCATGTCGGTGTTGGGGTCATGGCGGTCGGTGTTCTGGTAGCAGGTGGTGACGTGGACGATCGGGAAGTGGTTGGCACGGAACACCTTCATCAGGCGCTGCACGCCGGGGATGATTTCGTCGTCGATCTTTTCGCAGGTGAACGGGTTGCCTGGGCGGGTCCAGGCGTTGGCCAGGTCGACGTTGATCAGCGCCGGGCGCTTGCCGAAGCCGATACGGCGCTGGAAGCCACGCTCCTTGTAGAGCTTGGTCGATTCTTCGAAGGCGCGTTCGAGCATGGTCATCAGGTCTTGCGACATAGTGAATCTCCCCAGTGGGTCGTTGTGAGCGGTTCGGCAAGGAAGGTTTGCCTTGACCTGGAACTCACGATAATCTCGGCCACTGATGACATCCAATTCATTGTTGGCGAGCATTGATACCAAAATGAGCATTAATATCCGCTTTGATCTCAAGCAGATAAAAGCCTTCGTCCGCGTCGCGCAACTGCTGCATTTCAAGCGCGCCGCCGATGCCCTGTTCATCACCCAGCCGGCTTTGAGCCGCCTGATCAAGGCGCTGGAAAGCGAGCTGGGGGCGGAGTTGTTCATGCGCACCACGCGCCATGTGGCGCTGACCGAGGCCGGTCGGCTGTTCTTGCAGGAATGCCAGCAGGTGTTCCGCCATATCGAACGCGGTATCGACCTGGCGCGTAGCGCCGCGGCGGGGGACATCGGCCACCTGACCGTGGCCTACAACGACTTCGCCATCAACGGCGCGCTGCCGGGCATTCTCGAGCGCTTCAAGGACCTGCACCCGGATGTGACCGTGGAGTTGCTGTACATGCCCTCTCACGAGCAGTACAAGGCGATCCGCGATAGCCTGATCGACGTGGGGTTCCTGCTGGGGCCAATGACCGAGCCGGACATCGCCTCATTGCCGGTGAACCAGGAACGCATGGTGGCAATTCTGCCGTCACGGCACCCGCTGGCCGGACAGGCCACTTTGCGCATCGAACAGTTGCGCGACGAGCGCTTCATCTTCGGTGCGCCCAGTGGCTGGAGCCTGTTCCGCGACCAGGCGTTTCAGCTGTGCCAGCGCGCCGGTTTCAGCCCGAACATTCACCAGGAGGCCACCACCAGCATCGGTATCCTCGGGCTGGTGGCGGCCAACATGGGGGTGTCGCTGTATTCGGAATGCGCCTACCGGATCCAGCGCGAAGGCGTGGTCATCGTGCCGCTGCAGGACGAGCATGCCCAGGTGCAGACCATCGCCGCGTGGAACGAGGAATACCAGAGCCCTACCGCCGCGCGTTTCAAAGCCCTACTAGGGCACCGAGCTGCGGAGCTTCACGCCTGATCTGATGGCGTAAGGCCGAAGCGATCGGTACTGGCATCGTAGCGCCAGTCGTGGCCGACACTGCTGGCCAGCCACTGCGCGCCATTGCCGGTGAGCTCTTGCTGGGGATAGCGCCGAACGATCCAGAACTTCATCAGCATGGCATGGATCACCAAACCGCTGACGAAACCGACTACAAATGCCCAGTCACCGGAACAGTACGCCAACACGCTGGCCGCAGCCCACGCTAACAAGCCGGCAGGGTTGAAACCGCGCCAATAGTGGAATTGCCCTTGCAGCTCATACAACTGCGGCACGTTCAACCGGCGTCGCCGAATCAGGTAATAGTCAGCCACCATGATCCCGCCAATTGCCGAGAGGAACGATCCATACGAAAACAGGAAGGCGAACAGGTTATCGAGGATGGCCCACGGCATCGAAAGTGTACCGATGACTCCCGCGATCATCACTGCAGTCGGGTATCTGACTCGTGGTGCTCCAGCATTGACGAAGGTCAGCGCCGCCGGGATCAGGTTGGCTGCAGTATTGGTCGACCACTGTGCCAGCACCACCAGGACCATCAGCACGACCAGGCTCAGCCCGGTGCTCTGGGCCTGGATGACATTGATTGGATTCCAGTCTCCGGCGGCGACGAAAGATGCCGCGCCAATGACCGCGATCCAGGTCTGAGTCAGCGGTAATGCGACCAGTTGAGCAAGAAAGATATGCCGGTTACGAGACAGGAACCCCCGAGCATTGACTGGTGTCCGCACGTAACGGGTGATATTGGGAATGTCGATGGCCAAGGTCGACCAGAAAGCCACGTTAGCCAGGAACAGGGTAATGATGGTCAGCTGCTTGTCGCCGACGAACGTCCAGATATTGACCCCTTTGGTGACTGCCAGCACATCGAGGGTCAGGTACATCCAAACCGAGATGGCAATGATCGCCGGCGCTGCGATGGACGAGAGAAACTCTACCGCCTTGATACCCAGCGCGGTATTGATGATTTGCACCACTGCGAAGATCACATACCACAAGGCCCAGTTGTCGAACCCGGTCAAGTACTCGACGATACCGCTCAGGGCCAGGGCGCCGAGGTAGGTCTGGATACCGAACCAGATCGCCGCGACCAGGCCGCGAAACAATGACGGAATGTGTGTGCCATGCACGCCGAACGGCGCTCGCAAATACACCGCGAAAGACAAACCATGTTCGGTACCGATGTCCGCGGTCAGGGTCATCAGTAGCGCCAGGACGATGTTGGCCAGCAGAATGATCGCTACGACCTGTGGCAGCGGCAGGCCGGCAACACCCGTAGCACCCAGCTGGAAGGTGGCGATCATGAACGCGATACCGATCCAGATCCAGGTGAAACCCAGGGTACCGATCGAGCGATGTCGTCGTTGTACCGGAAGAATCGACGGTTCCAACAGGTTGTGACGGGAGACGGCCGGAGTCGGTGAGACAGAAGTCAATTCGGGGCTGTTCATCGAAGCACCTGTGCATGAATGGAAGGCGCAACCTACCTGCCATGGCGATGGCCGCAGGCTCTTGGGGAAAGGAACGAACGTGGGCAACGGCCTTTGCTGGCGAATAGCAACCCAGCAAAGGCTGCGGCGGGCAGACCTGTGGTCAGCCCTGCAGTTGCTGGCGCCGGGCGCGGGTGGCCTCGATGTCCAGGCGCACCTGCTCGTCGAGCACCACTCCGTACACCTCAAAGGCCTGTTCGAGGCTGCAGAAGTCATCCAGCACGTCTTCGCGCACCTGCTCGGCACTGCGTTCTAGCGGGTTGCCATAGCCACCGCCACAGGGCGAGTAGTAGGCCATCACATCCCCCGCCTTGGACGCGTACCCGGAGAACTTCGACGGCATCGACACCACCTGCCCGGGGCTGGCGACATTGTAGATCTCGGTCTTGCCTACCACCCCGTCGCAGCCACCGAACACCCCCCAGGGCACATCGAAATGCCGTTCGCTTTCGTGGGTGATGAAGCCCGCCGTGAGCACCCGCTGGGCCTTTACCACACCGATGCCACCGCGGTACTTGCCAGCGCCTGGCTGCACATCGTCACGCAGCTCGTAGCGGTCGCAGATCATCGGCAGGTGCATCCCCAGGTCTTCGATGGGGTTGTTGCGGGTGTTGGCCATCAGGTTGTCGATGGCATCGGGCCCGTCGGATTTCGGCCGCCCGCCGTATGCCCCTTCGTTGACTTCGAGGAATACCCAATAGTCGCCATCGGCCTTCACCCCGGAATAGGCAGCGAAGGAGATCGACGCCGAGCTGCCGGCGATCACCCGCTCCGGCAGCACCGGGGCCAGGGCCTTGATGATGAGATCGATCATCCGGTTGCACTGGGTGAAGCGCGCCTCGGCAGCGGCTGGGAACACTGGGTTGAAAATCGTGCCCAGCGGCGCCACGACGCTGATCGGGCGGAACGACCCCTCGTTGGACGGCACCGGGCTGGGCAGCGTGGCAGCGTCGAGCAGCAGCTTGCGGAAGGCGGCGTAGGCGGCCACCTTGCACGAACCTTCGAACGGCACGTTATAGGCGGTTTCGGTTTGCAACGCCGAACCGGTCAGGTCCACCTCCAGGGCATCACCGCTCACTTTTACCGTGACCACCACCGGCAGGCGCCGCTCGCGGTTGCGGCCGTCGTCGTCGAGGAAGCCTTCGGCGCGGTAGTCGCCATCGGGAATCTGCGCGATCTGCTGGCGCATGATGGTTTCGGCGTAGTCGATCAACTGGTTGATCGCGGTAAAGCTGAAGTCCTTGCCGTAGCGGGTCAGTAGTTCCTTGAAGCGCCGGGCGCCCAGCTGCGCCGAGGCCACCTGGGCTTCGATGTCGCGAATCAGCTGGTCGGATGCACGGCTGTTGTAACGGAACATCTGCACCAGCGCTTCGTTGCGCACACCGCGCTCATAGAGCTTGAGCCCGGCCATCAGCATGCCTTCGGCGTACACGTCGCCTACGTCGATGATCAACCCCGGCGTAGCTGCGCCGATGTCGATGTGGTGCGCGGTGTTGCCGGAAAAGCCCACCAGCTCGCCTTCATGGAAAATCGGCACGATCACCGCCAGGTCCGGGCTGTGGCTGGAGCCGTGATAGGGATGGTTGTGCACCACCACATCGCCCTCGTGCCAGGCGCCACCTTGCAGGGTGGCCTCGATGCCGCGCAGGTAGGCCGGGATCGAGCCGATGTGCATCGGCGTGGATTCGGACTCGCAGATGGTCTGGTAGCGGGTGTCGAACAGCCCGGCGCCCATGTCCTGGGACTCGCGGATGATCGATGAGAACGACATGCGGTACAGCACGTGGCCCATCTCTTCGGCGATGGTCTTCAAGGCGCCGCTGATGACTTGCAGGGTGATCGGATCGACCGGTTGCGTATTCATGGCTGTGTCCTCTGGCGTTACTGGCGGGAGATGATCAGGTTGCCGTGGGCGCTCACCCTGGCCACCCAACCCGGCGGCACCAGCGAGGTGGAGTCGTGCTGCATGAGCATGGCCGGGCCTTCGATGTACTGGCCGGCGTGCAGCTTGCTGCGGTCATAGCGTGGCGTGGGCAGGCACTGGCCATCGTCGAACCAGGTGTCGCGCTCGTAAAGGAAGGCCTGGCCGGTGTCGCTGTCGACCGCCGCCGGCAGCGGCTGCCAGGCCAGCTTCTCGGACTGGGAATGGCCGATGACACGCAGGCTGACGACTTCCACCGGGGCATCGGCGTAGCAATAGCCGTAGTCCTGCTCATGCACTTGGTGGAAATGCGCCATGACCTGGGCAATGGCCTGGTGGTCCACCCTGCCGCCAGGGATCAGGGCACGCAACTCGAAGCCCTGACCGTCGTAGCGGCATTCGGCGATGCGGGTCAGCTGCATGCAGGCATCGTCCACGCCATCGTTGCGCAGTTGTTGCCGAACATTGGCTTCCAGTTCCTGCAAGGCGCTTTCGAGCCGATTCAATTGCGTGTCGTCGATGGTATTCAGGGTGCACAGCAACGAGCGCAGGGCCTCGTACTGCAGGTCGGTGGTCAGCAGGCCTGCGGCGGCGGTGATGCCCGGCGCTGGCGGGATGAGCACCGACTTGGCATTGACCTCATCGGCCAGCGCCGGACCATGCACCGGCCCTGCCCCGCCGAACGGCATCAGCACGAAATCGCGGGGGTCGATACCACGGGCCACCGAGTTGGAACGAATGGCCAGGGCCATGTTGTTGTTGACCACCCGCAGGATGCCCAGGGCCGCCCGGTGCACGCTAAGGCCCAACGGCTTGGCGATCTTCGCCTCGATGGCCTGGAACGACAGCGCCGGGTCGATCTTCAGGTCGCCGCCCAGCATCTGGTCCGGGTCCAGACGGCCCAACACGATGTTGGCGTCGGTCACGGTGGGCTCCTCGCCACCGCGGCCGTAACAGGCCGGGCCGGGGTTGGAACCGGCCGAGCGTGGGCCGACCTGGAAGCCACCGGCCGGGTCGATGAAGGCCACCGATCCGCCACCGGCACCGATGGTGATCAGGTCGATCATCGGCACCAGCACCGGGTGCCCGGACACGTAGGAGTCGCGCGGGTTCATCACCTTGATCTGGCCATCGACCAAGGTCGAGATGTCCGCCGAGGTACCACCAATGTCGACGGTGATGATGTTGCGCTCACCGTCGAGCCCAGCGAAGTAATGCCCGCCCATCACGCCACCGGCGGGGCCGGACATGAGGATGTTCACCGGCCGCTCGCAGCAGCTTTCAACGGTGGCCACACCGCCGTTGGACTGCATGATGCGCAGGTCGGCCTGGATGCCGTTTTCACGCAGCTGGCTGGCCAGGTGGGTCAGGTAGTGGGCGGTGCGCGGTCCGACGTAGGCGTTCATGGCCGTGGTGGAAAAGCGCTCGTACTCGCGCATCACGTCCACCACATCGGTGGAGCAGCAGACGAACGCCTCGGGCATCACCTTCTGCACGATGGCCTTGGCGCGCAGCTCATGGGAGCGGTCGAGGAAGGCGTACATGAAGCCGATGATTACGGCCTGCACGCCACGGGCCTTGAGCAACTGCGCGGCCTCGCGGACTTCCTGCTCGTCCAGCGGCGTCTCGACCTGGCCATGGGGCGGTAGGATGCGCTCGTTGATGGCGATGCGGTTACGCCGACGCACCAGCGGTGTGCTCTGCCATGGCACATCGAACTGCAGCGAGAAGTTGTAGGGCCGTTTGTGCCGGCCAATGTGCAGAATGTCGCGGAAGCCCCTGGTGGTGAGCATGCCCACCTCGGCGCCATTGTGTTCGATGGAAATGTTGGTCGCCACCGTAGTGCCATGGACGATCAGGTCCACTTCTTCGGCGCCGATTCCGGCCTTGGCACACAGCTCGAGAATCCCGCGCATCACAGCGATGGACTGGTCTTCGAGGGTGGTGGGGACCTTGTGGGAAAAGATCCGCCGGCCGATGGAGTCGCGCTCCGTGGTTTCCAGGATCAGGTCTGTGTTGGTACCGCCGACATCTACGCCTATACGGGCCATTCTGCGTCACTCCTGGTGATCGCGAATGCACTCGGCAACTGCGCCGCCGAGCCGATTCGCACGTGGGTCTTATGGTTGTTGTTGAGGTGCGGGGGCCCCAAGCGGGGCCTGTTTTTTTTATGCCAAGGGGTTGGCGGGTTGATCGGCGGCGTGGCTCAAGGGGCGCCCCGCCGTCTCCGGCAACGACAGCCCGCCCGCCAGGGCGAACAGGGCGATACCGGCCAGGTAATAGGCCGGCGACAGCGGGTCACCGCTGCGCTCGATCAGCCAGGTGGCGATCAGCGGCGCGGTACCGCCGAACAGCGTGTAGGCCATGTTGTAGGTGATGGCCGAGGCGGTGTAGCGACTGCGGGTGGGGAACACTTCCGACAACAGCACGGCCGTGACCACACCGCACAGCACCGCGCCGATGGCCAACAGGAATGCCCCCGCCAATGCTGGGTAGAACAACCCGGAGCGCGCCAGCAGAAACGCCGGGTAAATGGTCAGCACCAGCCAGGCGGCAGCCGTGACCATGGTCGGGCGCCGGCCAACGCGGTCGGAAAAGCGTCCGGCAAAGGGGCAGCAGGCTGCGGCGAACAGCAAGGTCAGCAAAGAGATCAACAGCGCTGTGGGCTGCGGCTGGCCGCCTTGCAGTTGCAGGTAGGTCACGAAGTAGGTGGTGCACATGTAGAACGACAGCGCGGTCAGCGAGATGAACGCCGCCAGGCAGCACATCGCCCCGCCCTGCTCGCGCAATGTCTGGCCCAGCGGTGCATGCACGGCACGCTCGGCGCTAGCCAGCGCCTTGAACGCCGGCGTCTCGTCCAGGCGCCAGCGCAGGTACAGGCCCACCAGCCCGAGGGGCGCGGCGATCAGAAAGGGCAGGCGCCAACCGAAGGTTGCCATCTGCTCGGCTGTCAGCCAGCGGTTCAGGGCATAGGTGACGATGGCGGCGGCCGCGAACGAGGCGAAGGTCGACACCAGCGCGGCACTGCCATAGCGGGCGCGCTGCCCGGCCGGGGCGTGCTCGATGAGGTAAATGCAGGCACCGGCGTATTCGCCACCGGCGGAAAAACCCTGCACACAGCGGATCAGCGTCAACAGCAACGGGGCGGCCAGGCCGATGCTGGCATAGGTCGGCAGCAGCCCGATCAGGGTGGTGGCTGCGGCCATCAGCAGGATCGTGATCGACAACACCCGGCGCCGCCCGAAATGGTCCCCCAGCATGCCGAACACCAGCCCGCCGAGCGGGCGGAAAGCAAAGGCAACGGCGAACACGGCAAAGGTCTTGAGCAGCGCCGTGGTGCTGTCACCCGAGGGGAAGAACAACTGGGCGATGGTGGTCGCCAGAAAACCATACAGGGCAAAGTCGAACCACTCGACGAAGTTGCCGATGGACGCGGCCCAGACCACGCGTTTCAATTGCTCCGGCGCGACCGGCTGCTGCGACGTACCCGACATATCCACCTCACTGTCTGTTGGAGAACAAGCGATTGGCAGTTCGAAACCTTCACGCAGCGAGTGGGCTGCAGGCGCAGCCCTCAAGCTCAGTCCGGGCGGGCCTCTGGTGGGCCGTCACCGTCAATGTGCGCCCTGCGCCTCCAGCCCCCGACGGCTGAACACCAGCGAGGCATTGGCCCCGCCGAAACCGAAGCTGTTGGACATCACGCAATTCACCTGCTGCCCTTCGCGCACGCTGCGTACCAAGGGCAGCCCCTCGACCTGCGGGTCGAGCTGTTCGATGTTGTGCGAAGCCGCCATGAAACCGTGGCGCATCATCAGCAACGCATAGATCGCCTCGTGCACCCCGGCCGCCCCCAGCGCGTGCCCGCTCAGCGACTTGGTCGAGCTGAACGGCGGCAGTTCACCGTCGAAGGCAGCCAGTGCCGCCTGCAGTTCCACCAGGTCGCCGGCCTGGGTGCTGGTGCCATGGGTATTGAGGTAATCCACCGGTTCGGCGCAACTGGCCAGGGCCATCTGCATGGCGCGCAGTGCGCCGTCGCCGCTGGGGGAAACCATGTCCTGGCCATCGGAGGCAGTGCCATAGCCGATCACTTCGGCGAGGATGGTCGCCCCGCGCGCCTGGGCATGCTCCAGCGCCTCCAGCACCAGCACCCCTGCCCCGCCGCTGATAACGAAGCCATCACGGGCCACGTCATAAGGGCGGCTGGCAGTGGCCGGCCGGTCGTTGTAGCCGGTGGAAAACGCGCCCATGGCGTCGAACATGCAGCTCTGGCTGAAGTGCTCGGCTTCGGCACCGCCAGCAAACACCACATCCTGTTTGCCGAACTGGATCTGCTCGAAGGCGTGGCCGATGCAATGGGCGCTGGTGGCGCAGGCCGAGGCGATGGAATAGTTGAGGCCCTTGATGCCGAAGAAACTGGCCAGGCACGCTGAGACCGTACTGGTCATGGTACGGGGTACACGGTACGGCCCCACCTTGCGTACGCCCTGGCTGTGCAGCAGCTGGTTGGCCTCGACGATGTCTTCGCTGGAGCCGCCACCCGAGCCCATCACGCAGCCGGTGCGGGTGTCGGCCACCTGCTCGGGCGTCAGCCGTGCATCGGCGATGGCATCGGCCATGGCCAGGTAGCCATAGGCTGCGGCATCGCCCATGAAGCGCCGGTGGCGCCGGTCGATGCGCTGAAAGTCGACCTCCAGCCGGCCGCTGACATGGCTGCGCAGCCCCGCTTGCGCATAGGCCAGGTTGAAGGCGATTCCCGAGCGCCCCTGGCGCAATGCCTGGAGGACCTGCGCAGGGCTGTTGCCCAGACATGAGACGATGCCCATGCCGGTCACGACCACGCGGCGTAGCCCGATTGTCTGCTTCGATAACATGCACTGACTCCACAGGTTCAGAACTGTCCGGGCAACCTGGCTGGGTTGCCATGGACTCGAGTCTAAGGGGCGGCTTTGATTCTGATAATTCGTATTTCGTTAGCCATTGATACCGAATTTGGCATCAGTAATTATCCTGCGCCCATGGCAAAGCACCCCGCCCGGCCAAAGCCGGCGGGGCATGATGAATGCCGTTGCTAGAGGGTGGCGTCAGGCAAAGCGTTCGACCTGCGCCGACGTGCGGCGCATCAACACCTTGCCGTTGCGCACCGAAACCAGTGCGTGGCCCTGGCTGCGGACCATCTCGTAATCATCCGGCGCCGACAGCAGCAGCAAGTTGGCCGGCCGCCCGACCTCGATGCCATAACGCTCCCCAAGGTTGAGGGTGCGGGCACTGTTGTCGGTGATCAGATCCAGGCTGCGTTGCAGGTCTTCGTAGCCGAGCATGTGGCAGATGTGCAGCCCGGCTTCGAGAATGCGCAGGATGTTGCCGTTGCCCAGCGGGTACCACGGGTCGACGATGGAGTCCTGGCCGAAGCACACGTTCATCCCGGCGCGGTCGATCTCGGCCACGCGGGTCAGCCCGCGGCGCTTGGGGTAAGTGTCGAAGCGCCCTTGCAGGTGAATGCTCTCGGTCGGGCACGAGATGAAGTTGATGCCCGACATTTTCAGCAGGCGGAACAGCTTGTAGCAGTAAGCGTTGTCATAAGAGCCCATGGCCGTGGTGTGGCTCGCCGTGACCCGAGCGCCCATGCCACGTACCCGGGCCTCTTCGGCCAGCACCTCGAGGAAGCGCGACTGTGGGTCGTCGGTTTCGTCACAGTGCACGTCCACCAGGCAACCGGTGCGCTCAGCCAGCTCCATCAGGAACTTCACCGACGACACACCCTGATCGCGAGTGTTCTCGAAATGCGGAATGCCACCGACCACATCGGCGCCCATGGCCACCGCTTCGGTCATCAGGGCCCGGCCATTGGCGAACGACTCGATGCCCTCCTGGGGGAAGGCGACGATTTGCAGGTCAACCAGGTGGCGTACTTCCTCGCGCACCTCGACCATGGCCTTGAGCGCGGTGAGCTTGGGGTCGGTCACATCCACATGGGTTCGCACGTGCTGAATGCCATGGTCCACCAGCATGTCGATGGTCTTCTTCGAGCGCTGCTTGATGTCGTCGTGGGTGGTGATTTCCTTGCGCTCGGCCCAGCGTTCGATGCCTTCGAACAAGGTGCCGCTCATGTTCCACTTCGGCTCGCCGGCGGTGAGGGTGGCGTCCAGGTGAATGTGCGGCTCGACGAAGGGCGCCACCACCAGGTTCTGTTGGGCGTCCAGGTCGTCGGGGTTGGCCAGCACCGCCACATCGGCCTGGGGCTCGATGGCGGCGATACGGTCGCCGTTCAGTTCGATACGAAACAGGCCCGACTTGCCACGCAGACGGGCGTTGATGATGTTCATGCTGTTACTCCTTGCATTGGGCTTCGCTCATGCGCCATACCAGCATGGCGACCGAAGCGTTCATACGAAATAGCGGGTCGTCGAGTGACTGCCCACTCAGTTGTTCGATACGTTGAATACGTTGGTTGATGGTGTTGCGGTGCAGGCCCAGACGCTGGGCGGCCTTCAGGCCATTGCCGTTTTCCTTGAGCAGGGCGTCGAGGGTATGCACCAGCACATGGGGGTGCTTGCGGCCGGGCGCGATCAGTGGGCCAAGGGTTTCGGCGACGAAGTCGTCGATCAGCGAGCGATCGACGATGCCTTGCAGCAGGCGCAGCACGCCCAACTCGCTGAAGTCGCAGAAACCGGTGGCCGGGCGCAGGTTCTGCGCCACTTCCAAAGCCTGGCGCGCTTCATTGAGCGCCTGGCGGTAGTGGGCGCAATCCTCGGCCAGGCGCGACAGGCCCATGAACAGGCCCAGTTCACCGACCACGCCCGCCAACTGCCGGTGCAGCGCGGCCAGGGTGGCGTGCAGGCCGTGGGCATCGGCCAGTAACAACACGAACAGGTCACCCGGCAATTGCGCGGTCACAGTCCCCGGCCTGCCACGACACCAGGCCTCAAGCTGATCTTCCAGCGCCTGGCGAATGCCCTGCCACACGCGCTCGCCCTGGGCCAGCCCATGGCGCTCGAACAATCCATCGACGCCAGACAGCCGCAGTGTCACCAGGCGCCGTGGCTCGTCCAGCGCCAGCTCAAGGTGCGCGGCCCGCTGCCGAGCGATGGCCAGGCTCGGGTAGTCGCCGGTCAGCAACTGGCCGAGGATGTCATTGCGCGAGCGCCGCACCTGGGTCATCTGCACCAGGGCCGTACCGATCAGGTGAGTGACGACCACCATTTTCAGCGCATACGGCTGCTCGATCAGCGGCAGCCCCAGTTGCTCGGCGCGCTCGATCACTACAGGCGGAATGCCGTGGATGAACGTGCCGCCGGTGAGGATCACCATGCCGGCAATGCCCACGGCGTCGCCATCTTCCACCAGGCTCAGCAGGTTGGCCTCGCCGCGTGGGTGGTTGATGCCGGTGACGAACACCAGCTCGCCGCCCATCACCCACTCGGCAATGCCTTCGTTCTCGGCCACATACGGCCAGCGCACCCGCCGCTGCAGGTTGCGCGCGCCGGCCCGGACGGTCATGTCCTGCAGGCCGGGCAGGTGCAGGATTTCGTCCAGCGCCAGGCTCACGGTTCGACACCCGCCTGGCCCAGCGCCCGGCGCCGGCCGCTCAGTTCAAGCATGACGATGTAGCACAGGGCCGAGGCGCCAATGCCCACCAGCGGCGCGACCCACGGCGAGGCGTAGGCCAGCACCGCACCCAGCGCATAGGACCCGAGGCCCAAGAAGTTGTAGCGCGGCAGCTGCACCGAGGCCAGCGCCGGGTACTTGCCGCGGTGGCGGTACCAGAAGTCGGCCATGATCACCCCACCCACTGGCGGAATGATCGAGCCCAGCAGCACCAGGAACGGGATCAGCATTTCATACATCCCGCCAATCGCCAGCACGATGCCCACCGCTGCCGCGACCAGCGTGGCGATGCGTCGACGCTCGCTGCGCAGCAAGTGGCAGGCCGCTGCCGAGACGTTGTAGATGGTCGGTCCCTGGATGGTCCAGAGGTTCAGGCAGAGCATCACCACCGCCGCGAACGACAGGCCTTGCAGCATCATCACTTCGACGATGTCGGCCTGCTGGTAGACCATCGCGCACCAGGCCCCGGCCACCACCATCAGGCCGTTGCCGAGCAGGAAGGCGACGATGCTGGCCACCACCGCCACCCGCCCGCTGCTCGACAACCGGGTCCAGTTGGTGGCCTGGGTGGCACCGCTGGCGAAGGTGCCGAAGACCATGGTCACCGCTGCCGAGAAGGTCATGGTTTCATGCGGCACCACCGCCGCCAGGCCGGCAAAGCCCCCGGCATCGGCGGTGGCGATATACATCGAAACCAGCAGCAGCGCGAACATCAGCGGCACCGACACCCGCGACAGCAGGTCCAGGCCCTTGAAGCCGATGATCGCGGTAATGCTGAAACCCAGGCCGAACAGCACCATCAGCGGCACGGTGAAACCACCCGCCAGGCCCAGCAACTTGACCAGCACGATCGCCACGGTCGCGGTGCCCCAGGCGTACCAGCCAAGTTCGGCGAAGCCCAGGATGAAGTCGGAAAGCCGGCTGCCCGCCTCGCCGAAACAGAAGCGCCCCATCAGCACGCTGTTCAAGCCGCTGCGCGAGGCGATGAAGGCCAAGGCCGCCGCGTACAACGCCAGCAGCGTGTTGCCGATGGCGGCGACCCACAGCATGTCGACGAAGTTGAAGGCCATGCCCAGCTTGCCACCGGCGAACATGGTGCCGGTGAAGAAGGTAAAGCTGAACAACACCATGGCAATGGGCAGCAGCCCTTTGCGCGAGGATGGCGGGGCTTCGCAAAGCGGGAATTCGGTAGGTGAGCTCATGGCACGGTGCTCCGGGTTGTCGTTGCGACTAGGGGAGCAATATGCGGGCCGCTTTTGCCAAGCGCGAAAAACAGGAAATTTGCGGGCAATCGGCACAACTTTACCTGTTCACCTTGCACACTATTTTGCCGAATTGATGAATTAAACCTGTGCGTTAAGACCTGTTTTGATGCGGGCGCGCACCAACGCGGAACAGCACTGGATAGTTTCCACGCAGCCTGCCGTCGGCGGTGCGCGCCGGCCGTCATTCGCTGGCGCTGACATCCACCTCTTCCAGCTGTCATCCGGATCGAAGCGTTTCATGGCCTTGGCAATCTTGTCGCCCTGTGGCCCCAGATCCTTCTCGAACACCTGGTCGTCGTGGCTGATCATGAAGCTCATGACACCGCTATCGTTGTATTTCGCCGGCCAGGCGACCAGGGCGAAGCCGCGGCTCATCTGGTTGCCGATCAGGTAGCTGTAGGCGCCGCCCGGGGCCGACGAGCCTTGGCCATCAAGGATGCGGAAGTGGTAGCCGTACCAGGCATCGCCCACCACATCCTTGCCGAACAGCGGCCCCAGCGGGCTGATCTCGCCGCCCTCTTCGTCCTCCCAGAACAGGCCGTCATGCTTGCCGGGCGTGCTGAAGATCTGCTGGGCATATTCCAGCGCGCCGTTGCTGTTGCGGTCCTTCGAGGCGTAGTCCATCTGCGCGTCGTGATAGGCTAGGACCGACTGCAATGCAGCCAGCTCGTTACGGCCGATGCGCCGGGCGTGGATTTCGGCGCTGCCGGCCTTGCGGTCGAAGCGCCAGCCGTTGGTAGCCTTGGTCAGCCGAACCAGTTCTGCATCAGATGCACGCTCAGCTAGCTTCCCGACCGTAGCATCCAGTAGCGGCCGAATGCGGCCGACAGTACTTGCCTCAGCGCGAATCGTCTCCAATGACCGTTTCAAAGCGAGTGCAGCCACTGTCCCAGCATCTGTGTCGGACACCTTGCGCATGTCGCGACCATTTAGGCCAGGGTTCAGGTTGGTTTCGCTGAACGGGTGATCGGCCGGCAGGCTGGGCTCATCGACATGTTTGTTCGGCACCTCGCAGGGGAATGGATCGATTAGGAATCCCGGAAACCTTCCTTGCCTGACCCTTGCGCAAGCAACGAGCTCCTACCGGTTTGAGCCGCAGATGTTGATCATTCTTGACCAGGTAACGCATGGCGCAAAGCACGTTAGCCCGCCCATTCAGGTCCCGCCTGTGGATCAGGCCAAGCCCCAGCCTGTCTTGGTATTTATCTTTTTCGAGGTTGCAGTTGTGGAAGTAGCCCTGACCACGGGTAATACGCTCCCATAGCTCACCGATCCGCTGAGCCCTGTAGATATCGGCACTCACTTCAGCACCGTTAAAGAAGAACGCTGCATGGATGTGATAGCCCCGGTCCTCGCCTTGCTCGACGCTGCAAATGTAGCCAATTTCATGGTCGAAAATTAGGTTGCGTTCACGCTCAGCTATCAGCCGATTCAGATCGTCGAATACGCGCTCCACACGCAACCTCGCCTGGACCTCTGCACGGTAATACAGATCAACCCTGATCACGCAGATCCGGGCGTAGCGATCAAACATGGCATCAACGTAGCGATCGACTTCGACCTCTTGCTGAATCGCCTGGTAGCGCTGATCGTGCTCCCTACGCTTGAATCTCTTTTGGGCAAGGAGTGTACGGATGCACTTGGTCAGCTCGTTCAGCGTGTCACTGGTGCTCAGATAGCGCGTTTCACCCTCGTTCAAGCAGGTGATGCCAAAGGGGCTGCGCTCAATCCCAATGGCCTGGCAGGCTTCCTGAAGAAGGCTCAAGTGCCAGCTGTACTGATACGCCACATCTCCGTCGAGCAGCGCGACCATCTGCACGATCCCATCGAAGTATTTTGAAAGCATGGTTTCTCTGACCTGTTCATCTCCATGCTTTGAATATGAGATTCGGCAGGCCTGGCTATCTGTACGCTGGATGGCGTTGATGAGGCGCTCAATTCGAATTGCGATATCGGACTGGGATTGGAGGGTGTTGGCGTTTTGTTTGGTCATGGCTCTGTACCTGGTGAGTGGTTTCGCATACCAGGTACGGGATGTGTATTTATTAACCGATGACCTAACCCGGAGGCAGGGTGATAGTGCCGGTGTGGTTACTAAAAACTCAGCCTATCGAGTATTGACACGGTGATAGCCTAGAACTATATAACTAGATCCCGCTCCAAGACTCAGCGATCACCCCAGGCTGGCCTGGCAATGGGGAGCAACATTACCGAGCCTGCCGAGAGATTCACCCAATCGCATCCTGGGAGAGTTAGCTGAGAGCGCTGGACTTTCCAAGCGGCATAAACGCCATGACCAGCCTTAGCCGGTCATGGCGTAGGTGATAGTTCTAGCTAGCCATACTCAGGTGGCCGGTGGGGCGCACCGCAGCCCCCTCTGCCAGGTCCCGCTCCTCGATCCTTGCCAGGATCCAGTCATGCACCTCGCTATCGACCCAGCCGACACAGCGGTCGCCCAACGAGACCGGCTTCGGGAAGGTACCTTCCGAGATGTGTTTGTAGATGGTCGATCGGGCAAGACCAGTCGAATCGATGACTTCTTTCAGGCGAATGATCCTCATGAACGGGGCTCCTCATATTCGTTCAGAGGATCTGCAGGAGCAGTAAGAAATAACCTGAAGCCCCGTCACCTACTCGGTTAGCAAGCCAAACTCATAGCGGTTCCACACATCCAGGTCAGCCTCGCTGTCGAACTCACGAAGAAACCCGCCCCGGACATCCTTGTACACAATGCAGCAGTTCTGATTCTCGGGAGCCGGATAGACGATCAGAGAAACGACCTCCAAGGCATCATCGCGCCCTTCTGGCTTTGGCACAGGTATCAGCCTAATCACCTGGGGTTGGTACCCCGACCATGCCTTGCCATTGAACTTCTGCTTCAAATGCTCGGCCCACTCAAACGCCACCTCAAAAAAGTGATCGAGCACTCCAGGCCAGTAGTAGCCAGCCTCGTCCTGCCCCGGCTTACCGACCTTCAGTTGATCTAACTCTCGACCAATCATGCCCTCCAGAGAAGCAGGAATTTCGCCGTACCTTTCGCCTGGCCTTCCCCATGTCAGGGACAGCAGATGCGACGTGTACCAGGCCAGCTTGTGATAGAGGACATCCAGCGCAGCAGGTCCCAAAGCGAGAAGAGCTCTTGCTACATCAGGCTGCGTAAGCCCGCTGGTCAACCGTTCATAACGGGACTGCTTAGCTTCCGCGTAAACCAGCACTGCGCAATGAGGGCGCCGCGCCCCCATCTGCGTGTGGTCAAGGTTCAGGTAGTAGGTACTGGGAACCTTGGCTCCAACGAAGAAACCATTGGATACACCCGGCACATGAACACGTATGAAGCCCAGGCTGACTAGTCGCCTCACCTGATGTTTGAGCGCAATCGGATTCAGGCCCGTCATTGCACGAAGCTTCGCCTCCCCCACCCCGGCCACAACCCCGCACTGATCGGCAAAGGTTAAAAGGGCAGCCAAAAGCACTCTCGTGGCTGTCCCCAGGCGTCCACAAGCCCCAGGTGCTGCCGGCCGCCCGTCCTTGCATACCTGTTTGCGCGCAACCTTCTCGCTCCCGATATCTGTTTCAGGCCGAGGTCCCTCGGCATAAATCTCCGGCTCATTAAAGAGACGCAGGACCAGGTCCCGATGAGTAAGCGAACTACCTCTTGGCTGGGCAAGCAGATCGAGGAGGTATTGCGACGCCTCATATTCCTGCCCCGGACGACCCACCTTGTCAGCCTGTTTTTTGGCCACTAACAGCCCAGCTTCGGCTAACTCCCGCACTGCGTCTCTGACCAATCTATCCGTCAAGCAGAGGAGTCTCGCAACTGGTTTGACCTTGAACGAGGCGGTCAAGAGTGCCTGCTCTCGGCATATCAGGGCTTGCAGGAAAAACCTAGACTCTGCACCAACCTCTAGGTCTTCATAAAAAGCCAGAAGATTAGCCATTTCACCTACCGAAAAACTGGAAATTTAGATCACGTTTTATACCCTATAAAATCAGCTTATCAATATCATGTAACGTATCTGTTAACTACGTCGATAACATGACCGCTAACATTTACAAAAATTCTGATCAACAGACCTACCATCAGGTCATGTAACACCGTCCAGTAGTGAGGCGACTGATCGCACCCTGAATATGGCGACGGAGAAGGAAACTCGAAAATGAGCGAGACCGAAGCAGCACCAGGCTGGCTGAACGAGAAGGACAGAGGAGAGTGGCAATGGGCAGCAAGTTACCTATCGAGCCGGTGCTCTCCGTCGCTGCAAGGCAAGATCAGCTTCCTTGCCGACAGTGGTTTCAGCCATCTGGTCAGATCGATCCATGCCCTCGAATCCGAGGCTGAAGGTGTAAAGCTCATCGAGCGATTGAGAAACGCCATCAGACAAAGGCGGTATCGATTAGCCAAAGGCGGCAGAAAGACTTGCTCCTTCACGCTCCCACTCGAAACCAAGACCACACTCAAAAGCCTCGCCAAAGGGCACAAAACAACCGAAACAGCGCTGATTCAGCGCTTGATCGAAGTCGCCGCCCAGGCAGCCGCAGAACAGAAAGAGGTGATGCGTCGCGACGCTCAAATGGGCAAAGTCACACGCAATGCGCGCAAGCTTACGCAGGAGCTGGACAAAGTTCGGATTGATGAGACCAGAAAGCAGCTGCACCACTGCATGAAGCAGCTCGCGCGGTGGGAAACCTTTCTAAAAGAAGAACTGCCCGAGCTATCCTACGAAGACGAAGCAGCCGCAACAGCTCTTGCAGAACGCCGAATGCGTGTAGTCCAAGAGGCCATCGATGCCTCCGTCGCCAAGCATGAGATGCTGAGCCCGAGGTCAGTCTGAGCAAATTTCGAGCCTGCCACCTAAATCCCAAGCCATGGATCTTCTCAGCGCCCCGACATCCTGAGTTCAAATCCAGCCGCCCGGTATTCCAAATGGTATTCCAGACAAATATCAAACCGAACTTTTCTCATATTTTTCATTAAGATAGGCTATCGTTTCAGATTACCCCGGCCCACCAAATCCAAGAAAAAAGACGCCCTCGGGCGTCTTTTTTTGTGTCTGGAATAATCTGACCCACCTGATTAGGCGTTACAGATTGTTTCGAAATGCAGCGAAAAAATCAGATTTAACCCCTTTCTTGTAGGGCATTTCCTAAAGATACTCTCAGCGCTTGTTTTCCGTTGCGGTCATTTTTTCAGGGTTTTAGTCTCGGTAGGTCGTTGCACATCAACGGCTGACTTTGACAGGTCGCGACGGTAAACAACAAAACGGTTCGTCGTTATGGCGGCTGTACGTGCGGGCACGCTTGCGTGCGCCGGAACTTGTTGTTTCCGCCGGTCTGTCAACCCGCGTACAGCTGCCACCCTCTGTTTGACAGCAGATGGTGACGGCCCTGAAATGGAAGCAATCATGTTGAAGATAGTCCCCGATCCACCCCACCTCCTCCACTCCCTGGAAGACACGCTGATGATGGCCGCCGACTACGCGCTATGCGCCGAAGTCGTCGCCCAGCAGGCAATGCTGATGCAGCCCAAGTCACCGGTGTCGCTGCTGATCATGACGTCAATGCACGAGCTCGACAGCTTGCGCAGATTGCTCGAAACGGCGCTAGCCCAGATCCAGAAGCCCGCCGATCCGCAGACGCTGCACTGATCCGCAGCATGATCCGCCTGGCCGACCAGGCCAGGCATCTACGACTTCAGGGAGATAAACAATGGCTACCGAAGAAAACAGATTCACCGTTGGCAAGACCACTTTCTTTCAAGGTGAAAACCAGACTCATCCGCTGTTTCGCATCGAAGCCGGCATCCCGTGCCAGGCCGCCCGCGAACAGGCCTCGGAACTGATGGGCTACGCTCGCGACCTGTCAATCGACGGGCTGATGGAAGACAAACCTCAACTGCTTTGGGCCTCGCACTACCTCTGCGCCCTGGCCAAGGCCCTGTTGGATGACGCCGAACTGGGCATGACAAAAGCACCTTGAGGCCCCACGCAGCCGCTCTTTTTGAACCGCGCCTCTGTCGCTGGACAAAAAGGGCGTTTCATATGAGTAAGTACACCAGACCGTTCAAGCTTTCCACCCCCCTGCTCCCGATCACGTCCGGCACATCGGAAGCCTGCGGCTTGGAAGTGTGGAAATCGGCGAACTCGGGAAACTGCTTCAGCCAAGACACGGTAATCCGCCAAGGGCCGCTGGCCAGCGCCTGCCGGGATCACCATGGTTATTCCGTTTCGGTTGTCGTGTGGCTTGCTCACACTCAGCTGGCATGATGTCGCATTGACATTCACCCGCAAAATGCCGGCTCGAACCGGAATCGACAAGCCCAGCCGCGCCGCGCCCAAGCGGTCAAACCAGACGCCACTTTCTTTTACATCCACCTCAAGTACCGTCGCGGTCGGTCGATACAAGCCAGTGGCCACCATTCCTTACGCGCCCACCACTTCGACAAATGGACTTCTCGTGTGAACACTCCCCTGCGCCGCACATTTGTTCTATTCAGCAATTTCCCAACCGGCCTGAACACCTGTCTGCCCCACAACCTGAGGCAGTGCTGAGCATGTCTTCCCGAGATTACCTGTACAAAAACCTTCGCCCGGAACTCGTCGCTCCCGAAGCCCCTGCCCAAGCGGACACCAGTGCTTCGCAACGCAGCAGCGAACCTCGCTTCACCCTTGAGCGGGACGTGGTGCTCTCGGCTAGTAACCGCCAGCAACTGGATGAAGCGTTAGTCAAGATTCGCTACCACGACGTCATCTATGAAACCTGGGGCTTCGCCGAGGTCGACCCAAGCGGCAGAGGCACCCTGCTCAATTTCCATGGTGCCCCAGGGACCGGAAAGACCCTCACTGCCGAAGCATTCGCCGGCAGCATCGGCAAGCGGCTGATCAATGCCAGCATCGCTGACCTCGAAAGCAAGTTCATGGGTGATACCTCGAAGAACATCGTCAGCCTGTTTGCCGCAGCGCGCAGCGAAGACGCAGTGTTGTTTCTCGATGAGGCAGATACGTTGCTCGGCCGTCGCCTCTCTTCGGTTACCCAGGGCATCGACAATGAAGTCAACGCAATGCGTTCGACCTTGTTGATCGAGCTGGAGAAACACCCCGGGATCGTGATTTTCGCCACTAACTTCGCTCGCAACTACGACTCCGCGTTCGTCAGCCGCATCTCTCATCACATTCATTTCGAGCTTCCTGGCGATGACGAGCGCCGAGCGATCTGGGCCAAGCTGCTGGTCCCAGGCATCCCGCTGAGTGTGGCGCGAGATGAGCTGATTGACGCGCTGGTGCAGCCGTCCGCCGGCCTCTCTGGCCGGGAAATCCGCACCTGCCTGCGCCTGGCATTGCCCAAGCCCTTGCTAGAAGGCGGCGGTGGACGGTTGACGCCTGAGCATGTGCTCGGCGCAATCGAGCAACTGCTCTTGGCACGCAATGACATAAAAGTTTCCACACCTGGCGATCCGTCCGGGCGTAACGATATCGCACGCAAATTATTGGGCGTGAACTCAAGGAGTGACGGTTAAATGGGCTGGTTGAGCAAGGTCAAAGGTTTTTTCAGCAAAGCGGTTCAGGTGGTCAAGGAGAAGGTCGTCGAGGCCGTCAACTGGCTGGCTGACAAGGCCGAAACCTTCGTAGGTGAAGTCAAGCGCCTGTACAAGGCCGCCAAACCTTACATTTCCAAAGCCCGTATGGTCCTGCGGACCATCGCCGCGAATGTACCGGTACCTTGGGTTCAGGGCATCAGCATGGCGCTCGACAAGGCTCTGGCTGCCTTGGAACATCTGGACAGTCACCCGCTCGCTGCCAAGGTCGATGAGGCGATCAAATGGATTATCGCCCGCGCCCGCGATATCAAACGCCACCTGCTCAACGATGAGGAAGTCAAGGAAGCCGAGCAGCGTGCTGCCGACCTCGAAGCCGCAATGGCACAGGTTGATGAGGCGGGCCGTCAGGCGCTCGAATGCCTGGCCATGAGCAACCGCTACGAGCTGGTCCGTGCGCGGATCAGCCGGCTGGTCGAGGATGAGGCGTTCGTCAACTTCGAGCACTACCTGCGCATTCGAGCGGTGCAGAAACTGCTGCCGCTGTACGAAGAGCAGATGGAGCACCTCAATGACATCAACAGCGTGCTGGATGAGCCGCTGTTCATCATCCAGGTCGCTAGCCAACTGATTGAAGGTCACGCCGAACTCGATGACGCGGCCATGGAGCGTCTCGACAGCTTGACCACTGCTCGCTTCGGCAAGCCGGTGATCCCGTTCGTGTTCGAAGAGATGATCAACGTGTGGGGCCTGGACCTGAAGCAACACCAGGATGCCTGGGAAGAGCTGAGCAAGCGCGTGTCCCGTGACCAAGTGATCGCCAAGCGCCTGAACAATCTGGCAAAGCTGGAGCCACTGCCGATCGAGGAAGCCAAGGTACTCGCTGACCTCGAAAAACTGCTGCCAACCGACCAGGCCCGTTTGGACAAGCTTGCCAGCGTAACGCTCGCCAAGCGCAACTATGTCTATGCCGCGGAAGGCTTCCTGCAACTGCTGGAGAATGACGAGCAGCGCCTGATCGACCAGGACCGTGAATACCTTATGGACGACGGTTTTGAGGTGGGTGAACTGCTGATTCGCTGCGCCCAGAACGGTGAGAAGTGGGAGAACCTCAAGCGCGAGGAGCAATCGCTGATCATCAGCTTCGCCAATATCTTCGAAGCCGACTGCCGCAAGCGTGCCGAAACGTTCACCCAGGTTGAGGTGGCAGCGTGAGTGGTGGTGTTCTGGAGTTTCTGTCGCCTTCGCTGGGCAACCCGCTGGAGGTGGTGTTCTGCACGGTGATCATGGGCGGCATGCTGGTTTCGCTGATCACCGCCGAGATCTTTGGCCGCGCACCCGCGTGGGAGCGCAACTGGCAAGGCGGCACGCACAAGGGCGCGCTGGACATCGAGCACGGGTCACTCGGCGAGTTGAACCTGGCCGTTGCCACCCTGCCCGAACGCATCGTGGCAAACATGCCGGGCTTGCTGTTGATCGTCGGCTTGCTGGGCACCTTCCTGGGCTTGGGCATGGCCTTGGACAAAGCGTCTGGAATTCTCCAGGGCAACGCCGATTCGCTCAATGCGATGAGCGACTCGCTGGGCCAGCTCACTGGCATGATGAAAGACCTAGGTACCAAGTTCAAAACTTCGACCTGGGGCATCATCGCCTTCATCGTGCTGAAACTGTGGGACTCTGCGCGCTGGTCCGCTGAAAGCCGCCGGACTGGCTGGTGCGTCGATCGCATGAAGCGCGAGATCGACAACAGCCGAGATCAACAAAAAAACGCTACCGAGCTCCGTGACAACCTCACCCGCCAGGCGCTGGCCGCTGTTGGTGAGCAGCTGGTGCAAGCCATTGCCAGCCAGAGCCAATTGCTCGGCAATGAGCTCAAGCAACTCAAGCTGATGGAGTTCAAGCGCGGACAAACCCACGATGAGCAGTTCGCGCAGACCGCCGCCAATCTGGACGGGCAACTGCAGCAGTTGCAGCAGCTCAGCGGCCCGGACGGGTACCTTGCATCGCTGGCCCGCTTCGCCGCCCACCTGCCGCGTCTGGATCTGCTGGAGCGTCATGGCGAAACCCTGCAGGGCCTCGATGCTGGCCTCGGCCGGCTGCAGTCGCAACTGGAGCACTCCAACCAGCAGCTCACTGGGTTGGGGCAGCAGCTTGAACACAGCCACCAGCTGACAGAGCGCCTTCAACAGACCGCAACCCTGCAATCGGAGCACGCACGGGAGGAAAGTGAGCGCCGCGAAGGCCAAGGTCAAACCTTGCTGGCGACTCTGACCGAGCAGCATGGCGTGCAAATGGACGCTGACCGCGCACAGGCTGCTCGTGTCCAAGAGCGGTTTGATGAGTTGGCCGCACTTTCGTCCAAAGGTATCGAGGCGACACAGGCAGTCGGCGCGCACACCCAGGCTAGCCAGCGCAGCCTGGAGCTGTTCGTCACAGCCAGCACAGAAAACCTCAATGCGCTCGAACAAGCCGGCACTACCATGGGTACGGCCGCCAATCAGCTGGCCCAATCCGCCAGTGCCTTGGAAGGCAGCGTATTGACCATGGAGAAGAGCGTCGGGGCCGCCATCGACAAGCTCAACGACGACTTCCATGCTCACCTGCAGACGATGCAGAGCAGTCTCGATGGCAACATTTCACGCCTGAGCAACGTGATGAACGAGTTGCAGACCGGGATGATGGAAAACGTCAACCGGATGAGCCAGGACTTCACCCAGAACACCACGGCGATGTCCGAGAACCTGCGCTCGGCTACCGACAATATCTCCGAGGCTGTCGTCCGGCTCTCTGGCGAGGTCAACGAGGTGATGGCCAGCGTGAGCCGCAACATCGAAGGGGCGAACAAGGCGCAGACCAACGCCAGTGCGATGTTCACCACGACCAACGACGAGCTCAACGGCGCCATCAGTCAGATGGAAAAAAACATGAAGGCACTCGGGGAGCAGATCACCCAAGGTCTGACTGATATCTCCGAGAGCAACCGGAACATGCGCGCCACGGGCAAGAAGCTGGAGCAGTTGAAAGAACTGCCTGACAGTTTTGCCAAACTGCATGGGCATTTCGAGCAGTTGCTCGGTCAGGGCACGCAAACCTTGTCGATGCTGGACAAGCTGGCAGTGGAGCTGCGCGATGATCCTCACCGACGCGGCCAACTGCTCAGCCAGGCGGTGCAGAATCTGACGGAGCTCTCTTCCCAGCTCAAGACCCTGGCAGCCAGCACGCAGCAAGGCCGGCAGCAGGTCGCCAACCTGCCTCAGGCGCTGGCGGAAAAGGTTGGAGAGCAGTTTTCCAATCACCTGCAACCCTTGCAGCAAGCGGCGGGTTCCACAGTTGCCCTGCTTCAGCGGATGGCCGAGCAAAACCAGCAGCCGCTGGCACGCAAGGCTTCCGACGAGCCCCTGACAGCGTGAGACGGCCATGAAAGACAAACCCAATGAATGGGTCTCGATTTCCGACCTTATGGCTGGCGTGATGGCCGTGGTGATGCTGATGCTTGTGGTGTCGGTGCTGCAGAACAAAGCGGCCGAGGCAGCGATGGCCGTTGAAAAGCAGCAGATGGAGGCCGCGCGTCAGGAAGAGCGCAGTAAAGGCGACGCGGCCCAGCGGGCGGGTCTGAGCAAGCTGCTAGCTGCCATGCAGTCAGACCTGCAGCGCAGCGGCGAAACGGACCTGGTGGACATCGATATTCAGAACCGCCGCCTGACCCTCCCCGACAATGCCTTCGCCCGAGGTAGCGCCTGTATTACCCCTGCCGCCAAAGGCGCGCTGACCCTGCTCAGCGCGCGGGTGGCTACCTTCATTCAGGATTACGGCCAAGGGCAAGTGCTGGTAGAGGGTCATACCGACAACCTGCCGGTTTCCCGCCCGGTCACTGACTACGAGCGGTTCTGCACGGTGTATGACGACAACTACACCCTGTCTGCCGCACGGGCGCGCGAGGCTCGCAAGCTATTGATTCAGGCACTTGAGCCACAGCAGGCACTGCGCGTAGTGGTGGCAGGCTATGGTGATTCACGGCCAAAACCGGGCGTGGATCCTGCCAGTGCTCTCAACCGCCGAGTGGAGGTGCAGTTGGTGGTGGCCACGCAGCTGCCAGCGGCAAATTAGCACGATGCAGCCCAGGCTCCAGACGGGTGGGCTGCTCCCCTGTACTTGAATTAGACACCGAGAGGTAAGGACACGATGGCAACTACAGGAATCGATTGCGACGACGAACTCTTCGCCAGCCTGCTCAGCGCCAAGCCCGAAGAGGTGGACTTGTTGGTGGACATCATCACCGACTTCTCCAGTGGCCGCGCTGGTTTGGATGCGGACGTCAAGAAGCTGTTGGTACAAGCCAAGCACAGCTCCCGACCTGCCGGTTACAGCCAACAGCAGCTTGAACTGATTGGGTACGAACTGCAGCAGTTTGGCGGGCACTCGGCGATGAACCTGGCGCGCAAATTTTTGAAAAAGGCTGCAGTGCCCTATGCCGAAATCGTCAACGACGTCTATTACAAGCTCAATGGCGGTGGCGCAGGGGGCCGGTCCGTCGCCGACAAGGAGCGTCAGATCGCCTTGGCGCTGTTCGGTGCCGGTTGGCGTGAGTTGCCGCCTGGTGAACGCTATGAGCGCGCAACCAGCGCCAGGGTATTGGCCGGGCTGTTCAAGCTCACAGACGCCCTCTCTGTGAGTTCCGGAACCGCCATCGGTCTGTCGGCAGCCAGCAGCGCAGCGTTGTTCACCGTGGCGACCACGGGGTTTCGCCTGAATCCTTTCGGCGCTGCAGCTACGGTTGGCTTGGGTCTGAATAGCAGCATTGCCGAAGCCTATCGGGTGACAGTGCCTTTTGTGGCCCAGATGGGCTGGATACGTTTGCGCCGTGAAGCACCAGCAGCACCTTCATCGGTACCGGCCACTGCAGCTGCCGCAGCCACACCGGCCAGTTCAGAACTGGTCGTGCAGAACGGCCGGGGTGAAGCACTGCTGAAACTCAACACGCTACAGCGACCACCTGCGGGCGAGCATCGTCCGATTCCCACCGACCAGATCAGCGCGCTCAGCCCCTTGCTGAGCAACATACCTGGGCTTGCGGCGCTAGGCGAGCTGTCTCAAGGCAATTACGTAGTTTGCAGCCTGCCCTTCGAGACATTGACCAAAAATGCTAACAACGACGGTAGCGTCCGGGCTTTCGTCCGTACCGGTGGCAAGATCAGCGAGCAGGCCAGCCTATCGTTGCCTGAAGAGCTGCAGAATGTATTGCTCAGCGGCGCGGTGTGGAATGCCGTGTCCTCGGCCGTGGGCCAGAAGCACTTGCACGATATCAATGAAAAACTGAATGCCATCAAGCGCCAGCTCGACAGCGTGCTGCGCGAGCTGGACGAAGCCCGCTGGGAAACACTTGCCGGGATGGTCGACTATACCCAAGACCTGCTCGACCATTACGCGCAAGACGGCATCAGTCACTACGCTGTGCAGACACTCGAAAGTCAGCACAGCCAGATCTCGACGCTGAGGACGTACTTCGACCGCAAGATGAAAGAAGAGTTGGACGTTGCCCAGGCTGTCGACGCCGACAAGCTATTCGGGGCAGATGGTGCCCGCCAAGCGCTGAAAGGCAGCCTGACGAAGATGGACGGGTGGGTGAGCGGATACCTGCAAACTGCCCAGCTGCAGGTGGTGAACAGTGCATTGCGCTATATGGCTGAGCCGCAGCAACGTCACCGCAGCGCTGCAGCCAAAGTACTTGAAAGCCTGGGGCAACTCGAAGCTATCGCTGCCCAGAGCCGCAGCGTGTACAGCTCGCAAATGGAACTGACCCAGTCTCGAGTCTTCAGCATCGACAGCGCGTTGAGCCAAAGCTTCACGGCGCAATTGGACAGCATTGCCGGTACGCTGGCACAAGGCCCGCTGGACACCCGTCAGCTGCACCAGTCGCTCTTCAATGAAGGTGAACAGCAGGTATTGCTGCGTTATCAAAATGGCAAGATCGCCGAGGCTCAACTATTGGCGAGTGCAATTTGACCTCAGGTTAAGCCCATCAAGGCAGGCTGGGGCGCTCAAACCCGCCCCACCGCCCGCCCCACCTTATCCAGCAACTCCCCCAACCGAAACGGCTTCACCAGCATATCCATCCCTTCCCCCAAAAACGCCTGCCGGTCCAGCGCTTCATCGGCATACCCGGTCATGAACAAAACCGGCAACCCCGGCCGATACGTCCTGGCCATATCCGCCAACTCGCGCCCGCTCAACGTCGGCAATCCCACATCGGTCAACAGCAAATCCGGCCCCGGCTCCAGCCGCAACTGTTCCAGCGCCTCGTCAATCGTGGAGGCCAACGTGCAGCGATATCCCGCATCGGTCAGCGCTTCCGCCACTGATAGCCGCACGGAAGCCATGTCCTCGACAATCAGCACATGCTCACCATTCCCCTGGGCATCCTCCGCTGCCTCGCGGTGGTGGGTCACGGCCGCGTCTTCGGTGGCGGGCAGCATCAAGGTCACCTCGGTGCCCTGGCCTAGCACACTGCTCAATGCCACATGCCCACCGGACTGGCGGGCAAAGCCGTAGATGGTCGACAACCCCAAGCCGGTCCCCTGCCCGACCGGCTTGGTGGTAAAGAACGGGTCGAACACCTTGTCCAGCACGTCCGGCTCGATGCCGCTGCCGTTGTCACGCACCGTCAACGCCACATAAGGGCCGTCTCGCAGGTTCGGATCGCCGTGGACCCGTACCGCGCAGGTCGTGACCCAGATGTTCCCGCCTTTGGGCAGGGCGTCGCGGGCGTTGATCACCAGGTTGAGCACGGCGCTTTCCAGCTGCACCGAGTCGACCAGGGCAATGGCCGAATGGGCGGACAAATGCAGGTTGAGGGTGACGCGTTCGCCGATGGTGCGGGTGAGCAGCTCTTCCAGCGAGCTGACATGGCGGTTTACGTCCACCGGCCGGGTGTCCAGCGGTTGCTGGCGAGCGAAGGCGAGCAGGCGGTGGGTGAGTACGGCGGCGCTGCTGGCGGAACTCAGCGCTGCGTCGACGTATTTCGGGACCTTTTCCGTGCGGCCCTCGGTGACACGTTTGCGAATCAGCTCAAGGCTGGTGATCACGCCAGTGAGCAGGTTGTTGAAATCGTGGGCGATGCCGCCGGTCAGGCTGCCGAGGGCCTCCATCTTCTGCAATTGCAGCAGCTGGGCCTCGGTGCGTGCCCGCTCGGCAACTTCCTTGGCCAGTTGCGTGGTGGCGTCGTCCAGGCGGGCCAGGTGCGAACGTTCGCGATGGCGGTGCTCGGTGTTGTCTTCGATGAATACCAGGCACAGCCCTGGCGCGCGGTATGGCGACAGCTGCCATTCGGTATCGCGCGGCTCGCCATGCAGGCGCATTTCAAGGCTGCCTCGCCAGCGCTTGCCGGCCCGCAGATGTTCACGTAGCTCATCTAGCACCTGGCCCTCGGCAAAGCACTCGCGCAACTGCTGGGGGTCGCGATTGTCCTGCATCAGGTGGGCGAATGCGTGGTTGCATTCATGCACCTTGAGCTCGGCGTCCAGCACGGCGATGGGCGCCGACACGCTGCGGAAGATTTCCTGAAAGCGCGCCTCGCTCTCGCGCAGCGCGCGCTCAGTGTCGCGGACCCGTAAAAGCGTACGCAGGGTGGCCAGCAATACGTCCGGGTCGACCGGGTGAATCAAGTAGGCATCGGCGCCGGCATTGAGGCCGGTAATGATGTCGCCGCTCTGGATCGACGCTGCCGACACGTGGATCACCGGCAGCAAAGCGGTGCGGGGCTCATCGCGCAGCAGGCGAACAATGTCGAAACCGCTCATGTCGGGCAGGTTGACGTCGAGGATGAGCGCATCAATCTGCTGCTCGCGGATCAGCGCCAGCCCTTCGCCGCCGGTGCCCGCTTCAAGCACCTCATAACCGTGCACGCCCAGACGCCGGCGCAAGGCGTAGCGGGTGGCCGCGTTGTCGTCGACGATCAGCAGGCGCACATCAGGTTTCATCGGGGTTCTCCTGGGCCAGGGCCAGCGGGATGATCACGAAGAAGCATGAGCCGGTCCCTGGTTCGCTGATCACACCCACTTCACCGCCCAGCAGCGTGGCGAAGCGCTTGCACAGCGACAGGCCCAGGCCGGTACCGCGCAGGCGTTTCTGCAGCGGCGAGTCAACCTGGGCGAAGTCCTCGAACAAGGTGTTCAACAGCCCGGCCGGGATGCCGATGCCGGTGTCGCTGACGGCGAAGCGGATCTTGTCCTCGCCGTGGAGTCGGGCAGAAACGCGCACCTCCCCGCGAGTGGTGAACTTCACCGCGTTGGAGATGAAGTTGCGCAGGATTTGCGCCAGCTTCTTGTCGTCGGTGTAGAGCCTTGGCAGGCCAACCGGTTCTTCGAAGATCAGGTCTACGGTGCTGGCGTCGACAATCGGCCGGAACATGCCGCGCAAGGCCGCGAACAGGTCGAGCATGTCGAACCAGGCCGGCGAGATGGTGATGCGCCCGGCCTCGATCTTGGCCAGGTCGAGCAGGTCATCGACCATGTCCGACAGCTCACGGGTGGCGGTGCTGACGAACGCGACCTGGCGGTGCTGCTCTTCGGACAAGGGGCCGTCCAGTTCGTCGGCCAGCAGGCTGGTGATGCTCAGGATCGAGCCCAGCGGGGTGCGGAACTCGTGGCTCATGTAGGAGAGGAAGCGGCTTTTCAGGTCCGACGCCTGGCGCAGCTGTTCGGCCTGGATATCCAGTTCGGCATACAGCGCCAGCACGCCCTGGTTGGTCTCTTCCAGCTCGGCGCGCAGGGCTTCATTATCGGCCTGCAGGCGGGCGACCAGGGTGGCCTGGTCGATCAAGGGTTCAGCCATGGGTGGGCTCCAGGTCGACAACCAGCACCGTCACGTCATCCCGCCCGCGGCAGAAATCACGGTGCAGCACGGTCGCGATCACGGCCGGGTGGCGATGCACCAGGCCAGGGTAGTCTTTGAGGTTCCAGCGCGATTGCAGGCCGTCGCTGTACAGAATGAGCAGGCTGCCGTTCACCTGAGCGTAGTCGAAGGCCTGCGCCTTGCGGTACTGAGCGCCGACGATGCCCGGCAGCGAGGCCAGGCCACGCGCCTGGGTGCCTTGGATCAGGCTGGCGCCGATATTGCCGATGCCGGTGAACGACAGGCTGTCCTTGCTGGCATCATGCTGGGCGATAGCCACGGCGCCACCGCGGGTGCCAGCCATCGCCTGATGCAGGCGTTCGATCAGCAGCTGCGGGGCGATGAAGGCATTGGCCGCGAAGGCCGCTGCGCCTGCCTGCGCAGCTGTCTCGGCGTCTGGCCCGTGGCCCAGGCCATCGACTACCAACGCGCTGAGGCGGTTGCCGTCGATCGCCACGTGCCAGGTGTCGCCACAGGCCGGGTCGTCATGCAGGGCGTGATGGCTCACGCCGATACGCATGTCGTGGGCGGCGTCCTGGCGCCGGTACAAGCGCGCCATGATCACCGAACCGCGCGCGTCGGTGTGTACGTCGAACACCTGCGCCAGGCGCGCAATGGCACCCAGGCCGATGCCTTGAGTCCCGCCTGTGGAATAGCCATCGGTCAAGCACGTCGCGGTATCGAACCCTTGTGCCCGGTCCACCGCCAACAGCTCGACGCCACAGCCGTTGGCCCCTGGCACGGCGCGCAGGTGCAGTTCGCCGCGCTGGGCATGCTTGAGCACGTTGCTGCTGAGTTCGGTAGCCAGCAAGGCCACACGCCCTGCGTCCTCGCTGTCGAAACCGTGTTGCTCGGCCAGTTTCTGCGCCATGCGCCGCGCGTAGCCAACCTGGCTGGAGTCTTCCAGCGGCAGCACGTGCGTGAGGCTGGCGTGGATGTTCATGCCCATCGTGTGATCGTCACCCGGGTGCCCTCGCCCGGCGCAGTGTCCAGCTCGAACTCGTCGACCAGGCGCCTGGCACCGGTCAGGCCCAGGCCGAGGCCATTGCCGGATGTCCAGCCGTCGGTCAGCGCCAGCTGGATGTCGGGAATGCCAGGGCCCTCGTCACGGAATACCAGGCGCAAGCCAGTACGCCCGGCGTCTTCGAGCACCTGCCAGTCCATGTCGCCACCACCGCCGTAGACCACGGTGTTGCGCGCCAGCTCGCTGACGGCCGTTACCAGCTTGGTCAGGTCCACCAGGCGCATGCCGCACTCGCCGGCCAGCTTGCGGGCCAATTGGCGAGCCAGTACCACGTCCTGCTCGATACGCACCGGCAGGCTGCCACTGTCATGGGCGATCATGCGCGCCTCACGGTCTGGCGCAGCCGCTGCATGCCACGCTCGACGTTGAGTGCGGTGCTGACGCCGGGGAGGTTCAAGCCCAGTTCAACCAGGGTGATGGCCACCGCGGGCTGCATGCCCACCACCATCACTTGGGCATCCATCAGCCGCGAAAGGCTGGCGATATCGGCGATCATCCGGCCGATGAAGGAGTCGACCATGTCCAGCGCGGAAATGTCGATCAACACACCACGGGCCGAGGTACTGCTGATACGGTCGGTAAGGTCGTCCTGCAGGCGCATGGCCAGTTCGTCATGCATGTCGACCTGGATGGTCACCAGCAGAAATTCACCCATTTGCAGGATCGGTATGCGCTCCATGGCCCTATACCCGCTCGGCCAGGCTCACACCCAGGCGTGACAAGGCCAGTTTCAGCGCGTCGGCAAGGTTGGCCTTGGTGGTGAGCGTGCCCAGGTCGAGCCCCAGGTGCACGATGGTCTGGGCGATCTGTGGGCGCACACCACTGATGATGCAGTCGGCGCCCATCAGGCGGATCGCGGTCACGGTCTTGAGCAAGTGCTGAGCGACCAGGGTATCGACGGTCGGCACGCCGGTGATGTCGATAATGGCGATTTCCGAGCCAGTGTCGACGATGCGTTGCAGCAACGACTCCATCACGGTCTGGCTGCGTTGCGAGTCCAGGGTGCCGATCAGCGGCAGCGCCAGCACGCCGTCCCACAGCTTTACCACAGGGGTGGACAGCTCCAGCAACTCTTCCTGCTGACGCTTGATCACCGCTTCGCGGGTTTTCTGGTAGGTGCGCATGGTGTGCATGCCCAGGCTATCGAGCAATTCAGAGATGCCCCATAGCTGCTCGGCGAGGCGTGCAGGTTCGTTGCTGTAATGGGCCTGCAGCAAGCCGAACAACGGGCCCTTGAGGGCGAAGATGAAGTAAACGGTCTGGTGCGAGTCATGACCGAGCTGGGCACGGCTGGCAGACAACTTCTCCAGGAAGCGCCGGGCTTCCTCCCATTCGGCAGCGGCGGCATTGTTGCCGCTTTCCGATTGCATGCCTTGCGATAGCAGCTGCAGGAACTCGCGGACTTCCTGATTGAGCGTCTGCTCTTTGATGTTGCGCGTGGCGCCGCTGGCTTCCAGGGCCGCAAGCCACTCATTGATCAGCTGAGCCTGGTTTGCCTTGATTGCTTCCAACGTGCTGCCTTGCAGTGCTGCCATGTGCCTTTCGCTCCTGTGCATTAAGGCCGGCTTGCCTTGGTAGCCGCCGGCCTGTTCAGAATGACATCTTTGCATTCAAATAGTTGTGGCGCACAGGAAAGATAGTTGCAATGGGCCACTTCAGCGCGCTGTGTGCAGCGCCAAGGTGGGCAGCGGGCGGCTCAGCAGCGTGCCGACGAGCACCGCGAACATCAGGGCTGCGCTCCCGGCGCACAGCAGCATCGCCTGGAAGCCGCCCATGAAGGCCTGCTGCGCGAGCGGTGCGATGGTTTCGCGCAGGGCGGGGTCGACCAACGCCATTGCCGCCTGCACATCGCCTGCCGCCACGCGCGTGGCCATGGCGCCTACCTTGCCCATCTGGTCAGGTGCCACTGCCTGCATCGCCTGGCGCAGCAACTGTTCACCGCTGATCGCCAGCACGCCCCCGAACAGGCCGATGGCAAGCACGATCGCGCCAAATCGGGTGGTGGTACTCAATCCTGAAGCCATGCCCGTTCGCTCTCGCGGCACACACGCCATGATGTTCTTCTGCGTATCGCCATTGAGCAGCCCTGCCCCCGCCCCCAACACCAGGCTCGCCAGGGCAAAGGCCACATACCCCCCAACCCCCACAGCCCAGGCACACAGCAGATTCCCCACCCCTACCAACACCAGCCCCAGCGCAAATACCTGCGCCGCGCTCCAACGCCCAGCCAATCGCATCCCCCATCGCGGCGTCAGCAACATCGCCAGCGCAAACGGCAACATCCCCGCCCCCGCCGCCAGCGCTGACAGCTGCAGCCCGTTCTGCAGATACAACGGCAACAGCGTCATCATCACCTGCGCACAGGCGGCGTAAGCGAACATGCCCAGCAAGGCCCCGATGAAGCGCCCGCTGCGCAGCAGTTGCAGGTCGATCATCGGCCGTTCCTGGCTGCGTTCGACCATGATGAACAGCCCCAGCAGAAACGCGCTGATCAAGAGGCGCCCGAGCGTGTCGACACTGGTCCACCCCACCTGATTGGCGTCGATCATCGCCCAGATCAGGCAGCCCAGGCTGCCGGCGAAAGTCAGGCTGCCCATCGGGTCGAGCCGTGCGGCGTCACTGTCGCGACTTTCTTCGATACTGCGCAGCACCATCAGCGCCAGCACCGCCACCAGCGGCAGGTTGATGTAGAAGATCCAGCGCCAGCCGAGGGTGCTGGCGATCACCCCGCCGAGCAGTGGCGCGAAGGTGATGGTCGCGCCCATGCAGGCTCCCCAGAAGGCCCAGGCGCGCATGCGTTCCTGCGGTTCGTGGAAGCGGTGGCCGATGGCGGCCAGGGCCGAGGTCAGCAGCATTGCCGCGCCTACGCCTTTGGCTGCCCGGGCCAGGTCGAGGAACAGCAGGCTGGGAGCGGCGCCGCAGGCGAGCGAGGCGAGGCCGAACACGGCCAGGCCTATCAGCAACATGCGCTGGCGGCCGAAGCGGTCGGCCAGGCTGCCGGCGGGCAGCAGGCAGGCGGCGAAGGCCAGCAGGTAGGCGCTGACGACCCATTCGATATCGGCGAACGAGCCGGACAGGTCGCGAGCGATGCTAGGCAGGCTGACGGCGACGATGTTGGTGTCGAGGATGATCAAGGCGCAGACCAGGGAAGCGGTAAGCAGGGTGAAGCGTGCTGCGGGCATGGATAGGCTCCGGGAGGCGTGCTGGTTGCACTTACCTTAATGCCACCTTCCCCGAAGCTTGTTAGCCTCAAGGGTCCGCGTCATTAGCCTGCAGGTAACACCGCATGGAAATCCGCCATTTCCGCTACTTCCTCTGCGTCGCCCGCCACGGTCACTTCACCCGTGCCGCCGAGCAGCTGGGCATCGCCCCGCCCACGCTCAGCCGGCAGATCCAGGACATGGAACGCGAGCTGGGCGTGCGGCTGTTCGAGCGCAATCAGCGCGAAGTGAACCTCACCGCCGCCGGCCAAGCGCTGCTGATCGAAGCCGAGCAGGCGGTGCGCCAGTTCGATGCCGCGCAGCTGGGCGCGCAACGCGCCGGGCGGGGTGACAGCGGGCGTATCGAGCTGGGCTATGTGGCGTCGGCGGCGTATTCGGGCATGTTGCAGCGGCAGGTGATCAGCTTCAGCGAGGCCCACCCCGGCGTACGCCTGAACATCCGTGAACTGCCCATGGCCGAGCTGCCAGGCATGGTGCGTGACGGCCTGCTCGACCTGGCTTATGTTCGCTCGCCAATGGAGCTGCCAGAAGAGCTCGATGCTATCGCCTTGCATCAGGAAGGCTTCGTGCTCGCCCTGCCCGCCAGCTCGCGGATCAACGAACTGGCGCAGATTCCGGCGGCGCGCCTGGCCAACGAGACCTTCATCCTGCCCGAACAGATTTCCGGCACGCTGGAGGCGGCGGCGCAAGGTGGCTTCGTCCCACGGCTGGGGTCACAACCGGGCAGCCTGGTGGCAGTGATTACCTTGGTGTCGCTGGGGCAAGGGATTGCCGTGGTGCCGGAGTCGGTGGTGCAGCGCATCAGCCTGCCGCAGGTGAACTACCGGCGGATTGCGGATTGCCAGTCAAGCTCGTGGTTGAGCCTGGTCCACCGGCGCTTCGAGAGGGCGCCGGCGGTTGGGCGTTACATCGATGGCGTGAGCCCTGGCATTTGATCTGAGCTCAAGCGCCCTCCTCAGGGGTAACCCCCAAGGCGTAAAACTCGTGCAACTTGGCCTGCAATAGTGCCTTGTCTGGCAAGCGTGTCTGGTATTCCGCGATCAAAGCAGGAGACAAGCTGCGGTTGAGCGCGTATTCGACCACTTCATCGTCCTTGCTGGCACACAGCAATACACCGATGGCCGGATTTTCATGAGGCTTGCGCTCATTGCGATCCAGAGCTTCCAGATAGAAATCGAGCTTGCCCAGGTATTCCGGCTCAAAGCGACCGACCTTGAGCTCGATCGCCACCAGACAATTGAGACCACGGTGGAAGAACAGCAAGTCCAGAGCGAAGTCGCGGCCGCCTATCTGTAATGGGTATTGGGAGCCTACGAAGCAGAAGTCTCTGCCCAACTCGATGAGAAATTCTTTGAGCCGATCCATCAATGCGCAATGCAGATCAGCTTCGGCATGACCTCCAGGCAGGCCAAGGAACTCGACTACGTAGGCATCTCGGAAAATATCCATGGCAGCAGGATAATTCTGTCTCAGCGCTGCTGAGAATTTTGCCGGGCTGGCGATGCTGCGTTCATACAACGCTGCCTTCAACTGTCGTTCAAGCTCACGCCTCGACCAACGCTCCTGAACGGCCATGCGCACATAAAACTCGCACTCATCGCGCTGCTTGCACTGCCCCATGATGATGAGGTTATGACTCCAGGATAATTGTCGCACCAGTGGTGCGACTTTCTCGTCCCCCTGATATGACTCGTAGAACTGACGCATCCGGAACAGATTCGCGCGGGTGAAACCGCGCAGCCCCGGCTGCGTCTGGGCGAGATGTGCTGCCAGTTGGCTGACCACCGAATCGCCCCACTCCGCCTGCTCCAGCTTGCGACTGATGTAGGCTCCCACCTGCCAGTACAACTCAATCAGCTGGGTATTGACCGCCTGCACCGCCCGTTGCCGGGCCCCGTGTATCAACGCCAGCACCTCCTCGAAACGGTCATCCCTTAACGACGGAGAGGCCGCTGGCGCTTTCGGGTTATGTTGTCTCGCGCTCATGCTTCGACTCCCTGTATGAACTGCGCTAGAAGTCTACCCCCACCAAGCCAGCCTCCAGTTGCCAGCAGCACCGATCAAGTGTTTCAAAAAGCAAAGGGCACCCATCCACTGGGTGCCCTCGCCCTTGTTGCCAGGTGAACTCAATCACCCCATCGACCGCGCCCCCACCGTTTGCGCATGGCCCCGCGAGGTCACGATCCCCAGGAAGGAAATCACGATCGCCAGGCCCAAGGTCGAACTCACTTCCGCCCGATGCTCCGGCGTGTACATCATCACCGCCAGCGCAGCGGCGATGAAGATGATCACCGCCCAGGTCAGGTACGGGAACAGCCACATGCGGAATTTAAGCGCCGTGTTCTCGCGCTCCAGGCGGCGGCGCATGCGCAGCTGGGAGATGGCGATGACCATGTACACCAGCAGCGCGATGGCGCCGGAGCTTGCCAGCAGGAACTCGAACACACCCTTGGGTGCGAAGTAGTTGAGGACGGCGATTGCCGCGCCGATCAGGGTGCTGCCGAATACCGCTGCACGTGGCACGCCGACCTTGGAGGTCTTGTTGAGGAACGCCGGGGCGTCGCCGCGTTTGGCCAGCGAGTACATCATCCGCGAAGCGATGTAAATCGAGGAGTTCATGCAGCTGGTCACGGCCACCAGCACCACCAGGTCGACCATAAAGGCGGCGTTGGGGATGTTCATGATTTCCAGCGCGCGCTGGTACGAGCCCACCACGGCCAGCTGCGGGTCGTTCCACGGCACCACCGAGATGATCACGAAGATCGACAGGATGTAGAAGGTGCTGATGCGCCAGATCACCGAGCGGGTGGCCTTGGCGATGTTGCGCGACGGGTCGCTGGATTCGGAGGCGGCGATGGTTACGGCTTCGGTGCCGATAAAGCTGAACATCACGGTGATGAACGCACCGATGACGGCAGACCAGCCCTTGGGCGCAAAGCCGCCGTGCTCGGCGATCAACCCGCTCAAACCACTGACCTCCCGGTTCGGCAGCCAGCCCATCAGCGCGGCGAAGCCCAGGCCGATGAAGCCGAGAATAGCGGTGACCTTGAGGATGGCGAACCAGAACTCGAACTCGCCGTACTTGGCCACGCTGAACAGGTTGGTGCCTGCCAGCAACAGCACTGAAGCGAGGGCGAAGATCCAGCTGGGGATATCGGGGAACCAGGCGTTGAGTACATGCCCTGCCGCCAAGGCTTCGATCGGGATCACCAGCACCCAGAACCACCAGTATAACCAGCCGATGGTATAGCCGGCCCAGCGGCCAATGGCCTGGTCAGCGTAGGTGGAGAACGATCCAGTGTCCGGGTGTGCCACGGCCATTTCGCCGAGCATGCGCATGACCAGTACCACCAGGGTCCCGGCCACGAAGTACGAAAGGATGGTGGCGGGTCCGGCTGCCGCAATGGCGTGCCCGGAGCCGACAAAAAGACCGGCACCGATGATGCCCGCAATGGACAACATCGTTACATGACGTGGCTTGAAACCTTGAGCAAGGTTGCCATCAGATCCCACGGTGTTCATTGATATTGTTCTCTTTTTGCTGACACAAGGAAGGACGGGCAGGCGTAGGCGAAAATATCTCCTTTGAAATCAATAAGTCGACATGTTGCTGGTGCGCTGTTGTTGATCTTTGGCACACGTCACAGAGCAAGATGCCGGTGTGGTTCGGGCTTCATTTAAGCCTTGCAAGGCTGCGGGAAATTACACGAGAACGCCTCGGAACTGTTCGATCACGACAGCGCATTTCCAGAAACGCCAGATGTCGCGAATGGCATGCCCAATCACGCCAGCGGGCCGTCTGACGCTTTCGTTTTCCATTTGGGTGTGTTTCGGCCGGGCACAAAAAAGCCCCGGTCTCCCGGGGCCTCTGTTGCTCAGGCGTCTGCCTACGCCTGCCCAGTACGCTCGAAGCGCCTGGCCAGCAACAGGTAAGCGAAGATCCCCAGCACGCCATGGGCGGCCACGAACCAGAGTGCGTTGTGGAACGAGCCAGTGCTGGCGACCACGTAACCGATCACCAGCGGGGTGACGATGCCGGCGATGTTGCCGATACCGTTGAATACGCCACCGCACAGGCCGACCATTTTCTTTGGCGCCACATCCGACAGCACCGCCCAGCCCACCGCTGCCAGGCCCTTGCCGAAGAAGGCCAGCGTCATCAGGGCAATCACCGCCGCGTTGCTGTCCACATAGTTGGCGAGCACCAGGATGGTGGACAGCGCCATACCGATCACGAACGGGGTCTTGCGCGCCTTGGACGGGTGCACGCCGCGGCGGATCAGGCAGTCCGAAACGAAGCCGCCGAGAATGCCGCCGGTGAAGCCGCAGATGGCTGGCAGCGCGGCGACCCAGCCGGCTTCCATGATGGTCATGCCACGGCCCTTGATCAGGTAGATCGGGAACCAGGTGATGAAGAAGTAGGTGAGCGCGGTGATGCAATACTGCCCCAGGTACACCGCCCACAGGTTGCGACTGGTGAACAGCTGCATGACTTCGGTACGGTTCGGTTTGCTCTTGGCCGTCTTGCGTTCCTTTTCCAGGTCGACCAGGGCGCCGCCTTCACGCATGTAGTCCAGCTCTTCGCGGCTCAGCCCCGGCGCGCTGTGCGGCTCGTGATAAAGGCGGAACCACACCACGCTCAGCACCAGCCCCAGTATGCCCATCCAGATGAACACCTGCTCCCAGCTCAGACTGTGGGTCATCCATGCCATCAGCGGGGCGAACACCACCACCGCCATATACTGCGCCGAGTTGAACAAAGCAGAGGCCGTGCCGCGCTCGCGGGTGGGGAACCAGCAACTGACGATGCGCGAGTTGGCCGGGAACGCCGGCGACTCCACCAGGCCGAGCATGAAGCGCATTGAAAACAGCGCCACAGCGGCCGAGACCCCGGCCAGGCCCAGCCAGCCGACGGTGCCTTGCAGCAGGGTGAACAGTGACCAGAGGATCAGGCTGACACCGTACACCCGGCGCGCACCGAAGCGGTCGAGCAGCCAGCCGCCGGGGACCTGGCCCAGGGCGTAGGCCCAAGCGAAGGCCGAGAAGATCATGCCCAGCATCACCGGGTCCAGGCCCAGGTCGTTGAGTACCTCGGTGCCGGTGATCGACAAGGTGGCGCGGTCGGCGTAGTTGATGACGGTGATGACGAAGATCAGCGCCAGGACCAGGAAACGATGGCGACCGATCCCGGCCACGGCCTGCGGTGCGGCGACGGCGGATTTGCTGTTCATGTGGACCCTCTTGCTTCTCGGTGGAAGCGATTGTTCTTGTGCAGAGAAGGTGTGGCCCTTTGAGGCCTTGTGTTGCCTTTGCCGGCCCTTTCGCGGGGCAAGCCCGCTCCTACAGGGGAAACGCGATCCTTGTAGGAGCGGGCTCGCCCCGCGAAGAGGCCCTAAAGGTCGATGACCCGATTCGGCGGCAGATCGCCCCGAAAACAGGCCTCAAGGTTCTGCAGAACCATGCGCCCCATCTCCAACCGGGTCTGCAGCGTGGCGCTGCCGCGATGCGGCTGCAGGCTGACCTGGTTCAGGTCACGCAAGGCCGGCGGCACATGCGGCTCATCGACGAACACATCCAGCCCGGCCCCGGCAATGCGCTGTTCACGCAACGCCTCGACCAGCGCGTCCTCATCAACCAGCTTGCCCCGCGCCACATTAACCAGGTACCCCTCCGGCCCCAGTGCATCGAGCACCTCGGCTGTCACCAGCACCTGGCCGCCATCGGCCGAAGCCGCTACCACCAGCACATCCACCGAGCGCGCCAGCTCGACCAGGTTGGCCTCGTAGCGATAACCGCTTTCTGGCTGCTCACGCCGCCCGTTGTAGGCAATGCGCATGTCGAATGCAGCGGCGCGTCGGGCGATGGCCTTGCCGACCTCCCCCAACCCGACAATGCCCAGTTCGATGCCGCTGACCTTGCGCGCCAACGGCAGGTTGACCGTGCCCCACAACCCGTCGCGCACCAGCCGCTCACCCTCGCCCAGGCGGCGCAGGGTGCTGATGATCAGGCCCATGGCCAGGTCGGCCACATCGGCGGTCAGCACACCCGGCGTGGTGGTGACGTGGATGTCGCGGCTGGCCGCGTGGCGCAGGTCCACGGCGTCAGTGCCGATACCGCTGATGGCGATGATCTCCAGGGCCGGCAGCTGGTCCATTAGCGCATTCGACAGGCCCTTGGCGCCGCCCGTTACCACCGCTCGAATGCGTGGGCCCACTTCGGCGAGCAGCTGTTGCGGGTGGTCATGCTGATACAGGCGATGCACCTGAAAGGCACTGACCAGCTGGGCATCGATGGCCTCTGGCATGGGCTGGGTCAGCAGCAGGTCGATGGGAGTGTTGTTCATCGTGGGCATCCGGCAGGTCGAGGACATGACTCGATGCTAGGCCCGCATTTGATACAGGTCTAATATAGATACTGGATCGAATAATTCAGGAATTGAATCATGGAGCTGCACCAGCTGCGCTGCTTCGTCGCCGTCGCCGAAGAGTTGCATTTCGGCCGCGCCGCCACCCGCCTGCACATGACACAGCCGCCGCTGAGCCGGCAGATCCAGTTGCTGGAACACGCCCTCGGGGTGCTGTTGCTGGAGCGCAACAACCGCCAGGCGCGCCTGACCCTGGCCGGGCAAAGTTTTCTCGAAGATGCCCGGCGTATCCTGCAAGTCGCCGAATCGGCCAGCCAGTCGGCGCGGCGGATCGCCCATGGCGAAGCCGGCCGCCTGACCCTGGGCTTCACCGCTGTCGGCGCCTACAGCATGATCCCGCGCTTGCTGGTGCACGCCGGGCAGACCTTGCCCGACATCGAGCTGATACTCAGTGAGCGCGTGTCGTCCACCCAGGTGCATGACCTGGAATCCGGCCTGATCGATGTCGGCCTGGTGCGCCAAGTGCTGCCCAGCGCGCGCGTGGAGTACCTACCGATCCACCGTGAACCCTTCGTTGCCGCCCTGCCCGCCGGCCACGCGCTGGCGACACGCGAGCGGCTCAGGCCGAGCGATTTCGATGGCCAGCCGTTCGTGATGTACAGCGCCAACGAAGGGCGCTATTTCCATGACCGCATCGCCAACCTGTTTGCCCGGCATGAGGTGCAGCCGCGGTATCTGCATCAGCTGGGGCAGACACATTCGATCCTGGGCTTGGTCAATGTCGGGCTGGGCTGTGCGGTGGTGCCGGCTTCGGCGCAGGCCTTGCGCCTGGAGCAGGTGGTGTTCAAGCCGATGGTGGGGATGGAACAGCAGGCGGAGATCTTTCTGGCGTTTTGCAGGGATAACCCGAACCCCGTGCTAGGGGGCTTTGTCGAGATGGCGCGGGCATTCTTTGAAGCAGGATGAATGGCGGTGGCTTCTTCGCGGGCGCGCCCGCTCCCACAGGTACTGCACTAGAGCCCGTGGGAGCGGGCGTGCCCGCGAAGAGGCCCTATGCCTTAACGCACCAGGCAAGGCCGCTTGTTGTCGAAGCTCCAGCCCGGGATCAGGTACTGCATGGCGACGCTGTCATCCCGCGCCCCCAGCCCCATGTTGCGGTAGCACTCATGGGCCTTGGCCAGTTGGTCTTCATCCAGCTCCACCCCCAGCCCCGGACGCGCCGGCACCCGCACATGGCCGTCGACGATACGCAGCGGCTCACGGGTCAGGCGCTGGCCGTCCTGCCAGATCCAGTGGGTGTCGATGGCCGTGATCTCCCCCGGCGCGGCCGCCGCCACCTGGGTGAACATCGCCAGCGAAATGTCGAAGTGGTTGTTCGAGTGCGAGCCCCAGGTCAGGCCCCAGTCGTTGCACATCTGTGCCACCCGCACCGAGCCCTGCAAGGTCCAGAAGTGCGGGTCGGCCAGGGGAATGTCCACCGACTGCAGCTGGATCGCATGGCCCATCTGCCGCCAGTCGGTGGCGATCATGTTGGTGGCCGTCGGCAAGCCGGTGGCACGGCGGAACTCGGCCATCACTTCGCGGCCCGAATAGCCGTTCTCGGCACCGCACGGGTCTTCGGCGTAGGCCAGCACATCGTGCTTGTCGCGGCACAGGGCGATCGCTTCTTTCAGCGACCAGGCGCCGTTCGGGTCGAGGGTGATGCGCGCGTCGGGGAAGCGTTCGGCCAGGGCCGTCACTGCTTCCATTTCCTCCTCGCCACGCAACACGCCGCCCTTGAGCTTGAAGTCGCTGAAGCCATAGCGCTGCTTGGCGGCCTCGGCCAGGCGCACCACCGCTTCAGGGGTCAGGGCCTTTTCGTGGCGCAGGCGGAACCAGTCGTCATCGGCATCGGCTTCGTTGCGGTAGGCCAGGTCGGTCTGCTGGCGGTCGCCGATGTAGAACAGGTAGCCAAGCATCTTCACCGCCTCGCGCTGCTGGCCTTCACCGAGCAGTCCCGCCATCGGCACGTTGAGGTGCTGGCCGAGCAGGTCGAGCAGCGCCGCCTCGATGGCTGTCACCGCGTGCACGGTGATGCGCAGGTCGAAGGTTTGCAGACCGCGGCCGGCGGAATCGCGGTTGGCGAAGGTCTGGCGCATGGCATTGAGCACGCGCTGGTAGTGGCCGATCGGCTGGCCGACCACCAGGCTGCGGGCGTCTTCCAGGGTCTGGCGGATCTTCTCGCCACCGGGCACTTCGCCAAGGCCGGTGTTGCCGGCGCTGTCGCGCAGCACCACGACGTTGCGGGTGAAGTACGGGCCATGGGCGCCACTGAGGTTGAGCAGCATGCTGTCGTGGCCGGCGACGGGAATCACGCGCAGCTCGGTGATGACCGGGGTGCTGGTGTGAACGGCGGGGTTGGTCTGCATGTTCATGGTTGTTGTCTCGCAGTCATCAGTGGGTCTGGCCCAAGGCCGAAGGCGCCTTGAGGTCGTCAGAGGGAGCGCCCTTGGGGCGAATGCGCACGAAGAAGATGGCGATGGCCGCCAGCACCGAGGTCACGGCCAGGCCATACAGCCCGCCCTGGATCGACCCGGTCTGCTGTTCGAGCAGGCCGAACGTGGTGGGGGCGACGAAGCCGCCGAGGTTGCCCACCGAGTTGATCAAGGCGATCACGGCCGCGGCGATACGGGCATCCAGGTAGCCCTGCGGAATCGGCCAGAACAGCGACGAGGCCGACTTGAAGCCGATGGCGGCGAAGCACACGGCAACAAAGGCGAACACCGGGCCGCCGGTGGTCGACATGAACATGCCGATGGCGGCGACTATCAAGGCACCGGCAACCCAGGCCTGCTGGAACTTCCAGCGCGTGGAGCCAGCAGCGAAGGCATACATGGCGATGATCGAGATCAGCCACGGGATCGAGTTGAAGAAGCCGACCTGCAGGTCGCTGAGGTCGCCCATGCGCTTGATGATGCTCGGCAGCCAGAAGGTGGCGGCGTAGATGGTCAGCTGGATGCAGAAGTAGATCAGGCAGAACAGCACGATCTGGCGGTCCTTGAGCAGGCTCCAAGCCGAAGGCTTCACCGCGCCGACGGCTTCGCGCTCACGCTGCTCGCGGTCGATGGTCGCTACCAGCGCGTCCTGTTCGGCTTGGCTCAGCCACTTGGCATCCTGCGGCTTGGAGTCGAGCCAGAAGAACACGAAGAAGCACAGGGTTACCGAAGCCATGCCTTCGATGAACAGCATCCACTGCCAGCCATGCAGCCCCAGGCCCTGGATCTGCATCAGCGCGCCGGCCAGCGGCCCGGAAATCAGCGAGGCCAGGGCCGAACCGCTGAGGAAGATGGCGATCGCCTTGCCGCGCTCGGCGGCGGGCAGCCAGCGGGTGAAGTAGTAGATGACGCCAGGGAAGAAGCCCGCTTCGGCCACGCCCAACAAAAAGCGCAGCACATAGAACTGGGTTTCGCTCTGGACAAAGGCCATGGCGGTGGCCACCAGGCCCCAGGTGAACATGATGCGGGTCAGCCACAGCCGCGCACCGACCTTTTGCAGCAGCATGTTCGAGGGCACTTCGAACAGCGCGTAGCCGATGAAGAACAGCCCGGCGCCGAAACCAAAGGCGGCGGCGCTGATGCCCAGGTCGCTTTCCAGGTGCGGGCGTACGAAGCCGATGTTGACGCGGTCGAGGTAATTGACGATGAACATGATGACGAACAGCGGCAGGACGTGGCGTTTGACCTTGGCCACGGCACTGGCCAAGGCGTCGCCTTCATTCCGGGCAGACGGAGCGAGGGTGTCGTTCACGGGTGGATCTCCCACTAATTGTTTTTGTGCGGGTCGATGTTGTCTGACATGACAGTGGAACGGAGCATATGCGCAGCACGGTTGTACGACAAGGTGCCGAATATCGCTCAAATAGCAAAATACAAGCTGATAAATAGCGATACCGCGACGAACATGCCGAAAAAGCAATTGACCGGCCTTTACCGTGTAGAGAAAATCCAGGCAAAAAATATTTTTATTGGTTAACTTGTCGTACAAGTAATCTTTTTGCGGGACACCCATGGATACCTCCCCTGCCAAACGCAGCCACAGCCGCGCCCACGACCTGGTATCGAGCCTGACCCAGCAAATCCTGCTGGGCACCTTCAAGCCGGGCGACAAGTTGCCATCGGAGAACACCCTGGTACGCGAGCATGGCGTCAGCCGCACCGTGGTCCGCGAAGCGCTGTCGAAGTTGCAGGCCTCAGGCCTGGTGGAGCCGCGCCACGGCATCGGCACCTTCGTGATGGAGCGCCAGGGCCATGCGGGTTTGCGGGTGGGGGCGGAAAATGCCGCGAGCGTGCGCGACCTGCTGGAGCTGCGCATCGGCCTGGAGGGCCAGGCGGCGGCCCTGGCCGCCGTGCGCCGCAGCGACGAGCACCTGGCACGCATGCGCAAGGCGCTGGATGACTATCAAGACCTGGCGGCTGCCGGCGACAGCTGCATCGAGGCAGACCGGCGTTTTCACCTGTTGATCGCCGAGGCCACCGGCAACCTGTATTTCAGCGAGATGATGGCGCAACTGGGCAACGGGCTGATCCCGCGTAACCGCATGGCCCTGGCCGAGCGCACCGGAGCCAAGCTGGCGCGGCAGGCGTATTTGGCCAACCTTGAGCACGAGGCGATCCTCAATGCCATCCGCCGGCAGGACCCGGATGCAGCGCGGGCAGCGATCTGCCTGCACCTGTCCAACAGCCGCGATCGCCTGCTGCCGGACTAGGGGCCGCTCTCGTTGAATATCACCAGGTCAGGCAGATCTTGCCGAAATGCCGGTTGCTCTCCTGATAGCGGAACGCCTCGACGATCTGCTCCAGCTCGAAGTGCTTGTCCACCACTGGCCGCAAGCCATTGGCATCGATCGCCCGCACCATCGCCTGCTGCTGCGCACGGCTGCCCACCAGCACCCCTTGCAGGCGGATCTGCCGCACCAGTGCCTGCACCAGCGGCAGCTGCCCGGCCACGCCGGTAAGGATGCCGATCAGTGACACATGCCCGCCGATGCGCGCGGCGATCATCGACTGTTCCAGGGTCGCCGGCCCACCCACTTCGATCACATGATCGACGCCGCGATTGCCAGTCAGCTCCCGCGCCTTCTCACCCCAAGCTGGGGTGCTCTTGTAGTTGATCAGATGGTCTGCGCCGAGCGCTTTCAGGCGTTCGAGCTTGGCGTCGCTGGACGACGTGGCGATGACCGTGGCACCGGCCAGCTTGGCGAACTGCAGGGCGAAGATCGACACGCCGCCGGTGCCCTGCACCAGCACCGTGTCGCCGGGCTTGAGGTGGTCATCGCTCATCAATGTGCGCCAGGCGGTGAGGCCCGCCGTGGTCAGGGTCGCAGCCTCGGCGTGGCTGAACCCCTGGGGTGCCAGCGTGAACGATGTGGCCGAAGCCGTTACCTGTTCGCGGGCATAACCATCGATGCCATCGCCAGGCACCCGGCCAAAGCCTTCGACATTGGCCTGGCCGTCGAGCCAGTCGGGGAAGAAGGTGCTGACCACGTTGTCGCCGACCTTGAACTCGGTCACGCCCGTACCGACCGCGACCACTTCTCCGGCACCGTCGGCCATGGGAATGCGCCGCTCGCTCGGGCCCCACATGCCGCTGACCACAGCGAAGTCGTGGTAGTTGAGGGAGCTGGCGTGCAGCTGCACGGTGATCTCGCCGGCCTTGGGCGCTGGCGCCTCGCAGGTGCCGACTTCGACTTTGTCGTAGCCGCCGCCGGGTTGCACGTAGATGGCCTTGCTGGTCATGACTGAGGCTCCATTCAGAGAAAGACTGGGGTTCAGCATAGCCAGTGAAGCCACAAGCATCAGCCCAGAAGCACCTGCAATGCCCGGCAATCCGCCGCATGCCAATCCACCAGCTCCGGCCACGGGTTGTCCGGCAGGTTCACCAGCACCGTGCGCGCCCCTGCGGCCCGTCCACAATCGAGGTCAAAGCGGTAATCCCCGACCATCACCAGCTCGCTGGGCGCTACGCCCCAGGCGCTGGCAATCTTCAACAGCCCATCCGGGCTCGGCTTCGGCTGCGCCTCATCGCGCCCGAGAATGTGCTCGACCTGAAAGCAATCCGCCAGGCCGATCGCTTCCAGCGTCACGTGCGCCAGCTCCCGCGCATTGCGGGTCAGGATGCCGAGCCGGCAACCGCGCTCCGCTAGCTCACGCACCAGCTCCACCGCCCCGGTGGCCGCAGTCGAAGCAATCGCCAGGTCGCGCTCATGCTCCAGCAGCCAGGCATGCTTGGCTGCCGCTTCCGCTGCCGGCAGCGCCGCCAGGTGGGTGAGGATGTCGTGCTCCGCCGGGATGTCCAGGGCTACCCGGATGGCGGCAAAATCGTGCACCGCCACGGTCAGGGTGCCGTCCATGTCGAACACCCAGTTACGGATCTCGCCCAGGTTCATGCCCAGTCCTTGCGGTGACGAATCAGGCCTTCCTGGGTCGACGATGCCACCAGCTGGCCGGCGCGGTTGAAGATGCTGCCGCGGCAGAAGCCACGGGCATTGCCGGCCCACGGGCTGTCGGTGGCGTACAGCAGCCACTCATCGGCGCGCAGGTTGCGGTGGAACCACAGCGAATGGTCGAGGCTGGCGATCTGCATGTCGCGCTGCCACACCGACTTGCCATGGGGCAGCAGCGACGTGGTCAGCAGGCCGAAGTCGGAGGCGTAGGCCAGCAGGTACTTGTGCAGTGCAGGCACGTCAGGGAGTGTGCCGTCGGCGCGGAACCAGGCGTACTTCACCGGGTCGCCAGGCTGCGGGTTGAACGGGTCGCGCTCGGTCACCGGGCGGATTTCGATCGGCTTGGCGCACAGCACCTTGTCGCGGATGCGCTCGGGCAGCTTGTCGGCATGGGCACTGGCCAGCTCGACTTCGGTCGCCAGGTTTTCCGGGCCGACCACATCGGGCATCTGCACCTGATGCTCGAAGCCTTCCTCGTCGTACTGGAACGACGCGCTGCAGGTGAAGATCGGCTGGCCCTTCTGGATCGCCGTCACCCGACGGGTGCTGAAGCTGCCGCCGTCACGCACGCGGTCGACCGAATACACCACCGGCAGGCTGGCATCGCCCGGGCGCAGGAAGTAACCGTGCAGCGAATGCACGTGGCGCGCATCCTCGACCGTCTGGCTGGCAGCCGACAGCGACTGGCCCAGCACCTGGCCACCGTACAGCTGGCGGAAGCCCAGGTCCTGGCTGCGGCCACGGAACAGGTTCTCCTCGATCGACTCGAGGCTCAACAGGTCGACCAGGTCGTCCAACACATGACTCATCGGGGGTTCTCCTAGCAAGGCATCACAGCTCTACGGCGCTCTCAGGTGGGAAATGATACAGGGTTTGTCATTGACGCCGTGCATGCCGGCTCATTCAGTGCGCAGGGTCTGCTCCCAATGTGCGCGGTCAATGCGATACAGCACGTGAGGGCGCAACGGGTGGCCGATGGGCAGGCGGGGGTGGTCGAAGCTGCCATTGGCGTCCTGGACCATGCCAATGGCCTGCATGACTTTCTGCGACGGCAAGTTGCTCTCGCTAGTGAACGACACCACCTCTTCGACGCGCAATTGGGCGAAAGCACAACGCAGGCAGGTCCACGCCGCCTCGCTGGCAAATCCCAGGCCCCAATGGCGCAGGGCCAGGCGCCAGCCGATCTCCACCGCTGGGGCAAAGGGCGCATCGAAGTTGACGTTGAGCAGCCCCGTCATGCCGATGAAGGCTCCACTGTCCTTGCGCTCCAGGGCCCACAGTCCAAAGCCGTATTCGTTGAAGTGCCCACGAATCCTGCCGATCAGCGCTGCTGCTTCCAGCCGCGTCATCGGCGCCGGGAAATAGCGCATCACTTGGGGGTCGGCACACATCGCGGCGAATTCGCGCAGGTCGTCATCGTGCCATTGACGCAACACCAGGCGTGCGCTTTCCAGGTGGAGGATGGGGGTCATGGGGCAAGCTCCGGTTTTGCGCTGTGGCATTCATCAGCGTAGGCCCGGCCAGGTTTTTCACGCAACTGGCGGCGCACGGAATGCAATTTTCACAACCCCTTCACCGGCCTCCGACAGACGGCTGCGCACACTACCGCCAAACCACCGCCGCGCCATTGGAGTGACGCATGCAACCGAGCAACGCCCTGGGCCATCCCGCCATCCACGCCCGTCGCAAGCGACGCATGTCACGCAAAGCCCTTGGTGCCGCTCTCGGCCTGTGCATGGTCATCGCGGCGGTGACCACCTGGCTGGCGACGAGGACCCATATCGTGGACCTTGGCAATGAGCGACAGTTGAACGAAAGCGGCCTGCTGCAAGACTGGGCCGATGGTGCGGTGATCGTGATGATCCGCCATGCCGAACGCTGCGACAGCGCGCCCGGCCCGTGCCTGAACGACCCTACCGGCATCACCGTGGCCGGCAGCGAGGCTGCCACCCGGGTAGGCCAAGGGTTGAAGCAACTGGGCCTGGGCAATGCCGATCTGCTCGCCAGCCCCAAAGTGCGCACCCAGCAGACCGCGCACTTTATCCTTGGCCAGGCCGTGGTGAGCGAAGCCTGGCTGGAAAGCTGCGACAATCAGTTCGCCAGTGAGGCATTGGCGCGTAAGCGTGCCGGGCACAACCTGGTGTTGGTCACCCACAATGGCTGTATCGACCATTTCGCCCGTCAGCAGCGTGTGGCCGGTGGCGAGCGCGAGAGCAACTACGCCAGCGCGCTGTTCGTTTCGGTGGACGCCAATGGCAAGGCACGGATCCTCGGCCGTTTGAACGAGCCGGATTGGCAACGCGTATTGGCCAGCGTGGGGAAATAACTGGCAAGATCAGCGCTGGCCCCGATTGCGAAGTCCCCATGCCGTTGCCGCTGATCTACCACGAAGACTACAGCCCGGAATTCCCTGCCGAGCACCGCTTTCCCATGGACAAGTTCCGCCTGCTGCGCGACCACCTGGTGGGCAGCGGGCTGACCACCGACCAGGCCCTGCTGCGCCCGGACATCTGCCCCAACGATATCCTCGCTCTGGCCCATGACCGCAGCTACATCGAGCGCTACATGAACGGCGAGCTGTCCCGCGAGGACCAGCGCCGCCTCGGCCTGCCCTGGAGCGAAGCCCTGGCCCGGCGTACCGTGCGTGCGGTGGGCGGCTCGTTGCTGACCGCCGAAATGGCGCTGCAGCATGGCATCGCCTGCCACCTGGCCGGCGGCACCCACCACGCCCACTACGACCACCCGGCCGGCTTCTGCATCTTCAATGACCTGGCAGTGATCAGCCGCTACCTGCTCGAAGCAGGCCGCGTGCACCGGGTGCTGATCTTCGACTGCGATGTGCACCAGGGCGACGGTACCGCGCGCATCCTCCACGACACCCCTGACGCCATCACCGTATCCCTGCATTGCGAACAAAACTTCCCGGCGCGCAAGGCCCACAGTGACTGGGACATTCCCCTGCCACGCGGCATGGGCGACACGGCGTACTTGAAGGTGGTGGAAGATGCGCTGAGCTATCTGCTGCCGCTGTATCAACCCGACCTGGTGCTGTACGACGCTGGCGTCGATGTGCACAAGGACGATGCCTTGGGCTACCTGCAACTCACCGACCAGGGCCTGGCGGCGCGTGACGAGTTGGTGATGCGCCACTGCCTTGGCCGCGATATCCCGATGGTCGGCGTGATCGGTGGCGGCTACAGCAAGGACCGTGAAGCCTTGGCCAGGCGCCACGGCATTCTCCACCACAGCGCAGCACGGGTTATGGGTTGTTCACAATGACTGTGGAACCGCTTGTGGATAACCTGCGGGAAAGGCGCTGCAGCCCTTAACCCGCCTGGCTTGCAGAGAACTGATCAATTTTTGAACAGTGCTTCCGCTAGCACTCCTGCGCTAGAATGTGCGGTCTTTTCCACAGCCTGCTGCCTACCATGCCAGATAAATCCCTCGCTTCCCCTCCCCTGGCCGTCGTGATCGGCGGCGGCCCTGCCGGCCTGATGGCCGCAGAAGCCATGGCCCAGGCGGGCCTGGCGGTGGAAGTGTTCGACGCCATGCCTTCTGTGGGCCGCAAGTTCCTGTTGGCCGGCGTCGGCGGCATGAACATTACCCACTCAGAAGCTTATCCACAGTTCGTTTCGCGCTATGCCGAGCGTGAGGACCAGCTTGACGGATTGCTGCGCGACTTCGATGCCGAGGCGCTGCGCCAGTGGATTCATGGGCTGGGGATAGAAACCTTTGTCGGTACCTCGGGCCGGGTGTTCCCGACCGGCATGAAAGCCGCGCCGCTGCTGCGCGCCTGGCTGAAGCGCCTGCGTGACAACGGTGTAGTTATCCACACCCGCCATCGTTGGCTGGGCTGGAATGCCGACGGAAGCTTGCAGATCGCTTATCCACAGGGTGAATTGCAGGTCAAGGCCGACGCTGTGGTGCTGGCCCTCGGTGGGGCCAGCTGGGCAAGGCTGGGCTCTGATGGCGCCTGGCAGCCACTGCTGGCCGAGCGTGCTGTGGATATCTCGCCGCTGCGGCCGAGCAACTGCGGTTTCGAGGTGGAAGGCTGGAGCCAGCTGCTTGTGGACAAGTTCGCGGGGGCACCGCTGAAGAATATTGCTTTGAGCGTGCCGGGCATGGCGCCGCGCAAAGGGGAGTTCATCCTCACGGCCCAAGGCGTCGAAGGCAGCCTGGTGTATGCATGGTCGGCGCAGCTGCGCCAGGCCATCGAGCATGAGGGGCACGCCAGGCTGTTGCTCGATCTGCTGCCAGACAAGCCTGTGGACAAGATTGCCCAGGCGCTGGCCAAGCCGCGCGGGTCACGTTCGATGGCCAAGCATCTGCACAGTCAGTTGGGCATCGATGGAGTCAAGGCGGGGTTGCTGCGGGAGCTGACGGATCAGGCGACGTTTGCCGATCCTCAGGCGCTCGCGCGGGCGATCAAGGCTTTGGCGATCACGCTGGTACGAACGCGTCCGCTGGATGAAGCGATCAGCAGTGCCGGTGGCGTGCGTTTCGAAGGGCTGGATGAAGGGCTGATGGTTCGCCGGATGCCGGGGGTGTTCTGTGCGGGCGAGATGCTGGACTGGGAGGCGCCGACCGGGGGGTATCTGCTGACGGCGTGCTTTGCCACTGGATTGCGGGCGGGGCGAGCCGTGGTGGATTGGCTGGCGCGGTCTGCCTGATTGATTGCCGGGGCTGCTTCGCAGCCCTTTCGCGACACAAGGCCGCTCCTACAGGGAGTCGCGTGCCCTTGTAGGAGCGGCCTTGTGTCGCGAAAGGGCCGCAAAGCGGCCCCAAGGATCTCAAGGTTTGCGCTTGCGCGGCCCGCCGTTGAAGCTCGGCACCTTGCGCACGGCCTTCACCGCTGGCTCGGCAGCACCCGCTTCGGTGCTGTCCATCCAACGCCCCAGGCCACGCTTGGCACTGTTCTCTTTGGGCTTCTTCGGTTTCTTCGGCTTCTTCACAACCTGGCCACTGGCATCGGTCAACGGTACCCGGTGCTCGGGGATGAAGTCAGGCTCTTCATGGCGCGGCAGGGTCTGCCGGGTCAGCACTTCAATTGCCGACAGCATCTGCACTTCGTCCGCGCACACCAGCGAGATCGCCTCGCCCTTGTTGCCGGCCCGGCCGGTGCGGCCAATGCGGTGCACATAGTCCTCGGCCACGATTGGCAGGTCGAGGTTGACCACCAGCGGCAGGTCGTCGATGTCCAGGCCACGGGCCGCGACATCGGTCGCCACCAGCACCTGGATCTCCCGCGCCTTGAAGCTGTCCAGCGCGCGCTGGCGGGTGGCCTGCGGGCGGTCGCCGTGGATGCCATCGGCATTCACCCCTTCAGCCAGCAAGCGCTCGACCAGCTGATCGACGCCATTGCGGGTCTTCGCGAACACCAGCACCTGCTTCCAGCGCTGCTTGCGTAGCAGGTGCATGAACAAGTCGGCCTTGCGCTTTTTATCCACAGGCACCAGCCACTGCTTGACCGTGGTCGCGGCGGCGTTGCGCGGGCTGACTTCAATGCTCAGCGGATCGTTCAGGGCCAGGCCGGCGAGCATGCGGATCTGCTCGGAGAAGGTGGCGGAGAACAGCAGCGTCTGGCGCTTGCGCGGCAAGGCGGCGTACACCGATTGCAGTTCCTCAGCAAAACCCAGATCGAGCATGCGGTCGGCTTCGTCAAGCACCAGGGTCTGCACCTGGTTGAACTTCACCGCGTTCTGACGGAACAGGTCGAGCAAACGACCAGGCGTTGCGACCAGCAGGTCGACGCCACGGCGCAGGCGCATCATCTGCGGGTTGATGCTCACACCGCCGTACACCGCGTAGGTGCTCAGCGGCAGGTTCTCGGCATACTCGCGCACGTTGTTGTGCACCTGCTCGGCCAGCTCGCGGGTCGGCACCAGCACCAGTGCGCGGATCGAGTTGCTGGCGACCTTCTCACCCTCCAGGGCCAGGCGCTGCAGCACCGGCAGGGCAAAACCGGCGGTCTTGCCGGTGCCGGTCTGGGCCGCGGCCATCAGGTCACGGCCGGCCAGCACGGCAGGGATGGCCTTGGCCTGGACCGGGGTCGGGGTGGTGTAGTCCAGCTGCTGCAAGGCGCGCAGCAACGGTTCGATCAGGCCGAGTTGGGCGAAATTCATGGCAATACCGTCAGGGGGTTCAGCGAAGGCGGCAAGTTTACCGCATCACCCCTGGCTACTTGCAGATTTCGCCCTTCAACGGCTGCTCGGGTGCCTTGCGCCACTGTGGCAGGCCGATCAGCACCACGGCGCCGATGATCACCGCCATGGCCAGGCATTCTTCCGCGCCGATCGCTTCGCCAGCAAAGACGATGCCCAGCAGCACCGCCACCGCCGGGTTGACGTAGGCATAGCTGGTGGCAGCGGCCGGGCGCACGTGCTTGAGCAGGTACATGTAGGCGCTGAAGGCCAGGATCGAACCGAACAACACCAGATAGGCCAGCGCGCCCCAGCCCGCAGCACTTGGCATCTGCGTCATGCGCTCGCCCGATACTACGCTGCCCAGCAGCAATACCGCGCCGCCGACCAACATCTCGGCGGCACTGGCCATCGGCCCTTGGGGCAGCGGCAGGCTTTTGCTCCACACCGAGCCAAACGCCCACGAAGCCGCCGCGAACAGGATCAGCGCAGCGCCAATGGGGCTGGCCTGCAGGTTAGAGCCAAGGTTGAGCAAACCGATGCCAAGCAGGCCAAGGAGAATCCCGGCCCATTCCAGGCGCGAGTTGCGGTGGCCGAACAGCAAGCCGAACACCAAGGTGAACAACGGCACCGTCGCCACCGCCAGCGCCGCCACGCCTGATGCCACCCCCGCATGCTCGGCCACGGTCACACCGCCGTTGCCGCAGCTGAGCAGCAGAAAGCCGATGGCACCTGCCGCTCGCCATTGCGGCCAGGTAGGGGCCGGCACACCGCGCCAGCGTAGAAAGCCATACAGCAGGCCGCCCGCGATCATGAAGCGCACACCCGCCATCAGCATTGGCGGCCATGACTCGACGCCAATGCGGATGAACAGGTAAGTGGACCCCCAGACCAGGTACAAGGCCAGGAAGGCGCCGACGAGCAGCAGCGGAAAGCGACGGGAGGCAGACATGGCAGGCAACTCAGAAATCCGTTTTCGGGGGACCGAGTTTAGGGCCGTGCGCAAGTAAAGATAAGTTACAAAACTGCGCGAAATGAGCGGCACACTTTTGGTGCGCTCACAACGCCAACCTGGCCAAGGTTTCGCGAACCTTCGCGGCAGGGGTTTTCTGCAGACGGCAGAGCAGCTCGTGGGACAGTTGCTGGACACCATGGGCCCCGCGTAAAACACCGGCCAAATGCTGCAGCAGGTTGGCAGCCATTTCGGCATCGGCCATGGCCCGGTGCGCGGTACCGGTATCCGGCAACCCGGCCCAACGGGTCAGCGTGCCCAGCTTGTGGTTAGGCGCCGCCGGCAGCAGGCGCCGCGACAGCAGCAGGGAACACGCGAAGGACTGCTGGCGGCTGCGACCAATGCGGCTCAGTTCGTAATCCCAGAACTTCTGGTCGAAGGCAGCGTTGTGCGCCAGCAACGGGGTATCACCGACAAACTCGGCCACTTCGTTCATTACCCTGTCCACCGGCGGCGCCGTGCGCAGCATGGCAGTGGTGATGCCGGTCAACCCGGCAACGAAGGCCGGCACCGGCACGCCGGCATTCATCAGGCTCTGGTAGCGCTCGACAATGCGCCCGCGCTCCAGCATCACCACCGCCACCTCGGTGGCACGGCAGCCGGCACCGGGGGAAATACCGGTGGTTTCAAAGTCGATGACAGCAATACGTTCCATGAAAAACCTTAGTGCTTGAGCAACAGCGCGCCCTCGATGGGCACATAACGGGTGGCGGCGCGAATCAGCGACAACGCCGTCAGCCCGGGGACCCCATAGACTACAGCTTCGGTGCCATGGCGCTGGATGACCCGCTCCAGCAGCAGGTCGAAGTCACCGTCACCAGAGGCCAGCACCACCTGGTCGACCCGGCTGGCGGCATCGATCACATCAAGGGTGATGCCCACGTCCCAGTCGCCCTTGGCTGAACCGTCGCTGCGCTGGATAAACGGCTTCAGGCGCACGTCGAAACCGAGGTTGCGCAGGATCTGCTGGAATTGCTGCTGCTTGCTGTCGCCACGGTCGATGGCATAGGCCACGGCCTCGACGATCTCGCCTTCGCGGCTGACCTCCTTCCACAGTGCGGTGTAGTTGAAGTGGCAACCATGGGCCTGGCGCACGGTGTAGTAGAGGTTCTGCACATCGGCGAACAGCGCGATCTTTTTCACCACATACCCTCGACATGAAAAGGGGCGCAAAGCGCCCCTTCGGAAATGCCAGCAGTATGCCAGACCGGTCAGACGAACGTATCGTCATCCGAGAAGAAGCCACCGCCATCATTACCGTAATCGGTATCAGCCCAGCCACCCTGGTCATTGCCCCAGCCACCGTTGTCGGCGACCTGCTGCTGTGCACCCTGGTCATTCCAGCCGCCGCTGTCACTGGCTGGTGCCGGCTCTTCCTTGATCACCTCGACCACCTCTTCAGGCTGCGAGTGGTGGTTGAACAGGCTGCTGATGCCTTGCGCAAGCAACACACCACCGGCGACGCCCGCAGCGGTCTGCATCGCGCCACCGAGGAAGCTGCTGGCGCCACTGCGCGCCGGCGCGGCGCCAAAACCGGCTTGCGGTTGTGCTTGCATTTGCGGCGGCTGCTGCGGCTGGGAGAAGCCCGGCGCATTCGGCTCGCGCCAACCGCCACCCGATGCGACCGGCGCACTTGGGCGCTGCGGCTGAACCGGCTCCGGATTGCGTGCACCGGCACCGAAGATGCTCGACAGGAACCCACCGCCGGCATTACCACTGCTGGCACGGGTCGCCTCAAGCTGCGCTCGGGCCTGCTTCAGTTCGGCCTCCAGCTGCTTGTTCTGCTCGTCCAGGCGCTTGATCGCGGCTTCCTGAACCAGGATTGCCTGGGCCATGTAGTAAGGCGCCGCCGGCTGCTGGCGGACATGCTCCTCGATCCGTGCCTGGGCCTGCGCATCACGCGGCTGGCTTGGGTCTTCGGCTTGCTTGATGCGGCCGAACAGGCCGTCGATCAGGGTTTGTTCATCAGTGTTCATGGGGCTACCTCATGGGCTAGCAGGACATCGGACACGGCAAAGATGGGGCGCCCGGGCGGAGGATTCAATCGCTTCACGGGTGAAACTTTTTTCAGCAAGTGACAGCTCTGGGCTAAAGTTAGGCCCCTGTTTTTACTGCCGTGCGATGTTGACTGATGAATCCGCTGAGCGTTCTGCGCGACTCCTTGTACTTCTTCCGCCGCCACCTGGCCAACATCATCCCGCTGTGCCTGCCGCTGGTGGTGCTCGAAGCCCTCATCACCCAGTTGCTGTACCGGCAGCTGGGCGACCAGGCCTCCGCGGCCTACGGCTTGCTGGTCAGCCTGCTGTTCTACCCGCTGTACAGCGCGGCACTGATCCTCTACCTGGACACCCGCAGCAACGGCCAGGAGGTCCGCAAACGCGACCTGTTCGCCCGCGCCGTGCAGCTGTGGCCGCAATTGGCCCTGCTGATCACGATCAGCTCGCTGCTGATCATGGCCGGCCTCGCGCTGCTGGTGTTCCCGGGCGTGTGGATCATGATCAACCTGGTGTTCGCCGAATACCTGCTGGTGTTGCGCGGCCTGCCGGTGGTGCAGTCGATGCGTGAAAGTGCGCGCATGACCACCGGGCACTTCCTGCGCATCATGATCTGCGTGCTCGGCGTGCTGGCACCGATCTGGCTGATCGATGGGCTGCTGCTGATGGCCTTCCCCGAGCCTGCGCCGGGTGTTGAACTGGCTTTGGACAGCCTGAGTGGCTTCCTGCAACTCTTCAGCACGGTGGTGCTGTATCGCCTGTTCATGCTGTTGGAGGCCCATCCCGAACACTGAGTGGATGAGGCCTGGGCGCGACCAGGAAATCGTTCAAGCTGCCCCCCTGCTTAAAGCCATCGCACGCTGGTGTGCCTTGACTTCAAGCAGGAGTAACGCATGAACGATTTCGTCACTGCACATGCCTGGGCCGACGCCCAGTCCTTTACTGCCAAGATCTTTTTAGCTTCCGGCAACCGTAGAGTGCCTATTTCACATGTGAACAAATTCTACGGCCCCGTCTCGCTGTCCCGGGGCACCGGCACTGTCAGAACTGACGACGGATGGCTGAGAGCAAACAACAGCGAAGAGCCCGCGATCTTCTTTTTTGAATATCACTCACAAACCCCAAACAGACTGAATTTCATGATCAGCCTCGCTTCGGACCGAGGTCGCAAACTTGGCCTGAGCCGCAATGGCTTCCTGGGCCTATACCACTACGCCGAGGTCAATGACTTCTGGAAGCTGGAGCCTCTCAACTGGGAGTCCGATAGCCTTCACTGCCTGATTCGCGATCACCAAGGGCATCGTGTCACTTTAGAGACCAGTACGGCTCACCTTACCATCAACGGGGAATCCGCCATCGAGTTCCTCATCGTGCGCACAGAGGCATGAGCTGAGGGCAGTTTTCACTCCTTTTCAATCAAGTACCGCGCGGCTTGGCCCGCGCGGTCGCTTCAGCTACCAACGGGTCATCCGGCCAGTAATGTTTCGGGTAGCGCCCCTTGAGGTCCTTCTTTACCTCGGCATAGGTCGTGCGCCAGAAGTTAGCCAGGTCCTGGGTCACTTGCACCGGTCGACGTGCTGGCGACAACAGGTGCAGCTTCAGCTGCTGGCGGCCCTGGGCGATACGCGGCGTGTCGGCCAGGCCGAATAGTTCCTGCAGGCGCACGGCGAGGATCGGCGGGTTTTCGCTGTAGTCCAGGCGGATGTTCGAACCCGACGGCACTGCCAGATGCGACGGAGCCCATTCGTCCAGGCGCTGTGGCAAGGGCCAGGGCAAGAGGTTGCGCAGGATCGACGACAGGTCCAGGGCGGCGAAGTGGCTCAGGCGCGAAACCTTGCCCAGGTAGGGCTGCAGCCAATCTTCCAGGGTCGCCAGCAGCGCCTCGTCACCCAGATCGGGCCACTCGCTTTGCCCTTCCTTCTCCCTATCCAGCTGACGCAACAACGCCACCCGCGCCTGCCATTGGCGCAGCTCCGGGGTCCAGGTCAGCAGGTTCAGGCCCTTGCGCCGCACCAGGCCAAGCAGCGCCTTGGCGCGGGCTTCATCATCCAGGCCAGGCAACGGTTCGCGAGCCAGTACCAGTTCGCCCACCTTAATCTGGCGTTCGGCACGCAGCACCTGCTCGCGCTCGTCCCAGTCGAGAATATCGACGCGCTCGACCTGCTCGGCCAGCACATCGTCGAGCAGCGCCGGGTCGAACTCGGCCGCAAGATAGATACGCTCTTCCCGCTGGCCCTGGCGGCTGCCCAGGTCGGCGATTACCAGCCACGGGCATTTCATCAACGCGTCGACCTCGGCGAACAAAGCCGCACGGCCGTTGGCCAGGCGATACTCCGCGCCGCCCTCGCGACGCTGCTGGGCGACTCGATCGGGATAGGCCAGCGCCAGCAGTGCGCCGAGCCAACGGGGGTGATCGGGGTCGGCAACAGCGGCTGCGGGCTTGCCGCGCAGCAGGCTGCGGTACTGGCGAGCGAGCTGCCGCGCGCGCTGCACGCCGCCCTGGCCACCGCGGCTGGCCTTGTTCTCGCCGCTGACCAATGCCAGCCGGCTGTGCAGGTCGGCACCACCACCGCGCTGGATATCACGCTCGCCAAGCAACGCGGCGACATCGCAGGCCATGGTCGCCAGGCCCAGGTCCTGGCCACGCAGCAGCAGGTGAGCGATACGTGGGTGTGCCGGCAGCTCGGCCATGGCCTGGCCGTGGTCACTGAGGTTACCGCGACTGCCCGGCTTGAACGCGCCCAGCCGCGCCAGCAGGTCCTGGGCCTGGGAGAAGGCTGCTGCGGGCGGTTGGTCGAGCCAGCACAGCTGCTGCGGTGCAACACCCCAGCGGGCCAGTTGCAGGGCCAGGCCGGCAAGGTCGGCCTGAAGAATCTCGGCGCTGCCATGGGCAGCCAGCTGGTCATGTTGAGCCTCGGACCACAGCCGGTAGCACACCCCCGGCTCCAGGCGCCCGGCACGGCCGGCACGCTGGGTAGCGCTGGCACGGGAAATGCGCTGGGTATCCAGGCGAGTCATGCCACTACCCGGATCGAAACGCGGCACGCGCGCCAGGCCAGCATCGATGACAACGCGCACGCCGTCGATGGTCAGGCTGGTTTCGGCGATGTTGGTGGCCAGCACCACCTTGCGCAGTCCCTTGGCCGGTGGGTCGATCGCGGCGCGCTGGGCATTGAGGTCAAGCTCACCGTGCAGCGGGCACAGCAGCACATCGGGGCGCTCGCCCAGAGCGTCTTGCAGGCTCTGGTGCACACGGCGAATCTCGGCCTGGCCAGGCAGGAACACCAGCACGCTGCCAGGCTGCTCGGCCAATGCCAGCAGCACGTTATCGACAACCCGTGGCTCGATGAACTCACCCGGCTGGAACGGTCGGCTCCAGCGGATATCCACCGGGTGCATGCGCCCCTCGCTGCTGACCACCGGCGCGTCGTCGAGCAAACGCGACAGGCGCTCGCCTTCCAGGGTCGCAGACATCAGCAGGATCTTCAACGGCGGGTCGTCACGCAACAGCTCGCGGCCATTGAGGCTCAACGCCAGGGCCAGGTCGGCATCCAGGCTGCGCTCATGAAATTCGTCAAAGATCAGCAGGCCCACACCTTCGAGTGCCGGGTCGGACTGCAGCCGACGAGTGAGGATGCCTTCGGTGACCACCTCGATACGGGTGTTCGGGCCGACCTTGCTGTCCAGGCGAATGCGGTAGCCCACGGTTTCGCCGACCTTTTCGCCAAGCTCGCTGGCCAGGCGCTCGGCCGCCGCCCGCGCAGCCAGGCGGCGCGGTTCGAGCATCAGGATGGTCTGCCCTGCCAGCCACGGCTCGTTCAGCAGCGCCAACGGCACGCGGGTGGTCTTGCCCGCGCCGGGGGGCGCTTCGAGCACGGCTTCGTCGCGGTTTTCCAGGGCTTCGCGCAGGGCGGGCAAGACGGCATCGATCGGTAAAGAAATCATGGTGGTCCTCGAACAGTCTGGCGAGTATAACGGCGAACCCAGCCTGCTCTATCATGGTCTTAGCTTCAGGTGCTGGCGCTTCGCTTGCCCTGCTGAATACTTTTCGGAGATTTACATGCGCATCCCATCCCGCGTCATTGGTGGCGCCCTGATCGTCACTCTGCTGACCCAGCTGACGGCCTGCGGCACCATTTTCTATCCCGAGCGCCGTGGCCAGATCGGCGGCAAGATCGACCCCGTGGTTGCCGCGATGGACGCCATCGGTATCCTGTTCTATGTGATCCCGGGCCTGATCGCCTTTGGCATCGACTTCGCCACGGGCGCCATCTACTACAAGGGCGGGCACACTGCCCAGGTCGATCCGGCAAAACTGCGTGACGCCGTCAGCCCGGATGGCAAGGTCGACAACCTCAAGCTGCAGGCCATTCTGGAAAGCGAACTGGGCCAGCGCCTGCCGCTGGATGACCCACGGCTGATCCAGCACCGCGGCAGCGTCGAGCAGCTGGCGGCGCTGGGCCTCGTACCTGCGGCCTGATTCACACAAGGACATTGCCTTGGGCATGATTACCCCGGCCGAACACCAGCGCCTGCTGCGCCTGGCCACCCGCGCCTCACTGGCGGTGGCCAGCATCCTGGTCGTGAGCAAGGCTGTAGCCTGGTGGCTGAGCGGCTCGGTCAGCCTGCTGGCCGGGCTGACTGACTCGGCCCTGGATGCCGTCGCCTCATTCCTCAACCTGCTCGCCGTGCACTACGCCTTGCGCCCGGCCGATGACGACCATCGTTTCGGCCACGGCAAGGCCGAGGCCCTGGCCGGCATGGCTCAGGCGCTGTTCATCGGGGTTAGCGCGGTGCTGATCGGGGTGCAGGCTGTCGAGCGCCTGCAAGCTCCGGCGCCGCTGGGTGGCACCGCCATTGGCATCGCCGTGATGCTGCTGTCGCTGGCGTTGACGGTCGCCTTACTGGCGTTGCAGCGCAAGGTCATTCGCCTGACCGGTTCCACCGCTGTGCGCGCCGACTCGCTGCATTACCGCTCCGACCTGCTGCTCAACGGCAGCATCCTGCTCGCCCTGCTGCTGGCACGCTTCGGCTGGCCGCAACTGGATGCGCTGTTCGGCCTCGGTATCGCCTTCTACATTCTCTGGAGTGCCCTGCAGATCGCCCGCGAAAGCACGGCGATCCTGATGGACAAGGAACTGCCCGGCGACATCGGCGAAGGGATGACCGAACTGGTGCTGGGCATTCCCGGTGTGAAAGGCGTGCATGACCTGCGTACGCGGGTGTCGGGCAACCAGTGGTTCGTGCAACTACACCTGGAGCTGCCTGGGCAGTTGCCGCTCAATGATGCCCACGACCTGTGCGTGCGGGCCTCGGAAGTCATCCGCCAGCGTTATCCACAGGCGGATGTGATGGTACATGCCGACCCCGTGTGAATCAGTTGACGCTGTAGCCCCGGCCACTGAAGCAGGCGCCCAACGCCCGGCGGTAGTTGCTCGCCACCTCGACGGGCGGTGCATATGGCGCTGTCGCCGGGTCGAAGCCTGACTGGCTCACGGCCCAGCGGTGGCACTGGTAGCGGTCCTGATCCTGTTGCTCCTGCCCTTGGCCATACATCGGATAGGCGATCACGTCATAGCTGTTGCTGGCCGGGGCTGACGCTGGCAACGGTGCCGGCGCCATCGAGGGTGGGTTGACCACAACATATTCCTGGCTATCGGCCAGGTATTGGTAATAGGTATCGGCGACCAGGAAGAACAGCGCGCCGCCCAGCCAGACTTCCCGCGCGTAGGACGGCAGATAGCTGACCCGCACGCCGTAAGGCGGGGTCACCACCACGTAACTGCCACCGTGCGGGCGATACCAGTAGCCACCCGAGTAGAAGTAGTCATTGCCGCGATACGGCACCTTCCAGTAGCGGTCCGGGAAATGATCGATGGAATGGCCAGGACGATACTGTGGCCCCGGGCCCCAGCCATTGCCGTGGCCGTCCGGGCGCCCCTGCCAGTCGCCGCCGGGCCGCTGGCCTGGGCCGCCGGCTTGCCAGTGACGATTGTCGCCATTGTGCCGAGGGATATCCTGGTAGTAGCCCTGCCGCGCGGGCTGGGTCTGCTGCACTTCGTCACGCGAGTTGAGTGGGCGGCCAGGGCCGTTGCCAAACCCATCACCGCGCCCCTCGCCCGGCCCTTCGGCCATGGCCCCGAGGCTGATGCTCAAACCCAGCAAACCAACACCTGCGAACTGCCAGATGCGCGACTTCATGTTGTTCCTCACGGTAAAGAAAACGGCATGCTGCCAGTCTACCGCGCTGGCGCCAGGGGCAGATGAAATCGCGGCCATTAAAAAAGGGAGGCCATTGGCCTCCCTTTGGGAATTGTCGTCCGTGCTCGGCACTTGTGGCGCCGGCTCACCTCACAGCGTCTTCTGGAAGCTGTGTAGCCCGGGGGCCTGCAGATCCTGTTGGATGGCTGGCCGCGACCGCCCGCCTAGGGCGCGTCGCCGTGGACTGATGTCCGGGCAGTGATTCTGGGGTTAACGATACGGGATGGGTTGCGGCACAAGATTGCGAAGATTGCTCAGATAAATAGCACTTGCGCAATTTTTAACCCTGGATTGATAATTCACCGCAATCCGTACAGAAAAGGCTTTTTCCATGAGCAAACTTGACCGCTACGACCTGAGCATCCTCGCCGAACTGCAGCGCGACGCGCGCATCTCCAACCAGGAGCTGGCCGAACGCATCGGCCTGTCGCCATCGCCATGCTCGCGTCGGGTCAAGCAGCTTGAAGACGACGGCTATATCTCGCGCCAGGTCGCCCTGCTCGACCGCAAGAAGCTAGGCCTGAGCTTGACCGCCTATGTGCTGATCGGCATGGACCGACACACCCCGGAACGCTTCGAGACGTTCGAGGCCGCCATCCGCAACCTGCCGCAGGTACTCGAATGCAGCCTGGTCACCGGTATGGATGCTGACTACCAGCTCAAGGTGGTGGTGCCAGACATGGACCACTACCAGAAACTGCTGCTAGGCAGCCTGACCCGGATCGAAGGCGTGACCAGCGTGCGCTCGAGCTTCGTGCTCAACCAGGTACTGGCAAGTACCGAGCTGCCATTGACACACCTGCGCTAAACACCCGCTTGCCCGCCTATAATCGGAAGCTCAGCCTGCCTGGAGTACACAGATGGATCCCGCCGTATTCGAAGAATGGATGATGATCGTACTGGTCACCGTACTGATCGGTTTCATGGGCTTCATCGTCTGGGACCTGGCGAAAAAGTCCAAGGCCGGGCGCTTTGGCACGATGATTTTGTTCTTCGTACTTGGGCTGGGGGTGCTGGCCTTCATCATCAAGAGCGTGGTGGTGGCGTTTCTCGAAGGGGTCTAGGCCCTAACGCGCCAGCTTCGGGGCAACCTCGCGCCAGCAGCCCTGCTCCAGCCCATCCAGCGCCCAGTCGCCAATCCGCACCCGCACCAGGCGCAAGGTCGGCAAGCCCACCGCGGCAGTCATCCGCCGCACCTGGCGGTTACGCCCTTCGCGGATCACCAATTCCAGCCAGCTGGTCGGCACGCTCTTGCGAAACCGGACCGGCGGATTGCGCGGCCATAGCTCGGGCTCGTCGAGGCGCCGGGCTTCGGCAGGCAAGGTCTGGCCATCATTGAGCTCCACGCCATCACGCAAACGCTGGATCTGCTCGTCGCTCGGCTCACCCTCCACCTGCACCCAGTAGGTCTTGGGCAACTTGTGCTTCGGGTCGGCAATGCGCGCCTGCAGCCCGCCATCGTTGGTCAGCAGCAACAAGCCTTCACTGTCACGGTCCAGCCGTCCGGCCGGGTAGATGCCAGGGATGTCGATGAAGTCCTTGAGGGTCGCGCGCCCTTCACCGTCACTGAACTGGGTCAGCACATCGAACGGCTTGTTGAACAGAATCAGGCGTGGCTCGGCCGGTGGCGCCTTGGCCTGGCGACGGGGGCCGGCAGGCCGCGCCTGGGGGCGGCGCGGCTTGGAACGGGGTGGCAGTGGCATGGATCCTCAGCGGAACGGCGGCTCATCGAAGCTGCGCAGTTTACGCGAGTGCAACGAATTGAGCTCGGTGCGCAGCAGGTCGAGTGCGGCGATGCCGATCTTCAGATGCTGGCTGACGGCACGGTTGTAGAAGGCGTTGGCCGAACCTGGCAGCTTGATTTCGCTGTGCAACGGCTTGTCGGACACGCACAGCAAAGTGCCGTACGGTACCCGCAGGCGATAGCCCTGGGCCGCGATGGTGCCGCTTTCCATGTCCACCGCCACGGCGCGCGACAGGTTGATCAAAGGGCGCTCCTGGGCCCAACGCAGCTCCCAGTTGCGGTCGTCATAGGTCAGCACGGTGCCGGTGCGCAGGCGCTTCTTCAGTTCTTCACCACGCTCGCCGGTGACCTGCGCTGCGGCTTCCTGCAGCGCCAGCTGCACTTCAGCCAACGCCGGGATCGGAATGTTCGGTGGCACCACGCGATCGAGAATGCCGTCGCGGCGCATGTAGGCGTGGGCCAGCACATAGTCGCCGATGGTCTGCGACTGGCGCAGGCCGCCGCAGTGGCCGATCATCAGCCAGCAGTGCGGACGCAGCACAGCCAGGTGGTCGGTGATGTTCTTGGCGTTGGACGGGCCGACGCCGATGTTGACCAGGGTCACGCCATCACCGTCGCCAGCGATCAGGTGGTAGGCCGGCATTTGATAGCGGTGCCAGACGACACTGGCCACCAGGGCCTGAGCTTCGCCGTGATCCATGCCCTTTTCGATCATTACGTTGCCCGGCAGCACCATGCGCACGAACCGCGGGTCTTCACGCAGCTGCTCGAGACCGTGGCTGATGAACTGGTCGACGTAGCGGTGGTAGTTGGTCAGCAGGATCCACGGCTGAACGTGGCGCCAGTCGCTGCCGGTGTAGTGCACCAGGCGGCGCAGCGAGAAGTCCACGCGGGCGGCATCGAACAGCGCCAGCGGCAGGGTTTCGGCATTGCCCCAGTCATACAGGCCATCGGCGATGTTGTCGGTAGCTGCCGACAGGTCGGTGCTGGGGAACACCCGCGCCAGCTCGGCGGCGGTGATGCCGCTGCCAGCCAGCTCATCGCCCTGGTCGACCACATAGGGGTAAGGGATGTTCTGTTCGCTGACACCGACTTCCACGGTCACCGTATAGTCGTGCATCAACGGGCGCAGTTGCTCCAGCAGGTAACCGCGAAATGCTGCGGGCTGGGTGACGGTGACGCTGTAAGTGCCCGCCACCTGGACCTTGGCATAGGCGCGGGTAGTGGCGGCGACTTCGCCGTGGCTGTAGTAGGTCAGGCGCAGCGCCGGGTATCGGTACACCGCGCGCTCATCGGCACTCGGCTCGGTACGGTCCTTCAGGTAGCGCTTGAGGGCCTGGCTCAGCGCCCCGGTGGCCTGTTCATGCAGGGCCGCCAGACGGTCGACGGCCTGTTCGGGGGTATCAACGACTACAAACGCTTGGCTCACACTCGGCTTCCTGTCTGGACATGCATGTCAGCCATCTTGCCTGCCTTTGTTACTAAATACATCCCCGGTGGTCAGCCGCCGTATTCAACCTGGCCAGGCTGGCGTCGCCCGCGCCACCAGCGCCGCGACATCGATGCCTCGCGGCAATGCGCCATACACCCGCCCGCCACCGGTCAGCCGGCTACCGATGAACGCATCGCTGACCACGGTATTCCCTGCCTCCAGCAGCAGCTTGGCCTGCAGTGCCAAGGCAATGTCCTCGGTCAGTTGCCGTGCCCGGTACTGGATATCGCTGGTGTCGGCGAACGCCCCCTTGAGGTTGCCGATATGCGCAGCCAAGCGCGGATCGCCATGCCCGTCGCCCAGCTCGGCGAACAGTGCATCGAGCACGCCGGGTTCCTTGGACAACGCGCGCAACACGTCCAGGCATTGCACGTTGCCAGAACCCTCCCAAGTCGAGTTGACCGGCGCTTCGCGGTACAGCCGCGGCAGGATACTGTCTTCGACGTAACCGGCACCGCCCAGGCACTCAGCGGCCTCGTTGATCATGGCCGGCGCACGCTTGCAGATCCAGTACTTGCCCACCGCTGTCACCAGCCGCGCGAAGTGCGCCTGCTGCGGATCGTCGAGTTGCTCCAGGGCTTGCCCCATGCGCAGGCTCAAGGCGAGCGCGGCCTCGCTTTCCAGGGCCAGGTCGGCCAGCACGTTCTGCATCAGGGGTTGTTCGTTCAGCACCCGGCCACCGACCTTGCGATGTGCGCAATGGTGTGCCGCCTGGGTCAATGCCTGGCGCATCAGTGCGCTGGAGCCGACCATGCAGTCGAAGCGGGTCATGGCGACCATCTCGATGATGGTCGGCACGCCGCGTCCTTCTTCGCCCACCATCCATGCCAAGGCACCGCGAAACTCGACTTCGCTGGAGGCATTGGAGCTGTTGCCCAACTTGTTCTTCAGGCGCTGGATGTAGAACTGGTTGCGGCTGTCGTCAGGCCGATGACGCGGCAGCAGGAAGCAGCTCAGGCCCTTGTCGGTCTGCGCCAGGGTGAGGAAGGCGTCGCACATCGGTGCCGAGCAGAACCACTTGTGCCCGACCAACTCGTAGGCCTGCCCGGGGCCGGGGCTGCCGACCGGGTAGGCACGGGTGGTGTTGGCACGCACGTCGGTGCCGCCCTGCTTCTCGGTCATGGCCATGCCAAGGGTCACCCCGGCCTTGTGCCGGTCACCGACATTGCGCGGGTCGTACTCGCAGGCCAGGATTTTCGGTAGCCAGTATTCGGCCAGTTCGGGCTGCAGCCTGAGCGCAGGTACGGCAGCAAAGGTCATGGTCAGCGGGCAGCCGGTACCGGCCTCGGCCTGGCTGTGCAGGTAGGTCATCGACGCCCGTGCCACATGAGCGCCAGGGCGAGGCTCGGCCCAGGGCAACGATGGCAGGCCATGCTCGACGGCGGTGCGCATCAGTTCGTGGTAGGCGGGGTGGAACTCGACCAGGTCGATGCGATGGCCATAGCGGTCATGGCTGCTGAACTCCGGCTTGTGCGCATTGGCCAGGAAGCCAGCGGCCATCAGCGGGCCGCCGGCCAGGGCACCATAGGCGTCGATCCGCGACTCGGCCCAACCGGCCCCGAAGCGCCGCGACCACTCCTGCAGCGGCAGGTCGAGGCGGTACAGGTTGGCACCGTCGAGGGATGGCGGTTGATTGGTGACTTCGTGGGTTTCAGCGTACTGGTGCAGGTTCATTGGGAGCTCCTGGATCCGGGCATGCCTGAAAAGCCCAGTGAAGCACTCCCTGCGGGTCAGTCAAAGTGACATTAATGACTAAACATGTGGCGAGCAGCCCTGATAAACCACCTTGAATCAGAATCGAGTAGCACCCGAAACGGCCCTGCCCGGCGGTATCTGCACCTGAGCAATCGCCACATTCAAGGTCAACTCAAACCGGCTCCCCAACCCCCGCGTCGACTCATGGGACAACTTGGCGTCGAGCAGTTCGGCCAGCTGCCGGCAGATCGACAAGCCAATACCCAACCCGCCATAACGCCGGGTCATCGAGCCGTCGACCTGGAAGAAACGCTGATAGAGAATCGCCTGGTCCAGATCATCGAAACCGATGCCGCTGTCACTGATGGTGAAGGTCAACGCCAGGCTGTCCGGGCCCAAACGGCGCCCGCGGACCTGCACCATCACCCCACCCTGATGAGTGAACTTCAGGCCGTTGTCCACCAGGCAGCCCAGACAACGCGCCACTTTCTGCGCATCGCCCAGCAACTCGTCCGGCAACTCGGCGGGAATGTCCAGGCTCAGGTACAACCCCTTGCCTAAAGCCGTTCCGGCATAGCCGGCCCGCAAGTCCTGCAGCGTGCGCCGCAAGCTGAACGGCTGCGCCTGCAGGCGCATGCGGCCGGCTTGCAATTCGGTCAAGGTGAGAATGTCGTCGACCATGTCCATCATGCCCTGGGCCGAACCGACCGCCGTGCGGTGGTACTGGGCCATCTCGGCACTCATGGGCAGTGTGTGCATCAGTTCCAGCGAGCCGATCACGCCATTCATCGGCGTGCGCAGTTCGTGGGTGACAGTGGCGAGGAACTCATCCTTCAGGTGGTTGCTCCTGGCCAGTTGCTGGTTCATCTGCTCCAACGCCTGGCCAGTATCACGCAGCGTCTGCGCCTGCTGTTCGCGCATGCTGTTGATGCGGTCGGCCAAGGCCAGCGACAGCAACGCCACTTCCAGCGCGGAACCCAGCTGGCTGGAATACATGGTGATGAACAGGTTGGGCAGGTAGCCCAGTACCATCAGGGTGTTCACCAACCCGCCGAGGAGAAACGCCGTCCAGGCGATGATGAACCAGCGCGCCACGCGCAGGCCACGCACCCAGGCATACAACCCGGCCGCAAAGATGCTCACGGTGAACAGCAGGGCCAGCACCGTGGCCATGCGCAAGGCGATGCCGTAGCGCATGCTCACCGACAGTACCATTACCAGCACGCCACCGAGCATCAATAGCTGCAGCAACCGGTCGAAGCCGCGGCTGATCTTGCTCAGTTGCAGGAAGTGCCGTGCAAACTGGCAACCGAACAGGCCTGCGGCGCCGATGAACAACGGCGTCGCGGCATTGGCCCACCACGGATTGTCCGGCCAGAAATAAGCGACCCCAGCCCCGTTCACCGACACCTGGTAGAAGCCAAACGAGGCAATGTAGAGAATGTAGTAGAGGTAACTGACGTCCCGCACACTGAGGTAGATGAACAGGTTGTAAACCGCCATCACCAGCAGCACGCCGTAGATCATGCCCAGCACATAGAGGCGGGTCGGCTGGTCTTCCATGTAGGCCTCGGCGGACCACAACGCCAGGGGTGCCTGCACCGAGCCCTGGCTGTGCAGGCGCAGGTAGACGGTGGTCGACTGCCCGGGCTGCAAAAGAAGTTCGAACAGATAGTTGTTCTGGCGTATCTGTCGGCTGTCGTAGGGCAAGGCGTCGCCGGTGCGCTGGGCCAGGCGGAACTCGCCATCATTGCCCGGCAAGTACAGCTCGATATGGTCCATCGGCGGGTATGCCAGCTCCAGCAACCACTGGCGCGGCTGCGCTTCGGCAGAGGCCACATAGTGCAGGTCGACCTTGAGCCAGAACACCGACGTCGAGTAACCGGCATTCAGCACCTCCTGGTGGTGCGTGCGGAAACGGCTGGCGAAGACCGGCGCGCTGACCTGGGCAATGCTGGCGCTGCCGTCACGGTCCTCGTAGACCTGCATGACTTTGCCCAAGGGAAGGTGCCGGGTCGCCTCGTCGAATTCGACGGCTCCGGCCAGCACGGGCAGCAAGCCCAGAAGCACAATCAGCAAATAGCGCATACAGCCCCAGCATGGCCTGTCCGGTCGCGTCGCGATGGCCTCCAATCCCTTTGAGACGACGAAATCCGGCAGAGCCCGTTTGTCGAGTTATCCGAGCACTCTAGCATAGCTTTCAACGCTGGCGACGGGCCACTCCAATTTTCAAAGAAAACGCTCTAAATCAATGCTTTCAGTACCGTAACAACATCAAATCTGACCGTTCGATCAGCAATTCAGTCTTGTAGGACGATCCGCGCAAATGGGTTTGGTGGTAAGCTCGCCGACCATGAATACCTACAGCTCCCGCCCCGTTGTCCTCTGTCTCTCCGGCCACGACCCAAGTGGCGGCGCCGGCTTGCAGGCAGATATCGAAGCCCTGATCGCCCAAGGCTGTCACGCCGCACCTACCGTGACCGCCCTGACCGTGCAGGATACCGTCAACGTTTCCGACTTCCGCGTGCTCGACCGCGAGTGGGTCCTGGCCCAGGCCAATGCCGTGCTGGCCGACTCCACGGTCGCCGCCGTCAAGCTGGGCATGCTCGGCTCGATCAGCATGGTCGACACCGTCGCTGAACTGCTCAGTGCCCACCCGCACCTGCCGCTGGTCTGCGACCCGGTGCTGCGCGCCGGTGGCGGTGGCCGCCTGGGCAAGGACGAAGTCGGCTATGCCCTGCGCGAACGCCTGCTGCCGCTGGCGACCATCGCCACGCCGAACCTGCCGGAAGCGCGCATCCTCGCGGAACTGCCTGAAGGCACCGCCGACGAATGTGCCGAAAAACTGTTGCCGTTCTGTAGACACCTGCTGATCACCGGCGGTCACGGTGACGAGGACGAAATCCATAACCGCCTGTACAGCCGCGACGGCCAGAGCCTCACCTGGACCTGCCAGCGCCTGCCGGGCAGCTACCACGGCTCGGGCTGCACCCTGGCCAGCGCCCTGGCCGGTCGCCTGGCGCTTGGCGAGCAATTGCAAAGCGCGGTGAAAAGCGCCCTGGATTACACCTGGCGCACCCTGCGCGACGCCGAACAGCTGGGCAAGGGCCAATTCGTCCCGCGCCGGCTGCCCCTGGATTTCTGCTCCTGATACGAGGCTTTAAATGAAGCTACGCGGTCTGTATGCGATCACCGACAGCCAGCTGCTCGCCGGCCGTTTCCTGTCCCACGTCGAAGCCGCGCTGGAAGGCGGTGTGTGCCTGCTGCAGTACCGTGACAAAAGCGATGACGCCGCCCGCCGCCTGCGCGAGGCCGAAGCGCTGATGAAGCTGTGCGAGCGCTATGGCACCCAGTTGCTCATCAACGACGACGCCGAGCTGGCCGCACGCCTGGGCGTCGGCGTGCACCTGGGCCAGACCGACGGCCCGCTGACACCCGCGCGCGCCCTGCTCGGTCGCCAGGCGATCATTGGCTCCACCTGCCACGCCAGCCTCGAGCTGGCCGCCCAGGCGGCCAGCGAAGGTGCCAGCTACGTGGCCTTCGGCCGCTTCTTCAATTCCGTTACCAAGCCCGGTGCGCCGGCTGCCAATGTCGACCTGCTGGAGCAGGCCCGTGCCCAGGTGAAACTGCCGATCGCCGTGATCGGTGGCATCACCCTCGACAACGCCGCCCCGCTGATCGCCCACGGTGCCGATCTGCTGGCGGTGATCCACGGCCTGTTCGGCGCCGAGAGCGCGCAGGAAGTCACCCGCCGCGCCCGCGCCTTCAACGCCCTATTCGCTTCCTGATTTCGAGAGAAGACCCCATGTCCCGTTCCGAAGCCCTGTTCGCCCAAGCCCAGAAACACATCCCAGGTGGCGTCAACTCGCCGGTCCGCGCTTTCAAGAGCGTCGGCGGCACGCCGCTGTTCTTCAAGCACGCCGAAGGCGCCTACGTCGTCGACGAAGATGACAAGCGCTATGTCGACTATGTCGGCTCGTGGGGCCCGATGATCCTTGGCCATGGCCACCCGGACGTGCTCGACGCAGTACGCCGCCAGCTGGAGCACGGCCTGTCCTACGGCGCGCCGACCGCGATGGAAACCGAGATGGCCGACCTGGTCTGCTCGCTGGTACCATCGATGGAAATGGTACGCATGGTCAGCTCCGGTACCGAAGCGACCATGAGCGCCATCCGCCTGGCCCGTGGCTACACCGGCCGTGACGCCATCATCAAGTTCGAAGGCTGCTACCACGGCCACTCCGACAGCCTGCTGGTCAAGGCCGGTTCGGGCCTGCTGACTCAGGGCGTGCCGAGCTCGGCAGGTGTACCGGCGGATTTTGCCAAACACACCCTGACGCTGCCGTTCAACGACATCGCTGCGGTCGAAAAGACCCTGGCCGAGGTCGGCCAGACCGTGGCCTGCATCATCGTCGAGCCCGTGGCCGGCAACATGAACTGCGTTCCGCCAGCGCCTGGCTTCCTTGAAGGCCTGCGCGAGCAATGCGACAAGCACGGCGTGGTGCTGATCTTCGACGAAGTGATGACCGGTTTCCGTGTTTCGCTGGGCGGCGCCCAGGGTTACTACGGCATCAAGCCGGACCTGTCGACCTTCGGCAAGATCGTCGGCGGCGGCATGCCCGTGGGCTGCTTCGGTGGCAAGCGCGAAATCATGGGCTGCATCGCCCCGCTGGGCCCGGTCTACCAGGCCGGTACGCTGTCGGGCAACCCGCTGGCCATGGCCGCAGGCCTGACCACCCTGAAGCTCATCAGCCGCCCGGGTTTCCATGACGAACTGACCGCCTTCACCAGCCGCATGCTCGACGGCCTGCAGCAGCGTGCCGATGCCGCTGGCGTACCGTTCGTCACCACCCAGGCGGGCGCCATGTTTGGCCTGTACTTCAGCGGTGCCGACGACATCGTCACCTTCGACGACGTGATGGCCAGCGACGCTGAGCGCTTCAAGCGCTTCTTCCACCTGATGCTCGACGGCGGCGTGTACCTGGCACCGAGCGCGTTCGAAGCTGGCTTCACTTCGATCGCTCATGGTGAAAAAGAACTGCAGATCACCCTGGATGCAGCTGAAAAAGCCTTTGCCGCGCTGAAGTGACTGGCCGCCTGCACCGGCCTCTTCGCGGGTAAACCCGCTCCCACAAGTTATGCGTGTAACCTGTGGGAACGGGTTTACCCGCGAAGAGGCGCGTGCAGGCAATAAATGCCAATCCAATCAGCAAACCCTTCTTCTCAACACAATTTCGCGTAAAACTTTGTAAGGTTGGCGCTGCTTATCCCATAATGTGCCACCAGAGACATTGGCCGCAGCTTTGCAGAGGTAAGTCGATCCCCATGAACCGCACCGGCCGCGCCCTTACCCTGGGCTGCCTGTTGCTTCTTCAGCCCCTGCTGGCCCTGGCGGAGGGCGGTAACTCGTTGCTGATTCCGGCAACGGGGCGCTGCACGCTCAATGTTCAGCCAGAAGACCTGCAGAACGCGCTGAAAACCTGCGAGGAAACAGCGGCGACCGGGGACGCCCAGGCACAGTTCGAGCTGGGCGAGTACTACTACACGCTCACGCCGAAAAACCTGAAAAAGGCCCTGGACTGGTTCGAGAAGGCCTCGCTGCAAGGCCACGCCGAAGCCCAATACCGCCTTGGCGCCATGTTCTTCCATGGCGAAGGGGTGAAGGCCAACAACGTGCAGGCTTATATCCTGCTGAAGATGGCTGCAGTCAACGGTGCCGAAGATGCGCTGGACATGGCCGACGAAGTGACCGAGCAAATGCCCCGCGACGAACTGGAACACGCCACCCAGGTGCTTGGCCAGATCTTCCGCAAGTACCTGCTGGAACTGCAGAACGCCGAAGGGCGCACACCGTTTTCGCCACTGCCCTGAGCCTTACTTCTCCGGCATCGGCATGGGGAACGGCATCACGTTGCCACTGGCCCTGGCCTCGCTGATCTTGGCCGTGCCCAGGCGCTCCACCTCGTCAATGCGTACGATCGAATGCATCGGCACGAAACTGCGGATCACCCCTTCGAACTGATTCTTGAGCTTCTCTTCGCTCGGGTCGACCACCACCTGGGTGCGCTCGCCGAAAACGAACTCGTCGATTTCCAGAAAGCCCCACAGGTCGCTCTGGTAGATCTGCTTGGCATACATCTCGAAGACCTGCCCCTGGTTGAGGAAGATCACTTTATAGATGGCGGGTTCGCGTTTGCTCATGTTCGGCGGGATAACACATGCGTAAGAAAAGGCGCGCATCATAGCAGAGCAGGCCCAGGCCCGCGCAGGTACACCGCTTGTACCAACCCTTGATCGTTTCAGTGCTTTCGCCACTGCCCTTCAAGGGTTATTCTTGAGTTCACCTTCATTGCCGTCGAGCGGCTAAAAACGACCTTGAACGCACCCATACAACCCCATCGTTTCATCCTCGAACCCTTCGAGGCCCACCGTTTCGCCAACTTGTGTGGCCAGTTCGACGAGCACCTGCGCCTGATCGAACAACGCCTGGCGATTGAAATCCGCAATCGCGGCAATCAATTCGAGCTGATCGGCGAACCCAAGACCACTTCCGCTGCCGAGCAACTGCTGCGCCGTCTCTACCGCGAGACCAAGGCCAACGACCTTTCGCCAGAGACCGTGCACCTGTACCTGCAGGAGTCGACGGTGGAAAACATCGATAACCCGGCGGTCAATGAAGTCAGCGTCTCGCTGCGCACGCGCAAGGGCAACATCCGCCCGCGTGGCGTCAATCAGCAACGCTACGTCAAGGAAATCCTGGCCAACGACATCAACTTCGGCATCGGCCCGGCCGGTACCGGCAAGACCTACCTTGCCGTCGCTTGCGCCGTCGACGCCCTGGAGCGTGAGCAGGTGCGGCGCATCCTGCTGGTGCGCCCGGCGGTCGAAGCGGGCGAAAAGCTCGGCTTCCTGCCTGGCGACCTGGCCCAGAAGATCGACCCGTACCTGCGCCCACTGTACGACGCGCTGTACGAAATGCTCGGCTTCGAGCACGTGGCCAAGCTGATCGAGCGCCAGGTGATTGAAATCGCCCCGCTGGCCTACATGCGTGGCCGCACCTTGAACAACAGCTTCATCATCCTCGACGAGAGCCAGAACACCACGCTCGAGCAGATGAAGATGTTCCTCACCCGTATCGGCTTCGGCTCGACCGCGGTGATCACCGGCGACATCACCCAGGTCGACCTGCCCCGTGGCACCAAGTCGGGCCTGGCCCATGTGATCGAAGTGCTCAAGGACGTACCGGGGATCAGTTTCACCCATTTCCAACCCAAAGATGTGGTTCGTCACCCACTGGTGCAGCGTATCGTCGAGGCCTACGACCGCTTCGAAGCGCGCCAGGTCAAGCCCGAGGTCCCCGGCAAAGATGCTTGAACTCGACCTGCAACGGGCCACGGATGCTGACGCCCCGGATGACGCCGCCTTCCGCCGCTGGTGCGAACTGGCCTTGCGCCAGCGCACCGCCGACTCGGAAATGACCATTCGTCTGGTCGACGAAACCGAAGGCCGCGAACTCAACCACACCTACCGGCACAAGGACTATGCGACCAATGTGCTGTCGTTCCCGGCCGACGTGCCCGACGATCTGCTCGACATACCGCTGCTGGGCGACCTGGTGATCTGCGTGCCGGTGGTCGAGCGCGAGGCCGCCGAACAGGGCAAGGCCCTGGAAGCGCACTGGGCACACCTGGTCATTCACGGCTGCCTGCACCTGCTCGGCTACGACCACATCGACGACGATGAGGCCGAAGAGATGGAAGCACTGGAACGGGAATTGCTGGCAGAACTGGGTCACCCTGACCCGTACGCCGACGATGAAAACGAACCTCTCACACACTGATACACGAAGGATCACGAGAACCGCCATGAGCGAAGATCGATCGAGCAACGGGCAGAAGTCCTGGCTGGGTAAACTGACCCAGGCTTTTGCCCATGAGCCGAAAAACCGCCAGGAGCTCCTTGAGCTGCTGCGCGAAGCCCATCAGAACAAGCTGCTCGACAGCGAAGCGCTGACCATCGTCGAAGGTGCCATCCAGGTCGCTGACCTGCAGGTACGCGACATCATGGTCCCGCGCTCGCAGATGATCAGCATCAAGGCGACCCAATCGCCGCGCGAGTTCCTTCCGGCCATCATCGACGCCGCCCACTCGCGCTATCCGGTGATCGGCGAGAGCCATGACGATGTGCTCGGGATCCTGCTGGCCAAGGACCTGTTGCCGCTGATCCTCAAGGAGAACGGCGACAGCTTCAACATCAAGGACCTGCTGCGCCCGGCCACCTTCGTGCCAGAGTCCAAGCGGCTTAACGTGCTGCTGCGCGAGTTTCGCGCCAACCACAACCACATGGCCGTCGTCATCGACGAATACGGTGGCGTAGCAGGCCTGGTAACCATCGAGGACGTGCTGGAACAGATCGTCGGCGACATCGAGGACGAGCATGACGTCGAGGAAGACAGCTACATCAAGCCGCTCCCCAGCGGCGACTTCCTGGTCAAGGCATTGACCCCGATCGACAACTTCAACGAGTTCTTCGACAGCGAGTTCTCGGATGACGAGTTCGACACCGTCGGCGGCCTTGTGATGAGCGCCTTCGGCCACCTGCCCAAGCGCAACGAGACCACCGAGATCGGCGCCTACAAGTTCCGTATTCTCAATGCCGACAGCCGGCGGATACACTTGCTGCGCCTGACCCCGATCACCCGCTAAGGACAAACATGCGTTGGATCACCCGCCCCGGCTGGCCCGGTAACCTGCTGGCCCTGGCGGCCGGCGCATCGACACTCCTGGCCTTGGCGCCGTTCGACATCTGGCCGCTGGCCCTGCTGTCCATCGCCCTGCTCTACCTTGGCCTGCGCGAGCTCAGCCCGCGCCAGGCCATGTGGCGTGGCTGGTGGTTCGGCTTCGGCCTCTACGGCGCTGGCACCTGGTGGATCTACGTCAGCATGAACACCTACGGCGGCGCCTCGCCGCTGTTGGCGATCGCCTTGCTGCTGGCGTTCTTTGCCGCCCTTGCCTGGTTCTTCGCCTTGCCCACGTGGCTGTGGGCGCGCTGGTTCAGGCGCAATGAAGCGCCGCTGGCCGACGCCCTGTGCTTTGCCGCGCTATGGCTGCTGCAGGAAGCCTTCCGTGGCTGGTTCCTCACGGGCTTCCCCTGGCTGTACGCCGGTTACAGCCAGCTGGAGGGCCCGCTCGCAGGCCTGGCACCGCTGGGTGGTGTGTGGCTGATTTCCTTCACCTTGGCGCTGAGCGCCGCGCTGCTGTGCAACCTGCACCGCCTGCGCCAACGCCCGTCATTCCTCGCCGCAGGTGTGGTGGTGCTGCTGGCGCCGTGGGTGATCGGCATGGCCCTCAAGGGCCACGCCTGGACCAAGCCTGCCGGCGACCCGCTCAAGGTTGCAGCCTTGCAAGGCAACGTCGAACAGGAATTGAAATGGGACCCGGCGCATATCGATGCGCAACTGGCGCTCTACCGTGACATGAGCTTCAGCTCCAAGCCCGTTGACCTGCTGGTGTGGCCGGAAACCGCAGTGCCGATCCTCAAGGACCAGGCCCAGGGCTACATCGACGTGATGGGCCGCTTTGCCGCCGACCGGCATTCGGCACTGATTACCGGCGTGCCGGTGCGTGAAATCGTGCATCGCCAGCGGCGTTTCTTCAACGGTGTCACTGTGACCGGCGAAGGCGACGGTACCTACCTCAAGCAGAAGCTGGTGCCCTTCGGCGAATATGTGCCCTTGCAGGACATGCTTCGCGGTGCGATCGAGTTCTTCAACCTGCCGATGTCGGACTTCGCTCGCGGCCCCGCCGACCAGCCACTGCTGCAGGCCAAGGGCTACCAGATTGCGCCGTTCATCTGCTACGAAGTGGTCTACCCCGAGTTCGCTGCGGGCCTGGCAGCGCGCAGCGACCTGCTGCTGACCATCAGCAACGACACCTGGTTTGGCACCTCGATCGGCCCGCTGCAGCACCTGCAGATGGCGCAGATGCGTGCACTGGAGGCCGGCCGCTGGATGATCCGCGCCACCAACAACGGCGTGACCGCGCTGATCGACCCGTTTGGCAAAATCACCGCAGAAGTGCCGCAATTCCAGCGGGCGGTGCTGTATGGCGAAGTGGTGCCGATGCAGCAGCTGACACCGTACCTGCAGTGGCGGTCGTGGCCGTTGGCGATTCTGTGTGTGCTGTTGCTGGGCTGGGCGTTGCTGGCTGGGCGCATCGCCAAGACCGTCTGAGTCGTCCTGCACTGGCCTCTTCGCGGGGCAAGCCCGCTCCTACAAGCGGATTGCGCGCCCTTGTAGGAGCGGGCTTGCCCCGCGAAGAGGCCAGTGCAGGTTACCGATAGAACAACCGATACCCCACCAACCCCACCGCTTCATTGAGCAGCTGCCCGCTCTGCCACATGGCCCGGCTCTCCGGCAGCAACCCAGCGAACGGCCGTGCATGATCGCGCCCAAGGAACCCCACCGGCGCCGACACCACCTCGAACCCGGCCTGCTCGAAACTCCAGCGCGAGCGCTGCATATGCCACGCCTGGGTCACCACCACCACCCGGTGTATCCCCAGCGGCTGCAACACCCTGGCGCTCAGCTGGGCGTTCTCCCAAGTGGTGCGGCTGGCCTCTTCCTTCCATTTCACCTCGACAGCGAAATCCTCCCGCAGGCGCTCCGCCATCAACTGCGCTTCGCTCGGCGGGGTACCGTAATGCAGGCCACCGCTGGTCAGCACTGGCAAGCCCGAAGCCTTCGCCAGGCGCGCGGCAAAACGCATGCGCTCGAGGGCTGTTGCCGTTGGCTGATCAGCGCCACCCCAGGCCGGGTCACCACGCTCACGCCCTGCACCGAGGACGACGATGGCATCTGCCCTGCCTGCCAGGCCAGCCCAGTCACCTGTCGACAAAGGCGGCTCGGACTCCAGCAGGCGGGCTGATTCCTGCACCACCAGCGGCAAGCTCATCAGCCACAAGCCGCCCAGCCCCACGACAAAGCACAGCGCCGCCAGTCGTGGCCGCCGCTTGCGCAACCACCATGCCGCGAGCAGCAGCACAAACAGGACGCCAGGTGGCATGAGCCATTGCTTGATGAAAAAACGAATCGGCATCGACACACCTCCATGGAAGGCGTGCAGCCTATAGAGGATCGACGCCGGTCAACAAGCCCGGGCCGGCGTCGATCATGGGAAGTGTGTTGTAGAACCGGCGCGCGATTGCCCGCGCCTGGCGTCCTGAACGGCTAGCGATGCGGCAGCGTCCTGGATCTCGCCGAGTTGGCGGGGCGTTTCTTGTCCTTGAGCCAGATGATCTTGGCCGTTGTCGGTTCCGCTTGCGGGAATGTACCGGCGCAGGCATTGCGGCGTTCCGGGAGGGACTCCAGGTAAGCCTTGATCACTTCGAACTCTGCATGGCTCAAACCACGCAACTCCAGCTCGGCTGGCATCTCGTCGCGTAATCTTACCGAGGTTCTGGCGACTTCCAGTGCCAGGCCAAGACGGTCGATCAGGCGTTCGTAAAGCTCCGGTTTGATTGCGGGTAGCTGCGTCTCTCCCATCCGTTCACCTCATTGAAGATAAAGATTATCTCCCCCCACACCTGAGCTTAGCGTCGCCGTAAAAAGCAGCCAGATGCCGCGACCAGCGGGCATTCGCAATCAAGGTTTCCCACGATGCGCGGCGCTGCTGTATGCTACGGCGTTCACTCTAAACGACACCGGAGTGCCGGACGCAGCGAGGTTCCGCTGCCTGGAACAAGGTCTCTTCCCTCTCAGCAAAAAGTAGCCATGCACGAACAATACACGCCCCGTGATATCGAAGCCGCCGCCCAGAACTTCTGGGACGAGCAACAATCGTTCGCTGTTACCGAACAGCCAGGCAAGGACACGTACTACTGCCTGTCGATGTTCCCGTACCCGAGCGGCAAGCTACACATGGGCCACGTGCGCAACTACACAATCGGTGACGTGATCGCCCGCTACCAGCGCATGCTGGGCAAGAACGTCCTGCAACCGATGGGCTGGGACGCCTTCGGCATGCCTGCGGAAAACGCGGCAATGAAGAACAACGTTGCCCCGGCCAAGTGGACGTACGAAAACATCGACTACATGAAGACCCAGCTCAAGAGCCTGGGCCTGGCCATCGACTGGGCACGTGAAGTCACCACCTGCAAGCCCGACTACTACCGTTGGGAGCAGTGGCTGTTCACCCGCCTGTTCGAGAAAGGCATCATCTACCGCAAGAACGGGACCGTGAACTGGGACCCGGCCGACCAGACCGTACTGGCCAACGAGCAGGTCATCGACGGCCGTGGCTGGCGTTCGGGCGCGCTGATCGAGAAGCGCGAAATCCCGATGTACTACTTCCGCATCACCGACTACGCCGACGAGCTGCTGGAAAGCCTCGACGAGCTGCCGGGCTGGCCTGAGCAGGTCAAGACCATGCAGCGCAACTGGATCGGCAAGTCGCGCGGCATGGAAGTGCAGTTCCCGTTCGACCAGGCCAGCATCGGCCACGAAGGCACCCTGAAGGTCTTCACCACCCGTCCGGACACCCTGATGGGCGCTACCTACGTCGCCGTTGCCGCCGAGCACCCGTTGGCCACCCAGGCCGCCCAGGGCAACCCGGCACTGCAGGCGTTCATCGACGAATGCAAGAGCGGCAGCGTCGCCGAGGCCGACATGGCCACCCAGGAGAAGAAGGGCATGCCCACTTCCCTGTTCGTCGAGCACCCGCTGACCGGCGAGAAGCTGCCGGTGTGGGTCGCCAACTACGTGCTGATGCACTACGGCGATGGCGCCGTGATGGCCGTACCGGCCCACGATGAGCGCGACTTCGAGTTCGCCCACAAGTACAACCTGCCGGTCAAGGCCGTGGTGCGTACTAGTGCAGGCGACGACGTCGGCAGCGAGTGGCTGGCCGCCTATGGCGAGCATGGCCAGCTGATCAATTCCGCCGAGTTTGACGGCCTGGACTTCGCCGGCGCCTTCGACGCCATCGAAGCGGCCCTGATCCGCAAGGAACTGGGCAAATCGCGCACCCAGTTCCGCTTGCGCGACTGGGGCATCAGCCGCCAGCGCTACTGGGGCTGCCCGATACCCATCATCCACTGCCCGTCGTGCGGCGACGTACCTGTGCCGGAAGACCAGCTGCCAGTTACCCTGCCGGAGAACGTGGTGCCGGACGGCGCCGGTTCGCCGCTGGCGCGCATGCCTGAGTTCTACGAATGCAGCTGCCCGAAATGCGGCGCTGCGGCCAAGCGCGAAACCGACACCATGGACACCTTCGTGGAATCGTCCTGGTACTTCGCCCGCTACGCTTCGCCGAACTACGAAGGTGGCATGGTCGACCCGAAAGCGGCCAACCACTGGCTGCCGGTCGATCAGTACATCGGTGGTATCGAGCACGCGATCCTGCACCTGCTGTACGCGCGCTTCTTCCACAAGCTGATGCGTGACGAGGGCCTGGTCACCTCCAACGAGCCATTCAAGAACCTGCTGACCCAGGGCATGGTAGTCGCCGAGACCTACTACCGCGTGGCCAGCAACGGCGGCAAGGACTGGTTCAACCCGGCCGACGTCGAAATCGAACGCGATGCCAAGGCCAAGATCATTGGCGCCCGCCTGAAGACCGACGGCCTGCCGGTGGAAATCGGCGGCACCGAGAAGATGTCGAAGTCGAAGAACAACGGCGTCGACCCGCAGTCGATGATCGACCAGTACGGCGCCGACACCTGCCGCCTGTTCATGATGTTCGCCTCGCCGCCCGACGCGAGCCTGGAGTGGTCCGACTCCGGCGTCGAAGGTGCAAGCCGCTTCCTGCGCCGCGTCTGGCGCCTGGCCCAGGCTCACGTCGCCCAGGGCCTGCCCGGCAAGCTGGATGTCGCCGCACTGGACGACGCACAGAAGGTCATCCGCCGCGCCATCCACGCTGCAATCAAGCAGGCCAGTACCGACGTCGGCCAGTACCACAAGTTCAACACCGCCATCGCCCAGGTGATGACCGTGATGAACGTGCTGGAGAAAGCCCCTCAGGCCACCGAACAGGACCGTGCCCTGCTGCAGGAAGGCCTGGAGGCTGTGACCCTGCTGCTGGCGCCGATCACCCCACACATTTCCCACGAGCTGTGGAAGCAGTTGGGCCACGACCAGGCCGTCATTGACGCTGGCTGGCCTGCGGTCGACGAGAGCGCCCTGGTGCAGGACAGCATCACCCTGGTGGTGCAGGTCAACGGCAAGCTGCGTGGCCAGGTTGAAATGCCTGCCGCCGCCAGCCGTGAGGAAGTCGAAGCCGCTGCACGCAGTAACGAAAACGTCCTGCGCTTCATCGACGGCCTGACTATCCGCAAGGTCATCGTGGTACCGGGCAAACTGGTCAACATCGTCGCCAACTGATGGCAACGCCCACCTGCACCCCGTGCGGGTGGGCGGTATCGGCCCACAAGGGAGCAACAACATGATCAAACGCAATCTGCTGGTAATGGGCCTGGCTGTTCTGCTCAGCGCCTGCGGTTTCCAGCTGCGCGGCACCGGCACCAACGATCTGCAGGTCAAGGAGATGGACGTCAGTGCACGCAATGCCTACGGCCCTACCCTGGTGCAACTGCGCCAGGTACTTGAGCGCAGTGGCGTCAACGTGCATGCCGGCGCGCCTTATCGCCTGGTGCTGACCAACGAGCAGGAAAACTCGCGCTCGGCGAGCTATGCCGGCGGCAACAGCACGGCCGAGTATGAGCTCACCACCACGCTCAATTACAGCATCCTGGGCCTGAACAACCTGGAGCTGATGAGCGACAAGGTAGAAGTGCGCAAGACGTATGTGCGTGACGGCGGCAACATCACCGGCTCCGATCAGGAAGCCCAGCGGGCTCGCGAAGAAATGCGCCGCGACCTGGTGCAGTCGATGGTCTCACGCCTGCAACTGCTGAGCCCGTCGCAACTCGACGAACTGCAGCGCAAGGCCGACGCACGTGCCAAGGCCGAAGCCGACGCACTGGAGGCCGCGCGCCGCCAGCAGGCGGAAACGCCGCAGCAGTCGCCTCTGGAAATCCCGGGCAACTAAGCCCGAGCGGGGCACTTCGGTGCCCCGCCTGCTCCCATGAAGCTCGCCCCCGCCCAACTCAACAAGCACCTGCAAGGTAGCCTGGCCCCGGTCTACGTGGTCAGCGGCGACGACCCGCTGCTGTGCCAGGAAGCCGCCGACGCCATCCGCAACGCGGCGCGTCAGCAAGGCTTCGACGAGCGCCAGGTGTTCAGCGCCGATGCCAACTTCGACTGGGGCACCCTGCTGCAAGCGGGTGCCAGCCTGTCGCTGTTCGCCCAACGGCGCCTGCTGGAGCTGCGCCTACCCTCAGGCAAGCCCGGTGACAAGGGCGCCGCTGCGCTCATGGAGTATTGTGCAAAGCCCGCCGAAGACACCCTGCTGCTGATCAGCCTGCCCAAGCTCGATGGCAGTGCGCAAAAGACCAAGTGGGGCAAGGCACTCATCGAAGGCACCCACTGCCAGTTCATCCAGATCTGGCCAGTGGATGCTCAGCAATTGCCTCAGTGGATCAACCAGCGCCTGGCCCAGGCCGGGCTGTCGGCCCAGCGCGATGCCGTTGACCTGATCGCCGCGCGGGTCGAAGGCAACTTGCTGGCCGCAGCCCAGGAGATCGAAAAGCTCAAGCTGCTGGCAGACGGCAACCAGATCACCGTCGAGACGGTTCAGGCTGCCGTTGCCGACAGTGCGCGCTTCGATGTCTTCGGGCTGGTTGATGCCATCCTCAATGGTGAAGCCGCGCATGCACTGCGTATGCTCGAAGGCTTGCGTGGCGAGGGCGTGGAACCGCCAGTGATTCTCTGGGCACTGGCCCGTGAACTGCGCCTGCTGGCCGGGCTGGCCCAGCAGTTCAGCCAAGGCGTGCCACTGGACAAAGCCTTCAGCCAGGCACGCCCACCCGTTTGGGATAAACGCCGACCGCTGGTCAGCAAAGCCCTTCAACGTCTCTCGGCGCAGCGTTGGGCTCAGCTGCTGCAGGATGCCCAGCGTATCGATGCGCAGATCAAGGGCCAGGCCGAAGGCTCGCCCTGGACTGGGCTATCGCGGTTGGCGCTGTTGATGGCAGGCCAGCGGCTGGTACTACCACCGGAGTAACCGGAGCTTATGCAGGCTCCTGCCCGGCCATATACACAATCAATTGGCCCCACCCTGCCCCAAGCCCTAAAGTCCGCCCGGTAATCCACCCAAGCCGGGAACCTCGCCATGAGCAAGAAGCCGAAAAAACACGGCCCCAACAAGGCCAAGTCGATCATCGCCCAACCGCTGTTCCGCTGCCGTCAGGAACAACCGAACAAGGGCAAAGGCAGCTACCGCCGCGAAGCCTTCCAATCGAGAGATTGGGAGGCTTCTTACTTTTTGGCCGCATGAAAGCATCGCAAGCGCAGGCATGGTATGGTCGGCACCTGACCTGCAATTCTGGATCTGTGCATGCTCTTGAGTCTTCTTCCCCGTTGGAATTCCCGCCAGTTGTTCGCGGCCTCCAGCTTCATCCTGCTCGTCGCCTGCGCGGAAAAACCCACCGCCGCCGACGCCCTGCCGCTGGCCCCCGCCCAGCCTGCGCCGGTCGTTACCCTGCCCGGTACCACGCCCGACGTCAGCACTGAAATCCAGCCCCTGCAAACCTTCGCCCAATGGCAAGCCGGTTTCCGCCAGCAGGCATTGCAGGCCGGCATCGCGCCGAACACCTTCGACCGCGCGTTCCTCGGCGTCACGCCAGACATGGACGTGATCAAGGCCGACCGCAGCCAGCCCGAATTCACCCGCCCGGTGTGGGAATACCTTGATGGCGCGCTATCGCCCCTTCGCGTGCGCAACGGTAAGAAACTGCTGGAGCAGAACGCCGAACTGCTGACCCGCATCGAGCAACGCTATGGCGTCGACCGCCAGGCACTCGTCGCTGTTTGGGGCATGGAGAGCAACTTCGGCCAGTTCCAGGGCAGCAAGTCTGTGATCCGCTCACTGGCGACCCTGGCCTATGAAGGTCGTCGGCCACAATTCGCCCAGGACCAGCTGATCGCCGCCCTGCAGATCATCCAGCATGGCGATATCCAGCCTGAGGCCATGCGCGGATCGTGGGCCGGGGCCATGGGCCAGACCCAGTTCATCCCGACCACCTACAACAGTTACGCGGTGGACTTCGACGGTGACGGCCGCCGCGACATCTGGAACAGCACACCCGACGCCCTGGCCTCAACAGCCAATTACCTGCAGAGCTCGGGCTGGAAGCATGGCCAACCGTGGGGCTTCGAAGTGCAGATACCGGCAGGTTTCGACTACTGGCAGGCCGACGGCGCGCTGCGCAAGCCGGTGTATGAATGGCTGCAGATGGGTGTAAAGCTACCGGCAGGCACCCAGCTGCCAGCCGGCAGCAACCAGCTGTCGGCTGCCCTGCTGTTGCCAGCCGGCGCCCGTGGGCCGGCGTTCCTGGTCCTGGACAACTTCCGCGCGATCCTCAAGTACAACAACTCGTCGTCCTACGCGCTGGCGGTGAGCTTGCTGGGTGATCGCTTCTCGGGTTGGGGCTTCATCAGCGGCAGTTGGCCGAAGGAAGACCTGCCGTTGAGCCGCAGCGAACGGATGGAACTGCAGAATCTGCTGAATGCCAGCGGCCATGAAGCAGGGAACCCGGATGGCATCATCGGGGCCAACACTCGCAAGGCCATTCGCAATGCCCAGCAGCAACTGGGGTGGCCGGCGGATGGCTATCCGACCCACAAGCTGCTCGACAGCCTGCGCCAGCGCTGAAGCCCCTGGGGCCGCATGCGGCCCATCGCGACACAAGGCCGCTCCTACAAGGAATCGCATTCTCTTGTAGGAGCGGCCTTGTGTCGCGACTGGGCTGCGAAGCAGCCCCGGCGATCTCAGCCCTTGAACAGATCGTGACCCAGCACCAATTTCTGCTTCCCACTGTCCAGCCTCACCCAGGCCCCCAACGGCAAGCACACATTCGGGTCACAATGCCCACTGCGCCACCCGGCCAGCACCGGCACGCCCAGCCGCCCGAATGTCTCCTCCAACAGCGGCGTCAATGCCGCCACGGTAATCCCGGCAAAATCCCCTACCAGCACGCCCTTGATGCCCTCCAGCTTGCCTGCCAGGCGCAAGTGGGTCAGCAACCGGTCCACCCGATAAAGCGGCTCGTTGACGTCCTCGATGAACAGGATGCAGCCCTGGGTATCAATCTCCGCTAACGTCCCCAGGGTTGCGCTCAGCATCGACAGGTTGCCACCAAGCAAGCGCCCACTGGCGGCACCGGGTACAACGCAATTCAAGGCGAATTCGGACGGATGGACAATTTCATCCCCGCCCCTCAGAAGCCCGCCCAATTGGGCCAGCAGCGACGACTCGGTCGGCTGCAACTTGGCGCCCAACAAGTCGGCATTGAGCATCGGGCCGTGGAAGGTGATCAGCCCGGTACGCTGGTAGATGGCCGTGTGCAGTGCGGTGATGTCGCTGTAGCCGACCAGCGGCTTGGGGTTGCGGCGGATCAACTCGAAATCCAACCGGTCGAGCAACCGCATGCTGCCATAACCCCCGCGCATACAAAGGATCGCGTCGACCTCCGGGTCGGCAAAGGCCGCATGCAGGTCCTGCAAGCGCTGCTCATCGCTACCGGCCAGGTAACCCTCGGCCTGATGAACACCCGGGTAGATCCGGCAGCGGTAGCCACGCTCGGCGAACCACTGGCCGGCCTTCTGTGCATCCAGGCGCGCCGGCCCTGCCGGGGCAACAATGGCGAAGCAGGCATTGTTCGCCAGCGCCCTGGGCAAACGGGATTCCATGGTTTCAGCGCAGTTCATCGCAGCTCCTTTCTGTACCGCAAAAACAAAAATGCCGATGCCGCCTTTCAGCGTGCATCGGCATGTTCAGCTCAAGCCCGGATCAGAGCTTGATCTTGGCTTCGTGAGCCTGCTGGTCGGCGTGGTACGACGAACGTACCAACGGGCCGGACGCGACGTTCTTGAAGCCCATCTTGTAACCTTCCTCGGCGAACCAGGCGAAGGTGTCCGGGTGGACGAAACGCTGCACCGGCAAGTGGCTACGCGATGGCTGCAGGTACTGGCCGAGGGTCAGCATGTCGATGTCATGCTCGCGCATGCGGTGCATGACCTCGATCACTTCCTCGTCGGTTTCGCCCAGGCCCAGCATCAGGCCCGACTTGGTCGGCACGTGCGGAACCATCTGCTTGAACTTCTGCAGCAGATCCAGCGACCAGTCATAGTCCGAACCCGGGCGCGCGGCCTTGTACAGGCGCGGTACGGTCTCGAGGTTGTGGTTGAACACGTCCGGCGGCGTTTGCGCGGTGATTTCCAGGGCGACGTCCATGCGGCCACGGTAGTCCGGCACCAGGGTTTCCAGCTGCACGCCCGGCGACAATGCGCGGATTTCGCGAATGCAGTCGGCGAAGTGCTGGGCACCGCCATCACGCAGGTCGTCGCGGTCCACCGAGGTGATCACCACGTATTTCAGGCGCAGGTCGGCGATGGCCACGGCCAGGTTTTTTGGCTCGTCCAGGTCCAGCGGCTTCGGCCGACCATGGCCGACGTCGCAGAACGGGCAGCGACGGGTACAGATGTCACCCATGATCATGAAGGTTGCGGTGCCACCGGAGAAGCACTCGCCCAGGTTCGGGCAGGACGCCTCTTCGCACACACTGTGCAGCTTGTGCTTGCGCAGCAGCTGCTTGATGCGGTCGACTTCCGGCGATACCGGGATGCGCACGCGAATCCAGTCTGGCTTTTTCGGCAGCTCGTCGGTGGGGATGATCTTCACCGGGATGCGCGCAACCTTTTCGGCGCCACGCAGTTTTACCCCAGCTTCCACTTTCTTCGGCGCTGGGCGCGCGGTGGCATCCTGGGTAGGTATCAGGTTCGGCACGGCTTCTTGCACAGTTGTCATATTCAGTCGATTCCGCCCGTGAGGGTCGTCTGCTCAGCATAGTCGAGGTGCTTGACCAGCTGTCCGCGCAGCCTTGTCCTGACCTCGTCGAGTTCGATCGGGCCTGCCAGGTCGCGCAGCTGGGTCATGGCCAGCCCCGCATACCCGCAGGGGTTGATTCGGCGGAATGGCGCGAGGTCCATGTCCACGTTCAGAGCAAGGCCGTGGAAGGAACGGCCGTTGCGGATTCGCAGGCCGAGGGAGGCGATTTTCGCTCCGTCGACATAGACACCCGGCGCATCGGGTTTGGCCACGGCGGTTACGTCATAGCTGGCAAGCAGGTCGATCAGGGTCTGCTCGATTCGGCTCACCAGCTCGCGCACGCCATAGCCCAGGCGGCGCACATCCAGCAGCAGGTAGGCCACCAACTGCCCGGGGCCATGGTAGGTCACCTGGCCACCGCGGTCGGTCTGCACCACCGGGATCTCGCCCGGTACCAACAGGTGCTCGGCCTTGCCGGCCTGGCCTTGGGTGAAGACCGCGGGGTGCTCGACCAGCCAGATTTCGTCCTGGCTGTCCGGGCTACGCTGCTCGGTGAAGCGACGCATGGCCTCCAGCACCGGTTCATAGGGCTGCAGGCCAAGCTCGCGAATACCGAGGCAACGCGACATCAGAGCACCATTTTCACGATGCCGGTGGCACGCAAGGCACTGTTGATGTCGTGCAGTTGGTCTTCGCTTTCAGCGATGATATGCAACTGCACGGTGGTGTACTTGCCTTCCTTGCTCTGGCGCTCGGCCAGCGTGGCAAGGTCGACCTTGGCATGCTTGCTGAGGATCTCGATCACCGTGTCCCTGAAGCCGACAACGGTATCGCCGATTACCTTGATCGGGTAATCGTCGCAGGGGAATTCGATCTTGTGCGACTTGACGTCTGGTTCGCTCATGGCGGAAACGGCCTCGTAAGCCGTGGCAACAACAACGCCCCCGCAGGATGCGCGGGGGCTTGCAGGTCACGTATCAGTTGAACAACCCGTAGAAGAATAGACGGATGCTATCCCACATACGGCGGAAGAAACCACCTTCCTCGACGCCATCAAGGGCGATCAGGTCGGCGCTGTGAACCACGTTCTCGTCCAGTTTGACTTCCACTTTGCCGATCACGTCACCTTTGGCGATCGGTGCGGTGAGCTGCGGGTTCATGGTCATCGAAGCCTGCAGACGCTTCAATTGGCCTTTAGGCATAGTCATGGTCAGGTCGTCAGCCAGGCCAGCCTTGACTTGGCTGGTAGCGCCCTTCCAGACCGGCGCCTGGGTGAGTTCGGTGCCCTTCTGGTAGAAGGTCTGGGTTTCGAAGAAGCGGAAGCCGTAAGTCAGCAGCTTCTGGGTCTCGGCAGCGCGGGCTTGTTCGCTGTTGGTGCCGAACACCACGGCGATCAGGCGCTGGCCGTCACGTACGGCCGAAGCCACCATGCAGTAACCGGCTTCTTCGGTGTGGCCGGTTTTCAGACCGTCGACGGTCTTGTCACGCCACAGCAGCAGGTTGCGGTTCGGCTGCTTGATGTTGTTCCAGAAGAACTCTTTCTGCGAGTAGATGGCGTAGTGGGCCGGGTCGATGGTGATGATCGCGCGGGCCAGCAGCGCCATATCGTGAGCCGAGGAGTAGTGCTCCGGGTTCGGCAGGCCGGTCGGGTTCATGAAGTGGCTGTTGGACATGCCCAGCTCGGCAGCGGTCTTGTTCATCATGTCGGCGAAGGCGTCTTCGCTGCCGGCGATGTGCTCAGACAGGGCAACCGAGGCATCGTTGCCCGACTGGATGATGATGCCGTGCAGCAGGTCGCTCACGGTGACCTGGCTACCGACCTTGATGAACATGCGCGAACCGCCGGTACGCCAGGCGTTTTCGCTGACGGTGACCGGGTCGTTCTCGCCGATCTGGCCACGACGGATGTCGACAGTGGCGATGTAGGCGGTCATCAGCTTGGTCAGGCTGGCTGGCGGCAGACGCTCGTCACCGTTGTTCTCGACCAGCACGTTGCCGCTGGACGCGTCCATGAGTACGTAGGACTTGGCTGCCAGTTGCGGTGGCGCCGGCATCATCTGCTCTGCTGCAAAGGCAGCAGGCGTGAGCATCAGCAGTACGGGCAGGCAAAGTCGTTTGGCAAGGTTGGTGATGTTCATCCGTCTCTCGAAAATCGCTAATGGTCTGATGTTCCGTGGGCCACATCGTGTGCCCAGCGCCAGTCAGTCTAGTTTTGGTGGCCATGGACGGCCCACAAAGTGCGTCGTTATGACGCTGCGGGCAAAAGCCGACATTGTACATGGCCGGGGCTGGCAATTCATGACAAAACCGACAGTTTGTGGGGGTCAAAGCCCCCACAGCAACGGTCAATCAGCTGTGACCAGCTTGGCCTGCCCAAGGTTCGCCAGGCGAATGCTGTTTTGTGCCTGCTGGATCTCGCCCTGGCTGCTGAACGGCCCCAGGCGCACGCGGTGCAGGGTTTGCTGGTTACGCACGATGGAGCTGATGAATACCGGCGCGCTGACCATGGTGCTCAGCTTGGAGCGCAGCAGTTCGGCGGCATCCGGGTTGGCAAAAGCGCCAACCTGCAGCACGTTGCCCCCGCTGGCGGCTGCCACACTGTTGCCGCCCACCTGCACCGGTACCACCGGCGCCGCGTGCTGCTGTGGCGGCGGGGTCCATTGCTCGACCCGCCCGGTGCTGGCTGGAATCGCCTGGGTCTGCGCGACCTGGGGCTCTTTGAGCATCAGCGGCGGCTGTTGGCCCTTCTGTGCCCACCATTGCTGCGGGTCGATGCCCTCGACCCGCACGTGCGCAGTGCCGATCTCGGCGTAGCCGAGCTTTTTCGCCGCAGCGTAGGACAGGTCGATGATGCGGTCGGAGTAGAACGGCCCACGGTCATTGACCCGCAGGATCACACTGCGGCCGTTGGCCAGGTTCGTCACCTTGACGTAAGCCGGCAGCGGCAGGGTCTTGTGCGCCGCGCTCATGCCATACAGGTCGTAGAGCTCGCCGTTGGCAGTGTTCTGGCCGTGGAACTTGGTGCCGTACCACGACGCGGTGCCCTCGGCGCGATAGTTGCGCGCGTCCTGCATCGGGTAGTAGGTCTTGCCCAGCACGGTGTACGGGTTGGCCTTGTAGGCGCCGGTATGCAGGGTCGGCGTGGCATCGGGGATCTTGTTGACGTCCACATCCCACCACGGCGCACCGTCCTTGTGGGCACGGTTGATGTCCAGGCCGGGCTGCGAACGGACGACGTTGCCACTGGCCTGGGAGGGCGGACGGCTGGAGGAACAGCTGACCAGCAGCATGCCGACAGTCATGCAGGTCAGCAGCTTGAAGGTATTGGCAGAGAAGATCGCGCGCATTACTTGACGCCCCGTACTTGGACCAGCTGTTGCGCAAGCTGATGCACCGCCATGGCATACATCACGCTGCGGTTGTAGCGAGTGATCGCGTAGAAGTTCTTCAGGCCCATCCAGTACTCGGGGCCGTTGTCGCCTTCCAGGCGGAAAGCGGTAACCGGCAGATCATCGCGCAACGCATCATGGCTCGACCAGCCCAGCGCCCGCAACTCCCCGACCGTTTTCACCGGCTCAATGCCGGTGGTCAGGCCCTGATCGGCCTGCGGGCCTGCGACCTGGGCACGACTGACCACACCCTCACCGGCCACCCAGCCATGGCGCTTGAAGTAGCTGGCCACGCTGCCGATGGCATCGTCAGGGTTGTTCCAGATATTGATGTGGCCATCGCCGTCGAAGTCCACGGCGTAGTTGCGGAAGCTGCTCGGCATGAACTGCGGCAGGCCCATGGCACCGGCGTAGGACCCCTTGAGGGTGAGCGGGTCGACCTGCTCGTCACGGGCCAGCAACAGGAACTCGCGCAGCTCCTTGCGGAAGAATTCGGCGCGCGGCGGGTAGTCGAAGGCCAGGGTCGACAAGGCATCGATGACCCGATAGTTGCCGGTATTACGGCCGAAGAAAGTCTCCACACCGATGATCGCGACGATGTACTGCGCAGGCACGCCATATTCGTGCTCGGCACGGGCCAGTACCGCCTCGTGCTGGCGCCAGAAGTCCACACCACGGGCAATGCGCGCGTCGGTGATGAACATCGGCCGGTATTCCTTCCACGGTTTGACCCGTTCGGCCGGGCGCGAAATCGCGTCGAGGATCGACTGCTTGCGCTGTACCTCGCGGAATACACCGTTCAATTGCTCAGGGGCAAACCCGTAGTCGCGGCTCATCTGGACAACGAACTCGGTCACTTTCGGCGAGCCGTCGTAATCGCCGGCACGAGCCAGCTGTACAGCGCCGAACAGGCCCACCGCGCCAACCCACGGCGCACAACGGGCAGCCCAGTTACGCACTGCTTGCATGAAATTCTTCACCTTATTCAAACCTGTGCAATCCATTTGCGGTGCGTATGGATCGACATTAGAACGCCAAACGCTGACAGCAGCGTCACCAACGATGTTCCGCCATAACTGATAAAGGGCAGCGGCACACCCACCACGGGCAGAAGGCCGCTGACCATACCGATATTGACGAACACGTACACAAAGAAAGTCATGGTCAGGCTGCCGGCCAGCAGCTTGCCGAACAGGGTCTGCGCCTGCGCGGTGATCATCAGGCCGCGGCCGATCAGCAGCAGGTAGACGATCAGCAGCAGGCAGATACCGACCAGGCCGAACTCCTCGCCAAGCACCGCGATGATGAAGTCGGTGTGGCTTTCCGGCAGGAAGTCCAGGTGCGACTGGGTACCGAGCAGCCAGCCTTTGCCGAACACGCCGCCGGAGCCGATCGCGGCCTTCGACTGGATGATGTTCCAGCCGGTGCCCAGCGGGTCGCTTTCCGGGTCTAGGAAGGTCAACACCCGCTGCTTCTGGTAGTCGTGCATCACGAAGAACCACATCGCCACCGCCACGGGCACCGTCGCCGCGAGCACGCTGAGAATCCAGCGCCAGCGCAGGCCACCCATGAACAGCACGAATGCGCCGGAAGCGAGAATCAGCAACGCCGTACCCAAGTCAGGTTGGCGGACGATAAGAATGAACGGCACGCCAATCAACACCAGGCTTATTGCCACGTGTTTCAGGTGCGGCGGCAAGGTGCGCTTGGAGAGGTACCAAGCGATGGTCGCCGGCATGATGATCTTGAGGAATTCCGAGGGCTGGAAGCGGATCACCCCGGGGATGTTGATCCAGCGCGTGGCACCCATGGCGTTGTGGCCCATGACGTCCACCACCACCAACAGGAATACCCCCACCAGATACGCCAACGGCACCCAGCGCGCCATGAAGCGTGGCTCCAGCTGGGCGATGACGAACATCGAGACCAGGCCGATGCCGAACGAGGTGGCCTGCTTGAGCAGCAGGTCCCAGTTCTTGCCACTGGCCGAATAGAGAACGAACAGGCTGCCGGCCGCAAGGGTCAGCAGGATGATCAGCAAGGGGCCGTCGATGTGGATGCGCTGCAGGAAGCTGGCGCGTCGACGCATCACGTCCTCGCTGGAGAGCATGCGATCGAAATTGTTCTTCACGGGGCCGTTTCCTGGGCAACGGTAGTAGGCGCGAATTCAGTCTTGAGCCGGCCGCTCTCGTCGAGCAGCCAGGCATCCATGATCTGTCGCACGACAGGCGCGGCAACGCCGGAGCCGGACTCACCGTTCTCGACCATCACCGAGACCACGATCTTCGGATCGTCGGCCGGGGCGAAGGCGACGAACAGCGCGTGGTCGCGGTGGCGTTCCTGGAGTTTGTTGCGGTCGTACTTCTCGCCCTGCTTGATCGCCACCACCTGGGCGGTACCGCTCTTGCCGGCGATGCGGTACTGGGCGCCGGCCGCAGCCTTGCGCGCGGTACCACGGGCGTTGTGCATCACCTGCTCCATGCCGTGGGTGACCTTGGCCCAATCAGACTTGTCGCGAAGAACGATGTCTTCCATCGGGTTAGGGTCCACCGGCGGCTGGCCTTCGATGGTCTTGGCCAGGTGCGGGCGGTTCCACACACCCTTGTTGGCGATCAGCGCGGTGGCCTGGGCCAGCTGCAACGGCGTGGCCTGCATGTAGCCCTGACCAATACCGAGGATCAGCGTTTCACCCGGGAACCAGGCCTGGCGGCGGGTGGCGCGCTTCCACTCGCGCGACGGCATCAGCCCGGGCGACTCCTCGAACATGTCGAGGGCGACTTTCTGGCCGATGCCGAACTTGTTCATGTAGCTGGACAGCCGATCGATACCCATCTTGTGGGCAAGGTCGTAGAAGTAGGTGTCATTGGAGCGCATGATCGCGGTGTCCAGATCGACCCAGCCGTCCCCGGTGCGGTTCCAGTTACGGTATTTGTGATCGTAGTTGGGCAACTGGTAGTAGCCCGGGTCGAATACCCGGCTGCCGGCGTTGACCACCCCGCTGTCGAGGCCGGCAATGGCCACCGCCGGCTTGATGGTCGAGCCCGGTGGGTAAAGGCCGCGTAGCACGCGGTTGAACAGGGGCCGGTCGATCGAGTCGCGCAGCTCGGCATAGGCCTTGAAGCTGATGCCGGTAACGAACAGGTTGGGGTCGAAGCTTGGCTGGCTGACCATCGCCAGTACCTCACCGGTACGCGGGTCGAGCGCCACCACCGCGCCACGACGCCCGCCCAGGGCGGCCTCGGCGGCCTCCTGCAGCTTGATGTCGAGGCTCAGGATGATGTCCTTGCCAGGTTTCGGGTCGGTGCGCTTGAGCACCCGCAGCACGCGGCCCCGGGCGTTGGTCTCGACCTCTTCGTAACCCACCTGGCCGTGCAGCTCGGGCTCGTAGAAGCGCTCGATGCCGGTCTTGCCGATGTGGTGGGTACCGCTGTAGTTGACCGGGTCGAGGGTTTTCAGCTCTTTTTCGTTGATCCGCCCGACATAGCCGACCGAATGGGCGAAATGCGCGCCTTGCGGGTAGTGGCGCACCAGCTGGGCGACCACCTCCACCCCCGGCATGCGGAACTGGTTGACCGCCACGCGGGCGATCTGCTCTTCGTTCAGCTCGAACAGGATCGGTACCGGCTCGAACGGCCGGCGCCCCTGCTTCATGCGTTTTTCGAACAGCGCCCGATCATCGGGCGTGAGCTCCAGCACCTCGACGATGGTATCCAGCACTTCCTGCCAGTTACCCGCACGCTCGCGGGTCATCGACAGGCTGAAGCTGGGCCGGTTGTCGGCAATGATCACCCCGTTGCGGTCGAAGATCAGCCCGCGGGTTGGAGGAATCGGCTGCACATGCACCCGGTTGTTCTCCGACAGCGTCGAGTGATAGTCGTACTGGATGATCTGCAGGTAGTACAGCCGCGCAACCAGTACGCAGATGAGCAGGATGACCGCCACCGCGCCGACCACGACGCGGTTACGCACCAGGCGGGCGTCTTTCTCGTGGTCCTTGAGACGGATCGGCTGCGACATCGGACTGCTTACAGGCTCATTTGTGGTAAGGGTGCCCGGACAAAACCGTCCAGGCGCGGTAGATCTGCTCGCCGATGAGTATCCTTACCAACGGGTGCGGCAAGGTCAGCGGCGACAGCGACCAACGTTGCTCGGCGCGCGCACAGACCTCAGGCGCCAGCCCTTCCGGGCCGCCCACCATCAAATTCACCGTGCGCGAGTCCAGCCGCCAGCGGTCCAGCTCGGTCGCCAGCTGCTCGGTACTCCAGGGCTTGCCATGGACCTCAAGCGTGACGATGCGTTCCCCAGGCTGAACCTTGCTCAGCATGGCTTCGCCCTCCTGACGGATCAGGCGGGCGACGTCGGCATTCTTGCCACGGGTGTTCAGCGGGATTTCCACCAGCTCGAGCGACAGTTCCTGGGGCAGGCGCTTGGCATATTCATGCCAGCCTTCCTCGACCCACTTGGGCATGCGCGAGCCGACCGCGATCAGGCGAAGACGCACGACGCTTCCTTAATCCCGGTCTTTGAGCTTGTCGGTGAAGTAGTCGCTGGCGTTTTCCGGGCTGTGGTGCTTGGCATCAGCGGCACGGCTCTGCTCGGCACCCATCCACAGACGCTCCAGGTCGTAGAACTGGCGGGCAGCGGCGGTCATCATGTGCACGATGACGTCGTTCAGGTCCAGCAGTACCCAGTCGCTGTCGCCCTTGCCTTCTTCACCCAGAGGCTGCGCGCCTTCTTTCTTGACCGCTTCACGGACCTTTTCCAGCATCGCGTTGATCTGGCGGTTGGAGGTACCGGTGGCAATGATCATGTAGTCGGTCAGGCTGTGCTTGTCGCGCACGTCGATGACCTGAATGTCCTGGGCCTTGACGTCTTCCAGGGCGCTGACGGTCAGTTTGACCAGTGCTTCGCCATTGATTTTCTGCTTGCTCATATAAAACTCTTCAACTCGTTTGAATGAGGCGCCTTGAGGCACCGTCAGTTAGGGGCACGATACAGTTCATGCGCCTCGATGTAGGCCAGTACGGCGTCCGGCACCAGGAACCTCACCGATTTGCCGCTGGCCAGCAGCTGTCGGATCTGTGTAGCCGACACCGCGAGCGGTGTCTGCCAGACGAACGAAATATTCCCCGCCGGGCCGGACATGGCGGTGGGATCGCTCTCCGAGCGCGCAGCCAGCAGGTTGCGCAGCTCGTCAGGGGGTTCAACGTCGGCATCCGGGCGTTGCAGCACCAGGATGTGACAGTGTTGCAGCAATTCTTCCCAGCGGTGCCAGGTGGGCAGGCCGCAGAAGGCATCCCAGCCCAGCACCAGGAACAGCTGATCGTCGACGCCCAGTTCGGCGCGGATCGACTCCAGCGTGTCGATGGTGTACGACGGCTTGTCGCGTTCGAGCTCGCGGGCATCGACGCTCAGGCAGGCGACGCCCTGTACCGCCTGGCGCACCATGGCCAGCCGGTCCTGCGCCGCCACCTGTGGCGTATCCCGGTGTGGCGGGCGGGCGTTGGGCAACAGGCGCAGCTCATCGAGCGCCATGAACTCTGCCACTTCAAGCGCGCTGCGCAGGTGGCCGATGTGCACGGGGTCGAAGGTACCGCCAAGAATGCCGATGCGCCGGACTGCCTGGGCCTTGCTCAACTCAGCAGGACTCCTGGCCACGCAGCTGGCCGTCACCGATCACCACGTACTTCTCGCAGGTCAGGCCTTCCAGGCCGACCGGGCCGCGGGCATGCAGCTTGTCGGTGGAAATGCCGATTTCCGCGCCCAGGCCATACTCGAAGCCGTCGGCGAAGCAGGTCGGGGTGTTGAGCATCACCGATGCCGAATCGACCTCGGCGATGAACTGACGAGCCTGGCCCTGGTGTTCGGTGATGATCGAGTCGGTATGGTGCGAGCCGTACTGGTTGATGTGCTCGATGGCCTGGTCCAGGCCCTCGACGACGCGGATCGACAGGATCGCGTCGAGGTACTCGGTGTGCCAGTCCTCTTCGGTGGCCGGCTTGGCATCGATCAGCGCGCGGGTACGCTCGCAGCCTCGCAGCTCGACGCCCTTCTCCTGGAAGCGGCGGGCCATTTCCGGCAGGAAGCCTTCAGCCACGCGCTGGTCGACCAGCAGGGTTTCCATCGCGCCGCAGATACCGTAGCGGTAGGTCTTGGCGTTGAATGCCACGCGCCAGGCCTTGTCCAGGTCGGCGTGCTCGGCGACGTAGACGTGGCAGATGCCGTCCAGGTGCTTGATGACCGGCACGCGGGCATCGCGGCTGATTCGCTCGATCAGGCCACGGCCGCCGCGCGGCACGATGACGTCGACGAACTCGGGCATGCTGATCAGCGCGCCAACCGCTTCACGGTCAGTCGTCTCGACAACCTGTACCACTGCAGCCGGCAGGCCCGCCGCCGCCAGGCCACGCTGGATGCAGATGGCGATGGCACGGTTGGAGTGGATAGCTTCGGAGCCACCACGCAGGATGGTGGCGTTACCCGACTTCAGGCACAAACTGGCGGCATCAATGGTCACGTTCGGGCGCGATTCGTAGATGATCCCAATCACCCCCAGCGGCACGCGCATCTTGCCAACCTGGATGCCCGACGGGCGGTAGCTCATGTCACGCACCGCGCCAACCGGGTCCGGCAGGCTGGCCACCTGGCGCAGGCCGGTAATCATGCCGTCGATGCGCGCCGGGGTCAGCGCCAGGCGGTCGAGCAGGGCCGGTTCAAGGCCATTGGCACGGCCAGCAGCCAGGTCCAGTTCGTTGGCGGCGGCGAGCTCGGCACGGGCCGCGTCCAGCGCGTCGGCAGCCGCCTGCAGGGCGCGGTTTTTCTGCGCGGTGCTGGCACGGGCAATCACCCGCGAGGCCTGGCGAGCGGCGTGACCCAGGCGGGCCATGTAGTCAAGAACGGACTCAGTCATGGGTTCGGTGTCTTGGCGAAGGGGAAATCGGCTGATTATAACTGTCGCGCAGGTATACGCCCAGCGGCGGGTGGCGGATGGTAGAAAATGGCTGACAAGATTCCATAGGAAAGATGTAACCGCGCTTATCGAACTGTCTCGGTTCAGCCTCGATTAAGCCATTCATTGCTATCATCCCGCCTTTAGTTGCCACGAACCGCCAGCATGCCAGCCTCAGCTCCCTGCCCTGCACGCGCCCTCCCCGACAGTTTCTTCGACCGCGACGCCCAGACGTTGGCCAAAGCGCTACTGGGCAAGGTCATCCGGCATCGCCACGGCAACCTGTGGCTGGCCGCACGGATCATCGAAACCGAGGCTTACTACCTGACCGACAAGGGCAGCCACGCGTCGCTGGGCTATACCGAGAAACGCAAGGCGCTATTCCTCGATGGCGGGCACATCTACATGTATTACGCCCGCGGCGGCGACTCGCTCAACTTCAGCGCCCAGGGCCCAGGCAACGCCGTGCTGATCAAGTCCGCCTACCCATGGGTCGACGCCATCTCCGACGCCAACAGCCTGGCGCAGATGCAGCTGAACAATCCCGATGCCAGTGGCAACCTGCGCCCGCCCGAGCGCCTGTGCGCCGGGCAGACCCTGCTGTGCAAGGCCATGGGCCTGAAAGTGCCCCACTGGGACGCGCAACGCTTCGACCCTGAACGCCTGTACGTCGAGGACTGCGGCATCGCCGTACCACGGGTGGTCCAGGCCGCGCGCCTGGGCATTCCTCACGGCCGTGACGAGCACCTGCCGTACCGCTTCGTCGATGCCGAATTTGCCCGTTTCTGCACCCGGAACCCGCTGCGCCGGGGCCAAGTCGAAGGGCAAGATTTTTTCATACTTGAACAAGGAAGCTGAAACATGGGCCAATGGCTCGACAGCCTGACCGGCTGGCTCAGCGCCAACCCGCAGTGGCTTGGCGTGGCGATTTTCCTGGTGGCCTGCGTGGAATGCCTGGCGATCGCCGGCATCATCGTGCCTGGTACGGTACTGCTGTTCGCCGTTGCCGTGCTGGCCGGCAGTGGTACATTCAGCCTGGGCGAAACCTTGCTGCTGGGGTTCCTCGGCGGCCTGCTCGGTGACGCGCTGTCGTACACCATCGGCAAGTATTTCCACCAGAACATCCGCCGCCTGCCTTTATTGCGCCACCACCCGGAATGGATTGGCAGCGCCGAGGCCTACTTCCAGCGCTACGGCATCGCCAGCCTGCTGGTCGGCCGCTTCATCGGCCCCCTGCGGCCGATGCTGCCGATGGTCGCCGGGATGTTCGACATGCCGCTACCGCGCTTCATCGCGGTCAGCCTGGTGGCAGGTGCGGGTTGGTCGGTCGCCTACCTGCTGCCAGGCTGGGCCACCGGTGCGGCCATGCGCCTGCCGTTGCCGGAAGGCTTCTGGCTGGATGCGGGCATCATCGCCGGCACCTTGGCGGTGCTGATCGGCCTCAGCCTGAACAGCAGCCTGCGCGATCAGCGTCATGGCACCCGGTTGATTGCCGGCCTCAGTTTCATCGCCTTGGCGGCAGTGTTTCTGGGCTGGCCCTACCTGCAGGCGTTCGACCAAGGGGTGATGACCTTGGTGCAGGAGCACCGCAGCAAGCTGATCGACGGCAGCGTGGTCATCGTGACTCGGCTGGGCGACTTCAAGACTCAGTTTTTCCTGGGTGGTTTGCTGACCGGCTTGCTGCTGTTGGCGCGGCAGTGGCGTCACGCCTTGTTCGCGGGCGGTACGCTGATCGGCACGGCATTGGCCAATGGCACGTTGAAATGGCTATTCGCCCGCGCCCGCCCGGAGGTCCTGAGCGACCCGCTGACCAGCTACAGCATGCCCAGCGGGCACAGTTCGGCGTCGTTCGCGTTCTTCCTGACAGTGGCCGTGCTGGCGGGGCGCGGCATGCCACCGCGCATGCGCCTGACTTGGGTCATGCTGGGCTGCATTCCGGCACTGGCGATTGCCTTGTCGAGGGTGTACCTGGGGGCGCATTGGCCAACCGACATCATGGCCGGGGCCTTGCTGGCCTGTTGCGTGTGCGCACTGAGCCTGACACTGGTGCAGTATCGACAGCCGCTGACTGCACTGCCGCAGAAGGTGTGGTGGCTGGTGTTGCCGGCGTGTATCGCCTTGCTGGCGTTCTTCGCCATGCATGCGCTGCCCCACGCCCTGCTGCGTTACCAGTATTGAGATAAGCCTGCACCGGCCTCTTCGCGGGCAAGCCCGCTCCCACAGGGTTGGGAGCGGGCTTGCCCGCGAAAGGGCCGGCACAGATGACTGAGATCAATCAGGCAAACAACTCACCCTGAATCCGCTCCAGCAGCTTCTGGATCTCTTCCAGCCGCTGCGCTGGCGAGTCGATCGCCAGCAGATCCAGCTTGTCCTCTTCCATGAACGGCAACAGGTATGCCAGCTGGTTGGCCAGCGCCTGGCGCCCGTCGACATCCCGCGGCATGTCCAGTGCCTCGACCATCGGGTGCTCGCCCAGCGCCACCAGCAGCGCCAGCAAATCATCATCCTGCTCTGCCAGAGGACTGTCCGGCTGCTCCGCCAGCCAATGCACCTCGCCCACCAGTAACTGGTCCTTCTGGACTTCGGTCTGGCTCAGCTCGAAGCGCCGGACACCTTCCACCCGAATGCCCAGCAAGCCGTTGTCCTGCTGGACGAAGTCACGAATCATCGCCTCGCAGCCGATCGATGCCACTACCGGTGGCGCCTTGCCGACCTGCTCGCCTTCGACGATGCACACCACGCCAAAGCCGGTACCCTGTTTCATGCAGCGGCCAATCATGTCCAGGTAGCGCGCCTCGAAGATCTGCAAATCGAGCAGGCAACCAGGAAACAACACGGTATTGAGGGGAAACAGCGGTAGCGTCATCACAACTCCTCAAGCCACCAGGCTGACCGCCAACGGCAGGAACACCGCCGTGGCCACCCCCATCAGGCTCATCGCCAGCGCGGCAAAGGCGCCGCATTCGTCACTTTCCTGCAAGGCCACCGAGGTGCCCACGGCATGTGCCGTTACCCCCAGCGACATACCACGCGCCTCGGGGCTATGTACACCCAACCGGGTCAACAGCGCCGGGCCGAAGATCGCTCCGATCACCCCGGTAATCAAGACGAACACGGCCGCCAACGCCGCCACACCACCAATCTGTTCGGCCACCAGCATGGCGATCGGCGAAGTGACAGATTTGGGCGCCATGGTCATCAGGATCATGTGCTCGGCACCGAACCACCAGCCCAGCAGCAGGCAGCAGACCGTAGCGAACAGCCCTCCGACTACCAGCGTAGTAAATGTCGGCCAGAACAGCTGCCGGATACGCCGCAGGTTGAGGTAGAGCGGCACCGCCAGGGCCACGGTGGCGGGGCCGAGAAGGATGTTCATGATCTCGGTGCTCTTGCGGTATTCGACGTAGCTGATGCCGCACGTCAGCAGTACGCCGATCACCAGCAGCATCGACACCAGCACCGGTTGCAGGAAAATCCAGCGGGTCTTCTCATAGGCTGCCAGCACGATCTGGTACGCGCCCAGGGTGATGCCGATGCCGAACAAGGGATGGTGGATGACGGCATCGAGCGCGCCTTGCCAGTCAACCATCATGGCTGCTCCTCGCGCTTGCCGTGCTGGCGGTTGATGAGCTTCTGCATCAGCAAACCGACGAACACCAGGGTCACCAGGCAGGAAATCAGCAAGGCGCCAGCAATCGCCCAGAAATCTGCGGCAATGTCCTTGGCGTAGACCATCACGCCCACCGCCGGTGGCACCAGCAGCAGTGGCAGGTAACGCAGCAAGCTACCGGCTGCCTCGTTCAGGGGCTTGCCGACCTCGCCACGGGCCATGAGGAAGAACAGCAGCAGCAACAGGCCGATGATCGGCCCCGGGAGAATCGGCACGCACAAGTGATTGAGCGCTGTACCCAGCAGCTGAAACAGCACCAGCCAGGTCAAACCACGCAACAGCATAAGGATCTCCTTCAGGCATGCCGGCCATTATAAACACGCGCGACCTATAAGCCGATATTCGCCGAAAAGCGGGCATCTTGACTGAAACGGTTCGCCGTGCTGATCTTGTACGCTCGCACCAGATGACAATCTTGGAGAGTCGCATGCCCCATGTACCGGTTAACGAGCTGTCGCAGTACGTTGGAAAGGAGCTGGGACGCTCCGACTGGCTAAAGATCGACCAGCAGCGCATCAACCTGTTCGCCGAAGCCACCGGCGATTTCCAATTCATCCATGTCGACCCGGAAAAGGCGGCGCAGACCCCGTTCGGCACCACCATTGCCCACGGCTTCCTGACCTTGTCGCTGATCCCCATGCTGATGCTGGATATCCTGGTGCTGCCTGAGGGCGTGAAGATGGTGGTCAATTACGGGCTGGACAGCGTGCGCTTCATTCAGCCGGTGAAGGTCGACAGCCAGGTGCGGCTGAAGGTCGACCTGAGTGAAGTGACCGAGAAGAAACCGGGGCAATGGCTGCTCAAGGCCACCGTTACTATGGAGATCGAAGGCGAAGAAAAACCGGCCTACATCGCCGAACCCCTCTCGCTCTGTTTCGTCTGACCATCCCGCCTCTTCGCGGGCCAGCCTGCGAAGAGGCGCACACCGATTTCGATTGGATCACAGATACCTCCGCCCCACATTCTGCGGCATACTCGGCAGACTTTTTGCCCGGATTCCGCCATGCGTCCACTGCTCCCCCTCGCGCTGACCCTGATGCTCGCTGCCTGTGGCGATGGTGAGTCGTTGTCCCCGCCCGATGCGCGCCTGCCCGATGGCGGGCGTTACCGGGGCCAGGTGGTCGATGGGCTGCTGCAGGGCGAGGGGCGCATCGACTACCCCAACGGCAGCTGGTACGCGGGCGACTTCAAGGACGGCCAGTGGCATGGCCAGGGTGAATGGCATGGCAGCAATGGCGAGGTTTACCGTGGGCAGTTCGACAAAGGCCTGTTCCATGGCCTGGGCGACCTGACCACCCCGGGCAGCCACTACGCCGGCACCTTCAGCCACGGCCGGCGTGACGGCGAAGGCAGCCTCAAGCAGGCCGACCAGAGCTACCGCGGCCAATTCAAGGACGACCAGTATGACGGCGCAGGCGAACTCGAGATGGCCGACGGCAGCCGTTACCAGGGCCTGTTTGCCAAGGGCAAGCCAAACGGCGCGGGTGTGCGTAGCGATGCCAGCGGCAACCAGTTCAGCGGTCGCTTCGTCGATGGCCAGTTGCAAGGCAGCGGCACCTACGAGAGCGTCGATGGCGAGCAATACATCGGTGAATTCAAGGACAACCGCCTGGAAGGCCGTGGCCGCTATGAAAATGCCGACGGCGACGTGTGGATCGGCAACTTCAAGGATGGCTCGCTGATCGGCGAAGGCGAATTGCTCGGCAGCGACGGCAGCCACTACAAAGGTACATTCGTCGATTGGCGCCTGTCTGGCCAAGGCACCCTGCAATTGCCTGATGGCAGCAACTACGTAGGCGGTTTCGACAGCGATGCCTACCAGGGCCACGGCAAGCTCACCCTGGCCAGCGGCCAAGTCGAAAGCGGCTTCTGGGCCAACGGCGTGCGCGTGCGTGACCAGAAGGGCAAGCTACTGCCCGACCCGCTGGACCTGGCCCTGCTCAACCAGGGCCGCCTGCTCGACGAAGCCTTGGCCCGGGTACCGCGCTCGGCGCCGCCTGTCCAGCTGTACAGCCTGGTCCTGGCCGGCGATGGCCAGCAGAGCGTGTTCCTGCGCGAGGCCGACTATGTCAGCAACCTGCTCAAGGTGCGTTTCGGTGCTCGTGGCCAAATCACCCTGGTCAACCACCGCGACCAAATGACCACCCGCCCCATGGCAACCCGCGAGAACCTCACCCGCGCCGCCCGCACCCTGGCCGAACGCAGCGGCCCGGAAGATCTGATCTTCATTTACCTGACCAGCCACGGCAGCCAGGACCACCAGTTGGTGCTGGACCAGCCGCGCCTGCAACTGGCCGACCTGTCCGCCGACGAACTGGCCAGCGCCCTGGCTCCGCTCAAGGACCGCGACAAGATCATTGTCATCTCCGCCTGCTATTCAGGTGGCTACATCGCCCCGCTCAAGGATGACCGCACGGTGATCATGACCGCGGCACGTGCAGACCGGGTGTCGTTCGGTTGTTCGGAAGAAGCTGACTTCACCTACTTCGGCGACGCCCTGTTCGCCGAAGCCCTGAACCAGACCGACGACCTGAAACAAGCGTTTGAACTGGCGCGTACCAGTGTTGCCGAAAGAGAACAAAGGGAAGGCTTCGAGGCCTCTGAACCGCAATTCTGGGCGCCGCCCGCAGTACTGGCACACTGGCAGCAACTGCGTAAGCACCAGGCCGAAGAAGCCTTGCGTAATGCGGCACAGGCCAAGGCGGAGGAACAGGCAAAATCGCCTGCCAGCCGCTAAGCTTATGTGTAACAAGGGAGAGACATCATGTATTTGACGCCTCAGCATGTCCTGCTTGCCGGTGCTACCGGCCTTACCGGTGAGCACCTGCTCGACCGCCTGCTCAACGAACCCACCATCAGTCGCGTGCTGGCACCGACGCGCCGGCCACTGGCCGAGCACCCTCACCTGGAAAACCCGGTGGGCGACCCGGCAGTGTTTCTCCCGCAACTGGCCGGTCGCGTCGATATCGCCTATTGCTGCCTGGGCACCACCCTCAAGCAGGCGGGCTCGGAGCAAGCATTCCGTGCCGTGGACCTGGACATGGTCGTGGCCTTCAGCAAACGCGCACGGGAAATGGGTGCGCGCCATCTGCTAGTGGTCAGCGCCCTGGGTGCCGACCCCAACTCGTCGATCTTCTACAACCGGGTCAAGGGCGAGATGGAAGAAGCGCTCAAAGCTCAGGACTGGCCACAACTGACCATCGTGCGGCCGTCGCTGTTGATCGGAGAGCGGGTAGAACCACGCTTGGGCGAGAAACTGGCGATGCCGTTTTCGAAGTTGATACCCGGTAAATATCGGGGGATTGAGGCCTGCACCCTGGCCCGGGCCTTGTGGCGCTTGGCGCTGGAAGAAGAGGACGGAATCCGGATTATCGAGTCCGATGAGCTGCGTAAGCTCGGCAAGTAATAACCTCTACAGGCCACCGGTAGCCTGAAACCCTATGCCTGCCGCGGTCAGCAATGAGAGCGGCAGGAACAGCGTATCCAAAAGCATGCTGCCCGGCAGGTCCAGGTGTGGATAAGCCGGCGCCTCGGCCCCGAAGCGGTCCTTGGGGCAGCACCCACCATTGATCACATACATGTCCAGCCGGGTCCCGGCATACACCACTGGCGCGCCAGGCTTGTTGGCATCCAGCGTGCGCACCGTGGCGCAGCCGCCAAGCAGGCTTGCCGCCAGCAAGCCGGCCAGCAAACGGCTCAATCATCCGCCCCGAAATGATGCTCACCCCAGCGCGGCAACATGTCCTGCGGAATGTTCAGCAGGTTGAGAATGCGTGCCACGACGAAGTCGACCAGGTCATCAATGGTCTGCGGCTGGTGATAGAACCCCGGCGCCGCAGGCAGGATCACCGCGCCCATCTGCGACAGCTTGAGCATGTTCTCCAGGTGAATGGTCGAGAATGGCGCCTCACGGGGCACCAGGATCAGCTGCCGACGCTCCTTGAGGGTAACATCGGCGGCACGCTCGATCAGGTTGTTGCAGGCACCGGTGGCAATAGCTGACAAGGTACCGGTAGAGCACGGCACCACCACCATCGCCGCTGGCGCGCCAGAGCCCGAAGCCACCGGCGACATCCAGTCTTCCTTGCCGTATACGCGGATCTGCCCGTCGGCAGCACCGGTGTATTCGGTCAGAAACGCCTGCATGGCCTGCGGCTTGGCTGGCAGCACCACGTCGGTCTCGGTGGCCATCACCAGCTGCGCGGCCTTGGAGATGAGGAAGTGAACTTCACGGTCCTCGCGCACCAGGCAATCGAGCAGGCGCAGGCCATACTGCGCCCCGGAGGCGCCGGTCATGGCCAGGGTGATACGCTCCGGTCCGCTCACTTCAAGGCCTCGGCCAGTTTGCCGTGCAGCCCACCGAAGCCGCCGTTGCTCATGATCACAATATGGGTGCCTGGGCGCGCCTGGCCCTTGACCCGCTCGATGATCGCATCGAGGCTGTCGGCAACCACGCTTGGCACCTTGCATTGCGCCGCAGTGGCAGCCAGGTCCCAACCCAGGTTGGCGGGCGCGTACCAGATCACCTGGTCGGCGTCGTTGACGCTTTCCGGCAAGCCGTCACGGTGGGCACCGAGCTTCATGGAATTGGAGCGCGGCTCGATGATGGCGATGACCGGGGCTTCGCCGACACGCTTGCGCAGGCCGTCGAGGGTGGTGGCGATGGCGGTCGGGTGGTGGGCGAAATCGTCGTAGATGGTCACGCCCTGAACTTCAGCGACCTTCTCCATGCGCCGTTTGACGCTCTTGAACGCGCTCAGACCGTCGATACCCATGGCCGGCACCACGCCCACATGACGGGCAGCGGCCAGCGTGGCGAGTGCGTTGGCGACGTTGTGCTGGCCGGTCAGGGCCCAGTCCACCACACCCTGCACTTCACCTTCGAACAACACCTCGAAACGCGAACCGTCGGCGCTGAGCAGACGTGCCTGCCACTGGCCACCTTCGCCGGTGGTCTGTACGGGGGTCCAGCAGCCCATGCCGATCACGCGCTCCAGCGCTTGCTCGCGGGTCGGATGAATGACCAGGCCCTCGCTTGGAATGGTCCGCACCAGATGGTGGAATTGCCGCTCGATAGATGCCAGATCAGGGAAGATGTCTGCGTGATCGAACTCAAGATTATTGAGGATCGCGGTGCGCGGGTGGTAATGCACAAACTTCGAACGCTTGTCGAAGAAGGCGCTGTCATATTCGTCGGCCTCGACCACGAAGAACGGCGTGCCGCCCAGGCGCGCCGACACCGAGAAGTTCTGCGGCACGCCGCCGATCAGGAAGCCCGGGCTCATACCAGCGTGCTCCAGCACCCAGGCCAGCATGCTGCTGGTGGTGGTCTTGCCGTGGGTACCCGCGACGGCCAGCACCCAGCGGCCCTGCAACACATGGTCGGCCAGCCACTGCGGGCCGGACACATAAGGCAGGCCCTTGTTCAGCACGTACTCCACTGCCGGGTTGCCGCGCGACATGGCATTGCCGATGACCACCAGGTCCGGTGCAGGGTCCAGCTGAGCCGGGTCGTAGCCTTGGGTCAGCTCGATGCCCTGGGCTTCGAGCTGGGTGCTCATGGGTGGGTAGACGTTGGCGTCGGAGCCGGTGACACGGTGGCCGAGTTCTTTGGCCAGCACGGCCAGCGAACCCATGAAAGTGCCGCAAATACCGAGAATATGAATATGCATGGTCAACCTCGCAAAACTTCGAGGCAGGGTAGCCCAGGGCGCGGGAAATCGCACCCGGTGTTTTGCTCAGACGCCCCTGGCGATACCGTGTTTGCGCAGTTTTCGATACAAGGTATTGCGGCTGATGCCCAAGTGCTCGGCGACCCGGGTCAGGTGCCAGTGTTTTGCCTCCAGGATATCCATCAGTGCCTGGCGCTCAGCGCTCTGCAATACGTCGGCCCCCACCAAGAATTCAGCCTCGACACCGGACCTGTGGGAGCGGGCATGCCCGCGTAGAGGCCCGACCTGGCAATCCAAGGCGAGGGCGTTGCCCTCGTTCGCGGGCATGCCCGCTCCCACAGAGGGCGCGTATGTCCTGATGATGGTGGGAAGGTCCAGAAACCGGATGATGGAGCCCTCACACAGCGCGACCAGTGTCCGCAGCACATTGCGCATCTGCCGCACGTTCCCAGGCCAGGCAAAGCTCAGCAGCGCCTGCCGTGCCTCGGGCGCCAAATGTACAACCTGCCCCTGCGCCTCCTGGCGCAACAGTAAGTCCAGCAACGCCTCCTTGTCACTTCGCTCGCGCAGTGCTGGCAGCGCCACTTCCAAGCCATTTAACCGGTAGTACAAGTCTTCGCGGAAACTCCCCTGCTCCACCCGCTCGAGCAAATCACGGTGGGTCGCACTGACGATCCGCACATCCACCGCCTGCGGCTCACCGCCAATCGGCACCACCTGGCGCTCTTCAAGCACCCGCAGCAGGCGGGTCTGCAACGCCAGTGGCATGTCGCCAATCTCATCCAGCAGCAAGGTACCGCCATCGGCCTGCAACAGCTTGCCGCGCATGCCCTCCTTGCGCGCACCGGTAAAGCTACCGCCGCGATAGCCGAACAGCTCGCTCTCGATCAGGCTCTCGGGGATCGATGCACAGTTCACCGCCACGAAAGGCTTGCCGCGGCGCTGGCTGGCCTGGTGCACCGCCTGCGCGAAGGCCTCTTTGCCGCAGCCGGTTTCGCCGCACAGCAATAGCGGTACGTCGCGCTCGAACACGCGCACGGCACGCTGGAAGTCGTGTTGCAAAGCCGGGTCCAGCAAGCAGATGCCCGGCTCAGCGGAGGGCCTGAACTGGGGCAGGCTGGCCGGCACCGTCCAGAGCGGCGTCTGCGCCTGGCCGCGCAGGCTGGCGAACACTTGCCGGCCATCGCGGGTGCGCAACGGCCAGACCGTGCTGCCGCCTGGCGTGGCACGGCTGAACAGCTCGTCATGGCTGCAGGCGAAGAACATCTCCAGCGGTTTTCCCAGCACACCGCCGCGAATGGTGCCTAGTAGATTCAGCGCACTCTGGTTGGCGGCGCAGATGCGGCCATCGCCGTCGAACGCCAGCAAACCCTCGCTGAACTGCCCGACCGACTCGGCCTGCACGTGAAAACGCAGCAGCCATTGCTGCTCGAAATGACGCAGGAAATAACAGCTCTCGATCATCTTCGCCGAGAGGTTGACCAGTGCCATGGTGTGGAACTGGCTCTGGCGCGATACGTCTGGCCGCGCCGACGACACATCGAGCACCGCCAGTAACTCGCCGTGCGGGTCGAACACCGGGCTCGCCGAGCAGGTCAGCCCGGTATGGCGGCCGCGAAAATGCTCGTTCTGGTGAATGGTCAGGGCCTGGCGCTCGACCAGGCAGGTGCCGATGCCATTGGTGCCCTCGCGAGCCTCACTCCAGTCCGCCCCCAGCCACAGCCCGGCACGCTCGAAGTTGCGCCGTTCATTGGGTGCGGTGACACAGTTGAGGATCACCCCGCGGGCATCGGTCAGCAGCACCGCGTGGCCGGCACCGGACAGCTGCTGGTGCAGGCTGTTCATCTCGTTGTCGGCGATTTTCAGCACCTGGCGCAGGCGCTCGCGGCTCTCCAGCAGGCGGCCGTGCTCGAGCACCACCGGTGCCTCGATCACCGACGGGTCGAGGTGGTAATCGTCGAGGCAGCGCAGCCACGAGCGGGCAATGGAAGGATCACTGCCAGCTTCACCACGGGCAACGGTATGCACCTGCTGGGCATGGCGGATGAATGAATGGTTCTGCATTTGTTGTTGTTCTCCGCAGATAGAGATTTACCCCAGCATCCTCCACCCGCGCAGCCTTTGCAACGTGCCCGCCGGCAACGTGTCGCAAACGGTACAAAGTGTCACCCAAGCCGTGCCAACCGTGGCACACAGCGCCCTCGACGGTCACCGTACACTGATCCAAGTCATTGATTCCACAGGCGTGCGCCACGCTGGCCCAACCTTTGCTCTACGCTTTTCAACTCCTCAACAAACATAACAGCCAGGAGACACACCATGCGTTACGCACATCCCGGTACCGAGGGCGCGAAGGTTTCCTTCAAGAGCCGCTACGGCAACTTCATCGGCGGTGAGTTCGTGGCCCCCGTCAAAGGCCAGTATTTCGAGAACACTTCCCCGGTGAACGGCCAGCTGATCGCCGAGTTCCCTCGCTCCACTGCCGAAGACATCGATAAAGCCCTGGATGCCGCCCACGCCGCTGCCGACGCCTGGGGCCGCACCTCGGTACAGGACCGCTCCAACGTCCTGCTGAAGATTGCCGACCGTATCGAACAGAACCTGGAAATCCTGGCCATCACCGAAACCTGGGACAACGGCAAGCCGATCCGCGAAACCCTCAACGCCGACATCCCGCTGGCCGCCGACCACTTCCGCTACTTCGCCGGCTGCATCCGCGCCCAGGAAGGCGGCGCCGCCGAAATCAACGAAAACACCGTGGCCTACCACATCCACGAACCGCTGGGCGTGGTCGGGCAGATCATCCCGTGGAACTTCCCGATCCTGATGGCCGCCTGGAAGCTCGCGCCAGCCCTGGCCGCTGGCAACTGCGTGGTGCTCAAGCCGGCCGAACAGACCCCGCTGGGCATCACCGTGCTGGTCGAGCTGATTGGCGACCTGCTGCCTAAAGGCGTGCTCAACATCGTCCAGGGCTATGGCCGCGAAGCCGGTGAAGCGCTGGCCACCAGCAAGCGCATCGCCAAGATCGCCTTCACCGGCTCCACCCCGGTCGGCTCGCACATCATGAAATGCGCGGCCGAAAACATCATCCCGTCCACCGTCGAGCTGGGCGGCAAGTCGCCGAACGTGTACTTCGAAGACATCATGCAGGCCGAGCCGAGCTTCATCGACAAGGCCGCCGAAGGCATGGTGCTGGCGTTCTTCAACCAAGGCGAAGTGTGCACCTGCCCATCGCGCGCCCTGGTGCAGGAGTCGATCTACCCGCAGTTCATGGAAGTGGTAATGAAGAAGGTGCTGCAGATCAAGCGCGGCGACCCGCTCGACACCGACACCATGGTCGGCGCCCAGGCCTCGCAGCAGCAGTTCGAGAAGATCCTCTCGTACCTCGACATCGCCCAGAAGGAAGGCGCCGAGCTGCTGACCGGCGGCAAGGTAGAAAAACTTGAAGGCTCGCTGGCCACCGGTTATTACATCCAGCCGACCCTGCTCAAGGGCAACAACCGCATGCGCGTGTTCCAGGAAGAAATCTTCGGCCCGGTGGTCAGCGTCACCACCTTCAAGGACGAAGCCGAAGCCCTGGCGATTGCCAACGACACCGAGTTCGGCCTCGGTGCCGGCGTGTGGACCCGCGACATCAACCGCGCCTACCGCATGGGCCGCGGCATCAAGGCCGGTCGCGTGTGGACCAACTGCTACCACCTGTACCCGGCGCATGCCGCGTTCGGTGGCTACAAGAAGTCCGGTGTTGGCCGTGAAACCCACAAGATGATGCTCGACCACTACCAGCAGACCAAGAACCTGCTGGTCAGCTACGACATCAACCCGCTGGGCTTCTTCTAAGACCGCGTCGTGCCCTTCGCGGGACAAGCCCGCTCCTACAGGAGATCGCATACCCCTGTAGGAGCGGGCTCGCCCCGCGAAGAGGCCAGGCCTGCTGCCACAGAACCCAGAGCCTCAACCGCTCTGGCTCGCTTCCTGCAGTACCCATCACCATCGGCCCGGACCCCTTCAGGCCACCAAGAAAAAGAACAGGTGAAACTATGCCAAGCGATCAATCCGCCGGCGTGCCGGCAGGGTCTTCCGTCGACTTCGAAAAAGTCGGGTCGGACTATTTCCAGCAACGTGAACTGAAAAAAGGCGCCGCCGGCTGGGTACTGCTGGTGGGCCTGGGCGTTGCCTATGTGATTTCCGGCGACTATGCCGGCTGGAACTTCGGCCTGGCCCAGGGTGGCTGGGGCGGCATGTTCCTCGCCACCTTGCTGATGGCCACCATGTACCTGTGCATGTGCTTCTCGCTGGCCGAGCTGTCCTCGATGATCCCTACCGCTGGTGGCGGCTATGGCTTTGCCCGCAGTGCCTTCGGCCCATGGGGCGGCTTTTTGACCGGCACGGCGATCCTCATCGAGTACGCCATCGCCCCCGCCGCCATCGCCACGTTCATCGGTGCCTACTGCCAGTCACTATTCGGCATCGGCGGCTGGATGATCTACCTGGCGTTCTACGTGGTCTTCATCGGTATTCACATCTTCGGTGTGGGGGAAGCCCTGAAGCTGATGTTCATCATCACCGCCATCGCGGCCATCGCCCTGGCCGTATTCCTGGTGGCCATGGTGCCCCATTTTGATGCAGCCAACCTGTTCGACATCGCCAAAACGGACGCCGCAGGCGCCAGCAGCTTCCTGCCGTTCGGCTACGTCGGCGTGTGGGCAGCGATCCCCTATGCCATCTGGTTCTTCCTTGCCGTCGAAGGCGTGCCACTGGCCGCCGAAGAAACCAAGAACCCCAAGCGTGACCTGCCACGCGGCCTGATCGGTGCGATGCTGGTGCTGCTGGCCTTCGCCCTGCTGATCCTGGTGGTCGGCCCCGGCGGTGCGGGCTCCGAAGCACTCAAAGCCTCCGGTAATCCACTGGTCGAGGCACTCGCCAAGGCCTACGGCGGCTCCACCTGGATGGGCAGTTTCGTCAACCTGGTGGGCCTGGCCGGCCTGATTGCCAGCTTCTTTTCGATCATCTACGCCTATTCGCGGCAGATCTTCGCCCTTTCCCGCGCCGGCTACCTGCCGCGCAAGCTGTCGGAAACCAACAAGAGCAAGGCCCCGGTCATGGCATTGGTGATCCCCGGGATCATCGGCTTCGCGCTGTCGCTGACCGGCCAGGGCGACCTGCTGATCCTGGTGGCGGTATTCGGTGCCACACTGTCGTATGTACTGATGATGGCCGCGCACATCACCCTGCGCATCCGCCGGCCGAAAATGGAGCGCCCCTACCGCACCCCGGGCGGCATCTTCACCTCGGGCCTGGCGTTGGTGCTGGCCTGTATCGCCGTGGTCGCGGGCTTCCTGGTCGACCCACGGGTGGTAATTGGCGCTGCCGTGATCTATGCGGTATTCATTGCCTACTTTGCGTTCTACAGCCGCCACCACCTGGTCGCAGGCACACCGGAAGAGGAATTCGCCGCGATCCAGAAGGCCGAAGAGGCTCTGCACTGATCAACGCCACCTGCCGCGGGCCAGCCCGCGGCTCTGGAGATTCTGTATGGCAAGTTTCGTACACACGGTGGGCCATCTGGTTTACCGCTTCGACAGCCTCAAAGAGGTGATGGCCAAGGCCAGCCCGGCCCGTTCCGGGGACTTTCTGGCGGGCGTCGCCGCCGCCAACGACGGCGAGCGAGTGGCTGCGCAGATGGCCTTGGCCAACATCCCGCTGACGCATTTTCTGAATGAAGCACTGATCCCCTACGAACAGGACGAAATCACCCGCCTGATCGTCGACACCCACGACGCCCAGGCCTTTGCCCCGGTCAGCCACCTGACCGTTGGCGGCCTGCGCGACTGGCTGCTCGGCGATGAGGCCAACGAACACAGCCTGCGCGCCCTTGCCCCAGGGCTGACCCCGGAAATGGCCGCCGCCGTGTCGAAGATCATGCGCGTGCAGGACCTGGTGCTGGTGGCGCAGAAGATCCGCGTGGTCACCCAGTTCCGCGGCACCATGGGCCTGCGCGGGCGCCTGTCGACCCGGTTGCAGCCCAACCACCCGACGGATGAGCCGGCCGGCATCGCCGCCAGCATCCTCGACGGCCTGCTCTACGGCAACGGCGACGCCATGATCGGCATCAACCCGGCCACCGACAGCATCGCCTCGATCTGCGCCCTGCTGGAAATGCTCGACGCCATCATCCAACGCTACGACATCCCCACCCAGGCTTGCGTGCTGACGCACGTCACCACCTCGATCGAAGCAATCAACCGCGGCGTGCCGCTGGACCTGGTGTTCCAGTCGATCGCCGGCACCGAGGCGGCCAACGCCGGCTTCGGCATCAACCTCAACGTGCTGCAGGAAGGCTACGAGGCTGGCCTGTCGCTCAAGCGCGGCACCCTCGGGCAGAACCTGATGTACTTCGAGACCGGCCAGGGGAGTGCGCTGTCGGCCAACGCCCACCACGGCGTCGACCAACAAACCTGCGAGACCCGCGCCTACGCCGTGGCCCGCCACTTCAAGCCGTTTCTGGTCAACACCGTGGTCGGTTTCATCGGCCCCGAATACCTGTACAACGGCAAGCAAATCATCCGCGCCGGCCTCGAAGACCACTTCTGCGGCAAGCTGCTCGGCGTGCCGATGGGCTGCGACATCTGTTACACCAACCACGCCGAAGCCGACCAGGACGACATGGACACCCTGCTGACCCTGCTAGGCGTGGCCGGGATCAACTTCATCATGGGCATCCCCGGTTCCGACGACATCATGCTCAACTACCAGACCACGTCCTTCCACGACGCGCTGTATGCGCGCCAGACCCTGGGCCTGAAGCCCGGGCCGGAGTTCGAAGCGTGGCTGCAACGCACCGGCATCTTCACCCAGGCCGATGGCCGCGTGCGTTTTGGTGACAACCTGCCGCCGGCATTCCGCCAGGCCTTGGCACAGCTGGCTTAGAGGTGAATATGGCAGACCGATCCCCACCCCCGCTCTCTACCCAGGAAAGCCCATGGCTGGCCCTGCGCAACCTGACCCCGGCGCGCATCGCCCTGGGCCGTAGCGGCACCAGCCTGCCCACCGGCGCGCAACTGGATTTCCAGTTCGCCCACGCCCAGGCCCGCGACGCCGTGCATCTGGCCTTCGACCACGCCGCCTTGAGTGAACAGCTCAAGGACCGTGGCCGCGACAGCCTGGTACTGCACAGCGCGGCCAGCGACCGCCACCAGTACCTGCAACGCCCTGACCTGGGCCGGCGGCTGAACGACGACTCGGCCGAGCGCTTGCGCCAGCATGCCCAAGCCAACCCCGATGGCGTCGACCTGGCCATCGTGGTCGCCGACGGCCTCTCGGCCCTGGCGGTGCACCGCCATACCTTGCCTTTCCTGGCCCGTTTCGAGGAACAGGCCGCCGCCGATGGCTGGACCAGCGCCCCGGTGGTGCTGGTGGAGCAAGGCCGGGTGGCAGTGGCGGACGAAGTCGGCCAGTTGCTCGGTGCACGCATGACCGTGATGCTGATCGGCGAACGGCCAGGGTTGAGCTCGCCCGACAGCCTGGGCCTGTATTTCACCTATGCGCCCAAGGTCGGACTGACCGATGCCTACCGCAACTGCATCTCCAACGTCCGCCTGGAAGGGCTGAGTTATGGCATGGCTGCCCATCGCCTGCTGTACCTGATGCGCGAAGCCTGCCGCCGGCAGCTTTCCGGAGTGAATCTGAAGGATGAAGCCGAGGTCCATAGCATCGACAGCGAAAATGCCCACAACCAGCGAGGCAATTTCCTGCTCGGCGACAGTTAAAGAACATGTCACGGAAGGCGGATTGCACTTGTAGCTAGCATTGGGGCAGCATGCCCATGAACGCTGCAGGCATTTCGCTATTTCCCCAAATGGACTCTGAGGGCCGCACATGCGCATCATCAAGGCAACCCTGGAACACCTCGATCTGCTTACCCCGCTGTTCGTCAGATACCGCGAGTTCTATGGGCAGCTCCCGTACCCGGACAGCTCCCGGGCCTTTCTGCAAAAGCGACTCAAGCGCGACGAGTCGGTTATCTACCTGGCCTTGGCGGATGATGATGACGGCAAGTTGCTCGGTTTTTGCCAGCTGTACCCAAGCTTTTCGTCGCTCTCGCTGAAACGCGTATGGATCCTCAACGACATCTTCGTCGCCGAGGACTCGCGGCGTATGCTGGTGGCCGACCATCTGATGCGCGAAGCCAAGAAAATGGCCAAGGACACCCAGGCCGTGCGCATGCGGGTATCGACCAGTGCCAACAATGAGGTAGCGCGCAAGACTTATGAGTCGATCGGCTTTCGCAAGGACACCGAGTTCGAAAACTACATCCTGCCGATCAGCCAGGACTGACCTGCACGCCGCTCCTACAGGTTTTTCACAGTCCCTGTGATTGCATAACGCCTGTAGGAGCAGCGGTGCGGCTGTAGACGCGGTAATCCCCCGCTACAAACTCCCCGGGCAGGTTTCCCACTTCGCCGTATAATGCCCCTCTGTCGTGTGTGAAAAGTTACCCACTGTCAGGAAATGATGCCGACAACCAGGGCATAGCCCGTCATCGCGTGCCCGTATAGGCGGGTCAAGAACACAGGTGCTGTACATGGAATTCAACCCGCTGGACTTAATTCTGCATCTCGATACCTACCTCGATCTGCTGGTTAACAACTACGGCCCCTGGATCTACGCGATCCTGTTCGCTGTGATCTTCTGCGAAACCGGTCTGGTGGTGATGCCATTCCTGCCGGGCGATTCGCTGTTGTTCATCGCCGGTGCCGTGGCTGCCGGTGGCGGCATGGACCCGGTCCTGCTGGCAGGCCTGCTGATGGCTGCGGCCATCCTGGGCGACAGCACCAACTACATCATTGGCCGCACGACGGGCGAAAAACTGTTCAGCAACCCCAATTCGAAGATCTTCCGCCGCGACTACCTGCAGCGCACCCACGAGTTCTATGAACGCCATGGCGGCAAGACCGTGACCATGGCGCGCTTCCTGCCGATCCTGCGCACCTTCGCGCCGTTCGTCGCCGGTATCGCCCACATGCACTACCCGCGCTTCCTCAGTTTCAGCGTGGCGGGTTCGCTGCTGTGGGTTGGCGGCCTGGTGACCTTGGGCTACTTCTTCGGCAACGTACCGTTCATCAAGCAGCACCTGTCGCTGATGGTGGTCGCCATCATCGTGTTGTCGCTGGTACCGATGATCCTCGGCCTGCTGCGCAGCCGCCTGGGCCGCACCGCCAAGGCCCACTGACAGCAGGCATGTGGTCCTTGAGCGCCTGGCGGCGCAAGCGCACCCTCGCGCGCTACCCGATCGAACCACGGCAATGGCAGGCGATCCGTGATCGCCTGCCGATGCTTGATGGCATCACTGATGCCGAAGACCAGTGGCTGCGCGACGCCAGTATCCTGTTCCTGCTCGACAAGCACCTGACCACCCTTCCCGGCGTCGAGCTGGACGACGAGCAGCGCCTGTTTCTCGCCGCCCAGGCGCAACTGCCGCTGATGCACCTGGGGGAGTTGAACTGGTACCAAGGCTTCCACGAGATCATCCTCTACCCCGACGACTTCAAGAGCCCGCAGCGCCACCGTGATGCCAGCGGCGTGGAGCACGTGTGGGATGCCGAGCACAGCGGCGAAGCCTGGCAGCAGGGGCCGATCATCCTGGCCTGGGCCGGGGTGCTGGCCAGTGGCGGCTGGGAGGCCTACAACCTGGTGATCCACGAGCTCGCGCACAAGCTGGACATGCTCAATGGCGACGCCAACGGCCTGCCGCCGCTGCACCCGGGCATGCGCGTGGAAGACTGGGCCACGGCCATGCAGCAGGCCTACGACGACCTCAATCGCCAGCTCGACGCCGACCCCGACGCCGAAACCGCCATCGACCCTTACGCTGCGGAAAACCCGGCGGAGTTCTTTGCCGTCACCAGCGAATACTTCTTCAGCGCCCCCGACCTGCTGCAGCAAGCTTATCCACAGGTGTACCAGCAGCTGTCGATGTTTTACCGGCAGAACCCTCTCGAACGCCTGCTGAAGCTGCAAGCCGAGCACCCGGAATACCGCGAAAGCCACGCCTGATGCGGCCGCGCATCTGTCCACACATCAGGCCAGGCGTGGCATGGGCTGGTGGAATGTGCCTATAATCGCCGCCACTTTTTTGATCAAACACGGGGGCACCGCCCAATGAGCTACAGCAAGATTCCGGCTGGCAAAGACCTGCCGAACGACATCTACGTCGCTATCGAGATCCCGGCCAACCACGCGCCGATCAAGTACGAAATTGACAAGGACAGCGACACACTGTTTGTCGACCGTTTCATGGCCACCCCGATGTTCTACCCGGCCAACTACGGTTTCATCCCGAACACCCTGGCCGACGACGGTGATCCGCTGGATGTGCTGGTCGTGACGCCGTACCCGGTTGCTCCAGGCTCGGTCATCCGTGCTCGTCCAGTCGGCGTGCTGAACATGACCGACGACGGCGGCGGCGACGCCAAGGTCATCGCCGTTCCTCACGACAAGCTGAGCCAGCTGTACGTCGACGTAAAGGAATACACCGACCTGCCAGCCCTGCTGATCCAGCAGATCGAGCACTTCTTCGCGAACTACAAGGATCTCGAGAAGGGCAAGTGGGTCAAGATCGAAGGCTGGGAAGGCGCCGACGCCGCCCGCGCCGCGATCACCAAGTCGGTCGCTGCCTACAAGGGCTGATACCGCTTTGCAGAAAAACCCCGCCTCGGCGGGGTTTTTTTATGGGTGATGGCAAAGGCCGGTAAAAAATCCTACGCCGCCCTACACCTTCGCCCTACATCCCAGCTTTTTTCACGGCGTTCATGTCAACATCACGTTCATTTCACTACTGGCCTCCGGCCGCTACACTCGGACTCATGAAAAGATCCGGTGACCGTCTCAAGGCACTCCTTCGGGAATGTGGCCTGACTCCCTCAGACTTCGCTGCCCAGCGCCGCGTTACGTCGCAGCACATCAACAACTGGTTCACCCGCGGCATCCCGATTGCCCGCCTCGATGAGATGGCTGAATTGTTTTGCGTGCAGCGCCGCTGGCTGCAGACCGGCGAAGGCCCCAAGCACCCGCATTCGTTCCTGCGCATGTACGCGCCCCAGGCGTCGCCGATGCTAACGCCATCGCAACAGCCTGCTTCTTTGGTGCAGGTGCCTTTCAACGAGCTGCGCAATGGCGAGCTCATCGCACTCGACGGTCATCACCTGGCGATGCCGGCCACCGCGCTGGAGGCATTGGCTGTGCCGGTGGGCAAAGCCATCTGCATGACCATGCCGGCCGACAATATGGCGCCGTGGATTCCACGCGATGCGATCCTGGCGATCGACCTCAGCTATACCCAGGTGGTTGATGGCGAAATCTATGCTCTGTTGCACAACGGCAGGCTCAGGGTGAACAGCCTGAGCCTCGGCCACCGGGGCACCTTGTGCCTGCATAGCCATAACCGGCGTGAGGTTGTCGAACGCTACACGACCTTGCAATGCGCAGTGCAGAAGCTAGAAGTATTGGGCTGGGTGTTTCATTGGTCGCATTACCGCCAGCGCCGCCCCGGCTGACACACGCTGTGCCATTTTTTGCTGGGCATACTGCGCCGGCCCTTGTATGCTACGCCGCACATTCAGCCCCGGCCGGCGCAAGCCGCGTTCCAGAGGGCTCGGCGACGTTCCACACGATCGTTTGCCATCTCTTTCAGGCCCTTGCTGGCCACACAGTTAAGGCGGTTGCGACTTACCATAAATTAGTCGGAACCGTCCCCGAGAAGCCGGCCACAAGCCGGCTTTTTAATGCCTCAAGATAATCCTGCCTCATTCAAGTAGCTTCTTGAGATCTCATCTAGCAAGGTGTTCTCAGAGGTGCGGATTGACAATCCTGGTCAACCGTCTTTTTGTACCTTCTTGCGTAAAAGCCAGCCGATAGGCGCCCCTGCGTTTCTGCCCTCCAAACCCAGCAAGGTCTACCACGTACTCGTTGGTTCCAATCAACTTATAACCGACCTTCCGGTTACTCAGGCCATCTATGGCTCGATGCAGTATTTTTGAGTCCTGGCTCGACATGCCTTGCTCGGCAAAGTGCTGAGGATTTTCCACGGTGAATATAAAATAATTTTTAGCGCTATTTGAGCTACCCGAAGTGTGATCCTCAGCCGATTCAGCAGCAATATTTTCGGTCCTTTTTCCTCTGGCGAGCATATGAGATTGTTGCTCAAAAATAGTTTCCGCTTTTTGTGTATTATCAACCTGGTCAGTGTGCGAACCTAGCTTCATGAGTACAACATGACCCGCGCCGATGGCTTGCAAATTTTGCCCCACGTTATGGCGCTTGCTCAGGAACCTTCTAACACTTCGCTCATCTTTGGCCAAATAAGAGTAGGCATGCAGCGCGTCATCCTCCTCATAAAGATGAAACTTAAACTCTTCACCCAAGTATTTATATTTTTCAGAGAACTCATGCATCATGAAATCTTTAAGCCTTTTCACAACACGCTCCGGAAGATCATGTTTACTACCGGCATTTTTGGCCATCCTTTCAATAATTTTAATTGTTTCGCGCTCAGCAGCTTCATGAGTCAACCTTTCTTCAATCGCCATGCGGTCCAAAACACGTCGATGCAGCAGGGGAGCAAGCGCAATTACACTAATCAAAAGCACGGCTGCCGCGATGTATAAACCAAGCTGCTCTTCGGTTGACATCCTTCCATCTTGATCGTGAAACACGACCGGATTGTTCCGCGTCATCCGATACACATTCAACCCATCCACATCCCCCGCCGGGTCCGGATTGATCCAGCGCTGCAACCACGGTGCGTAATACCTGTAACCGTAGTAATACAACCCTGTTGCATCGCGCTCCTTACCCGAATACCGCACCGTCTTGTATTTCGCTTCGACAGCGCTGCGCGCTGCCCACCAGGCGGTACCGCCGTAGGCGTAATAACTTTCCTGACTGATCAGTTCGGCGTTTTGCGCCAGTTCCAGCATGCTGCTGCCCAAGTGATCGCTTACGCTGTAGCGCAGTTGGTCGTTGTCGATCCCACCTGGCTTGCCGGCCTCCCAATGCAGTAGCCGCACACCACTACGCCCGGCTTGAGTGGTGACTACCTGCAACTGTTCACCTGACGCTAGCGTGCGGATCTCCAGTCCCGGCAAATAGCGCACTTCACTGACTTGCGCGCCCCTCAGGGTTTTCGTTCTACGGACCTTGCGCACCCGTTGTCCATTGCCGTCGTACACATAGGCTTCCACATCGTCGTCCCGGCCATCGGGCTCTTCACGGACGACTTGGGTCACCAGGCCCAGTTGATTTCGCGCATCCCATTGCATGGCCTGCCCCGGCGCCAGGGCCTGTTGATTGCCATTGGCATCAAAGCCTTTGCCAAAATCGATCGGTGAACCCTCGCTCTCCTTGAACAAACTGCGGTTGCTCCCGGGGTCGACAGACATGACGCGGTGGCTCACCACAGCGCCATTCACCTTGTGCAGCAGATCGGTCAGATTACCGCCCCGGTCATAGCTGAAGTCCTGCGTGTAGTTGCGCCAGCGGCTGTCATCTACCTTGCCGAAGATCTCGACCCCAGGCAGCGCAGGGCCGATGGTCTGGCTTGCGTTTTCGCGCCCGCTGGCGCTGATCAGTTGATAAAGGGTGTCGTAGGTATAGTTGCTGACAGCCGCTACCCGTCCCGCTCCCCACTTCACTGGCTGAGCCAAGTCTTCGATACGATTGATATTGCCCACGGGGTCGTACGTGTACTGCAGATGCAGCAACCGCTTGCCATCGGCCTTGCTGGCCTGGAAGTCGACAAGCCGGCCATTCACTGTCGAATAGCGGGTCGTGGTAGTGACATGGTTGCCCGCCAGTTCCATCGTCACCTGCCCCGAGGCGTTGTACTCGACCTTTTCGAGTAGCCCCTGATCATTCAGGAACGATCGACTGGAGCGACCTGCAATGTCCATCTCGAAACGCTGCACGTTACCCATAGCATCCAGGGTTTCGATCATTGCGCCCAAGGCGTCGTGCTTCCAACCGGTGTTGTAACGCACATCAATATTCTGGGCTTTGTTTTTTTCCAGTAATTTATCGCAAGCATCCACCGATTCAGGCCAATCGGGCGGCGTCAGTGCCTGCAGAAATTGACGTGTCTCTTGACTTGGCTGACCCTGCAGGTTGAACCGCTCATGCCACTGAGTCCCTGCAGGGTCATCGTGACGAATCATCTGGCCGCAACGGTTACGCCTGGCCTCCTCGGCATCGCCGCCTGCATAAGTGAAGCGATCAGTGCAGCGCCGATCCATCTCGCCAGACACTTGCTCAAAAAGCGCCGTGGGGCGCATAGACTGGTCGTACTCAATCTGTTGATGAGTACCGCGACCATCCCAGTGATCAAGTACTTGACCGGCCATGTCACTGAAAACAGTACGAACGCCAGCGTCGATACTTTCGCTCTTCAGCACCTGCCCGGAAAGTCCGTAATGCATGACTTGATTAGGTAGCTGTTGCGGATCGTTCTTTCGGGCCTCAAAAAAACGCGGATCGCACTGCTGACCAAGATGACCACGGGCGTCGAATACTTGTTGATCAATGCGTATGTCGAGGGCGGCACTGTTTCCAGTGCCACCACGATGACAGGTAACGTTGCGCACAACTAAGCCACGCGAATCAGTCACGTCCAACGCGGGGGTATGCCGATGCAGAGAGGCTGGCATAAGGCTATTAACCGAATGTGATAAGAGGGTCTGGAAAGTCTAGACCAATTAATCAAACCCTCTTTCTAACCTGCAGCGCAGCCTCAATGTGTCATGCCCAGTTCGGCATCCTCCATCAGCGCCTTGGCCATCGCACTCAGGTAGTGCGAGGCCCAGATCATCATCGGTTTCTCGTCCATCAGACCGAGGATGGTCAGTTCGCGCACATAGCCCATCAATTCAGAGGCCTGTTCGCGGGCATCCTGGCAAGGAATGCCGGGTTCGATGCGGAACAGTGGATGGGTCTGGTTTTCACCTTGGAAGAAGGTGGTCTTGCCGACGGTGCATTGGGTGTTGTCTGTGGTCATTGGTCAGTCTCCCCTGAAATCTCTATTGCCTGTCGGGCCCTTTCGCGGGGCAAGCCCGCTCCTACAGGTCAGCACAAAGCCTGAGGCCATCGCTGTACTTGTAGGAGCGGGCTTGTCCCGCGAAAGGGCCAAACCAGCCAGCACATCACTCAAGCCTTAGTGCAAAGTCCGAGGCCCAGTGGGCATCTGCACCTGGATCAACGCGGATTCGAGCAAAACCCGCAGCGCCTCCAGCTCATGCATCGAGGCCATCATCAAGATTGACGCCGGTGACTTGGGCTGCAGCAGCAACGCCTGATGCACCACAGTCGTCGCGCACAGCGCGTAGTCGGTGGCCTGGATCAGGGTATCTTCGAGGGAATGACTATCGTGGGGTGGATCGGGAACGATCTTAAGCATGGTGTAACCTCGTCTGTATACGAAGGGACCACCACGTCATCACTTGCATTTGATGGGTGGCGGCTACGTGCGGGTCTGCAAGACCGGACAGACGAGAACCGGCAGATCCGAAGATCTCCCGCACGCAGCCACCATTGACCGAACTTGCTGGCAAGCAGCAACTCGGAAAGCGGTACTGATGTCTGTACGGGCTTGCAGGCCCGGTCGCTGCACTCGCAACGACTGGGCCACACTATTCCGCCAGAAACACCACCGCAATGGCCCAAGGGCGGTAGGAAGCTAATTCAGAAATGGACTACAAACAACGGGAATTTTCTGAACTTAGAAGTCGTACCGCGCCCCGACCATCATGCTCCGCGATGGCCCATAGAAGTTGAACGTCGAGGTCGAGCCCACCCGCGACAGGTAATCCCGGTCGAACAGGTTGTTGACGTTGAAGGTCGCCGTCAGCTTCGAGGTCACCGGGTACGACAGCATCGCATCCACTGTGGCATAGCCCGGCGCATCGATGCGCACGCCGCCGTTCTCGGCGTAGAAGTTGCTCATCGCCGACACGCCGCCACCAATGGCCAGCCCGTTCAGCGGGCCCTGGCTGATGGTGTACTTGCTCCACAGCGACGCCTGGTTGCGCGGCATGATGAAGAAGGTGGTTTCGGCATCGCCCTTGACGGTGTCGGTTTGCATCCAGGTGTAGCCCGCCAGCAGCTCCCAGTTCGGCGTGAGCTTGCCGCTGACTTCCACTTCCGCACCCTTGACCCGAGTCTTGCCGGAGGCGACCGAGAAGCCGGTGTCCACGCCATCGGCATCGTATTCGGTGCTGGCGCGGTTCTTGTCGGTCAGGCGGAACACCGAGAAACGGGTGTTGAGGTCGCCACCGAAGTAGCTGCTCTTGAGGCCGAATTCATACTGCTCGCCTTGGCGCGGCTTGAGCACCCGGCCATTGCCGTCGGTGTCCGACTGCGGCTTGAACACCTGCGAGTAGCTGGCATACAGCGCGTGGTTTTCGGTCAGGTCGTAGACCAGGCCGCCATACGGCGTGAAGCGGCCATCGACGCGCTTGTTGTCGTCGACCGTCGAGCCACTGCTCAGGGTGGTGGTGTAGAAATCACCGCGATACCAGCTGAAGCGTCCACCGGCAATCAGCGCCAGGCGCTCGACAGGGCGGAAGGTGACCTTGGAGTACAGGCCGTATTCCTCTTCCTGCATGCCGGTCTCGGTGCTGTAGTTCGGCGACGGCTTGGCGAAGCGCGTCGGCGTGTAGGTGTTGACGTTGATGCTGCCCAGGTTGGTGGTGCCGTTGAGGTACTCGGTGTCGTAGTTCTTGTAGTCGGTGCCGACCACAAACTCGCTGACCTGGCCGAAGGTTTCGAACGGCTGGCTGTAGCTGGCGTCCAGCGAGTAAGTGTCCTGGGTGAAGTCACGGGCGCTGGCACGTTCGGAGTTGGCCCCGGTGGTGGCATTGGTCGCGGTGAAGGCATACAGGTAGTTGGTGTCGCGGTGCGAGCCACGGGCAGCGACGCGGCCATAGCCACCGTTGTCGAAGCGATGGGTCAGCTCGGCGACCAGGTCGGTGGTCTTGCCATCGAAGTAGTTCCAGTCGGCGCCGAGGAAGCGCGAGTGGCTGAAGTCCGGTACTTCACCGGACAACGTCGCCGGGTAACCGTTGTGCGGGGTGATGTTCTTCACCTCGTGGATCAGGCCGAACGACAGCTGGGTGTCGTCGTCCAGGTCGATGTCCAGCGCACCGTAGTAGCTGTTGCTGGTGTTGGCGTTGTAGTCGACTTCGCCATTGGTGTCGTCGCGCGAGGCGATGAAACGCCCGCGCACCCGGCCGGCATCATCCAGCGGCCCGCTCAGGTCGATTTCTTCATGGTTGGTATCCCAGGTGCCATAGCTGCCTTCGACATGGCCCTGGAACTCAGCGGTCGGGCGCTTGCGCACCATGTTGACGATGCCGCCCAGCTCACTGGAGCTGCTGAACAGACCGGCCGGGCCGCGCATGATCTCGACCCGGTCGAAAGCTGCCAGCGACGGCACGGTGCCAAAGATGCTGGCCATCGGGGCCGGCAGGCCGTCGATGTTGAATTCGCTGTATTCGTAGCCACGGGCGTAGATCGACGAGCGACCGCTGTCGTTGGTCAGGGTGCGCAGGCCTGCGGTGTACTTGGCCAGGTCATCCAGGTGTACGAACTGGCGGTCCTTGACGTAGTCCTGGGTATACACGGTGATCGATTGCGGGATGTCCTTGAGTGCAGCCGGGGTCTTGGTGCCTACCGTGGCAGCATCGACGCTGTAGCCACCGGTCTGCTCCGAGGGCAGCATGTCGTAGAGGCGGTTGCCTTCGATGGTCAGGGCCGGCAGGTCGAGCGACGTATCGTCCGCAGCCGCCTGGCCTGCCACTGTTTCAGCCAGTGCCGACAACGAAAACGGCGCCAGCAGCCCCAGCACCAGCCATCCCCGCACCCGTTTCGGGCTCCCCGCACCTTTGAAACCGCTCATGACACACCCTTCGCCCAATTGATATCTAGTCGCAAATGAAACAAATTGCTTTTTGCGAAAGATACCGGACGAAAACCCTGGGTGCAGCAGGATTAACCTTCTTAACACACGCCGTCAGCACACAACGATTGCCCTTGCCCTGCCGGCAGTGGGATGATTGCTAACTGATATGAATTCTCATTAAAGACAAACGATGCCCACCTCACTCCTCCTCGCCGAAGATGACGCACGTCTGCGTGAGGACCTGCAGCGCCACTTTCTCAACCGCGGTTTCCTGGTCAACGCCTGCGCCACCGGCACCCAGGCGTTGAGCGCCGTGCAGCATGGCCGTTTCGACCTGGTGCTGCTGGACATCATGCTGCCGGGCATCGACGGCCTCAGCCTGCTCGACGAGCTGCGCCGCCAGCAGGCAGTGCCGGTAATGCTGATGTCGGCACTGGGCGCCGAGCAGGACCGCATCAGCGGCTTTACCCGTGGCGCGGACGATTACCTGCCCAAGCCGTTCAGCCTCGCGGAGCTGGACGCACGGGTGGATGCCCTGCTGCGGCGAGTGGCCTTCGGCCGCAGCACGCTGCTGCACAGCGAGGCCGGCCCGCTGGTTTTCGACCAGTACCTGCAGGATGTACTCCACCATGGCAAGGCGGCCGGCCTGACTGCTTCCGAATTCCGCTTGCTGGCCACCTTGAACGCCCACCCCGGCGAAGCCCTGAGCAAGCCGTTCCTGTACCAGACCGTGCTGCACCGGGCCTACACCCGCCTCGACCGCGGCCTGGATGTGCACGTGTGCAACCTGCGCCGCAAGCTGGCCGATATCGACGCCCAGCACCTGCAGATCCAGGCTGTACGCGGCCAGGGCTACATCCTGGTCGACACGGACAACGCCTGATGCGCCGCCATCCCTTGCTGTGGAAACTGGCAGCCTTGCAGGTCAGCTTCTGCCTGCTGCTGACCTGGCTGATCTGGACCTGGGGCCTGTCGGTGGAGCGCAGCACCTATTTTCTCTCCCAGGCTGACCAGGACTATCTCGCGCGCTACGCACAGCAGGCCGAACAGGCCTGGCAGCAAGCAGGTGCGGTTGGCGCCGAGGCCTTCCGGCGCCAGCTCGAGCACGCCGAAGACACCTGGGCGGTACTGCTCGGGCCGCACCTGCAAAGCCTTGGCAGCACTCCGCTGGACGCCGAAGAGGCCAGCCACCTGACCTTCATGCGCAAGCTCGACTGGCCGATGAGCCGGCGCCTGCAGGATGAATTGCCCTACGTCAGCATCGAGTTCCCGCAGCACCCCGAGAACGGCCGCCTGGTGATGCAACTGCCAGAGCGTCTGCTGCCGACGGGCCTGACGCCCTGGACCCATGTCTTCACCCACGGCGTCGCGCCCACGCTACTCGCCTTGCTGCTGGGCCTGGCGATCTACCGTCAGTTGGTCGTACCGCTCAACCGCCTGCGCGACCGTGCCGACGCCCTGCGCGCGGACGACCTGGACAGCCCGGGCCTGCCCCTGCAAGAACGCCGCGATGAACTGGGCGAACTGGCGCAGGCCTTCGAGCACATGGCCGGGCGCCTACGGCAAAGCCTGGAGCAACAGCGCCTGCTGCTGCGCACGCTGTCCCACGAATTGCGCACACCGCTGGCGCGGCTGCGCATTGCCCATGACAGCGACTTGCCGCCAGCAAAACTGCGCGAGCGCCTGGAGCGCGAGGTCAACGACATGCAGAAGCTGCTCGAAGACACCCTGGACCTTGCCTGGATGGACACCGAACAGCCGCAATTGCCCACCGAGCCGGTGCTGATGCTTTCCGTGTGGGAAGCGCTGTGCCAGGACATCTGCTTTGAGAGTGGCTGGCCCCCCTCGCGCCTGCCCTGCTCGCTGGGCACCGATTGCCGGGTGCAAGTCCATCCGGACAGCCTGGCCCAGGCGCTGGAAAACCTGCTGCGCAATGCCATCCGCCATTCGCCCGACGGCGGCCGGGTCAGCCTGGATGGCTGGCGTGAGGGCGACTGCTGGCACCTGCGCCTGAGCGACCAGGGCCCCGGCGTGCCACAAGCTGACCTCGAACGCATCTTCATGCCCTATCAACGCTTGCCCGACAGCGGCGCGGGCTTCGGCCTGGGGCTGGCCATCGCCCGCCGCGCCATCGAACTGCAAGGCGGCCGGCTGTGGGCCAGCAATGGCCACCCTGGCTTGTGCCTGCATGTGGTGCTGCCGGCCGGCCAGGATTGTTTAGAAAGTTAATGCGCTTTACGGCCAAACAGCACTGATTATCATCTGGCCATACCCGCCTTGCGCCTTGCAAGGCCCCGACGAGACGCCTGATGAGCAAGATCACCCTGCCCCTGATCATCGCACTGGCACTGGCCGCGCCTGTTGCCGTGGCGCAGCCAGCGCGTGAGCAGAAGATGGACACCTCGCTGCTGCAGCGCCAAGACCTGGCCTACCGTTTCAGCCAGTTCGACCTGGATTCGGCCGATGGTCAGCGCCACTACCGCTTGTGGATCGGCAAGCCGGATCGACCCGCGCCTGCCGCCGGTTATCCGGTGCTGTGGATGCTCGACGGCAATGCCGCGCTAGGCGCACTGAACAGTCAGCAACTGAGCCAGCTCGCAGCCGGCCAGGCGCCGCTGCTGGTGGCCGTGGGCTACCAGACTGACCAGCGCATCGAGCGGACCGGGCGGACTTTCGATTACACCCCGGCAGTGCCCGGGCAAGCCGAGCAGCGTGATCCACTGACGGGCGAGCCCAGCGGTGGGGTGGATGCATTTCTTGATCTGCTGACCCAGCAAATGCGAGCGCAGGTGGCAGGCGTGGCGCCAATCGACCTGCAGCAGCAGACGTTATGGGGGCATTCCTACGGCGGCTTGGCGGTGCTGCATGCGCTGTTCACCCGGCCTTGGGCGTTCAGTGATTATGCCGCGGCCAGCCCCTCGCTGTGGTGGCACGGCGGGGCGATCGTGCGCGAGGCGCAGGGGTTGCAGCAGCGGCTTGGCGATAGTCGGCCGCGGTTGTTGTTGATGCGCGGGAGTGAGGAGCCAGCGAATCCGCGCATGGCGGTAAAGGGCAATGTGGAGCGGCCGGTGCGGCAGTTGGTAACGGATCTAGCCAAGGCGCAGGGACTGCAGGTGCGTTATGAGCGGTTCGAAGGGCTGGGTCATGGGCCGATGTTGCCGGCTTCGCTGGCTAAGGTCATTGAAGAAATGTCGCGATAGGATTTTTCTCGGATCTGTAGGAGCGGAGTTATCCGCGACGCGCCGCGCGGGCGACGCTCGATCTCACAGGCGCCAAACATCCCCAGACCTGCACATAGCACCTCGCCGAAGGTCGTAGAACAGCGGCTTGCCAGCACGGTGGCACACTGCGGTATGCTTGACCGGTCTTCAGGGCGGGGTGAAAGTCCCCACCGGCGGTAAATCGAAAGATGAGCCCGCGAGCGCCCCGGCCATGCCGGGGGTCAGCAGATCTGGTGCGACTCCAGAGCCGACGGTCATAGTCCGGATGAAAGAAGGCGTCAGGCAGGGGCCATTCGGGCGCCCCTGCGCGCGCATTTTGTTCGCCCCGAGACGTTCATCGATCAATCACGAGGAGCGTTTCATGTCCCCTTTGCTGCAAAAACAATTCCCCAATGTGTCCGCCGCCATCGCCGCCTTCCAGGCCGGGCGCCCTGTGCTGCTGCTCGACGATGACGACCGCGAGGACGAAGCCGATATCGTCGCCGCTGCCGAAAACCTGTCGCTGCAGACCATGGCCATGATGATCCGCGACTGCAGCGGCATCGTCTGCCTGTGCCTGGACGAAGCCACGGTCGATGCCCTGCAGCTGGCGCCAATGGTGCCGAACAACCAGGCCCGCCATGGCACCGGCTTCACCGTCACCATCGAAGCGGCCGAGGGCGTGAGCACTGGCGTTTCCGCGCAGGACCGCATCACCACCATCGAAGCGGCGCTGCGTTCGACCGCCGAACAACGCCACATCGTCAGCCCGGGCCATGTGTTCCCGCTGCGTGCGCGTGAGGGTGGCGTGCTGACCCGCCGTGGCCACACAGAAGGCTCGGTCGACCTGGCACGCCTGGCAGGCTTGCGCCCGGCGGCGGTGCTGTGCGAGCTGATGAACCCCGATGGCAGCATGGCGCGGGGTGAACAGGTGGCGGTGTATGCGCGGCAGTACAACTTGCCGGTGCTGACCATCGAGGAACTGGCGCGGTGCCGTGAGGCCATGCTGGAGCTGGAAGCCGAGCCTGCCTGATAGACCGCACGGGGTCGCTTTGCGGCCCATTCGCGGGCTTGCCCGCTCCCACAGTTCCAAACCATGCGCTGCACCTGTGGGAGCGGGCAAGCTCGCGAATGGGCCGGCAAATCCAGCCGAAGTTTGCTCCCCTAGCCCCGCTCTGCTAACGTCGCGCGGTTCTGACTTGCCACCGAGACTGTCGCCATGGCCCGCAAAAAAGCCTCCATCGATTTCGAACAATCCCTCGCCGACCTGCAAGCCCTGGTCGAGCGCCTGGAGAACGGCGAACTGTCGCTGGAAGACTCGCTGGCCGCGTTCGAGCAAGGTATCGCCCTGACCCGCGATTGCCAGGGCGCCCTGGCCCAGGCCGAGCAGAAAGTGCAGATCCTGCTGGAGCGTGACGGCGAGCTCGCCGCGCAGCCGTTCGACGCGGAGCCAGAGGCATGATCACTGGTTACCAGGCCGGCTGTCAGGCCCGTGTCGATGCTGCTCTTGAGCCCTTGTTCGTCGCCCCGACCAAAGAGCTGGAACGCCTTTATGCGGCCATGCGCTACAGCGTGATGAACGGTGGCAAACGCGTGCGCCCGCTGCTCGCCTATGCCGCTTGCGAAGCCCTTGGCGCGCCCGCCGAGCACGCCAACGGTGCCGCCTGTGCGGTGGAGCTGATCCACGCCTATTCGCTGGTGCATGACGACCTGCCGGCCATGGACGACGACGATTTGCGCCGTGGCCAGCCAACCACCCACAAAGCCTTCGACGAAGCCTGCGCAATACTCGCCGGTGACGGCTTGCAGAGCCTGGCGTTCAGCGCCTTGCTCGATCCGCGCCTGAGCCCGCAGGCCGACAGCATCCGCCTGGCCATGGTCCAGGCCCTGGCCAAGGCTGCAGGCCCAGCGGGCATGGTCGGTGGCCAGGCCATCGACCTCGGTTCGGTCGGCCTGAAGCTGGACCAGCACGCTCTGGAATTCATGCACCGGCACAAGACCGGTGCGCTGATCGAAGCCAGCGTGCGCCTCGGCGCCCTGGCCAGTGCTCGCGCCGAGCAGGCGCAGCTGGATGCCCTGCAGACTTATGCACAGGCCATCGGCCTGGCGTTCCAGGTGCAGGACGATATCCTCGACGTGGAAAGCGACACCGCCACCCTGGGCAAGCGCCAGGGCGCCGACATCGCCCGTGACAAACCGACCTACCCGGCGCTGCTCGGGCTGGACGCCGCCAAGGCCTATGCCATCGAACTGCGCGACCAGGCGCTGGTCGCCCTGCAAGGCTTTGGTGAAGCCGCCGAGCCGCTGCGGGCGTTGGCGCGCTACATCGTCGAACGCCGCCATTGATTGTATGGGGCCGCTGCGCGGTCCTTCGCGGGCAAGCCCGCTCCCACAGGGGCAGCTTTTCCTACAATGGGGTAAACTGCCGCGTCTTCACACACCTATAACGACTCGCCTGATGCCCACGACGTTTCAAGAGATCCCCCGCGAACGCCCGGTCACGCCGTTGCTCGACCGCGCTGACACGCCTGCCGGCCTGCGCCGGCTGGCCGAAGCCGACCTGGAGACCCTGGCCGACGAGTTGCGCCAGGAGTTGCTCTACACCGTTGGTCAGACCGGTGGGCATTTCGGCGCCGGCCTGGGCGTCATCGAGCTGACGATCGCCCTGCACTACGTCTTCGACACCCCGGACGACCGGCTGGTGTGGGACGTTGGCCACCAGGCCTATCCGCACAAGATCCTCACCGGGCGCCGCAACCGTATGCTCAGCCTGCGCCAGAAGGACGGCATCGCCGCCTTCCCGCGCCGCAGCGAGAGCGAGTACGACACCTTCGGCGTCGGCCATTCCAGCACCTCGATCAGCGCTGCCCTGGGCATGGCCATTGCCGCCCGCCTGCAGAACAGCGCACGCAAGTCGATCGCCGTGATCGGCGACGGCGCCCTGACTGCCGGCATGGCTTTCGAAGCGTTGAACCACGCCCAGGAAGTCAACGCCGACATGCTGGTGATCCTCAACGACAACGACATGTCGATTTCGCGCAATGTCGGCGGCTTGTCCAACTACCTGGCCAAGATCCTCTCCAGCCGCACCTACGCGAGCATGCGCGAGGGCAGCAAGAAGGTGCTGTCGCGCCTGCCCGGCGCCTGGGAAATCGCCCGTCGCACCGAGGAGTACGCCAAGGGCATGCTGGTGCCAGGCACGCTGTTCGAAGAGCTGGGCTGGAACTACATCGGCCCGATCGACGGTCACGACCTGCCGACCATGATCGCCACCCTGCGCAACATGCGTGACCTCAAGGGCCCGCAGTTCCTGCACGTGGTGACCAAAAAGGGCAAGGGCTTCGCCCCGGCCGAGGTCGACCCGATCGGCTACCACGCCATCACCAAGCTCGAACCCGCCGACAAGCCGGCTGCGCCGAAGAAGGTCACTGGGCCGAAGTACTCCGCCGTGTTCGGCCAGTGGCTGTGCGACATGGCCGCCGCCGACAACCGCCTGGTGGGTATCACCCCGGCGATGAAAGAAGGCTCCGACCTGGTCGATTTCAGCGAGCGCTACCCCGAGCGCTACTTCGACGTGGCGATCGCCGAGCAACACGCGGTGACCCTGGCCGCAGGCATGGCCTGTGAAGGCAGCAAGCCGGTGGTGGCGATCTACTCCACCTTCCTGCAGCGCGGCTACGACCAGCTGATCCACGACGTGGCGGTGCAGAACCTCGATGTGCTGTTCGCCATCGACCGCGCCGGCCTGGTCGGCGAAGACGGCCCGACCCACGCGGGCGCCTACGACCTGTCTTATCTGCGCTGCATCCCCGGCATGCTGGTGATGACCCCGAGCGACGAGAACGAGCTGCGCAAGATGCTCAGCACCGGCCACCTGTTCAACGGCCCGGCCGCTGTGCGCTACCCGCGCGGCACTGGCCCGAATGCACCGATCAGTGGCGACCTCGAGCCGTTGGAGATCGGCAAGGGCGTGGTGCGCCGCCAGGGCGAGAAAGTCGCCCTGCTGGTGTTCGGTGTGCAGTTGGCCGAGGCCCTGCAGGTTGCCGAGCCAATCAACGCCACCGTGGTCGACATGCGCTTCGTCAAACCGCTGGACGAGGCCCTGGTGCTGGAAATGGCCGGCAGCCATGAGCTGCTGGTGACCCTCGAAGAGAACAGCATCATGGGCGGCGCCGGAGCGGCCGTGGGCGAGTTCCTGGCCCGTGAGGGCGTAGTCAAGCCGTTGCTGCACCTGGGGCTGCCGGACATCTACGTCGAGCATGCCAAGCCTGCGCAGATGCTGGCCGAGTGTGGGCTGGATGCTGCTGGCATCGAGGCGTCTGTCAAAGCCCGCATGGCCAAGCTCGGCCTGTAGGGCCCTTTCGCGGGGCAAGCCCGCTCCTACAGGTCTCTCTCGATCCTGTAGGAGCGGGCTTGCCCCGCGAATGCTATGGAACTGTCCATGAGAAAGTCTGCCTGTGCCGCGCTACTCTGCGCCCCAACCTTCCTGCTGGCTGCTGAACGCGACGAAGCCCTCAAGCTCCCCGATATCCTGATCAGCGCCAACCGACAGGTCGAATCGCGCACCGCCACCAGCGCCGCCAACACCGTGTTCACCCGCGCCGACATCGACCGCCTGCAGCCCAGCAGCATCACCGACCTGCTCACCCGCGTGCCCGGCGTGCAAGTGGCGCCCACCGGTGGCCGTGGCAGCCTGCCGGGCATCTTCATCCGTGGCACCAAGGCCGCCCAGAGCCTGGTACTGGTTGATGGCGTGCGCATCGCCAACGCTACCTCCGGCGACAGCGGCCTGCAGTTTCTCGATGTCGACCAGATCGAGCGCGTCGAAGTACTGCGCGGCTCGCGCTCGGCAGTGTACGGTAGCGATGCCATCGGCGGGGTGATCCAGATCTTCA
>NZ_BCBA01000028.1 GCF_001320245.1 Pseudomonas sp. NBRC 111124
GGTGATCCAGATCTTCACCCGCCGCAGCAGCGGCCTTGGCCTGCAACCGCGCCTGCGCCTGGCGGCGGGCAGCAACCAGACCTTCCAGCGTAGCCTGGGGCTGTCCGGCGGCGACGACGCCACACGGTTCAACCTTGGCGCCAGCCTCGATGAGACCGCAGGAATCGACTCGACCGGGCCGTCGTTTGCCAGTGACGGCGACCACGACGCCTACCGCAACAAATCGCTCAACCTGAGCCTGAGCCATACCTTTAGCGAGCGCTTCGAAGCCGGCCTGAACCTGCTCGACAGCCGCGGCCGCAGCGAATACGACAATCCGTTCGGCCGCTTCGACCCGGTCACCTTCCAGAGCTTCGGACAAAAACCCTACACCGACTTCGGCGTCAGCAGCCTGGGCAGCTATTTCGATGCTCAGCTCAACGACCTCTGGCATTCGCGCCTGGAACTTGCCCACAGCGAAAACCGTGACGACAAGCGCGACAAGCTCAGCGACGAGCGTTTCGTGTTCAACACCTACCGCGATCAGGTCACCTGGCAGAACGACTTGGCCCTGGCCGATCGGCACAACCTGCTGCTGGGCGGTGACTGGTACGAAGACCGCGTGCATGGCAGCACCGACTTTACCGAGGACAGCCGCTGGAACCGTGCGGCCTTCATCCAGCATCGCTACAGCGGCGAAGACTTTTCTACCGAGGTTGGCGTTCGGCGCGACCAGAACCAGCAGTTTGGCGGCCAGACCACCTGGAGCGGCAGCCTCACCGTGCCGTTGAATGCCCGCAACGATGTGCTGCTGTCCTACAGCGAAGGCTTCCGTGCCCCGACGTTCAACGACCTGTACTACCCGCAGTTCAGCAACCCGGACCTCAAGCCCGAACGCTCAAAAAGCTATGAAGTGCAGTGGCGCAGCCAGCTCACCCACGACAGCCGCCTGGAAACCTCGCTGTACCGCACCGACCTGCGCGATGCAATCATCTTCGGCCAGGACTCGATCCCACAGAATGTGGCTTCGGCGCGCATCAACGGCCTGGAAATGGCACTCGACCAGCAATGGGGTGCATGGCGCAGCCAGCTTGGGCTGGCGCTGATCGACCCACGCGATCGCGACAGTGGCCATACCCTCGCCCGCCGCGCTCGGCGCACCCTGAGCCTGGATCTGGACCGCCAGTTCGAACGCTTCAATGTAGGCGCCAGCTGGCAGGCCGTGAGCGCCAGCTACGATGACGAAGCCAACCGCAATCGACTTGGCGGCTACGGCCTGCTGGGCCTGCGAGCAGGCTGGATGGCAACTGGGGAACTGAAACTGGAAGTGAAGCTGGATAACCTGCTGGACAAGGACTACAGCCGGGCACTGTACAGCTTCGACGGGGCCAGCTACGGCTACCGCGAAGAAGGCCGCACCGCGCTGTTCAGCGTCACCTGGACGCCGGCGCTCTAGCCGCCAGCAGCGCACACAGGCGGGCGGTGGCTTCGATCATCTGCCCGCTGGGCCGCTCCAGGCCCTTGTCCGGCACCACCAGCAAGCCATTGCCTGCCACAGCGCTCAGCCGTGGCCAGGCCTTCCAGCTCGCCAGCTGCGCCTCGTCACCCGCCAGGATCACCTGCGGGTCCAGCATCAGCACCGACTCGACATTCACCTGCGGTGCGGGCTGACTCAGGTCGGCAAAGATATTGCGCGCCCCGCACACCGCCAGGGCATCGCTGACCACCTGCTGCCCGCCCAGGGTGTACAGTGGCCGGTCCCACACTTGGTAGAACACCCGCAACGGTTGCTCGCGCCGGTACTGCTGACGCAGTTGCTGCAGGCGCTCGCGCAGGGCCTGCACGTGGGGCCGGCCTTGCTCGCCCCGCCCAACGCGCACGGCAATCGCCTCGATCTGCTCGAGCAGCTGATTCAGGTCGTGGGGTTCGGCGCTGTAAGTGGCAATGCCCAAGCGTTTGAGCTGGTCGCGCTGGGCCGGCGCCACGCTTCCGGGCCAGAGCAGCAGTAGGTCGGGCTTGAGGCTGAGCAAGGTTTCCATGTCCAGCTGGCCCTGGCGGCCGACCGAGGGCAGCCGTTGCAGCGCTTGCGGTCGCTCGCCGCCATCGAGCACACCCACCAGCAGGTCGTCGGCGTGCAGTTCGAGCATGATTTCGCTCATGGACGGCGCGAGGCTGACCACGCGCAAGGGCTCGCCAGCCCTTGCAGTGAGAGCCAGCAGCGCCAGCAGGCAAAGCAGGATGCGCATCAGCCCAGCTGACGCGGAATGCGGTAGAGGTAAAGCAGCACCACGGTGGACAACGCCAGGAGAATCTGCGGCACCGCCTCCAACCCGACCAGCACCGACAGCGCAGCGACCCAGGCCGGGAAGCAGGCGAACAGCATGGCCGTGCGCCGCACCCGCGCCAGGGTGATCCAGGCGGCAGGTTCTTCAGCCGTGCCCAGCACCTTCGAGGTGGCGATCAACGCGCGCTTGTAGGCGCCGAAGCGCGGCAGGCTGAGGAACATGGTTGCGGCACCGGCGATGAACAGCGGCATCGCCAGCACCGGGATGAGCGCATCGCCGCCGCCAAAGGCCCAGGCCATGACCGGCAGCGGCACCAGGCCGACCGCCAGGTACTGCCACCAAGCCAGCGCCAGGCGCCGCTTGACCTCGCCGCGGGTCACGCCTGAGGCACCTCGCCCTGGTGTTCGTTACCCAGCATGTGACCGAGCTTGCCGGCCTTGGTCGCCAGGTAGTAACGGTTGTGCGGGTTTTGCCCGGTGTGCAGCGGCACGCGCTCGGCGACCTTGATGTTCATGTCGGTCAGTGCCTTGACCTTGCGCGGGTTGTTGGTCATCAGGCGCAGCGATTTCACGCCCAGGTGTTCCAGCATCGGCAGGCACATGGCGTAGTCGCGCTGGTCGGCGGCAAAGCCCAGGCGCTCGTTGGCCTCGACGGTGTCGGCTCCACCGTCCTGCAGCTCATAGGCGCGGATCTTGTTCAACAGGCCGATGCCACGGCCTTCCTGACGCAGGTAAAGCAGCACGCCACGGCCTTCGCGGGCGATTGCCTGCAGCGCGGCTTCCAGCTGCGAACCGCAGTCGCAGCGCTGGCTGAACAGGGCGTCGCCGGTCAGGCACTCGGAATGCAGGCGCCCCAGCACCGGCTCGCCGTCGGCGAAATCACCCAGGCTGAGCACCACGTGCTCACGGCCAGTGGCTTCGTCAAGAAAGCCATGCATGGTGAAAATCGCAAAGGGAGTCGGGAGTTTCGAGGCGGCAACAAAGACGACGGGCACGTTGTGCTCCTGGATAAGTAGGAAATTTCTCGTGCGCCGATTGTATCAGCAGGTCGCCGCGTGTGCGCTCGTTGAATACCGCGGCTTAAGATCGAAAAGTTCGATGCTTAGTCGGGGCTGGGCTTCGAGCCCTGCACGATCCTTGTGGGAGCGGGCGTGCCCGCGAACACCGGGAGAGCCGGTGCCATGCACTGTGTCGCCTGCTTCGCGGGCTCGCCCGCTCCCACAGGGGACCGCGCAGGCCATCAGAAAGAGGCCTTATTGCGGCTTGCTATCAATCGTGAACGGATACGGCTGCTTCCAGTGCTCGAAGATCGGCTTCAACTCGCCGCTGTGCACCAGTTCGGCCATGCGTTTGTCGAACAAGTCGCGCAGGGCCTTGGCGCGTTCGTTCTTGGAAAACGCCAGGTACAACGGCAGTTCGGCCACATGGGTACTGCGAAAACGCTTCGGCTGCGAGGCCTGCCCGAGTACATAGTCGACTTCGGTCTGCGCATCGATGTAGAAATCCACCCGCTCATGCTCAAGCATCGGCAAGATGCCTTCACGGCGCTGGATTTCGCGGAAGTTGTGCGCGTTGGGCAGGTAACCGCTGTAGTCATAGCCGCGCACCCAAGCCAGGCGGTACTGACCCACGGTGGCCAGGGTCGGCACGGGCTTGCTGGCCAGGCCCAGGGCGTAGATGTGGTCCATATCGAAATGCCAGCGCGGGTACAGGTTGTCGTCGTTTTCTTCCTTGTACGACCCAACCCAGGCATCCGCCTCGCCACGCTTGACCAGGCCAACCGCACGGCTGTATGGCGCGCTCTGGGGCACCACCTTGACCCCGGCAGGTTCGAACACCTTGCGCAGCACATCCCAGGCCACGCCAGTGCCATCGGCATTGGTGTAGTCAATCCATTCTTCGCTGACCAGGTGAATCTGCTTCGGTAGCGCCTCAGCCGCCATTACCCAGGGGGCAAAGCTCAGCATCATTGCCAGCAGCACAGTCCTTATGGCCATCGAAACGCTCCCTGAATCAGCCTACCGCCCACACCAGAAGCTGCATGCCCAGCCAAGCGAATACACCGGCCAGGATATCGTCGAGCATGATCCCGACACCGCCATGCACATGCCGGTCGATCCAGCGAATCGGCCATGGCTTGAGGATGTCGAAGAAGCGGAACATCAGGAACCCGGCGAGGATCCACTGCCACCCCTCCGGCACCAGCCACAGGGTGATCCACATGCCCACCATCTCGTCCCAGACAATGCCCTCATGGTCGTGCACGCGCAAGTCGTTGGCGACCTTGCCGCACAGCCAGAAGCCGAACAGCATCGTCACGCCCAGCAGCAGCCAGTAACCCCAGTCGGGCAGCATCTGCCACAGCGGGATGAACGGGATGGCTACCATCGAACCCCAGGTGCCGGGGGCCTTGGGCAGGGTGCCGGAGCCGAAGCCGAACGCGATGAAGTGCCACGGATTGCGCCAGACCGATGGCGGAACGAACTCCGCAGGCACCTGGTTGGGGTGGTCGGTCACGGTGTCTCCCTAAAGTGTTGATAGCCCCGTTGAACCGGGGTGATGTCCTGGCCCTGCGGGTCGCGCAGGGTCACGCCCTGGCCTTCGAGCACACGACCGATGACGTGCACTTCGGCGAAACCGAGGTCGGTCAGCAGAGCAAGCGCTGCAGGCGGCAGGGTGAAAGCCAGTACGTAGTCGTCGCCGCCGGTCAGCGCTGCCTGCAGGGCCGCATCGTGGCCGAGGAAAGCCTCAAGAGCAGGAGACACTGGCACTTGCGCCAGGTTCACCTCGAGTGCGACCCCGGACGCCTTGGCGATATGCCCACAATCGGCGAGCAGGCCATCGGAAATGTCCAGCGCCGCCGTGGCCCGGCCGCGCAGCAACTGGCCAAGGTTCAACTGCGGCATCGGCGACCAGTAGTGGTCGAGCAGCGGCTGGGCCTGCTCGGCCGGTGCCTCGCGCTCACCCAGTACCAGCGGCAATGCCCCTGCCGCCTTGCCCAGCGAACCGCCGACGCACAGCAGGTCGCCCGGCCGCGCGCCGCTGCGGCGCAACGCCTGGCCGGCCGGCACGCGGCCGAACACGGTGACGGTAATGCTCAGCGGACCACGGGTGGTGTCACCACCGATCAGGCTCATGCGGCAACGGTGAGCCATGCGGCTAAGGCCGTTGGCATAGGCCGCCAGCCAATCGGGGCCGACATCAGGCAGGGTCAGGGCGAGGGTGAAGCCGATCGCCGTTGCGCCCATGGCTGCCAGGTCACTGGCCGCCACGGCCAACGAGCGCTGGCCAAGCAGCTGCGGATCGCAGACAGCGGGGAAATGCACACCGGCGACCAGGGTGTCGGTCGATACCGCCAGCTGTTCACCGGGTGGAAGGTCCAGCAGGGCACAGTCGTCGCCGATACCCAGGGCCACGCCCTCACCGCCCTGCGCACAGGGCGCGGCGGCGAAGTAATGGTTGATCAGCTCGAACTCACCCATGGGCCGGCAGCGCCAGGATCAGCGCTTGTTCGCCTTGACTTCTGCTTCACGCAGGGCCGGAGCAAGCTTGTCCAGCACGCCGTTGACGAACTTATGGCCGTCGGTGGCACCGAAGACCTTGGCCAGTTCCACGCCTTCGTTGATTACCACGCGGTACGGTACGTCGACGCGCTTGATCAGCTCCCAGGTGGACAGGCGCAGCACGGCCAGCTCGACCGGGTCGAGCTCTTCCAGTGCGATGGACAGGCACGGCTTCAGCGCGCCGTCGATTTCGCCTTTGATTGCCGGAACCCCATGCAGGATCTCGCGGAAATAGGCACCGTCGACATCGGTGAAATCGTTATCGACCCGGAACTGCGCTTCGATCTCGTTCAGCGAATGCTGGGCCATGTGCCACTGATACAGGGCCTGGGTCGCGAGCTTGCGGGCTTCGCGGCGCTTGGCGCTCTTCGATGGCTTGCCGGCATCCGCAGGTTTTGGATCGCGCGGGTTGAAACGATCGCTTTCGTCGCTAATCACTTGGCCTCCAACTGCGCCAGCAGGCTGACCATTTCCAGAGCGGACAGGGCAGCTTCACCGCCTTTGTTGCCAGCCTTGGTGCCGGAGCGCTCGATGGCTTGTTCGATGGAGTCGACGGTCAGAACGCCGAAGGCCACCGGTACGCCGAACTCCATGGACACCTGGGCCAGGCCCTTGGTGCATTCGCCCGCCACGTATTCGAAGTGCGGGGTACCGCCACGGATCACGGCGCCCAGGGCGATGATCGCGTCGTATTCGCCTTGCTGGGCGACTTTCTGTGCCACCAGCGGGATTTCGAACGCACCCGGGGCACGGATGATGGTGATGTCGCTTTCGCTGACACCGTGGCGTACCAGGGTATCAACAGCGCCGCTTACCAGGCTTTCGACGACGAAGCTGTTGAAGCGGCCAACCACCAAAGCATAGCGACCTTTGGGGGCGATGAAGGTACCTTCGATGGTCTTCAGGGTCATTCCGATATTCTCATCTTCAAGAGCGAGGCCGCATACAAGCGGCCTCGACAGGGGTCTGGACTCGAGCAGAGGGCGTCAATGCCGCCTCAAGTCACTCGGAGGGCACGTATTCTACAACTTCCAGATCGAATCCGGATATCGCATTGAACTTCATCGGCGAACTCATCAGGCGCATCTTGCGCACACCGAGGTCGCGCAGGATCTGCGAACCGGCACCGACGGTGCTGTAGGTGGTCGGCGTCTTGGCCTGTGCATCGCCTGCGCTTTCGCGGATGTGCGCCAGCAGCACGTCGCCGTCCAGCGGGTGGCCCAGCAGCAGCACCACGCCACTGCCCGCCTCGGCCACGGCGGCCATGGCCGCACGCAGGCTCCAGCGGCCCGGTTGCTTGACCAGCAGCAGGTCGCGCAGCGGGTCCATGTTGTGCACGCGCACCAGGGTCGGCTCTTCGGCGCAGATCTTGCCCAGGGTCAGGGCCATGTGCACGTCGCCTTCCACCGCGTCACGGTAGGTGACCAGGTTGAATTCGCCCAGCTCGCTTTCCACTGGCTGCTCGGAGACACGCTGCACGGTGCGCTCGTGGATCATACGGTAGTGGATCAGGTCGGCGATGGTGCCGATCTTCAGGCCGTGCTCGGCAGCGAACACTTCCAGTTCGGCGCGGCGCGACATGGTGCCGTCGTCGTTCATCACTTCGCAGATCACGCCGCTCGGCTCGAAGCCGGCCATGCGCGCCAGGTCGCAGGCAGCCTCGGTGTGGCCGGCGCGGGCCAGGGTGCCGCCTGGCTGGGCCATCAGCGGGAAAATGTGGCCTGGGCTGACGATGTCTTCGGCCTTGGCGTCCTTCGCGGCGGCAGCCTGCACGGTGCGCGCGCGGTCAGCAGCGGAGATGCCGGTGGTGACGCCTTCGGCGGCTTCGATCGACACGGTGAACTTGGTGCCGAAGCCCGAGCCGTTGCGCGGCGCCATCAGCGGCAGCTTCAGGGTCTCGCAGCGCTCGCGGGTCATCGGCATGCAGATCAGGCCGCGGGCGTGCTTGGCCATGAAGTTGATGTGCTCAGGCAGGCAGCATTCGGCTGCCATGATGATGTCGCCTTCGTTCTCGCGATCTTCGTCATCCATGAGGATGACCATTTTGCCCTGGCGGATATCTTCGACCAGTTCTTCGATGCTGTTGAGCGCCACTCGGCACCCCCTTCTCAATCAGGATTTCAAGAAGCCGTTGGCGGCCAGGAAGCTTTCGGTAATGCCACTGCCCTTGCTCGGTTCGGCAGCCTTGTCGCCCAGCAACAGACGCTCCAGGTAACGGGCCAGCAAGTCGACCTCAAGGTTGACCCGACGCCCTGCGCGGTAGTCGGCCATGATGGTTTCGGACAGGGTGTGCGGGACAATGGTCAGCTCGAATTCGGCGCCATTGACCTCGTTGACCGTCAGGCTGGTGCCGTCGACGGTGATCGAACCCTTGTGGGCGATGTACTTGGCCAGTTCCTTGGGCGCACGCACGCGGAACTGGATGGCGCGGGCGTTATCGCTGCGCGAGATGATTTCGCCGACGCCGTCGACGTGGCCGCTGACCAGGTGGCCGCCCAGGCGGGTGGTTGGCGTCAGGGCTTTTTCCAGGTTGACCTTGCTGCCGCTCTTGAGGTCGATGAACGCGGTGCGCTTGAGGGTCTCGACGCTGACGTCGGCCCAGAACCCATTGCCCGGCAGCTCGACGGCGGTCAGGCACACGCCGTTGACGGCAATGCTGTCGCCGAGCTTGACGTCACCCAGGTCGAGCTTGCCGGTTTCGACGTAGACGCGCACGTCACCGCCCTTGGGGGTCAGGCTGCGGATGGTGCCGATGGATTCGATGATGCCGGTGAACATGGGGACTTCCTCAGAAACGGGTTGCGCGGGGCAAGCCCGGCATTATACGCCGGGCGTCGGCAGCGGGATGGCCGTGACCCGCCAGTCATCGCCCACTGCGCGCATTTCGGTGATTTTCAGCCGCGGTGCCTGGCTCATCGTATCCAGCGGCCAGTCCAGCAACGGCCGGGCCTGGGAGCCGAGGAAGGTGCCGGCGACGAACAGCTGGTACTCGTCGATCAGGCCCCGCTGGGCAAAGGCGCCGACCAGGCCGGCACCGGCTTCCAGCAAGATCTCGTTGACGCCACGGGCGGCCAGTGCCTGCAGCAACGCTGGCAGGTCGACCTGGCCATTGTCGCCTGGCAGGCTGAGCAATTCGTGGCCGGCAGCGGCATAGCGCGGGTCATCCGCGACAGCGGTCACCACCAGCGCCGGGCCGGCCTGGAAGAACGGTGCGTCCAGCGGCAGGCGCAGGCGGCCGTCGATCAGCACGCGCAACGGCGTGCGGCTCAGCGCCAGGGCGGTGGTTTCGGCGTCCAGACCCAGCTCGGTGCCACGCACGGTCATCCGCGCGTTGTCGGCCAGCACGCTGGCCGCACTGGTCAGCACGACGCTGGAGCGGGCGCGCAGACGCTGCACCGCCGAGCGGGCAGCAGGCCCGGTGATCCACTGGCTTTCGCCGCTGGCCATCGCGGTGCGGCCATCCAGGCTCATCGCCAACTTGGCGCGGACGAACGGCAGGCCATGCTCCATGCGCTTGAGGAAGCCAGGGTTGAGGGCGCGAGCCTCAGCTTCGAGCACGCCGCTGGCCACGGTGATGCCGGCATCGGCCAGGCGCCGCAGGCCTTGGCCTGCGACTTGCGGGTTGGGGTCCTGCATGGCGGCAACCACCCGAGCCACACCAGCCTTGACCAGCGCCTCGGCGCACGGCGGGGTGCGGCCATGGTGGCTGCACGGTTCCAGGGTCACGTAGGCGCAGGCACCGCGGGCCCGCTCACCGGCCTGGCGCAGGGCATGCACTTCGGCATGGGGCTCGCCGGCTCGAACGTGCCAGCCCTCACCGACCACCTCGCCATCGCGGACGATCACGCAACCCACACGCGGGTTGGGGTGGGTGGTGTACACGCCCTTGCGCGCCAACTCCAGCGCACGGGCCATGTAATGGGCATCGAGGATCGCGGTCTGGCTGGGCATGCTCACTCTTTAGCTGGCTCGCGGGCCAGGCGGTCGATTTCTTCGCGGAATTCGTCGAGGTCCTGGAAGCGCCGGTACACCGAGGCGAAGCGGATGTAGGCCACTTCGTCGAGCTTGCGCAGCTCGGCCATGACCATTTCGCCCACTACCAGCGACTTGACCTCGCGCTCGCCAGTGGCGCGCAGGCGGCTCTTGATATGCGCCAGCGCCGCTTCCAGGCGCTCGATGCTGACCGGGCGCTTCTCCAGCGCACGCTGCATGCCGGCCCGTAGCTTCTCTTCATCGAAGGGCTGGCGCGTGCCGTCCTGCTTGATCAACCGGGGCAGCACCAGCTCGGCGGTTTCGAAGGTGGTGAAGCGCTCGCCGCAGGCGACGCATTCACGGCGGCGGCGCACCTGTTCGCCCTCGGCGACCAGACGCGAGTCGATGACCTTGGTGTCGTTGGCACCGCAAAAGGGACAGTGCATGGTGGGCAGGCAACAAAAAAAGGGAGGGCCATGGTAGCGCATTGCACTGGCAAGACAAGCCAAAGGGGTTAACATCCATACAATTCTGCCCGTGAAGGACCCACCCATGCATCTTCGTGCGCTCGTCGTGCTGTGCTGCGCTTCCCTGCTCGCCGCCTGCGGCAGTGACCGCCCCAAGACCGAAGCAGTCCCCGCGCCAGTAGTGGCCAAGGTGGCGAAAAACGCCGAACCGCTTGGGCCGCTGCCGGCCTATCAGCGTGAATTGAGCGGCACCTTGCTGGAAATTCCCGCCGGCGCCGACGTGGAACTGGCACTGCTGGTGATCGACGACCGCGACCGCCCGCAACAGCTGCTGGCCAGCAGCACCCTGACCGGCACCGGCCAGGCCCTGCCCTACCACCTGCGTTTCAACCCCGAGGCCTTCCCCGCCGGCGCCCGCGTCGAGCTGCGCGGCCGTGCCAGCAGCTCTGGTCAGCTGATCATGCACTTGCCCCCCGTGCGCATCATCCAGGCCCAGACCCAAGCCACCGGCCCGCTGCGCTTCGAGAAGACGCCGTAAGTGGCGCCGCTTGCCCTGCAACAGGCCCTCAGCGGCCTGATCGGCGAAGCGCGCCTCGTCGTCAGCGAGCTGCCTGAGTGCGAACTGAAGCTGTGGCTGATCGATGATCAGAACATGGACCGCGCCTTCAGCAGCGAGGAAACCCGGCGCATCCTCGAAGAACCGCCGTACTGGAGCTTCTGCTGGGCCAGCGGCCTGGCCATGGCCCGCTACCTGGCGGCGCACCCCGAGTGGGTCGCCGGCAAGCGTGTGCTGGACTTCGGTGCCGGCTCCGGCATCGCCGGGATCGCCGCCGCCCGCGCCGGAGCGCTCGAAGTGGTCGCCTGTGACCTTGACCCGCTGGCCCTGGAAGCTTGCCGCGCCAACGCTCAGCTCAACGCTGTCGAGCTAGGCTATAGCCGCGATTTTTTCGCCGAAGCCGACCGCTTCGACCTGATCCTGGTCGCTGACGTGTTATACGACCGCGCCAATCTGCCGTTGCTCGATGCCTTCATTGGCCGTGGTCGCCAGGCATTGGTGGCCGACTCGCGTGTGCGTGATTTCAGCCACCCGCTGTACCGCCAGCTTGGCGTGCTCGAAGCCCTGACCTTGCCGGACCTGGCCGAGCCGCACGAATTCCGCCGGGTCAGCCTGTACCACGCCAGCCGCGAGCCTTTATAGTGGTGCGAATCACGGATTTGCGAGAGTCGCGATGAGCCAAGCTGCTAGTAAAGATCTGCCCTACATCTTCGATGCCACCGATGCCACCTTCCAGCAACTGGTGATCGAGAACTCCTTCCACAAGCCGGTACTGGTCGACTTCTGGGCCGAGTGGTGCGCGCCCTGCAAGGCGCTGATGCCACTGCTGGCGAAGATCGCCGAGGGTTACCAGGGCGAGCTGCTGCTGGCCAAGATCAACTGCGACGTCGAGCAGCAGGTGGTGGCCCAGTTCGGCATCCGCAGTTTGCCGACCGTGGTGCTGTTCAAGGATGGCCAGCCGGTGGACGGTTTTGCCGGCGCCCAGCCGGAGTCGGCGATCCGCGCCATGCTCGAACCGCATGTGCAGCTGCCGGCCGCACCGACCGCTTCGCCACTGGAGCAGGCCAAGGCGTTGTTCGCCGAAAGCCGTTTCGCTGAGGCTGAGGCCCTGCTGCAAGCAGTGCTGGGTGAAGACAACAGCAATGCCGAAGCGCTGATCTACTATGCCCGCTGCCTGGCCGAGCGTGGCGAGCTGGGCGAGGCCCAGGTGGTACTGGATGCGGTCAAGACTGATGAGCATAAGGCTGCACTGGCCGGTGCCAAGGCCCAGCTGACCTTCCTGCGCCAGGCCGCCAGCCTGCCGGAAGTCGCCGACCTGAAGAGCCGCCTGGCGCAGAACCCACAGGATGACGAGGCGGCTTACCAGCTGAGCATCCAGCAGCTGGCACGCCAGCAGTACGAGGCGGCGCTGGACGGGTTGCTGAAGCTGTTCCAGCGTAATCGCGGGTATGAGAACGGCTTGCCGCAGAAGGCGATGCTGCAGGTGTTCGAGCTGCTGGGCAGTGATCATCCGCTGGTGGGCGTGTATCGCCGGCGCTTGTCTTCGGCGATGTTCTGACCTGAAACCCGTTGCGAGGGCTTCGCCCTCGTTCGCGGGGCAAGCCCGCTCCTACAAAGGTACGCATATTCCTGTAGGAGCTGGCTTGCCCAGCGAAAGGGCCCGAACAGACAGGCTCACCCCACCCAGTGATACACCGGCGCATCCACGCCGCTCTCTACCTTCACCTCGCTGCTGTGCCTCAAGCGCACCAGCAGCCGCTTGCCCGCTGCCGTACTGCCGGCCAACCCTTCCAGCCGGTCGAGCAACTCCGGCCCACTCATCTGCCCTGCCAGGCGCAGCACCTCACGGGCCGCATGCCACTGCCCGTCATCCTGGCGTGGTGCCGCTGCGGTGGCTACCGGCTGAGCCACGGGCACTTCGATCTGCCGCCCCAACTGCGCCCACTCCTGCGGCTCCAGCTCGATGGTCAGGTCTACTGGCCAGTCACCAATCTGTCCACGAATTCTCACGATGCGTTCCTTGAGCTCAGTTCAATGCAGCCATGCTACCGCAACATGAAACCTGCGCCACACAGGCTGGCGGCACGAAGAAAAGTTGTTATAACATAACCCTATCTTCCAGCTCGCTCCCGGAGTCGTCCATGCGTCGTCTGCTGCTCGCCCTGCCCTTCGCCCTGTTGCCCCTGGCCGTGGCCCATGCCCACGACGAACATGACCACGATCACGCCCACGGCACCCTTGGCGCCCACGAGCATGGCGTGGCCAAGCTCAATGCCGTACTCGACGGCAACACCCTGGAACTGGAACTGGACAGCCCGGCGATGAACCTGGTCGGCTTCGAGCACATGGCCAGCAGCGACGCTGACAAGGCCAAGGTTGCCGCCGTGCGCCAGCAGCTCGAACAGCCCCTGAAGCTGTTCGCCCTGGCCTCGGCCGCCGGCTGCAAGGAAGACCAGCAAGAACTGGAAAGCCCGCTGTTCGGCGATGCGGCCAAGGCTGACGACGACGGCGACGAGCATGAAAAAGGTCACGTCCACAGCGACATCAATGCCCACTACCAGCTGACCTGCGCCACCCCCGAAAAACTTGCCCAGATCGACCTCACCCCGCTGTACAAGGCCTTCCCGGCCACCCAGAAAATCAACGTGCAATTGATCGGCCCGAACGGCCAGAAAGGCGTCGAGACCTCGCCGGCCAAGGCCGTGGTCGCGTTCTGAAATGCGCCAGGCGTTGATTGAACTGCAGGACCTGGTGTTCGCCTGGCCCGGCCAGGCGCCGCTGCTGGATATTCCGGCATTGCGCCTGGAGGCCGGCGAAGCGCTGTTCCTCAAGGGCCCCAGCGGCAGTGGCAAGACCACCCTGCTGGGCCTGCTCGGCGGGGTCAACCGGCCGGACCAGGGGCGTATCCAACTACTTGGGCAAGACCTCGCCTTGCTCGGCCAAGGTGCCCGTGACCGCTTCCGGGTGGACCACACCGGCTACATCTTCCAGCAGTTCAACCTGTTGCCGTTCCTTTCGGTGCGCGAGAACGTCGAGCTGCCCTGCCGCTTCTCGCGCAGCCGCGCCGAGCGCGCCAGCCAGCGCCACGGCAGCGTCGACCAGGCCGCCAGCGAACTGCTGGCGCACCTGGGCCTGGGCGACCCGGCGCTGCTCGCGCGGCGCGCCGGCAGCCTGTCGATCGGCCAGCAGCAACGCGTCGCCGCGGCACGTGCACTGATCGGCCAACCCGAACTGGTGATTGCCGACGAGCCAACCTCAGCGCTGGATGCCGACACCCGCGAAGTCTTCATTCGCCTGCTGTTCGACGAGTGCCGCGCGGCCGGCTCAAGCCTGTTGTTCGTCAGCCATGACCAGAGCCTGGCACCGCTGTTCGACCGTCACCTGTCCCTGGCCGAACTCAACCGCGCCGCCAAGCCCCCCCGGGAGGCCTGATGTATCTGCTCCGCCTAGCTTTGGCCAGCCTGGCCAACCGCCGCTTCACCGCATTCCTCACCGCTTTCGCCATCGCCTTGTCGGTGTGCCTGCTGCTGGCCGTCGAACGCGTGCGCACCGAAGCGCGCGCCAGCTTTGCCAGCACCATCAGCAGCACCGACCTGATCGTCGGCGCCCGCTCGGGCTCGGTGAACCTGCTGCTGTACTCGGTGTTCCGCATCGGTAATGCCACCAACAACATCCGCTGGGACAGCTATCAGCACTATGCCCAGGACCCAAGGGTGAAGTGGGCGATCCCCATCTCGCTGGGCGATTCGCACCGTGGTTATCGGGTGATGGGGACCACTACCGATTACTTCAGCCATTACCAGTACGGCCGCAAGCAACATCTGGAACTGAGCCAGGGCCGTGAATTCGCCAGCGACCCGTTCGAGGTGGTGCTCGGCGCCGAAGTGGCCGACGCCTTGCACTACAAGCTCGGCGACAAGCTGGTACTGGCGCACGGTGTCGCCGCGATCAGCCTGGTCAAGCACGACGACAAACCGTTCACCGTGGTCGGCGTGCTCAAGCGCACCGGCACGCCGGTCGACCGTACCTTGCACATCAGCCTCGGCGGCATGGAGGCCATCCACATCGACTGGCACAACGGCGTACCCGCCCGCGGTGCCGGGCGCATCAGTGCCGAACAGGCGCGGACCATGGACCTGCAGCCAGCAGCGATCACCGCATTCATGCTCGGCCTGAACAACAAGATCGCCACCTTCAGCCTGCAGCGCGAGATCAACGAGTACCGCAGCGAGCCGTTGCTGGCGATCCTGCCTGGGGTTGCCTTGCAGGAGCTGTGGAGCCTGATGGGCACTGCGGAACAGGCACTGTTCGTGGTGTCGTTGTTCGTGGTGCTGACCGGTTTGATCGGCATGCTCACGGCAATCCTCACCAGCCTCAACGAACGCCGCCGGGAAATGGCGATCCTGCGCTCGGTAGGCGCACGGCCGTGGCATATCGCCGGGCTGCTGGTGCTCGAAGCACTGGCGCTGGCGCTGACGGGCATCGTGGCGGGGCTTGGGTTGCTGTATGCGGGCATCGCCCTGGCCCAGGGCTACGTTCAGGCCAACTACGGGCTGTACCTGCCCCTGGCCCTGCCCAGTGCACATGAATGGACGCTGCTGGCTATCATCCTTGGCGCAGCGCTGCTGATGGGCAGCGTACCGGCCTGGCGGGCCTACCGGCAGTCGCTGGCCGATGGCCTGTCCATTCACCTTTGAGAACGCACCATGCTCCGCGTACTACTGCTATCGATCCTGTTCCTCGCCGCCCCTGTGTGGGCGGGCGAGGTGCGCGAACTGGACTGGCCTGCGCTGATTCCCGAAGGCGCGCCGGTCATCCCGCCACAACTGGCACCGCTGCACGACATGTCGCAGCTGAGCAACGCGCTGTCGGCCGAATCCGCGCCACCGGCACAACAACAGGCGCCCAATGCCCCAGTGGTGAAAAGCCTCGATGGCCAGCAGGTCAAGATCCCCGGCTATATCGTGCCGCTGGAAGTGAGCGAAGAAGGCCGCACCACGGAATTCTTGCTGGTGCCTTACTACGGCGCCTGCATCCATGTGCCACCCCCGCCGTCGAACCAGATCGTGCACATCTTCAGCGAAATGGGTGTGCGCGTGGAGGACCTCTACCAACCTTACTGGATCGAGGGAAAGATGCAGGTTAAAGCCTCCAGCAGCGAACTGGCCGACGCCGGATACCAGATGGAAGCGGAGAAAATATACGCTTATGTGCTCAAGTGAGAACTGTTTCGAATTTGTGACGACGCTTCTTTGAGCTGGGTCAAACTTTCGTCTTAGACGCATCCGTACCATTGGACTACTCGATTACTCACGTCCTTTGGGAGCTTCCATGAACAAGTCCTTGCTCGGCGCCTCGCTTGTGGCCCTTGCGCTCGCCGCCCCTGTCGCCCACGCCCACCAAGCGGGTGATGTCATCGTCCGTGCCGGTGCCATCACCACTGCTCCGAACGAAAACAGCGGTGACCTGAAATTCGACGGCAACAAGGTGTCGGGCACCAAGGCAACCCTGGACAGCGACACCCAGCTGGGCCTGACCTTCGCCTACATGCTCACCGACCACATCGGCCTGGAGCTGCTGGCCGCCACCCCGTTCAAGCACAGCGTAGGCGTCAAAGGCCTGGGCGGCGGGCTGGACGGCAAGCTGGCCGACATCAAACAGCTGCCACCGACCCTCTCCGTGCAGTACTACCCGATGGAGCCTAACTCCAAGTTCCAGCCCTATGCGGGCGTGGGCATCAACTACACCCTGTTCTTTGACGAAGACCTGACCAGCGAGCGCAAGCAACAGGGCTTCAGCAACCTCAAGCTGCAGGATTCGGTGGGTATCGCCGGCCAGCTGGGTATGGACTACATGATCACCGACAACCTGCTGGTGAACGCCTCGGTCTGGTATGTCGACATCGACACCAAGGCCAGCGTCAACGGCCCAACCGCGCTGGGCTACAGCAAGACCAAGGTCGACGTCGATGTCGACCCTTGGGTGTACATGGTCGGCCTGGGCTACAAGTTCTGACCTGAACACGGCAGGGCGGCTTCGGTCGCCCTTTGCCGTTGCCCCCACGCCCAGTACCCCAGCGCCAGCGCACTGATCACCATCCCCAGCGCACATACCGCCGTCCAGCCCCAGCGCGCATAGGCCCAACTCGCCAGTACCGCCCCCAGACCACTGCCGATCGAGTAGCAACACATGTAGGCGCCGATCAAGCGGCTGGCCATCGCGCCACGCCCCGCCAGCAACAGGCTCTGGTTGGTCACATGCACCGCCTGCACGGCGAAGTCCAGCGTCACTACGCCCAGCACGAACACAGCCAGCGAGTGCCCAACAAAGGCTGTCGGCAACCATGACAAGGTCAACAGGCCAAGCGCCAGGCCGGTAGTACGCTCACTCAGCCCCCGATCAGCCAGCCGACCGGCCCGCGACGCCGCCAGGGTGCCGGCAATACCCGCCAGGCCGAACAGGCCGATCTCGGTATGGCTGAGCGCCAGCGGTGGCGCACTCAGGGGCAGCACCATGGCACTCCACAGCACGCTGAACGCGGCGAAGATCAACAGGCCGAACACGCCACGCCGGCGCAGCAGGCTGTCGTGCCGGTACAAGGTGAACAACGAACCGATCAGTTGCCGGTAGCCAAGCCTTTGCGCGGGCAACTTGCTCGCTGGCAGCCAGTGCCAGAGCACCGCGGCCATCAACATGAGCGCAGCGGCCGCTACAAAGTACACACTGCGCCATCCGGCCAGGTCGGCGAGCGCTCCGGAAACCAGCCGTGCCAGCAGAATACCCAGCACCACCCCGCTGGTGACCGTGCCCACCGCCTGCCCCTGACTGGCCGGGGCGGCCAGGGTGGCGGCGTGGGCGACCATCACTTGCACCATGACCGCCATCAGCCCGACCAGCACCAGGGCGGCCAGCAGAACCAGCCACTGCTGCGCCAGACCAACACCAATCAAGGCCAGGGCGGCAACCAGCAGCTGCCCCAACAGCAGGCGCTTGCGCTCGACCAGGTCGCCAAGGGGCACGATCAGCATCAGCCCCAAGGCATAGCCCGCCTGCGTCGCGCCAACTACCCAACCGATTTGCTGCTGCGCCACGCCCAGGTCGCAGGCTATCGACTCGAGCAAAGGTTGGGCGAAATAGACCGTGGCCACGGCCATGGCGCAGGTGGCGGCAAGCAACAGCGTTATCCAGCGATTCATCGGGCTGATTCCTTGATAACTGGTTTCAAATAGAAACCACATGCTGGATATTTAGCAAATGTAGTTTTAATCTGCAACCAGATAAACCATCCAGGTGCCGCCAATGCTCGATGAAGTGAACACGCAATGCCCCGTGGCCCGGGCGCTGGAAGTGCTGGGCGACCGTTGGGCGTTGATGATCCTGCGCGATGCCTTCGATGGCCTGCGCCGTTTCAGCGAGTTCCAGAAAAACCTGGGGCTGGCGAAGAACATCCTGGCGTCGCGGCTGAAGCTGCTGGTGGAAAGTGGATTGCTGGGCTTGCAGCCGGCGTCGGATGGCAGTGCCTACAAGGAATATGTGCTGACCGAAAAGGGGCGCTCGGTGTTTCCGATTGTGGTGGGGTTGCGCCAGTGGGGGGAGCGCTTTCTCTTCGAGCCGGGGGAAGCGCGCTCGGAACTGGTGGACAGTGCCAAGGGGCGGCCGATAGGGGCTCTGCAGGTGCGGGCCGAGGATGGCAGGCTTCTGGCAGCGGAAGATTGCCTGCGCAAGGTTGTGCGGCATACGTGAGCTGGGGCCGCTCTGCGGCCCCAGCTATCTCAAGCCTTGCCGAGCAGCTTGGCCAAACCCTCGACCATCGGGGTCGGCTGCGGGAAGTCGAAGCGCGCCAGCAAACGCTGATTGTCCGCCCGTGAATGGCGAATGTCACCCGAACGCGCCTGCCCGTAGCTGATCGCCGGCAAGCTGCCCACCACCTGCTCCAGTGCCTTGAGCATCTGGTTCAACGAAGTCGCCTGGTTCAGGCCGACATTCACCGCGCCCTCTTCCACTTGCGCTTGCTCCAGTGCCTGCACCATCACCTGCACCAGATCGCCGACGTAGAGGAAGTCACGGGTCTGCTCGCCATCGCCGAACACGCTGATCGGCAAGCCTTGGACCGCCCGCTCGCTGAAGATGCTGATCACACCGGAGTACGGCGAGGAAGGGTCCTGGCGTGGGCCGAAGATGTTGAAGAAGCGGAACACCACCGGCTCCAGGCCATGCTGGCGACGGTAGAAGTCCAGGTACTGCTCGCTGGCCAGCTTGTCCACGGCATAGGGCGTCAGCGGCGACTTGGGCGTGTCCTCGGCAATCGACTCACCTTCACCATTGTTGCCGTATACCGCTGCGCTCGATGCGAACAGCACTCGGCGCACGCCATGCACGCGCATGGCCTCGGCGACGTTGAGGGTGCCGATGAAGTTGCTCTGGTGGGTCTTCACCGGGTCTTCGACCGACGCTTGCACCGACGCCACTGCAGCCAGGTGAACCACGGCACGGCAACCGGCAGCGGCACGCTGAACCAGCGCGGCGTCGGCGACATCGCCTTCGATCAGCTCGAGGCGCGGGTTATCCAGCTGCAGGTTGTCGCGCTTGCCCGTGGAAAGGTCGTCGAGAATACGTACGGCATAGCCCTTGGCCAGCAACGCATCGCACAGGTGGGAGCCAATAAAGCCGGCACCGCCGGTGATCAGGATGGGGGCATCAGCCATGGCGGTAGAATCGATCCAGTAGAGGCGGCAAGCCCGCGCGCCAGGCACGCGGCTTGATGCCGAAGGTGTGAAGAATTTTCTTGCAGGCCAGTACCGCGTGCTGCGGCTCCTCGCTGGCATCCGGCCGTGCGGCATGCGCCTGCGCGGTCGGCGCCTGCACGGCCAGCTGACGGTACTGCCCGGCCTCGCTGAGGATCGCCTGGCCCAGCGCCAGCGGCGTGGTCGCCTCGTTGCCGGCGTAATGGTAGGTGCCCCACAGCGGCGCACTGCAATCAAGCTGCTTGAGCACCGACAGGATCACCCGCGCAGCGTCATCGACCGGCGTCGGGTTGCCGCGGCGGTCATCGGCCAGCAGCAGTTCCTGGGGTTGCTCGGCGCGGGTCAGGAAGCGGCCCAAGGCACCGTCGATGCTTTCGTCCAGCAACCAGCCGAAGCGCAGCAGCACATGTTGCGGGCATGCCGCACGCACGCTCTGCTCGATACGCCACAAGGCCTGGCCACGCTGGCCCAGCGGCACCGGCTCGTCCTTCTCGCTGTAGGCCGTGGCCCGCGAACCGTCGAACACCCGGTAGCTGGAAGGCTGCACCAGGGTGATCTGGTGGTGCTGGCACAACTCGGCCAACCGCTCTACCGCGCGCTCCTGCTGGGCCAGGCGCTGTTCGCTGACCGACTCGGCCTGGAACCAGTCGAAGTAATAGGCCAGGTTGACCAAGGCATCGGGGCGATGATCGTCAAGCAGCTGAGTGAGGCTGGCCGGGGCCCAGCCGTCTTCCGGCGGGCGCGGTGCCAGGAATGCGATGTCCTCCTCGGCCCCGAGACGAATCAGCGCTTGCCCGAGGGCATTGCCACCACCCAACAGCATCAGGCGCATACGCATAGAGTCAGCAGATCCGAACAGGTTGATAGAAGGAAAGGAGTCATTTTGCGGTTTCCGGGCGGGGAAGTCCAACCCTAGGGTGCGCTGCTACTAATTCGCCTCGGAGCCACCACGCAGGAAAATTCCTACACCTTCAAGTGGCCAGGTCCTGCATCCAACATCAAAAGAAGTTGCCTAAATAGCTCCGTATCTTCGAAAGTTTCACAGAAGCCCTATAGGCAAGGACAAAACAATGACAGGGAGCTATAGCGAAGCATTAAACGATGTTGCTCATTTTAACTTCGAGCCAGATCAAGCTCGTAGACTGGATGAAGCATGCCTTCGTGTGACCGCTGAGGGGGGACCTGATGCTGCGGGCACTGCAGCATTATCCAAGCACTATGCTGAGCGGCTGAAACAGGAGATCACAGCTCAACAGCAAAGACTTCTTGATGCATTCACATCTGGCCAGGTTTGTGCAATTGAGTTCAGCAACATGCTGCCATTGCCCAGTGACCCACCCCCTGATGTAATGCCACCGCATGAGAATCTGAGCACCGCGCCCGCTGTTATTTATCTGGCGTCCAGACATCAGATTCTGCTGAGCCTCGTCGGATACCGATCCTTCGCATTTGATATTGATAACGAGGGGAGACAAACGCGACTTGTGGGTAACTTCAAAGGTGGTGGAAAGGTCCCGCTTGTTGAGGAAAAACAAGACCGAACGGCCGAATTGAGCTCCCATGCAGGCGTCAGCCTTGGCCCCCATACAGAGCCCCCTTACAACTGTTCGGTCAAGGCTGAAGACGAACACTCACCAGCACCGAGCGCGCTGATCCTGACCGCAAGATGGAACCCACAGCGAGAGCCGACACGGTTAACACCCATGCGCGCAGCAATCAGAAAACTGAACGGTATCGAGGCACTGGCGCTCACATCACGCTCGTTTCGCTTCAGCCGAAGCGAATGCTTCATCAAGGACGACAGTCCGCCGCCTCGTGCAAGTTCCATATTGCAGTTCGACAGAATGGAAGGGTTTACCTTGCGCTACAGCACTTACCGCTATTCGTTGGATTCAGAGGCTTCAATCCCTGCGCAGCACGCACTGAAGGCATTAGCGGGATTAGTCAGCGAAATAGAACCCAAAGTATTTGTGCTGGACTCAAGCTCAGCGCTTTTGATCAACAACAGCCAGGCCCTGCATTCTCGGGACACCATTCTTGATAACAGGAGGCTTCTGGTTCGGCTGTTTGCATATGCACCTCACACGGAGCCTCTGGTACTTCAATCAGACCCACTCGTCGTTCGCGGATAAGACTGGATAACCAAGTATGGAAATCGAAACTTCAACTTTGTTGATCCTGGCCGCCACTGCATTGCTGGCAGGCTTCTTCGACGCCATCGCAGGCGGCGGTGGTTTACTCACGCTTCCGGCGTTATTCATTGCTGGAGTCGATCCGCTGGCGGCAATGGCTACCAACAAGTTCCAGGCCTCCTCGGCCAGTTCTTCGGCAGTCTGGGCGTTCGCCCGCAAGCGAATGATCCAATGGCGAACAGACTGGCCAATGGCTTTGCTGTCATTCGCAGGTGGTGTGGCAGGGGCCTTGTCGATCACCTTGCTCGACAGAGCGGTCCTAGAAGCAACTGTGCCGTTCTTGCTGATAGCAGTCGCTGCCTACTTTGCACTCAGCCCCAAGCTTGAAGATCAGGACCGCAAGCGGCGGCTGTCGTATTTCTACTTTGCGCTCGTGGTTGCTCCAGGCATTGGTTTCTATGACGGGATTTTTGGCCCGGGTACCGGTTCATTCTTCATGGTCGCCTTCACACTGCTGCTGGGGCAGCATCTCATGCAGGCAATCTGTAGCAGCAAACTGCTCAATGCATCTTGCAACCTTGGAGCGTTGTCGGTGTTTGCCTTCGGTGGGGCCATCATATGGCCTTTGGCGCTGGCCATGGCAGCCTGCGCCATCCTCGGCGCTCAACTCGGTGCTCGTTGCGCCCTCTACTTCGGGCCGCAATTGATCAAACCACTGTTGATCACAGTGTGTTGCCTGATGGCAGTGAAGTTGTTGCTGGGTGATGGTCATCCGGTAGCTGAATGGCTACGCGCTTACACAGCGCTGCGCTAGATATTCACTCAATCTCAAACAAGCTGTTACGCAATGGCCCCACACTCAACCGCTCACGCACATCGTCATCGATCCGTGGATCCTCCGGCTGGTACAGCCTGACCTGCCGGTAGGCATTGATGCGGTTGATCTCCTCCCCCAGGTATTCCCACACCACCCGCGTACAGGCCGGGTTGCGCCGGTCGCCGCTGGATACGCCGGCCTTCAGGCCGTTCAGGCGGGTGATGCGGCTTTTGAAACTAGGGATGAGGATGGTCTGGCTCATCTCGTTGAAGGTCAGCGACTCGTAGTCGACCAGAAACATGCGGTCCTGCAACTGGAACGCTGCACCCAGATAGCGGCACCGCACCTCGGCATGCGGGTCAGTGGCACTGGAGCGCTCCTGGCGCTCCTGGCGCTCGAACAGGTAGCGGCCACGCTCCTCCCACAGGTGCACCAACGATACCAGGATGGTGCCCGGGACCGACATGCAGTTGGAGTACTCCAGGTAGTAACCGCAATAACGCGACAGGTTGCCGGCGTGGTCGTGCAGTGGACGGAACAGTTCGCTGATCGGGTCCCCGGCCTGCTCGGCCGGGGTCGTGGCACGGGCACCGATCAGGCGGCTGAACTGCTCGGGCGGCAAGTTCAGTTCGTAATCCTCAACGCCGAAGAAATCCCCGATGCGCTTGAGGTTGTAAGCCGTCGGACGGCTCTGCCCGCTCAAATACTTGTTGAACTGCGCGCGGTTTATCGAAAGCTGGCGGCAAACTTCGGAGATAGAGCGGTAGTGGCTGCAGGCCAGTTTGAGATTGGTAGCGAAATGATCGCTCATGCTTAGGGGCTCGGGTGACGCGATTGACGCCAGTGTAGCATCAAGTCGCACCAAATTAGAGCAACCCGCGAAATTGTAACCACCTTTGTCATGGCCAACCATGCGCGCCAACGAATAGCGATACGCCTGCCGTCCGCTGTTCATTCCATGCGAAGAATAAGAATCGAGGTCATTTTCCAATGCTCGAAGCACTCAACGATTTCCTTTCGGGGAAACTCCTCATCGTGCTGATCGTCGGTCTCGGCGGTTACTTCACCATCCGTTCGCGGTTCGTACAGTTCCGCCACTTCGGCCACATGTTCGCCGTATTCAAGGAATCGCTGCGTGGCCAGGCAGGCCAGCTGAGCTCCTTCCAGGCCCTGATGCTGAGCCTCGCCGGTCGCGTGGGCGCCGGTAACATCGCCGGTGTCGGCATCGCCGTGACCCTGGGTGGCCCAGGCGCGGTGTTCTGGATGTGGGTCACTGCCCTGGTCGGCATGGCCAGCAGCTTCTTCGAATGCACCCTGGCCCAGGTCTACAAGCGCGCCGACGGCGACGGCCTGTACCGCGGCGGCCCGGCGTACTACATCCAGCACGGCCTGAAGCGCAGGAGCATGGCCATCGTGTTCTCGATCCTGCTGCTGGTTACCTACGGCTTCGCCTTCATTGGCCTGCAGTCGTATACCGTGACCCACTCGCTGCAGAACGCCTTTGCCTTCGACCCGCGCCAGACCGGCATCGTCCTGGCCGTGCTGCTGGCCATCACCTTCCTGGGTGGCATCAAGCGCATCGCGGCGGTGTCGGACCTGCTGGTACCGATCAAGACCCTGGCCTACATCGGCGTGACCCTGTACGTGATCGGCACCCAGATCGAACACGTGCCGGCCATGCTGGAAACCATCTTCAAGAGCGCCTTCGGCCTCGACCCGGCGTTCGGCGGCCTGCTCGGCAGCGCCATCGTTATGGGCGTGAAGCGTGGTGTGTTCGCCAACGAAGCGGGCCTGGGCAGTGCGCCGAACGTGGCTGCCGTGGCTGCCGTGAAACATCCGGGCGCCCAGGGCGTGGTCCAGGCCTTCAGCGTGTTCCTCGATACCTTCGTGATCTGCACCTGCACCGCGCTGCTGATCCTGCTGTCGGGCTTCTACACCCCGGGCTTCGAAGGTGACGGCATCGTCCTGACCCAGAACTCGCTGGCCGCCGTGGTCGGTGACTGGGGCCGTCTGTTCGTGAGCGTGGCGCTGTCGCTGTTCGTGTTCACCTGCATCCTCTACAACTACTACCTGGGCGAGAACAGCCTGCAGTTCCTCAGCCGCAACCGCATCGTGCTGCTGGCGTTCCGCGCCCTGGTACTGGCGCTGGTGGTGTGGGGTTCGATGCAGGACCTGTCGACCGTGTTCGCCTTCGCCGACATCACCATGACCTGCCTGGCCTTCGTCAACCTGGTCGCCCTGGCCCTGCTGTTCAAGGTCGGCCTGCGGGTGATGCGCGACTACGATGACCAGCGCAAGGCAGGCATCAAGCAGCCGGTGTTCGACGCGTCGAAGTTCGCCGACCTGGACCTGGACCGCAACGCCTGGCCTGCCAATCCGCAGGTGGAAACAGCCACTGACAAAGCAGTCGGCCAAGCTCAGCCTCAGCGCTGATATCCTGCCCTGCCCAGCCGCCCCGTCCGTGGGCGGCTGCTCTACCTCCGCTACGGATGCTTTCCATGCGTGCAGTCAAGAATCTCCTCGTCCTCTACACCGGTGGCACCATCGGCATGCTCGAAACCGCCGAAGGCCTGGCGCCGGCCGGTGGTTTCGATGCGCGGATGCGCGACCACCTCGCCCAGCTGGCCGATGCGCCCCAGGTGCACTGGACGCTGCAGGAAATGAACCCGCTGCTCGATAGCGCCAACATGCAGCAGCACAACTGGCTGGCGATGCGCGATGCCATCGTCGCGGCAGTGGACGCCGGCCACGACGGCGTGCTGGTGCTGCATGGCACCGACAGCCTGGCCTATAGCGCCGCAGCGTTATCGTTCCTGCTGCTGGGCCTGCCGGTGCCGGTGCTGCTGACCGGCTCGATGCTGCCGGCCGGCGCGCCGGGCAGCGATGCCTGGGACAACCTGTGCGGCGCCCTGCGCCAGGTTGAACAGGGCCTTGAAGCTGGCGTGCAGCTGTACTTCCACGGCCAGCTGCTGCATGGCTGCCGGACGTCGAAACTGCGCAGCGAGGCTTTCGACGCCTTCGCCGCGCTACCACGCCATCGTGAAGGCGAGCGCGCCGCCGAACTGCCTGCTGCCTTGGGCTATCGCCAGCAGCGGCAGCCGGTCAACCTGGCGGTGATGCCGGTGTACCCAGGCCTGCAGGCCGGGCACTTGAAGGCCCTGCTAGAGAGTGGCGTGCAAGGGTTGCTGCTGGAGTGCTATGGCAGTGGTACCGGGCCGTCGGATGACCTGGCGTTGCTGGAGGTGCTGCGTGCAGCGCGCCAGCGCGGTGTGCTGTTGGCTGCCATCAGCCAGTGCCCGGAAGGGTCGGTGGTGTTCGATACCTACGCGGCGGGCAATCGCCTGCGCGCAGCCGGACTGGTCAGTGGGGGCGGCATGACCCGCGAGGCGGCGCTGGGCAAGATGTTTGCGCTGCTCGGTGCAGGGCTGGATGTAGAGGCGGCGGAGCAATGGTTCGCGCTGGATCTTTGCGGGGAGCGGGCTTAAAACCGGGAAAATGGCGGAAGGCAGCGGGAGTCGAACCTGCCCGGGAACGGCTGCCGTCCCCAACCGGGTTTGAAGCCCGGCCGCGCCACCGGGCGCGATTGCCTTCCTTGAACTCAGTGCCTGGCCTGCTGTTGGGCCAGGGCGCTGTCGGCTCGGATGTAGCGTTGGTCGGCCACCCTACGGGTCAGGCCGATGCGGTCGAAGTATTCGAGAATCTGCACGCTGCGCTTGCGACCGATGCCCAACATATCGCGAAACGCGGCAACCTGCACTATCGGCGTGTCGCTGGCCTGCGCCAGCAGCAGCTCTGCCATGCGCCGTAGCGTCAGCTCAGGGTAGAACAGATCGCGCACCACCTGATGCACCAGGCCCAGCCGGGCCAACTTGCGCAGCAACAGGCGAACATCTGCCTCCGCGCAGTTTTCTTCAGCGGCCAAGGCCCTGACCCAGGGCGGGTCATACTGCCCTGCCAGCAACTTCGGCTGCAGCCGTGCCCACAGGGCACTGTCGGCTTCGCTCAACTGCACCTTGTGATCAGGCAGATGCAGCCAGGGGCCGCTACTGGTGATCACCTCATCGTTGAGCAGCTCGTCGAGCAAGCTGACAAATGCCGGGCGCTCGAGCGGCAAGGCGGCGAAGCGGCGCAGACGGTCGCGGTCCGGGCCGAGCTGGTCGGGCTCCTGTTCGTGGAACCGCGCCAGCTGCTCCAGCACCTGCTGCCTCAGTGCCTGCCATTGGCTTTTGGCAAACAGCAGCTGGCCATGACGCGTGGCTATCACCTGCACATCATTGGGCAATAACCAGGTTTCGCGCTGGCGATTGAACTGGCGCTCCAGGCGCTGCGGGTCGAGGCCACCAAGGGCACTGGCGAGCAGGCCCGGCAGTGCCTCCTCCAGGCCATCTGCATCGCGCAACACCTGCAGCTGGCGCAGGCGCTCCTCACTGCGGCGCTGCCGACTCGGCGCGAATGGGTCGAGTACCTTGCCACCGCCAAGTGTGCGCTGGGCACGCTGGTCCCTCAGCACCAGACGATCACCATGTACCGCCTGCAACGGCGCGTTGAGCAGCAGCTGGGCAAACATGCGCTGGCCAGCGGCAAGGGTTTCGCCCTCGAGCAAGGCCACACGGGCCGTCACATCCTGGGTACCGAGGTGCACATGAACGGCACTGAAATGTTCGAACGTGCGGGTTTCACCGGGTAGCAGGCAAAGCTCGACATCCACCCGTACGCTGGGCGCATGCAGCCATTCGGGCACCAGCCAGTCGCCGCGGTGCACCTGCTCCACCGCCAGGCGTTCGGCGGCGATGTTCAACGCCACCCGCTGGCCGGCCTCGGCCACCAAAGCAACTTGGTTCTGCGCGTGCAGGCCCCGCACCCGCACTGGCTTGCCTGCCTTGCCGAGCAGCAACGTATCGCCAGCACTGACGCGCCCGGCCAGTGCCGTGCCGGTCACGACCACCCCGGCGCCGGTCACGGCGAAGGCGCGATCAACCGCCAGGCGAAAGCCCCCGCGCGCGCTGCGCTGGCGCACCCGCACCTCGGCTTCCAGCAAGGCCCGGCGCAGCACCTCGATACCCTGCCCGGTGATACTCGACACGGGGAACTGTCGTGCCTTGGCATAAGGCCCGTCAGCCAGCAATTCCCTGACCTGCGCCTGCACCTCTGCCAGTCGCGCAGGCTCGACCCGGTCGCATTTGCTGATGACCACCAACGCCTGGGGAATACCCAGCAGCTCGATAATCGCCAGGTGCTCACGGGTCTGCGGCATGACTCCGTCGTCGGCGGCCACCACCAGCAGCACCAGGTCGATGCCATGGGCGCCGGCCAGCATGTTGTGGATAAACCGCTCATGGCCCGGCACATCGATGAAGCCAGTCAACGCCGCCCCCTCGGCCAACGCCGCATAGCGGTAACCGAGGTCGATGGTCATGCCACGGGCGCGTTCTTCCTGGCGCTGGTCACCGGCCTGGCCGGTGAGGGCCTGGAGCAGCGCGGTCTTGCCGTGGTCGATGTGGCCGGCTGTGCCGACGATCACTGCACTGGCCCCAGTTGCAAGGCCGGCAGCTGCGCCAGCCACTGGGCCTCGTCGTCAAGCTGGCGCAGGTCGAGCCACAGGGCATCGTCATCGATGCGCCCGAGCACCGGCACTGGCAAGTCGCGCAGGGCCCGCTCCAGCACATGCAGACTGCGCCCGCGCAGCTTCTTCGACACCTGCGGGCGCAGGCACAGCGCCGCGCTGGGCAGGCGTGCCACCGGCTGGCTGCCGCTGCCGATCATGCCCAGCGCTGGCTCGACGCTGACCAGCCATTGCTCACCCAGATGTGCCGTTAGCTCGGGCGCAAGGCGCTCTGCCTGGGCCTGGATCTCGGCTTGGCTACGGGTGAGCAGGCGCAGGCTCGGCAGGCGCTCGGCCAGACGGTCGGGGTTGCGGTACAGCGCCAGCACCGCCTCGAGTGCGGCAAGGGTGATCTTGTCGACGCGCAGCGCGCGCTTGAGCGGGTTCTTCTTGATCTTGGCGATCAGTTCCTTGCGGCCGACGATGATCCCGGCTTGCGGCCCACCCAACAGTTTGTCACCGCTGAAGGTGACGATATCGGCGCCGTCAGCCAGGGCCTGGCGCACCGTCGGTTCGGCGGGCAGGCCCCAACGGGTGAGGTCGAGCAGGCTGCCGCTGCCAAGGTCTTCAAGCAGCGGCAGCTCATGCTGGTGGGCAATACGCGCCAGCTCGGCAGTCGGTACCTGATGGGTGAAGCCCTGGATGCTGTAGTTGCTGCAATGCACGCGCATCAGCAGGCCGGTGCGCGGGCCGATGGCAGCTTCGTAGTCGCGGGCATGGGTGCGGTTGGTGGTGCCGATCTCGTGCAGCTTCACCCCGGCCCTGGCCATGATGTCGGGGATGCGGAAGGCACCGCCGATCTCGATGAGTTCGCCACGGCTGATAATGCCTTCCTTTCGCGCGCCCAGGCTGTTGAGCGCCAGCAACACGGCGGCGGCATTATTGTTGACCACGGTAACGGCCTCGGCACCGGTCAGCTCGCGGATCAGGCCTTCGATCAGGTCATCACGATCGCCGCGTTTGCCGGTGGCCAGGTCGAATTCCAGGTTGAGCGGGTAGCGGGCGGCAGTCTGCATGGCCTCGACGGCTTCTTCGGGCAACAGCGCGCGGCCGAGGTTGGTGTGCAGCACAGTGCCAGTGAGGTTGAACACGCGGCGGACCTGGCTGCGTTGCTGGATCGACAGGCGTTCACCGGTACGGCCAAGGAGGATTTCAGGGGCCAGTTCGGCGCTGCCGAGGTGGCCATTGCGCGCGGGGCCTCGCAGGTCGTCGAGCAACCCGCGCAGGGTGGCCAGTACGGCATCGCGGCCGTGGCGGGCGATCAGCGGGAGGCAGGCCGGATGGCGCAGAAGGGTATCGATGGACGGCAGGCGTGGGGTGTCGCTGGCTAGGCTGGAGGGCATTCGGTACTACCTTGGACTGATCCGTTGTCTGTACTGGCCTCTTCGCGGGTAAACCCGCTGCCACAGATACAGCGCCAGCCTTCAAACTTGCGCTGTGCCAGTGGCAGCGGGTTTACCCGCGAAACAGGCGACTCGGTATTACAGTGTAGACACTACCCTGGCGCGAGCATCAGGTTGGGTGCCAGGCGATGGAAGCCCTCCTCGTCCAGGCGGATATCCAGTGCCAGGCTGGCCAGGTCGTCGGCCAGCGGCTCGGCCGCCGCATCATTCTCCAGGTAATTCTGTTTCAGATAGCTCTCGCACCCCGGGCAGCATTCGGCGCGCAGCGGCGCCTTGCCCGGTGCATGGCGGTCATCTTCGAGGCTGCTGTAGCGCAAATCCTTGCTCGACTCGCAATACACGCACTTGACCCGCACCACATGCCACTCACAGGCGCACAGCGAACAGGCCAGGTAACGCAACCCGTTGTGCTTGCCACGATTGCGCACCACGCCAGCCATCGCTGGCGAACCGCAGGCCGGGCACTGGGCCAGGCTGTCGGCGGGCTTGAGCTCGGTGGCCGGCAGCGCCAGCAACCAACTTGCCCAGGCGGCCTGCAAGGCCGCGCCAATGAACGGCACCAGCGCCGCCGGCACCGCATCGTATTGCCCGCCGAGCAAGGCAATACCCCAGCCCTTGCGCTGACTGTCGTCACTGTCGCGCAGGGCTTGCAGCGCCTCGCCCAGTGCGCCACTGGCCTCACTGTCCAAGTGCATAAGCAGGGCCTGCAACCAGACCAGCCACGGCCCTTCACGCACCAGGCTGTCAGCTGCCAGCGGCGGCAGGCCATGACTTATGCACAGCCGTTGACGTTCTTCGGCCACCGGTAATCCGCCGGGAGGGTTATCCACAAGCTGCTGTTGAACGTGACACAACTGCGCGATCAGCCGCAGGTAATCGCCCAGCGCGTTGCCCTCAGCCAGGTATTCCAGGCGCGCGGCGCGCAGTGCAAACAGATTGGCGGGCGGCAGATGCAGAAACGGCGGCATCACTGCCGACGCTTCGATCTGCCCGGGTTCGAGTATCGTGCTCAAGCGTTCATCCTTCTTTGCGTCGGTGATTGCCCGGAGTCTTGTCGCCGGTCACTTCGCGGTACCACAGTTCATGATGCTTGCGTGCCCAGGCGCGGCTGACCCAGCCATGCATCATGGCGCCAATCGAACCCTTGATCCAGATACCGGCGTAGATGTGCACAATGATGCTGAGGATCAGCACGAACGCTGCCAGAGCATGGGCCAGCGCCGACAGGCGAATGACCTCGATGCCGAACAGGTGGCTGAAGTACGCGCGCCATATCACCACGCCGCTGAGCAACAGCACCAGCATGCAGGCCAACAGGGTCCAGAACAGCAACTTCTGCCCGGCGTTGTACTTGCCGATCGGAGGCACGCCCTCCTCCTGGTTCAGCATCACCCGGTCCACGCGGCGCAGCCACAGGCGGTCGTTGGCAGTGATGAAGTTGGCCCGCCAGAAGCGGAACACCAAGCCAAGGAAGAACACGAACATCGCCACGCCCAGGAACGGGTGCAGGATGCGCGTCCACGGCCCGCCGCCGAACAGGTTGCTCAGCCAGAACAGCGCCGGGTGGAACAGCGCCAGCCCAGAGAGCCCCGCCGTCATGAACAGGAGCGCGACGATCCAGTGATTGGTCCGTTCGTTGGCGTTGTAGCGCAGGATGGGTTTTTCGTCGTTCATGGCCGCTGCTCCCCTTGCCCACCGGGCTTGGTCGGGTCATAGACATGCACCGCAGGGTCCACCTTGTGCACGCTGTTGTCCGGTGGTGTCGGGTGGTCGTCTTCCTCGACCCGCTGTGGGCCAACCCGCACGTAGTGGAAGAACCCGGCCAGCACCGCCGCGCCCATGGCCAGCAGCGCCAGCGGTTTGGTAAAGCCCTTCCACAAGCCCACCAGCGGGCTGATCACTGGCTGGTCCGGCAGGCCGGCATACAGCTTCGGTGTGTCGGCATGGTGCAGCACATACATCACGTGGGTGCCGCCGACGCCGTCCGGGTCGTACAGCCCGGCCTGGTCGTAACCGCGCGACTTGAGGTCAACGATGCGTTCGGCGGCATGCACCTTCATCTCGTCCTTGGTGCCGAACACGATCGCCCCGGTCGGGCAGGTCTTCACGCAGGCCGGCTCCAGGCCCACGGTCACACGGTCGGAACACAGGGTGCACTTGTACGCCTTGTGGTCCTTCTGCGAGATGCGCGGGATGTTGAACGGGCAGCCGGTGATGCAGTAGCCACAACCGATGCAGTGGTCCTGGTTGAAGTCGACGATGCCGTTGGCGTGCTTGATGATCGCCCCTGGGCTCGGGCAGGCCTTCAGGCAACCTGGGTCGGCGCAGTGCATGCAGCCATCCTTGCGGATCAGCCACTCCAGGTTGCCGTCGTCGCGCTCGTGCTCGGTGAAGCGCATCAGGGTCCAGGTCTCGGCGGTGAGGTCCTGGGGGTTGTCGTAGGTGCCGTGGTTATGGCCAACCTCGTCACGCAGTTCGTTCCACTCCGAGCATGCCACCTGGCAGGCCTTGCAGCCGATGCATTTGGTGGTGTCGATCAGCTTGGCGACCTCCTCCAGCTGGCGAACCGAGGGCGGAACGGTGGTGGTGGCCGAGCGGGCGATGATGTCTTGGCTGGCCATCAGAGTTTCTCCACTTTGACGAGGAACGACTTGGACTCCGGCGTCTGGGTGTTGCCGTCACCGAGGAACGGCACCAGGGTGTTGGTCAGGTAGCCATGCCGCGTGGCCCCGGTGAAGCCCCAATGCAGCGGGATGCCAATTTGATGCACGGTCTGGTTGTTGACCTGCAGCGGGCGAATCCGCTTGGTCACCACGGCCACCGCGTCGATGTGCCCACGCTTGCTCGATACCCGCACCCGGTCGCCGGCCTTGATGCCTTTCTCATTGGCCAGCACCTCGCCGATTTCGACAAACTGCTCGGGCTGGGCGATGGCGTTGAGGCGGCAGTGCTTGCTCCAGAAGTGGAAGTGCTCGGTCAGCCGGTAAGTGGTCGCCGCATACGGGAACTCGTCGTGCTTGCCGAGGGTGTCCCACACCGAATCGAAGATCCGCCCGGCCGGGTTGCTGATGGCCTTCTTGTTCTGCGGGTGCAGCGGGTTGATGCCAATCGGCGTTTCGAACGGCTCGTAGTGCTCGGGGAACGGGCCTTCAGCCATCTTGTCGATGGCGAAGAACCGCGCCACACCTTCGGGGTTCATGATGAACGGGTTCATCCCCGCCTCTGGCGGCGAATCGACCTTGAAGTCGGGCACGTCGGTACCGGTCCAGGCCTTGCCGTTCCACCACACCAGGCGCTTCTTGTCCGGGTCCCACGGCTTGCCTTGCGGGTCGCTGGACGCGCGGTTGTAGAGGATGCGGCGGTTGGCCGGCCAGGCCCAGGCCCAGTTCTGCACCTGGTGCATGCCGTACGGGTCGCTGTTGTCGCGGCGGGCCATCTGGTTGCCCTGCTCGGTCCAGCAGCCGGCGAAGATCCAGCAGCCGGACGCGGTGCTGCCGTCGTCCTTCATCTGGCCAAAGCCCGACAGTTGCTGGCCGGCCTTAATCACTGCGCCGGTCGGGTCAGTGACGTCGGTCACCGCCCAGCCGTTCATCTCCCGGGCCAGCTCCTCGGGCGACGGCTCTTCGGGGATCTTGTACGGCCAATGGATGTTCAGCAGCGCATCGGGGTAGGCACCGCCCTCGGTCTGATACCGATGACGCAGGCGCATGAACAGCTCGCTCATGATCTGCACGTCGGTGCGGGTCTCGCCCGGGCCGTCGGCGCCCTTCCAGTGCCACTGCAGCCAGCGGCTGCTGTTGACCAGCGAACCGTCCTCCTCGGCGAAGCAGGTGGTGGGCAGGCGGATCACCTCGGTCTGGATATTGGCCGTGTCGACGTCGTTGAACGGCCCGGCGTTGCGCCAGAACTCCGAGGTTTCGGTGGCCAGCGGGTCCATGATCACTAGCCACTTGAGCTTGCCTAGCGCCGCAGTGACGCGGTTCTTGTCCGGCAGCGCAGCGATCGGGTTGAAGCCCTGGCACACGTAGCCATTGACCTTGCCCTGACCCATCATCTCGAACATGCGCAGCACGTCGTAGGCCGGCACGTCGAGCTTGGGCAGCCAGTCGTAACCCCAGTTGTTTTCTGCAGTGGCGTTGGCGCCGTACCAGGCTTTCATCAGGCTGACGTGGAACTTGCCGTAGTTCTGCCAGTACGACAGCTGCCCCGGGCGCAGCGGCTTCGAGGCACGCTTGTCGATGTAGGCGGCATAGTCCTGCTCGGCGTCGCCAGCCAGGGTCAGGTAGCCCGGCAGGGAGTTGGACAGTAGGCCGAGGTCGGTCAGGCCCTGGATATTGGAATGCCCGCGCAGGGCGTTGACCCCGCCACCCGGCATGCCGACGTTACCCAGCAGCAGCTGGACCATGGCCGCACTGCGGATGATCTGCGCGCCGATGGAATGCTGCGTCCAGCCGAGTGCGTAGAGGATCGTCATGGTCTTGCCCGGTACCGAGCACGTGGCGATCTCTTCCCAGATCTTCATCATGGCGTCTTGCGGCATGCCGCAGGTCATGCTGGCCAGTTCTGGGGTATAGCGGCTGTAGTGCTGCTTCATCAACTGGAATACGCAGCGCGGGTGCTGCAGGGTCGGGTCGACCTTGGCGAAGCCGTCCTCGCCCAGTTCGTAACCCCAACCGGATTTATCCGCATACACGCGCTTGGCCTCGTCGTAGCCGCTGAACAGCCCGTCTTCGAAGCCATAGTTCTCTTTGACGATGAACGACACGTCAGTGTAGTTGCGCACGTACTCGTGCTGGATCTTGTCATTGCTCAACAGGTAATTGATCAGCCCGCCCATGAAGGCGATGTCGGTCCCGGTACGGATCGGCGCGTAATAGTCCGCCACCGAAGCGGTACGGGTAAACCGCGGGTCGACCACGATCAGCCGCGCCTGGTTGTGCGCCTTGGCCTCGGTCACCCATTTGAAGCCGCACGGATGCGCTTCTGCTGCGTTGCCACCCATCACCAGGACCAGATTCGCGTTGGCGATATCGGACCAGTGGTTGGTCATGGCACCACGGCCGTACGTCGGGGCAAGACTTGCCACCGTCGGGCCATGTCAGACACGTGCCTGGTTATCGAACCCCAGCATGCCGGTTGCGCGGACGACCTTGTGGGTCAGGTAGCCAGCCTCGCTGGAGGCGGCGGAGGCAGCGAGAAAACCGGTGGTGAGCCAGCGGTTTACCGTTTGCCCCTTGGCGTTCTTCTCGATGAAGTTGGCATCGCGGTCCTTCTTCATCAGGTCGGCGACGCGGTCCAGCGCTTCATCCCAGCTGACCCGCACCCACTCATTGCTGCCCGGTTTGCGCATCTCGGGGTACTTGAGGCGGCTCGGGCTGTGGATGAAATCGAGCAGGCCGGCACCTTTCGGGCACAGGGTGCCGCGGTTGACCGGGTGATCGGCGTCGCCTTCGATGTGGATGATGTTCTGTTTGACGTTTTTGCCCGCGTCGCCCTGGCTGTACAGGATCAGGCCGCAGCCGACCGAGCAGTAGGGGCAGGTGTTGCGGGTTTCCTTCGTGTGCGCCAGCTTGAAGTGGCGCACCTGCTCAGCGAAGGCCGGCGTCGGGGCCATGCCCAACGCCGCCAGGCTCGAGCCTCCAAGGCCGACGGCGGCGACCTTGAAGAACTGCCGACGGTTGAGATCCATCGTGCACTCCTGATCAGGTTTGGACGCACGGAACATGGCCGGCGCCTCTTGGTAGTCACGGTGGCGGCTGATTGATGGCCGCCAATAGGTAAGACTAGTCAAGAAACGAGAAGGTGCGATGACGTGGATCAGGAGGTGTGAGGATTGATTGTGTCTGGGGGTTGCGTTGGGGCTGCCTGTTGCATGCCTTGAGTTCTATGGCGCCTGTGAGACCGAACGCTGCGCGGGGCGCAATCGATCTCATGGGCGCTGCAAGGGTTGTGGCGAGCAGTCGGAAGCCTTCACCTTCTCTTCTGGCTCTTCTGGCATGCGCACAGGCCATAAAAAAACCCAGAGCAAATGCCCTGGGTTTCCGATCTAGCTAGGCGCCAAACTGTTCAATCAGAACGGAATGTCGTCATCGAAGCTGTCGAAGTCAGCCGCCGGCTGCGGTGCTGGCTGCTGCGGCGCCGGGCGCTGTTGCTGCTGCGGGCGCTGGGCCTGCTGGCGTGGCGGAGCCTGGTTGTACTGTTGCTGCTGGCCACCACCTTGGTTGTAGTTGCCGCCACCCTGGCTGTACGGGTCGCCGCCCTGCTGCTGGCCCTGCGGACGACCACCGAGCAGCTGCATCGTGCCGTTGATGTCGACAATGATCTCGGTGGTGTAGCGCTTGATGCCGTCCTTTTCCCACTCACGGGTCTGCAGCTTGCCTTCGATGTAGCACTGCGAACCTTTGCGCAGGTACTCGCCGGCGATTTCGGCAACCTTGCCGAACAGCGACACACGGTGCCACTCGGTACGCTCGACCTTCTGGCCCGACTGCTTGTCGGTCCACTGCTCGCTGGTGGCCAGGCTCAGGTTGGTCACGGCGTTACCGTTGGGCAGGTAGCGGACTTCGGGATCCTGGCCACAGGTGCCGACCAGAATGACTTTGTTAACCCCACGGGCCATAACGTTCTCCTAGGCTTCGCACGCCGAAGAGGCTGGATTCACCAGTCGCTCGAGGGTCGCACGGTCCAAAATTTTCGTATCCAGTTTGATATAGATGGCGGCTTCATCTGCCACCACCACGGCATCGGTCACACCCGGCACGGCCATCAGGCGCTCGGTCAAGCCGGCTTCCCGAACTGCCTCTGGCGTCAGCGGCATGCGCAGGCTGGTCACATAGGGTGGCTCGTTCATGCGCAAGGCGACGACCAACCAGATGGCACACAGAATTGCGCAACCAAGGAACACCATGTTCAGCCCACCGTGCTGGAACAACCAGCCACCGAGGATTCCTCCCAGGGCGGCGCCGAGGAACTGGCTGGTGGAATACACCCCCATCGCCGTCCCCTTGCCACCAGCAGGCGACACCTTGCTCACCAGCGAAGGCAACGAGGCCTCCAACAGGTTGAATGCGGTAAAGAATACCACGGTGCCAATCACCAGTCCGCGCAAACCGTCAGCCCACTGCCAGAAGAACACTTCCGTCAGCAGCAGCACACTGACCGCACCGGCCAGTACACGTTTCATCTTGCGCTTTTTTTCGCCGTAGATGATGAACGGGATCATTGCAAAAAATGAGATCAGCAGCGCGGTCAGGTACACCCACCAGTGCTGCTCCTTGGGCAAGCCACCGCGTTCGACGAATGCCAGGGGCAGCGCGACGAAGCTGGCCATGAGGATGGCATGGAGGATGAAAATACCCGCATCCAGGCGCAGAAGGTCCGGATGACGCAGGGTCGGGCCGAGCGCCTGGCGCGCCACACCCGACTCGCGGTGCTGCAAGGTGCTGTGGGTAGTGGGGACGACGAAGGCGATCAGCAAGATGCCCACCAGGGCAAGTCCTGCAGTGGCCAGGAACAAGCCTGACAAGCCGAAGTGGCTTGTGAGCAATGGGCCGATGACCATGGCCACGGCGAATGACAGGCCGATGCTCATGCCGATCATCGCCATCGCCTTGGTCCGGTGCTGCTCGCGGGTCAGGTCCGAGAGCAAGGCCATGACCGCTGCAGAAATCGCCCCGGCGCCCTGCAGGATCCGCCCGGCGATCACGCCCCAGATGGAGTCCGCCTGGGCTGCCAATACGCTGCCCAGGGCGAAGATCACCAGCCCCAGGTAAATCACCGGGCGGCGGCCGATGCGGTCGGAAATCATCCCGAACGGGATCTGCAATACTGCCTGGGTCAGGCCATAGGCGCCGATGGCCAGCCCGATCAGCGCGGGGGTAGCGCCGGCCAAGTCCATACCGTAGGTGGCCAGCACCGGCAAGACCATGAACATGCCCAGCATACGAAAGGCAAAGACCAGGGCCAGGCCGCTAGCAGCGCGGGTTTCGCCGCTGCTCATGCGCTCGTTGTGGGTGTCGTGCATGGATAAACCTCGTGTGAACCGGCGGCGATTCTATCAGTCCGACAGCTTGACGGCATCTACGCGACGCTTTGCCGCGTACTGGCAGCGCGCCGTATACTTCCTTGTTTATGCCCGCCGAGCGAGGCCGCAGTGGACAAGATCCTGATTCGTGGGGCACGTACCCACAACCTGAAGAACATCGACCTGACCCTGCCGCGGGACAAGCTGATCGTGATCACCGGCCTGTCCGGATCCGGCAAGTCTTCCCTGGCGTTCGACACGCTCTACGCCGAAGGCCAGCGCCGCTACGTGGAGTCGCTGTCGGCCTATGCCCGGCAGTTCCTGTCGATGATGGAAAAACCCGACGTCGACACCATCGAAGGCCTGTCACCGGCCATTTCCATCGAGCAGAAGTCGACTTCGCACAACCCGCGTTCCACGGTCGGCACCATCACCGAGATCTACGACTACCTGCGCCTGCTGTATGCCCGCGTCGGTACGCCGCGCTGCCCGGACCACGACATTCCGCTGGAAGCGCAAACGATCAGCCAGATGGTCGACCTTGTACTGGAGCGCCCGGAAGGCAGCAAGCTGATGCTGCTGGCGCCGGTGATCCGCGAGCGCAAGGGTGAGCACCTGGCGGTGTTCGACGAACTGCGCGCTCAAGGCTTCGTCCGTGCGCGGGTCAACGGCAAGCTCTACGAGCTGGACGAACTGCCCAAGCTGGACAAGCAGAAGAAGCACAGCATCGACGTGGTGGTTGACCGCTTCAAGGTCCGCGCCGACCTGCAGCAGCGCCTTGCCGAGTCGTTCGAAACCGCGCTGAAGCTGGCCGACGGCATCGCTCTGGTGGCGCCGATGGACGACGAGCCTGGCGAAGAGATGATCTTCTCTGCACGCTTCGCCTGCCCGGTATGCGGCCATGCGATCAGCGAGCTGGAGCCGAAACTGTTCTCCTTCAACAACCCGGCCGGCGCCTGCCCGACTTGCGACGGCCTCGGGGTGAAACAGTTCTTCGACACCAAGCGCCTGGTCAACAGCGAACTGACCCTGGCCGAAGGCGCGATCCGCGGCTGGGACCGGCGCAACGTGTATTACTTCCAGATGCTCGGCTCGCTGGCTGCGCACTACGGCTTCAGCCTGGAAGAGCCGTTCGGCGAACTGTCGGCCGAGCACCAGAAGGTCATCCTGCAGGGCAGCGGCAAGCAGAGCGTCGACTTCAAGTACCTCAACGACCGCGGCGACATCGTCAAGCGCTCGCACCCGTTTGAAGGCATCGTGCCGAACCTGGAGCGCCGCTACCGCGAGACCGAGTCGGCCACCGTGCGAGAAGAGCTGGCCAAGTTCCTCGGCACCCAGCCCTGCCCTGATTGCCGCGGCACCCGGCTGCGCCGCGAGGCGCGCCACGTGTGGGTGGGCGAGAAGACCCTGCCGGCGGTGACCAACCTGCCGATCGGCGATGCCAGCAACTACTTCAGCGAGCTGACCCTGACCGGCCGTCGCGGCGAGATCGCGGCGAAGATCCTCAAGGAAATCTGCGAACGCCTGCAGTTCCTGGTCAACGTCGGCCTCGACTACCTGACCCTGGACCGCAGCGCCGATACGCTGTCGGGTGGCGAAGCGCAGCGCATCCGCCTAGCCAGCCAGATCGGTGCCGGCCTGGTCGGGGTGATGTACATCCTCGATGAACCGTCCATCGGTCTTCATCAACGCGACAACGACCGCCTGTTGGCCACCCTCAACCACCTGCGCGACCTGGGCAACACGGTGATCGTGGTGGAACACGACGAGGACGCCATCCGCCTGGCGGACTACGTGGTGGACATCGGCCCGGGGGCCGGGGTGCACGGCGGCCAGATCGTTGCCGAAGGCACGCCACAGGAAGTCATGGACCACCCTGACTCGCTGACCGGCAAGTACCTGTCCGGGCGCAAGAAAATCGTCGTGCCGGCCAAGCGCACCCCGCGCAACAAGAAGCTGCAGCTCAAGCTCAAAGGCGCACGGGGCAACAACCTGCAGAACGTCGACCTGGAAGTGCCGATCGGCCTGCTGACCTGCGTGACTGGCGTATCCGGCTCGGGCAAGTCGACGCTGATCAACAACACCCTGTTCCCCCTCGCGGCCACTGCCCTCAACGGTGCGAGCACCCTTGAAGCGGCGCCACACAGCAGCATGGACGGCCTGCAACACCTGGACAAGGTCGTAGACATCGACCAAAGCCCGATCGGCCGCACGCCGCGCTCGAACCCGGCGACCTACACCGGCATCTTCACGCCGATCCGCGAGTTGTTTTCCGGCGTGCCGGAGTCACGTTCGCGCGGCTACGGCCCGGGGCGGTTCTCGTTCAACGTCAAGGGCGGGCGTTGCGAGGCCTGCCAGGGCGACGGCCTGATCAAGGTCGAGATGCACTTCCTACCGGACATCTACGTGCCCTGCGATGTGTGCAAGAGCAAGCGCTACAACCGCGAAACCCTGGAGATCAAGTACAAGGGCAAGAACATCCACGAGGTGCTGGAAATGACCATCGAGGATGCTCGCGCGTTCTTCGATGCGGTGCCCGCGCTGGCGCGCAAGCTACAGACGTTGATGGACGTGGGCCTGTCGTACATCAAGCTGGGGCAGTCGGCGACCACCTTGTCCGGTGGCGAGGCGCAACGGGTCAAGCTGTCGCGTGAGTTGTCCAAGCGCGATACCGGCAAGACCTTGTACATCCTCGACGAGCCGACCACCGGCCTGCACTTTGCCGACATCCAGCAACTGCTGGACGTCCTGCATCGTCTGCGCGACCACGGCAACACCGTGGTGGTGATTGAGCACAACCTGGATGTGATCAAGACTGCCGACTGGCTGGTGGACCTGGGGCCGGAAGGTGGTTCCAAGGGCGGACAGATCATTGCCTGCGGTACCCCGGAAGAACTGAGCAAGATGAAACAGTCGTATACCGGGCATTACCTCAAGCCACTGCTGGAGCGTGACCGCGCTTGAGGGCCGTCAGTGACATGAAAAAGCCCCTGGCGCCAAAGGTGCCAGGGGCTTTTTTTCATGAAGCTGTGGATAACTTACATCTGCGACTGCAGGTAGTTCTCCAGGCCAATGGCCTTGATCAGACCCTGCTGCTTTTCCAGCCAGTAGGTGTGATCTTCTTCGGTGTCGGCCAGCTGAGCACGCAGGATGTCGCGGCTGATGTAATCCTTGTGCAGTTCGCACAGTTCGATGCCTTTGCACAGGGCGCCACGCACCTTGTACTCGAGCTTGAGGTCGGCCTCGATCATTTCTGGCACGGTGCTGCCCACTTCCAGGTCGTCCGCGCGCATGTCGGGAGTGCCTTCGAGCATCAGGATACGGCGCATCAGGGCATCGGCGTGCTGCGTCTCTTCTTCCATCTCGTGGTTGATACGCTCGTAGAGCTTGGAGAGGCCCCAGTCTTCGTACATGCGCGAGTGGATGAAGTACTGGTCGCGAGCGGCCAGTTCGCCCTTCAGCAACGTGACGAGGTAGTTGATTACGTCCGGGTGACCTTGCATCGCCCTGATTCTCCCTGTGAAAACGGCTTGATGCACATAGTGTGAACCAGCTTTCCCGCGCGGTCACTGAAAAACGCGCAATTAGAAGCAAAAAATCGGTTAAACAGTAGTGATATTCATTGAAAAACCGCCCAAATGAGGGCGGTTCTTCTTATCACTTCGACTTAGGCGAGATTCACGCCCAACGCCTTGGCAATGCCTTCGCCGTAGGCCGGGTCAGCCTTGAAGAAGTACTGCAACTGGCGCTGGATCACGTCTTCACTCACCCCCGCCATGGTGCCGGCGATATTGCTGATCAGCAGTGCCTTCTGTTCCTCGCTCATCAAACGGAACAACGCACCGGCGTGGCTGTAGTAATCGCGGTCCTCGCGGTGATCATGGCGATCCGCTGCGCCGCTGAGTGCCAATGCGGGCTCAGCGTGGCGTGGCGACTGCTTCGGCGCATCGGTGTAGCTGTTGGGCTCGTAGTTCGGCGCACTGCCGTAGCTGCCCATGGCCATCGAACCGTCGCGCTGGTAGCTGTTCACCTGGCTGCGCGGGGCGTTCACCGGCAACTGCTGATGGTTGGTACCCACACGGTAGCGGTGTGCATCAGCGTAAGCGAAGACGCGGCCCTGCAGCATGCGGTCAGGCGACAGCCCGACACCAGGGACCATATTGCTCGGGCCGAATGCCGCCTGTTCCACTTCAGCGAAATAGTTGAGCGGGTTGCGGTTAAGCTCCAGCACGCCGACTTCGATCAGCGGGTACTCCTTCTGCGACCAAGTCTTGGTCACGTCGAACGGGTTCTCGTCGCGGTTGGCCGCCTCGGCCTCGCTCATTACCTGGATGCACACGGTCCAGCGCGGGAAGTCGCCACGCTCGATGGCCCCGAACAGGTCACGCTGGGCGTAGTCCGGGTCGGTACCGGCCAGGCGTGCTGCGTCGGCCGGGGCCAGATTCTTGATGCCTTGCTGAGTCTTGAAGTGCCATTTGACCCAGGTGCGCTCGCCTTGGGCATTGATCAGGCTATAGGTGTGGCTGCCAAAGCCATGCATGTGCCGGTAACCGTCCGGAATACCACGATCCGAGAAGAGAATGGTGACTTGGTGCAGGGCTTCAGGCGAGTGCGACCAGAAGTCCCACATCATCTGGGCATTCTTCAAGTTGGTTTGCGGGTGGCGTTTCTGGGTGTGGATAAAATCCGGGAACTTGAGCGGGTCGCGGATGAAGAATACCGGGGTGTTGTTGCCAACGATGTCCCAGTTGCCTTCCTCGGTGTAGAACTTCACCGCAAAGCCGCGTGGGTCGCGCTCGGTATCCGCCGAGCCGCGCTCGCCACCGACCGTCGAGAAGCGCAGGAAGGTCTCGGTCTCCTTGCCAATCTGCTCAAACAGCTTGGCGCTGGTATACGAAGTGATATCGCGGGTGACGGTGAAGGTACCGTAGGCACCCGAGCCTTTGGCGTGCACACGGCGCTCTGGGATGTTCTCGCGGTTGAAGTGGGCGAGCTTCTCGATCAGGTGAAAATCGTCGAGCAGCAGCGGGCCGCGCGGGCCGGCTGAGCGGGAATTCTGGTTGTCGGCTACAGGTGCACCGCTGGCGGTGGTGAGAATCTTGCTCATGGGCTCTCCTTATCGGTCTCAGGTGCCGGCTAAGCGGCTTGAGAAGGAGTATCGACGAGCGGTCGTTTCAGAACAAATTCATTACATGACTTGCATCAATAGAAATAAACAATATGTACAGACACAAAAAACCGGGCACTAGGCCCGGTTCTTTGTAGCAGACAGAACGTCTTACTCAGCGGCTTCTACAGCACCGCCGACCGGACGATCAACCAGCTCGACGTACGCCATAGGCGCGTTGTCGCCAGCGCGGAAACCGCACTTCAGGATGCGCAGGTAGCCGCCCTGACGGGTGGCGTAACGCTTGCCCAGGTCGTTGAACAGTTTGCCAACAGCGGACTTCGAACGGGTACGGTCGAAGGCCAGACGACGGTTAGCAACGCTGTCTTCCTTGGCCAGGGTGATCAGCGGCTCGGCAACGCGGCGCAGTTCCTTGGCTTTCGGCAGGGTGGTTTTGATCAGCTCGTGCTCGATCAACGACACTGCCATGTTCTGGAACATAGCCTTGCGGTGAGAGCTGGTACGGCTCAGGTGACGTCCACTTTTACGATGACGCATGATTCATTCCTTACCAAACACTACGTTCGGTGATTACGACGATCAGGCGGTCGCCTTGTCGTCTTTCTTAAGACTTGCAGGCGGCCAGTTGTCGAGGCGCATGCCGAGAGACAGACCACGAGAGGCCAGGACGTCCTTGATTTCAGTCAGGGACTTCTTGCCAAGGTTAGGAGTCTTCAACAGCTCTACTTCGGTACGCTGAATCAGGTCGCCGATGTAGTAGATGTTCTCCGCCTTGAGGCAGTTGGCCGAACGTACAGTCAGTTCCAGGTCGTCAACCGGGCGCAGCAGGATCGGATCGATCTCGTCTTCCTGCTCGACTACGACAGGCTCGCTGTCACCTTTGAGGTCGACGAACGCGGCCAGCTGCTGTTGCAGGATGGTCGCAGCGCGGCGGATAGCCTCTTCAGGATCCAGGGTGCCGTTGGTTTCCAGATCGATGACCAGCTTGTCCAGGTTGGTACGCTGTTCAACACGGGCGTTTTCGACCACATAGGCGATACGACGCACCGGGCTGAACGAAGCGTCCAGCTGCAGACGGCCAATGCTACGGCTTTCGTCTTCGTCGGTTTGACGGGAGTCAGCCGGCTCGTAACCGCGACCACGAGCTACAGTGAGCTTCATGTTCAGGGCGCCGTTGGACGCCAGGTTCGCGATTACGTGATCGGGGTTGACGATCTCGACATCGTGATCCAGCTGAATATCGGCAGCGGTAACCACCCCCGAACCCTTTTTCGACAAGGTCAGCGTAACTTCGTCACGACCGTGCAGTTTGATAGCCAGGCCTTTCAGGTTCAACAGGATTTCAATGACGTCTTCCTGTACACCTTCGATCGCGGAGTACTCATGGAGTACGCCATCGATCTCGGCCTCGACTACTGCACAGCCAGGCATGGAGGACAACAGGATGCGGCGCAGCGCGTTGCCCAGGGTATGGCCGAAACCACGCTCGAGAGGCTCGAGCGTAATCTTGGCGCGGGTCGGACTGACTACCTGCACATCAATATGGCGGGGAGTCAGGAACTCATTTACCGAAATCTGCATGGATGCACCTATTTTCTAGCCCTTACTTGGAGTAGAGCTCGACAATCAGGTTTTCGTTGATGTCGGCAGACAGATCGCCACGAGCAGGAACGTTCTTGAAAACGCCCGACTTCTTAGCGGAATCTACGTCTACCCACTCAACGCGGCCACGCTGGGCGCACAGTTCAAGGGCTTGAACAATGCGCAGCTGGTTCAGCGACTTCTCGCGAACCGCGACCACGTCACCCGGACGAACTTGGTAGGATGGAATGTTTACAGTCTTACCGTTGACGCTGATTGCTTTGTGCGAAACCAGCTGACGCGACTCGGAACGAGTCGAGCCGAAGCCCATACGGTAAACGACGTTATCCAGACGGCACTCGAGCAGTTGCAGCAGGTTCTCACCGGTTGCGCCTTTTTTCGAGGCAGCAGCTTGGTAGTAACCGCGGAACTGACGCTCCAGAACACCGTAGATACGACGGACTTTTTGTTTCTCGCGCAGCTGGGTACCGTAGTCGGACTGACGGCCACGGCGCTGGCCGTGGATACCTGGGGCTGCTTCGATGTTGCACTTCGATTCCAGAGCGCGAACGCCGCTCTTCAGGAACAGGTCGGTGCCTTCACGACGAGACAGTTTGCATTTTGGACCAATGTAACGTGCCATTCTTCTGTCTCCTGATTACACGCGACGCTTCTTCGGCGGACGGCACCCGTTATGCGGGATTGGCGTCACGTCGGTGATGCTGGCGATCTTGTAGCCGCAGCTGTTCAGTGCACGAACGGCGGATTCACGACCTGGACCTGGACCCTTGACGTTGACGTCGAGGTTCTTCAGACCATATTCCAGCGCAGCTTGACCAGCACGCTCAGCAGCAATCTGGGCTGCGAACGGGGTGGATTTGCGCGAACCACGGAAACCCGAACCACCGGAGGTAGCCCACGACAGAGCATTGCCCTGACGGTCGGTGATGGTCACGATGGTGTTGTTGAAAGACGCATGGATGTGGGCGATGCCATCAACCACTGTCTTTTTGACTTTCTTACGAGGACGAGCAGCAGGTTTTGCCATGTCTATATTCCCGGGCGGTTACTTGCGGATCGGCTTACGCGGGCCCTTACGGGTGCGTGCGTTGGTCTTGGTGCGCTGACCGCGAACCGGCAGACCTTTACGATGACGCAGGCCACGGTAGCAGCCCAGGTCCATCAAGCGTTTGATCTTCATGTTGATGTCACGACGCAGGTCACCTTCGGTGGTGAACTTCGCGACTTCGCCACGCAGGGTTTCGATTTGCTCGTCGCTCAGATCCTTGATCTTTGCGGCTGGGTTGACACCAGCGTCTGCACAGATCTTCTGTGCAGTTGTGCGACCGACACCATAGATGTAGGTCAGCGAGATAACAGTATGCTTGTTATCTGGAATGTTGACGCCTGCAATACGGGCCATTCAGTGGGACTCCAATTGACAGCTACCTACGCCCCGGAAGCCAAGAAATAGGGCGCGAGATAATATCGCTGTAGAAACGAATAATCAACCCAGCAGCACACTAGCTGCTGGGTTTGAAGCGCAGATCACACTCAGCCTTGGCGCTGTTTGTGACGCGGTTCCGCGCTGCAGATCACTCGTACGACGCCTTCGCGACGGATGATCTTGCAGTTACGGCACAGCTTTTTCACCGATGCACGAACTTTCATTACCGACTCCTCGAACCTTAGGGGCGTATCAGCGCAGCAAACCGCTGCCACCGTAGCCTTTCAGGTTGGCTTTCTTCATCAGGGATTCGTACTGGTGCGAAACGAGGTGCGATTGTACTTGGGACATGAAGTCCATCACAACCACTACCACAATCAGCAACGAGGTCCCGCCAAGGTAGAACGGCACATTTGCTGCCACCACCAGGAACTGGGGCAGAAGGCAGACGGCCATCATGTAAAGAGCACCGAACATGGTCAAACGAGTCAGAACGCCATCAATGTAGCGTGCGGACTGTTCACCAGGACGGATACCCGGAATAAAGGCACCGGACTTCTTCAGGTTTTCCGCTACGTCTTTCGGGTTGAACATCAACGCTGTGTAGAAGAAGCAGAAGAAAATGATCCCTGCACTAAACAGCAGAATGTTCAACGGCTGACCAGGAGCGATCGACTGCGAGATGTCCTGCAGCCAGCCCATACCTTCGGACTGACCGAACCAGGCACCCAGCGAAGCCGGGAACAGCAAAATGCTGCTCGCGAAAATGGCCGGGATAACCCCCGCCATGTTCACCTTCAGCGGCAAGTGGCTGGTCTGCGCCGCGAAGACCTTGCGGCCCTGCTGACGCTTGGCGTAGTGAACGGCGATACGACGCTGACCACGCTCAATGAACACCACGAAACCGATGATCGCTACTGCAAGCAAACCGATTGCGACCAGGGCGAAAATGTTGATATCGCCTGTGCGTGCAGACTCGAAAGACTGCCCGATTGCTCTCGGAAGACCGGCAACGATACCTGCGAAGATCAACATCGAGATACCGTTACCCACACCGCGCTCGGTGATCTGCTCACCCAGCCACATCATGAACATCGCGCCTGCCACGAAGGTGGAGACGGCAACGACATAGAAGCCGAGCCCTACAGAAAACGCCACGCCCTGGTTGGCCAGGCCAATGGACATGCCAATGGCTTGAACCAGTGCCAGGATAACGGTGCCGTAGCGGGTGTACTGGCTGATCTTGCGACGGCCAGCTTCACCTTCCTTCTTCAACTGCTCCAGTTGCGGGCTGACCGCCGTCATCAGCTGCATGATGATCGATGCCGAGATGTACGGCATGATCCCCAGTGCAAAGATGCTCATGCGCTCAAGCGCGCCACCGGAAAACATGTTGAACAAGCTAAGAATGGTCCCCTCATTCTGCCGAAACAGATCCGCCAGACGGTCTGGATTGATGCCAGGAACCGGGATATGCGCACCTATCCGATAGACGATGATCGCCATGAACAGAAAGCGCAGACGAGCCCAGAGTTCCGACATCCCGCCCTTACCGAGCGAAGAGAGAGCACCTTGCTTAGCCATTTATTCCTCGAATTTGCCGCCAGCTGCTTCGATAGCCGCACGCGCACCCTTGGTGGCTGCGATGCCCTTGATGGTGACTGCGCGAGTAACTTCGCCAGACAGCATGATTTTCACACGCTGAATGTGCTGGTTGATCACGTTGGCATCCTTCAGGGACTGCACGGAGATCACGTCGCCTTCCACTTTCGCCAGCTCGGACAGGCGCACTTCAGCGCGATCCATGGCTTTCAGGGAAACGAAGCCGAACTTCGGCAGACGACGGTGCAGCGGCTGTTGACCGCCTTCGAAGCCAGGAGCGATCGAACCACCGGAACGGGAAGTCTGACCTTTGTGGCCACGGCCGCCGGTCTTACCCAGACCGCTACCGATACCACGACCTGGACGATGCTTCTCGCGACGGGAACCCGGCGCTGGACTCAGATCATTGAGTTTCATCGATTAGCCCTCGACCTTCAGCATGTAGTAAGCCTTGTTGATCATCCCGCGGTTCTCGGGAGTATCCTGGACTTCTACAGTGTGACCGATGCGACGCAGACCCAGACCTTTAACGCACAGTTTGTGGTTAGGCAGGCGGCCCGAGACGCTCTTGATCAGCGTTACTTTTACGGTTGCCATGATTAGAAGATCTCCTCAACGCTCTTGCCGCGCTTGGCAGCAATGGATTCAGGAGATTGCATGGCTTTCAGACCCTTGAAGGTGGCGTAAACCACGTTCACTGGGTTGGTCGAACCGTAGCACTTGGCCAGGACGTTCTGAACACCAGCAACTTCCAGGACGGCACGCATTGCGCCGCCGGCGATGATACCGGTACCTTCCGAAGCAGGCTGCATGTAAACCTTCGAGGCGCCGTGGGCAGCCTTGGTGGCGTACTGCAGGGTGGTGCCCTTCAGGTCAACCTGGATCATGTTGCGACGAGCAGCTTCCATGGCTTTCTGGATCGCAGCAGGTACTTCGCGCGACTTGCCACGGCCGAAACCAACGCGACCCTTGCCATCACCTACCACGGTCAGCGCGGTGAAGGTGAAGATACGGCCGCCTTTAACGGTTTTGGCTACGCGGTTAACTTGAACCAGCTTCTCGATGTAGCCTTCGTCGCGCTTTTGATCGTTATTTGCCATAACTTAGAACTCCAGCCCGCCTTCACGAGCAGCATCAGCCAGCGCTTTGACGCGGCCATGGTACTTGAAGCCGGAACGGTCAAAGGCAACTTGAGATACACCGGCGGCTTTCGCGCGCTCAGCTACCAGCTTGCCAACCTTAGTGGCCGCGTCGATGTTGCCAGTGGCGCCATCACGCAGGTCTTTGTCCAAGGTCGAGGCGCTTGCCAGAACCTTGCTGCCGTCGGCCGAAATGACCTGGGCGTAGATGTGCTGCGAGGAGCGGAACACGCACAGGCGCACGACTTCGAGTTCGTGCATCTTGAGGCGTGCTTTGCGAGCGCGACGCAGTCGAATAACTTTTTTGTCGGTCATTTGCTAGGCCCTACTTCTTCTTGGCTTCTTTACGACGGACTGCTTCGTCCGCGTAACGCACACCCTTGCCTTTGTAAGGCTCTGGCGGACGGAACCCGCGGATTTCAGCGGCCACCTGACCTACCAGCTGCTTGTCGATACCCTTGATCAGGATGTCGGTCTGGCTAGGCGTTTCAGCGGTGATGCCGGCTGGCAGTTCGTAGTCCACTGGGTGAGAGAAGCCCAGGGCCAGGTTCAGGACGGTGCCTTTAGCCTGTGCCTTGTAACCAACACCGACCAGCTGGAGCTTGCGCTCGAAGCCTTGGCTTACGCCCTGGACCATGTTGTTGACCAGAGCACGGGTAGTACCGGCCATGGCACGAGCTTGCTGGTCACCATTGCGAGCGACGAAACGCAGCTCGCCAGACTCTTCGGTAACTTCAACAGACGAGTGAACGTTCAGTTCGAGAGTGCCTTTGGCACCCTTCACCGAAAGCTGCTGACCGGCGAATTTGACTTCGACACCGGATGGCAGCTTAACGGGGTTCTTAGCGACGCGAGACATGTCTATCCCCCCTTAGAACACTGTGCAGAGAACTTCGCCGCCGACACCGGCAGCGCGCGCAGCGCGATCAGTCATCACACCTTTGTTGGTGGAGACAATAGACACGCCCAGGCCGCCACGTACTTTCGGCAGCTCAGTGACGGACTTGTACTGGCGCAGGCCTGGACGGCTGGAGCGCTTCAGTTCCTCGATGACCGGACGGCCTTCGAAGTACTTCAGTTCGATCGACAGGGAAGGCTTGGCTTCACCAGTAACCTGGTAGCCAGCGATGTAACCTTCGTCCTTCAGAACTTTGGCAACCGCAACCTTCAGAGTGGAGGAAGGCATGCTTACGACGGACTTTTCAGCCATCTGGGCATTACGGATGCGAGTTAGCATGTCCGCTAACGGGTCCTGCATACTCATGGGCTAGATGCTCCTGATACAAGAAATTTTAGCCTCGCGGCTATCACAACCACCCGAACGGGCAGGGTAAAAAACCCAGGCTCGGGTGAGCCGGTCATTCTAGACACAAGGCAGAAACGAAACAAGCCCCACGAGGGGGCTTGTTTGTTGGCGAGGTCACCGGCGGTCGGAAGATTGCTCCCCTTCCACCGTGATCACACCTGCAGCGCTTACCAGGAGGCTTTGACCAGGCCTGGTACGTCGCCGCGCATTGCAGCTTGACGCAGCATGTTACGGCCCAGGCCGAACTTACGGTATACACCGTGAGGACGACCGGTCAGGCGGCAACGGTTGCGCAGGCGCGCAGCGCTCGCATCACGTGGCTGCTTCTGCAGAGCGACAACGGCAGCGAAACGCTCTTCAGGAGAGGCGTTCACGTTGACGATGGTCGCTTTCAGCTCAGCACGCTTTTTGGCGAACTTGGCTACCGTGAGCTGACGCTTCAGCTCGCGGTTCTTCATGCTCTTCTTGGCCATTTTCCTACTCCAATCAGTTGCGGAACGGGAATTTGAATGCACGCAGCAGAGCGCGGCCTTCGTCATCCGAACGAGCAGTGGTGGTCAGGGTGATGTCCAAACCGCGCAGAGCATCGATCTTGTCGTAATCGATTTCCGGGAAGATGATCTGCTCTTTCACGCCCATGCTGTAGTTGCCACGGCCATCGAAGGACTTGGCATTCAGGCCGCGGAAGTCGCGTACCCGAGGCAGGGAGATCGCCAGCAGGCGGTCCAGGAATTCGTACATCTTGTCGCTACGCAGGGTCACCTTGACGCCGATCGGCCATCCCTCACGGACTTTGAAGCCCGCGATGGATTTACGAGCGAAAGTCACGACCGGCTTTTGACCGGTGATCTTTTCCAGGTCGGCAACAGCGTGCTCGATGACTTTCTTGTCGCCGATCGCTTCGCCCAGACCCATGTTCAGGGTGATCTTGGTAACGCGCGGAACTTCCATCACGTTCGACAGCTTAAGTTCTTCCTTAAGCTTAGGAGCGATTTCGTTCCGGTAAATCTCTTTCAGTCGTGCCATGGTCTTCTACCTAGCAGTGTTCAAGCATCAACCGCTTTTTGGGTCGACTTGAAGACACGAATTTTCTTACCGTCTTCTACTTTGAAACCAACGCGGTCAGCTTTGTTGGTTTCGCCGTTGAAGATGGCAACGTTGGAAGCGTGCAGAGGCGCTTCTTTTTCGACGATACCGCCCTGAACGCCCGCCATCGGGTTAGGCTTGGTATGACGCTTGACCAGGTTCACGCCACCGATGACCAGACGGTCATCAGCCAGAACCTTCAGCACCTTACCGCGCTTACCTTTGTCTTTGCCGGCGATCACGATGATCTCGTCGTCACGACGAATCTTTTGCATGTCGGATCTCCTTACAGCACTTCAGGGGCGAGCGAGACGATCTTCATGAACTTCTCAGTACGAAGTTCACGGGTCACTGGCCCGAAGATGCGAGTGCCGATCGGCTCTTGCTTGGTGTTCAGCAGAACAGCAGCGTTGCCGTCGAAACGAATGATGGAACCGTCAGCGCGACGTACACCGTGACGGGTACGGACGACAACAGCAGTCATCACCTGGCCTTTTTTGACCTTACCGCGCGGAATTGCTTCCTTGACGGTTACTTTGATGATGTCACCGATGCCGGCGTAACGGCGGTGCGAACCGCCGAGTACCTTAATGCACATGACGCGACGAGCGCCGCTGTTATCGGCCACATCGAGCATGGATTGAGTCTGAATCATAAAATTTCTCCGACCCCTAGCCCTTAGACTTCAACAGCGCGTTCGAGGACTTCAACCAGTGCCCAGGACTTGGTCTTGGCCAGCGGACGGGTTTCACGGATGGAAACCTTGTCGCCGATTTTGCACTGGTTGGATTCGTCGTGCGCGTGCAGCTTAGTCGAACGCTTAACGTATTTACCGTAGATCGGGTGCTTTACGCGACGCTCGATCAGAACGGTGATGGTCTTGTCCATTTTGTCGCTGACGACACGGCCAGTCAGCGTACGGACGGTTTTTTCAGCTTCAGCCATGATCACTTACCTGCCTGCTGGTTAAGCACAGTTTTCACGCGAGCGATGTCACGCTTAACTTGCGAGAGCAGGTGCGACTGCCCCAACTGGCCAGTTGCTTTCTGCATACGCAGATTGAACTGGTCGCGCAGCAAGCCGAGCAGTTGCTCATTCAGTTGCTGTGCAGATTTTTCACGAAGTTCATTCGCTTTCATCACATCACCGTCCGCTTAACAAAGGAGGTGGCGAGAGGCAGCTTTGCAGCAGCCAGGGCGAAAGCTTCGCGCGCCAGCTCTTCAGAAACACCCTCGATCTCGTACAGGACTTTACCTGGCTGGATCTGGGCAACCCAGTATTCCACGGAGCCCTTACCTTTACCCATACGAACCTCGAGAGGCTTCTTGGAGATCGGCTTGTCCGGGAACACACGGATCCAGATCTTACCGCCACGCTTAACGTGACGGGTCAGCGCACGACGTGCGGACTCGATCTGGCGAGCGGTGAGGCGACCGCGAGCAACAGCTTTCAGGGCGAATTCGCCGAAGCTGACTTTGCTACCGCGCAGTGCCAGACCACGGTTGTGGCCAGTCATCTGCTTGCGGAATTTTGTACGCTTTGGTTGCAACATTTGGCGTACCCCTTACTTAGCAGCTTTTTTACGAGGCGCTGGTGCTTGTGGTTTCAGTTCTTCTTGGCGACCACCAATAACTTCGCCTTTGAAGATCCAAACCTTCACACCGATCACACCGTAAGTGGTGTGAGCTTCGTAGGTGTTGTAGTCGATATCGGCACGCAGGGTGTGCAGAGGCACACGACCTTCGCGATACCACTCGGTACGAGCAATCTCAGCACCGCCGAGACGACCGCTCACCTGGATCTTGATGCCCTTGGCACCAATACGCATGGCGTTCTGTACGGCGCGCTTCATGGCGCGACGGAACATAACGCGGCGTTCCAGCTGCTGAGCTACGCTCTGCGCAACCAGCATTGCGTCGAGTTCCGGCTTGCGGATCTCTTCGATGTTGATGTGCACAGGCACACCCATCTGCTTGGTCAGGTCCTGACGCAGCTTCTCGACATCTTCACCTTTCTTCCCGATAACGATACCTGGACGAGCGGTGTGGATGGTGATGCGTGCAGTTTGAGCCGGACGATGAATATCGATACGGCTTACGGACGCGCTTTTTAGTTTGTCTTGGAGGTACTCACGCGTTTTCAGATCCTTCAACAGGTAATCTGCGTAAGTAGCACCGTCTGCGTACCAGACGGAGGTGTGCTCCTTGACGATTCCCAGGCGAATGCCAGTGGGATGTACTTTCTGACCCATCTGATCGACTCCGTTACTTGTCCGCAACCTTGACAGTGATATGGCAAGACCGCTTGACGATGCGATCAGCACGGCCTTTGGCACGTGGCATGATGCGCTTCAGCGAACGCCCTTCGTTGACGAAGACGGTGGAGACCTTCAGGTCATCAACGTCTGCGCCTTCGTTGTGTTCGGCGTTGGCTACGGCCGACTCGAGGACTTTCTTCATGATTTCAGCGGCTTTTTTGCTGCTGAAGGCCAACAGGTTGAGCGCTTCGCCCACCTTCTTCCCGCGGATCTGGTCGGCGACCAAGCGGGCTTTCTGGGCGGAGATGCGAGCGCCCGACAACTTAGCGGCTACTTCCATTTCCTTACCCCTTAACGCTTGGCTTTCTTGTCAGCCACGTGCCCGCGATAGGTGCGGGTACCGGCGAACTCGCCCAGTTTGTGGCCGACCATGTCTTCGTTCACGAGAACTGGGACATGCTGGCGACCGTTGTGAACCGCGATGGTCAGACCGACCATTTGTGGCAGGATCATCGAACGACGCGACCAGGTTTTAACTGGCTTGCGATCGTTCTTCTCCACCGCCACTTCGACCTTCTTCAACAGGTGAAGATCGATAAAAGGACCTTTTTTCAGAGAACGTGGCACTGTCGTATCCCTCTAGTTACTTGCGACGACGGACGATCATGTTGTCGGTACGCTTATTACCGCGGGTCTTCGCACCCTTGGTTGGGAAGCCCCATGGCGATACCGGATGACGACCACCGGAGGTACGACCTTCACCACCACCATGTGGGTGGTCAACCGGGTTCATGGCAACACCACGAACGGTTGGGCGAACGCCGCGCCAGCGTTTGGCACCAGCTTTACCCAGCGAACGCAGGCTGTGCTCGGAGTTCGAGACTTCGCCCAGGGTCGCACGGCACTCAGCCAGGACTTTACGCATTTCACCAGAGCGCAGACGCAGGGTCACATAGACACCTTCGCGAGCGATCAGCTGAGCCGAAGCACCAGCGGAACGTGCGATCTGAGCACCTTTACCCGGCTTCAGTTCGATGCCGTGAATGGTGCTACCTACTGGAATGTTGCGCAGCTGCAGGGAGTTACCGGCCTTGATTGGGGCCAGGGCACCTGCGATCAGCTGGTCGCCAGCACTCACGCCTTTAGGGGCGATGATGTAGCGACGCTCACCGTCTGCGTAGCACAGCAGGGCGATGTGAGCAGTACGGTTTGGATCGTATTCGATACGCTCGACAGTGGCTGGAATGCCATCTTTGTCGTTGCGACGGAAGTCGACCAGACGGTAATGCTGCTTATGACCACCACCAACGTGACGAGTGGTAATGCGGCCATTGTTGTTACGACCACCAGACTTCGATTTTTTCTCGATCAGCGGTGCGTGAGGAGCGCCTTTGTGCAGCTCCTTGTTGACCACCTTGACCACGAAACGGCGGCCAGGGGAAGTCGGTTTGCATTTAACGATTGCCATGATGCACCCCTTCCTTACTCAGCACTGCTGCTGAAATCGAGATCTTGGCCTGGCTGAAGGGAGACGATCGCCTTCTTCCAGTCATTACGCTTGCCCAGACCACGTGCGGTACGCTTGGTTTTACCCAGAACGTTAACAGTCGACACGTTTTCAACTTTTACGTTGAACAGGCCTTCGACAGCTTTCTTGATTTCCAGCTTGGTTGCATCGGTAGCAACCTTGAATACGAACTGGCCTTTTTTCTCAGCCAGAACGGTAGCCTTCTCGGAAACGTGCGGGCCAAGGAGGACTTTGAATACGCGTTCCTGGTTCATCCCAGCAGCTCCTCGAATTTCTTCACGGCCGAGACGGTGATCAACACCTTCTCGTATGCGATCAGACTGACCGGGTCGGAACCTTGAACGTCACGTACATCGACGTGCGGCAGGTTGCGAGCAGCCAGGTACAGGTTCTGATCAACAGCGTCGGAAACGATCAGTACATCGCTCAGACCCATGCCGTTCAGCTTGTTCAGCAGATCTTTGGTTTTCGGTGCTTCAACAGCGAAGTCCTGAACCACGACCAGACGGTCGCTACGCACCAGCTCAGCGAGGATGGAGCGCAGGGCTGCGCGATACATCTTCTTGTTGAGCTTCTGCGAGTGATCTTGAGGACGAGCTGCGAAGGTTACACCACCGCCACGCCAGATCGGACCACGAGTGGTACCAGCACGAGCACGGCCAGTACCCTTCTGACGCCATGGGCGCTTACCGCCACCAGCCACGTCGGAACGGGTCTTTTGCTGCTTGGTGCCCTGACGGCCGCCGGCCATGTAGGCCACGACTGCTTGGTGTACCAGCGTCTCGTTGAATTCGCCACCGAAAGCCAGTTCGGAAACTTCGATCGCCTGAGCGTCATTTACATTAAGTTGCATGTCAGTATCCCCTTAACCGCGAGCCTTGACAGCTGGACGTACAACCACGTCGCCGCCAGTAGCGCCAGGAACGGCACCCTTGACGAGCAGCAGGTTGCGCTCAGCGTCTACGCGAACTACTTCCAGGGACTGAACAGTCACGCGCTCGGCGCCCATGTGACCGGACATTTTCTTGCCCTTGAACACACGACCAGGAGTCTGGCACTGGCCGATGGAACCTGGGACACGGTGCGACACGGAGTTACCGTGGGTGTTGTCCTGGCCACGGAAGTTCCAGCGCTTGATGGTACCGGCGAAGCCTTTACCTTTGGACTGACCAGTAACGTCAACCAGCTGGCCTGCAGTGAAGAGTTCAGCTTTGATCGAGTCGCCAGCCTGGAACTCGCCTTCTTCAAGACGGAACTCCCAGACACCGCGACCAGCGGCAACGTTGGCCTTGGCGAAGTGGCCTGCCTGAGCGGCAGTCACACGCGAAGCACGACGCTCGCCGACAGTGACTTGCACTGCACGGTAGCCATCGGTTTCTTCAGTTTTGAACTGGGTGACACGATTCGGCTCGATCTCAATGACCGTGACCGGAATGGAGACACCTTCTTCGGTGAAAATGCGGGTCATACCGCACTTGCGACCGATTACACCAATAGTCATGTTGTAAACCTCATGAGTGTACGGGGCTTTCACCCGCTATGGCCGCCCATTTCAGAGCGTTACACGACTAGACCGAAGTCTTAGCCGAGGCTGATCTGTACTTCCACACCTGCCGCCAGATCAAGCTTCATCAGCGCATCAACGGTTTTATCCGTTGGCTGGACGATGTCCAGAACACGCTTATGAGTGCGAATCTCGTACTGGTCACGCGCGTCTTTGTTGACGTGCGGGGAGACCAGAACGGTGAAACGCTCTTTGCGGGTAGGCAGTGGAATTGGACCACGCACTTGTGCACCAGTACGTTTCGCGGTTTCCACGATTTCCTGGGTGGATTGGTCGATCAGGCGATGGTCGAAAGCCTTCAACCTGATACGGATTTGCTGATTTTGCATTGGATTTCAGACTCCAGGCTGTTCCCAACGGACGCACTACGCCCGCTAAAAGGAGGCGTGATTCTATAGACGCCCCAATTTAGTGTCAACCCAATAAAAAAAACCCCCGCTGAGCGGGGGTCTTTTTCAATCGGTCGAGTGATTACTCGATGATTTTGGCTACGACGCCGGCGCCGACGGTACGACCGCCTTCACGGATAGCGAAGCGCAGACCGTCTTCCATTGCGATGGTCTTGATCAGGGTAACAGTCATCTGAATGTTGTCACCTGGCATTACCATTTCAACGCCTTCCGGCAGTTCGCAGTTACCGGTCACGTCAGTGGTACGGAAGTAGAACTGAGGACGGTAGCCTTTGAAGAACGGAGTGTGACGGCCGCCTTCTTCCTTCGACAGGACGTAGACTTCTGCGGTGAACTTGGTGTGCGGCTTGACCGAACCTGGCTTGACCAGAACCTGGCCACGCTCAACGTCGTCACGCTTGGTACCACGCAGCAGAACG
>NZ_BCBA01000029.1 GCF_001320245.1 Pseudomonas sp. NBRC 111124
GGGCTTGTCGGGGCGCCGAACCGCCGCGAAGCAGGCAACTCGGTTTCAGACAGAAACCACAAAGAACGCCACGATAATCGCCAACCCGGCGAACCACACCAGCGAACGCAGCGCCGCCCAGTCCGCCAGGTAGCAGATGATGTACAGCAAGCGGCTGGTGATATACATCACCCCCAGCACATCCTGGGTCACCTGCTCGGCATTGCCGACGATATCCGCCACCAGCACTGCTGCGGCGAATGCCGGAAACGCCTCGAAGCTGTTCTGCTGGGCCGCATGCGCACGCCTTGGCAGGCCTGACAGGGTATCGAGGAATGCGCGCGGGTCATGGTTGTCACGCAGGCCGAAGCGGCCACTGCTCACTTTCGCAATCAATGCGCACAGTGGCGGCAGGCACAGGGCGATCAGGATGCACCACAGGGCAACGGTCATGCACAGCACTCCTTGTTCAATGTTCGGGTCAGAGCTTCATCACCAGCATGCCTGCCAGGACCAGCCCGCAAGCTAGGAGTCTCGGCCTGCCAAAAGGTTCTTTGAGGTAGCGCATACCCAGCAATACCACCAGGATCACACTCAACTCGCGCAGGGCCGCCGCTTCGGCCACCGACCCCAGGTGCATGGCCCACAGCACCAGCGCGTAACTGAACAGCACGCAAAAACCCACCGCCAGCCCGAGGCGCCATTGGGTGCGCCAGAACAGTACGAACGGTGCCCGCCGCGCCACACTGGCCAGTAGCGGGAACGGCCAGGCACTGAGCAGCGTCAACCACACCAGGTAATCCCAAGGCTTGCCCCACAAGCGCACCGCCTGGCCATCGAACCAGGTGTAGCAACCGATACACAAGCCGATCAGCGCGACCACCGGCAACATCGACCAGGGCAAGCGGTCACCGCCCCCGCCCTGCCACAACAGGCACGCCATGCCACACGGGATCAGCAGGATGCCGATGATCTGCTGCTGGCTGAGCGACTCACCGGCAAACGCCAGGGTCAGCCCCAGCACCACCAGCGGCGACAGGCCACGCATCAGAGGATAGACCAGGCCAAGATCACCGACCCGATAGGCCTGGATCAGCAAGAACCGGTACAGCTGCTCGGCCAGCGCCGAAGCCAGCAGCCAAGGCCAGATCTCGGCAGGCGGGAACTCGGTAAAGGCCACGGCGCACACCGCGAACAGCAACGCCACAAGGTCCATGCTGGCGATTACCAGCAGGCGCTCGGCGCTGAATTTGATCAGGGTGTTCCAGGTCGCGTGCAGAAGCGCGGCGACCAAAACCAGGGAAGTTGCCAGCACGCCTTTGGGTCCTTGTGAGGTTTTTTGAGGGATGAATATATAGCGTTGGGCTGCAGGTTGCCTGGGACGAGTACGCCGGGAGAGTTTCAGCACCTGTGAGATCGAGCGCCGCGCGGGCGGCGCTCGGTCTCAGCCGAAACACAAATCCTCAGCAAAGCAGAACGTTTCCGACAATTCCGGTCAAACCCTGTGTCCCGACCCCCTCGCCAGATCATCAAAGAACTGCCCGAGCCATTCGGGTAACGACTTGGAAGCCACTGTCACAGGATTCGGGATGCTTGAACTAGTTGCCGCATTTATCTGCCTCACCACCCTCCTCACCTATGTAAATTACCGCTTCATCGGCCTGCCACCCGCCATCGGCGTGATGGTCACGGCACTGCTGTTCTCCCTGATGCTGCAGGGTCTGAGCCTGATTGGCTTCCCTGGCCTGGAAGAACGTGTCGAAGGACTGATGAACCAGATCGATTTCAATGACCTGCTGATGCACTGGATGTTGGCATTCCTGCTGTTCGCCGGCGCACTGCACGTCAACCTCAGCGACCTGCGCAGCTACCGCTGGCCGATCGGCCTGCTGGCCACGCTGGGCGTGCTGATCGCTACCGTGGTAATCGGCTACCTGTCGCACTGGGTATTCGCGATGTTCGGCTGGCAGGTGCCGCTGATCTACTGCCTGCTGTTCGGCGCGCTGATCTCGCCGACCGACCCGATCGCCGTGCTGGGCGCACTGCGCACCGCCAATGCCTCCAAGCCGCTCAAGACCACCATCGTCGGCGAGTCGTTGTTCAACGACGGTACGGCGGTCGTGGTGTTCACCGTCCTGCTGGGCATCATCCAGCTGGGTGAAACGCCGAGCGTAGCCGACACCGCCATCCTGTTCGCCCGTGAAGCCATCGGCGGCGTGCTGTTTGGCGGCGTGATCGGCTATGCCACCTACCGCATGATCAAAAGCGTCGAGCAGTACCAGGTCGAGGTCATGCTGACCCTGGCGCTGGTGATTGGTGGTTCGGCGATGTGCTATGAGCTGCACGTCTCAGCGCCAATCGCCATGGTGGTCGCCGGCCTGATCATCGGCAACCTGGGGCGCAACCTGGCGATGAACGACATGACTCGCCGCTATATGGACGGCTTCTGGGAACTGATCGACGACATGCTCAATGCCCTGCTGTTCGCCCTGATCGGCCTGGAGCTGTTGCTGCTGCCGTTCAACTGGCTGCACCTGGCAGCCGGCGGCGTGCTGGCGGTGGCGGTGCTGGCCTCTCGCCTGCTGACCGTGGCACCGGCGATCTTGTTGCTGCGCCGCTGGCGGTCGGTGCCCCAGGGCACCATCCGCGTGCTGACCTGGGGCGGCCTGCGCGGCGGCGTGTCGGTGGCACTGGCCTTGTCGCTGCCAATGGGCGAAGAACGTGACCTGCTGCTGTCGATCACCTACATCGTGGTGTTGTCGTCGATTCTGGTGCAGGGCTTGAGCATCGGGCGCGTGGTGCGCAAGGTCAGCACACAGCCTTGAAAATACAGGGGCCGCTCTGCGGCCCCTGACAATCACTCGACGGCGGAGTCCGGGAACTGGTCCTGGACATACTTGATCTCGGTCCGCCCATGGGCTGCCGGCAAGCCGTCCTCGCCCAGGTTGACGAAGACCATCTTGTCGACCGTCAGAATGCTCTTGCGGGTGATCTTGTTGCGCACTTCGCACTTGAGGGTGATCGAGGTGCGGCCAAACTCGGTGGCGGTGATGCCCAGTTCGATGATGTCGCCCTGGCGCGAGGCACTGACGAAATTGATCTCCGACATGTACTTGGTCACCACACGCTGGTTGCCCAGCTGGACGATGGCATAGATCGCCGCTTCTTCGTCGATCCAGCGCAGCAGGCTGCCACCGAACAGCGTGCCGTTGGGGTTGAGGTCTTCGGGTTTTACCCATTTGCGGGTGTGAAAGTTCATCTGTACTCCTGACCTGCTTGGCTAACGTGAGGTAATGATGGCAGAGCGGCCGCCGCCTCTCCATTGATGATCGACTATCGTCTCGATTAATCGACAGAAAACCTTGGGCTCGAAGCTCGTCACGGCTATAATCTTCGCCGTTTCACATGGCGGCCCACAGCGGTGCCATGCCCGCCACCTGTCCGAGGGGCGCTGCAGCAGGCTAGGCCTGTCAGGCTCGGATGGGGCGTTGTCCGCTCTCGCGGGCGCTTAACGCACAACGGCGCCCATTCGCACACTACGAATGGAGGCTCTCAATGAGCGCTGTAAACACGCCTGCTGGTTTTACCGATTTCAAAGTCGCTGACATTTCCCTGGCCGCCTGGGGCCGTCGCGAAACCATCATCGCCGAATCGGAAATGCCTGCACTGATGGGCCTGCGTCGCAAGTACCTCGCCGAGCAACCGCTCAAGGGTGCGAAGATCTTGGGCTGCATCCACATGACCATTCAGACTGCCGTGCTGATCGAAACCCTGGTTGCCCTGGGTGCCGAAGTGCGCTGGTCGTCCTGCAACATCTTCTCGACTCAAGACCAGGCCGCCGCCTCCATCGCCGCCGCCGGTATCCCTGTGTTCGCCTGGAAAGGCGAAACCGAGGAAGAGTACGAGTGGTGCCTGGAGCAGACCATCCTCAAGGATGGCCAGCCTTGGGACGCCAACATGATCCTCGACGACGGCGGTGACCTGACCGAACTGCTGCACAAGAAATACCCGGCTGTTCTGGAACGCGTTCACGGTGTAACCGAAGAGACCACCACCGGCGTGCACCGCCTGCTGGACATGCTGGCCAAGGGCGAGCTGAAAATCCCGGCGATCAACGTCAACGACTCGGTCACCAAGAGCAAGAACGACAACAAGTACGGCTGCCGTCACAGCCTGAACGACGCCATCAAGCGTGGTACCGACCACCTGCTGTCGGGCAAGCAGGCCCTGGTGATCGGCTACGGTGACGTGGGCAAGGGTTCGGCACAGTCGCTGCGTCAGGAAGGCATGATCGTCAAGGTCACCGAAGTTGACCCGATCTGCGCCATGCAGGCCTGCATGGACGGCTTCGAGCTGGTCTCGCCGTTCATCGACGGCATCAACAACGGCACCGAAGCCAGCATCGACAAGGCACTGCTGGGCAAGATCGACCTGATCGTCACCACCACCGGTAACGTCAACGTCTGCGATGCCAATATGCTCAAGGCCCTGAAGAAGCGCGCCGTGGTCTGCAACATCGGTCACTTCGACAATGAAATCGATACCGCCTTCATGCGCAAGCACTGGGCTTGGGAAGAGGTCAAGCCGCAGGTACACAAGATTCACCGTACCGGCGCCGGCGACTTCGACCCGCAGAACGACGACTACCTGATCCTGCTGGCCGAAGGCCGTCTGGTCAACCTGGGCAACGCCACTGGCCACCCAAGCCGCATCATGGACGGTTCGTTCGCCAACCAGGTGCTGGCGCAGATCTTCCTGTTCGAGCAGAAGTTCGCTGATCTGTCGGCCGAGAAAAAAGCCGAGCGCCTGACCGTTGAAGTGCTGCCGAAGAAGCTCGACGAAGAAGTGGCCCTGGAAATGGTCCGCGGCTTCGGCGGCGTGGTCACTCAGCTGACCCAGCAACAAGCCGACTATATTGGTGTGACCGTCGAAGGCCCGTTCAAGCCGCACGCCTACCGCTACTAAGCGGCAGGCCTGGAGCCACCGGCTCCAACGCCGAAACCTGAACGATGCCCAAGCCAGATCGGCCTTCACCGATCTGGCTTTTATTTGCAGCTTGCTGCTTGAGGCCTGCTGCTCGAGGAACGCCTGATGTCCCAAGATCGCCGTTACAGTTTCGAGTTTTTTCCAACCAAGACCGACGCTGGTCACGAAAAGCTGATGGGCGTTGCCCGACAGCTGGCCGCGTACAACCCTGATTTCTTCTCCTGCACCTATGGTGCCGGTGGTTCCACCCGCGATCGCACGTTGAACACCGTGCTGCAGCTGGAAAACGAGGTGAAGGTCCCGGCCGCGCCGCACCTGTCGTGCGTCGGCGACACCAAGGACGAACTGCGCGCCCTGCTGGCCGAGTACAAGGCTGCCGGCATCAAACGCATCGTCGCCCTGCGTGGCGACCTGCCGTCGGGCATGGGCATGGCCAGTGGTGAACTGCGTTATGCCAGTGACCTGGTCGAGTTCATCCGCCAGGAAACCGGCGACCACTTCCACTTGGAAGTCGCCGCCTATCCGGAAATGCACCCGCAGGCGCGCAATTTCGAGATCGACCTGGGCAACTTCGTGCACAAGGTCAAGGCCGGTGCCGACAGCGCCATCACCCAGTACTTCTTCAACGCCGACAGCTACTTCTACTTCGTCGAGCGCGCGCAGAAGATGGGCGTGGACATCCCGGTGGTGCCCGGCATCATGCCGATCACCAACTACAGCAAACTGGCGCGCTTCTCCGATGCCTGCGGCGCCGAGATCCCACGCTGGATTCGCAAGCAACTGGAAGCCTATGCCGACGATACGGCGAGCATCCAGGCCTTTGGCGAAGAAGTCATCACCCGCATGTGCGAGCAACTGCTGCAAGGCGGCGCACCGGGCCTGCACTTCTATACCCTCAACCAGGCCGAGGCGAGCCTGGCGATCTGGAACAATCTGAAGCTGCCACGCTGAAACTTTTTGGCATCATCGGATTCAGAAACTATTAAGGCTTTAGTCGTAGACTAGGGCCTTGATCATTTCTGGTTTTAACAGGTGTCGCAAGCAATGCAGCATTTCCTGCCCTCACGTCCTCAGCTGGTGTACCTGGCGTTCGGCCCGGCCACCTATCACCAGGAAGCCTGCTTCAGCATCGTCAGCGCCCTCGCGCATCTGGGGCACAGCACCAACCCGGCCATCGACATCCAGGTCTATACCGATCAGGCCGAACCTTACGTCAAGCTGCCGGTGACCGTTCATCTGCTCGACGAGGCGACCCGCAAAGCCTGGAACCAGCCCCACGGCTACCATTTCCGCAGCAAGCATGTGCTGATGCGCCAGGTGCTGCAGCAGCATCCCCAGGCCGTGCTGATCGACACCGATACCTTCTTCCGCAAGTCGCCGCTGCAGCTGTTCCAGCGGGTCAAACCCGGCACGCTGCTGTGCAACGCCATCGGTGCGCGCTACGGCGAAAACCAGAAGTGCCTGCTGTACAAGAACCTGCTCGGCCTCCTCGAGTCTCGCGGCCTGGCCGACTGCCAGATGCCGCTGGTCAACTCGGGCGTGATCGGCCTGTGCGCCGAGGACGCCGATGTCCTGGACCGTTCCATTGCCATGATGGACGAGTTCTATCCGCTGGCCCGCACCGCCTATACCCTGGAAGAGTTCTGCCTGGCGGTGGCCGCATACCGCAAGGTGGAGCTGGCCGAATGTACCGACGTCATTCACCACTACTGGAGCCGCAAAGCCCAGTTCCGCGCCAAGATCCAGGCCTGGCTGCGCAAGCACGGTGATGACCCACTGGGTGCCGCGGCGCTTGCCGATGTGGTTTTGGTCAACGACCAGTTGCCACGCCCACCGACCCTGCAACGTCTGGGCTACAAGGCCTTGAGCCTGACCATGCCGAGCCGCGAGCGCCAGTTCGTGCGCGAGCTGCTGTATGGCTGCTACCCCTACGCCAACGAGTTCGATCGCGCCTGTGCCCCGGCCTGGTGGGACAAGGCGCTGGAAAACCTCAATGAACGCTACGGGCGCATCGAGCCCGAGCGATTGCGCCAGTGCCTGCGCCACCCAAGCCTGCGCCTGTCGCTGGGCGGTCGGCGCAAGGATATCGAGGCACATCTGCTGCGCTCGTCCCATCACTGATACCGCTGCCGGGGGCATTGTCGGGCGCTAGCAGCTGGCCGAGGCATTGGCCAAAGAGCTGCGTCGATTCAAGCAGGAGCCGGCATTCGAGGCGATTATCGAACACTACATCGGCGACGCTGGCGATCTTGCCGGCGCCGTTGAGCAGCAGGAAAGCAGCACGCGGCGTTAGCTCTGTTATACTCGGGCCTTCCCGCCCGGCTCACGCCCGGACGCTCGGCCTCGCAACAGGCATCCCGATCGGCATTGACGCCCCTTGGCGTCCACCTTCCGCTTCCCGGATGTGCAGTGAAAGCCCAGCTGGACCGGACGCGATCGCATCCCTTCGATGCCCGTCGCGCCAGGCAGAATATCCCTACGGGCCCAGCCCCCACGAGAACAGGATTGCCCATGTCCTTTGCTTCCCTCGGTCTCTCCGAGGCTCTTGTCCGCGCTATCGAGGCAGCGGGCTACACCCAGCCGACTCCGGTGCAACAGCGGGCCATTCCCGCCGTGTTGCAAGGTCGCGACCTGATGGTTGCCGCACAGACTGGTACTGGTAAAACCGGCGGCTTCGCCTTGCCGATCCTCGAGCGTCTGTTCCCGGCCGGCCACCCCGACAAATCCCAGCGTCATGGCCCGCGCCAGCCGCGCGTATTGGTCCTGACCCCGACCCGCGAACTCGCCGCCCAGGTCCACGACAGCTTCAAGGTGTACGCCCGCGACCTGCCACTGGTCAGCGCCTGCATCTTCGGTGGCGTCGGCATGAACCCGCAGATCCAGGCCATTGCCAAGGGTGTCGACGTGCTCGTCGCCTGCCCGGGGCGCCTGCTCGACCTGGCCGGCCAAGGCAAGGTCGACCTGGCCCACGTGGAAATCCTGGTTCTGGATGAAGCCGACCGCATGCTCGACATGGGCTTCATCCATGACGTCAAGAAGGTCCTCGCCCGCCTGCCGGCCAAGCGCCAGAACCTGCTGTTCTCGGCGACCTTCTCCAAGGACATCACCGACCTGGCCGACAAGCTCCTGCACAACCCGGAGCGCATCGAGGTCACTCCGCCGAACACCACCGTCGAGCGTATCGAGCAGCGCGTCTATCGCCTGCCCGCCAGCCACAAGCGCGCCCTGCTGGCGCACCTGATCACGCTGGGTGCCTGGGAACAGGTACTGGTGTTCACCCGCACCAAGCACGGCGCCAACCGCCTGGCCGAGTACCTGGAAAAGCACGGCCTGACCGCCGCCGCCATCCACGGCAACAAGAGCCAGAACGCCCGCACCAAAGCCTTGGCCGACTTCAAGGCCAACAGCGTGCGCGTACTGGTGGCTACCGACATCGCCGCCCGTGGCCTCGACATCGACCAGCTGCCCCACGTGGTCAACTTCGAGCTGCCAAACGTCGAGGAAGACTACGTGCACCGTATCGGCCGTACCGGCCGTGCCGGGCGTTCGGGCGAGGCCATCTCCATGGTTGCGCCGGATGAAGAAAAGCTGCTGAAGAGCATCGAACGCGTCACCCGGCAGAAAATCCCGGATGGCGATCTGATGGGCTTCGATGCCAGCCAGGTGGAAGCCGAGAAGCCAGAAGTTCGCGAGCGTCAGCAGAACAGTGGCCGCGGTGGTCGCAACCAGCAGGCCCGTGGCGAAGGCGGCAAAGACGCCAACGGCGGTCGCAAGGACAAGGGCAAGGACAAAGGCAAGGCCAAGCAGCAGGCTGCTGACAAGCCGGCCGACAAGGAAAAGCCCGGCGACAAGCAACAGCAGCAGCCACGCAAGCCGCGCGACAAGAAACCTCGCCCACAGCAGCAACAAGCGAGCAACAACGGCGCGCCGAAAGCAGCTGCCGATCGCGACCCGGAAGAATTCCTGGATGATGAGGTGGACAACTTCGGCAACCGCGCCGACTACGTCAGCCCTTACCAGGGCAAGGGCCAGGGCCGCAATCGTCGCCCAGGCGGCGCCGGCCAAGGGCAAGGCCAACAGGGCCAAGCCCAATCCCCGCGCAGCAACAACGGCGCTGGCCAAGGCCAGGGCCGCAATGCTGGCGGCCAGCAGCGCAATGCCGGCGGCGACAAGCGCCCACGCAACAACAATGGTGGCGGCGCACGTCGTGACAACAATGGCGGTGGCCGTAACCGTTCGGCCAGCCGTGACGATGCCACTCGCCAGGAGCCGGCAGTACGCAGCTCCCGTGAGCAGCACCAGCCGGTGATCATCCGCAAGGAATCCAAGCTCGACCGTTACCCGACGCCCGAGCAGCTGGATGATCTGCCGAGCCGCCCGCGCGGTGAGCGGCCAGCACTGCTGACCCGCAAAGGCTGAGCCAAGCATCAGGCATAAAAAAACGCCGCCCAATGGGCGGCGTTTTTTATTGCCTGAGCAAAGCTTACTTCTGCTTCACACCTTCGACACTGATATCCAGGTCCAGGGTCTGCGAAGTCGGGCCAGGGCCTTTGATGCCGAAGTCGTTCAGGTTAACGGTAGTGGTAGCGTTGAAGCCAGCACGCTCGCCGCCCCATGGGTCCTTGCCCTCGCCGTTGAAGGTAGCCTTGAAGGTCACCGGCTTGGTCACACCGTGCAGGGTCAGGTCGCCGGTCACGTCAGCAGTCTTCTCGCCAGTCGATTTGACAGCGGTGGAGACGAACTTGGCATCCGGGTACTTGGCAACGTCCAGGAAGTCCTTGCTGGCGATGTGCTTGTCGCGCTCAGCGTGGTTCGACCACACGCTGGCAGTCTTCAGATCGACGCTGATCTTGCTGGCCTCAGGCTTGGCGCTGTCCCAGGTAAAGTCGCCGCTGAAGTCCTTGAAGGTGCCGTGGATGAAGCTATAGCCCAGGTGGCTGATCTTCCAGTCGACGAACGCGTGCTGGCCTTCCTTGTCGATCTTGTACTCGGCAGCCATGGCCTGGCCAGCGGAGAACAGAGCAGTACCGAGCGCCAGAGCGGCAAAAGTCTTTTTCAACATCCTTACTTCCTTCCTATGCAATTGAGGTTGAGAGTCAAGCTTTGCGGCCCAGCATGCGTGTCAGGGTCGCGTCACGGTCGATGAAATGGTGTTTCAGGGCGGCCAGGGCGTGCAACACGGCGAAAATCACCAGGCCCCATGCCAACCACAGGTGAATCACGCCGGCCACGTCCGCCTGGTCGGGCAGGTCGCTGATCAGCGCTGGCACCTCGAACAGGCCGAACACCGGAATGCCGACGCCGTCGGCAGTGGAAATCAGGTAACCGGCGATCATGACTGCAAACAGGCCCAGATACAGCGCCAGATGCCCCAGCTTGGCCGCCATGCGGGTGAAAGCCCCATGGTTGGCCGGTGCCGGCGGTGGCGGGGTGATGAAGCGCCAGACCACACGCAGCAGCATCACTGCCAGTAATATCAGGCCGATGCTCTTGTGCAAGTCCGGGCCGGCCTTGCGCCAAGGGTCGTAGTAGTCGAGACCGACCATCCACAGGCCCAGGCCGAACAGGCCGAAGACTGCCAATGCAACGCCCCAGTGCAGGACGATGCTGACCACGCCATAGCGAGAAGGTGAGTTGCGCAATTGCATGATGACGTGGTTCCCCGTGAAAGCTGTGCACAGACTAACGCGTAACGTATCGAATAAAAGCTTAAAAAACTGCTTTGGATTATCGAGAAATACGATGATTAGTGTGTGAGTTTCCTATTAAGGAAACATTAACAATAGTCGTAGAGTTCGAGGTTGCCAGTACCGGCCTCTTCGCCCTTAAACCCGCGAAGAGGCCGGTATTGGCTTCAGTTTGCCTTGGCCTGGGTATCGGCCACCGGCTTCTTAACCGGCTCGGATTTGACCGTGGCCTTCTTCGCCTCGACCGGCTTTTTCGCCTGCTTGGCTGCGGGCTTGGCCGCAGGCTTGTGCGCCGGCACATGCTTGGCCGGGGCTGCCTTGGTCGCGGCGGGCTTGGCCGGCTCTTCCTTGGCAACTACAGCAGGTGCAGGGGTAGCGGGGGCGGCAGGAGTCGGTGCGGGTGCCGGTGCGGCTTCCTCGACCTTGGCAACCGGCGCGGCCTTCGCTTCAGGCTTGTCGCCACCACCGAACAGGCGCGAGAAGAACCCTCCACCACTGTCCTTCTTCGCCACTGCCGCACCCGCCGTTGCCGCTGCTGCGACGGTTGCAGCTTTGGCCGGGTCGAACGACTTGCCGGCAAGCAGGTCCTGAGCCTGGCTGGCAGCACGCTGGCCACTGCGCAGGGCCCCTTCGAGGGTACCCGGATAAAGCGCATCGGTGTGCTCACCGGCAAAGGTGATGCGCTGCACCGGGCGCTCCCACAGGCGCCAGTACTTGCTGATCTGCCCTGGACCGTAGGCCAGGTAAGCGCCACCGGTACCGGCGTCGACGCTGTAACGCTTGACCTCGTAACCGGTGAACGCGCCACGGGCCTGTGGATAGAACGCATGCAAGCGGATCAGCACCTGGTCAACCATCTGCTTGTCGCCAAAGGCCTGCAGCAGACGCGCATTGTCACCCGACAGGTTGATCACCACGTTGGCACCGCCCTTGAGCGCAGGCTCGATCCACAGCATGCCGAGGCCGGTGTTGCTGAAGATTTCGCCCGACATGCGCGCGCGGCTTTCCCACACAGGCTGCTTGAACTTGAGCATCAGCTGGTCGCGCCAGCCGTAGTTGGTGCTCCTGAGGGCTGCCACGTGCTGGGTATCCAGGCCAGGGGTGATCTGGATCTTGGCCAGGGCCCGCAGTGGCACTGCCATCACCAGGTAATCGGCCTTGTAGTCGGTGCTGCCGACCTTGACCGTGACGCCATCCTTGTCCTGCACGATCGCCGTGACTGGCGAGCTGGTCTTGATGGTTTTCAGCTGCTTGACGAAGGCCTGGGCCAGCACCGGGCTACCGCCAGGCAGGCGCGCAGCACGCAGGTCACGGTCGCTGACCCCACGGTAGACACGGTTCTGCTGGGCGAAGTACAGCAACGACAGGCGCGATGGCTCGTCGTAACGGGTACGGATCTGCTGGTTGATCAGCTGACGCGCAGTGCTCGGCAGTTGCAGCTTGTCGAGCCAGTTGGACACGTTCATCTGGTCGAGGGCGAACAAGGTGCTGGTCGCCTGAGGGTTGAGTGGGTCGTCGATCGAGCGGGCCAGATCGTCGAGGGTCTTCTCGTAGCGCTTGAGTGCCTCGGCGGTGGCCGGCTGCTTGGTAGCCAGGTCGGTGGCGCTGAAGTATTCACCGTCGATCAGGTAGCCCGGTGTACGCACGAACTCAGGTGCGGGCAGTGTTTCAAGCTTGAAACGGTCCAGATACTGGTTGAGCACCGGCTGGGCCTTGGCGTTGCCGATCCACTCGCTGGTGGCCAGGCCCGAACGCCCACCCATACCCGCCTTGGCCTCCAGCAGGGTGACCTGCCAGCCTTTGTTCTGCAGCTCGTAGGCCGCGGTCAGGCCCGCCAGGCCGCCACCCACTACGATTGCCGACGGTGTCTTGTCCTTTGCCAGCGCGGCGCCGCTGGACACACCGATCAATACCAACGCGCACAGGCGCACCCAAGCAGCAGCCATGTCGGCGAACTCCGAGTTGAAATAGCAGGGATGAGAAGAGGCAGGAATGCCCCGAGAGACGATGCGCTAAGAATACGTCAGGTATTCAGACCCTGCCAGCACGGCGACATCAAGTGCCTTTGGCAACTGGTATTTTTGTCAGTAGCCAGGTTTCTGCCCGCCAGGTCTGCCGCCATTAGGCACTAGCGGTTGTCCTGTCCCCTGGCTTTGCTTAGGCTTACGCGGTCAAAGCAGGCAGTAAGCCAGGAGAAGTGCCCATGGGCCTCAACGATCAGTGGATGCAACGCGACCTCAAGGTCCTGTGGCACCCCTGCACCCAGATGAAAGACCACGAACAGCTGCCGCTGATTCCAATCAGGCGCGGTGAGGGCGTGTGGCTCGAGGACTTCGAAGGCAAGCGCTACCTGGACGCCGTGAGCAGCTGGTGGGTCAACGTGTTCGGCCACGCCAACCCGCGCATCAACCAGCGCATCAAGGACCAGGTCGACCAGCTGGAGCACGTTATCCTCGCAGGGTTCAGCCACCAGCCGGTGATCGAACTGTCCGAGCGCCTGGTGGCCATGACCCCGGCCGGCCTGGACCGGGTGTTCTACGCCGACAACGGTTCGTCGTGCATCGAAGTGGCGCTGAAGATGAGCTTCCACTACTGGCAGAACATCGGCAAACCGGCGAAAAAGCGCTTTGTCACCCTGACCAACAGCTACCACGGCGAAACCATTGCCGCGATGTCGGTGGGCGATGTGCCGCTGTTCACCGAAACCTACAAGGCACTGCTGCTCGACACTATCAAGGTGCCAAGCCCCGACTGCTACCTGCGCCCGGAGGGCATGGGCTGGGAAGAGCACTCGCGCAACCTGTTCGCCGCCATGGAGCAGACCCTGGCCGAACACCACGAAACCCTCTCGGCGGTGATCATCGAACCGCTGATCCAGGGTGCCGGTGGCATGCGCATGTATCACCCGGTGTACCTCAAGCTGCTGCGAGAAGCCTGCGACCGCTATGACGTGCACCTGATCCACGACGAGATCGCCGTCGGTTTCGGCCGCACCGGCACGATGTTCGCCTGTGAGCAGGCCGGCATCCGCCCGGACTTCCTGTGCCTGTCCAAGGCCCTGACCGGTGGCTACCTGCCGCTGGCCGCGTGCCTGACCACCGACAAGGTGTACCAGGCCTTCTACGACGACTACCCGACCCTGCGCGCGTTCCTCCACTCGCACAGCTACACCGGTAACCCGCTGGCCTGCGCCGCAGCCCTGGCGACGCTGGACATCTTCGAGCAGGACAACGTGATCGAGGCTAACAAGGCCCTGGCCACGCGCATGGCCAGCGCCACCGCGCACCTGGCCGACCATGCCCACGTTGCCGAGATCCGCCAGACCGGCATGGCCCTGGCCATCGAGATGGTCCAGGACAAGGCCACCAAGGCTGCCTACCCGTGGCAGGAGCGCCGTGGCCTGAAGGTGTTCGAGCACGCCCTGACGCGCGGCGCCCTGCTGCGCCCGCTGGGCAGCGTGGTGTACTTTTTGCCCCCGTACGTGATCACCCCGGAGCAGATCGACTTCCTGGCAGAAGTCGCCAGCGAAGGCATCGACATCGCCACCCGCGACAGCGTCAGCGTTGCCGTACCGGCCAACTTCCACCCCGACTTCCGCGATCCGGGCTAAATCCAGAGCTAAACGCCAATCCCTGTAGGAGCGGCCTTGTGTCGCGAAAGGGCCGCAAAGCGGCCCCGGCAAGTTCTGCTGCGAAGCTGAAAACCTGGGGCCGCTTCGCAGCCCTTTCGCGACACAAGGCCGCTCCTACAGGGGACGATGCCCACTTCACATTCCGAGCTGAACCATGAGACTGTCCCGCTTCTTCATCGACGCCCCCCTGAGCCTTGGCGAGCACGACCTGCCCGAAGCCCAGGCCCACTACATCGGCCGTGTGCTACGCATGGCCCCCGGTGACGCCGTGCAACTGTTCGACGGCAGTGGCCAGGAATTCCTCGGCCAGTTGCTCGAGGTCGGCAAGAAGACCGTGCGCGTCAGCCTCGACCAGGCTATCGCCGGCCAGCCCGACTCGCCGCTGCACGTCCACCTCGGCCAGGGCCTGTCCCGCGGCGAGCGCATGGACTGGGCAATTCAGAAAGCCACCGAGCTTGGCGCCAACGCCATTACCCCGATCGTCAGTGAACGCTGCGAAGTACGCCTGAAAGATGAGCGCGCCGACAAACGCTTGGCCCACTGGCGGCAGGTGGCGATCAGTGCCTGTGAGCAATGTGGCCGTTCAACCCTGCCAGTGATTCATCCGCCGCTGACCCTGGCCGAATGGCTCAAGGGCACCGAAGCGGACCTCAAGCTGGTCCTGCACCCGGTGGCCGAACCGCTGACGAGCCATGACAAACCGGCGACGCTGGCCTTCCTGATCGGCCCGGAAGGAGGCCTGAGCGACGCTGAAGTCGAACAGGCCAAGGCCGCTGGCTTCCACGCTGCACGCCTTGGGCCGCGGGTACTGCGCACCGAGACCGCCCCCGTGGTGGCGCTGTCGGTGGCTCAGCAACTGTGGGGCGATTTTTCGTAAACAAAAAGCTAACGTACGTACAGCGAAACCGCCACGAAGTGCAGAAGGCTGCCGACAATCACGAACAGGTGCCAGATGCCATGTGCATGGCGCAAGCGGCTGTCGAGGGCGAAGAAAATGATGCCGACGGTGTAGAAAATGCCGCCGGCGGCCAGCCAGGCGAAACCGGCAGTACCGAGGCTGTTCAGCAAGGGGTTGACCGCCACCAGCACGATCCAGCCCATCACTGCATAGATGATGATCGACAGGATGCGCGCTTCCGAGCGCGGCTTGATCTCCTGCAGCATGCCGATCACTGCCAGCCCCCAGACGATGCCAAACAGGCTCCAGCCCCAGGGCCCACGCAGGCTGACCAGGCAAAACGGGGTATAGCTGCCGGCGATCAGCAGGTAGATCGACAGGTGATCGAGCTTGCGCATGATCACTTTCGCCCGCCCGCGGGTACTGTGGTAGAGGGTGGAAATGCTGTAGAGCAGCAGCAAGGTGCTGCCGTAGATGGTGAAACTGACGATCTTCCAGGGGTCGCCCTGCAGGCCCGCGACGACGATCAGCCAGATGGCACCGATACAGGCCAGGACGGCACCGACCAGGTGGGTCCAGGCATTGAAACGTTCACCGTAATACATGCAGACACAGACCTCCTGAAGCGGGCTGGGTTCATGACAGGATCCATTCCTATTTCATCCTAATCAAGGGCATGTTGCAGTTCAGCGTCACGCACCAGCCTTTCCAGCCCGGCCAGGTCCGGTACGCGCGCCACTTGCTCGCCCACCTGCACGGCAGCCAGCTCCAGGCTGCCCAGCGGCACATCCACATAGTTGAGCTGGCTGTCGAGCTTGCACGAGCGTGGAATATCCTGCAGCAACACCGCCAGGTAGCGCAAACCGGTGTCCCCCAGTGCATTGAGCACCACGATCCGCGCCCGTTCGCCACACGGCGTCTCACCACCACAGGCCGCCTCGAAGCCTATCAACGGCAAGTGCTGCTGGCGCCAGTTGATCCAGCCCAGGTGCCAGGCCGGGTCGCCCGGTTCGCACAGCAGGTTACGCTGGCCGATCAGTTCGACCACTGCCACGTTGGGCAACACCAGGGTACGGTCGCCCAACGGCAACAGCAGGCCGGTAAGGCTGCTGCGCTGACCTGCAATCAGTTCAAGCATGGATATGGCTCCAGTGGGCGATGCTCTGCAGCAACACCGACTCCTGGTACGGTTTGCCCAGGTAATCGTTAACGCCAATGGCCATGGCCCGGTCCCGGTGCTTCTGCCCGGTGCGCGAGGTGATCATGATGATCGGCAGGTCTTTCAGGCGCTCGTCGCGGCGAATGCGGGTGGCCACTTCGAAACCGTCCATGCGCGGCATCTCGATGTCCAGCAACAGCACGTCAGGGCGGTGCTCTTCGAGCAGTGCCATGGCATCGACACCGTCCTTGGCGGTCAGCACGCTCATGCCATGGCGCTCCAGCAACCGGCTGGTGACCTTGCGCACGGTGACCGAATCGTCCACCACCATCACCAGCGTTGCACGCTTGGGCGCCGGGCCGAACAAGGTGCGCTGCACCCCGCTGCCACCGGGCAGCCGCGCCAGCCGCCGCTGCTGGCCGCGCAGCTGGCCCAGCAGGTCGAGGATCAGCACCACCCGACCATCACCGAGCAACGTCGCACCCGACAAGCCCGCCACGGCAGCGAACTGCGGGCCAAGGCTCTTCACCACGATCTCACGGCTCGGCGACAGGCTGTCCGCCTGGATGGCGAACGACTGTTCTTGGGAATGCACCAGCAATACCGGCAGTGGCACGCTCTGCCCCAGCAGCACCGGGCGCGGCAGCCCTTGCAGCAACTCACCCAGGTAACGCAGCTCGTATTCATGGCCGCCGTATACGTAACGCGGTGCATCCAGCTGGTAACAGGCGGCCAGCTCGGCCGGCGGCACTCGCACGATACCCTCGATGGTGTTGAGCGGTATGGCGTATTGCTCCTCACCCAGGTGCACCATCAAGGCCCGGTTGATCGACACGGTGAACGGCAAGCGGATCAGAAAGCGCGCGCCCTTGCCCTGGGCCGATTCGATGGTCATCGAACCGCCCAATTGCTTCACCTCTTCATGCACCACGTCCATGCCCAGCCCACGCCCGGAAATCTGGGTGATCTTCTCCGCAGTGGAAAAGCCCGGGCGCAAGATGAACTGCAGGATCTCGTGGTCGCTCAGCTGTGCCTGCGGATCCAGCAGGCCGCGCTTGATCGCCTTGCGCCGCACCGCCTCCAGCGGCACGCCGGCGCCGTCATCGGTCATCTCGATGACGATGTCGGCGCCCTCATGCAGCAAGTTCAGGTGAATGGTGCCCTGCTCCGGCTTACCCGCAGCCAGGCGCGCCTCACGCGCTTCCAGGCCATGGTCGACGGCATTGCGCAACATGTGCTCCAGTGGCGCGACCATGCGTTCGAGCACGCTGCGGTCAAGCTCGCCCTCGGCATTGCCGACCACCAGCTCGACCTGCTTGCCCAGCTCGCTGGCCACCTGGCGCACCACCCTCTGCAAGCGAGGGACCAGGCGTTCGAAGGGCACCATCAGGGTCGCGGTCAGGCCTTCCTGCAACTGGCTGTTCACCCGGGCCTGCTGCTGCAGCAGGCTGTATGCCTCCTGGGCACGCTGGGTCAATGTTTCCTTGAGGTCGAGCAGGTCCGAGGCCGACTCGAACAGCGCCCGCGACAGCTGCTGCAGCTGCGAATGGCGGTCCATTTCCAGCGGGTCGAAGTCTTCGTAGTCATCGCCCTCGAAGGCCTGCCGGCTGCTGACCCGTCCCTGGGTTTCGATGTCCAGGCGCAGCAGCTGGTCGCGCATGCGCTCCAGGGTGGTTTCCATCTCGTTGAGGGCGAACTGGGCGTCGTTGACCTGCTGTTCGATGCGGCCGCGAATGACCGAATGCTCGCCGGCCAGGTTACCCAGATCGTCGAGCAGTTCGGCGTCGACCTTGACCATGTCGCCGGGCGCCCGCTCCGGTGCTGCGGCCGGTGCTTCGGCCGGTGCGGTTTCGGTCGGGGCCTGGCCGGCCGCGCTGTCAGTCAGCGCGGCGCTGCTGAAGTTGCGGATGTAGTCGATCAACGCGGTAGCGGCATGCAGCGGTTGGCCCATACGCACTGCGTCAAGCATGTGCGCCAGGCGGTCATGGCAGTTCTGCAACAGCGCGAACAGCGGCGCGCTCGGCGGCAGGCGCCCTGCGGCGAGCAGTTCGTAGAGGAACTCCAGTTCATGGGCCAAATCGCCGATGGCAGTGATCTCGACCATCCGTGCGCCACCCTTGAGTGTGTGCAGGTCACGCAACAGGTTCTCCACCTCGACACTGTTGCGCGGGTCGGCCTGCCAGCGCGCCAGGGCAGCGGCGGCACTTTCGACGATGTCCGAGCTCTCTTCGAGGAAGACTTCCAGCAGCTCTTTGTCGCCCGGACTTTCCGCCTCATCGACCAGCTCCGGCAGATCGGTCAGCGGCGTGACCGCATCGCGGCTCACCAAGCCAGTGGCATCTGGCGCCAGGGCGCCATCCAGCAGGCCGCGCAAGGCATCGACGCAGTCAGGCCGCGGGCTGACTTCCTGCCCGGCAGCCACTTCGTCGAGCATGTCCAGCAAGGCTTCGTGGGCGTGCTGGGCAACGGCGAAGAAGCGCTGGCTGGCGCCCAGGCTGCCCTCCTCCACGGCGCCGTAGAGGTCGAGCAGCGCCTCGCAGACATCATCCATCTGCCACAGGTCGGCCAGGTGCGCGGCGTGGCCAAGGCTGGTCAGCTCGTCGAGCAAGGTCTCCAGCGCTTCGCGCTGCTCCGGGTGCTGCTGCCAGTGCGACAATAACGACTCGGCATCCAGCAGGATATCCATGGCCTGGGCCAGGAAGCTGGCGATCAGCTGTGGGTCGCGCTTGCCACGGCGGGCGTGCTCGGGTTCGGCATGCAGGCTGGCCAGGCGCAGATCCACCGCTTCGCCGACCTGCTCGATCAATTGGGCCGCGCCCGGAATAATCGCCAACGGCGTACTGCCCAGCTGCCCCAAGCCTTGCTGGAACAAACCATGGGCGGTGTGTAGCCATTGCAGCTCCGCCGCCTGCAACGGCAACTGGTGACCCCGGTACTCACGCACCAGGCGGTCGAAGGCAGTGGCCAGCTCGGCGATCGGCATGACCCCGGCCATGGCAGCACTGCCCTTGAGCGTGTGCAAGGCGCGCTGCAGGCTGTCGCTGACTTCGTTGCCCTGGCCATTGGCGCCCTGCAGAAAGCTTTCCAGGCTGGCCAGGTGGCCCTGCGCTTCGTTGCGGAAGATATCCAGCAACTGCGGGTCGAGGCCATCGATGTCGGTGCTGACCGGGGTGTCATTCTCGGCCAGGCCGTGCAGATGACCCGCCAGCTGTTCGATCTCGGTCAATTGCGGCAACTGGCCTGCGGCGAAGTCGGCCAACAGGTCCGGCAGATGGACGAACACCTGCTGCAGCGCCACCGCGCCTTCCGGGGTCAGGGCGATGCGGCCCTCCAGCACCCGGTTGAGCAGGTGCTCACCGCCCCAGGCCAGCTCCGCCACCGCCTCGGCATGCACCATGCGCCCGCTGCCCTTGAGCGTGTGCAGGTCACGGCGTACTTCGATCAGGGCGTCGCGCAGGCTGTTGTCGGCGCGCCAGCGCAGCCAGTGGCGTTCAATCTCCGGCAACAACTCGCCGGCTTCTTCGAGGAACACCTCACGCAGTTCATCATCGATGCCATCACTGCCGTCCTGCGCCTCGGACGGGCCCGCGTGGGCGCATTGCACGCCCAGCGCCGTCAGGCTGGCACGGGCCATGTCGAGGAACGGCTGAGCATCGGCCAGCGGGTCGGCGACGCGCCATTGCAGGTAGCACTCTGCGGCGCTGAGGGCCTCGGCCAAGTGGTCCAGCTCGTCCGCTGGCGGTTCCACGTCCAGGTGCTGCAGCCAACCGTGCACATAGCCCGCGCAGCCTGCAAAAACCTCGGCAGCAGCGGGCAGCATCAGCATCGCCAGCGCACCGCGCACCTGCTGCAAGAGGCCCGGCAGCGGCTGCAGGCGTTGCTTCGGCCAGCCGGACTCCAGGCAGTCGCCGATCAGGTCCTTGGCCTGCTGCAGCACCGACAGTGACTCATTCAGCACCAGCTGACGGATCTCGGCCAGGTCGGAACCGGGCAGGCCACCCTGCCCGCCTTCTTCCAGCGGCAGCACCATACCGTTGAGCGTGGCTTCTACATACAGGAGGGCACCGGCCACATCCATCAATACCGCATCGTCTACCGCGCGCTCACCTTGGGCCAAGGCCTGCAGCGACAGCACCTGGTCGATGATCACCCGCCGGGGTTGCTGGAAGCCCAGTACCGCCAGGGTGTCGGCCACATGGCGCAGGGGCGCCAGCAGCGCGTCCAGCTCTTCGCTGTGCTGGCGGTCACCGCGCACGAACTGGTCCAACCGCTCCTTGATCCGTACCAGGTCATCACACAGTGCGCTGACCACCGAGCGCAGGGCATCACGCCCTGGCCCGGCCTGCATCTGCTCGCGCCAGTTGCCCAGCGACAGGTCGAGGTTGGCCAGGTCGTCGGAACCGGCGAAGCGCTGCGCGGCGCCGCTGATCAGGCTGGCCTGGGCCAAGGGCTCGATGCCACGGCAGGCACGCAACTGGTTGAGCAGTGGCAGCATCACCAGTGGCAGGTCATGGCGTGCGCCGCGCAAACGCTCCAGATACGACGGCAGTTGCTCCAGGCCGCGGAACAACGGGCCCAGGCAGTCACCGCGGGGGCTTACCTGGCCCTCGGCCAAGGCCTTGGCCAGCAGCTCCAGCTCTTCGGCCAGGCGCGTGGCGCCGCGCAGTTCGAGCATGCGCAGGCAGCCATGCACCTGATGCAGGTTATCCACAACGAAGGCCAGTATCGACACGTCGTCGGTGTCGCCGGCGAAGCGTTCCAGGGCCTGACGGGCCTGGCTCAGGCAATCGAGGATGGCAGCCCGGGTCCAGGCCAGGGCCACGGTATCGTGGCGCTCGGGGCTTGCGGCGGCAGAAGCCATGGGTTTTCCTCAGCTTCGCTCGGCGGGTGCCGGCAGGGTGAAACCGGAGACCGAACGGCGCATCTCACTGGCCATGCGCGCCAGGTGGCGGATGCTGTCGGCAGTGGCGCTGGAGCCTGCGGAGGTCTGTGCGGTGATCTGCTGGATCACCGCCATGGTGTGGGAAATCTGCCCCGCCGAAGAGGTCTGCAACTGGGCTGCATCAGAGATGCTGTGGATAAGTTCGGCGAGGTTCTGCGACACCCCTTCGATCTCGGCCAGCGCCACGCCGGCATCCTGCGCCAGGCGCGCACCGCGCACCACCTCGGCGGTGGTTTGCTCCATGGAGATCACCGCCTCGTTGGTGTCCGCCTGGATGGTCCGCACCAGTGCTTCGATCTGCCGGGTCGCCGAAGACGAGCGCTCGGCCAGGCGCTGCACTTCGTCAGCAACCACGGCAAAGCCGCGGCCGGCTTCACCCGCCAGCGAGGCCTGGATCGCCGCGTTGAGGGCGAGGATGTTGGTCTGGTCGGCAATGTCGTCGATCAGGCTGACGATGTCGCCGATTTCCTGCGAAGACTCGCCCAAGCGCTTGATCCGCTTAGCGGTGTCCTGGATCTGTTCGCGGATGTTGTCCATGCCGTTGATGGTGTTGTGCACCACCTCGTTGCCCTTGTTGGCGATGGCCACCGAACGCTCGGCGACCTTGGCCGATTCATAGGCATGCGCGGAAACCCGGTCGATCGACTCGACCATATCGCCGACCGCCTCCGACGCCTCGCTGATCTGCGCAGCCTGGTGCTCCGAGGCCTTGGCCAGCTGGCGCGCGGTGTTCTGCGTGTCCTGCACGGCAGCGGCAACCTGCACGGCGCTGTGGTTGATGGTGGCTACCAGGTCGCGCAGCTGGTCGACCGAGTAGTTGATCGAGTCGGCGATGGCGCCGGTGAAGTCTTCGGTCACCGAAACGGTGACGGTCAGGTCGCCGTCGGCCAGCTCTTCGATTTCATCGAGCAGGCGCATGATCGCCTGCTGGTTGCGTTCGTTCTTTTCGGCCGTTTCGTGCAACTGGCGGTGAGTGGTGCGGACCATTACCAGTCCAATCAGAATGATCGAAGCCAACGCCAGCAGGCCCAGCGCATAGCCACCGACGGTATCGAGGGTGCGGCCACTGGCCAGGTTCTCGAAACCGTTGGCCAGGTGCGAGGCTTCATCGAGCAGGGTCTGCGAGAGGCTGAAGATGTTGCCGGCCGCTTCGCGTACGCGGAACAGCTCGGGCGACGTTTCAAGGATTTCATCGACCGAGCCGGCCACGAACTGGAACAGCTCGGCGATTTCTGCCAGGCGGGCGCGGGCGTCAGCGTCCTCGACGCGGGTCACCTGGATCGCCGGGTTGCCGCCCAGCATCCCCTCGAGCACCTGGCCGAAGCGGCTGGCATCACGGCCGAAGGTATCGGCAGCCTGCGCCGCCGTATCGTCGCCGGCCAGCACGGTGTTGACCGAGCCGAGAATACGCTCGGCCAGCAGCAGCTGGCGCTGAGCGACCACCACCTGATTGGCCGGGGCACCGCTTTGCAGCAGGATCTCGACCACCTTTTCGTACTCGACCTGCAGCTGCGGCACAGTTTCGGCAAGGGTCGCCGCCACCTGATGCAACGACAGCACGGTCTGTTCGCTGGCCAGGATGGTGTCGGTGTTCTTGCGCAGGTTTTCCCAGTCCTGGCGCACCGCTTCCATTTCGTCGCGTACCGCAGCTGGCGCCGCAGGCAGGCCGGTGGACTTGTCGCCTTCGCGCAGGTAGCCCCAGCGCCGCTCGAAATCGTTGCGCGCATCCGACAGCAGCTTGAACGCCAGGGCCTTGCCCGCCGCTGCTTCAGTGGCGTTCTTGGCGATGCGCTGGGACAACACACGCAGCTCGCCGGCGTGGCCGATGTACTGCTTGTCGTGATTGGCCTGGGTGTTGAGATAGGCGAAATTGGCGAACAGCAGCATGATCGACAGAATCAGGATCACGAACAGCACGGTGATCTGCACGATGCTGCGCGTGCGAGGGGTCATGGTGGCGGGGGCGACTGGGGTGGCCGGCTTGTTCACGTTCGAAAGTCCTATAGCGCCACGTCAAGAAAGCCCGGCGCCTGGGCCAGGGCGAAGGGGCTGAAGATCGCCCAGTTGCGTTCACGCGGGAAGTGCCCCTGCACGAAGCGCGCTGCAGCCCGCAGCAGCGGCTGCGGCGGCGACAGCTCCAGGCTGCTCAGGGCGAAATGCTGCAGGCCCAGCACCTCGTCGACCAGCAGGCCGACGAACAGGTCTTCATGGTCCAGCACCAGCACCCGCCGCTGCTTGCCCGGCGCCGCAGGGCCCAGGCCGAAGAAACTGCTAAGGTCCATCACTGGCAACAGCCGGCCGCGCAGGTTGGCCACGCCACACACCCATGGCTGCACGCCTGGTACACGACTGCTGCGCGGCTCACGCAGCACCTCGGCGACTTCGCCCATGGGCGCGACGAACCATTGCCCGGCGATGCGAAAACCGATACCGCTCCACTGCTGCAGGCGGGTGTCCTGCGGCGGCTGGTCGGCCACCAGCAGGCGGCAGCGCCGGTCGATGTCCAGCAACAGCTCGAAGGCGGTCAGCGACGCGCCCTGCGGGCGGGTGGTCAAGCGCCCAGTACTTCTTTGAGCTTGGCGATCAGCGCGTCCTCTTCCACCGGCTTGGTCAGGAAGTCGCGGGCACCCTGGCGCGTGGCCCAGATGCGGTCGGTTTCCTGGTCCTTGGTGGTCACCACGACCACGGGAATGGCGCTGGTTTCCGGGTCCTTGCTCAGCTGGCGGGTGGCCTGAAAGCCGTTCATGCCGGGCATGACGATGTCCATCAGTACCGCGTCGGGCTTTTCCTGGCGGGCCAGGGCCACTCCGTCGGCACCGTTGTTGGCCTTGAGCACCTGGTGACCGTGCTTTTCCAGCCATTCGGTCAATCTGTACATCTCTGTCGGCGAGTCGTCGACAATCAGAACTCGGGCCATGCTGTTTCCCCATCAGGAAATTGAAGGCCGCGCCTGCGGCGCGGTCAGGGTGCGGGTTGTTCGGGCGCGGCGAAACCGGGGACATGAGCCCTGATCGCGTCGAGCAGTTCTTCCTTGCTGAATGGTTTGGTCAGAAACTGGTCAGAACCGACCACCCGGCCGCGGGCCTTGTCGAACAGGCCGTCGCGCGACGACAGGAGGATCACCGGGATGTCCTTGAAGGCACTGTTGTGCTTGATCACCGCGCAGGTCTGATAACCGTCTAGGCGGGGCATCAATACGTCGACGAAGATGATCTGAGGCTGGTGGTCGATGATCTTGGCCAGGGCATCGAAGCCGTCACTGGCGGTGATCACCTCGCAGCCCGCTTCGCCGAGCAACATCTGCGCGGTGCGGCGGATCGTGCGGGAATCGTCGATCACCATCACCTTCAGGGGCTGTTCCATAAGTTGCGCTACCATCGCTGCACAGTGTGGGCAGCAAGCCACTGATGGCTTGCAGCTTGAAGCTGAGGGCATTTTTAGCACACTCCGGGGGCCCATTCCATCTGCCGCCCCCTTGACCGGCGGCGTTCACGGCGCCACCCTGAGCCACTTTTCTTTCGATTCACCGCGGCCACGGGCCGCCAAGAGGAACCACCCCATGAGCGTTCGCCTCGGCATTGTCATGGACCCGATCGCGTCCATCTCCTACAAGAAGGACAGCTCGCTGGCCATGTTGCTGGCCGCCCAGGCCCGTGGCTGGGAACTGTTCTACATGGAGCAGCGCGACCTTTATCTGGGTGCCGGCCAAGCCCGTGCGCAGATGCGCCCGCTGAAGGTCTTCGCCGACCCCGCGCGCTGGTTCGAGCTGGGCGAGGAACAGGATACTGCCCTGGCCGAGCTGGACGTGATCCTGATGCGCAAGGATCCACCCTTCGACATGGAGTTCGTCTACAGCACCTACCTGCTGGAGCAGGCCGAGCGCGAGGGTGCGCTGGTGGTCAACCGCCCGCAGAGCCTGCGCGACTGCAACGAAAAGCTGTTCGCTACCCAGTTCCCGCAATGCATGGCGCCAACCCTGGTCAGCCGCCGCGTCGACATCCTGCGCGAGTTCGCCAACAGCCGTGGCGACGTCATCCTCAAACCGCTGGACGGCATGGGCGGTGCGTCGGTGTTCCGCCACCGCAAGGACGACCCCAACCTGTCGGTCATCCTGGAAACACTGACCCAGCATGGCACCCAGCAGATCATGGCCCAGGAATACCTGCCGCAGATCGTGGACGGCGACAAGCGCATCCTGATGATCGACGGCGAACCGGTCGACTACTGCCTGGCACGCATCCCGGCCAGCGGCGAAACCCGTGGCAACCTGGCCGCAGGTGGTCGTGGCGAAGCCCGCCCGCTGACCGAGCGCGACCGCTGGATCGCCGCCCAGGTCGGTCCGGCCCTGCGTGAAAAGGGCCTGCTGTTCGTTGGCCTGGACGTGATCGGCGACTCCCTCACCGAAATCAACGTCACCAGCCCCACCTGCATCCGCGAGATCGACGCTGCCTACAACACCGATATCGGTGGCAAGCTGATGGATGCCATTGATCGCCAGCTCAAGGCGCGCTGACCGCCGACGCGAGGCAAATGCGCGGAGTGGGGTATGATGCCAGTCCTTTTTGACTGAGCTGCTGCCCCGCCCTGCGGTTGCTGGATACCTGATGACGCTGCCTGCCGACATCCCTTCCGACCTGCTGCCACCGCGCGTTCGCCCGGTGGACCGGCTTGGCTTTACCCTGTTCCTGGCTGCCCTGGTGCACCTGGCGCTGCTCCTTGGCGTGGGTTTTACCGTGGTGAAGCCGGCGGAAATTCGCCACACCATGGACATCACCCTGGCCACCTTCAAGAGCGAGAAAGCGCCGAAGAAGGCTGATTACCAGGCCCAGGCCAACCAGCAGGGCAGTGGCACCCTGGAAAAGAAAGCCGTGCCGACCACCACCGAAGTGGCGCCGTTCCAGGACAGCAAGATCAACAAGGTCACCCCGCCGCCTGCGGCCAAGCCTGAGGTAGCACCGCCGCCGACGCCAGAGAAGTCCGCGGTGGCGACCAAGGCGCCGAAAGCCCAGAAGGTCGAGCCCAAGCCCAAGGAAAGCAAGCCACAGCCCAAGCCGGCGGCGGCCACGCCGGATTTCGACAGCTCGCAATTGTCGAGCCAGATCGCCAGCCTTGAGGCCGAACTGTCCAACGAACAGCAGATGTATGCCAAGCGCCCGAAGATCCACCGCCTCAATGCGGCTTCGACCATGCGCGACAAGGGCGCCTGGTACAAGGAAGAGTGGCGCAAGAAGGTCGAGCGGGTGGGTAACCTCAACTACCCCGACGAGGCACGCCGGCAGCAGATCTACGGCAACTTGCGGATGATGGTGTCGATCAACCGCGATGGCTCGCTGTACGAGGTGCTGGTACTGGAGTCGTCCGGGCAACCGGTGCTGGACCAGGCCGCCCAGCGCATCGTGCGTCTGGCTGCACCCTTCGCGCCGTTCACCGGGGACCTGGCCGAGTTCGACCGGCTGGAGATCATCCGCACCTGGCGC
>NZ_BCBA01000030.1 GCF_001320245.1 Pseudomonas sp. NBRC 111124
TTTGCCCGCGAACAGGCCGGCACATCTGACACATATCCGCACCTTGTCAGCCTCGCCACCTGGCGCCACACTATCCTCCATGAAAACCCTCACCCCGAGCTACCTCAAGCATCAGTTCCTGATCGCCATGCCGCACATGGCCGATCCGAACTTTGCCCAGACCCTCACGTACATCGTCGAGCACAACGCCAATGGCGCCATGGGCTTGGTGGTCAACCGACCACAGGAGCTGAACCTGGCCGACATTCTCGAGCAGTTGCGTCCGGACGAGGTACCTCCAGCCAGCACCTTGCAGGTCCCCATCTACCAGGGTGGCCCGGTGCAGACCGACCGCGGTTTCGTATTGCACAGCAGCGAATGCAGCTACCAGGCCACGGTCGAACTGCAAGGCCTGTCGCTGTCCACGTCGCAGGACGTGCTGTTTGCCATCTCCGAAGGTGTGGGGCCGCAAAAAAGCCTGATCACCCTGGGTTATGCCGGCTGGGAAGCGGGCCAGCTGGAAGCTGAACTGGCTGACAACGCCTGGCTCAACTGCCCGTTCGACCCGGAGATCCTCTTCGGCATGGCCAGCGAACAGCGCCTGAGCGCCGCAGCCCGCAGCCTGGGGATCAACCTCAGCTTGCTGACCAGCCAGGCGGGGCACGCCTGATGGCCGAACCAAACCCTCAGTTACGCCTACTGCTGGGCTTCGACTACGGCACCAAACAGATTGGCGTCGCCGTCGGCCAGGTGGTTACCGGCCAGGCCCGCGAGCTGTGCACCCTGAAGGCACAGAACGGCGTGCCGGACTGGGCCCAGGTGGAAAAGCTCATCAGCGAGTGGAAGCCCGATGCCATCGTCGTCGGCCTGCCGCTGAACATGGACGGCACGCCGAGCGACATGAGCGAGCGCGCGGAAAAATTCGCCCGCCGCCTGAACGGCCGCTTCAACCTGCCCGTGCACACCCACGACGAACGCCTGACCACCTTCGAGGCCAAAGGCGAGCGCCTGGCCCGTGGTGGCCAGCGCGGCAGCTACCGTGACAACCCGGTCGACGCCATCGCCGCCGCCCTGCTGCTGCAAGGCTGGCTGGAGGCCAATACCTGATCTTTCCGCGTCTACGTCGGGGCAATCACAACGCCCCCGGCGCCCCCAGGAGATACGCAATGAGCCTACCCAATCCCGCCGAGCTGATCCGGCAGATGGCTATCGACCTTCGCGCCCATCTGGCCCGCCGCAACATCACCGAGCCACGCTTCATCGGCATCCGCACCGGCGGCGTCTGGATTGCCCAGGCTTTGCAGAAAGAAATGGCCGACCAGAGCCCGCTCGGCACCCTGGACGTGTCGTTCTATCGCGATGACTTCAGCCAGAACGGCCTGCACCCGCAGGTGCGCCCGTCAGAGCTGCCGTTCGAGGTCGAAGGCCAGCACCTGGTGCTGATCGACGACGTGCTGATGAGCGGCCGCACCATCCGCGCCGCCCTCAATGAACTGTTCGACTATGGCCGCCCGGCCAGTGTCACCTTGGTCTGCCTGCTCGACCTGGATGCCGGCGAACTGCCGATCCGTCCCAATGTGCTCGGCGCCACCCTGTCGCTGGCTGCCCATGAACGGGTAAAATTGACCGGACCCGCGCCGCTCGCCCTCGAGCGCCAGGACCTCGCCACCGCTTCCGCCCTTTAAGAGTCCCCTCGCGATGACGCCAATCGACGCCAAGCGCCCGCTGCAGCTCAATGATCAGGGCCAGCTGCGCCACTTCCTCTCGCTCGACGGTTTGCCCCGCGAACTGCTCACCGAGATCCTCGACACCGCCGACTCGTTCCTCGAAGTCGGCGCCCGGGCCGTGAAGAAAGTCCCGTTGCTGCGCGGCAAGACCGTGTGCAACGTGTTCTTCGAGAACTCGACCCGCACCCGCACCACCTTCGAACTGGCCGCCCAGCGCCTGTCGGCCGACGTGATCAGCCTGAACGTGTCGACCTCCTCGACCAGCAAGGGCGAGACCCTGTTCGACACCCTGCGCAACCTCGAAGCCATGGCCGCCGACATGTTCGTCGTGCGCCACTCCGACTCTGGTGCCGCGCACTTCATCGCTGAGCACGTGTGCCCGGATGTTGCGGTGATCAACGGTGGTGACGGCCGCCACGCGCACCCGACCCAGGGCATGCTCGACATGCTGACCATCCGCCGCCACAAGGGTAGTTTCGAGAACCTCTCGGTGGCGATCGTCGGCGACATCCTGCACTCGCGCGTGGCCCGTTCGGACATGCTGGCGCTGAAGGCGCTGGGCTGCCCGGACATCCGCGTGATCGGCCCGAAAACCCTGATCCCGATCGGTATCGAGCAGTACGGCGTGAAGGTCTACACCGACCTCGCCGAAGGCCTGAAGGACGTCGACGTGGTGATCATGCTACGCCTGCAACGTGAACGCATGGCCGGCGGCCTGCTGCCCAGCGAAGGCGAGTTCTACCGCCTGTTTGGCCTGACCACCGCACGCCTGGCCGGCGCCAAGCCCGATGCCATCGTCATGCACCCAGGCCCGATCAACCGTGGCGTGGAAATTGAATCGGCGGTGGCCGACGGCAAACACTCGGTGATTCTCAACCAGGTCACCTACGGCATCGCCGTGCGCATGGCTGTGCTGTCCATGGCCATGAGCGGGCAGAACGCGCAACGTCAACTCGACCAGGAGAACGCCCAGTGACCATCAGCATTCTTGGCGCCCGGGTGATCGACCCTGCCAGCGGCCTGGACCAGGTCACCGACCTGCACCTGGACGGCGGGCGCATTGCCGCCATCGGCGCCGCCCCAGCCGGCTTCAGCGCCAGCCGCACGATCGAAGCTGACGGCCTGATCGCCGCGCCGGGTCTGGTCGACCTTGGCGTCTCGCTGCGCGAACCGGGTTACAGCCGCAAAGGCTCGATCGCCAGTGAAACCCGCGCCGCCGTAGCCGGCGGTGTCACCAGCCTGTGCTGCCCGCCGCAGACCAAGCCGGTGCTGGACACCTCGGCCGTGGCCGAGCTGATCCTCGACCGCGCACGGGAAGCGGCCAACAGCAAGGTCTACCCGATCGGCGCCCTGACCAAGGGCCTGGAAGGCGAGCAACTGGCCGAACTGGTGGCCCTGCGCGATACCGGTTGCGTGGCCTTCGGCAACGGCCTGAAAGAGATCCCCAACAACCGTACCCTGGCCCGCGCCCTGGAGTACGCCGCCACCTTCGACCTGACCGTGGTGTTCCACTCCCAGGACCGCGATCTGGCCCAGGGCGGCCTGGCCCACGAAGGCGCCATGGCCAGCTTCCTCGGCCTGCCGGGCATCCCGGAAAGCGCCGAAACCGTGGCCCTGGCGCGCAACCTGCTACTGGTGGAACAGTCTGGCGTGCGTGCGCACTTCACCCAGATCACCAGTGCCCGCGGCGCACAGCTGATCGAACAGGCTCAACAACGTGGCCTGCCGGTGACCGCCGATGTGGCGCTCTACCAGCTGATCCTCACCGACGAATCGCTGCGTGAGTTTTCCAGCCTGTACCATGTGCAGCCACCGCTGCGCACCGCCGCCGACCGCGACGGCCTGCGCGCGGCGGTGAAGTCGGGTGTGATCAATGCGATCTCGAGCCACCACCAGCCCCACGAGCGTGATGCCAAGCTGGCACCGTTCGGCGCCACCGAACCGGGCATCAGCAGCGTCGAACTGCTGCTGCCGCTGGCCATGACCCTGGTCGAGGACGGCCTGCTCGACCTGCCGACTCTGCTCGCCCGCCTGAGCAGCGGCCCCGCCAAGGCCATGCGCCTGCCGGCCGGTGAACTGAAAGTCGGCGGCGCGGCCGACCTGGTGCTGTTCGACGCCAAGGCCTCGACGATTGCCGGCGAGCAATGGCTGTCGCGTGGCGACAACTGCCCGTTCATCGGCCACTGCCTGCCGGCGGCCGTGCGTTATACCTTGGTCGATGGGCATGTCTGCCACCAGGCCTGAGTAAGGCCCTTCGCGGGCTCGCCCGCTCCCACAGGCTCAGCGCAGGCCATGGCCTTGCGACAAACCTGTGGGGGCGGGACCTGCCAAGCGCGACCATTCATCCCCCGCGGTTGAAATCTTGCCCCCCACCCCCATATGAGTCTGCATCAGGCAATTTTGCCCCGCTGCGTGGAGACTCTCCCCTTGACCACCATCGTTTCTGTCCGCCGTAACGGCAAAGTCGTCATGGGCGGCGACGGCCAGGTATCCCTCGGCAACACCGTGATGAAAGGCAACGCCAAAAAAGTCCGTCGCCTGTACAACGGCGAAGTGATCGCCGGTTTCGCCGGTGCCACCGCCGACGCCTTCACCCTGTTCGAGCGCTTCGAAGCCCAGCTGCAGAAACACTCCGGCCACCTGGTGCGTGCCGCCGTCGAACTGGCCAAGGAATGGCGTACCGACCGCTCCCTGAGCCGCCTGGAAGCCATGCTGGCCGTGGCCAACAAGGACGCATCGCTGATCATCACCGGCAACGGTGACGTGGTCGAACCCGAAGACGGCCTGATCGCCATGGGGTCCGGCGGCGGCTACGCCCAAGCCGCGGCCCGCGCCCTGCTGAACAAGACTGACCTGTCGGCCCGGGAAATCACCGAGGCCGCCCTGAACATCGCCGGCGACATCTGCGTGTTCACCAACCACAACCTGACCATCGAGGAGCAGGACCTGGCCGAGTGATCAGCTGTTCTGGCGCCCCATCCCGGCGGTGGGGCTTTTCCACGCTGACACACTCTGCCTCAGGACCGTATTGATCATGTCCATGACCCCCCGCGAGATCGTTCACGAACTCAACCGCCACATCATCGGCCAGGACGACGCCAAGCGCGCCGTCGCCATCGCCCTGCGCAACCGCTGGCGCCGGATGCAGCTCCCCGCCGAGCTGCGTGCCGAGGTGACGCCGAAGAACATCCTGATGATCGGCCCTACCGGCGTCGGCAAGACCGAAATCGCCCGCCGCCTGGCCAAACTGGCCAACGCGCCGTTCCTCAAGGTCGAAGCCACCAAGTTCACCGAAGTGGGCTACGTTGGCCGCGACGTCGAGTCGATCATCCGTGACCTGGCCGATGCCGCGCTGAAGATGCTGCGCGAGCAGGAAATCGTCCGTGTGCGCCACCGCGCCGAAGACGCCGCCGAAGACCGCATCCTCGACGCCCTGCTGCCCCAGGCACGGGCCAGCAGTTTCAGCGAGGAAGCCGCACAGACCAGCACCGATTCCAACACCCGTCAGCTGTTCCGCAAGCGTCTGCGCGAAGGCCAGCTGGACGACAAGGAAATCGAGATCGAGGTTGCCGAGAACACCGGCGTCGAAATCGCCGCGCCACCCGGCATGGAAGAGATGACCAACCAGCTGCAGAGCCTGTTCGCCAACATGGGCAAGGGCAAGCGCAAGAGCCGCAAGCTGAAGGTCAAGGAAGCGCTGAAGATGGTGCGCGACGAAGAAGCCAGCCGCCTGGTCAACGAGGAAGAGCTCAAGGCCAAGGCGCTGGAAGCGGTCGAGCAGCACGGTATCGTGTTCATCGACGAAATCGACAAGGTGGCCAAGCGTGGCAACGTCGGCGGTGCCGATGTATCCCGTGAAGGCGTGCAGCGCGACCTGCTGCCGCTGATCGAAGGCTGCACCGTCAACACCAAGCTGGGCATGGTCAAGACCGACCACATCCTGTTCATTGCGTCCGGTGCGTTCCACCTGAGCAAGCCGAGCGACCTGGTGCCGGAGCTGCAAGGCCGCCTGCCAATTCGTGTCGAGCTCAAGGCGCTGACCCCGGAAGACTTCGAGCGCATCCTGCAAGAGCCACACGCCTCGCTGACTGAGCAGTACAGCGCGCTGCTGAAAACCGAAGGCCTGAACATCGAGTTCGCTGCCGACGGCATCAAACGCTTGGCCGAGATCGCCTACCAGGTCAACGAGAAGACCGAGAACATCGGTGCCCGCCGCCTGCACACCCTGCTCGAGCGCCTGCTCGAAGAGGTGTCGTTCAGTGCCGGTGACCTGGCCAGCACCCACGACGAAGCACCGATCATCATCGATGCCGCGTATGTGAACGGCCACCTGGGTGAGCTGGCGCAGAACGAAGACCTGTCGCGCTACATCCTGTAAAACCGCACGGGGCCGCTTCGCGGCCCCCTTGCACAATGGCCTGAATCACTCGAAGCTTGCACCATCCGCTCCCGAGAGATTCAGACCATGGCCCGCCTGCCCACCGCCATCAACCTGCACAAAGCCTCCAAGACCCTCAGCCTCACTTACGCCCCGGGCGAGGTCTATCAGCTGCCCGCCGAATTCCTGCGGGTGCACTCCCCCTCCGCCGAGGTCCAGGGCCACGGCAACCCCATCCTGCAATTTGGCAAGATCAACGTCGGCCTCATCGGCCTGGAGCCTGCCGGCCAATATGCACTGAAACTGACCTTCGACGACGGCCATGACAGCGGCCTGTTCACTTGGGAATACCTTGAGCAGCTGTGCCTGCGCCAGCAGCAGTTGTGGGCCGAGTATCTCGATGAACTGCACAAGGCCGGCAAGTCCCGCGACCCAGCCGAATCGGTGGTCAAACTCATGCTCTAGCTCAAGCCCTCCAGGCTTTAGAGCGCATTTTCTAATCTCATCTGTTTGAATGCCTTACAGACAACTCTTGAACGGGCTGTCTTGCGCATTACATGAAAGTCGGGTAACCAATGGAGCTGGCAAGTTCCCTGCATCGCCTCGAAGGCAATCAGGCACTGGCCGGTATGTAAAGGTCGCGAGCGAAAGCAGGCTGTCTTCACACGTAGAACCTCCGCAGCTCATCGCCAGACACATCCGGCCCGCAGCACCGCTGTTCCTTATCACTGGTCACCCGAGTAGCAGTACCGGGCTGTCCGCTGTGCCTTGCGCCACAGCAAACCGGTACTCGTCTCAGGACAACGGAGCGTCGTAGATGAGTAACAAGAACAACGATGAGTTGCAGCGGCAGGCCTCGGAAAACACCCTGGGCCTGAACCCGGTCATCGGCATCCGCCGCAAGGACCTGCTGAGCTCTGCGCGTACCGTGCTGCGTCAGGCCGTGCGCCAGCCGCTGCACAGTGCCAAGCATGTGGCGCACTTTGGCCTGGAGCTGAAGAACGTGCTGTTGGGCAAGTCCAGCCTCGCCCCTGCCGGTGACGACCGTCGCTTCCAGGACCCGGCCTGGAGCAAGAACCCGCTGTACCGCCGTTACCTGCAAACCTACCTGGCCTGGCGCAAGGAGCTGCAGGACTGGATCGGCGACAGTGACCTGTCGCCCCAGGACATCGCCCGCGGGCAGTTCGTCATCAACCTGATGACCGAGGCCATGGCGCCGACCAATACCCTGTCCAACCCGGCGGCGGTCAAACGCTTCTTCGAAACCGGCGGCAAGAGCCTGCTGGATGGCCTGTCCAACCTGGCCAAGGACGTGGTCAACAACGGCGGCATGCCCAGCCAGGTCAACATGGACGCGTTCGAGGTCGGCAAGAACCTTGGCACCAGCGAAGGCGCCGTGGTCTACCGCAACGATGTGCTGGAGCTGATCCAGTACAGCCCGATCACCGAGCAGGTGCATGCCCGCCCGCTGCTGATAGTGCCCCCCCAGATCAACAAGTTCTACGTCTTCGACCTGAGCCCGGATAAGAGCCTGGCGCGCTTCTGCCTGCGCTCGCAGCAGCAGACCTTCATCATCAGTTGGCGCAACCCGACCAAGGCCCAGCGCGAGTGGGGCCTGTCGACCTACATCGATGCATTGAAGGAAGCGGTGGACGCGGTACTGGCAATCACCGGCAGCAAAGACCTGAACATGCTGGGTGCCTGCTCCGGCGGCATCACCTGCACGGCACTGGTCGGCCACTACGCCGCGCTGGGTGAACAGAAGGTCAATGCCCTGACCCTGCTGGTCAGCGTGCTCGACACCACGATGGACACCGAGGTTGCGCTGTTCGTCGACGAGCAGACGCTCGAGGCTGCCAAGCGCCACTCCTACCAGTCCGGGGTGCTCGAAGGCAGCGACATGGCCAAGGTGTTCGCCTGGATGCGCCCCAACGACCTGATCTGGAATTACTGGGTCAACAATTACCTGCTCGGCAACGAGCCACCCGTGTTCGACATCCTGTTCTGGAACAACGACACCACGCGCCTGCCCGCTGCCTTCCACGGCGACCTGATCGAGATGTTCAAGAACAACCCGCTGATCCGCCCGGGTGCCCTGGAAGTGTGCGGCACCGCCATCGACCTGAAGAAAGTCCAGTGCGACATCTTCAGCGTCGCGGGCACCTCCGACCACATCACCCCGTGGCAATCGTGCTACCGATCAGCGCACCTGTTCGGCGGCAAGATCGAGTTCGTGCTGTCCAACAGCGGCCACATCCAGAGCATCCTCAACCCGCCCGGCAACCCCAAGGCCCGCTTCATGACCGGCGCCGACCGCCCGGGTGACCCGGTGGCCTGGCAGGATAACGCCGAGAAGCATGCCGACTCCTGGTGGTTGCACTGGCAGAGCTGGCTGGGCGAGCGCGCCGGCGAACTGAAAAAGGCACCCACGCGCCTGGGCAACCGTGCCTATGCCGCCGGCGAGGCTGCACCGGGGACGTACGTCCACGAGCGTTGAGACGCAATGCCGTGGCCGCTTGGAGCGTGCCACGGTACATTTTCAAGCCACAGAGCCACGCGCATGCCGCTACCCTACATATTCCGCACCGTCGAACTGGACGACCAGTCCATCCGTACCGCGGTGCGCCCGGGCAAGCCGCACCTGACGCCACTGCTGATCTTCAACGGCATCGGCGCCAACCTGGAGCTGGTGTTCCCGTTCATCGAAGCACTGGACCCGGACCTGGAAGTCATTGCCTTCGACGTCCCCGGCGTCGGAGGTTCGTCCACCCCACGCCATCCGTACCGCTTTCCCGGCTTGGCCAAGCTGACGGCACGCATGCTCGACTACCTGGACTACGGCCAGGTCAATGTCATCGGTGTGTCCTGGGGCGGCGCCCTGGCCCAGCAGTTCGCCCACGACTACCCCGAGCGCTGCAAGAAGCTGGTGCTGGCGGCTACCGCTGCCGGTGCAGTAATGGTGCCGGGCAAACCCAAGGTGCTGTGGATGATGGCCAGCCCCCGGCGCTACGTGCAGCCATCGCACGTCATCCGCATCGCGCCGCTGATCTATGGCGGCGGTTTTCGCCGCGACCCGGACCTGGCCATGCACCACGCGGCCAAGGTGCGTTCGGGCGGCAAACTGGGCTACTACTGGCAACTGTTCGCCGGCCTTGGCTGGACCAGCATCCACTGGCTGCACAAGATCCAGCAGCCAACCCTGGTGCTGGCCGGCGACGACGACCCGCTGATCCCGCTGATCAACATGCGCCTGTTGGCCTGGCGAATTCCCAATGCCCAGCTACACATTATCGACGACGGCCATCTGTTCCTGATCACCCGGGCTGAGGCCGTCGCCCCCATCATCATGAAGTTCCTGCAGCAAGAGCGTCAGCGCGCGGTCATGCACCCCAGTCCGGCCTCTGGTGGCTGAATTGTTGCTTGCTGTTGCACGAGCACGACTGATGAGTACGACCGTGGCCTGACAAGGGAGTTGTTGCCATGAAAGAAAAGCCGGCCAAAGGATCGTCAACGCTCCCCGCCACCAGCATGAACGTGCAGAACGCCATCCTGGGCGTGCGCGGACGCGACCTGATTTCCACCTTGCGCAGTGTTGGCCGCCATGGTCTGCGCAACCCGCTGCACACCGCCCGCCACCTGCTGGCCCTGGGCGGACAGCTGGGCCGGGTGATGCTCGGCGATACGCCCTATCAGCCGAGCGCGCGTGATGCCCGCTTCAGCGACCCGACGTGGAGCCAGAACCCGTTCTACCGACGCGGCCTGCAGGCCTACCTGGCGTGGCAGAAACAGACCCGCCTGTGGATCGAGGAAAGCCACCTGGACGACGATGACCGGGCCCGTGCACATTTTCTGTTCAACCTGATCAACGACGCCCTGGCACCGAGCAACTCGCTGCTCAACCCGCTGGCGGTCAAGGAACTGTTCAACACTGGCGGGCAGAGCCTGGTGCGTGGCGTCGCTCACTTGCTCGACGACTTGCGTCACAACGACGGCCTGCCGCGTCAGGTCGATGAGCGCGCGTTTGAAGTCGGCGGCAACCTGGCCGCTACCCCCGGCGCCGTGGTGTTTCGCAACGATCAGCTGGAGCTGATCCAGTACAAGCCGATGAGCGAGAAGCAACACGCCCGGCCCGTGCTGGTGGTGCCACCGCAGATCAACAAGTTCTACATCTTCGACATGCAGCCGACCAACAGCTTCGTCCAGTACATGCTCAAGAACGGCTTGCAGGTGTTCATGGTCAGCTGGCGCAACCCCGACCCGCGCCACCGTGAGTGGGGCCTGTCGAGTTATGTACAGGCCTTGGAAGAAGCCCTCAACGCCTGCCGCAGCATCAGCGGCAGCCGTGACCCGAACCTGATGGGCGCCTGCGCTGGCGGCCTGACCATGGCCGCGCTGCAGGGCCACCTGCAAGCCAAGCACCAGCTGCGCCGAGTGCGCAGTGCCACTTATCTGGTCAGCCTGCTCGACAGCAAGTTCGACAGCCCCGCCAGCCTGTTCGCCGACGAGCAGACCATCGAGGCGGCCAAGCGACGCTCGTACCAGCGTGGCGTGCTGGACGGTGGCGAGGTGGCGCGGATCTTCGCCTGGATGCGGCCCAACGACCTGATCTGGAACTACTGGGTCAACAACTACCTGCTCGGCAAGACCCCGCCAGCCTTCGATATCCTCTACTGGAACGCCGACAGCACGCGCCTGCCGGCGGCCCTGCATGGCGACCTGCTGGACTTTTTCAAGGTCAACCCGCTGACTCGCGCCGCAGGCCTGGAGGTGTGCGGCACACCGATCGACCTCAAGCAGGTCGACCTCGACAGCTTCACCGTGGCGGGCAGCAACGACCACATCACCCCATGGGACGCCGTGTACCGCTCGGCCTTGCTGCTCGGTGGCGACCGGCAGTTCGTGCTGGCCAACAGCGGGCACATCCAGAGCATCATCAACCCGCCCGGCAACCCCAAGGCGTACTACCTGGAAAACCCCAAGCTATCGAGCGACCCGCGCGCCTGGTTCCATGACGCGCAGCGCCGCGACGGCAGTTGGTGGCCGCTGTGGCTGGACTGGATCACACCGCGCTCTGGCCCTCTCAAGGCGCCACGCACGGAGCTGGGCAACGCCACCTATCCACCGCTGGGCCCTGCGCCAGGCACCTATGTCCTGACCCGATGAGCACGACGCCTGGATGAAGACCCGCGACCGTATCCTCGAATGCGCCTTGCAACTGTTCAACTCGCAGGGCGAACCCAATGTCTCGACCTTGGAGATCGCCAACGAACTGGGCATCAGCCCGGGCAACCTGTATTACCACTTCCATGGCAAGGAACCCTTGATTCACGGACTGTTCGAGCGTTTCGAGGAAGCGTTGATGCCGCTGCTCGACCCTCCGCTGGAGGTGCGCCTGGGGGCCGAGGACTACTGGTTGTTCCTGCACCTGATCGTCGAGCGCATGGCCCAGTACCGGTTTCTGTTCCAGGACCTGTCCAACCTGACCGGGCGCCTGCCCAAGCTGGCGCGCGGCATGCGCAGCCTGATCAACGCGCTCAAGCGTACGCTGGCGGCACTGCTGGCCAGCCTCAAAGGCCAGGGGCAAGTGGTCAGTGAGACACAGGCGTTGGGACAGCTGGTCGAGCAGATCACCCTGACCTTGATGTTCTCGCTCGACTACCAGCGGGTGCTGGGGCGCGAGGGGGATTCAGGGATCGTGGTGTACCAGGTAATGATGCTGGTGGCGCCGCATCTGCAGGAACAGGCACGGACGGCGGCAGAGGGGTTGGCTGTGCGGTATCTGGAGGGGTAGGCCTGCCGGATCGGTGATATGGCCTTCGCGGGACAAGCCCGCTCCTACAGGTCCTTCACACACCTATAGGAGCGGGCTTGCCCCGCGAAGGGCGTTACACCGCTATCAGAGCAGAGTGCCAGTGCTGGCCGGAGCTGAAGGCGGGTTGCTGGCCGGAGCCGCGGTAGCTGCCGGCGTTGCGGTAGCGGCCGGAGCGGCGCTGGCCGCTGGTGCCGCCGGCTTGGCGGCTGCCGGTTTGGCCGGAGCCTTCTTCACTGCCGGCTTCTTCGCTGCGGCTGGCTTGGCTGCAACAGGCTTGGCAGCCGGTTTAGCTGCGGGCTTGGCCGCTGCAGTCTTGGCAGCTGGTTTAGCTTTAGGAGCTGCAGGTTTGGCTGCAGGTTTGGCTGCTGCGGTTTTGGCCGCTGGCTTGGCCAATGGCTTGGCGGCCGCCTTGGTCGCTGCCGGCTTGGCTGTCGCAGAGCGCGAAGAGACCGGGGTGACCGAAGCGCCGGTCAGTTTCTCGATCTGCTTGGTCAGGCTGTCGACCTGCTGGTGCAGGGCCTTGATCTCGTTGCGGCTCGGCACGCCAAGACGCGAGATGGCGCTGTTCAGGCGCTTGTCGAAGGCTTCTTCAAGTTCGCTCCACTTGCCCAGGGCACGGTCCTTGACGCCAGACACGCGCGAAGTGGTCGAGGACTTGGCGGTTTCTGCCACATCTTCAGCCGTCTTCTTCGCTTGCTTCTCGGCCTTCTCGCCATCCTTCACCAGCGAGTCGAACAGCTTCGGGCCGTCCTGGTCGACTTTCGAATAGATACCCAGCCCCGCCAGCCAGATCTTGCGGGAGTACTTCTCGATCCCGCCGATCCAGGAGCTGCCTTCTTTGTCGGAATTCTTCTTGCCAGCCATCCTGCTCTCCTTATGGTTTGTGCGCGACGCGCTCGAGCAGCTCATGCAGCTGTTCAAGCTTGATGGACAACGCCTCAACGTCATGTTTAGACGGAATGCCAAGGCGATTCAAGGCGCGACCTACCCGTGCGTCGAAAGCTTTTTCGATCTTGTCGAGTTGAACTTCGACCTTGCCGCGTACGCGGCTGACCTCTTCACCGGCTTCCTCGAGCTGGTGGTTGGCGGCATCGAGCTCTTTGTCGATGCGTTTCTTGCCACGTTTCTCGACGCCTTCACCGGCCTTGACCAATTCCTTGAAGTAGTCGGAGCCTTCTTGGCCGACGCGGGCGTAGGCGCCAATACCGGCCAGCCAGATCTTGCGTGCGTACCCTCGCACTTCACCCAACGTGCCCAGGGCTTCGTCTTTTTTCTTCACAATCACTTTGGCCATGCTGTGTACCTCATGTTCATGAGTGGAGGAAAAACCGCCCATGGAGGTTGGGCTTGTGCACAAGGTAGGGCGAAATTTTAGAAACCTCACCCTAAGGTTCAATTCGGGGTATCACATATGTAAGCCCTGCTTGGCAGGCCAGGCCCCTAGCGTTGGCCCCTTTACGACTGGAGCCAAACGCCATGCCCTCTTCGCCTGCATTCCCAGCTGAATCTTTCAAGCACCTGGTCGCAAACAGCTTCGCCCACCGCCCTGGCTTGAGCGAGGTCGTCGCCAAGGAAGGTTTCCTGGGGCTTGTCGCTCGCTACCCTTGGATCAGCCGCAACTATCCAGCCCTGCGTTCGCTCCAACCGTTCAGCGTCATTCGTGCGCACCAGCCCCCGACAGCGCCGTTGCCACTGGTACCGCTGCTGCTTGAGCATTTCCTGACTGGGGAAGCGATGGCGCTTGGCAGCTCCGACACGTTGAGTATCGAGCCGCCGCTGCCGTTCCTGCCCCAACAGCAGCCCGTCATCACGCTGAGCATGGCCCACCTGAACAGCGACTTCGACACGTTCCTGGCTGGCCTGGCAGATACTTTTCAGCAGGCTCAGATCAGCTATTGGGCAGGCGTGGACGAAACGACAGGCGCACCTCGACTCAAGGGCTTGGCCCACCTGCTCAAAGCTGTACTGCTGAGCAGCATCGAAAGACAAGGCCTGGCCGAACCAGACAAGGGCCTTTTATATGCTGCCATTGCAGGCAGCCATGACCTTGTCCAGTTTCACGCTCTCCAGGTGTCGGTCGACAGCCAGGCGCCGCAGACAATTCCAGACCTGCTGATTACAGGGCATGGGCAGCGGACGTTGTGGTGCCAGCCTGGCGGTACGGTGCGCAGCTATGCAAGCCTGCCCGCGTTTGCCAAGGCGCTCGCAGACCGCTACCCGTTGGCAAGCATGAGTTGGGCGCATCAACCCGTTACAGCGGACCCATTCGAACACCAGGCCCTCGCCCTGCTCAATGCCACTCTGGACAACGTCAGACGTCTACAGGTCAGCGCACTCACCAGCGTGGGCGAATTGGAAGCGGCGTTCCTCCAGGCGAGCGATCCTGCCGCCTTCTTCCAGGCCAGCCCATTGCTCGAAGAGCCCTGGCCAGACATCGCGCCGCCCGCCTGGCTCACCGATGCCGAGCCCGCTGACCGCTTCCACTACAGCCAGGCACTCCTGGCTGCCTCCGCCAGCCAGGCCCGAAGCAAAGGGGCGACCTCACTGGATAGAATCGAGCCCATCGAGGTTTACGCGGCGCGTACCCTGCGGGCGCAAATGCAGGCAGATCATCCTGGCAAAGCGGTGTATGACCCCGACCAGCTGGCGGTCGAAGTCTCCGAGGAGGTGCCGCTTTCCTCAGCCGGGCCGGCTCAACTGGTTTTCTCGCGTAACGTCACGCTGACTCAACTCGCCATCGCGCGCCTGCAAGCTGGCGCGAAGGAAGTGGTATCGGGCCTGAGCGACACCAGCGCGAGGCCGATCGAAACGTGGCTGACCCTCGACTACCTGAACGAACTGATCGACACCGTGGATGTGGGGGGCAACTACCCCGGTTATGTCGCTACAGAGCTGAAGGACACCAGCCATACTGCTCAACGCACCCGACTGTTCGCCCGTGAATGGCGATACGCCTTGCTGTTCGCTGCCTTGAAGGCCAAAGCCAGCCAGCAGTTGAGCGATCTCGCCTACCAGGCCATTGCTCGCTTCTGCCAGGCTGAAAACGATCCGGCCGAACTCAGCGTGGCGCAACTGGCATTTCTCGCTGCGCCCGGCGCCTCACGAAGCAACGTGGTGCACGGTGCGTTTCTGCTCAAGATCCATACCACCGGCACGTGGCTCGTCTTCTGGCCACTGCTGGGTGACGAGGCTCTCATGGTATTTGGCAGTCTCGATGAGCTGTTGACCAGGGTTCGTACACAGGCCGCGCTACAACAGAAGTTGCTGCTATGGATGGATGACGACGCCCGGCCTATCTATGAAAACGGTGGCTTCGAGCGACCGCATCTGCACCGAGGCCTTTCGGAAATCGCGCACCTCATCGGGCCGGATTCAGCGCTGGCGGACACCCTTCTGGAACAGCTGCGAAGCCCTGCTACGCTCGCGATCGAGCTTTGGCACACCGACCTTGACGCTTGCCTGTACCAGGCACGGATCGAAACATTGTTGATGCTCGCCGCCAACCAGAGCGTATCCAACGCTCAGCAGCGCTGGGCAATGTTCACCCAGCTGGGCTGGATGCTGTTCAATACCGCCACTGCCTTGCTGAGGGGACCGGCTGCTACCTTGGCTTGGCTGGTGGCTGTGACGGCAGCGCTCAAGGATGATCTGCCCGCGCTTGCGCACGGCAGCACGCAGGACAAAGCACTGGCTGCGACAGACCTGCTGATGAACCTCGCCATGCTGCTGATTCACCGCTCAGGCGGCGAGGTGCCCGCTGCGCGCCCCACGCCAACAGCGAGCCGGCCAGCCCCATCAGCCCCAATCCACATCGCCGAGCCAGAGCTCAAGGAATGGGTACCCGAGGCACATAGTCAGCCGCTCGGGCCTATCAACGTGACCCGCTGGCACGCCAACCAGCGCATAAGCAATCTGACACCTGAGTTCCGCAAGCGCCTGGTCGGCCTGCAGGCTCGTATTTCCCTGGCGGGGCTGGTGGCAGAGCAAAACGGCGCGCTGCAAGGCTTGTACACAGTCGCCGATAAGCATTACGTGATACTGCAAGGCTTGCCCTTCGAGGTGGAAACACGCTGGGGCGGTGTACAGATCATTGGTCCTGACATGACTCAGGATGAGTGGGAAACGCATTGGGGCGGCTCGCCAGACGGCTACTACATCGTCGGGCGCGAACGAAGCAAAGGCCCTTGGCTCACCCGCTGGAATGGCGAGTGGACATTGGACCTGAGCCTGGCGGGCGGCATGCGCAGAAGCCGCACGCAGATAAGCGCGATGAACGCGCAAGCATTTGCCGAGCTGGAAAAGGCCAATGAAAACAACCGCGAGCAGCTTTCCAGACTGGCACCCTTGATGGAGCGCAGCCAGCTGCAACTCAAGACTTACGACAGGACGGTGGCCGAATTCAGCGCAGCCTTCGCTGCCCTGCCGGACCCGGACCTTTCAGCGCTTCCACCACAGCTGCTTCCCCTTCGCCAACGCTTGCTCGCGCTGCGAATCGAGAACATCAACAATCTGACCGCCGTAGCGCTGTACCTGGAACGACAGGCGGCGTTGCTGCAAGACAACCTGGCGATTTTCACCAAGCAACTGGAGCCCCGCTTCCGAAACTTCAAATCAGCAAAACTTGCCCGATCCGAATTGAGTGAATGGACCGAAACGGCTATCGAGAATGACATGGTCCTGCTTCGTCGCCTGATGGAACTGACCGACCACGAAGGTTTGAGGCAGCAGGCCGTCGGCCTGACCGCGCTGCCGCGTAGCACAGAGCAAATCGCGCAGTACACAAGGTTCCGAGAGGCCACAAAAGCATCGCTGCAGGTTTGCCTGAGGCTGCGAACGGTCAGCGAGCGGCTGGACACCGCACTCCCTGCGGCGCTTGCTGACCCGCAAATCACATTCAGCGACAAGAAAATCAAGATCGAAAGGGCAATCAGGCAACGGCCCTATTCGACCCTTATCATTCGCGCCCAGATCCTCAGCGACCTGGCGTACCTGACGCTGGACAAAACCCAGCTGACTGCCGAAACGGCCACCGATCTGCTTCCCTTGCAGCGCAGCCTCAGCGACAAGGACCTGGCGGCGACCCTGTGGAGCCATGATGGCCTGGCCGCTGCCGGGCTATCGGCCGAGCAGCAGGCAGACGCCCTGGGGAGCATTCTGCGCACGTACCGCACAGCGCTGGGCAAAGCGCATTACATGGGACTGTTCGAAGTGCCCGCCGTGGATTCTCCCCTGCTGGAGCAATATATCGATGAACTCCGAGCGCTGGTTGCCAGCACCGAAGCAGAGCTGAGCAGCATACTGACGAGTATCGATACCGGCACAACCCCCACGCCTCGGCCCTTGATCCACCGTGCTGGCGCAGGCAGGCGCACACTGATCCGCACGTCCCAGGGCCGCTCGGTACTGGTGGAGCAGGACCGGCAGGGAAACAGGGCGCTTCAGCAGAACCCACTTACGCAACAACCCGCTGGGGTCTACGAGAAGCGAGAGGGTGAATGGTTCGAAGTGCCCAGCCCTGAACGGCCCATCGGCCATGATCGCGCACAGCTACGCCGCCGTGCGACACACTTGTTGAACCAAACGCAAGCGCGAACGGCAGCGGCGGCGCGCTATGTCGACGAACCGAACAGCCTTGCAGACCTGATGGACTGGCAAATCGAAGACTTGCTTGAGGCGGCACGGCAACTGGAGGCTGGCGGTTCAGACCAAGCGGCTGGGGAACTGATTGCCCAGCTACGCGATGCGGCTACCACCGTCGGCGAAGATAAAAATCGGCTGCTCACTGACAGCTACCTCAACACCCGGCACCCTGACGGCCAAGCCCTGCGTTACCTGCACCGTCAGCAGCGCATCGAGATCAACCAGACCACGAGGCGCAAAGCCCTGCGTAATACCAACGACTACCTGGACGTCTATCAGGTCAAAGATGTGCAGGCTCCCACAAAGGTGCTGTGGGAAATTCACTTTCACTATCTCAGCCCCACAGCGCCTGCTCGCGATTTTGCCAAGGGCCATCTGAAGTTCTGGGAACCCCGGCCCGTTTCACGGGCAGTCGAGCTGGAACGCGCCGACACTGCGCACGAGCGGCTCGCCATCTACCGAGGCAACTTGCGCGTGGCCGATGTGGAGGGCATCGTGCCTTTTCCTGCCAACTGACTGCGTGGAACCTTGACCCTGTCCTGGCCTCAGGCCAGGGCCTTGTCCAGGGCGCGCTCGATCTCACCCTTGATGGTGCCGCTCATCATCGACAGCATCATGCCCAGCTTCAGCTCCACCCGGATGCTGTCATCAAAGATGTGCACGCTGCCATTGGCACCGCTGCGCGCCACGTCGACCCGGTCACCGTTCCAGGTGGCCTTGAGGTCGTACTCACGGCTGAGCTTGTCAACCAGCGCTTCGGCCTTGGCACGAGCCGCATCGCGGCCGAGGGAATGTTTGCGTTCAACGCTGATCTGGGTCATGCGGGTGTTCCTGGGTCTGTAGACATAATCTGCATTATGCCCGCCCCTGCCCCCAGGCACACCCCGCCAAGACAAATCCGCCCGTTCGCCCTAGAATGGCGGTAATTTTTTCCGGTGAAGCGATATGAACGACCAGCGCAAAGGCGACCACGCCGAACCCACCACCCATTTCGGCTACCAGGACGTCCCTGAAAGCCAGAAGGCAAAAAAAGTCGCCGAAGTGTTCCATTCGGTGGCCGCCAAGTACGACCTGATGAACGACGTGCTCTCCGGCGGCATGCACCGCCTGTGGAAGCGGTTCACCATCGAGCTGTCGGGCGTGCGCGCCGGCAACCGTGTACTGGACATCGCCGGTGGCACCGGCGACCTGGCCGCCAAGTTCTCGCGCCTTGTGGGCCCGACCGGCCAAGTGGTGCTCGCCGACATCAACGATTCGATGCTCAAGGTCGGCCGTGACCGCCTGCTCGACCGTGGCGTGGCCGGCAACATCGAGTTCGTCCAGGCCGACGCCGAGAAGCTGCCGTTCCCGGACAATCACTTCGACTGCGTGACCATCGCCTTCGGCCTGCGCAACGTCACCCACAAGGACGAAGCCATCCGCTCGATGCTGCGCGTACTCAAGCCAGGTGGCCGGCTGTTGATCCTGGAATTCTCCAAGCCGACCAACAAGCTGATGTCCAAGGCCTACGACGCTTATTCGTTCGCCTTCATGCCGCTGGCCGGCAAGCTGATCACCAATGACGCCGAAAGCTACCGTTACCTCGCCGAGTCGATTCGCATGCACCCTGACCAGGAAACCCTGAAGAGCATGATGGTCGAGGCCGGCTTCGACCGCGTCACCTACCACAACATGACCAGTGGTATCGTCGCCGTGCACCGGGGAATCAAACCCTGATGCTGCTGGCCGGGCTGCTCGCCAGTGTCGAACATGGCCTGAACCGTGTCCTGCGCATGGACAGCACGGCCCTGCCGCGGCTGGCCGCGCTGGAAGGCAAGGTCATCGAGATCGACTGCCGCCAACCGGCCCTGCAGGTGTTCATCCTGCCCGATGAAGACGGCTTGATGCTCGCCGCCCACTGGGAGGGCGAAGTCGACTGCAGCCTGCGCGCCCCGGCTGGCAGCCTGGTGCAACTGGCCGTGGCCCGGGACAAGACCGCCGTGCTGCACAGCCCGCAGGTCGAGCTGCATGGCGACAGTGCCGTGCTGCTCGACCTGTTCGGCGTGCTGCAAGACCTGGAGCTGGACTGGGAGCATGAGCTGCAACGCTGGCTCGGCCCGGTTGCCACCGCCATGCTCGCTGGCCACATCCGCCTGCGCGCACGCTGGACCCGTCAGGGCCTGGCACGTTTCAGCCAGAACCTGTCCGAGTACCTGGCCGAGGAGTCACGCACCCTGGTGGGCCAGCGCGAAGCCGAAGCCGCTTTCAGCGAGCTCGACACCCTCAAGCTCGATATCGAACGCCTCGAGGCGCGCCTGCTGCGCCTCTCCCGATCCCTTGATACCAGCGATAACGCATGAAGCTGCTCGCCGTCCGCCGTCTTTTTCGCATCCAGCGTGTGGTGATCCGCTACCGTCTCGATGACCTGTTGTTCGAACAGCCCTTGCTGCCCTGGTGGCTGGCCAGCCTGCGCCTGCTGATGCCTTGGCGTTGGCTGCCACGCAAGCCCTCCGAGCTCAGCCGCGGTGCACGCCTGCGTCTGGCGCTGCAGGACCTGGGGCCGATCTTCATCAAATTCGGCCAGTTGCTGTCCACCCGCCGCGACCTGTTGCCCAACGACATCGCCGATGAGTTGATGCTGCTGCAGGACCGGGTACCGCCGTTCGACCCCAAGCAGGCTGTGGCGCTGATCGAGGCACAACTGGGTGCCCCGGTGACGCAAGTGTTCAGCCGCTTCGACGTCGAGCCGCTGGCATCGGCCTCGGTGGCTCAGGTACACGCTGCGCGCCTCAAAACTGGCGAAGAGGTGGTGGTCAAGGTGGTTCGCCCTGGCCTGAAGCCGGTCATCGCCCAGGACCTGGCCTGGCTGTTCCTCATCGCCAAGGCCGCCGAACGTGCCTCGGCCGATGCCCGCCGTCTTCACCCGGTGGAAGTCGTCGGCGACTACGAAAAGACCATCTACGACGAGCTCGACCTGCTGCGCGAGGCGGCCAACGCCAGCCAGCTGCGGCGCAACTTCGAAGGCTCCGAGCTGATGTACGTGCCCCAGGTGTACTGGGACCTGTGCCGACCCAAGGTGCTGGTGATGGAGCGCATCTACGGCGTGCCGGTGACCGATATGGCCACCCTGGCCGACCAGCGCACCGACATGAAGATGCTGGCCGAGCGCGGTGTCGAGGTGTTCTTCACCCAGGTGTTCCGCGACAGTTTCTTCCACGCCGACATGCACCCGGGCAACATCTTCGTCAGCACGGTCAAACCGTGGAGCCCGCAGTACATCGCCATCGACTGCGGCATCGTCGGCAGCCTCACCGCCGAAGACCAGGACTACCTGGCACGCAACCTGATCGCCTTCTTCAAGCGCGACTACCGCCGCGTCGCCCAGTTGCATATCGACTCGGGCTGGGTGCCAGCGCACACCAAGGTCAATGAATTCGAAGCGGCGATCCGCACCGTGTGCGAGCCAATCTTCGAAAAACCGTTAAAGGATATTTCTTTCGGCCAGGTATTGATGCGCCTGTTCCAGACCGCACGGCGCTTCAACATGGAAGTCCAGCCGCAGCTGGTGCTGCTGCAGAAGACCCTGCTCAACATCGAAGGCCTGGGCCGCCAGCTGTACCCGGACCTGGACCTGTGGAGCACCGCCAAGCCATTCCTCGAACGCTGGATGCGCGACCGCATGAGCCCCAAGGCGGTCATCGGTAACCTGTATACCCAGGCTGAACAGTTACCGCACCTGGCCGGCATGACTCGCGACCTGCTCGAGCGCCTGTCGCAGCCGCACCTGGAAGACCCGCAACTGCCGGAGCGCCGTCGTCAGGGCGACCGCTGGGCATTGCGCCTGCTCGGTGCCGGCCTGCTCGGCGGCGGTGCGGTACTGGCCGCCGGTGCCGCCGAGGCCGCCAGCCTCGCTGCGCCTGCCGCTTGGCCGGCGTGGCTGATGCTGGCCGCAGGCCTTTACCTGATCGTGCGCCAATAGCCAGCCGCGCTGCTGGCTGGCACACTAGCGCAAAGGGCCCGGCACAGGAGCGGGCCCGCTTTGGAGTCGACGATGAAAGACTGGCTGGACGAGATCAAGTGGAACAGCGATGGCCTGGTACCGGCGATCGCCCAGGACCACAAGACCGGACGCGTGCTGATGATGGCCTGGATGAACCGCGAATCACTGGCGCTGACCGCCGCCGAGCAACGCGCCATCTACTGGTCGCGTTCTCGTGGCAAGCTGTGGCGCAAGGGCGAAGAGTCCGGCCATGTGCAGAAGCTGCATGAAATGCGCCTGGACTGCGATGCCGACGTGATCATCCTGATGGTCGAGCAGCTGGGTCATATCGCCTGCCATACCGGCCGTGAAAGCTGCTTCTACCGCGTCTTTGAAGACGGCCAGTGGAAAACCGTCGACCCGGTTCTGAAAGACCCGGATGCCATCTACAGCGCAGGACACTGACATGAGCGACACCCTCAATCGCCTGGCCGAAGTGCTCGAAGAGCGCAAACAAGCGGCCCCCGACAGCTCCTATGTGGCCAGCCTGTACCACAAGGGCCTGAACAAGATCCTCGAAAAGCTCGGCGAAGAGTCCGTCGAGACCATCATTGCGGCCAAAGACGCCGCCGTGAGCAAGGATTACAGTGATGTCATCTATGAAACCGCAGACTTGTGGTTCCATAGCCTGGTCATGCTCAGCGCGCTGGGCCAGCATCCTCAAGCCGTGCTTGATGAACTGGAACGCCGCTTCGGGCTTTCCGGGCACGATGAAAAGGCCGCGCGTTAGCCTTCGGCCTGACTGTAGGAGCGGCCTTGCGTCGCGAAAGGGCTGCAAAGCAGCCCCTATGCCTAACATGGAATTCTCAGGAGTACGAATATGGGTATTTTTGACTGGAAACACTGGATCGTCCTGCTGGTCGTCGTGGTCCTGGTATTCGGCACCAAGAAGCTGAAGAACTTCGGCAGCGACCTGGGCGAATCGATCAAGGGCTTCCGCAAGGCCATGAACGAAGAAGAAAACAAGCCGGCCGAGCAGGCCCCACCGCCCGCCCAGCCTGTGCCGCCAGTGCAGAACACTGCGCAGCCGCAGCAGGGCCACACCATCGAGGGCCAGGCGCAGCCGGTCCAAGAGCCACAGCGGAAAGACTGACCCATGTTCGGCATCAGCTTCAGCGAGCTGCTGCTCGTCGGCCTGGTCGCCCTGCTGGTGCTCGGCCCCGAGCGCCTGCCTGGCGCCGCGCGTACTGCGGGGCTGTGGATCGGCCGGCTGAAACGCAGCTTCAATGCGATAAAGATGGAGGTCGAGCGCGAAATCGGCGCCGACGATATCCGTCGCCAACTGCATAACGAGCACATCCTGCGGATGGAAGAGGAAGCCAAGCGCATCCTCAACCCGCTGACGCCACCGGCGCAGCCGCCGGTCACCACGGCCACCGTGCAGCCTCCTGCCGGGCTTGAGGCCAGGCCGATGGAACCACCTGCCGCCCCGGTCCCCCCTTCTGAACCGCCTCAACCGCCGCGAGCCCCATGAGCGAAAATCCGGAACATGATCAGCCGATGCCGCTGGTCTCGCACCTGACCGAACTGCGTACCCGCCTGCTGCGCTGCGTGGCGGTCATCTTCCTGATCTTTGCCGGGCTGTTCTCCTTCGCCCAGCAGATCTACACGCTGGTGTCGGCCCCGCTGCGCGAGCACTTGCCGGCCAACGCGACGATGATCGCCACCGACGTGGCCTCGCCGTTCCTGACGCCGTTCAAACTGACCATGATCGTCTCGCTGTTCCTGGCGATCCCGTTCATTCTCCAGCAGATCTGGGGCTTCATTGCGCCAGGCCTGTACCGCCATGAAAAGCGCATCGCCATTCCGCTGCTGGTATCGAGCATCCTGCTGTTCTACGCCGGCATGGCCTTCGCCTATTTCCTGGTGTTCCCGCTGATGTTCAAGTTCTTCGCCGCCGCCACCCCGGCAGGCGTGGCGATGATGACTGACATCGCCAACTACCTCGACTTCGTCATGACCCTGTTCTTCGCCTTCGGTGTTGCCTTTGAGATCCCGGTGGCCGTGGTGCTGTTGGTGTGGATCGGCGTGGTCGACGTGAAGTACCTGAAGAAGATCCGCCCGTACGTGATCATCGGCTGTTTCGTGGTCGGCATGATCCTGACCCCGCCAGACATCTTCTCGCAGACACTGCTCGCCGTGCCCATGTGGCTGCTGTTCGAGATCGGCGTACTGTGCGGCAGCCTGATCCGCAAGCGCGGCCATGCCGACGACGAAGCCACCAACGACCCTAACGACCAGCCGCCAGCGACCCAGCCGTGAACCTGTTACTTCTTGAAGAGGCCGACTTCGTCGCGGCCGACCGTGTCGTCCTCGCTGATCGGCGTTTTACCCACATGCAGGACATTCACCGTGTCGCCGTGGGTGACACGCTGCGCGTCGGCCGTATCAACGGCCTGATGGGCAAGGCCACGGTGCTGCGCCTGGAGCAGCACGAAGCCGAGCTGGAAGTCGCCTTCGACCAGCAGCCACCGGCCAAGCTGCCGCTGACCCTGGTCCTGGCCGTGCCGCGGCCGAAGATGCTACGCCGGCTGTTCCAGACCGTGGCGACCCTGGGTGTGCCTCGGCTGATCCTGGTCAACAGCTACAAGGTCGAGAAAAGCTTCTGGCAAACGCCCTTCCTCAACCCCGAAACCATCCGCGAGAACCTGATTCTCGGCCTGGAGCAGGCCCGGGACACGGTACTGCCCGAGGTGATCATCGAGAAACGCTTCAAACCGTTCGTCGAGGACCGCCTGCCTGCCATCGCCAATGGCACCCTCGGCCTGGTCGGCCACCCCGGCCCCTACCCGGCCTGCCCGCGGGCCGTCGAAGGGCCCGTTACCCTGGCGATCGGCCCCGAAGGTGGCTGGATTCCCTACGAAGTGGACCTGCTCGGCAAGGCTGGCCTGGCCCCCGTGCAGCTGGGTGATCGCATTCTGCGTGTGGAAACCGCTGTAACGGCCTTGCTCTCAAGGATTTTCTGACGAGCGAGTCAGTTTTCCCCTATCAAGTTTCCCCGGCGCAAGCCGATGGCGTGGCAACACTACAATAATCCGTGCTGCCACGTTGCCGGGGAGTCGAACATGTACCAATGGTTTTCCAAATCGCTGGGGAATGTGAGCGTCAATCGCAAATTGGGGCTGGGCTTCGGCCTGGTGTTGATGCTCACCCTGGTCATCACGTTTACCGGTTGGCAGGGGTTGAACAGCGTGACCGAACGCGGTGACAAGCTGGGCAACATTTCGGTGATCCACCAGTACACCCAGGAGCTGCGCATCGCCCGCCAGCACTACCAGCGTGACCGCAACGATGCGGCGATCGGCGAGCTGGAAAAGGCCCTGGGCAACCTCGAGCGGCAGATCAGCTTGATGCTGGGGCAGATCGAACAGCCGTCCGACCGCCAGCGCCTGCAACAGCAACAGGCCGCCGTCAGCCAGTACCGGCAGGCCTTCAACGACATCAAACAGGCCGGCCAGCGCCGTGAGGCTGCGCGCGATGTACTCGGTAGCACCGCCGACAAGGCCGTCGAGCTGATCAATCGGGTGCAGCAACGCCTGCTGCAGAGCGGCGACATCAGCCAATACCAGCATGCCGTGGACGTCAGTGCGCTGGTCCAGCAGGCGCGCTACCAAGTACGTGGCTATACCTACAGCGGCATCGCTGACTACCAGCAAACCGCGCTGAATGCCGTCGACCAGGCCCTGGCCGAGCTCAAGGCACTGCCCGCCAGGCTGCCAGCTGAATATGCCGCCGGCCTCGACGATTCGGCTACCGCGCTTGCAGGTTACCGCGATGCAGTGGCCCAGTTCGCCAATGCCCAGAGTGCCAGCGAACAGGCGCTGCAACGCATGGCCGACCAAGGCACGGTGCTGCTGCAGACCAGTGAGGCGATGACCCTTTCGCAAACTGAAGTACGCGATGCTGGCACTGCCCAGGCCAAAGCCATGCTCGGTGGTGCCACCGCCCTGGCCTTGGTACTGGGCCTGCTCGCGGCCTGGGTCATTACCCGGCAGATCATCATCCCCCTGCGCCAGACCTTGGCGGCCGCCGAGCGCGTGGCCAACGGTGACCTGCGCCAGGATCTGCATTCGACCCGCCGCGACGAACTCGGCCAGCTGCAGGCAAGCATGCAACGCATGACCCAAGGCCTGCGCGAGCTGATTGGTGGCATCGGCGATGGGGTAACCCAGATCGCCAGCGCCGCCGAAGAGCTGTCGTCGGTCACCGAACAGACCAGCGCCGGGGTCAACAATCAGAAGGTCGAGACCGATCAGGTGGCGACCGCCATGAACGAGATGGCCGCCACCGTGCATGAAGTCGCGCGCAATGCCGAGCAGGCCTCGGAAGCGGCAGCAATGGCCGACCAGCAGGCCCGCGAAGGCGATCGCGTGGTCAGCGAAGCGGTTGCGCAGATCGAGCGCCTGGCCAGCGAGGTGGTCAATTCCAGCGAAGCGATGAACCAGCTCAAAAGCGAGAGCGACAAGATCGGCAGCGTACTCGACGTGATCAAGTCGGTGGCGCAGCAGACCAACCTGCTGGCGCTCAATGCCGCTATCGAAGCGGCGCGCGCGGGCGAGGCCGGGCGTGGCTTTGCGGTGGTCGCCGACGAGGTACGCAGCCTGGCTCAGCGTACCCAGCAATCCACAGAAGAGATCGAAGAGCTGATCGCCGGCCTGCAAAGCGGCACCCAGCGCGTGGCCAGCGTGATGGACGCCAGCCGTCAGCTGACCGACAGCAGTGTCGAATTGACCCGCCGCGCCGGCAGCTCGCTAGAAACCATCACCCACACGGTGTCGTCGATCCAGGCCATGAACCAGCAAATCGCCACGGCCGCCGAGCAGCAAAGCGCCACGGCGGAGGAGATCAACCGCAGCGTGATGAATGTGCGCGATATCTCCGACCAGACGTCGGCGGCGAGCGAGGAGACCGCCAGCTCCAGCGTCGAACTGGCGCGCCTGGGTACCCACCTGCAAGGGCTGGTTGGGCGGTTCAGACTCTGACGCTTCACTGCTTGCGCTGAATTTTCCTACAGAACTTTCAGGTCAAGTCCTACAAGCCCTCCGCCGATTGGCAGGGATGGGATGCCAGCACTACGCCAGCATCCCATCCCCACCCATTGGACGGAGACCTACCATGTTCGGCTACTTCAACCACAAGCTCGGCAACATCAGTGTCGGCGCCAAGCTCGCCCTCGGCTTCGCCGTGGTCCTCGCGCTCACCCTGGCCACCACAATCAGCGGCTGGCGCGCCCTGGACGGCGCCATCAGCCGCTCGGAACAACTCAGTGAAATCGGCCGGATCAATGATCTGGTCAAAGACCTGCGCGCCGAGCGCATCACCTATCGGGTGCTGGCGGACGACGCCAGCAAGGCGCAGATCGCCGGTATTCTGCAGCAACTGGATGCCCTGCTGACCACCCTGCAGCAGCGCAGCAGCGTCGATGAATCTCGCCAGATGCTGAGCCAGAAGCTACAGCTGCTGCAGCGCTTGCGCGAAAGCTTCACCGCCCTGCAGCGCAGTGTCGACACACGTCGCGCACTTCGCGCAGGCATGCAGGCCCAAGAGCAGAAGCTGAATGAGGTCATCGACGCGCTGCAGACCCAGGCCCTGCTGAAGATGCCCGCTGACAGCCAAAGTGGCGTGCTGGGCCTTATGGAAACCCTGAGTCGCCAAGTCGACACCGCCAACCAGCAGAGCCTGGTACCGGCCTATACCTTCTCGCCGCTCACGGACTTCGCCAAGGTTGGCGATACCGCCTTGAACGCTGCCGACACCAGCCTCGGCCAGTTGCTCAGGGGCCTCGCTTCACTGGGCCTGCCCCGCGCCCTGACGGAACAACCCGGTATCGAACTGGCCAAGTACCGTACCAGCCTTGACCAGTACCGCCGCATGGCGCTGCAGGTCGAACAACTGCAGAACGAGATGGAAAAGATGGGCAACGAACTCAGGTCCGTCAGCCTGGAGCTGAGTGAGCGGAAGGTGGAACAACGCGATGCCGAGGCTGTGGCCGCCCGTTCATTGCTCACCAGCGTGGCACTGCTGGCGCTGATCGTGGGTGTCGTCGCCGGCTGGCTGATTACCCAGCAGATCACTCAACCCCTGCGCCAGACCTTGGGCTTGGCCGCGCGTATTGCCAACGGCGACTTGAGCCAGCTCGAACCTGTAAAGCGCCGTGACGAGATGGGGCAGTTGCAGACCAGCATGGGTGAAATGACCGTGAGCCTGCGTGAACTGATCGGCGGCATTGACCAGGGTGTCGGTCAGCTGTCCCAGGCTGCGTCGCAGCTGGCCGCCAGCAGTGAGGACACCAAGCTGCGTATCAACCAGCAACGTGAAGAGACCGACCAGGTCGCCACCGCCATGAACCAGATGAGCGCTACCGTGCAGGAGGTGGCGCAAAATGCCGAGCAAGCTTCATTGGCGGCCACCAACGCCGACCAGCAGGCGCAACTGGGTGATCAGGTGGTGGCCGAAGCCATCGGTCGCATCGAGCAGCTGGCCGGGCAGATGGACGACTGCCTGGGCGCCATGCAGCACCTGGCCGGCGAAAGCCAGCGCATCGGCAGCATTCTCGATGTGATCAAGTCGGTGTCGGAGCAGACCAACCTGTTGGCGCTGAACGCAGCGATCGAAGCCGCCCGGGCGGGTGAAGCGGGCCGTGGTTTTGCCGTGGTTGCCGATGAGGTACGCGGGCTGGCACAGCGCACCCAGCAATCCACCGAGGAAATCGAGCAATTGATCGACAGCCTGCACAGCGGTACCGACGAGGTCACCCGCTTGCTCGACGACAGCAAGCGGCTGACCGAGCAAAGCGTGGAACTGAGCCGCAGGGCCGGCCATGCCTTGGGGCAGATAACCGATACGGTGTCGAGCATTCAGGGGATGAACCAGCAGATTGCCACGGCCAGCGAGGAACAGAGCGTGGTGGCCGAGCAGATCAACCGTAGTGTGATCAATGTACGGGATGTGTCGGAGCAGACCGGCGCGGCCAGTGAGCAGACGGCGGCTTCGAGTGGGGAGCTGGAGCAGCTGGGGCGGCAGTTGCGGGGGATGGTGGGGCGGTTCAACCTCTGAAACCCAGTCGCCTGCTTCGCGGGCTTGCCCGCTCCCACAGGATTCTGCAGTGCCTCAATTGCAATGCAGCACCTGTGGGAGCGGGCAAGCCCGCGAAAGGGTCGGTGCGGTTACAGCACCTGGCGCAGGAAAGCCTGTGCCCGAGGGTCTTTAGGCGCAGCAAAGAACTCGGCCGGGGCCGAATCTTCCAGTAGCTTGCCGTGATCGAAGAACAACACACGGTCCGCCACTTCCCGGGCAAAGCCCATTTCGTGAGTCACGCAGACCATGGTCATGCCTTCCTGGGCCAGGGTTTTCATCACGTCCAGCACCTCGCCGACCATTTCCGGGTCGAGCGCCGAGGTCGGCTCATCGAACAGCATCACCTTCGGGTCCATCGCCAAGGCCCGGGCAATCGCTACCCGCTGCTGCTGCCCGCCAGACAGGCGCGAGGGGAATTCATTGGCCTTCTGCGCGATACCGACCTTCTCCAGCAACGCCCGCGCCTTGGCTTCACGCTCAGCCTTGTTGCGCTTGCGCACCACCTTCTGCGCCAGGCACAGGTTTTCCAGCACGGTCATGTGCGGGAACAGGTTGAAGTGCTGGAACACCATGCCGACTTCGCGGCGGTAGGCGTTGATGTCGGTCTTCGGGTCGGCCAGTTGCAGACCATCGATGGCCACATGGCCCTGGTCGAAATGCTCCAGGCCATTGAGGCAGCGCAGGAAGGTCGACTTGCCCGAACCCGACGGGCCGAGCACCACCACCACTTCGCCCTTGGCGACCTGGGTGGTGACGTTATCCACAGCCCGCACCACATGGCCACGGGTGTCGAAGACTTTCAGCAGGTCACGGACTTCAATCACTTTGCGCAAGCCTCCGCTCGAGCCGGCTGGCGATGTGCGACAGCGGCAGGTTGATCAGCAGGTACAGGCCTGCCACGCAGAACCAGATCTCGAAGGTCGAGAACGACGTAGTGATAGCCTCGCGACCGCTCTTGGTCAGCTCGGTGATGGCGATCACCGACACCAGCGAGGTGTCCTTGACCAGGCTGATGAACTGCCCGGCCAGCGGTGGCAGCACGCGCTTGAACGCCTGCGGCAAGATCACGTGGCGCATCGACTGGCCGGCGTTCAGGCCTAGCGAGCGCGCAGCCTCGTTCTGGCCTTTGGCAATGGACTGAACGCCAGCGCGGACGATTTCTGCGACATAGGCGCCGGTGAACAGCGCCAGCGCGGCCACGCCGGCGAACTCTCGGGACAGGTTGAGCACGGTGCCGATGAAGAAGTAGAAGATGAAAATCTGCACCAACAACGGCGTACCGCGCACCAGTTCGACGTAAACAGTCGACAGGTCGCGCAGGGTCGGGTTGTTCGACAACCGGCACAGGCCGGCAAACAGGCCGATCACCAGGCCCAGCGCGCCGGACACCACCGAGATCCACAAGGTGGTCCACAGGCCCCAGGCCAGCGGGCCAGCCGCCCAGTGCCGGGTCACGCCGATCTGGTCGCCCTCGGCGACATCGTCACCGCGGCTCAGTTGCAGGCTGTCCTTGGCCACGTCGAGCACTTGCGCTTCGCCGTCTTCGTCCTTGAGCGTGACACGCGCGGTGCCACCGGAAACGACGATCTCCTGCACGCTGCCATTACCGGCGGCACGCTGTACTTCTTCGGCCTGGTAGGCGAAGTACTGCGGTACGCGGTTCCAGCGCCACTCGTAGGAAATCATCGAGGTGGCCATGTACAGGCTGAACGCCAGGCCCACCAGGACCAGGGCGGTCAAGCCATGCCAGGGCCACTGGGCTTTCTTGTGTTTGATCACGTGGGGTACTTCCGTAAATGCGAACGCGCAGGGTTTGCCTGCGCGTCGGGGTCATAAAGCCGGGCTTGTGGCCTGGGCCTTATTCCATCTCCTTCAGCCAGTCCTTGTTCTTGAACCACTTGTCGTGAATACGATCGTAGGTCCCGTCATGCTTGATCTGGTGCAGGAAGTTGTTGATGAAGTTGATGCTGTCGTAGTCGCCTTTCTTCAGGCCGAAGGCCAGCGGCTCGTAGGTGAAGGGCTCTTCGAGGAACAGCAGCTTGCCGGCACCGGCCTTCTCGACTGCCACCACGTTGTACGGCGCGTCGTAGACGAAGGCGTCAGCCTTGCCGTTGACCACGTCCATCACCGCTTCCTGCTCGTTGTCGTAGCCGTGGTACTTGGCTTTGCCGATCAGCTTCTTGGAAACCATCTCGCCGGTGGTGCCGAGCTTGGAGGTGAGGCGGTACTTCTCGTTGTTCAGGTCCTTGTACGACTTGATCTCGCCAGCCAGTTCCTTGCGGATCAGCAGGGTCTGGCCAACCACGATGAAGGGTTCGCTGAAGTTCAGGCGCAGGTTGCGTTCCTGGGTCAGGGTCATGCCGCTGCCGATGATGTCGAACTTGTCGGTCAGCAGGGCCGGGATGATGCCGTCATAGGCGGTGGAAACAGCCTCGAACTTGACGCCCATGGACTTGGCCATGGCTTTGAGGATATCGACTTCGAAGCCGATGATCTCGCCGCGCTTGTTGGTCATCTGGAACGGCATGTAGGTTGGGTCCATGCCCACCCGCAGGGTGCCGCGCTTGACCGCCTCATCGATGGCGCCGGCCTGGGCCGCAGTTACGGCGACCAGGGCGGTGACACCGACCAGCAGTCGCGAAAGGTATTTCTTGATCATCACCAAGTCCCCTAGCAAGTAAAGAAGCGAATCTTATTGTCTTGGCACGGCCGTACCGGCCAATGCGCATTATCGGAGAGGGATGCTAACGCATGGCGGCGCTCGGACCTAGAGCCGGGGGGGACTTTGTTGGCCAAAATCGGCCTGGGCCCTTAAGAGCTTCGCGGGCACGCCCGCTCCCACAAGGGACTGCACAGCCTTTGAGGCATGCGCTGTACCTGTGGGAGCGGGCGTGCCCGCGAATAGGCCCTATCAGGCGCCGACGAGTGCCGGTTGGCCTTCATTCTCCGGATGCAACGGCAGCAGCGGCGAATGCGGGTCGTTCTTGATGGAAGCACGCCACACATCGATCCAGGCCGCATTGTGCTGCGCCCAGACCTGCTCGTGCAGGCGGCTCAAGGCCACCGGGTCGCTGAGCAAGGCCAGGCGAGTGTTGAGGTCCAGCCCTTTTGGCCCGGCTTCGAGCGCTTTGGCCACGCGCTCTGCTCGCATCGCTTCGATCGGTGCAGCCTGACCGTGACGGGCCGTGGCCATGGCGCAGGCCAGGGCATTCTGCCGCGGGTCGACCACCGCACGCACGAAGCCGTCATGCAGGGCATGCCAACGGTTTTCGTGGGTGTACTGGTCGGTCGCCAGCAGCTCTTGCGGCGTCGCGTATTCCTCGGGGATGAGGAACAGCTTCTCGTCCTTGGCCGCCAGGCCCAGCCGCGTGCGGCTGGAGATGACCGAGACCGGGATCGACAGCACCAGCGAGCCGACGATCGGCGCCAGCCACCACAGGAAGGCCGGGTTCAGCCAGGCAACCAGCCCGGCCCAGGCAAAGCCCAGCAGAGTCTGTGGACCATGGCGGCGCAGCGCTTCACTCCAAGGGGTCGAGTCGTCGTCACGCTGCGGCGAGTTCCAGGTCGCCGCCCAGCCGAGGAACGCGGCCAGCACAAAGCGAGTGTGGAAGATCATCCGCACCGGCGCCAGCAGCATGGAGAACAGCATCTCCATCAGCATCGACAGGGTGACCTTGATGCGCCCGCCGAATTCGACGGCGCCTTTGGCCCAGATCAGGATGACGCTGAGCAGCTTGGGCAGGAACAGCAGCACGATGGTGGTGGAGAACAGCGCCACCGCCTTTTCCGGGTGCCATTGCGGCCACAGCGGATAGAGCTGATACGGCTCGATGAAGTACTGCGGCTCCATCAGGGTGTTGGTTGCAAGCAATGCGGTCGACAGCACCAGGAACAGGAACCACAACGGTGCCGACAGGTAAGACATCACGCCGGTGAGGAACACCGCACGGTGCACCGGGTGCATGCCCTTGACCAGGAACAGGCGGAAGTTCATCAGGTTGCCGTGGCACCAGCGGCGGTCACGCTTGAGCTCGTCGAGCAGGTTCGGCGGCAGTTCTTCGTAGCTGCCCGGCAGGTCATAGGCAATCCACACGCCCCAGCCGGCACGGCGCATCAGCGCGGCTTCGACGAAGTCGTGGGAGAGAATGGCCCCGGCGAACGCACCTTTGCCCGGCAACGGCGCCAGGGCGCAGTGCTCAATGAACGGCTTCATGCGGATGATCGCGTTATGGCCCCAATAGTGCGACTCGCCCAACTGCCAGAAGTGCAGGCCGGCGGTGAACAGCGGGCCGTACACGCGGGTGGCGAACTGCTGCATGCGCGCATACAGGGTGTCCATGCCCGAGGCTTTCGGCCCGGTCTGGATGATGCCAGCGTCCGGGTTGGCCTCCATCAGGCGCACCAGGCTGCTCAGGCACTCGCCGCTCATGACGCTGTCGGCGTCGAGCACGACCATGTACTTGTACTCGCCACCCCAGCGACGGCAGAAGTCGTCGAGGTTGCCGCTCTTGCGCTTCACGCGGCGGCGGCGACGGCGGTAGAAGATGCGGCCGAAGCCCTTGGTCTCGCGGCACACGTCCAGCCAGGCCTGTTGCTCGGCCACGGCGATGTCGGTGTCGTTGGTGTCGCTGAGCACGAAGAAGTCGAAGCGGTCAAGGTTGCCGCTGGCTGCCACCGACTCGAAGGTCGCCCGCAGGCCGGCGAACACGCGCGGCACGTCTTCGTTGCAGATCGGCATCACCAGCGCGGTGCGCGCCTCGGGTGCAATCGGCTCATTGCCGGCACTGCTACCCGAAATCTTGTACTTGTCACGCCCGGTGAGCAGCTCGAGGAAGCCCATCAGTGCGGTCCAGAAACCTGCCGAGACCCAGCAGAAGAGGATACCGAACAGCACCAGGATGGACGTCTGCAAAGCATACGGCCAGACCTGCACCACGGTGTCCCACAGCGGCTGGTGGACGACTTCGTCGAGGTCGACGAACGACCACCCCTGGTACGGCAGGATGCCCTTCATGTACCAGCCGGCGACGATGGTCTGGCCGATCATGAGGGTAAGCAGGATGTAACGGCGAATCGAACCCACCGTGCGCCAGCGCGCCGCAGGCAGCTCACGCTTGGGTGGCTGCGGGGCGTTGGGGCGACCGGTCATGCGGCGCCACAGACGGATCAGCACGTTGGTGCGCCACGGCTCGGGCACGACCTTGGTGCGCTTGATCGGCGGTGCGATTTTCAGGCACAGACGGCCGCTGCCGTCGACGCCGAGCATCTCGGCGTCTTCGAGCTCGGCGGCGCTGCCCACGGTCAGGCGCGGGCCGACCGAGGCCTGCACGGCCTCGGTGGCGTTGGCGGCCGGGTTGGCCGCCAGACGTTGGTGCAGCTCACTGAACGACGTGCAGCTGGCGAGTTCCGCGCGCTGCTCATCGCTCAGTGGGAGGTGGGCCAGGTACTCGCCAAGCGATTCTGGCCTTGCGCTTGAGTTACTCATCGGCAGGCAACTGATAGCTCCAGGTCTCGGTCAGCACTTGTTCAGTGGTGGCCGGGGTCCCGTTGGTGGGCGCCGCATCGGCGGCAGGTTGTTCGGCCTTGGCTGGTTCCGCCTTGGCGGTCTTTTCATGCTTGGCGTGCTTGGCTGCAGCCTTTTCCTGCTTGGTTTCAGCAACAGGCTTGGCCGGCTCGACCGGGACATCACGCACCAGCGCTGCGCGCATTTCGGTGGACTTGTTGGCTTCCTTGACCTTCAGACGCAGGGTCAGGCGCCAGCCTTTGGTCTCCGGGTTATAGCGCAGATTGTTCTCGACCACCTCGGCGTTGTCGCCAACGCTGATCTGGCTGCGCACTGCCGTGTCTTCCGGCAGGGCGGCCAATGCCGGGCCGGCGAAGTCGACCAGGAAGGCGACGCTGCCGTCTGGCTGGCGGATCAGGTTGGACTGCTTGACGTCACCAGTGGAGCGCAGGGTCTGTTTGACCCAGCCCAGGTCAGGGGCCTGGAACTGCTGCTCGTCGATGGTCCAGTGCAGGCGGTAGGCGTACTCGAACGGCTTGCCTGGCTCAGGCAGCTTTTCGGGGCTCCAGAAAGCAACGATGTTGTCGTTGGTTTCATCGGCAGTCGGGATCTCGACCAGGTCGACGGTGCCTTTGCCCCAGTCGCCCTTCGGCTCGATCCAGGCGCTCGGGCGCTTCTGGTAGTTGTCGTCGAGGTCTTCGAAGTCGCTGAAGGCGCGCTGACGCTGCATCAGGCCGAAACCACGCGGGTTCTCGACACTGAAGTTGCTCACGGCCAGGTGTTTCGGGTTGTTCAGCGGGCGCCACAGCCACTCGCCGTTACCGGCGTGGATCGACAGGCCTTCGGAGTCATGCAGGGCCGGGCGGTAGTTCAGCACCTTGGACGGCTGGTTGGGGCCGAACAGGAACATGCTGGTCAGCGGGGCGATCCCCAGGCGGCTGACCTGGTCACGCAGGAACACGCGCGACTGCACGTCAACCACGGTATCGGTGCCTGGGCGCAGGATCAGCTTGTAAGCGCCGGTGGAGCGTGGCGAATCCAGCAGGGCGTAGATCACCAGGTGCTTGTCGGCCGGCTTGGGCTTCTCGACCCAGAACTCGGTGAAGCGCGGGAACTCTTCACCCGACGGCAGCGCAGTGTCGATGGCCAGGCCACGGGCCGACAGGCCGTATACATGGCCCTTGCCGACCACGCGGAAGTAGCTGGCCCCCAGCAGGGTCATGATCTCGTCCTGCTTGTCGGCCTTGTTGATCGGGTAGAGCACGCGGAAACCGGCGTAACCGAGGTTCTTGACGGTTTCCGGGTCGTGCGGCACGTCACCGAACTCGAAGCGGCTCGGGTCGTACTTGATTTCATCGACACTGTTGGCGGTGACTTCGTTGATTTTCACCGGGGTGTCGAAGTGCATGCCCTGATGGTAGAAGGACAGCTTGAACGGGGTTTTGTCCTTGGCCCACTCGGCCTTTTCCTGCAGGAAGTGGATCTTCTGGTAGTCCGCGAACTTCATGTCGCGGAAGGCAGCCGGCAGATTGCTCTTCGGTGCTTCGTATTTCTGGCCGGCGAGATCCTTTGCCTTGGCTGCAACATCGTCAAGATTGAATGCCCACAGCTGGCCCGCGCTCATCAGGCCGACCAGTGCCACACTGGCCATCAGGGCCTTGCGCAGCCCGGTGCCGGGGATTCTTGATGCTTTTTGGGGACTAACAATCACGAGCAACCCTCGCCGAAAACAGATCATGAAACCAACGGCCAGCGACAAATGCCGGGTTGGCGAGCACTGTTCGGACCCCATGAGGGCGTAATGATTCCCCAAACAGGTCCAGACAATGCTCGAGTCAGAGTGAAACGAACCTGCGAACGCAGGCTCACGCAGCGCGCGATTATCCAGCAGGATGCGTTACAACGCATCAGTGTGGACTAACTATTTATCGTACAAAACCCCTTGTTTTCCTATAAACAGAGGGTTTTTCGACCTCATATTTGTAACAAGAATGTCACGGGGCCATCATTGACCAAGTGCACCTGCATGTCTGCACCAAAGCGCCCGCTCGCCACATCGGCATGCTGGCCACGGGCCTTGTTCAAAAGATAGTCGAACAATTCGGCCCCGAGCGCCGGTGGCGCTGCCGTCGAAAAGCTCGGACGCATGCCGCTGCGGGTATCGGCAGCCAGGGTGAACTGGGAGACCAACAGCAAGCCGCCACCGACATCCTTGAGCGACAGGTTCATCTTGCCCTGATCGTCGCTGAACACACGATAGTTCAGCAGCTTGTGCAACAGCTTGTCGGCGTGTTCGCGCGTATCTTCAGGCTCGACGGCCACCAACACCAGCAATCCCTGGTCAATGGCACCGACTATCTCCCCGCCGACTTCCACGCGTGCGCCGCGCACGCGCTGCAGCAAGCCCTTCATGCTTCTTCCAATGGCAGGTCGAGCAGACGGCGAGCCATCTGGTCGGCCGCACGCACCAGCGCATCGGTGATACCCGGCTCAGAGGCGGCGTGACCGGCGTCGCGGATCACTTTCAATTCGCTGTTCGGCCAGGCCTGGTGCAGCGCCCAGGCGTTGTCCAGCGGGCAGATCACGTCGTAACGGCCATGAACGATCACCGCCGGCAGGTGCGCGATCTTCGGCATGTCGCGAATGAGCTGGTCTGGCTCCAGGAACGCATTGTTCATGAAGTAATGGCATTCGATGCGGGCGATCGACAGCGCGCGCTGGGGCTCGGAGAAGCGGTCGACCACCAGCGGGTTCGGGCGCAGCGTGGCGGTCCGGCCTTCCCAGGTGGACCAGGCCTTGGCCGCATGCATCTGGGCAATCTGGTCGTTGCCGGTCAGGCGCTTGTGGAAGGCCTTGACCAGGTCACCCCGCTCTTCCGGTGGGATCGGCGCGATGTAGTCCTGCCAGTAGTCCGGGAACATGCGGCTGGCACCTGCCTGGTAAAACCACTCGATTTCCTGCGGGCGGCACAGGAAGATGCCACGCAGGATCAGGCCGTGCACGCGCTCGGGGTGGGTCTGGGCGTAGGCCAGGGCCAGGGTCGAACCCCAGGAGCCGCCGAACAGCACCCATTTGTCGATTCCCAGGTGCTTGCGGATGCGCTCCAGGTCTTCGACCAGATGCCAGGTGGTGTTGTTTTCCAGGCTCGCATGCGGTGTGGAGCGGCCACAGCCGCGCTGGTCGAAGGTGATGATGCGGTACAGGTTGGGGTCGAAGTAGCAACGGCTCTGCGCATCGCAACCTGCGCCCGGGCCGCCGTGGATGAAAACCACTGGCAGACCTTCCGGCGAGCCGCTTTCATCGACATACAACACATGCGGCGCTTCCACGGCCAGATCATGCCGGGCGTAGGGTTTGATCTGCGGGTAGAGGGTCTGCATCGCGCACTCCGTGTGAGGTTTGGGTCGGCCGTGGGCCATCATAAACCTGAATTGCGCTTTCAGCACCGTCCTCTCTGACACGTCCGCTGCGCAGCGGCAGACATATCTACCTCCCACAGGCCAGGCAACCCGCTGATAGTCCCTTGCCCTATCATGCAAGGCCATCAATATGCCAAACCCAGCGATTTCCCAGCCCGGCGTTCATTACGCCACCATTGAACGCAAGATCCCCGCCTGGCTCAAGCTTGCCCCGCCCGAAACCCACCGCGCGATGCGCAACTGGCAACAGGCCCCCACCTGGCTGCCGGCAGCGATCCAGCGGCAACCGGACATCGCCAGAGCATGGCAGGAAGAACACGCCCGTCATCGCGAGCATCAGGCGCAGGTGCACAAACTGTTCGAGCAGCTACCGGACCTGGAGACCTACGCAAGCGAAACGCTGACTGCTGCCATCCGGCAGCGCTTCGGGCTTGACCTGGACGTACGCAATACCTACCTGGTCGATACCCGTCTGATCAACCCAGGCAATGCCATCGGCAGCCGTCAGGCGATCGACCGGGCCACCCGTTCGCTGCTCCACTGCGCGCTGCACAACTTCGACCAGGACGCCGCTGCAGAGCATGGCATGGACGTGCCCGGCGCCTTGCTGGAAAAGTCGGTTATCCTTGATCACCGCCGCTTCATGGGCACGGTGCCGATCACCAATGCCGTGGCAATCCCCGCCGAAGCTTTCGCCGACTTGTGCCGTACCCTCGATATCGGCGGCAAGTATTACGAGCTGTTGCATGCCATCTATTACCCCGCGAGCATGCCGCAAGCAGAGGCCGACGAAACCGCACTGGCCGTCTATGAAACCCTGGGGCGCGCCGAAGTCTCGGCGTTCAGGCAGACCCTGCATCTCGCCCGGCTCAAGGGCGATATCAGCGAACAACTGTACACCGCTGCCCTTGCCGCGCCCCTTGACCAGGCGCCGTCGACCCGCTCGGCTGTAACGTTCAGCCTGCTCAACTTGTGGGAGGCGGAACTGACCGGCGTGGTGCTCATCACCCTGCAAGCCGTCGATCATCAGGCCGTGGCCCTGTACATCCCGGAAGATAGCCTGCTGCCGCTCAAGGAGTTCACCAGCCAGGAAGCCTTGATGGCCGAGCTCGGGGAACGGCTGCAGGCCGATATCCACTATCTGGACAAACACATCGCCGACCGCGACAAAGCCTCGATCACTGCCCGCCTGAGAGACCGGCTCACCCCGCTGGGCTGGAGCATCCGAGGGGTCCGTGAGCCTGTGGTCAACCTGCATGCCACCCTGTATCCCGTAGCAACACCGTTCAGCCATGCATTCCAGGGCGTCATGGCGTTTCAGAAAGCCCAGCGCCATGAAAAAGATGCGCTGTTCCATGCCGTGCCGACCGAAATCGTTGACCGGCGCACCGCGCAGGCGCACCGGGAACTGCTAGCCGGGCGTGTACTCACCGCCCTGAACATCGCCGGTTTCTTCGTGCCCGGGCTGGGCGAGGCGATGCTGGCTGTGTGTGTGGCCCAGCTGGCTTTCGAGGTGTATGACGGCATCGAAGCCTGGGAAAACGACGAACGCGACATTGCCTATGGCTACCTGGTCGATGTCATCGAAAATGTGGCGATCATGGCGGCCCTCAGCGCGGCGGCCAAGGCCTTGCGGGAAGCGCAGGGCAGCGCAGCGGAGGCGCCAGCAGTTGATGACGTCGATGAGGAAGAACCGGAAGTAGAGCGTATTCCCGTTGAGACGCCGTCATTCATCGAGGAACTGGACGATGTGGAAATGCCCGATGGCCAGGTTAAGCTGTGGAAACCTGACCTTGCCCCGTACCGTAGCACCGAGGCGCTGCCCGCAGGCCTGGAAACGGACGCGCTGGGCCTGCGCCAGCACAACGGCAGGCACTGGCTGGTTGTGCAGGGTGAGCAATACATTGTCAGGCAGGAAGCAGCAACCGGCGAATACCGCCTGCAACATCCGCAGTACCCTGGGCGTTATCAACCACCCTTGCGGCATAACGGCGCCGGCGCCTGGCTTCTCGGAGCGGATCGGCCGCTGCGCTGGACAGGCACGCAGTTGCTGCGCCGTATCGGCCACTTGAACGCGCATTTCGACGAGGCGACGCTACAGCGCATCGTCGCCATCAGTGGTAGCGACGAAGACCAACTGCGCCGAGCCCTGGCGACCAACCAACGGCTGCCGGCATTGCTCGAAGACACCTTGCAGCGTTTCAGGCTGGACGACACCCTCCGCCTGCGTCCTGGCGCCAGCACGCGACCTGCCGAATTCCACAGGGCCTATAGCGCCCTGCCGATCGCACCCGCGCCGGGTGCCGAGGCCCTCCTGCGGGTCTACCCACGGTTGCCAGCAGTGGTGGCCAATGAACTGGCCCGCGCCGCCGACAGCAACGAACTGCAGATGCTCGACAACGGCAAGGTGTCACTGCGCCTCAACGAAGAAATTCGCGTCTACCAACAACAGATCCGCCTGGCCCGATCCTACGAAGGGTTGTACCTGTCCTGCGTGGCGAACTGGGACAGCGACCGCCTGATCGTACATACCCTGGCGCAGCTACCGGGCTGGCCCGCCGCAACTCGAGTGCGGCTGCTGCAGCGTCTGACCTGGCCGGCACAGGACTATGAGCTGGGCCCGCTGGAGGGTCACCCGTACAAAACCATTACCCACGCCGAGGCCGGGTACATCGTTCACGACGATCGCCAGCCGGATGCAGTGGTGAGCCTTTACCCCAGCCTTTATGCGGCCTTGTACCAGGCTCTGCCAGCAGCCATGACGGAAATGCAGATTGCCGACCAGCAGGCGCTCGAGCAGCTGATCAAGGAAAGCCCGTTACTCCCCCGCCCGGCGCTGAGGGCGCTGCTGCGCATGCAGCCGGTGCGCCCCGGTTACCGCTCGCCCATGCGCCTGGCCGATGGCCGCCTGGGCTACCCGCTCAGTGGCGGTGGCGCAGCTGCACAAGGCGTTAGCCGCGCACGCCTGCTCGAGGCCGTCGAGGCGACCGGGCTGGCCGCACGTACCGGCCGCTCGGCAGAGCAGATTCTGGGCGATCTTTCCCGCAGCCGAACACCGCCGCAAGTGCTCGAGCATCTGCAGACATTGCTCGAACAGCGCAACGAACTGCAAAGCCGGCTGGATGACTGGAGCGAAGCCATATCACCGGCAACTGACCAGGCAGCACGCGACTACGACAGCCTGCGCGAGTCGATCCTGCAGCACTGGTACGACATCGCGCTGGACGAAACTGCCGAGCGTGCTGCCGAGCTGCGTATTACCCGCGTCCCCCTGGTCGATATACCCCTGACCCTGCCCGACTTCTTCACCACCCGGGTGCGTAACCTGAGCCTGGTCGACCTGCCATCAGGATCCCTGGCAGGCTGGGCGCAGAACGAGCGCCTGCTGCAACGCCTGCTCGGCCAGATGCGAAACATCGAGTCACTGGAGATCAGCCGACCCTACGCCCCCAGGGCAACACCCTCGTCCTTCTTGTTCAGCGTGCCGACCATCACCGAGAGCCTGCCACGCTTGCAACGCCTGACATTGACCCATCAGAACATCGCGCTGTCCGAGAGCGACCTGAACCTGTTGTCCGGGCTTGGCCATTTGCGCTATCTGGACTTGAGCGGCAATCGGCTGGCGCCGAACAACAGCCCCAGCTTTCACGAGCTGACCCTCGATTACCTGGGCCTGAACCAGATGCAATTGTCACAATGGCCCATCGGCATCGGCAGCGATGCCCTCGGCCGCATTGGCCACCTGTCCCTGCGCGACAACAACCTCCGGGGCTTGCCTGCGTTTCTGCTCAATGAAGCAGCGACCCTGGCCACCCCACCCGTCATTTCGCTGCAGGGCAACAGCATCAATGCAAACGATCTGCAGCGCTTGCTGCTCACCGAGGGCGTCGACCTGTCCGGAATCGCCATGGACCAGCCCGTCGCGCTCAGCGAACAACTCAGCCGTATCCGCAACGAGCGCCAGCAGATGCACGACGCAATCGATGGCTGGGCCCACGCCTCCAGTTCGAGCAACCCACTGACCCAGGAGGCACTGGCGGACAGGCAGCGCATCGAGGCCGCGATCAGTGAGTTCTGGCAACAACAGGAGCGGGGGCAGCAGTACCTGCGCCTGCAACTCGAGGACGTGGCCATCGAACATTTCCCTCGACGGCTGCCGGCATTCTTCGGCGAGCGCGTACGAGCGCTGAGCTTGACACGCCTGCGTGGCAGCGCTTCGCAGCTAGACGAACTGCTGCGTCGTTTTCCCAATGTCACCCGGTTGACCATCGATGCCCACCAGGCAGCTACCCCTGCGCTGACCTCTGCCCTGGCGCGTGTATCTCAACTCACCTACCTGGAGTTTCGCAACATGGACCTGGAGGTCGACCAGTCCATGCTCGACCTCTTCGCGCGGCTGGAACACCTGACCTCGATAGACCTATCCGGCAACCGCGCGGGCAGTATCAGTCAGGTGCCCGCACAGCTGTCGCGCAACCTGCAGTCACTGGCGCTGACCAACATGAACCTGCAGGCCTGGCCAAGCTGGTGTGACAGCCTGTTGCCCCTCGAACTGCTGGACTTGAGCTCGAACAATATCAGCGAGCTGCCCGAGCACATCCTGTCCAACCTGAACAACCCGATGCCGATCTCGTCAATCGCCCTGTTCGATAACCCGTTGCCGCTAGATACCATCCTGCGCGTAAGGGCATTTTCGGACAGCCAGCACAGTTATTCCTTCGCCCTGGATATCCCAGGCAACCTGCAGTTGGTCAACTCCTCGAGTGAAGGCTCACTCGACCACCCCCACTTCCCTCTGCTGGGCGACGATACACCTAGGCTGGAGGACTGGCTGCTGGGCAACGAGGCGCAGAACGAAGCATTGCAGGATTGCTGGCAGCGGCTGGAGGACAGCGACCTGCTGCGCCTGGTGGGCCGCTTGCACAATGCTGCACCCTATGTCGACCCGAACACGCGAAACACCTTCTGCGAGCGGGTACGCCTGATGCTGGTGGCGGCGCTCAGCAACGAGGTAGAACGCGCAACGATGGAGCAGATCGCCCAGGAAGGCTTGCCCCACCCTGTGACCGGGGCGCAGACCTGCCATGATGGTGCGTTGCAGACTTTCAACAACATCGAACTGTATCTGATGAACCAGCACCTGCTGGTCGACGCAGGCGATACGTTGCAAGCGCTGCGTCGGCGTCTGCTGCAACTGTTCCGGATCGATCAGCTGGAGGAACTGGCCGAACACAGGACTGGCTCGGGAGACATAGTCTCGGTGAGACTGGCCTACCGCCGCGACCTGGCCAAGGAGCTGGACCTACCGATCGCTGACAGCATGCGTTTTCGCGGTGCAGCGAACCTGGCGCGCGGTGAGCTGACCAGCGTACTGGACAAGGTCCGCCAGCGTGAGCTGAGCGATGCACTGGTCGACTATATGCTGGCGAACAGCGACTGGACCACGCGCCTGCGCGCCGAACATGCCGATCGCTTTGCCGAAATAGAGGCTCGCTTCCGTCTGCGCGTTCTTGAGCTGGCCAGCATGGACCACCCGCTTCAGGATGAGTTGAACCTGCAGCAAGGCCTGCTGGAAGACAAGCACCACGAAGAGCAAGAGTTGCTGCGCGAACTTACCCTCGCGCAGATCAACAGCGTCGCTGACAACTGATGCCTGCTGACTGGCGACGCGCACGCCCTGCGTCGCGTCGCCGTTTTCAACCGGTGAAGGTCACCGCCCGTACCGCTCCGTGCCCCACGCCAGCATTGCCTGCAACAGCGCCCTCAGTACCTGCTGCGTCGGCCGGGCCAGGTCTTCACGGTAGGTGAACGGCTCGGTTTCATCCATATAGGTGCTTTGCGCTAGCTCCAGCTGTACCGCGTGAACATGGTTGGCCGGGGCGCCGTAATGACGGGTGATATGCCCCCCCTTGAAGCGCCCGTTGAGCACCTGGCTGTATCCTTGCGCCTGGGCACATACCGCTTGCAACCGCTCGGCCAGTTGCGGATCGCAACTGGCACCATTGAAGGTGCCCAGGTTGAAGTCCGGCAGCTTGCCGTCGAACAGGTGCGGGATCAGCGAACGGATCGAGTGGGCGTCCCACAGCAATGCATAGCCATGGGCTTCACGCAGGCGCGCCAGCTCGCTCTGGAGGGTGTTGTGATAAGGGAGCCAGATCGACTCCAGGTAGGTCTTGCGCGCCTCGGCAGTCGGCTCCAGCCCGTCCTTGAACAGCGGCTCGCCATCGAACAGCGTGGCCGGGTACAGACCCGTGGTGGCACCGGCGTACAGCGGTTTGTCGTCGTCCGGACGGTTCAGGTCGATGACGAAGCGCGAATACTCCGCCGCCACTACGCTGGCGCCCAGCTCACGGGCAAAGTCGTACAGGCGCGGGATATGCCAGTCGGTGTCGGGCAGGCTGCGGGCTTGGTCGACCAGGCCCTTGTCCACGGCCGGGGTCAGCTTGAGGCCGGCATGGGGCATGCTGATCAACAGCGGCAGGCGGCCTTGGTGGAAACTCAGTGCCTTGTCCATCGTGCCTCGCTCAGTTGGAAATTTCATGGCCCTTGCGCACCACGCGCTTGGGCAGGTCACCGCCCAGCCAGTAGGCCAGGTCGGCGGGGCGGGCGATCTGCCAGGCGACGAAGTCGGCGACCTTGCCGGCCTCCAGCGAGCCGTGGCTATCGCCCAGGCCGAGTGCCGTGGCAGCATGCAGGGTGACACCGGCCAGGGCTTCTTCAGGGGTCATGCGGAACAGCGTGCAGCCCATGTTCAGCATCAGGCGCAGCGACAAGCCTGGCGATGTGCCAGGGTTGAGGTCGCTGGCCAGGGCAATCTTCACGCCGTGACGACGCAGGGCATCCATCGGCGGCAGCTGGGTTTCACGCAGGAAGTAGAACGCGCCCGGCAGCAGCACGGCGACAGTGCCGGCCTTGGCCATGGCGATGGCATCTTCCTCGGTCATGAACTCCAGGTGGTCGGCCGACAGTGCCTGGTAGCGCGCTGCCAGGCTGGAGCCGTGCAGCGAAGACAGCTGCTCGGCGTGCAGCTTCACCGGCAGGCCCAGTTCATGGGCCTTGATAAACACCTTTTCGACTTGCGCCGGGGAGAACGCCAGGTGCTCGCAGAAGGCGTCCACCGCATCCACCAGGCCTTCAGCGGCCAAAGCGGGCAGCATTTCGTCACAGATATGCGCAATGTAGTCATCCGCCCTGCCGACATACTCCGGCGGCAAGGCGTGGGCGGCCAGACAGGTAGCGCGCACTGCCAGCGGCAGCTCGTCGGCCAGGCGCCGGGCCACGCGCAACATTTTGCGCTCGTTGGCCAGGTCCAGGCCGTAGCCGGACTTGACCTCGATCGTGGTCACGCCATCGCGCATCAACGCCTGAACCCGCTGGCGAGCACTGGCGAACAACTCATCCTCGCTGGCCGCGCGGGTGGCCCGCACGGTGCTGGCGATGCCGCCGCCCTGGGCGGCGATCTCGGCATAACTCACGCCTTGCAGGCGCTGTTCGAACTCGCCGCTGCGGTTGCCGCCGAATACCGCATGGGTGTGGCAATCGATCAGCCCCGGGGTGACCCAGGCGCCGCCCAGGTCCACCGTGCGGTCAACTTCGAACGGCTGCAGTTCGGCGCGCGGGCCGATCCACTCGATGAGCCCGGCACGGGTGACGATGGCCGCGTCCTCGATGATCGAGTAACGGCCATCACTCATGGTTGCCGCGTGGCAGTGCTGCCAGAGGGTTCTCATGTGCAATCTCCTTGACTAGCGGTGCAGCTCGGCCGGTACGTGCTTGCCTGCGCGCGGCTTGCACCACAGCAGGTAGGACGCCACCAGGAACACCACCCAGATCACGCCAACCAGCAAGGCCGCCTGGGTATCCGGGAAGTAACCGAGCACACCGAAAATGAACACCATGAAGGCAATGGCCATGGCCGGGCCGTAAGGCCAGAACGGTACCGGGAACTGCAGCTTGGCCGCTTCTTCACGGCTCATGCTGCGGCGCATGGCCACCTGAGTGACCAGGATCATCAGCCACACCCACACGGTCGCGAAGGTGGCGATGGAGGCGATCAGCAGGAACACGTTTTCCGGAATCAGGTAGTTGAGCAGCACGCCGACCAGCAGCGCCGCCCCCATCACCACCACGGTCATCCATGGCACACCGTGTTTCGACAGCTTGCCGAAGCTGCGCGGTGCATGGCCTTGCTGAGCCAGGCCATACATCATGCGGCCGGCGCCGAAGATGTCGCTGTTGATGGCCGAGATCGCGGCCGAGATCACCACGATGTTCAGCACGGCAGCGGCCGAGCCGATGCCCAGGTGGCTGAAGATCTGCACGAACGGGCTGCCTTCGCTGCCGATCTGCGGCCATGGGTACAGGCACATCAGCACGAACAGGGTCAGCACGTAGAACAGCAGGATGCGCAGGGGCACGGCGTTGATCGCCTTGGGGATGACGCGCTGCGGGTCCTTGGCCTCACCGGCAGTGACGCCGATGATCTCGATGCCACCGAAGGCGAACATCACCACGGCGAAAGAGGCGATCAGGCCACCGATGCCATTGGGCATGAAGCCGCCATGCTCGATCAGGTTGCTGATGCCCACGGCATGTTCGCCACTTACCTGGCTGAAGCCGAAGGCCATGATGCCGAGGCCGGCCAGGATCATCGCCACGATGGCGCCGACCTTGAGCAGCGACAGCCAGAATTCCATTTCGCCAAACACCTTGACGTTGCACAGGTTGAGGCCGCCGATCACGAAGACGATGCCCAGCACCCAGATCCAGCGGGCCACTTCCGGGAACCAGAAGCCCATGTAGATACCGAAGGCGGTGATGTCGGCGATGGCGACGATGACCATCTCGAAGGCGTAGGTCCAGCCGAGGATGAAGCCGGCCATGGGGCCGAGATAGGTGGTGGCGTAGTGGCCGAAGGAGCCGGCCACCGGGTTGTGCACGGCCATTTCGCCAAGGGCGCGCATGACCATGAACACTGCGGCGCCGCCAATCAGGTACGCCAGTAGCACAGCCGGGCCGGCCATCTGGATGGCCGAGGCGGAGCCGTAGAACAGGCCGGTACCGATGGCAGAGCCAAGGGCCATGAAACGGATGTGGCGGGCCGTTAGCCCGCGCTTGAGACCTTGAGCTTGTTGCATGTCACGTCCTTAAATTGTTTTTGTGGTCGTGAGGTCGATGGGGGCTGCTTTGCAGCCCTTTTTCGCGGGGCAAGCCCGCTCCTACACGCACTGTAGGAGCGGGCTTGCCCCGCGAATGGGCCGCAAGGCGGCCCCGGGATGGCATCACAGGCTAGGCAGGACACCAGCAGGCAGCAGCCCGGTCAGGCTGCCCTTGGCCAGCAGCTCGACAGCTGCCTCGATGTCCGGTGCGAAGAAGCGGTCACGGTCATAGTGCGGCACTTCACGACGCAGCGCCTGACGCGCCTGCTCCAGCTTCGCCGAAGTCTTCAGGCCTTTGCGCAGGTCCAGCCCCTGACACGCACCCAGCCATTCGATAGCCAGTACGCCACGGGTGTTCTCGGCCATTTCCCACAGGCGCTTGCCAGCAGCCGGGGCCATGGACACGTGGTCTTCCTGGTTGGCCGAGGTCGGCAGGCTATCGACACTGTGCGGGTGCGACAAGGCTTTGTTCTCGCTGGCCAGGGCGGCAGCGGTGACCTGGGCGATCATGAAGCCGGAGTTGACCCCGCCGTTTTCCACCAGGAACGGCGGCAGCTGGGACATGTGCTTGTCCATCATCAGCGAGATGCGGCGCTCGCTCAGCGAACCGATTTCGGCGATCGCCAGGGCGATGTTGTCAGCGGCCATGGCCACTGGCTCGGCGTGGAAGTTGCCACCGGAAATCACGTCGCCTTCGGCGGCGAACACCAGCGGGTTGTCCGACACGGCGTTGGCTTCGATGCCCAGCACCTCGGCGGCCTGGCGGATCTGGGTCAGGCAGGCGCCCATGACCTGTGGCTGGCAGCGCAGCGAGTACGGATCCTGGACCTTGTCGCAGTTCTTGTGCGACAGCGACACTTCGCTGGAGTCGCCCAGCAGGTCACGGAAGCAAGCAGCGGTGTCGATCTGGCCACGCTGGCCACGCACTTCGTGGATACGTGCATCGAACGGCGAACGCGAACCCAGCGCAGCCTCGACGCTCAGGCCACCGCAGGCGATAGCGGCGGCGTACAGGTCTTCGGCGTGGAACAGGCCGCGCAGGGCGTAGGCGGTGGAAGCCTGGGTGCCATTGAGCAGCGCCAGGCCCTCTTTGGCAGCCAGGGTCAGCGGCTCGAGGCCGGCGACAGCCAGGGCTTCGGTGGCCGGCAGCCACTGGCCTTGGTAGCGGGCCTTCCCTTCGCCGAGCAGTACCAGCGACATGTGCGCCAGCGGTGCCAGGTCGCCGGAAGCGCCAACCGAGCCCTTGAGCGGGATGTGTGGGTACACTTCGGCGTTGACCAGGGCGATCAGCGCATCGATGACCTTGCGGCGGATACCGGAGAAACCGCGGCTAAGGCTGTTGATCTTGAGGACCATGATCAGCCGCACCAGGGCGTCATCCAGCGGCGCGCCGATACCGGCAGCGTGCGAAAGCACCAGCGAGCGTTGCAGGTTCTCGAGGTCATGGCTGGCGATGCGGGTCGAGGCCAACAGGCCGAAACCGGTGTTGATGCCGTAGGCGGTGCGGTCTTCGGCAATGATCTGCTCGACGCAGGCAACGCTGGCGTCGATGGCCGGTGCGGCGCTGGCATCCAGTTGCAGGCGCACGGGCGCGGCGTGGATGGCGCGCAGCTGGGCCAGGGTCAGGGTGCCGGGCTTGAGGGTCAGTACGGTCACTTCGCTACTCCAATTTTGTCAGGGGCCCGCAGGCCCCTCTTGTTATTCAGTATCACTCAAAGCGCAGCGATCAGCCCGTGATCATTGGCAGGTCGAGGCCCTGCTCCTTGGCGCAGTCGATGGCGATGTCGTAACCGGCATCGGCGTGGCGCATGACGCCGGTCCCCGGGTCGTTGGTCAGCACGCGGGCGATACGCTCGGCAGCTTCATCGGTACCGTCGCAGACGATGACCATGCCCGAGTGCTGGGAGAAGCCCATGCCCACGCCGCCGCCGTGGTGCAGCGAAACCCATGTGGCGCCGCCTGCGGTGTTGAGCAGGGCGTTGAGCAGCGGCCAGTCGGAAACGGCGTCGGAGCCGTCGCGCATGGCTTCGGTTTCGCGGTTCGGGCTGGACACCGAGCCGGAGTCCAGGTGGTCACGGCCGATCACCACTGGCGCCGACAGCTCGCCGCTGCGCACCATTTCGTTGAAGGCCAGGCCCAGCTTGGCGCGCAGGCCCAGGCCAACCCAGCAGATACGTGCCGGCAGGCCCTGGAAACTGATGCGTTCGCGGGCCATGTCCAGCCAGCGGTGCAGGTGGGCATCGTCCGGGATCAGTTCCTTGACCTTGGCGTCGGTCTTGTAGATGTCTTCGGCCTCGCCGGACAGCGCCGCCCAGCGGAACGGGCCGATGCCGCGGCAGAACAACGGACGGATGTAGGCCGGGACGAAGCCTGGGAAGTCGAAGGCGTTGGCCACGCCCTCTTCCTTGGCCATCTGGCGGATGTTGTTGCCGTAGTCGAAGGTCGGGATGCCCTGCTTCTGGAAGTCGAGCATGGCCTGCACGTGCACGGCCATGGACTGCTTGGCGGCCTTGACCACGGCAGCCGGCTCGGTCTGTGCGCGGTCACGGTACTGTTCCCAGGTCCAGCCGGCTGGCAGGTAGCCGTTCAGTGGGTCGTGGGCGCTGGTCTGGTCGGTGACCATGTCCGGGCGCACGCCACGCTTGACCAGCTCTGGCAGGATTTCGGCGGCGTTGCCGTGCAGAGCGATGGAGATCGCCTTGCCTTCGGCGGTGTATTTGGCGATGCGCGCCAGGGCGTCATCAAGGTCAGCGGCCTGTTCGTCGACATAGCGGGTTTCCAGGCGGAAGTCGATGCGGCTCTGCTGGCATTCGATGTTCAGCGAGCAAGCACCGGCCAGGGTTGCCGCCAATGGCTGGGCGCCGCCCATGCCGCCAAGGCCCGCGGTCAGTACCCACTTGCCTTTCAAGCTGCCGCCGTAGTGCTGACGACCGGCTTCTACGAAGGTTTCGTAGGTGCCCTGGACGATGCCCTGGCTGCCGATGTAGATCCAGCTGCCGGCGGTCATCTGGCCGTACATGGCCAGGCCCTTGGCGTCCAGTTCGTTGAAGTGTTCCCAGTTGGCCCAGTGCGGCACCAGGTTGGAGTTGGCGATCAGCACGCGCGGGGCGTTGCTGTGGGTCTTGAACACGCCGACCGGCTTGCCCGACTGCACCAGCAGGGTTTCGTCGTCTTCCAGGCGGGTCAGGGTCTCAACGATCTTGTCGTAGCAGGCCCAGTTGCGTGCGGCACGGCCGATGCCGCCATACACCACCAGCTCTTTCGGATTTTCCGCGACCTGCGGGTCGAGGTTGTTCATCAGCATGCGCAGTGGCGCTTCGGTCAGCCAGCTTTTGGCGGTCAGCTTGTTGCCACGTGGGGCACGGATTTCAACGTCACGGTATTTGTTGTTGTCGGTCACGGGAAGGTCCTCGGCGGTTGTCCGCGGGCAGATGTGTCGTGGTAGATATACAAACACATCTTTACTTGTATGTACAAGCATGGACAACCAAATTTAACGAACCACTCCTCCGAATTCATGAATGCACTGGGGCC
>NZ_BCBA01000031.1 GCF_001320245.1 Pseudomonas sp. NBRC 111124
GCGCAGCAGCCCCAGCTACCTCAACGTGGAATGAGCTCGATCAGGCAGAACCGCCCGTGCACATCCAGCCCCAGCAACCCATCATTGCCCTCAAGCCGCAGGCAGTCATACAGACCCAGCCGCTGTGGCTCATGCCCAGCCATCGCCACTTCTACCTGATTGCTCGCAGCAAACAGCAGCACCGTCGACGCCGAGCTGTACAACCGACTGGTGCCGTCGAACCACTGCAAGCGCGCCCGATAGCGCTGCGGCGCATAGATCAGGTTGAAATCACGGATCGCCCCACCCAGCAGCTTGCAGCTGACCTGGCTCTCGCCACTGAAGGCGAACGCATCGAACGGCAGCAACGGTCGGCTGGCCTGGTCGTCGACCAGCAAACGCATGCCATCACCCTGCAGCACGGTGATGATCCGCTGGTAGCCGGCAAACACGGAAAACCCGCCCGACTCCTCGATATCGGCAATCGACAGGCGCCAGCCGAAGCCGTCCAGCCCCTCGCCGTTGTCGCGGGTGATCTCTTCGGTGAAGCCGCCACCATTCTTCCAGGGCATGCGCGGGTAATCCTGCGCACGCAGCAACTGCAACTGGGTCATTTACTGAAACGTCCTTCAAGGCGATGACGGGAGCCAGGGTGGATCAGCCGCGCCGCCGTCACGGGCTGGCGGCCGGACCAGGTACGCCGGCGGATCAGCAGGCAGGGCTCGCCGCGCTCGATCTGCAGCAGGCGGCACTCTTCGGGCTCAGCGAGAATCGCCTCGACCACGTGCTCGCCCTCGGTCAGCGGTGCGACCTGAGAGAGATAGGCGTAGGGCGTCTGGCGGGTGAAGTCCTGCTTGAGGTAGTCGGGGGCAATGGCCGCATTGACGTAGCGATCCTCGATCTGCACCGGCACGCCGTTCTCGTAATGCACGATCAGCGAGTGGAATACCCGCTGCCCTTCACGCATGTCCAAGGCCAGGGCGCGCTCGGAACCCGCGGCTTCCTCGGCCAGCTTGATTACCTGGCAGCTATGCTGGTGGCCACGGCCAGCGATTTCGTCGGCGATGTTGTTGACTTCGAACAGCGCCGAGCGGCTCTTGGGCTCGGCAACGAAGGTGCCCACACCCTGCATGCGCACCAGCAGGCCCTCAGCGGTGAGTTCACGCAAGGCGCGGTTGATGGTCATGCGGCTGAAGCCCAGCTCGCTGACCAGTTCGCTTTCCGAAGGCACCCGGTGATGCGGTGGCCAGCTGCCGTTTTCGATCTGCTGGATGATCATCTGCTTGACCCGCGCATACAGCGGCGCCGGGCCCTCGCCCATCTGGGCAACCAGCGCGGAGACAGGAGGTGTCGGCACGGCGTTGAGTCCTTAGGCAATGGAATGAGCGGTAGCTTGCCGCAGTTTACCCGGCAGGCAAACGCCTGTATATGTATATACAAGCTAAACAATAACAGGATTTTTGCCGATGTCCGCCTATTTTGCCGAACGCGCCCTGCTGCCAACGGGCTGGGCCAGTAACGTCCGCTTCGAAGTGTCCAGTGACGGCTTGCTCAGCCGGATCGAAGCCGACGCTTCGGCCGACGGCGCCGAGCGCCTGGCCGGGCCGTTGCTGCCAGGCATGCCCAACCTGCACTCGCATGCGTTCCAGCGTGCCATGGCGGGGCTGGCGGAGGTGGCGGGCAACCCCAACGACAGCTTCTGGACCTGGCGCGAACTGATGTATCGGCTGGTCGGCAAGATCACCCCGGAGCAGCTGCAGGTCATCGCCCGCCAGCTGTACATCGAGATGCTCAAGGCCGGCTACACCTCGGTGGCCGAATTCCACTACGTGCACCATGACCAGGCGGGCAAGGCCTACGCAGACCCGGCCGAGCTGTCCCGGCGCATCAGCGCGGCCGCAGCCAGCAGCGGCATCGGCCTGACCTTGCTGCCCGTGCTGTACAGCCACGCCGGCTTCGGCGGCCAGGCCCCGAACGAAGGGCAGCGGCGTTTCATCAATACCACCGAACAGTACCTGCAGTTGCAGGCACAACTGGCGCCAGTGCTGGCGGCGCAACCCGCGCAACAGCTGGGCCTGTGCTTCCACTCGCTGCGCGCGGTCACGCCCGGCCAGATCGCAGAGGTACTGGCTGCCGGCAACCCGCAATGCCCGATTCATATCCACATTGCCGAACAACAGAAGGAAGTCGATGACTGCCTGGCCTGGAGCGGGCTGCGGCCGTTGCAGTGGCTGTATGAACACGTCGATGTCGACCGTCGCTGGTGCCTGGTGCACGCCACCCATGCCGAGGCCGACGAAGTCACGGCCATGGCACGCAGTGGCGCAGTGGCCGGGCTTTGCCTGACCACCGAAGCCAACCTGGGCGACGGTATTTTCCCGGCAGTGAACTTCCTCGCTCAGGGCGGGCGCATGGGTATTGGTTCGGACAGCCATGTGTCGCTGAGCGTGGTCGAGGAACTGCGTTGGCTGGAATATGGCCAACGCCTGCGGGATCAGCGGCGCAACCGCTTGTATCGGAGTGACCAGCCAATGGTCGGGCGCACGCTCTACGACGCAGCGTTGGTCGGTGGGGCACAGGCGCTGGGGCAGCCGGTTGGCGAGCTGGCGGTGGGCAAACGGGCCGACTGGCTGGTACTGGATGGGCAGGATCCGTACATCGCCATGGCCGAGGGCGACGGGATACTCAACCGTTGGCTGTTCGCGGGCGGCGACCGTCAGGTGCGAGATGTGATGGTCAACGGGCAGTGGGTGGTGCGTCAGGGGCAGCACGCCCATGAAGAGGAAAGCCGGCAGGCGTTTGCCGCAGTGTTGCGAGCGCTACTGGGCTGAATGCAGAGGGGCCGCTAAAGCGGCCCCCGTCATTTCAATGCATCTTCACGATCTGCTTGTCCGGCGTGCGCCAGATCAGCCGGCTGGTGTCATAGCCCTGCTGACGGGCCTTGGACATCAGGCTCTCGCGCTCCCACACCGGCAGGGTTGGCGTGCGCGACAGGATCCACAGATACTTGCGGTCGGGGCTGCCGACAATCGCCGTGCGGTAGCGATCATCCACGTACAGGATCCAGTATTCGCCCTTGGCCACGCCCGGTACCAGCCGGGTGAACCAGTTATCGAACTCGACCCACAGCCTGTCGGTATGCCCCGGCTGCTGGATGTTGGCGTGCCCTTCGGCGCGCAGCCATTCATCCCCCAGGGTGCGGCAGCGGTTGAGCACGCCATACGAGCCATCAGGCTTGAGGTTGTAATGCGCTTCGGACTGCGCACACCCGGCCTGGTATTGCATTGGCAGGCGTGCCAGCTCGTACCACTTGCCCTGGTAGCGTTTGAGGTCGACATCACCTGCGGTCTTCGGCGCCAGCGGGTCGTTGGCGGAGGTGGCGCAGCCACCTAGCAGCATCACCAGGCACAACCCCAGCAGCAGGTGCACACGCCTCATTTAAGACCCTGCCCGGAGTAGATCAGTACCTTGTCGGCCGCATATTGCACGCTGATGAAGCTCTTCTCGTCCCCCCAGGTACAGCTGCTCATGCCCAGCGCGCCGGAGCATTCGGTGGGCGTGCCGAGCAGTTGCTCGACCTCGGCCTTGTTCATGCCGGCCTTGAGCTTGGAATAGTTTTCCTGATTGATCTTGCTGCACGCAGTCAGGACGACGCACAAGGACAACAGGGCGAGGGAACGCAACGACATGAAGGCACACTCCTGGAAAATAGTCACAGGCGAGAGCCTGCAGTGACCTTCGACGGGAAAAACCCTCCCTGGTTCCCTGACAACAACGCTTTCGTCGTACACCGTTGGTCGGCTGGGCCTGCGCAAACGATTAATGTTTTAACGCGCTGCGTCGACACAGCGAGCACGCTGTGACGCATTGCCACAGCGCCCTCCTATGCCTTGCCTTGTGCAGACCAGAAAAATGACCAAGAACCTCAAGTTCAGCCACAAGATCCTGCTGGCCGCCGCCCTCGTGGTGGCCGTCGCCTTTACCTGTTTCGTGCTCTTCAACGACTACCGACAACGCCAGTCCCTGCGCAGCGACACGCAGACCAACCTGCAGGACCTGGGCAGCCTCACCGCCGGCAACATCCGCAATTGGCTCGACAGCCGTATCCAGCTGCTCGACTCCCTGGCCCAGCAAGTCGCTGTCGATGGGCCGGGCAAAGCCAGCCTGGACCGTAGCCTGGCCTTGCCGGTGTACGGCAAGAACTTCCAGCTCACCTACTTCGGCGGCCAGGACGGCAGCATGCAGTCGGTACCGGTGGGTAACCGCGCCGCCGACTACGACCCACGGGTGCGGGGCTGGTACAAGGCGGCCAGCGCCAGCGGCCAGACCATCGTCACCGAGCCCTACATCTCGGCCTCGGCCGGCAAGCTGGTGATCACCCTGGCCACCCCGGTGCAGCAAGCGGGCCGGCTGATCGGCGTCAGCGGCGTCGACACCGACCTGCAGACCATCAGCAACCTGATCAACGCCCTGAACTTCGACGGCCAGGGCCATGCCTTCATCGTCAACGGCGAAGGCAAGATCCTCATCCACCCGAAAGCCGACCTTGCCCTGAAAACCCTGGCCGACGTCTACCCGCGAGACACGCCGCGCATCGGCAGCGGCCTGAAGGAAGTCGAAGTGGACGGCCACAAGCAGTTCATCAGCTTCACCCACGTCGACGGCGTGCCGTCGGCGGACTGGTACGTGGCCCTGGTCCTCGACCAGGACGCCGCGTTTGCCATGCTGGGTGAGCTGCGCACCTCGGCCATCGTCGCCACCCTGATCGCAGTAGTGGTGATTATCGCCCTGCTCGGCTTGCTGATCCGCGTGCTGATGGAGCCGCTGCACCTGATGGGCCGCGCCATGCACGACATCGCCGAAGGCGAAGGCGACCTGACCCGGCGCCTGAGCATCCACGCCCAGGATGAATTCGGCAGCCTTGGCCAATCCTTCAACCGCTTCGTCGAGCGTATTCACGAGTCGATCCGCGAAGTGGCCTCAGCCACCGGCCAGGTCAACGCCGTGGCTGCCCAGGTGGTGAGTGCTTCGAATGCTTCGATCAGCAATGCCGACCAGCAGTCCAGCCGCACCAGCAGCGTGGCGGCCGCCATCAATCAGCTAGGCGCCGCCGCCCAGGAAATCGCCCAGAACGCCGCGCTGGCCTCGCAGCACTCCAGCGAAGCACGCGGCCTGGCCGAGGATGGCCAGCAAGTGGTCGGGCGCACCATCGATGTGATGAATCAGCTGTCGGCGCGGATCAGTGACTCGTGCGGCAACATCGAGACACTCAATGCTCACACCGCCAACATCGGCCAGATCCTCGATGTGATCAGCGGCATCTCCCAGCAGACCAACCTGCTGGCGCTCAACGCCGCGATCGAAGCGGCCCGCGCTGGCGAGGCCGGGCGTGGCTTTGCCGTGGTAGCCGACGAAGTGCGCAACCTCGCGCACCGTACCCAGGAATCGGCACAGCAAGTGCAGCGCCTGATCGAAGAGCTGCAAGCCGGCGCGCAAATGGCGGTCAGCACCATGAACCAGAGCCGCGAGCACAGTGACCACAGCGTGGGCATCGCCAACCAGGCCGGCGAACGCCTGGGCAGCGTGACCCAGCGCATTGGCGAGATCGATGGCATGAACCAGTCAGTGGCCACCGCCACGGAAGAGCAGACAGCCGTGGTCGAGTCGATCAATGTCGACATCACCGAGATCAATACGTTGAATCAGGAAGGGGTGCAGAACCTGCAGAGCACCTTGCGTGCCTGCACCGACCTTGAACATCAGGTCGAGCGGTTGAAGCACCTGGTGGGCAGTTTCAGGATCTGACAATTGCGGCGCCTGCTTCGCGGGGCAAGCCCGCTCCTACAGGGGATTCCTTGTAGGAGCGGGCTTGTCCCGCGAAGAGGCCCTCAAATTAGAACCTGGACCCAGGCTCCAACAGGAAGTCCATCTCTTCGCTGGTACTCGGCCGCCCCAGCACCAGATTGCGGTGCGGGAAGCGGCCAAACCGGGCAATCACCCGCTGGTGCTGTTCGGCGTAATCGAGGAAGCCTTCGAACAAGCGCTGGTTATCCTCCGGCTGCTCTTCCAGCAGCACCTGGTATCGCTCGACGCACAGGTTCTGCCAGTCCAGCACCTCGGCATGCTCCAACACCAGCAGCACGAACACCCGCTGGATCGGCAGCAACTGGTAATCCCAGTTCTTCTGCAACCCCTGCATGGCCACCACCTGGGCACGCCGGTCGCCTTCGAAGGCGCGCGGCGTGTCGCGGTAGAGCATGCGCGGCAGCTGGTCCAGCAGGATCAGCAAGCCGAGCCAGCCCTGCGGGCTCTGCTGCCACTCGTCGAGCCCACCCGCCAGGGCGTGCTCGACCAGGTCGCCAAACAGCGCCTGGGCTTCGGCATCGTGATGCTTGCCGAACCACAGCGTGCTCTTCTCGTCAGCCACGGCCTGGGGACTGGTGCCCCAACCGAACCACCATTCCAGCAACGGCTGCCAAGGTGCGAGCATGATTTACTCCTTGTGGTACGCGGTGACGCGCTCAACCTCTTCCTTCGAGCCGAGGATCACCGACACACGCTGGTGCAGGCTGTCCGGCTTGATGTCGAGGATGCGATCGTAACCGTTGGTGGAGGCGCCGCCAGCCTGCTCGATGATGAACGACATCGGGTTGGCTTCGTACATCAGGCGCAGCTTGCCCGGCTTGCTCGGCTCGCGGGCATCGCGCGGGTACATGAACAGGCCGCCACGGGTCAGGATACGGTGCACGTCGGCCACCATCGAGGCGATCCAGCGCATGTTGTAGTTCTTCTTCAGCGGGCCGGTCTCGCCAGCCAGCAGTTCGCCCACGTAGCGCTGCACCGGGGCTTCCCAGTGACGCTGGTTGGACATGTTGATGGCGAACTCGGCGGTGCTTTCCGGTACGCGGATGTTTTCGTGGGTCAGGACGAAGCTGCCCAGCTCGCGGTCCAGGGTGAAGCCCTTGACGCCGTTGCCCAAGGTCAGGATCAGCATGGTCTGCGGGCCGTAGATGGCATAACCGGCGGCGACCTGCTCGGTGCCTGGCTGCAGGAAGGCGTTTTCGTTGAGGGTTTCGTTCTGGCTCAGGTACTCGTTAGGGCAACGCAGTACCGAGAAGATGGTGCCGACCGAGACGTTGACGTCGATGTTGGACGAGCCGTCCAGCGGGTCGAAGACCAGCAGGTAGGCGCCTTTCGGGTACTTGCCCGGGATCTGGTAGGCGTTGTCCATTTCCTCGGAGGCCATGCCGGCCAGGTGGCCGCCCCACTCGTTGGCTTCGAGCAGGATGTCGTTGGAGATCACGTCCAGTTTCTTCTGGACTTCGCCCTGCACGTTTTCAGTGCCCATGCTGCCCAGCACGCCGCCGAGGGCGCCTTTGGACACGTGATGGCTGATTTCCTTGCACGCACGCGCCACCACTTCGATCAGGAAGCGCAGATCGGCAGGGGTATTGTTGCTGCGGGTCTGCTCAATCAGATAGCGACTCAGGGTAACGCGGGACATGTATGGCTCCGAAAGGATGGGGGAGATAAAAACCCCCGCAGTTTACAGGGAGAGTTGCAGGCTAGCGAGTGATGAGACTCGCCACGGCTCTCTGACGGCACAATAGGTCGGTAGTTCAGCAAGCGCCAGGCCGATGGTCAGGTTGTGGACCCATTCGCGGGCACGCCCGCTCCCACAGGTGTCTCGCGAGCTCCAAGGCCTGCGCTGTTCCTGTGGGAGCGGGCGCGCCCGCGAAGTGCCTCACATCAATCCAACGCCTTCCAGATCTCGGTGGCATATTCACGGATGGTCCGGTCCGAGGAGAACCAGCCCATCCGCGCCGTGTTCAGCACCGCCATGCGCCACCATTCCTGCGGCGTGTGCCACAGCTCCTCGACCCGCCGCTGGGCATCCCAGTAGGCATCGAAGTCGGCGCACACGAGGAAGCGGTCGTAGCCGACCAGCCCATCGATCAGCCCCGCATAGCGCGATGGATCGTCCGGCGAGAACACCCCGCTGCGGATCGCCTGCAGCACATCGTTCAGCCGACTTGAAGCAGCAATCGCCGCATTCGCGCCGAAATCCCCCGCCTTGTGCCGCGCCTCTACTTGCTGCGCGGTCAGGCCGAAGATGAACATGTTGTCTGCCCCCACCTGTTCACACATCTCGACGTTGGCGCCGTCGAGCGTGCCGATGGTCAGCGCGCCATTGAGGCCGAACTTCATATTGCTGGTGCCAGACGCCTCGTAGCCGGCCGTGGAGATCTGTTCCGAGAGGTCCGCCGCCGGGATGATGCTTTCGGCCAGGCTGACGTTGTAGTTGGGCAGGAACACCACCTTGAGCAGGCCACGCACAGTCGGGTCGTTGTTGACCACCCGGGCGATGTCGTTGGCCAGCTTGATGATCAGCTTGGCCTGGTGATAACTGGCCGCGGCCTTACCGGCAAAAATCTTCACCCGCGGCACCCAGTTGGTAGCGGGGTCGTTGCGCATGGCCTGGTACAGCGCCACGGTGTGCAGCAGGTTGAGCAACTGGCGCTTGTACTCGTGGATGCGCTTGACCTGCACGTCGAACAGCGCCTCAGGGTTGACCGTAACGCCAATCCGGTCCTGGATGATGCTGGCCAGGGCGCGCTTGCTGTGCAGGCGCTGGGCAGCAAACTGCTTGCGGAAGCTGGCCTTGTCGGCGAACGGCACCAGCCCGGCCAGGCGCCCTTCCGGGTCGTCCTTGAGTTCAGGCCCAAGCGCTTCGACCAACATCTCGGTCAACTGCGGGTTGGACTGGTACAGCCAGCGGCGGAAGGTGATGCCGTTGGTCTTGTTGTTGATCCGCTGCGGGTAAAGCTTGTGCAGCTCGGCGAACACCGTGCTCTTCATCAGTTTGCTGTGCAGCGCCGACACGCCATTCACGCTGTGCGAACCGAGGAATGCCAGGTTGCCCATGCGCACCCGGCGGCCGTTGTCCTCTTCGATCAGCGACACCGCACGCAGCACGTCGAAGTCGTGCAGGCCTTTGGCGCGCAGGCTGTCGATATGGTAGGCGTTGATCAGGTAGATGATCTGCATGTGCCGCGGCAACATGCGCTCCATCAGCGCCACCGGCCAGGTTTCCAGGGCCTCGGGCAGCAGGGTGTGGTTGGTATAGGCCAGGGTGCCGACTGTCAGCTCCCAAGCCTTGTCCCAAGGGATTTCGTGCTGATCGACCAGCAAGCGCATCAGCTCGGCGACGGCGATCGACGGGTGCGTGTCATTGAGCTGGATGGCAGCGGCATCGGGCAGGTTGAGCAGGTTCTGGTGCATGTTCAGGTGGCGACGCAGCAGGTCTTGCAGCGACGCCGAAACGAAGAAGTACTCCTGGCGCAGGCGCAGTTCCTGGCCGGCCTCGGTGCTATCGGCCGGGTACAGTACCCTCGAGATACTCTCGGCCCGCGCCACTTCGGCAACGGCGCCCAGGTGGTCACCGGCATTGAAGCGTTCAAGGTGCAGCTCTTCCAGTGCCCGCGCCCGCCACAGGCGCAAGGTGTTGACGCTGGCCCCGCGCCAGCCGACCACGGGCGTGTCATAGGCTACCGCCCGCACCGTCTCCCCCGGCGTCCACACCTGGCGTTGCTGGCCGTGACTATCGAGCACCGTTTCGACGCTACCACCGAAACTGATCGGGTAGATGACCTCGGCCCGCTCGAACTCCCAAGGGTTGCCGAAATCCAGCCAGTTTTCGGTCTGTTCCTGCTGCCAGCCATCGACCACCGCCTGACGGAACAGGCCATGTTCGTAACGGATGCCGTAACCATGGGCGGCGATGCCCAGTGTCGACATGCTCTCCATGAAGCAAGCCGCCAGGCGGCCAAGGCCACCGTTGCCAAGCGCGGCATCCGGCTCAAGCAAGCGAATGCGCTCCAGATCGACGTTCAGGCCTTCAAGCGCATCGCGGGCGATATCCAGCAAGCCGAGGTTGCTCAGGCTGTCGTAGAGCAAACGGCCAATGAGAAATTCCAGGGAGAGGTAATAGACCCGCTTCTGGCTGCGCCGGTAAGCCCGGCGGGTGTGGTCCATCCAGTGGTCGACCATGTGATCGCGTGCGGCCAGGGCGATGGCTTCGAACCAGTCGTGGTCGAAGGCATGCTCCGGGTCCTTGCCGACCGCGTAGGTCAGCTTATCCAGTACAGCAGCGCGAAATTCCGCGACTTCGGCGTCACGAGCTTCAGGTTCCTGGGACATGCGGCATCCTCGGGCAAGTTGACGAAAGCGGAGGCAGATTGATCAGCCTAGACGCTTCGACCAAGAGCGGCAGCCCGTGTTCGCGGTTTTCATTAACCTTTGCGCATTCGGTCAAAAGGTTGTTCATAAATTGAACAATTCCGGTATGATCGCGCGCCCCAAGACCGTGATTCACCCCCATAACGATGAAAACGACCCTGATCGCGGCGGCCGAAGTCGACCGCCTGGAGACCTGGCAGCGCTACACCAGCAACATGTGCCATGGCTGCCATTCGACCTGTTGCACCCTGCCGGTGGAGGTGAAGATCAAGGATCTGATCCGCATTGGCGTGGTGGACGAGTTCGAGAAAGACGAACCGCCGAAGAACGTGGCCAAGCGTTTGCAGAAGGAAGGCATCATCGAGCGCTTCAACCAGAAGTCGGGGATCTTCACCCTGACCCGGATGAGCAACGATGACTGCATGTACCTGGATCGCAAGAGCCGGCTGTGCACCATTTATGACAAGCGGCCGGATACCTGCCGGAATCACCCCAAGGTCGGGCCGCGGCCGGGATATTGTGCTTATAAGCCGAAGGTGGTTGGGCGGTGATTCGCCTTGTGAACGGGTGATGGCCAGCGGGTGCATGCCCTGGTTGTGATGGTGTGGCGGCGCTCGATCTCATAGGCGCTGAAAATGTCGAGGCGGCCCCATGGTGGCCCACCTGCAACCTCACTCCGTCTACAACCGCCACCCTTTCGTGTGGAAACGAACGGGTGATGTCAATGACATGAGAGCCAACCCGCGCACTACCTCAGCGCATTGGCCAAAGCCCTGCTGGACGACGCCGAACTGGGCACGCCCCGCTGAGCATTCCCCAGACAAACAAAAACGCCCCCGGCCTTTCGACCGGGGGCGTTTTCATTCAGCCTGAGCTAACTCAGTTCTTGGCTTTCTTGGCAGCGCGGGTACGCTCGCCTTCGTCCAGGATCTTCTTGCGCAGACGGATCGACTTCGGCGTCACTTCGCACAGCTCGTCGTCCTGGATGAATTCCAAGGCCTGTTCCAAGGTGTGGCGAACTGGCGGAACCAGGGCGATGACTTCGTCTTTGCCCGAAGCACGCATGTTGTCGAGCTTCTTGCCTTTGGTCGGGTTCACGCCCAGGTCGTTGTCACGGCTGTTCAGGCCGATGATCTGACCGTTGTAGATCTCCTGACCGTGTTCAACGAACAGCTTGCCGCGAGCCTGCAGGGTTTCCAGCGAGTAGGTCAGCGCCTTGCCAGTTTCAACCGAAACCAGAACACCGTTCAGACGGCCGGACATCTGGCCCGACTTCATGGTGTCGTAGCGATCGAAGATCGAGGTCAGGATGCCTGCACCGTTGGTCAGGGTCAGGAACTGGTTACGGAAACCGATCAGACCACGGGCCGGGATGTTGTACTCCAGGCGAACACGGCCTTTGCCATCCGGCACCATGTTGGTCAGGTCGCCTTTACGCAGGCCCATCTCTTCCATGACCTTGCCCTGGGATTCTTCAGGGATGTCGATGGTGACGTTTTCGAACGGTTCCTGCTTCACGCCGTCGACTTCGCGGATGATCACTTCAGGACGGCCTACAGCCATCTCGAAGCCTTCACGGCGCATGGTTTCGATCAGAACGGACAGGTGCAGCTCACCACGGCCCGATACCTTGAACTTGTCAGGGGAATCGGTTTCCTGAACGCGCAGAGCAACGTTGTACAGCAGCTCCTTGTCCAGACGGTCCTTGATGTTACGGCTGGTCACGAACTTGCCTTCTTTACCGCAGAACGGCGAGTCGTTGACCTGGAAGGTCATCGAAACGGTCGGCTCGTCAACGGTCAGCGGCTTCATCGCTTCTACCGCGTCCGGGGCACACAGGGTGTCGGAGATGAACAGCTCGTCGAAACCGCTGATGCAGACGATGTCGCCAGCCTGGGCTTCTTCGACGTCGATGCGGTGCAGGCCGTGGTGGCCCATCAGCTTGAGGATACGGCCGTTACGCTTCTTGCCGTTGGTGTCGATGGCGACAACCGGGGTGTTCGGCTTGACGCGACCACGGGCGATACGGCCAACGCCGATAACACCGAGGAAGCTGTTGTAGTCCAGTGCGGAGATCTGCATCTGGAACGAACCGTCACGGTCAACGTCCGGCGCCGGTACGTTGTCGATGATCGACTGGTACAGGGCGGTCATGTCTTCGCCCATGGCGGTGTGGTCCAGACCGGCGATGCCGTTCAGGGCCGAGGCGTAGACGACTTTGAAGTCCAGCTGTTCGTCGGTGGCACCGAGGTTATCGAACAGGTCGAAGATCTGGTCCAGAACCCAATCAGGACGCGCGCCCGGACGGTCGACCTTGTTGATTACGACGATTGGCTTCAGGCCGGCTTCGAAGGCCTTCTTGGTCACGAAGCGAGTTTGCGGCATCGGGCCGTCTTGGGCGTCGACCAGCAGCAGCACGGAGTCGACCATCGACATTACACGCTCAACCTCGCCACCGAAGTCGGCGTGGCCGGGGGTGTCGACGATGTTGATGTGGTAGCCGTTCCAGTTGATGGCGGTGTTTTTCGCCAGAATGGTAATACCGCGCTCTTTTTCCTGGTCGTTGGAGTCCATGACGCGCTCGTCGTTGAGCTCGTTACGCTCCAGGGTGCCGGACTGACGCAGGAGTTTGTCGACCAGGGTGGTTTTACCATGGTCAACGTGGGCGATGATGGCGATGTTACGCAGATTTTCGATCACAACTGTATCTCGATCAGAGGATTCGGTTGCCACCTAGTGTAGGTGGCGAATATGTACGCTTTTAGGCTCAGCGGGCCCGATGGTCGGGAGGGCGATGGCGGATGCTGCCGCCATACAGCCCTGGCGTCTTATGTCGGACGATAAACACGCACATTGGCATGTCCCTCACTGAGCAGGTGGTGTGCGTGCAAACGGCTCATCACACCTTTGTCGCAATACAGCAAGTACTGGCGCGTAGGGTCCAGGTGCTTGAACTTGCTGTTGATGGCATAGAACGGCATGGCCTGGACTTCGATACCCTCCAGGGCCAGAGGTTCGTCTTCCTGGGCATCGGGGTGACGAATGTCGATGACGATCTGGCCTGGCAGTGCCTCGGCCACTTCTTCGATTTCGATGTCCTTGCCCAGCTCGTCGATCACGTGGTCGATGGAGATGAACTTGGCGCGTTCCAGGGCGCGCTCCAGCACGGCCATGTCGAACTGCTTTTCTTCGTGCTCCATGCGGTGACGCTTGGCATGGGTGGTCGGGTTCACCGAGATCACGCCGCAGTATTCCGGCATGTGCTTGGCGAAGTCGGCGGTGCCGATTTCGGTGGCCTGGTCGATGATGTCCTGCTTGTGGCTGGCCAGCAACGGGCGCAGCACCAGCTTGTCGGTCGCCGAATCGATGATCGACAGGTTCGGCAGGGTCTGGCTAGACACCTGGGAAATCGCCTCGCCGGTGACCAGCGCGTCGATCTGCAGGCGGTCGGCCATGTGCGCGGCACCGCGCAGCATCATGCGCTTGAGGGTCACGCCCATGTAGCTGTTGTCGACCTTGTTGAGGATCTCGCCAACCACTTCTTCGAACGGCACGCTGATGAACAGCACGCGCTGGCTGCTACCGTACTTTTTCCACAAGTAGTGGGCCACTTCCATCACGCCCAGCTCGTGGGCACGGCCGCCGAGGTTGAAGAAGCAGAAGTGGGTCATCAGGCCGCGGCGCATCATCTGGTACGCCGCCACGGTGGAGTCGAAACCACCGGACATCAGCACCAGGGTCTGCTCCAGGGCACCCAGCGGGTAGCCGCCGATGCCGTTGTGCTGATTGTGGATCACGTACAGGCGCTGGTCGCGAATCTCCATGCGCACCACGACTTCAGGCGTCTTCAGGTCGATGCCGGCGGCGCCGCACTGCTGGCGCAGCTGGCTGCCGACGTAGCGGTCGACGTCCATCGAGGTGAAGTCGTGGTGACCGCCGCGCTTGCAGCGCACCGAGAAGCGCTTGCCGGCCAGCAGGTGGCCGAAGTGCTGTTTGCACTTGGCGACGATGTCGTCAAAGTCGCCCAGCGGGTATTCCTCGACCTGCAGGAAGTGAGTAATGCCCGGGGTGCAGGTAAGGCGCTCGATCATCTCGCGCTGGACCTTCTCGTCCTCGACGCGGGTGACCACCTCGAGATTGTCCCAGACACCATCGACCGCGAGCTCTGGATCGAGATCCTTGAGCACGTTGCGGATGTTCTTGCCGAGCTGGCGGATGAAGCGCTTGCGCACCGGCCGGCTCTTGATGGTGATTTCTGGGAAGACTTTGACGATAAGTTTCATTGGTTAACAGCGCGCGCAGGGCCTGCCGAAAATGAGGGGCGCGAATTATATCGGAAATTGCTCAGGATTTGACCAACTTTTGATCAGAAGCTTTGAGATAAATGCAGGAGCCAGCTTTTGCGCTGCCTTGTTCCGGCCCTTTCGCGGGTAAACCCGCTTTCACAGGGGCGCGCCAAGCCGAAGCCAGTGCAGTACCGGTGGGAGCGGGTTCACCCGCGAAGAGGCCCTCAAAAAAAGCACACCTTCAAAAGCGTGCACTTATTTGGTGCTCACCGCTCATTTTCTGCCTCCTAAGGGTGCACTTTTATCGGCTGCCGGCCCAGCAAATGCCCACAAACGCCCCTTTTTATCCCGCCCTCGCCATTTTCGGGCACTGGCATGCAATTTGCTCCCTTGTGAGGCAGGTAAGCTTGGCCGACTATCCGCGCCCGGCAACACCCTTTTTCCAGAGCAGCGGCCCACCGCGCTCTAGACCCTCCGGAGGACAACATGTCGAAGTCGGTTCAACTCATCAAAGATCATGACGTCAAGTGGATTGATCTGCGTTTCACGGACACCAAGGGCGTACAGCATCACGTGACCATGCCGGCGCGTGATGGCCTGGACGAAGACTTCTTCGAAGTCGGCAAGATGTTCGACGGCTCCTCCATCGCTGGCTGGAAAGGCATCGAAGCGTCCGACATGATCCTGATGCCGGTTGACGAAACCGCCGTTCTGGACCCGTTCACCGAAGAACCGACCCTGATCATCACCTGTGACATCGTCGACCCGTCGAGCATGCAGGGCTACGATCGCGACCCACGTGCGATCGCCAAGCGCGCCGAAGAGTACCTGAAGAGCACCGGCATCGGTGACACCGTATTCGCAGGCCCCGAGCCAGAGTTCTTCATCTTCGACGAAGTGAAGTTCAAGTCGGACATCTCCGGCTCGATGTTCAAGATCTTCTCCGAGCAAGGCTCGTGGATGTCCGATGCTGACGTCGAAGGCGGCAACAAAGGCCACCGTCCAGGCGTGAAAGGCGGCTACTTCCCAGTTCCGCCGTTCGACCACGACCACGAAATCCGTACCGCCATGTGCAACGCTCTGGAAGAAATGGGCCAGATCGTTGAAGTTCACCACCACGAAGTGGCGACTGCCGGCCAGAACGAAATCGGCGTCAAGTTCAACACCCTGGTGAAGAAGGCTGACGAAGTACAGGCCCTGAAATACGTCGTGCACAACGTTGCCGACGCCTACGGCCGTACCGCTACCTTCATGCCGAAGCCACTGTACGGCGACAACGGCTCGGGCATGCACGTGCACATGTCGATCTGGAAAGAAGGCAAGAACACCTTCTCCGGTGAAGGCTATGCCGGCCTGTCCGACACCGCCCTGTACTTCATCGGCGGCATCATCAAGCACGGTAAGGCCCTGAACGGCTTCACCAACCCGTCGACCAACTCGTACAAGCGTCTGGTTCCAGGCTTCGAAGCGCCGGTAATGCTGGCCTACTCGGCTCGCAACCGTTCCGCCTCGATCCGTATTCCTTACGTCGGCAGCCCGAAAGCCCGCCGTATCGAAGCACGCTTCCCGGACCCATCGGCCAACCCGTACCTGGCCTTCGCGGCCCTGCTGATGGCTGGCCTGGACGGCATCCAGAACAAGATCCACCCTGGCGATGCTGCCGACAAGAACCTGTACGACCTGCCGCCAGAAGAAGCCAAGGACATCCCGCAAGTCTGCGGCAGCCTGAAAGAAGCGCTGGAAGAGCTGGATAAAGGCCGTGCGTTCCTGACCAAGGGCGGCGTGTTCTCCGACGACTTCATCGATGCCTTCATCGAGCTGAAGAGCGAAGAAGAGATCAAGGTCCGTACCTTCGTACACCCGCTGGAATACGAGCTGTACTACAGCTGCTGATCTGATTGGCGCCTTGCGCCGATGACGTGATCAAGACGGCCTCCTTCGGGAGGCCGTTTCTGTTTCTGCCTTCAGCAACTTCGGAAGGCTCCTACCCGCGTAATATGCCGACTCCTGCACACTCGGACCTTCACCTGACGGAGGTTCATCATGCGTCCTTTATCCCTCGTAGCAGCCATTCTCGCCCTGACCGGCTGCGCGGCATCAGAACCCACCCACCCTGCCTTCGAGCCGCTGCTTGCGGCCATGGAGCACCGCCTGGAGCTAGCGCAATCCGTGGCCTTGCACAAGTGGGACCACGGCCAGCCGGTCCAGGCAAGCGCGCGTGAACAGCAGGTGCTGGCGAATGTCCGTGCGGCCGCACCCGCCCATGGCCTGCCCGCGGAGCGCGCCGAAGCGTTATTTGCTGACCAGATCGAAGCCAACAAGCTCGTGCAGTACACATTGCTCTTCCATTGGCACCGCCTGGGCGCTGCGCCAGACACGCCACGCAGCGACCTGCAGCAGGAGATCCGCCCCCAGCTTGATGAACTGCAGACCCTGCTGCTCAAGCATCTGGCCGATTTTGAACGACTGAAACCGCAAGACTGCGCCGCCACGCTGGCCGCTGCCGTGGCCAGCCGCCCTGTCGACTACCTGACCCAGCGAGCCCTGATTCGCGCAACCGGGCAACTGTGTGATAAATCCTGAAACTTCTATGCTCTATATTGGTGCACAGAAAAGGCTGGCGCCCTTTCGTGCACCCCAAAACAGGTCACAAGAATCGTTAAACCAGGGCATTCTGGTCCGAATATGCGCATATTCAGGCCTTTATCAGCAAAATCCGCTTCTTTTCGGAGCCTTGGTTTGTTTCTTGCATTTTCCTGGGAAGAGACTGGCCCCCGCAGATCCACCGCGACCTGCCTGACAAGCGCCAAAAGAGGTCAACGACGCCTTATGACCATCAGCGATGCACAGCACCGTCTGCTTCTGGACAACCTGACCACCGCCACGCTCCTGCTCAACAGCGAGCTGCGCCTGGAATATATGAACCCGGCTGCGGAAATGCTCCTGGCCGTCAGCGGACAGCGCAGCCACGGGCAGTTCATCAGCGAACTGTTCACCGAATCGACCGAGGCGCTCAACTCGCTGCGCCAGGCGGTGGAACAGGCGCACCCGTTCACCAAGCGCGAAGCGCAACTGACCTCGCTGACCGGACAGGCCATCACCGTCGACTATGCGGTAACCCCAATCCTGCACCAGGGCAATACCTTGCTGCTGCTGGAAGTGCACCCGCGTGATCGCCTGCTGCGCATCACCAAGGAAGAAGCCCAGCTCAGCAAGCAGGAAACCACCAAGATGCTGGTGCGCGGCCTGGCCCACGAAATCAAGAACCCGCTCGGCGGCATCCGTGGCGCCGCACAGCTGCTGGCCCGCGAGCTGCCCGAAGAGGGCCTGCGCGACTACACCAACGTGATCATCGAAGAGGCCGACCGCCTGCGCAACCTGGTCGACCGCATGCTCGGTTCGAACAAACTGCCGTCGCTGGCCATGACTAACATCCACGAGGTACTGGAACGGGTCTGCAGCCTGGTCGAGGCCGAAAGCCAAGGTTGCATCACATTGGTGCGCGATTACGACCCGAGCCTGCCGGATGTGTTGATCGACCGCGAGCAGATGATCCAGGCCGTGCTGAACATCGTGCGCAATGCGATGCAGGCGATCAGTTCGCAAAACGAACTGCGGCTGGGCCGCATCACCTTGCGCAGCCGCGCTGTGCGCCAGTTCACCATCGGCCACGTGCGCCATCGCCTGGCGGCACGCATCGAGATCATCGACAACGGCCCGGGCATCCCCGCGGAACTGCAGGACACGCTTTTTTATCCCATGGTCAGCGGGCGCCCGGACGGTACCGGGCTCGGCTTGGCCATTACCCAGAACATCATCAGCCAGCACCAGGGCTTGATCGAGTGTGAAAGCCACGCAGGGCACACCGCCTTCTCGATCTTCCTGCCCCTGGAACAAGGAGCCACCGCCTCATGAGCCGAAGTGAAACCGTATGGATCGTCGATGATGATCGCTCCATCCGCTGGGTCCTGGAAAAAGCCCTGCAACAGGAAGGCATGACCACCCAGAGCTTCGACAGCGCCGATGGCGTGATGGGCCGCCTGGCGCGCCAGCAGCCGGACGTGATCATCTCCGACATCCGTATGCCCGGCGCCAGCGGCCTCGACCTGCTGGCGCAGATCCGTGAACAGCACCCACGCCTGCCGGTCATCATCATGACCGCCCATTCCGACCTGGACAGCGCCGTGGCCTCGTATCAGGGCGGTGCCTTCGAGTACCTGCCCAAGCCGTTCGACGTCGACGAAGCGGTGTCGCTGGTCAAGCGTGCCAATCAACACGCCCAGGAACAGCAAGGCCTGGATGTACCGCAAGCCCTGGCCCGCACCCCGGAGATCATCGGCGAAGCGCCGGCGATGCAGGAAGTTTTCCGCGCCATCGGCCGCCTGAGCCACTCCAACATCACCGTGCTGATCAACGGTGAATCCGGTACCGGTAAAGAGCTGGTAGCGCACGCCCTGCACCGCCACAGCCCACGCGCCGCATCACCGTTCATCGCCCTGAACATGGCGGCCATTCCGAAGGACCTGATGGAGTCGGAGCTGTTCGGCCACGAGAAGGGTGCCTTCACCGGCGCGGCCAACCTGCGCCGCGGCCGCTTCGAGCAGGCCGACGGCGGCACCTTGTTCCTCGACGAGATCGGCGACATGCCGGCCGATACCCAGACCCGCCTGTTGCGGGTATTGGCCGATGGCGAGTTCTACCGTGTCGGCGGCCATGTGCCGGTGAAAGTCGATGTACGCATCATCGCGGCGACCCACCAGAACCTGGAATCGCTGGTAACAGCCGGCAAGTTCCGTGAGGACTTGTTCCACCGCCTGAACGTAATCCGCATCCATATCCCACGCCTGGCCGACCGCCGCGAGGACATCCCGGCACTGGCTCGTCACTTTCTCGGCCGTGCCGCCCAGGAGTTGGCTGTCGAGCCGAAGCTGCTCAAGCCGGAAACCGAAGAGTTCATCCGCAACCTGCCGTGGCCGGGCAACGTGCGCCAGCTGGAGAACACCTGCCGCTGGATCACCGTGATGGCCTCCAGCCGCGAAGTGCTGATCGGCGACCTGCCGCCGGAGCTGCTGAACCTGCCGCAGGACGCCGCACCGGTGACCAACTGGGAACAGGCCTTGCGTCAGTGGGCGGACCAAGCTTTGGCGCGCGGGCAGTCGAATTTGCTCGACAGCGCGGTGCCCAGCTTCGAGCGGATCATGATCGAGACCGCGCTCAAGCACACGGCCGGGCGCCGACGTGATGCAGCGGTACTGCTGGGCTGGGGGCGCAACACCCTCACCCGCAAGATCAAGGAATTGGGGATGAATGTGGACGGCGGGGATGAAGACGAGGGTGAGGATCACTGACCTTTAGCGGATCACCTGCAAGGACCCTGGGGCTGCGCAGCCGCCCCAGCGATTTTAGCCTTCCCCATGCACCGATCCTGTGCCCGATGCACCTCACGAAGGCACAAACCCCCTCAAAACCCGGCCAATTCACCCTGAAAGCCCAGTATTCACGGGCTTTTCAAAACTGGCACGCCCCCTGCAATAGCTAATACATACCCAGTTTCGGGGGCCCTGGTACAGGCAGGCCGGGTGACCCCTCTTTTATTCGCAGCAACGCCGCTTTTGGGGACCTTGGTACAGGCAGGCCGAGATATCCCCTCTTTTATTCGTGCAGCTTCACCTGCACTCGCCAACGCCCAGCGTCCTCTGCACCGGCCCATTCGCCGTGCAGGGGACGCGCGGCGATCACCGTCAGCAACAACCCCTTGTCGCTCTTCTGCAATCGCCAGCCGACCGGTCTGCCCTGCAGGTCCAACTGGCCACGCTGCGCCTTGCCCTCAGCCTCGAACAGCAAGGCCACGGTACCTTCCACGTTTTCACCGTGCAGCTTGGGTTCTTCGTTGAACCAGAGGTCCAGGCCATCCTGCACCACCTCTACCCGCTCCAGCACATGTTCATCAGGCGCAGTAAGGCGCCCGATCATCAGGCCCACCAATATGCCGAAAAGCGCCAGGGACAGCAGCATGCGTGGCCAAGCCTTCGAACGCAGGTCAGGTTCGGAGGTAGAATGCTCGTCATCTTCACGTTTGGAGCCGTGCATGTTTCACGTCATCCTTTTTCAACCAGAAATTCCGCCGAATACCGGCAACATCATCCGCCTCTGCGCCAACAGCGGTTGTGCCCTGCACCTGATCGAACCGATCAGCTTCGAACTGGACGACAAGCGCCTGCGCCGTGCCGGGCTGGATTACCACGAGTATGCCACGCTCAAGCGCCACGAAAGCCTGGCCGGATGCTTGGAAAGCCTGGGCAATCCACGGCTGTTCGCCTTTACCACCAAGGGCTCGCATCCGTTCCATGAAGTGGCTTATCAGCCCGGTGATGCGTTCCTGTTCGGGCCTGAGAGCCGTGGGCTGCCGGCCGAGGTGCTGGACAGCCTGCCGGCCGAGCAGCGCCTGCGCCTGCCGATGCGGCCGGGGTGCCGTAGCCTGAATCTGTCCAATACTGTGGCAGTGACCGTCTATGAGGCCTGGCGGCAGAACGGGTTTGCCGGGAGCTGATCTTTAGCCTGTACCGGCCCTTTCGCGGGCTCGCCCGCTCCCACAGGGACCGCACAAAACTTGAAGGTTGTGCAGTACCTGTGGGAGCGGGCATGCCCGCGAAGAGGCCGGTACAGGCAAAAAAAAGCGCCCCGAAAGGCGCTTTTTTCATACCGGCAGAATTACTGCACGGTCGGCGCTTCGCCAGCTTCCTGCATGCGCTGCATCTCTTGTGCGTACAGGGCGTCGAAGTTGACCGGCGACAGCATCAGGGCCGGGAACGAACCGCGGGTCACCAGGCTGTCCAGGGTCTCACGGGCGTATGGGAACAGAATGTTAGGGCAGAACGCGCCAAGGGTGTGGCTCATCGACGAAGCGTCGAGGTTCTTGATCAGGAAGATACCAGCCTGCTGAACTTCAGCGATGAAGGCCACTTCGTCACCGTTCTTCACGGTCACCGACAGGGTCAGCACCACTTCGTGGAAGTCGCCTTCCAGGGCCTTCTGCTTGGTGTTCAGGTCCAGGGCAACGCTCGGCTCCCAGGTCTGACGGAAGATCTGCGGGCTCTTCGGGGCTTCGAACGACAGGTCACGCACGTAGATGCGCTGCATGGAGAACTGAGGGCTGTTGTCTTCTGCAGCAGCGCCGTTGGTCTGTTGGTCAGTCATGGCAGATCCTTAATCCTAATGTTTTTGAATGCAGTGCAAATCAGGCCGACAGCAGCGCGTCGAGCTTGCCGGCGCGCTCCAGGGCATAGAGGTCATCGCATCCACCGACGTGGGTGCCGCCAATCCAGATCTGCGGTACCGAAGTACGGCCGGCCTTCTGGCTCATCTCGGCACGAACTTGCGGCTTGCCGTCGACCTTGATTTCCTCGAAGGCCACGCCCTTGCTTTCAAGCAGGTACTTGGCGCGCATGCAGTAGGGGCAGTAGTCGCTGGAGTAGACGATGACGGGCTTCATATCACTTCACCAGGGGCAGGTTATCGGCTTTCCAGCTGGAAACGCCACCGCTCAGCTTGGCAGCAGTGAAACCAGCTTTGATCAGCTCGCCGCAGACCGCACCGGACTGCTGGCCCATCGCGTCGACGACGATCAGGGTCTTCTCTTTGTGCTTCTCGAGCTCGGTCATGCGGTTGGCGACCTTGTCCTGCGGAATGTTCAGCGCACCGACGATGTGGCCGGCGGAATATTCTTTGGACGGACGAATGTCGATGACCAGTGCCTTGTCGGCATTGACCAGCGCGGTCAGCTGGCCGTTGCTCAGGCTCTGGCCGCCACGGCGCAGTTCATTGACAAGCAGTGCAACCAGCAGAACCACGAAGATCGCCACCAGGATGTAGTGATCTGTCGCGAATTGAATCAGGTGAGCAACCATCAGCGGTGTTCCAGGCGATTGAAAATGCCGGCCAGTATACACAGCCCCCCAGTGCCACCAAAGCCCGACGGGCGGGTGGCAAAGGTAGCTTCATGTTACCGGGCCGCCTGCGCCGGTCGGGCGACAGGACGATTATTCGCCGTTGATGGCGCATTTGCCCTAAAATGCGTGTCTTTATCATCTTTGAACAACCGTGAGTTTGATTGATGACGAGTACGCCCAAACCCCTGGTCCTGATCATCCTGGATGGATTCGGCCACAGCGAAAGCACCGAATACAACGCCATCTATGCCGCCAACACACCGGTCTATGACCGCTTGCGCGCCACCCAGCCGCATGGCCTGATTTCCGGATCAGGGATGGACGTCGGCCTGCCGGACGGGCAGATGGGCAACTCCGAAGTCGGTCACATGAACCTCGGCGCCGGGCGCGTCGTCTACCAGGACTTCACCCGGGTGACCAAGGCCATCCGCGACGGTGAGTTCTTCCAGAACCCGGTACTCACCGGCGCTGTGGACCAGGCAGTGGGCAACGGCAAGGCCGTGCACATCCTCGGCCTGCTGTCCGACGGTGGTGTACACAGCCACCAGGACCACCTGGTGGCCATGGCCGAGCTGGCCGCGCAGCGCGGCGCCGAGAAGATCTACCTGCACGCCTTCCTCGATGGCCGTGACACCCCGCCACGCAGCGCTCAATCGTCGATCGAACTGCTCGATGCAACCTTCGCCAGACTCGGCAAGGGCCGCATCGCCAGCCTGATTGGCCGCTACTTCGCGATGGACCGCGACAACCGCTGGGACCGCGTCAGCGCTGCCTACAACCTGATCGTCGATAGCGTTGCCGAATACACCGCCGACACTGCGCAGGCAGGCCTGGAAGCAGCCTACGCCCGCAACGAGAACGACGAGTTCGTCAAAGCCACGCGCATTGGCGAAGCGGTCAAGGTCGAGGACGGCGATGCCGTGATCTTCATGAACTTCCGCGCCGACCGCGCTCGCGAGCTGTCGCGCGCCTTTGTCGAACCGGACTTCAACGAGTTCCCGCGCGCCCGCCTGCCGAAGATGGCCGCCTACATCGGTCTGACCCAGTACTCGGCCAAGATCGCCGCGCCGGCAGCCTACGCACCGTCCAGCCTGAACAACGTGCTGGGCGAGTACCTGGCGAAAAACGGCAAGACTCAGCTGCGCATCGCCGAAACCGAGAAATATGCGCACGTCACGTTCTTCTTCTCCGGTGGCCGCGAAGAGCCGTTCGAAGGCGAAGAGCGCATCCTGATCCCGTCGCCGAAGGTCGCCACCTACGACTTGCAGCCTGAAATGAACGCGCCTGAAGTGACCGACCGCATCGTCGAAGCCATCGAGCAGCAGCGCTTTGACGTGATCGTGGTCAACTACGCCAACGGTGACATGGTCGGCCATACCGGCGTTTTCGAGGCTGCGGTCAAAGCAGTCGAGGCCCTGGACACCTGCGTCGGGCGCATCGTCGAGGCGCTGGCCAAGGTCGACGGCGAAGCCCTGATCACCGCCGACCACGGCAACGTCGAGCAGATGGAAGACGCGTGCACCGGCCAGGCGCACACGGCACACACCAGCGAGCCGGTGCCGTTCATTTACGTCGGCAAGCGCAAGCTGCAGGTCCGCGAAGGCGGCGTGCTGGCCGACGTGGCGCCGACCATGCTGAAGCTGCTGGGCCTGGAAAAGCCGGCAGAAATGACCGGTACTTCGATCCTGGTCGACGCCTGATTCAGTGTGCGGGGGCCGCTTTGCAGCCCCTTTACAGATGAATTCCGGACAAACGCCCCGCTGCCCCGGCAGCGAGGCGTTTTTTTTGCCTGCCCGCACGGGCATACTAGGCCAGTCTCCATCCTTGGTACGCCAAACCCCATGCTACGCGCCCTGATCCCTTTAGCCCTGTCCTGCCTGCTCAGCCCGGCCTTTGCCGATGAGCGCGCACAGACCCAGCAGCAACTGGACGCCACCCGCCAGGACATTGCCGAGCTCAAGAAGACGCTGGGCAAGCTCCAGGAAGAAAAGGCCGGTGTGCAAAAAGACCTCAAGGCCACTGAAACCGATATCGGTAACCTGGAGAAGCAGGTGGAGGCCCTGCAACAAGAACTAAAAAAGACCGAGGGCGAGCTGGAGCGCCTTGATACCGAGAAAAAAAAACTCCAGAGCGCCCGCGTTGAACAACAACGGCTGATCGCCATCCAGGCCCGTTCGGCCTACCAGAACAACGGTCGCGAGGAATACCTCAAGCTGCTGCTCAACCAGCAGAACCCTGAGAAATTCGCTCGCACCCTGTCCTATTACGACTACCTCAGCAAAGCGCGCCTCGAACAGCTCAAGGCGTTCAACGAGACCCTGCGCCAGCTGGCCAATGTCGAGCAGGACATTTCCCGCCAGCAGGCGCAACTGCTGGCCCAGCGCGCCGACCTCGACACCCGCCGCCAGGCGCTGGACAGCGAGCGCAGCAAGCGCCAGCAGGTCCTGGCCAAGCTCAACAGCGACGTGAAAGACGGCGACCAGAAGCTGCAGGCCCGTCAACAGGACCAGGCCGACCTGGCCAAGGTGCTCAAAACCATCGAGGAGACCCTGGCCCGCCAGGCTCGCGAAGCCGAAGAAGCGCGCAAGAAAGCCTTGCTCGCTCAGCAGGAAGCCGAGAAGCGCCGGCAGCAGGAGGCCCTCGCCGCCCGCGCAGACAAAGACAGAGAGGATGCCGAGCCGCCGAAAAAGGCCCGCACCACCCTCGGCCCGCTGGCTTCCAGTGACGGCGCCAGCTATGGCGGTGCATTTTCTGCTGCGCGGGGAAAACTTCCTTGGCCGGTCAATGGTCGATTGCTGGCACGCTTCGGTGATGCCCGCGGCAATGATGTCCGGGCCAAGTGGGACGGCGTGATGATCAGCGCCAGCCCCGGCACCCAGGTCCATGCCGTGCACGGCGGCCGCGTGGTATTTGCCGACTGGTTGCGTGGCGCTGGACTTCTGGTCATTCTCGACCATGGTAATGGTTACCTGAGCCTGTACGGCCACAACCAGAGCCTGCTCAAGAGCGCCGGTGACATCGTCAAGGCCGGCGAAGCCATTTCCACCGTTGGCGACAGCGGTGGCCAGGACAGCGCAGGCTTGTACTTCGCCATTCGCCAGCAGGGCCGGCCGACCGACCCTTCGCAGTGGTGCCGCGGCTGACACATACATACGGCATAGCGCCAGGCGCTGCGCCGATGCTCCGCAGGGAGCGTTTACAGGATCAGGAGTTCGTTCGACATGCTGCACTCGCCTCGCCTCACCCAGCTGGCCCTGACCATCGCGCTGGCGATTGGTGCGCCCCTGGCCAGCGCCGCGGAGCCGGCGAAAGCCTCGCCAGCCAAGCCTGCCGCCGTGCCGGCCACCGAGGTGACCGCCAAGTCGCCGCTGCCGCTGGAAGAGCTGCGCACCTTTGCCGAGGTCATGGACCGCATCAAGGCGGCTTACGTCGAACCTGTGGACGACAAGACCCTGCTGGAAAATGCCATCAAGGGCATGCTGAGCAACCTTGACCCGCACTCGGCCTACCTCGGCCCCGAGGACTTCCAGGAGCTGCAGGAGAGCACCAGCGGAGAATTCGGCGGCCTCGGCATCGAAGTGGGCCAGGAGGACGGCAATATCAAGGTGGTATCGCCAATCGACGACACTCCAGCCTCGCGGGCCGGCGTGCAGGCCGGCGACCTGATCGTCAAGATCAACGGCGCGCCAACCCGCGGCCAGACCATGACCGAAGCCGTCGACAAGATGCGCGGCAAGATTGGCGAGAAGATCACCCTGACCCTGGTACGAGACGGCGGCAACCCGTTCGACGTGACCCTTGCCCGCGCGGTGATCCAGGTCAAGAGCGTGAAAAGCCAGCTGCTGGAAAGCGGTTACGGCTACATCCGCATCACCCAATTCCAGGTCAAGACCGGTGACGAAGTCGGCAAGGCCCTGGCCAAGCTGCGCAAGGACAACGGCAAAAAGCTGCGCGGGGTGATCCTCGACTTGCGCAACAACCCCGGCGGCGTGCTGCAGTCAGCGGTGGAGGTGGCCGACCACTTCCTGACCAAAGGCCTGATCGTCTACACCAAGGGCCGCATCGCCAACTCCGAGCTGCGCTTCTCTGCCGACCCGGCCGACGCCAGCGAAGGTGTGCCGCTGGTCGTGTTGATCAACGGTGGCAGCGCCTCGGCCTCGGAAATCGTCGCCGGCGCCCTGCAGGACCATAAGCGCGGCGTGCTGATGGGTACCGACAGCTTCGGCAAGGGTTCGGTGCAGACCGTACTGCCGCTGGCCAACGACCGTGCGCTGAAGCTCACCACCGCGTTGTACTACACCCCCAACGGCCGCTCGATCCAGGCCCAGGGCATCGTCCCCGACATCGAAGTGCGCCCGGCCAAGCTGACCGCCGACGCCAGCGACAACGACACCTTCAAGGAAGCCGACCTGCAGGGCCACCTGGGCAACGGCAACGGCGGCGCCGAGCGCCCTACCGGCAGCAGCAAGCGCCAGGAGCGCCCGCAGGACAGTGACTACCAGCTGAGCCAGGCGCTGAGCCTGCTCAAGGGCCTGAACATCACCAAGGGCGACTGAAGCTCCCCATGCGTTATCTGCTGTGTCTGCTGTTCTGCCTGATGGCCGGGGTCGCGCAAGCGGCGCCGGCCGGCAAGGCCTACCTGAGCATCATCATCGACGACCTGGGCCAGAGCCCCGAGCGTGACAGCCGAACACTTGCCCTGCCCGGGCCGGTGACCATGGCGATCATGCCCGACACCCCACATGCCAGCGACTTTGCCCGCCAGGCCCACAAGGCTGGCAAGACGGTGATCCTGCACATGCCCATGGACCCGGCCACCGGGCCTTATGCCTGGCACCCCGGCATCCCCATCGAAGAGCTGGCGCGACGACTGGACGCCGCGCTGCTCAAGGTGCCCTACGCTGCTGGTATCAACAACCACATGGGCAGCCGCATGACGGCACAACGCGAGCCGATGGCCTGGCTGATGGGCGAGCTGCAGCGGCGGCACCTGTTCTTCGTCGACAGCCGCACCAGTGCCGCCACCGTGGCGGCAGCCGAAGCACAGGCACAGGGGCTGGCGCATATTTCGCGGGATGTATTCCTCGACGATGTACGCACCACCGAGGCAATTGCCGCGCAGCTTCAACAAGGCATTGCCCTGGCCCGCAAACAAGGCTCGGCAGTACTGATCGGGCATCCCTACCCGCAGACGCTGGAAGTGCTTGAGCGCGAACTGCCACGCCTCAAAGGCCAAGGCATCGAACTGATCAGGCTCAAGCAGATGATTGCCGTACGCAGCAACCTGGCGATGCCGGGGCACGGCAAGAACGGGCGCTACGCCAACCGCTGAAAAAAAGCTCACCTATCTACCGCCAAACGCGCCGATAGCCGCTTCACCCTTCGTCCTCCATCTCTAGGAGGTACGACATGCAAAAGCCATTACGCCTCGCCCCGCTGGGCCTGATCCTGGTCAGCCAGCTGGCTGACGCCACGCCCCCTCCCACGACGCCCCTTACCCTGTATAACAGCCTCGGCCAGAACTCGGAATGGACCGGCGTCGGCCGGCTGATCTGGAACAACCGGCATTGCATTGGCACGCTACTGGACAGCCGCGACGCCACCCTCGGCACAAACGGGCCGGCCTACATGCTGACGGCCGGCCACTGCGCCGGCGGCGTCAATGGCAAGGTCATTGTCGACCAGCCAATTACCGGCAGCATTGCATTCAACTACTTTGTCGATACGCAAGATCAGCGCCACACCGTGCCCTTGAAACGAACGCTATGGAGCAGCCTGCAAGGTGTCGATCTGGCGCTACTGGAACTGGATGCCACATTGGAGGAGCTGCTGGCACAAGGCGTCACACCCCTCAAACTGGGCCCATCCCCCGCTTCGGGAAGCGCGGTTCAGGTCATCGGCGAAGCCAGTTCGATTGGCAAAGGGCTGCGCTTGTCCACCTGTACGGAGCGCTTCCACAGCACAGCCAGTGTCGACAACTGGGTGTGGCGCAACGTCAGGCGTAACGATTGCCAAGGCCTTGATACAGGCGCTTCCGGCAGCCCGGTCATAGACGTGGGTAGCCATCGGCTGGTCAGCATCGCCAATAGCCTGCATGACTCCGAAGTCGGCGCAATCCCGCTCAGCCGCCTTCAGGGCTGCTTCAGCGCAGGTCGAGCGGACCTTGAACTTGAGACCTGCCAGTTGCTGCCAGCCTTTCAGCTCGAACCGCAGGGTAATGGTTTCAAAGCCCTGACCAAGGCCCGAAGCATGGCCGATGGTTCTCTTGAGCCCGCACGCTGGGGCTTTGAGTTTCTCATCGACACACCGCGCTACCGCTACAAGGCCACTACCGATGCACTCGCCTGCGAGGACCCGGTGGGTTACAGCGGCACCATCCCTGCGAGCGAGGCCATGATCAACGACCCGATCGGTCCTGCGCCCGGTACTCATTACCTGTGCCTGGTCGGCGTACAGTCGCCAGAGCAGCTGCCTTCTCGTGCGCTCATGGCCAACAGCCTGAGTATTGAAGTGAATTTGCTGCCACCCGGCAGGCCTCAGGCCCAGGTGCTGACCGAGCACTTGCCGGACGGCGGCATACGCATCAACTGGCTGAAAGATCCCGATACCGTGTTCTATCGGGTCAAGCGTGGCGCGCCGGCAACCACGGACTGCAATGACCACTCGGGTTACCGCCTGCTGCGGGCGAACAGCCGCGACATCCCCAGCAGCGCATTACCCGTGAAACTCTGCAGCGTCGCCATCGACGTGATCGGGCAGAACTCCGAGTTTCGCACCGACCTGTTGCAGGCTGATGCGCCTTGATAGCACCTGCTCTTGAACTGAAAAGGGCCCTGTTCCTGCGAACAGAGCCCTTCTTCATGACGTCAGCTCAAGTCAGCTGTACACACGGCCCAGCAACTGCCGGTGGCTTTCGAACTGATCCAGCACATCACGCACGATCTGCTCAGGCGCAAAGCCCATCAGGTCGTACTCTTGGCTGCCGTCGTGCAGGTACACCTCGGCACGGTAGAAGCGCTGGCGCACTTCCGGCTCGCCTTCCACCGGTGCTTCGCTCGGCGCGGCCATGTAGCCGTCCAGGCTCACTTCGTAAACGAACGGGTTGCCCTCGTCCATCATCACTCGCAGGCCCATCATGTTGCGCGACTGGCCAACACGGGTTTCCACTTCGAAGCCCAGGGTCTGCAGCTGCGCGGCGGCTTCTTTCAGCGCCGGGCTGACCTGCTTGTCCATGAAGCGCTGCACCACGGCCTGGGTCGGCTGCAGGTCCAGCTGGCTCAGGCGTTCGGTGAAGCCGCGGCGGCCACGGGCGGCCAGCTCGGCACGCTCCTGCTCGACCGCTACATCCTGCTTCATGGCCTTGTACAGGCCGAACATGAACAGCACCAGCACCACCGAGAACGGCAGCCCCGCCAGAACCACCATGGTCTGCATGGCTTCGAAGTTGCCGGCGAACAGCAGGCCGATGGTGACGAGGGTGATGATCACCGACCAGAACACCACCATCCAGTGCGGAGCGTCCTCGTCGACCTTGCCGCCTTTGCACGACAGGTTGGCCATCATCACCGCGCCGGAGTCGGCCGGAGTGAGGAACAGCACGAAGCCGACGAATACGGCCACGCCGATCACGATCTTGGCCGCCGGGAAATATTCCAGCAGCTGGTAGATCGACATCGACGGCTGTTCAAGCGCAGTCTTGCCCAGCTCCACCGCGCCCTGGTTGATTACCAGGTCCAGCGCGGTGTTGCCAAAGATCGACAGCCAGGCCAGGGTGAAGCCCAGCGGGATCAACAGCACGCCGCTGACCAGCTGGCGCACGGTACGGCCCTTGGAGATACGGGCAATGAACATGCCGACGAACGGGCCCCAGGAGATCCACCAAGCCCAGTAGAACACGGTCCATAGACCGAGCCAGCGCTCGGACTTTCCGGCTTCGCCTTCATATACGTAGAGGTCGAAGGTCTTCAGCACGATACCGTTGAGATAGTCGCCGATGTTCTGCACGAAGCCGTTGAGCAGGTGCAGGGTCTCGCCGCCCAGCAGCACGAAGATCAGCAGACCACTGAACAGCATGATGTTCAGGTTGGACAGGCGACGAATGCCGTTCTCCACACCCGATACAGCCGCGACGGTGGCCACGCCGGCCATCACCAGAATCACCACCAGCAGGTTGGTCTTGCTGTGGTCCATGCCGAACAGGTATTCCAGGCCGGAAGACACCTGCATCGAACCGATACCCAGGTTGGTCACCAGGCCCAGCAAGGTGACGAACATGCCGAAGATGTCTACGGCATTGCCGGCAGCGCCTTTGACCCAGCGCTCACCGACCAGGGGGTACAGCGCCGAGCGCAGCGCCAGCGGCTGGTTGTGGCGGTAGGCGAAGTAACCCACGGCCAGGCCCACCAGGGCGTAGATCGCCCAGCCGTGCAGGCCCCAGTGCAGGAAGGTCAGCTGCAGGCCCTGGCGCGCGGCCTCGAGGCTGGCAGAGCTACCTTCCGGCGGATTGAAATAGTGGTCCAGCGGTTCGGAGGCGCCAAAATACAGCAGCGAGATACCGATACCGGAGGAGAACAGCATGCCGGCCCAGGCGCCGTAGCTGAAGTCAGGCTGGTCGTCTTTACCGCCGAGCTTGAGCTTGCCGTAGTCGGAGAAGGCCAGGTAGATCACGAACAGCAGGTAGCCGCCGATCACCAGCATGTAGTACCAGCCGAAGGTGCGCGTCAGCCATTTCTGGGCCACGCCCAGCACCTGGCCGGCGGTTTCGGGTACAGCGATCAGCAAGGCAGTCAGAACGAGGATCATCAGCGCGGAGGTGAAGAACACCACGCGGTTGACCCGTACCCTCTCGGCGGGGGGCTTGGTAAGTGAGGCAGAACTCATTGCACGAATGCTCCGGGCAGTACGGCTGTGGAGGCTAATCAGTCTTTCCCGAGCAATTGGTGGAATATCCCCACTGCATCAGGTGTTATAAAAGCACCCTGGAAACCGCGATCCCGAATCGATACGTTGCAAAAAAACAGACAGGTGGCCTGCTGAAAATGCCACGCCTCAGCGGAGGTGCGCGCATTCGTCACAGATCACCCCGCCCGCTCCAAGGGCCTGTCGCAGGGCCAGTGACCGTACGGCAGAATCTGCATTTCGCATCGCTCATGCCCGTCAACGCCTTGTATTCCGGGGGTTACGCGATTTCCTGGGGTGTCAATCCGTGCCTTGTTGACCGCTTGAAAAAGTGTCAATGGCACAAATTGTCGCAGAGCTTATTCTTTATTGATTGAACGTTCAATCAAAACAAAATAGACTGGCCTTCGCCGAGTCAGCCGCCTGTCGTCTGCTCGCAGGGCCTGAGGAGATAGCAAGATGCCCAAGGTCGGTATGCAACCCATCCGCCGCCAGCAGTTGATCGAAGCCACATTGCAGGCGGTCGATCAGGTCGGTCTGGGGGACGCCAGCATTGCGCTGATTGCCCGTTTGGCCGGTGTGTCGAACGGCATCATCAGTCACTACTTTCGGGACAAGAACGGCCTGATCGCAGCGACGATGGGTTACATCATGAACATGCTCAACGAAGGCGTTAGAGCACGTCGCCAGGCCCTGACGGACGACAGCCCGCGTGCCCACCTGAAAGTGATCATCGAAGGCAACTTCGATGCCAGCCAGGTGAACGGCCCGGCAATGAAAACCTGGTTGGCCTTCTGGGCTTCCAGCATGCACCAGCCCGATTTGCACAGGTTGCAGCGGATCAACGATCACCGCCTGTATTCCAACCTGTGCTGCCAGTTCCGCCGCGCCCTGCCGCTCTACCATGCGCGCAAGGCAGCCCGCGGCCTGGCAGCCCTGATCGACGGTCTGTGGCTGCGTGGCGCTCTGTCGGGAGATGCATTCGACACCGACCAGGCAATACGGATTGCATACGAATACATGGATCTACAACTGGCTAAACAGCACACCCTGGACACCAACGACCAGGCCGCTGATCAAGCACGCACGGCCCTTGCCCACCCGGCAGGAGCGTGACGCGCAGCCAACCACACACTGCACTTGCGAGGACACTATGGCCCGTTTCGGAACGCAAAAACTCTACATTGATGGCGCTTACGTCGACGCTGGCAGCGATGCCACCTTCGAAGCCATCAACCCGGCTACCGGCGAAGTCCTCGCCCACGTGCAACGTGCTACCGAGGCTGACGTCGAGAAGGCCGTGGAAAGCGCCGAGCGCGGCCAGAAGGTCTGGGCGGCAATGACCGCCATGCAGCGTTCGCGCATCCTGCGCCGCGCCGTCGACATCCTGCGTGAGCGCAACGACGAGCTGGCCATGCTGGAAACCCTGGACACCGGCAAGTCGTACTCCGAAACCCGTTACGTCGACATCGTCACCGGCGCCGACGTGCTGGAGTACTACGCTGGCCTGGTACCAGCCATCGAGGGTGAGCAGATCCCGCTGCGCGAATCGTCTTTCGTCTACACCCGCCGCGAGCCGCTGGGCGTGACCGCCGGTATCGGCGCCTGGAACTACCCGATCCAGATCGCCCTGTGGAAATCCGCCCCGGCCCTGGCCGCTGGCAACGCGATGATCTTCAAGCCTTCGGAAGTCACTTCGCTGACCACCCTGAAACTGGCCGAGATCTACACCGAAGCCGGCCTGCCAAATGGCGTGTTCAACGTCCTGACCGGCAGCGGCCGCGAAGTCGGCACCTGGCTGACCGAGCACCCACGCATCGAGAAAGTCTCCTTCACCGGCGGCACCACCACCGGCAAGAAAGTCATGGCCAGCGCCTCGAGCTCGTCGCTCAAGGAAGTCACCATGGAACTGGGCGGCAAGTCGCCACTGATCATCTGCGCCGACGCCGACCTGGACAAGGCCGCCGACATCGCCATGATGGCCAACTTCTACAGCTCCGGTCAGGTCTGCACCAACGGCACTCGCGTGTTCATCCCGGCTGAAATGAAGGCGGCCTTCGAAGCCAAGATCGCCGAGCGCGTTGCCCGCATCCGCGTTGGCAACCCGGAAGACGAGAACACCAACTTCGGCCCGCTGGTCAGCTTCCAGCACATGGAAAGCGTGCTCGGCTACATCGCCAAGGGTAAAGAAGAAGGTGCCCGCGTGCTGTGTGGCGGCGAGCGCCTGACCGAAGGTGATTTCGCCAAGGGTGCCTTCGTGGCCCCGACCGTGTTCACCGACTGCACCGACGACATGACCATCGTCAAGGAAGAGATCTTCGGCCCAGTGATGAGCATCCTCACTTACGAGACCGAAGAAGAAGTCATCCGTCGCGCCAACGACACTGAATACGGCCTGGCCGCCGGTGTCTGCACCAACGACATCTCCCGCGCCCACCGCATCATCCACCAGCTGGAAGCCGGTATCTGCTGGATCAACGCCTGGGGCGAATCGCCAGCCGAAATGCCGGTTGGCGGCTACAAGCAGTCCGGCGTCGGCCGTGAGAACGGTGTCAGCTCGCTGGCTCAATACACTCGCATCAAGTCGGTCCAGGTCGAGCTGGGCGGCTACAACTCGGTCTTCTAAGGCCCAGTCCCGCCACGCCCGTGCCACTGCGCACGGGCGTTCCCGCTCCCTGATCACCGCCAACACGAGGGTACTTCCATGTCCCAAGAATTCGATTACATCATTGTCGGCGCAGGCTCCGCCGGTAACACCCTGGCCACCCGCCTGACCGAAGACGCCGGCGTCAGCGTGCTGCTGCTGGAAGCCGGTGGCCCCGACTACCGCTTCGACTTCCGCACCCAGATGCCAGCCGCCCTGGCCTTCCCGCTGCAGGGCCGCCGCTACAACTGGGCCTACGAGACCGATCCGGAGCCACACATGGACGGCCGCCGCATGGAATGTGGCCGCGGCAAGGGCCTGGGTGGCTCGTCGCTGATCAACGGCATGTGCTACATCCGCGGCAACGCCATGGACTTCGACGGCTGGGCAGAACTGCCAGGCCTGGAAGACTGGACCTACCTTGACTGCCTGCCGTACTTCCGCAAAGCCGAAACCCGCGACATCGGCCCGAACGACTACCACGGCGGCGAAGGCCCGGTCAGCGTGGCCACGCCGAAAGCCGGCAATAACCCGCTGTTCCACGCCATGGTCGAAGCCGGCGTGCAGGCTGGTTACCCGCGCACCGAAGACCTCAACGGCTACCAGCAGGAAGGCTTCGGCCCGATGGACCGTTCGGTGACCAAGAACGGCCGCCGTTCCAGCACCGCCCGCGGCTACCTGGACCAGGCCAAGAAGCGCCCGAACCTGACCATCGTCACTCACGCCCTGACTGATCGTGTGCTGTTCGACGGCAAACGTGCCATTGGCGTGACCTACCTGGTCGGCGACAGCGAAGAGCGCGTCGAAGCCCGTGCCCGCAAGGAAGTGATCGTCAGCTCCGGCGCCATCGCTTCGCCGCAGCTGCTGCAGCGCTCCGGCGTTGGCCCGCGTGCCCTGCTGGAAAGCCTCGATATCCCGGTCGTGCACGACCTGCCAGGCGTCGGCGAAAACCTGCAGGACCACCTTGAGCTGTACCTGCAGTACGCCTGCACCCAGCCGGTGTCGCTGTACCCATCGCTGCTGTGGTGGAACCAGCCGGCCATCGGTGCCGAGTGGATGTTCAAGGGTACCGGTATCGGCGCCAGCAACCAGTTCGAGGCCGGTGGTTTCATTCGCACCCGCCCTGAATTCGAATGGCCGAACATTCAGTACCACTTCCTGCCGGTCGCAATTAACTACAACGGCTCCAACGGCGTGAAGGAACACGGTTTCCAGGCGCACATGGGCTCCATGCGTTCGCCAAGCCGTGGCCGCATCCAGGCCAAGTCGAAGGACCCGCGCCAGCACCCGAGCATCCTGTTCAACTACATGGCCACCGAGCAGGACTGGCAGGAATTCCGTGACGGTATCCGCCTGACCCGCGAAATCATGGCCCAGCCAGCGCTGGACCCGTACCGCGGTCGCGAGATCAGCCCGGGCGAGCACGTGCAAACCGATGAAGAGCTGGACAAGTTCATCCGCGAGCACGCCGAAACCGCCTTCCACCCGTCCTGCTCGTGCAAGATGGGCACCGACGACATGGCCGTGGTCGATGGCGAAGGCCGCGTGCATGGCATGAAGGGCCTGCGCGTGGTCGATGCGTCGATCATGCCGATCATCATCACCGGCAACCTCAACGCCACCACGATCATGATCGCCGAGAAGATCTCGGACAAGATCCGCAACCGCAAGCCGCTGCCGCGCAGCACCGCCAAGTACTACAAGGCCAACGGTGCACCGGTGAAGGGCAAGCCGATGCGTGAGGTGAAGCAGGGCTAAACCTGCACCGGCCTTTTCGCGGGGCAAGTCGGACCGCCGCACCGCCGCTCCTACAGGTATCGCATTCCCCTTGTAGGAGCGGGCTTGCCCCGCGAAGAGGCCCACCCAGGCAGCACATCAAAAGGCACCCTCCGCGGTGCCTTTTGCACATCTGCAGAAACGCTTTACAGCCTGCCAATTCATCGGGTTAGAATCGATTGGCACGCGACTTGCCAGTCAAGCCCCCTTCCCGCGATATCCCGGAGTACCTGCCTTTGGATGCAAGCACCATCAACAGCCTGTTCTTGATCGGCGCATTGCTGGTGGGCGCAAGTATTCTGGTCAGCTCGCTGTCGTCGCGACTGGGCATCCCTATTCTGGTCATCATCCTCGCCGTCGGCATGGTCGCCGGTGTCGATGGTGGCGGCATCATCTTCAACAACTACCCGACCGCCTACCTGGTGGGCAACCTGGCATTGGCCGTGATCCTTCTCGACGGCGGCCTGCGCACGCGGGTGGCGAGCTTCCGCGTGGCGCTGTGGCCGGCGCTGTCGCTGGCCACTGTCGGCGTGATGATCACCACCGCGCTCACCGGTATGGTCGCCGCCTGGCTGTTCAACCTGAGCCTGATCCAGGGCCTGCTGATCGGCGCCATCGTTGGTTCCACCGACGCCGCAGCGGTGTTCTCGCTGCTCGGCGGCAAAGGCCTGAACGAGCGGGTTACCGCCACCCTGGAAATCGAATCGGGCAGCAACGACCCGATGGCGGTGTTCCTCACCGTCACCCTGATCGACATGATCGCCAGCGGCCAGACCGGCCTGCACTGGAGCCTGCTGGGCCACTTGCTGCGCGAGTTCGGTATCGGCGGCCTGCTGGGCCTGGGCGGTGGCTGGCTCATGCTGCAGCTGGTCAACCGCATCAACCTGGCCGGCGGCCTGTATCCAATCCTGGTGGTGGCCGGAGGCCTGGTGGTGTTCTCGCTGACCAACGCCCTGCACGGCAGCGGCTTCCTCGCCGTGTACCTGTGCGGCCTGGTGCTGGGCAACAAGCCGATCCGCAGCCGTCACGGCATCCTGCACATGCTCGACGGCATGGCCTGGCTGGCGCAGATCGGCATGTTCCTGGTGCTGGGGCTGCTGGTCACGCCCCACGACCTGCTGCCGATCGCCCTGCCGGCGCTGGGCCTGGCGCTGTGGATGATCCTGGTGGCACGGCCGCTGTCGGTGGTTGCCGCACTGCTGCCGTTCAAGGCCTTCCACGGCCGCGAAAAGGGCTTCATCTCCTGGGTCGGCCTGCGCGGCGCGGTACCGATCATTCTGGCGGTGTTCCCGCTGATGGCCGGCCTGCCGGACGCCCAGCTGTTCTTCAACCTGGCGTTCTTCATCGTGTTGGTATCGCTGCTGGTGCAAGGCACCAGCCTGCCGTGGATGGCCAAGCTGCTGAAGGTCACCGTACCGCCAGACCCGGCACCGATTTCCCGCTCGGCCCTTGAAGTGCACGTTACCAGCGAGTGGGAGCTGTTTGTCTACCGCCTGGGCGCGGAAAAGTGGTGCATCGGCGCTGCCCTGCGCGAGCTGAAGATGCCCGAAGGCACGCGTATCGCCGCATTGTTCCGCGGCGAGCAACTGCTGCACCCGTCCGGCAGTACGGTGCTTGAAGTAGGCGACATGCTCTGCGTGATCGGCCACGAACATAACCTGCCGGCACTGGGCAAACTGTTCAGTCAGGCGCCCCAGCGTGGCCTGGACCTGCGCTTCTTCGGCGACTTCGTGCTCGAAGGCGATGCAGAGCTGGGTGCGGTGGCTGCTCTTTATGGCCTGAAACTGGACGGCCTGGACGCGAAAATGCCACTGGCGCAGTTCATCCGACAGAAGGTCGGAGGCGCTCCAGTAGTAGGCGACCAGGTCGAATGGCACGGCACGATCTGGACCGTGGCGACCATGGACGGGAACAAGATCCAGAAAGTCGGCGTCAGATTCCCCGAGGGAACGCGACCCGGACCAGGATTGTTCCTCTAAACTCCGTCTCTGCCTGATCCACAAGTAGTCTGCCTATGTCCCTGCGCGTGTACCTTCGCACAGCCCTGCTCGGGTTGTGCCTGTCCCTTTCTGTCGCGGCCAACGCGGCAGAAGCCCCGACCACTGCCAGCATCCAGAACAGCCTCGACAAGATCGCCGAGCGCAAGCTGCCCGAAGCCGACCAGAAGGCCCTGCAGCAGGTGCTCGAGCAGACCTTGACCTTGCTCAACAGCAAGGAAGACAGCGAGAAGAAGCTGGCCGCGCTCAAGCAGCAGCTGGCCAGCGCCCCCAAGGAAACCAGCGACAGTCAGAAAGAACTGGCCAGGCTCAAGGAAAGCAAGGCGCAGCCGGTCGCCCAGCGCTATGCCAGCCTGACCGTGCCGCAGCTCGAGCAGATGCTCAGTGAGCGCAATACCCAGCAGGGCGAGCTGCAGAAGGCGCTGTCCGAAGCCAATAGCCTGATCATCAACTCGCAGACCCGCCCCGAGCGCGCCCAGGCCGAGATCAGCAACAACCAGACACGCACCCAGCAGATCAACAGCAGCCTAAAAAGCGGCAAGGACGGTGGCAAGCCGATCAACGCCGACCAGCGCAACCAGCTCAATGCCGAACTGGCCTCGCTCAACGCGCTGACCCTGCTGCGCCGCCAGGAACTGGCCGGCAACGGCCTGCTGCAAGACCTCGGCAACGCCCGCCACGACCTGCTGATCGAACGTGCCGCGCGCCTGGAGCAGGAAATCCAGGACCTGCAGACGCTGATCAACGAAAAGCGCCTGGCCCAGTCCCAGCAAACCGTCACCCAGCAGTCGATCGAAGCGCAGAAGGCCGGCGGCAGCAGCCTGCTGGCCACCGAGAGTGCGGCCAACCTCAAGCTCTCCGACTACCTGCTGAAAAGCACCGACCGCCTCAACGAACTGACCCAGCAGAACCTGCGCACCAAGCAACAGCTCGATAGCCTGACCCAGGCCGACCAGGCGCTGGATGAGCAGATCAACGTGCTCAAGGGCAGCTTGTTGCTGTCGAAGATCCTCTACAAGCAGAAACAGGCACTGCCGCACCTGAAGCTCGACCGCGACCTGGCCGACCAGATCGCTGACATCCGCCTGTACCAGTTCGAGATCAACCAACAGCGCGAGCAGATGAGCAACCCGGTGACCTACGTCGACAAGCTGCTGGCCAACCAGCCGCAGGAAGACGTCACACCGCAGCTGCGCAAGGCTTTGCTGGAAGTGGCGATCACCCGCAGCGACCTGCTCGAACGCCTGAACCGCGAACTGTCGGCACTGCTCAACGAATCGATCACCCTGCAGCTCAACCAGAAGCAGCTGCTGGGCACCGCCCAGGGCCTGCGCAACACCCTCGACGAGCAGATGTTCTGGATCCCCAGCAACAAGCCGCTGGACTGGGACTGGTTGCGCCTGGTGCCGGAGCGCTTCCCCGAACAGGTCGCCAGCCTGCCCTGGGGCTCGGGCATCAAGGAGCTGGCTGACGGTCTGAGCCAACGGCCGCTGCTGTTCCTGCCCCTGCTGCTGGCGATCGGTGGCTTGCTGTGGCGGCGCAAGTACCTGTACCAGCGGCTGGGCAAGGTGCACCAGGACATCGGCCACTTCCGCCGTGACAGCCAGTGGCACACGCCCCAGGCCATCCTGATCAACATCCTCCTGGCGATGCCGGTGAGCCTGGGGCTGGCGCTGTGCAGCTATGCCCTGCAGATCGACGCTCGCGGGCAGAACGCCAACCTCGGCGCGGCATTGTGGCAGCTGGCCCAGGCCTGGCTGGTGTTCTATACCGCTTACCGCATCCTTGCCCCCGGCGGCGTGGCGGAAATCCACTTCCGTTGGCACAAGCCGCAGGTCGAGTTCTTGCGGGGCTGGGTACGTCGGCTGGGTACCGTGGTGCTGGCGCTGGTCGGCGTGGTGGCCGTCGCCGAGCACCAGCCTTCGTCGCTGGCCGACGACGTGCTCGGTATCGGTGTGGTGCTGACCTGCTACGCGCTGATGGCCTGGCTGCTCAGCCGCCTGCTGCTGAGCAGCCCGGCGCACCGCGACACCTCGCTGTTTCGCAAGGCCGTCGGGGTGGCCTTCACCGCCCTGCCGATCGCGCTGTTCGTAGCCGTATGCTTCGGCTACTACTACACCGCGCTGAAGCTTACCGACCGGCTGATCTACACTCTCTACCTGCTGCTGTTCTGGCTGGTGATCGAGGCCGCCTTTGTCCGTGGACTGTCAGTGGCGGCGCGGCGCCTGGCTTACCAACGCGCGCTGAGCAAGCGCCAGGCCGCCAAGGAAGGGCTGGATGGCGAAGTCATCACCGAAGAGCCGACCCTGGACATCGAACAGGTGAACCAGCAGTCGCTGCGCCTGATCCGCCTGGCCCTGCTCGGCGGCTTCATCGCCGGCCTGTACTGGGTCTGGTCGGACCTGATCTCGGTGTTCGCCTACCTCAACAACTTTGTCCTGTACGAGTACACCAGCGGCACCGGTGCCGCTGCCAGCATGGTGCCGATCAGCCTCGGCGACCTGCTCGGCGCGCTGGTGATCGTCGGCATCACCTTCGCCCTGGCCGGCAACTTGCCAGGCCTGCTTGAAGTGCTGGTGCTGTCGCGCCTGAACCTGGCACAAGGCAGCGCCTACGCCACCACCACGCTGCTGTCGTACACCATCGTCGGTGTCGGCATCGTCAGCACCCTGTCGACCCTCGGGGTCAGCTGGGACAAGCTGCAGTGGCTGGTAGCAGCGTTGTCGGTGGGCCTGGGCTTCGGCATGCAGGAGATCTTCGCCAACTTCATCTCCGGCATCATGATCCTGTTCGAGCGCCCGGTGCGGATCGGCGACACCATCACCATCGGCAACCTTTCCGGTACGGTGAGCAAGATCCGCATCCGCGCCACCACCATCACCGACTTCGACCGCAAGGACATCATCGTCCCCAACAAGACCTTCATCACCGGCCAGCTGATCAACTGGTCGCTGACCGACACGGTTACCCGGGTGACGCTGAAGCTGGGCATCGACTACGGCTCCGACCTTGACCTGGTGCGCGACCTGCTGCTCAAGGGCGCCCACGAGAACCCGCGGGTACTCAAGGACCCGGAACCGATCGTGTACTTCCTCAACTTCGGCGAGAGCTCGCTGGACCACGAGCTGCGCATGCATGTGCGTGACCTGGGCGACCGCAACCCGACGCTGGACGAGATCAACCGCTACATCAACCGCGAGTTCAAGGCCCACAACATCAAGATCTCGGTACGCCAGGTCGAGGTGTTCCTGATGGATCCGAAAGGCGGCAAGCAGCAGCTGATTCCGATGGAGCAACCTAAACCGGATGGCACTGCTTCGGCCTGAGTGGGCTCGAATGCTTTACTCTGTGCTGAATCTCAGGAGCAGCCCGTGAAAGCCCTCGACCAACTCACCTTCGACAACCGCTTCGCCCGCCTGGGCGATGCGTTCTCCACCCAGGTCCTGCCCGAGCCGATCGCCGAGCCGCGCCTGATAGTGGCGAGCGAGTCGGCCATGGCGCTGCTCGACCTCGACCCGGCCCAGGCCAATGAGCCTGTGTTCGCCGAGCTGTTCAGCGGCCACAAGCTCTGGGAAGAAGCCGACCCGCGGGCGATGGTCTATTCCGGCCATCAGTTCGGCTCCTACAACCCACGCCTGGGCGATGGCCGCGGCCTGCTGGTGGCCGAAGTGCTGAACGACCAGGGCGAGCACTGGGACCTGCACCTCAAGGGCGCTGGCCAGACGCCGTATTCGCGCATGGGCGACGGCCGTGCCGTGCTGCGCTCGTCAATTCGCGAGTTCCTCGCCTCCGAAGCCCTGCACGCCCTCGGTATCCCCACGAGCCGTGCACTGTGCGTGATCGGTTCGAGCACCCCGGTGTGGCGCGAAACCCGAGAGAGTGCGGCAATGCTCACCCGCCTGGCACAGAGCCATGTGCGTTTCGGGCATTTCGAATACTTCTACTACACCCAGCAGCCGGAACAGCAACGTGTGCTGATCGACCACGTGCTGGAGCAGCACTACCCCGAGTGCCGGGATGCCGAGCAGCCTTACCTGGCCATGTTCCGCACCCTCGTCGAGCGCAACGCCGAGCTGATCGCCCGCTGGCAGGCCTATGGCTTCTGCCACGGGGTGATGAACACCGACAACATGTCGATCCTCGGCATCACCTTCGATTTCGGCCCCTTCGCCTTCCTCGACGACTTCGACGCCAACTTCATCTGCAACCATTCCGACGACCGTGGCCGCTACAGCTACGCCAACCAGGTGCCGATTGCCCACTGGAACCTCAGCGCCCTGGCCCAGGCGCTGACCACGGTGATCGAGGTGGAACCGCTGAAGGAGGCGCTGGGCCTGTTCCTGCCGCTGTATCAGGCCCACTACCTCGACCTGATGCGTCGACGCCTGGGCCTGACCACCGCAGAAGACGACGACATGGCGCTGGTCGAGCGCCTATTACAGCGCATGCAGAGTGGCGGCGTGGACTACAACCTGTTCTTCCGAAAGTTAGGGGAGCAACCCATCGCCGAAGCGCTGAAGGTGGTACGCGACGACTTCATCGACCTTGCTGGCTTCGATGCCTGGGGCGCGGATTATCTGGCACGCTGCGAGCGCGAGGCGGGCAATGCCGAAGGCCGTCGTGAGCGGATGCATGCCGTGAACCCGCTGTACGTGCTGCGCAACTACCTCGCGCAGAAGGCCATCGAAGCGGCCGAAGCGGGGGATTACAGTGAAGTACGCCGCCTGCATCAAGTGCTAAGCAAGCCGTTCGAGGAGCAAGCCGGCATGCAGGCCTATGCCGAGCGCCCACCTGAGTGGGGCAAGCATCTGGAAATCAGCTGTTCTTCATAATCTTCAAGGAACCGACATGTCCGATCCACTGGTAATCCCTTGCCCACACTGCAACGGCCTCAACCGCCTGCCGGCAGAGCGCCTGGGTGATGCCCCTAAATGCGGCCGCTGCAAAAAGGACGTGTTGCTCAGCACGCCATTCGAGCTCAGCGAGGCCAACTATGCCAGCCAGATCAAGGGCGATCTGCCGCTGCTGATCGATGTCTGGGCCGACTGGTGCGGCCCCTGCAAATCCTTTGCCCCGACCTTCGAACAGGCCGCCCGCCAACTCAGCGGCCGCTGCCGCCTGGCCAAGCTCGACAGCGAAGCCAACCGCAACCTGGCCGGGCAACTGGGCATCCGCTCGATTCCTAGCTTGATCCTGTTCAAGAACGGCCGCGAAATTAGCCGCCAGGCTGGAGCGTTTCCACTGCAGTCGTTGCTGGAGTGGGTGCGTAGCCAAGGGGTCTAGTTTTCAAACGCCTGCCAATAGGGACTCGTAGGGAATGCGCAGACCATCATGCAGGCGCTTGATCATGGAAAGGCTTAGCCCGCGCTTTCCATTAAGAACTTCCGAGACCCGCCCGCTCGGACCGATGAAGGGTTCAAGATCTCGTGCCGTAAGCCCCTGTTGATCCATACAAAATTTGATGGCTTCAATCGGGTTTGCAGGATGAATCGGATAGTGCTGGTTTTCGTACACCTCGATCAGTGTCACCAGCACTTCCATTTCATCAGCTTCTGGCGTACCAGCTTGTGCCTGGAAAATAGCTTCTAGTCGCTGAAAGGCCGCTCGAAGATCGTCATCATTGCGGATTGGCTTAATATTCACAGATTGTCTCCACGTCAATCTCGTCATAGCGCCTGTGCGTGCCGACGAATTTCACCCAGGCAATACCGGCTCGATACTGCATTTCGACCACAAGCCGGTACTTGTTACCTCCGATGTTAAAGACCACGCGGTTGTTGCCACATATGCTGGCGTTGCCAATCTGATCCTTTACATCTTGAGGCGTTCGCCAGATGGCCTTGATGGCCATATCGTGCCAGCTTTGCAAGGGCGCCTTGGCATCTTCATACCCGGGTAATTCCCAGAACTTCACCAAGGTGCTTTTGGCAATGACGCGCATGCAAGCATATCTCCCGTTTTGGGAGATTATGCTCGGGGCCCGCGTATCGCGCAAGGGATTGAGTGTAACGCTTACTCGCAGCGCTCGAGCAAATCGTGCAACTCGACAAATTGCTGTGTCAGCTTGTGCCGCGGCTCCAGGTGAATCAAAGGCAGGCTTGCATGGTGCGATTCGCGCATCTTCACCGAGCTGCCCAGGTACACCGGCAGCACCGGCAGCCCTTCAGCCAGCAATTCGTCGAGCATCTGCTGCGGCAAGCTGGCACGGGACTGGAACTGATTGACCACGATGCCTTCGACCACCAGGTCTTCGTTGTGGTCGTCCTTGAGCTCATCGATCTCGGCCAGCAGGCCGTACAGCGCCTGACGCGAAAAACTGTCGCAGTCGAAGGGGATCAGTACGCGATCAGCGGCAATCAACGCCGAAACCGCGTAGAAATTGAGCGCCGGTGGCGTGTCGATGTAGATCCGCTCGTAGTCCTCGTCCAGCTCGTCGAGCAACTTACGCAGCTTGTTGATCTTGTGCTTGGCTTCCAGCTTGGGTTGCAGGTCGGCCAGCTCCGCCGTGGCGGTGACCACATGCAGGTTGTCGAACGGGGTTTCGTAGATATCAACCTTGTTCTTCTTGTTGAACGGCCCGCTGGACAGGCTCTGCTTGAAGAAGTCAGCAATCCCCATCGGGATATCGTCGCCGGTCAGGCCGGTCAGGTACTGGGTCGAGTTGGCCTGGGCATCCAGGTCGATCAGCAAGGTCCGATAACCTTCGCTAGCGCTCACTGCCGCCAGGTTGCAAGCAATGCTCGACTTGCCCACGCCACCTTTCTGATTGAACACCACGCGCCGCATGATTGACCTCCGTGTATCAACGAATGCCCGAGTATGTGGCGGCGCAGCGGCAATGACCAGTGCCATTTGCCCATTCGCAGGCGAGCCCGGAACATCACCCCTGGCCTGCCATCAGCCCGGTCAGCAACTCGGCAAACGCCCGGGCCATCGCTGAACTCCCACGCTCGCGCTGCACCAGCCACACGGCCGACATCGCCCCTTCATCCAGCAGCGTGCGGTACACCACGCCTTCGATGCGCATGCGCTGGAACGACGCCGGTAGCACCGAGATCCCAAGCCCCGCCGACACCAGGCCGATGATGGTCATCGCCTCTCCCGCCTCTTGGGCGAAATGCGGGCTGAACCCGGCCTGACGCGCCAAGCTCAACAATTGCGCATGCAACCCGCTGCCATAGCTGCGCGGGAAGAACACGAACGGTTCATGGGCCAGGGCAGCCATGTACACGCCCTGTTCCGTGCCTTCGGCCAACGGGTGCGAGGCATTGATCACTGCTACCAGCGGCTCGCGGAACAGCTCGGTGGCCACCAGGCCTTCCGGCAACGGCATCGGCCGCATCAGCCCGACCTCGATGGATTCGTCGAACACCCCTTCGGCGACATCCCGGCTGCTCATTTCCTTGAGGTTCAGGTGCACGGCGGGGAAGCGCTGACGAAAGGCATGAATGGCCTTTGGGATCTTCGACGTGAATGGCGCCGACGAGGTGAAACCGATTTTCATCTCGCCCAGTTCGCCCAACTGCGCGCGCCGGGCCACATCGGCCGCCTTCTCCACCTGCGCCAGCACTTGGCGTGCCTCTTCGAGGAACAGCCGGCCAGCCTCGCTCAGCTCGACCCGACGATTGGTCCGCTCGAACAGGCGAGCGCCCAGCTCCTGCTCCAATGCCTGGATCTGCTGGCTCAATGGCGGCTGGGAAATGCCCAGTTGCTGGGCCGCGCGGCCGAAGTGCAGCTCCTCGGCAACGGCGATGAAGTAACGCAGATGGCGCAGTTCCATTATCGGCTCCAATTAGGTCGTAGAACATCTCAAATAGGTCGAACAATATATTGGATCTAATCATTAGCCAGCTATATGCTTTTTTCATTGCGCCAGAGGTACCGTCCGTGAAAACTGCTGTAGCCCCCCTTCCTAACGGCCCAGAGCCTGCACCCCTGAACGAAATGTGGATCGAAAAAGGCACCCCCGCCTTCATGAAGACCGTGCTGGCTCTGTTCAGCGGCGGGTTCGCCACGTTCGCGCTGCTGTACTGCGTGCAGCCGATGATGCCGCTGCTGTCGAACGAGTTTTCCATCAACGCAGCGCAGAGCAGCCTGGTGCTGTCGGTATCGACTGCGATGCTGGCCTTCGGCCTTCTGATTACCGGCCCGATCTCCGACCGCATCGGCCGCAAGCCGGTAATGGTCTTTGCCCTGGTCTGCGCCGCCCTGTCGACCTTGGCCAGCGCGGTGATGCCGAGCTGGGAACTGGTGCTGGCCACTCGCGCCCTGGTGGGCCTGTCGCTGAGCGGCCTGGCGGCAGTGGCGATGACCTACCTGAGCGAAGAAATCCACCCGCAGCACATCGGCCTGGCCATGGGCCTGTATATCGGCGGCAACGCCATCGGTGGCATGAGCGGGCGGCTGATTACCGGGGTACTGATCGACTTCGTCAGCTGGCACACGGCAATGCTGACCATCGGCGGCCTGGCCCTGGTGGCGGCGCTGGTGTTCTGGAAAGTGCTGCCCGAGTCACGCAACTTCCGCCCGCAGCTGATGAGCCCGCGCAGCCTGCTGGACGGCTTCGTCATGCACTTCAAGGACGCCGGGCTGCCTTGGCTGTTCCTCGAAGCCTTCCTGCTGATGGGCGCCTTCGTCACCCTGTTCAACTACATCGGCTACCGCCTGCTGGCCGAGCCCTACCACATGAACCAGGCGCTGGTCGGGTTGCTGTCGGTGGTGTACCTGTCGGGTATCTACAGCTCGGCGCAGGTCGGCGCACTGGCTGACAAGCTGGGCCGGCGCAAAGTGTTCTGGGCCAGTATCGTCGTCATGGCTGGCGGCCTGCTGATGACCCTGGCCATCCCGCTGGCGATGGTGATCGTTGGCATGCTGGTGTTCACCTTCGGCTTCTTCGGTGCGCATTCGGTGGCCAGCAGCTGGATCGGCCGCCGCGCGCTGAAGGCCAAGGGGCAGGCTTCGTCGCTGTATCTGTTCAGTTATTACGCAGGGTCCAGTGTGGCCGGTACGGCAGGTGGAGTGTTCTGGCACCAATGGGGCTGGAACGGGATCGGCCTGTTCATCGGCAGCCTGCTGACCGTGGCGTTGCTGGTGGCCCTGCATCTGAGCAAGTTGCAACCCAAGGCAGTTTGAAAGGCCGAGGCATCATGCCTCGGCCAGCAGCATCACGAAGCGCGCCTGGAGCAGTTCGCCTTCGGCTTGAAGCTGTAGGCTGAGCGGTTTGCCACCCTCCTTCTCCAGTAGATGCAACCAGGCCAGCACGGCAGCAGCGGCCCCCTCCAGGCTGACGTCCACCTGCCCGGATCTGGCCTCCAGGCTGGTGATATGCAAGCCTGCAGCCTTGGCACGCTCGTTCAATCCGGCAGGTGTGTGCACCTCGACGGGGGTTGACGACCGAGGCGGCCCCTGCATGATTCGCTGCAGCTGGGCACCCAACTCATGTTCACGCGCCAGGTCTCGCTCAGCCTGTTGCAGGCGGACTTGGCCCGGCAGCCAGAGTAATTGGCAGATCACGATCAGGGTCAGGCCCCATAAAGCGGCCTTCAATAGCATGCGTCGCCCGGGTGACAGCAGTTGCCACTGGCGTAGCACCGCAAATTCTCTCCAATGCTTCATTCAGCCTCCCGCCAGGACAGAGTCGCCCGTACCCCTCGATCGGCCTGTCGGCCCTGTTCCATCCTCATACCGGGAACGCGTGCGCCAAGCCGTTCAAGATCGTCAAAGCCATGGGCGACGACCTCGACGCGCCAGCCTTGTTCAGGCGTCGATTCCGCCCGCTCGATCACCACATTGCCAACGCCGACCAGTTGCTCCGATAGCAGCGCCAGCTGCTCCACTGTAGTCGCCGGTGTAGGGCGGTGTTCGAGCAGCCTGATGCGCGTAGCCAGGTCACCACCCGGGGGCTGCTCAGGTGCCCAGCGCTGCAAAACCCGAACATTCTCGGCATGCAGCCTGGATGCTTGCTGCACAAGCCACTGCGCACGTACGTGATCGACCAGGCAAAGCATGAGCAATGCCAGCACCACGCCACTTGCCAGGCCTCGCCATGCCGGTCGCATTCGCCGCCGACGCAGTGCGCCTTGGCGCAGGTCCACAGCGCCAGCATTGCCTTGCACCATGATTTCCACTGCACTGGCGATCTGCTGATCACAGTCAGACGCGCCCGGCGAGCCTGCTTCGGCCATCCAGAGCATCGAAGCATATTTCTGCTTCATGACTTGTGCGGCCTGGGCACTTAGCGCCAGGCAAGTGCCTTCACTGCCCCTCAGCAGCCATCGCCCCTCGAACCACAGGGCGCATGCCCGCTCGCCACTCAGCAGGTCAGCATCGACGTGTACAGCCATGGGGTCGATGCCCTGGTGCTGAAGCTTCGACATCAGCGGGTGCAAGCAAGCCAGCGCTATCACCCATACCCTGCGCCGGCCCTCCTGATCTTCTGGCCCGAACGCCAAGTGCAGCGCCTCCAACGGTGCCGCCAGCTGTTCTTCCGCCGCATAACCCAATGCCTCGCGGCTGGGGCGCCTGCCCGGTATCGGCCCGATCACGCAGCAACCCGCCAGCTCCATCGGCAAGACGAGCACCACCGCAGCGGTGGCCAATTCTGGCGGCAAGTTGCCCAGCTGTGACCGGTACTGGTGCCCTTGGGCTGTGCGCACGAGCACCGGCCAAACTCCTTCGTCTTCGACCACGGCCCCGGCCAGCAGAAACAGGTAAACCTCACTCATCTTGCATGTGCTCCGGTTGTGCAGAAAAAAACCGACGCAGCACACGCACCTGATGTGTGTTCGGGTCGATTTCAAGGTCGCTGTACAGATAACCAACGTTGCCTTCCAACGCTGCTCGCACTTCCAGGCGGTACCAGCGGCTGGTCACCGACAACCCATGGCTGTCGATGCCAAGCCCCACCAGCTGCGGTTGCGCCAGAAATTGCTGAACGCTGGCATAGCCCTCTTCGGGCCGCTTGCCCACCACGCTCCGTGCAATGGACGCATCCACGCCTTCAAGGCCTTCGAGCACGCGCACCAGGGCGGTATTGATGTTGAGCCCCGCGTGGGTAGGCAGCGCCACGACCCATGGCTGCAAACGGGCCATCACCTGGGCATCGACGCCCGGCAAGGCGCGCAGCTGGCTGGGGTCAAGCATGCGCTGTCCGGCCAAGGGCTCCAGCAACGGCGCCTCGATCTGCAGGGCATGGCACAACCGCTGCCAGCGTTCGAGCAGCACCGGGTCGAGGGTTTTTCGTGCGGTCAGCGCAGCGATATTGAAACGCCCGGAAAGATCCTCCAGGCGCAGCCGAAGCTGACCCTGCTCAAGCTCCAGCAAACGGGTGTGCGCCCAAGGCTGACCGCCATGGGTCACTTGCAACAAAGCCGCGGCCTGCTGTGTCAGCTGCTTCAAGGCATGCTGCTCACCAGCATGGGCGAGCTGCAGCAAACGCGAGGCCTCGATCTGCTGCCGGAGACTGCCTAGCATGCCCTGGTGGCTACGCAACATGCTGGCGACCAACAGGGTCGACAGTGCCATTACCAACAGCACGGTGATGAGCGCCACGCCTTGTTGCCTCGCGTTTTTCACAGGCTTGCCCCCGCCAGAGGCAGTACTCGACGAATCCCCTGAAAGCGCCGGGTCGTCAGGGTGATTTCAAGTGCCTGGGGCGGTTGCGCAGCAGTCCAGCGGGTTACCCATCCGCTTTGTGCACCGTACAACTTCCAACGCAGGTCCTCGATACCTTCGAGAAGCCGCTGAGGGCGCCCCTGCCCGTGTTCCAGCGTCCGCCGCTGACGCCATAACACACCGTCCTCCAGCCAGTACTCGACAACCCTCAAATCGCTGCGCGGCAGCGATTGCCGATCACGCTCCGCACCAAGCAACCAGCCCACCCGCTGCGACGTCAGCAACACCCCATGATTCCCGCCCTTCTTGCTGATTGCGGGCCAATAACCTTGCAGCGCATCCCGCTGCATCACACTCATTGTCCGCCCCAAGGCACGTAGTTCTTCGGCCTGAGCCTGACGCGCAGCATCTGCCCGTACCAAGGCAGCCAACATTTGGCTGGTCCCCGTCGCCAGCAAGGCAAAGATGGCGATGGCTAGCAACAACTCCAGCAGGGTAAAGCCTTGCTGGATACGGGCTGGCGGCTTACTGCGCTGCATCGGCCACCTCCAGCCACCCCACAGCGTGGTGAAGCGGCTGCCGGTCCGATACCAGCCCGACGCTCACGCCAATTTCGACCAGTGCCAGCTCAGCCTGATGACGCCGCGACTCGACGATGAACCAGGTGCGCTGATCGAACTGAACCTCGTGGGGGCGGCGCAGTGTGGCCGCAGTCGCTTGCAAGCGAAGCTCGTTAAGGTGGTTATCGGCAATCCAGCTGGCAAACAGTCGATCACGCATACCCTGCGACTGCGCCAGCACCTGGTGGCTGGCAGTGGTCACCGCCGCAGCCAGCACGGCGAACACAGACAGCGCCACCAGCACTTCCAACAAGGTGAATCCACGTTCAGCGTTCGAGCCACGGGGCATTGAGGCCATCGCTTGATAGTTGGGCAAGGTCGACACCCCCCTCATGGAAAGACAACGAAAACGGGGTGTGCTCGTCGTTACGGGAAAACACCAATTGTGCGGTGTTTCCTGGCCCGGCGAGCGTCACCGGGAAGCCGTCGATACTCAGGCGCAGGTCCAGGCCAGTATCCCGGCGCTGCCCTGCCGCCACCCAGCTTGTGCCGGACGCCTTCATCAGCTGATAGCCGCGGGCGTCGAATTGCACACCCATTTCCTGCCCCTCCAGCACAGCTTGCTGCCTGGCATGCTCGACCAGTTGCAGCAAAAAACCGGCCTCCTGGCTGGCCAGGCGTTGCGGGTCGCGCCCCAACTGCAAACCCGCCATGCCCAAGACAACCCCTGCCAGCAACAGCACCAACATCATCTCGAGCAGGGTGAAGCCTTTCGTGCGGCGCGGACTCATTCGGCCCAGTTACCGATATCGGCATCCGCATCTTCACCACCAGGCTGGCCATCGGCGCCCAAGGAGAACAGGTCGTACCCCTGCCCCGATCGCGTACCGGGATTGCTGTATTGATAAGGCATGCCCCATGGGTCCAGCGCCTGGCTCTTCAGGTAGCCTTGGGCGTTCCACTGGCGTGGCAAGGGCGCAACGGTCGGGCGCCGGATGAGCGCCTCCAGGCCCTGGGCTGTGGTCGGATAGCGCCCATTGTCCAGGCGGTATATTTCCAGGGCCGTAGAGATTGACTGGATATCGGTACGCGCCGCCGTGAGCTTGGCATGGTCCGGGCGGCTCATCACATTGGGCAGCACCAACGCGCCGAGCACACCCAGAATGATGACAACCACCATGATTTCGATAAGCGTGAAGCCACGCTGCGCATGATGTGGAGCGCTAGAAGACATATCAGTTGACCAGTTGGTTGAGGTTGAGAATGGGCAGCAGGATGGCCAGTACGATGAACAGCACGACGCCCCCCATCAGCAAAAGCATCAGGGGTTCGCAGAGGCTCACCAGGAGGGTAATGCGACCAGCCAGTTGCCTGGCCTGAAGCTCGGCAGCACGTTCGAGCATGCTGTCCAGTTCCCCGGCACGCTCACCACTGGCGATCATGTGCAGCATCAGTGCGGGCATGCACTGGCTGCGTGCCAGGCTATGGGCCAGCGTTGCGCCTTCGCCTACTTCACGCACTGCGGTTTGCAAGCGCTCGCGTAAAACCAGGTTGCCCACCACGCCTGCAGCGATGTTCATGGCATCCACCAGCACAACACCGCTGCGGCCAAGAATCGCCAGGGTACTGATGAACCGCGTAGCGTCACTGGCACGGACGAAGCCGGCGTAACCTGGCAGCTGCAGCGCCATGGCATGCCATTGCCTTCGCCTCACAGGCGCGCGCAGCAGCACGGCAGCACCGGCAACGCCTGCCAGCAGCACCAGCAAGGCCAGCAACCCGAAGCGGCCAGACGCATCGCTGAGTGCAATCAGCACCTGGGTCGCCAGCGGCAACTGTGCCTGATCACGGGCAAATGCCTGCACTACGTCGGGCACTACATAGCCGAGCAGAAAGCCCACCACCAGCAGCGCGACGATCGTCAGTATCAGCGGGTAGAGCATCGCCAATTGCACCTTCTGGCGCAGGGCCTGCTGATCTTCGCCATGCGCTGCCAGGCGCTCCAGTACCCCTGCCAGATGCCCGGAACGCTCCGCCGCCTCGACCGTGGCGCGATAAACCAGCGGGAAAGCCAATGGGTAATGGGCCAGTGCATCGGCAAACGTATTACCTTCGGCGACTCGCTCAGCCACGCCGAGCATTATCTGCCTGGCCTGGCGCTGGCCACTTTGCGCTGCCACCGCCTGTAGCGCTTCGCTCAGCGGCATGCCCGCTTGCAATAGCGTCGCCAGCTGCCGAGTGAGCAAACAGCGGCGCGCCAGGGAAAGACGATTGCCTGCAGCCAGGACGGCAAAAGGCGAAGGCTTTACCAGCTCGATTGTCATGACCGACCAGCCCTGCTCGCGCAACTGCTGCCGGGCCTGACGCGCACTGGCCGCCTCAAGCGTGCCGCGCTGGCGAGCGCCATCCAGGCGTTGGGCCTGATACCGGAAGGCCGCCATGCTCAGCCCTGACCCGTCACGCGCAACAGCTCCTCAAGACTGGTCTGCCCTTGGCAGACACGCTGAACGCCATGTTGAAACAGGGTGGTCGTGCCCGGAGGAAGTAAATCCTGCATCTGTGCCAACGATGCGCGACCATGGATGGCCTGCGCCAGCTGCGGGGTAATGACGACCATCTCATGCAATGCCATGCGCCCGCTGTAACCCATCTGGCACAGCTCACAACCTACAGCCTGGTAAAGCTGCTGCGGCAGGTCGTCAGGGTTGCCCAAGGCGCTGGCGGCGGCGGCGTCCACCTCGTATGCGGCCTTGCAGTGCGGGCACAACACACGTAGCAGGCGCTGTGCCATGACACCGGCAAGGGAGGATGCCAGCAGGCAGGTATCCACCCCCATGTCCGCCAGCCGCGTGATGGCCCCCAAAGCACTGTTGGTGTGAAGGGTCGACAGCACCAGATGGCCTGTCAGCGATGCCTGCACGGCGATATCCGCCGTTTCCCGGTCACGGATCTCCCCTACCATCACGACGTCCGGGTCCTGCCGCAAAATCGCCCGAAGCCCACGGGCAAAGGTCATGTCGACCTTACTGTTGACCTGAGTCTGGCCGATGCCGGGCAAGTGGTATTCGACCGGGTCTTCGACGGTGAGTATGTTGCGCGACTCGCGGTTAAGTACCGAAAGCGCCGTATACAGCGTGGTGGTCTTGCCCGAGCCGGTCGGGCCTGTGACCAGGAAAATACCGTGGGGTTTGTCCAGCAACGCCAGAAACGCCTTCTGCACCGGGGGTTGCATCTGCATGTGCTGCACATCCAGGCGCACAGCCTGCTTGTCCAGCAAGCGCAGCACCACCCTTTCCCCATGGGCCGCCGGCAAGGTAGACACACGGACATCCACCTCATGACCGGTCAGCCGCAGGCTGATTCGGCCATCCTGCGGCACACGCTTTTCGGCTATGTCCAGCCGCGCCATGACCTTGATTCGCGACACCAGCAAGGCCGCGAGCGCTCTGGGCGGCGACAGCACTTCGCGCATGACTCCATCGACGCGCATGCGAACGCGCAGCTGCTGTTCGAACGTTTCCAGATGGATATCGGAAGCGCGCGATCTGACCGCTTCGCTGAGCAAGGCATTGAGCAAGCGGATGATCGGCGCATCATCCTGTTGATCGAGCAGGTCACTGGTCTGCGGCAGCTCCTCAGCCAGACGTGACAGGTCGATGTGTTCATCCAGCCCCTGGATGACCGACTGCGCGGCGTCCTGTGCACCGCCGTAGCAAGCGGCAAGGTACTCTGCAAACTGGTCGCCATTCACCAGGCGCAGAGGCCAGTGATGGCCAACGACACGCAGCGCCTCGGAAAGTGGCTCCAGCGCAGCATCGTCACGCATCAACAGGGCGGGCTCGGCTGCCTGCCGGTCCAGCAAAATGCCATGCCGCCGGGCGAAGCCGAATGGGAGCAAAGGGTTCAAGGCTATGGCTCCCGGCCTTCCGGCATCGGTCGCGCTTCGAACAGCCTGCGGGGGTCCTGAGGCACGCGCGTCGGGTCGGAGGCGCGAACATCATCGTAAGCACGATGCCCGAACTCAACCAATTCAGCCTGGGTACGCAAGATGGTAGGCCGCAGGAACACCATGAGATTGGTCTTTTCCTGGGTATCCCTGGTCCAGCGGAACAAGCCTCCCAGCAGAGGAATACGACTGAGCAACGGCACGCCACGCTGCTCTGTACGGACACTGTCCTTGATCAGGCCACCAATCACGATGATCTCGCCGTCCGCCGCGAGAATGGTGCTCTTGAGCGTTCGCTTGCTGGTAATCAGGTCACCTTCGAGCGTGCTGGGCGCCAGTTCCGAGCTCTCCTGCTCGACCTCAAGGCGCAGGCTTCGGCCTTCGTTGATGTGCGGGCGAACCTTGAGGCTGATGCCGATATCCTTGCGTTCCACAGTGGTGAACGGATTATCCGCGCCATTGCCCGACGTGGTGTATGAGCCCGTCTTGAACGGCACGTTCTGCCCCACCAGGATTTGCGCTTCCTGGTTGTCGAGCGTAAGCAGGCTGGGGGTGGACAGCAGGTTGCTACGGCTGTTGCTGGCCAATGCGGAAACCAGCAGGCCAAAGCGGTCAGAGCCTAGCGCCAGCGCCGCGCCGCTGGGCAGTGCCTTGTCCGCCCCCAGCACATCGGCCAACAGCGCACCGCTGTCCGGGAATGTCACCCCGCCCTTGAGGCTGCCGGTGTCCAGCCCCCACTGCAAACCCAAGGCCTCATTGATATCGCCACTGACTTCGACGATGGCCGCGTGTATCAACACCTGTGCGCGGGGCTGGTCCAGTTGCTCGATGATCTGCACCACATTTCCCAGCGTCTTGGGATCGCCCAGCAGCACCAAGGCGTTCTGGCTGGTATCCGCCTTGACCATGGCTCCGGATGCGAGCGTCTGGCCCAAGGCTTCTGTGCCCGGCTTGCCGTCCAGCCGCTTGCCCACTTCACCGAGCACCTCGGCCAGCTGCTCGGCATTACCATGCTGAAGGCGCACCACGCGCCAGTGATGCGAATTTTCAGGTGCCGGCACATCCAGCTCGCGGGCCAGTCGTGCCAACCGTTGGCGGGATTTTTCCGGCCCAAGCACGAGCAGGCGATTGCTGCGCGTGTCGGCCAATACCCGCACACCGCTGTCAGGGCTACCTGCCGAAGCTTCGACGACAGGCAATACATCGGCGGCTTGAGCTGTACGCAGCGTTACCAGTTCATAGTCATGCCGCTGACCGCTGTCCAGTTGGCCCACCAGGGCCTGCAGACGCTCGAGGTTGGCAGCCGAGTCGGTGACCACCAGGGCATTGGCGGAGCTTGACGGGCCGATGTAGCCATTGCTCGACACCAGCGGCCTCAACAGGCCGGCCAGGTCCGCAGCAGTGCTGCCAGACAGGCTGAACACGCGCGTGGTAAATGCGGAAGGGATCGCATCGGCCTGCTGGTTGGCCCAGGCTTTGGCTTCACTTGCCGGCAACACCAGCAAGCGGTCACCATCGTTCACTGCGGCAAAGCCTTGCGCATTCAGGACCGAGTAGAACAACCTTCGTACGCCCTCACGATCGTGCGCCTCACTGGACAGTACGGTGATACGCCCTTGTACACGTGGGTCAAGCACAATCGTCTGGTCAAGAATGGCCCCGACTTCGCGAACCACATCACGCACATCGGCATCGCTCATCGCCAATTGCCAGGTTGGCGCATCAGCCAGGGCCAGTGGGCAAGTCATGGTCAGGCAAGCCCCAAGTGAAGCTGCCCGCAGGTAACGTTGAAATCTCATTGCACCTCCCGCAACAGGCGGGGTGAATCGGAAGGGGCAGGAGCGCGCACGGCGCTACTGCCGGATTGAACGAAAACGCGGGCGCGGTCGCTGGACAGGGTCAGGGTTTCTTCGCGCCCGTCGACCCAAAGGGTGATTGCTCCCACCTCAATGCGGCGCAACACGCTGCCACCCGGCAAGCGGCTGCCCACGCTGTAGAAACTGTCGCCCTCGCGGCCTCCCACCAACGCTCGGGGTTGGCCGCGACTGGGTATGAAACAAGGCTTGAGCACCAATCCGGCCTGGCTTGCAAACCTTTGCCCGGGCTCGCTAAAGCCAAAAGCCAATGCCAGGGTCACCGTGGGTAATGGCTCTTGCACGGGTGATGCACTGGCAACGCTGTCTTGCCCGACAGGTTCGACCACGTCAGGGCGTGTGGCTTCGCGCCAGCCCAGCATGACCAACGTCAGCAGAGGGATTGCTACCCAGGACAAGACAGAAGAGTGCTTCATTGGCTCAGGGCAGCATTCGACTGATTACACGCCGCCCTGCAAATTCGTGCATGGCGACTGCCCCCACGTGCAAAGCCACGGCCAATGCCAGGCTGACGTTTGCTGCGATATGCAGCGTAAGCCAGGCACGTAGCCAAAATGGATCAGCCAGCCAGGGCGCGATTGCAAACCAGCCAAACACGTCGATCGCACGGTCCATCATCAGCACGCCTGAGGTCAGCACCAACGCGGTCAGCCAGTAAATGCCTTCATGAACAAAATGCGCCAGACGCCGTGCCAAGGGGTTTTCGTTCACCGCGCTCGGCCTGGGCTTCAGGTAGCGCATCAACCAACGCAACAGAAAGACCGGGATAAACAGCGTGGTCAGTCCAACATTCAGGAAACCGACCCATTGCGCGGTAGCGGGTTCGACAGTAAAGCCCGAGACGTAAAAGCCACTTACCAGCGCCCAGATGATCACCAGGGCAGAAACCCAGTGCAGCAGCATCTGCTGCCAGCAATACGTGTGTTGTTGCATAAGAATTACCGCGACACGGCCCGGCTTGCCCTATCGGGCCGCCGGGCCGCACTCCTTTTAGCGCTTGATCCAGGCGTCTTGCCAGTTGCTGCCTACACCAGGCTCATAATGGTTGGCACTGCCCGAGTAGCTCTTGCACCAGCCCTCAAACGGGAATGGTTTGCACTCGAACACCTCGCCGGTCTTGGGTTGCAGGACACGAGTGCCTTCTTTGTAACTTGCGATCGACTGAGGGAATTCGAAGTCGTAGTCTTCGCCACCTGCGGCTTTGAGCTGAACGACACGTTCTTCCTGCAGCAAAATGCGCCCCGTCTTGTTGACGCCAACCACCTTGAGCAGGTGTTCGCCCTCGACGCTGGTCACTGGTAGCGCAATGGGGCTGGTGGCGGCATCCACGTCCAGGCGAACGAAGCCGACCTGCTGGTTAGCGCTATCGAACAGCCGGGCGCTGACCTGCAGCTTGCGGTTGGTCATGACGGTGAAGTCAATATTCGTCTTGCCGTCAGTCAAGCTGTAATCAGGCTTGAGGTCATGCAGATGCATATAGCTGTCGTCGACCGGCACGCCTTCGATGTCCAGCTGATAACTGCTGATGCCCGTCTCTGGCTTGGCGAAGATGTTGTTGGCGCCCTGTACGGGCTTGATGTTGCCGTCGTTATCGAGCTGACCGGCCTGCACCAGCGACTGGGTTTCATTGATGCGCTTGGCCAGCTTGTAGGACCAATTGGGCGCAAGGCCTTCCTCCGCGCTCTCGATAGTAACCGTGACGCTGTATGGAGCGCTTTCCGAACCGGCCACGAACGCGCGGGCCTTCACCTTGTCGCCAACCTGCAGGTCACGGTGCGGGCTGATGCTACCCACCTGCGGCCACTCTGGAACCGGGCCGCCTTCTACCTGGATATCCACGTCCATGACGTTGTAGAACGCAGCGGCGGTATCGGCGACTGTCCAGGCACCCAGGATTATGTGCTGACCGGACTTGCCGGCAGGCAGCGTGCACTGGTGTTTTACCAGGGCCGGCCCACTCGTGGATTGCCCCTCGCCACGGGCGGGCTTGCCTTGCCCGTCGACGGTGCAGAAAGGCGTTGGCTCGAACGCATCACGACCCAACGGGGCATTCGGGTTCCAACCCGTTTTGGTGATGAAATACTCCCAGCCCGTTGTCTTGTGCCCTTCCGTGTAATGCCAGTCAAAGGCGATTTCACGTTGTTTGACAGGGGTCAGGGACCAGCGATTGGCCGATTGTTCATCAAGCGACGAGAAATCAGTCCGCACACCTCCACTGGCGAGCTTCCCATCGACAGGACCGCGGCCCGGAAACCCTTTTTCTGCCTCTCCGACAGCTTGCGGCTCGTACATGGGTTGGCCGCATCCAGTGTTCAGACCTAACCGGCAGGCATACGCACGAGAGGGTGGCTCACTGGCATAACCATGCGCATTGGCCAACTGGGCATGCATGCCTGCACCGGCAACTGCCAGCCATAAACCGCTGGCAGCAAACTTTCGCAGATTCTTTGTTGTACTCATGACGCACTCCGGACTACTTGAGCTTGCGTCGGGGAGGCCCGACAGAAGTGCACGAGTCTAGGAATGGCCAAGGCGCCGATATGTAGGAAAAGGCCTGGAATTCTTCAGGCTTCTCACTAGCGGCTGGATGGCGCCGATTTCATCGGTGAGGGAGGCGTGTCGAACTCAACAAAAAGCCCAGCACTTGGCCGGGCTGTTCGTTTCAGCGCATTTACTGGTGGTACTGCGCCGACAGCTCATGCACGGCGTTGATGAACACGCCGGCGTGCTTCGGGTCGACTTCCGGGGTAATCCCGTGACCAAGGTTGAATACGTGACCAGTGCCCTTGCCATAACTGGCCAGGATGCGCGCCACTTCCTGGCGAATAGCTTCGGGTTTGGCGTACAGCACGGTTGGGTCCATGTTGCCCTGCAGTGCCACCTTGTCACCAACGCGGCGGCGGGCGTCGCCGATTTCGCAGGTCCAGTCCAGGCCCAGTGCGTCAGCGTCGGCTTCGGCGATGCTTTCCAGCCAGAGGCCGCCATTCTTGGTGAACAGGATCACCGGCACCTTGCGCCCTTCGTGCTCGCGAATCAGGCCGCTGACGATCTTGCGCATGTAAGCCAGGGAGAACTCCTGGTAGGCCGCTGCCGACAGATTGCCACCCCAGGTGTCGAAGATCTGCACCGCCTGGGCACCCGCTAGGATCTGGCCGTTGAGGTAGCTGGTAACCGACTGGGCCAGCTTGTCCAGCAGCAGGTGCAGGGCTTGCGGGTTGTCGTAGGCCATGGCCTTGGTCTTGCGGAAGTCCTTGGACGAACCGCCTTCGACCATGTAAGTGGCCAAGGTCCATGGGCTGCCGGAGAAGCCGATCAGCGGCACGCGCCCGTTGAGCTCGCGACGGATGGTGCTGACCGCGTCCATCACGTAGCCGAGGTCTTTCTGCGGGTCAGGGATCGGCAGCGCTTCGATGTCGGCCGGGGTGCTGATGGTCTTTTTGAAACGCGGCCCTTCGCCGGTCTCGAAGTACAGGCCCAGGCCCATGGCGTCAGGGATGGTGAGGATGTCCGAGAACAGGATCGCTGCGTCCAGTGGGTAGCGGTCCAGCGGCTGCAGGGTAACCTCGCAGGCGAACTGCGGGTTCATGCACAGGCTCATGAAATCGCCCGCCTTGGCGCGGCTGGCGCGGTACTCCGGCAGGTAGCGGCCGGCCTGGCGCATCATCCAGACAGGGGTGACGTCAACGGGTTGCTTGAGCAGCGCACGCAGGAAACGATCGTTCTTCAGGGCAGTCATGTCGGCATCCGGAAAAATAGTGCGGGCATTTTCTCAGACGCCAGCGCAAAAGGCACGGCCAAGGCCATGCGTTTTGTCTATTGGGTGCCACAGATCAAACGATTTTGTATACAAAATTTGCGGGGGCTGCTTTGCAGCCCCCGCGATCGATCAGACTTCGAGATAGTCCAAGATGCCTTCGGCGGCGTTGCGACCCTCGAAGATCGCCGTCACCACCAGGTCCGAACCACGCACCATGTCGCCACCAGCGAACACTTTCGGGTTGCTGGTCTGGTGCTTGAACTTGGCTTTCTCCGGCGCCACCACGCGGCCTTGGCTGTCCAGCTGGATGCCGTGCTGCTCGAACCACGGTGCCGGGCTCGGGCGGAACCCGAAGGCGATCACCACGGCGTCGGCCGGCAAGATTTCTTCGGAGCCCGGGATCGGCTCAGGGCTGCGACGGCCACGGGCATCCGGCTCGCCGAGACGGGTCTCGACCACTTTTACGCCTTCGACCTTGTCCTCGCCGACTATGGCGATGGGCTGGCGGTTGTAGAGGAACTTCACGCCTTCTTCCTTGGCGTTCTTCACCTCTTTGCGCGAACCCGGCATGTTGGCTTCGTCACGACGATAAGCACAGGTCACCGACTTGGCGCCCTGGCGGATCGAGGTACGGTTGCAGTCCATCGCCGTGTCGCCACCGCCCAGCACCACGACCTTCTTGCCCTGCATGTCGACGAAGTCTTCCGGCGACTTCTCGAAACCGAGGTTGCGGTTGACGTTAGCGATCAGGAAGTCCAGCGCGTCGTGTACGCCCGGCAGGTCTTCGCCCGGGAAGCCGCCCTTCATGTAGGTGTAGGTACCCATGCCCATGAACACCGCGTCGTACTCAGCAAGCAGTTGTTCCATGGTGATGTCCTTGCCCACCTCGGTGTTCAGGCGGAACTCGATGCCCATGCCGGTGAAGACTTCGCGGCGATTGCTCAGCACGGTCTTTTCCAGCTTGAACTCGGGGATGCCAAAGGTCAGCAGGCCACCGATCTCCGGGTTCTTGTCGAACACCACCGGGGTCACCCCACCGCGCACCAGCACGTCCGCGCAGCCCAAGCCGGCCGGGCCGGCGCCGATGATGGCGACGCGCTTGCCGGTGGGCTTGACCTTGGACATGTCCGGGCGCCAGCCCATGGCGAAGGCGGTGTCGGTGATGTACTTCTCGACCGAACCGATGGTTACCGCGCCGAAACCGTCGTTCAGGGTGCAGGCACCTTCGCACAGTCGGTCCTGCGGGCACACACGGCCGCACACTTCCGGCAGGGTGTTGGTCTGGTGCGACAGTTCGGCCGCAGCCAGGATGTTGCCTTCGGAGACCAGCTTCAGCCAGTTGGGGATGAAGTTGTGTACCGGGCACTTCCATTCGCAATATGGGTTACCGCAGCCCAGGCAGCGGTGCGCCTGCTCCACGGACTGCTGCGGCTTGAACGGTTCGTAGATTTCCACGAACTCCTTCTTGCGCTGACGCAGCAGCTTCTTCTTGGGGTCCTTGCGGCCCACTTCGATGAACTGGAAGTCGTTGTTCAGACGTTCAGCCATTTTTCAAAACCTCTTTACCGCAGTTGCCAGCCTCAGGCTGCAAGCTGCAAGACGATCACTTGAGCACGACGGGCCCCGCGCACGGGGCCGTCACTTGCAGCTGTTCTTACTGCGGGTTGGCGCGGGTGCTGGACAGCAGTTGCTTGAGGTTGGCCGCCTTCGGCTTGACCAGCCAGAAGCGCCGCACGTAGTCGTCCAGGTTCTCGAAGAGCTCACGCCCCCACTCGCTGCCGGTCTCTTCCACGTATTCGCCAAGGACCCGCGCCAGGTGGCTGCGGTAGGCTTCCATCGCCTCACCACTGATGCGCTGGATTTCCACCAGCTCGTGGTTGAGTTTGTCGACGAAGCTGTTGTCCATGTCGAGCACGTAGGCGAAGCCGCCAGTCATGCCAGAACCGAAGTTGTAACCGGTCTTGCCCAGCACGCAGACAAAGCCGCCGGTCATGTATTCACAGCAGTGATCGCCAGTACCCTCGACAACGGCGTGGGCGCCGGAGTTACGCACAGCGAAGCGTTCGCCCGCCGTGCCCGCGGCAAACAGCTTGCCGCCGGTGGCGCCGTACAGGCAGGTGTTGCCGACGATGGCGCTGTGCTGGGTGGCGAACGGGCTACCGGCTGGCGGCACGATGGTTACCTTGCCACCGGTCATGCCTTTGCCGACGTAGTCGTTGGCGTCGCCTTCGAGGTGCAGGTTCAGGCCACCGGCGTTCCACACGCCGAAGCTCTGGCCAGCAGTCCCCTTGAAGCGGAAGGTGACCGGCTTGTCGGCCATGCCCTGGTTGCCGTACAGCTTGGCGATTTCGCCAGAGATACGGGCACCAATGGAACGGTCGCAGTTGCAGATGTCGAGGCTGAACTCGCCACCGGCCTGGTCGCGGATAGCCGGCAGGGCCATCTCGACCATCTTCTCGGCCAGCTCGCCCTTGTCAAACGGCGGGTTCTTGTCCACTTCGCAGAACTGCGGCTTGTCGGCCGGGATGTGCGAGCTGCCCAGTAGCGGGGTCAGGTCCAGGTACTGCTGGCGCTCGGTGTCGCCTGGCAGCACGTCGAGCAGGTCAGTACGGCCGATCAGCTCGCCGAGGCTGCGAACGCCCAGCTTGGCCAGCCACTCGCGGGTTTCTTCGGCGACGAAGGTGAAGAAGTTGATCACCATGTCGACAGTGCCGATGTAGTGGTCCTTGCGCAGCTTCTCGTTCTGCGTGGCTACGCCGGTCGCGCAGTTGTTCAGGTGGCAGATGCGCAGGTACTTGCAGCCCAGGGCGATCATTGGCGCGGTGCCGAAGCCGAAGCTTTCAGCGCCGAGGATGGCGGCCTTGATCACGTCCAGGCCGGTCTTCAGGCCGCCGTCGGTCTGTACACGTACCTTGCCGCGCAGGTCGTTGCCGCGCAGGGTCTGGTGGGTTTCGGCCAGGCCCAGTTCCCACGGGGCGCCAGCGTACTTGATCGAGGTCAGCGGCGACGCACCGGTACCACCGTCGTAACCGGAGATGGTGATCAGGTCGGCATAGGCCTTGGCCACGCCGGCGGCGATGGTGCCTACGCCCGCTTCGGCCACGAGCTTGACCGAAACCAGGGCCTGCGGGTTGACCTGCTTGAGGTCGTAAATCAGCTGGGCCAGGTCTTCGATCGAGTAGATGTCGTGGTGCGGCGGCGGCGAGATCAGGGTCACGCCCGGTACCGCATAGCGCAGCTTGGCGATCAGGCCGTTGACCTTGCCGCCTGGCAGCTGGCCGCCTTCACCGGGCTTGGCGCCCTGGGCAACCTTGATCTGCAGCACTTCGGCGTTGACCAGGTATTCCGGGGTCACGCCAAAGCGGCCGGTGGCCACCTGCTTGATCTTCGAGCTGCGGACGGTGCCGTAGCGCGACGGGTCTTCACCACCCTCACCGGAGTTGGAACGCGCGCCCAGGCGGTTCATCGCCTCGGCCAAGGCTTCGTGAGCTTCCGGCGACAGTGCCCCCAGCGAGATACCGGCGGAGTCGAAGCGCTTGAGGATGGCCTCCAGCGGCTCGATCTGGTCCAGCGGCAGAGCCTCGTCGGCCACCTTCACTTTCAGCAGGTCGCGAATCATCGACACCGGGCGCTGGTCGACCAGCGTGGTGTATTCCTTGAACTTGGCATAGTCGCCCTGCTGCACGGCGGCTTGCAGGGTGTTGACCACGTCCGGGTTGTAGGCGTGGTATTCGCCGCCGTGGACGAACTTCAGCAGGCCACCTTGCTGGATCGGCTTGCGCGCGCTCCAGGCTTCGGCCGCCAGCAGCTTCTGGTCGCCTTCGAGGTCGACGAAACGCGCACCTTTGATACGGCTGGACACGCCCTTGAAGCTCAGACCGACCACTTCTTCGGACAGGCCGATCGCTTCGAACAGTTGCGCGCCACGGTACGAGGCGATGGTGGAGATGCCCATCTTCGACAGGATCTTCAGCAGGCCCTTGGAAATGCCTTTGCGGTAATACTTGAAGACTTCGTCCAGGTCGCCCAGCACTTCGCCGGTGCGGATCAGGTCAGCCAGCACTTCATACGCCAGGTACGGGTACACGGCCGAGGCACCGAAGCCCAGCAGCACGGCGAAGTGGTGCGGGTCACGGGCAGTGGCGGTTTCGACCAGGATGTTGCTGTCGCAACGCAGGCCCTGTTCGGTCAGGCGGTGGTGCACGGCGCCCACAGCCAGCGAAGCGTGCACCGGCAGCTTGCCCGGGGCGATGTAGCGGTCGCTCAGGACCAGCTGGGTCTTGCCGCCGCGCACGGCTTCTTCAGCCTGGTCGGCGATGTTGCGGATGGCCGCTTCCAGGCCGACGCTCTCGTCGTAGTTGAGGTCGATCAGCTGGCGTTCGAAGCCTTCACGCTCCAGGTTCATCAGCGAACGCCATTTGGCGGGCGAGATGACCGGCGAGCTGAGGATCACCCGCGAAGCGTGCTCCGGGGATTCCTGGAAGATGTTGCGCTCGGCGCCCAGGCAGATTTCCAGCGACATGACGATCGCTTCGCGCAGCGGGTCGATCGGCGGGTTGGTCACCTGGGCGAACTGCTGGCGGAAGAAGTCGTACGGCGAACGCACGCGCTGAGACAGCACGGCCATCGGCGTGTCGTCACCCATCGAACCGACCGCTTCCTGGCCCTGCTCGCCGAGTGGACGCAGCACCTGGTCACGCTCTTCGAAGGTGACCTGGAACATCTTCATGTACTGCTTGAGCTGGTCAGCGTCGTAGCTGGCCACGCCCTGGTCGTCGGTCAGGGTCGCCTGAATGCGGGTGGCGTGCTGACGCAGCCAGCGCTTGTACGGGTGGCGCGACTTCAGACGGTTGTCAATGGCGTCGGTGTCGAGGATCTGGCCAGTCTCGGTGTCCACGGCGAGGATCTGACCCGGGCCGACACGGCCCTTGGCCAACACTTCCTCAGGCTGGTAGCCCCATACGCCGATTTCCGAAGCGATGGTGATATAGCCGTTGGTGGTGGTGACCCAGCGCGCCGGACGCAGGCCGTTGCGGTCGAGCAGGCACACCGCGTGGCGGCCTTCGGTCATGACGATACCGGCCGGGCCATCCCACGGCTCCATGTGCATGGAGTTGTATTCGTAGAAGGCGCGCAGGTCGGCGTCCATGGTCTCGACGTTCTGCCAGGCGGGTGGTACCAGCATGCGCACGCCGCGGAACAGGTCGATGCCGCCGGTGACCATCAGCTCCAGCATGTTGTCCATGCTCGAGGAGTCGGAACCGACGCGGTTGACCAGCGGGCCGAGCTCTTCGAGGTCGGGGATCTGGTCGTTGGCGAACTTGGTGCGACGGGCCATGGCCCAGTTGCGGTTGCCGGTGATGGTGTTGATCTCGCCGTTGTGAGCGAGGAAGCGGAAAGGCTGCGCCAGCGGCCATTTTGGCAGGGTGTTGGTGGAGAAGCGCTGGTGGAACACGCAGATCGCGGTTTGCAGGCGTTCGTCACCCAGGTCTGGATAGAACGCCGCGAGATCGCGCGGCATCATCAGGCCTTTGTAGATGATGGTCTTGTGCGAGAAGCTGCAGATGTAGTGGTCGGCGTCGTGGGCGTTGGCCACGGACGAACGGCGACGGGCACTGAACAGCTTGATGGCGAATTCCTGATCGCTCAGGCCTTCACCGCCGATGAACACCTGCTCGATCTGCGGCAGGCGCTCAAGGGCCAGGCGCCCGAGCACGCTGGTGTCGATCGGCACCTTGCGCCAGCCGACCAGCTTCAGGCCGGCTGCGACGATTTCGCGGTCCATGTTGGCGCGGGCAGCTTCGGCTTTGACCGTGTCCTGATTGAAGAACACCATGCCGACGGCGTACTGCTTGGGCAACTCGACAGCGAAGTATTGCTGGGCTACGGCCCGCAGGAATTGATCGGGCTTCTGCATGAGCAGACCGCAACCGTCGCCGGTCTTGCCGTCGGCGTTGATGCCGCCGCGGTGGGTCATGCAGGTCAATGCCTGCATGGCGGTTTGCAGAAGGTGGTGGCTCGGCTCGCCCGTCATATGGGCGATCAGGCCAAAACCACAGTTGTCCTTGAATTCTTCGGGATGGTACAGACCTGTTTTCATAGACACTTTCTCACCAGGTTCACCTCTCAACCGGAGGCAAATCTCTTTTATGTACAACCACTTACCATCCACGCCGATCAAACGCCAGCTTTTTGCGGTGGCCATGGAAAACCATTGTTGCACAGCGACAGTCTTACCCACAAATTTTCATGTCTCACCATTGAAAATTTATGTCGCAATTTTGAATGTTTTTGCGCCATGCGCCGTGATAGCGGCTTGGCTCGAGTCTGAAGCGTTTCAGCCATGACTGCAACAGAGGCTTGTGGCCGGCAGTCTGGGACAGAAAAGCCTGCCGCGCTCAGGCGCAGCAGGCTAGTCGAATGTCATTAATCGCTCAGCAACTGGGCGGCGGGGTGATGCCGCCCGGAAGGTATCAGCGGGCCGAGGCCAGCTCTTGTTGGACGCTGGCGACGGTACGTGGCCAAGGTTTACCAGCCTGGACCTTCGCTGGCAAGTTCTTGATTGCCGCAACCGCTGCGTCGCGGTTGGCAAAGTTGCCGTAGGTGACCACGTACATTGGCTTGCCCTGCAGGTTTTTCTTGAAGTAGCGATAGTCGCCACCTTGCTCCTTGACGAAGGCCTGGGCCGACGCTTCGGAGCTGGTACCCAGGATCTGCACCACATAGTTGCCTGGCTTCTGGCCCGAATACCAGCCACTGCTACCGGTGCCGCCGACTGCCGGTTTTTCCACCGGCTTGGCGGCTGGCTTGGCGGTAGCGACCTGAGTCGGTGCCGGCGCCGGCTTGACAGGCGCAACTGGCTTGGCAGGTTGGGTAGCGACAGGCTTCGGTGCTGGTGCAACCGGCTGCACCGGCGCGGTAGCCTGGGCCATGCTCGGCGCAGGGCCAGCAGGCACGCCCTGCGGTGGCGCGATCGTGGTCACTGTTGGCGGGTTGCCAGGCTGCAAGGCTGTGTTGCCGGCCGGGCCACCTTCTTCGCCGTCACCCATGCCGGCAGCTTGCGCCAGCGGCTCGCGCATGACCGGCTGGGACTGCCCGACCAGCGGCAGCGGCATCGGCTGCGACTGGCCGGAGAACTCGATGGCCGGGTTACCGTTGTTCGACTGGGCGCCACCGGGCTGCCCCTCTCCCAACGGCAGCTGGGCCTGGGTTACAGGCGCTTCGGCAGGGGCCTTGTCGCCTTTCTTGGGCATCAGCACCGCAGCACCTACGGCGACCACGACGACAGCGGACAGCGCGAGCACGTGTTTCTTAGGCATTTTGAACCCCATGGATGGTCGCTTGACCGTGGTACGGCTGGCGATCATGGCTTCGATCAAAGTATCGCGGGCGACCTGGTTGATGTTGCCAGGCCATCCGTCGGAGTTTTCATGAATATCGACAAGCTGTTCACGGGTGAACACCTCGATGCCCCGGCCAGCGCCTTCCAGGCGTTGCTCCAGGTACTCACGGGTTTCCTCCTCGCTGTAGGGGGCGAGTTCAATGACGTGGAAGCGCTCTTCCTCGACCTGGATCTCGTCCAACCCGGCTATCAGCGACGGCTCGCCGAACAGGAATACATGCGGGCGCCCTTCCGGCAACCCGGCCGCCAGTTCCAGCAACGCTTGGAGTGCCGACTCGTCAAGTTGTTCCGCATCGTCTACCAGCAAATAGACTTCCTGCCCGGTCAGTGCCAGTTGCACCACCTTGTTCAGGATTGCCTGCATTTCAGGCTGGGCCACTTCCAGCGCTTGCGCCACTTGGCCTAGCACGCTGGCAGCGTCGCTGGCGCCGCGGGCCGACACCACCACGCTCAGCACCGTCTGCTTGTTGGTGCTGGCCACCAGGGCCTGACGCAGCAGCGTCTTGCCGCTGCCCACAGGGCCAGTGACTACAAGCATCAACTGGCTATAGCGAGCCAAGTGATGCAGCTGGCCCAGCACGGGTTTGCGCTGGGCAGGGAAGAACTTGAAGCCGGGCACACGCGGCGCGAACGGATCGTGGCTCAACTGGTAATGTTCGAGGAACGCCTCATCGGCATGCAAACTGGTCATTACGCTGTCACAACCTCAAAGCTGGGCCACGATCGCGCGGTAATCCGCCGACAGCGTGGCCTGAAGAATCTCTTTCGGATAGTCGTCAGTGATAACGGCTTCGCCCAGCTGGCGCAACAGCACCAGCCGCAGGCGGCCATCGAGCACTTTCTTGTCGACCGCCATGTGCTCCATGAAATGCGCCGGGGTCATTTCCTGTGGTGGCATCACCGGCAAGCCTGCATCCCGCAACAGGCGGATACCGCGATCGCGCTCGGCCTGGTCGATCCAGCCCAGGCGCATGGACATCTCCAGGGCCATTACCGTGCCGGCCGCCACGGCCTCGCCGTGCAGCCATACGCCGTAGCCCATGTGGGTTTCGATGGCGTGGCCGAAAGTGTGGCCCAGGTTCAGCGTGGCACGCACGCCGGACTCACGCTCATCGGCGCCGACCACCGCAGCCTTGGCAGCGCAGGAGCGGCTGATCGCTTCGGTCAGCGCAGCGGGCTCCAGGCCACGCAGGGCCTGCATTTTGCCTTCGAGCCAGGCGAGGAACGGCTTGTCGCAGATCAGGCCGTACTTGATGACTTCGGCCAGGCCTGCCGACAGCTCACGCGCGGGCAGGGTCTTGAGGCTGGTGGTGTCGATCAGCACCGCATTGGGCTGATAGAAGGCACCGACCATGTTCTTGCCCAGCGGGTGGTTGATGCCGGTCTTGCCGCCGACCGAGGAGTCGACTTGGGACAGCAAGGTAGTCGGCACCTGGATGAAGTCGACACCACGCTGGTAGCAGGCTGCAGCGAAACCGGCCATGTCGCCGATCACGCCGCCACCGAGGGCTACCACGGTGGTACGCCGATCATGCCGCGCCGTCAGCAGGCCGTCGAAGATAAGTTGCAGGGTTTCCCAGTTCTTGTGGGCTTCGCCGTCAGGCAGGATCACCGGCAGCACCGAGTAGGCGCCGAGGGTCTTGCTCAGGCGTTCGAGATACAGAGGCGCGACGGTTTCGTTGGTAACGATGGCAACCTGCCGCCCGTGTATATGCGGCGCCAGCAGTTCGGCCTGGTCCAGCAGGCCTTCGCCAATGTAGATCGGGTAGCTACGCTCGCCGAGGTCGACCTTTAGTGTCTGCATGTATCCCCACAATGTCCTTGGGCGCGGCGCCGGCTGTGCGACCCGCGCGGTAACGTTGAACCTCGCCTCGGCGCTGGCCGAGAATAGTCCCGGCTTAGCGGGGCGGCAACTGCTGCAAGCGCTCGAGAATATCGAGCACCACCATGCGCGGCGGCCGCTCGTCGGTTTCCACCACCAGGTCGGCGATCTCGCGATAGAGCGGGTCGCGGGCCTCCAGCAAGGCACGCAGGGTTGCCTCCGGGTTGGCAGTGCGCAACAACGGGCGGTTGCGATCGCGCGCAGTGCGCCCGACCTGCTGCTCGACCGAAGCATGCAGGTAGATGACCCGGCCGCCCTCGTGCAGTGCCTGGCGGTTTTCCGCGCGCATGACTGCGCCGCCACCGGTTGCCACGACCACGCCATCGAGCGCGCAGAGCTCGGCGATCATCGCCTGCTCACGGTCACGGAAACCCGGTTCGCCTTCTTTATCGAAGATCCACGGGATGTTGGCGCCGGTTCGCAGTTCAATTTCCTTGTCGGAATCCTTGAACAGCAGGCGCAGCTCTTTGGCCAACAGGCGCCCGATGGTGCTTTTACCAGCGCCCATGGGCCCTACAAGTATCAAATTTCGCACAGAATCAACGACTCACAGCAATCGCCTGGTCACTCATGATACGCGGAGTCAGGAAGACCAGCAGCTCGGATTTTTTCTCTTGTAATACATCGCGTCGAAACAGCCGCCCAACATACGGCAGATCGCCAAAAAAAGGCACCTTGTCGACCACATTGTTTTGCACGGTCGAATAAACGCCACCGATGACGATGGTCTCACCGTCCGCCACACGAACCTTGGCGTTGACCTCGTTCTTGCGAATTGGCGGCACGTCGTTAAGGGCATTGACGAAGTCAGGCTCGTCCTTGGTCACCTTGACCGCCATGATGACCTTGCCGTCTGGGGTGATCTGTGGCGTGACTTCCAGCGACAGAGAGGCCTCGCGGAACGCCACCGAAGTGGCGCCACTCGTGCTGGTTTCCTGGTAAGGCACCTCGGTGCCCTTGAGGATCCTGGCGGTTTCTTTGTCAGCTGTTACCACCTTGGGCTGGGAGATGATTTCGCCGTTGCCACTCTTCTCCATCGCACTGAGTTCCAGATCCAGCAGCACGCCGCCGCGCAACAGGCCTACACCGATGCCGGCACCGCCCCGCTCCATGCCCAGGTCGACGAACAGGTCCTTGCCCAATTGCGGCGTTTCCCCGTACAGCTGTCGCCCCCAGCGCACGCCCAGGCCCTTCTCGTAGTCGACATTGGCCTCCACGATGCGCGCCTCGATCTCCACCTGCTTCACCGGTACGTCAAGCTGGGCGACCAACTGCCGCAACTCGGCCAAACGATCCGCAGGCTGGTGGGCCACCAAGGTATTGGTCCGCACATCGACGCTCAGGCTGCCACGACCGGTCAGAATGCCGTCATCCGCCAGTGTCGCCAGCAGCAGCTCTGCCAGGTCGGAAGCCTTGGCGTGATGAATCGGCAGCAACTCGCGTCGCAACGGCTGCAGCTGCGCATCCAGCTCCTGCCCGATACGGACGCCGCGGGATTGCTCAGCCAACTCGGCCGCAGGTGCCACCAGCAGCACATTGCCCTCCTCGCGCCGCGCCAGCCCTTTGCTACGAAGGACCAGTTCCAGCGCCTGGTCCCAAGGGACTTCGTGCAACCGCAAGGTAATGTTGCCTTGCACGGTGTCGCTGGCCACCAGATTGATCCCGGCGTAGTCAGCCAGCACCTGTAGCACCGAGCGCACTTCGACATCCTGGAAATTCAGCGATATGGGCTCACCCCGATAGGGCGCTGCCATGCACCACTGAATGGGTATCAGCATCACCGCCATCCACATCAATAGCCACTTCATCACCGTCCATGGTCTCCGTATTCGCGCTCTTCCTGAGCGTCAGCATTACCGTGCGCTCGCGCCACACGCCCCCTACGAACAGCCGCTCGCGCACTTCCAGCTGTCGTTCGCCAACCTGAACCACTACCCCTCCCTCGCGCCCCAGCCGGTCACCGGGCTGGACCCGATACAGACGCCCTGCCGACGCTACTACCGCTTCGCGCTGCCGCTCCCGTTGCAGGCTGCCGACCATTTGCAACTGTGCCAGGGGCACACTGGCAAGCCCGCCCGGGGCAACACGCGTCGCCCAGGCGGAAAACGGATCCAGATTCACTGGCAGCACCTCGGCACGCGCGGGTGAGTCAGCCAGGGATAACGGCACGGGGACTGGGCCGTCGGCTTGATAGGCATGGAACCGCATGCCAAGGCGCAACAACCCCGGCCTGTCATTGGCAGGCTCAAGCCGCAATGCTTCAGCGCGCAGCAGGCGATCCTGGCCAAGCCAGTCGTCCAGCCACACCCGCAGCCCCGGATAACGTCCAACTACCTGCACATCCAAGGGTGTCTGCCAGTAGCCCGGCTGCTTCACCTCATCGCGCACATCAAGTTGCTCGAAGTGCAGGCCATGGGCATGCCCCGAGGCTGCCAACTGGTCCAGCAAATCACTCATGCCAGCCCCGGCAGCCAGTCGCCAGCGAGCATCCTGCAAAAGCTGCTGTGCGTCAGCAAATGCTTCCTTCAGGTGTGCCAGCGCCAGCACTTCGGCAGCCTTGGTTTCATACGCCTGAAGCAGTAGGCCCTGCCTCGCGCGCTCTGCTTCCTGGAGCTGCACCCATTGCGGCAGACGAAACAGACAGCCAAGCCCAAACACGATGAAGCCTACGATGCAGGGCAGTGTGAGCCGGGCTAACCGAGAGCGCTCGATAAGCGCCAGCCAGGCACCTTTCTCTAACAGATTCACGACCAGTAGGCCGACAGACGAGCCAGCAACAGAAACTCATCGCCACCGGGCCGGCTCCTGAGGCTTTTGAGCTCCAGATCGCGCATCACACCCGAACGTTCCAGTTCACGCATCAGCTGCGCCACGACAGCGCCGGAGGCGGCCACACCGACCATGTGCAGCCTCGAACCTTCCAATTCGAGCTTGAGCAACTGAACGCCTTCGGGCAGGGCACGCTCCATATCGGCGAACACTGCGGTCACTAACCCCTGCTCATTGCGCAAGTCAGCCAATGCAGCGGACTGTGCACGCACCGCGTTGTAGGACTGCCTGATGCGATCATGCTCGGTCATCTGTGCCTCGAGCGCATCGATTGCAGCCTGCTGACCGTTGTTGGCAATGGCTTGCTGGCGAAAGCGCTGACGGGCCAGCTGATCCATCAGCAGCACGGCACACAGCGCCATGACTGCCGCCCCCACCACCATCAAACGCAAACGCCGGAGCGTAGCCAGACGCTGCCGTTCTCGCCACGGCATCAGGTTCAGACGCAGCATCAGCGAACACTCCCCATTGCCAGTGCAAAAGCCAAGGCCATGCAGCCATCACTGCAATCCACACCTGCCACAGGCGGCAATGGCCGGCACGGCAAGCCGAGGCTCTCGCTCAGCCGAGCGATCACACTCTGCCCAATCTCTGGACTGCCAATGACAAGCACCTCTTCCGGGCCCTTGACGCCACCCAATACGTCGTCGGGTAGCCCAGGCACAGCCCCCGCAAGCAACTCCCGCCGTAATGGCAACCTGTCGTCAAGCCAGCCATGCAGTGTTGAACCGCCTGGCTCGATGCGCAGCAGCGCTGTTGCGCCGCTGGCTTGGCGCGGCATCAGCCGGCGCAGGGCAATGCTGTCGACCTCGACGACCTCCAGCTCCAGCCCAGCAGCCTCGAATGCCGCTGCCAATGGCTGTAATGCGCTCTGACGGCTGGCTGCCACCAGCACATCCAGGCTCCCTGGCTGCAACGGCGAGGCGCCCAGCACCTGAAAGTCCAGCACCAGGTCTTCAAGGGGAAAGGGAAACAGCCGGTCCGCGTCCGCCAGCAGTTGTGCCTCCATCTGGCTCGGGGCCTGACTGGCGGGCAGCTGGCACAACTTGCAGATCACTTGCGAGGCTGGCAGCGCCGCGACTGCCCGGCGCTGGCGACTTCCAGATCGCCGAACAGCGCTGCGCAAGGCAGCCACGACACGCTCAGGGTCCTGCCAGCCGCTGCCAGGCGCGAACGGCTCGAATGCCTGAAATGCCCAGACCAGCTGTTCATAGCGCCCCCTGCGGTGGCGCAACTGTGCAATACGTACAGAGTCGGAAGCGATTTCCACCCCCAACAGTGAACTGGCATCCTTGCCAAAACGTCCAAACATCACGATTTCCTTGTTACAACATGAACCGCCCCACTGCCAGGCCTGAACGGCCAGACGGTGCCGCGGGCCGCCTGGCCGGTCACCCGGCGAGGCGAAAAATGCTTATAATGCCCAGCGTTTTTTCGTCCGCCGGCCCCGTGCGCAATTCACCTCTCAATCTGGACACCGAAAAGCCTTGATACGCCTGCTGAAGTTCTTCTGGTGGTCTTTCGTCGCAGTCATCTGCGCGCTCGTACTCGGTGTGAGCGGTGCGTTTCTGTATCTTAGTCCCAACCTGCCATCGGTCGATTCGCTCAGAAGCATCCAGTTGCAGATCCCCCTGCGGGTGTACAGCAGCGACGGCAAGCTGATTGCCGAGTTCGGCGAAATGCGCCGCTCGCCGATACGCTTCGCGGAAATTCCGCCACAGTTCATTCAGGCGCTTCTGTCAGCCGAGGACGACAATTTCCTCAATCACTACGGGGTCGACCCTAGCAGCCTGATGCGGGCTGCGACCCAGCTGGTGAAGACCGGTCACATCCAGACCGGTGGCAGCACCATCACCATGCAGGTGGCGAAGAACTTCTTCCTCACCAGCGAGCGCAGCTTCTCGCGCAAGACCAACGAGATCCTGCTGGCCCTGCAGATCGAGCGTGAGCTGACCAAGGACGAAATCCTCGAGCTCTACGTCAACAAGATCTACCTGGGCAACCGTGCCTACGGCATCGATGCTGCCGCGCAGGTCTACTACGGCAAGTCGATCCGTGACGTGAGCCTTGCACAGATGGCGATGATTGCCGGCCTGCCAAAAGCGCCGTCACGCTTCAACCCGCTGGCCAACCCGGTACGCGCCAAAGAGCGCCGCGACTGGATCCTCGGCCGCATGTACAAGCTCGGCAAGATCGACGAGGCAAGCTATCAGACCGCCCTGGCCGAGCCGCTCAATGCCAGCTACCACGTGCCAACCCCGGAAGTGAACGCACCTTACGTCGCCGAAATGGCCCGCGCCGAAATGGTCGGCCGCTATGGCAGTGACGCCTACACCGAAGGTTTCCGCGTCACCACCACCGTACCGAGCGACATGCAGCAAATGGCCAACAAGGCCATCCTCAACGGGCTCACCGAATACGATGAGCGTCACGGTTATCGCGGCCCCGAAGCACGCTTCCCCGGCAAGACTCACGCCGCCTGGCTGCAAGAGCTGAGCAAGCAGCGCAACCTCGGCGCACTGGAGCCGGCCATCGTCACCCAGGTCGAGAAAAACGGCCTCAAGGTGCTGACCCGTGAGGGCAAGGAAGAAGACGTTGCCTGGGACACCATGAAATGGGCGCGCCCATTCATCAACACCAACGCTCAGGGCCGTTCGCCGCAGTCGCCTGCCGACGTTGCCCAGGTGGGCGACCTGGTCCGCCTGCAGCGCCTTGACGAGGGCAAGCTCAAGTTCAGCCAGGTACCCGGCGCGCAGAGCGCACTGGTTACCCTCGACCCGTACAATGGCGCCATCCGCGCCCTGGTCGGCGGCTTCTCGTTCGAGCAGAGCAACTACAACCGTGCCATGCAGGCCAAGCGCCAGCCAGGCTCCAGCTTCAAGCCCTTCATCTATAGTGCGGCGCTGGACAGCGGCTACACCGCGTCCAGCCTGGTCAACGATGCGCCGATCGTGTTCTTCGACCAGTACCAGAACAATGAGTGGCGACCAAAGAACGACACCAACACCTTCCTTGGCCCAATCCGCATGCGCGAGGCGCTATACAAGTCTCGCAACCTGGTGTCGATCCGCCTCCTGCAGGCCATGGGTGTTGACCGCACCATCGACTACATCGCCAAGTTCGGCTTCAACAAGCAGGATCTGCCGCGCAACCTGTCGCTGGCCCTGGGCACTGCGACCCTGACGCCGATGGAGATCGCCACTGGCTGGAGCACCTTTGCCAACGGCGGCTACAAGATCAACCCGTACCTGATCGACCGTATCGAGAGTCGCAGCGGCGAGACCCTCTTCACCGCCAACCCGGCCCACGTGCCGCAAGGCGCCGAAGACCATGCCGGCCTGGCCGCTCCCGAGCAGCCGATCAGCACTGCCGCCTTGCCGGGCGAGGCACCGTCGGCCCTGGGTCAGATCGCACCGCCACCGCAAACGCCAGCCATCGCAGAACAGATCATTGATGGCCGCACCACCTACATCCTCACCAGCATGCTGCAGGACGTGATCAAGCGCGGTACCGGACGCCGGGCATTGGCCCTTGGCCGTGACGACCTGGCGGGCAAGACCGGTACCACCAACGAGTCCAAAGATGCCTGGTTCTCCGGTTACAACGCCGACTACGTGACCACCGTGTGGGTCGGCTTCGATCAGCCGGAAAGCCTTGGCCGCCGTGAGTATGGTGGTACTGCGGCGCTGCCGATCTGGATGAATTTCATGGGCGCCGCGCTGAAGGGCAAGCCGAGCCATGCACCGGCCCAGCCGGAAGGCATCCTCAGCCTGAGGGTCGACCCGGTCAGCGGCCGTGCGGCCTCGCCAAGTACGCCAAATGCCTACTTCGAGCTGTTCAAGGCCGAGGATTCGCCGCCGTCGGTGGATGAGCTGGGTAACGGCGCAGCGCCAGGCAGCCCGCTACCAGCGGATGAAGCGGCGCCGATGGATCTGTTCTGACAGTGATAACCGAGAGGGCCTTGTCGCCGGCTTGCCAGCGATCAGGCCCTGACAAAGAGTAGATTGATCGGCAAACAAAAAGCCCCGACTCATATGAGCCGGGGCTTTTTTGTGTCGCTACAGCTGCAATCAGCCGTTGAACACTTCATCCACGCTGTTCAGCGGGTAGTGCTTCGGATACGGCAGGGTAGCCACGCCGGATTCGATCGCGGCCTTGGCCACAGCGTCCGAAACGACGGTGATCAGACGAGCGTCCAGCGGCTTCGGAATGATGTACTCACGGCCGAACTCCAGACCCTGCACGCCGTAAGCTTCGCAGACTTCCTTCGGCACTGGCAGCTTGGCCAGGTCTTTCAGGGCGATGGCAGCGGCGATCTTCATTTCTTCGTTGATGCGCTTGGCGCGAACGTCCAGGGCACCACGGAAGATGAACGGGAAGCCCAGCACGTTGTTGACCTGGTTCGGGTAGTCGGAACGACCGGTCGCCATGATCACATCGCTGCGAGTGGCGTGAGCCAGCTCTGGGGAGATTTCCGGATCCGGGTTCGAGCAGGCGAACACGATCGGGTTGGCAGCCATCGACTTCAGGCCTTCCGCGCTCAGCAGGTTCGGGCCGGAAAGGCCGACGAACACGTCAGCACCGTCCAAGGCATCGGCCAGGGTGCGCTTGTCGGTAGCGTGAGCGAACTGGGCCTTGTATTGGTTCAGGTCGTCGCGGCCAGCGTGGATCACGCCGCTGCGGTCGATCATGAAGATGTTTTCGACCTTGGCACCCATGCTGACCAGCAGCTTCATGCAGGAGATGGCGGCGGCGCCGGCACCCAGGCAGACGATCTTGGCGTCTTCCAGCTTCTTGCCGGCGATTTCCAGGGCGTTGATCATGCCGGCTGCGGTTACGATCGCGGTGCCGTGCTGGTCATCGTGGAACACTGGAATGTCACACTGCTCGATCAGGGTGCGCTCGATTTCGAAGCACTCTGGAGCCTTGATGTCTTCGAGGTTGATGCCACCGAAGGTGATCGAGATGCGGCGAACGGTGTCGATGAAAGCCTGTGGGCTTTCCGATTCGACTTCGATATCGAATACGTCGATACCGGCGAAACGCTTGAACAGAACGCCCTTGCCTTCCATCACTGGCTTGGAGGCCAGTGGGCCGAGGTCACCCAGACCGAGGATGGCAGTGCCATCGGAAATCACCGCGACCAGGTTGCCCTTGCCGGTGTATTTGTAGGCCAGCTCAGGATCACGGCCGATTTCGCGCACGGGTTCTGCAACGCCTGGGCTGTAGGCCAGGGCGAGATCGCGGGCGGTGGCGGTGGGCTTGGAGAGCTCGACGCTCAGTTTCCCCGGACGAGGTTGAGCGTGGTATTCGAGAGCGGCGGTTTTCAGGTCTGACATGGTGGGCATTCCGCTATTTACTGTTCTGACGGACCGCCGAGGATACGCAAAGAGCCGGGGAGCCACAAGACTGGTCAGTCACTTGTGTCAAGGCCTTTGGCCTACGACTTTAAGCTATCACGCACGGGGGCATTCGACTCACAGTGTGTACAATCCGATAGTGAACTGTCTACATCTTTCAGCCTGAAATGCGCTCCAGCATGCTTGGATCGTTCAACGGCAACACCCAGCGTCGCTGCCCTGGCTTGAGCCCACCCTTGCGGGAACGATCCAGCACCCAGCCACGCGCCTCGACCTGGCGTCCTTTGAGGTTAGCGAAGAAGCTGGCGGGGAAGTTGCGCTGCAGACGAGCGGGAATCTGCAGCACCACACTGTCGTCCAGCTCGAGCCAGATGCCGCCACGATTGCGCTCGATGCGGCCGATGGTGCCAGCGACCACGGCGAAGCCCGATTGCTTCACGGCTGAAGCCTTGCGCACCGGCGAACTGCGCCACAGGCCTGCCCGTGCTTCGCGCGCCACCCGCTCGGCTGCTTGCTGGCAGCCCGACAGGCGCACATTTGGCGCAAAGGCCACGTGATAGCCAAGACCTTCGCTGAGCAACTGCGCCTCGAGATTGTCACCATTACGGCCATAGATGTGCGCCAGGGTACGGCCGTACTTGTCCCTGCCCTCGACCCCCGGCACCAGCCCGACACGCCCGTCGCTGGCCTTGACCAAGGCCTGCAGACGCCGCCTGGCAGCCTCGGCGTAAGGTTCACTGGTGCGCCCCTTGCGCCCGATTTCCGGGGCATTGATGCCAATCATTCGCACACTGCGACCGTCGGTCAGGCGCAGCGTGTCGCCATCCACCACCTGCCGCACCGCCACCTGCTGCGGCTTTTCTGGTACCGGGCAGAACGCCAGGGCCGGGAGGTGCCAGATTGCGCCCACAAAAAAGGCGCCCACAAGGGGCGCCTTTTTCAGCAACAGCGCGAAACCCGAAGGATTCGCCATGCGCATGATTACTTCTTGGTACCGAACATACCGAAGCGATCGGCGAACTTCTGTACGCGACCACCGGTGTCCAGGACTTTCTGCTTACCGGTGTAGAACGGGTGGCACAGGTTGCAAACGTCGATCGCCAGGGTGTTGCCCAGGGTCGAACGAGTTTCGAACTTGTTACCGCAGCTGCAGGTGACTGCAACTACTTCGTAGTTCGGGTGGATACCTTCTTTCATGGTCACTTCCTCGAGCTGCGTGCCGCCACCCAACACCTATTGTTGAATACCGCACGTAATTAGGCGGCGAATAATACCAGAGCACCGCGTCAACGCAAGTTGTCGCTTGCACCGACCGTCGTCTGCTAGGCTCGCCAGTCTTTGAAACGCCCTCCGAGACCTGCCGCGTGTCCGACGTCATCCTGCGCCTTGCCCTGCCCTCCCCGTTGCGCCGCCTGTTCGATTACAAGGCGCCAGCGAACATGGCGCGCCAGGAGTTGACCCCAGGCATGCGCATCCGGGTACCCTTCGGGCGACGCGAAATGATCGGCGTGCTGGTGGAAGTGTGCGAGCAAAGCGAAGTGCCTGCCGACAAACTCAAGCCCGCCAGCGCCTTGCTCGATCCGGTTTCGCCGATCCCTGCAGCGCTATTCAAGCTGTGCCTGTGGACCGCCCAGTATTACCAGCACAGCCTTGGCGACACGCTGAGCTGGGCACTGCCCACGCTGCTGCGCCAGGGCGAACCTGCCGAGATGCGTCAGGAGCGCTTCTGGCACGTAGCCCCCGGCGCACGCCTGGAAGACCCGCGCATCGCCCGCGCCCCACGCCAGCGCGATGCGCTCAAGACCTTGGCCCAGCACCCGCACGGCGTCGCCCACAGCCTGCTGAGCAAGCTCAATCTGAACAAGGACAGCCTCGACCTGCTGCTGGCCAAGGAGCTGGTACAGCTGGAAGTGCGCCGCCACCTGCCGTCGCACCGCCACGAACACTGGCTGGCGCAGCCGGAACTGCCGCTCAATGAAGAGCAGCGCGAAGCCTTCGACACCGTACGCGAGGGCTTTGGCGGCTTCGGCGCCTTCCTGCTGGCCGGCGTCACTGGCAGCGGCAAGACCGAGGTGTACCTGCAACTGATCCGCGAGACCTTGGAGGCCGGCAAGCAGGCACTGGTGCTGATCCCCGAAATCAACCTCGGCCCGCAGACCCTGGCGCGCTTTGAGCAGCGCTTCAACGCCCGCATCGCCCTGCTGCACTCGGCCGTGAACGACCGCGAGCGCCTCGATGCCTGGCTGGCCGCCCGCGACGGCGAGGCCGACATCATCATCGGCACCCGCTCGGCGCTGTTCACGCCGATGAAGACCCCTGGCCTGATCATCATCGATGAAGAGCACGACGGTTCTTACAAGCAACAGGAAGGCCTGCGCTACCACGCCCGCGACCTGGCGCTGGTGCGCGCCCACCAGGAAAACATCCCGATCCTGCTCGGCTCTGCCACACCGTCGCTGGAAACCCTGCACAACGCGCTCACCGGCCGCTATCGCCTGCTGCGCATGAACCAGCGAGCTGGCGGCGCCCGCCCACCGCGCATGCTGCGCCTGGATGTGAAAAGCCTGCCGCTGGACAGCGGCATCAGCGGCCCGTTGCAGCAAGCCATCCGTCAGACCCTGGAAGCCGGCCAGCAGGTCTTGGTGTTCCTCAACCGTCGCGGCTTCGCCCCGACCTTGCTGTGCCATGACTGTGGCTGGCTGTCCGAATGCCCACGCTGCGATGCCCGCATGACCGTGCACCAGCGCTCTGGCGTGCTGCGCTGCCACCACTGCGGCTATGACGAGCGCCTGCCGCACCAGTGCCCGCAGTGCAACCACGTCGACCTGCGCCCCGTTGGTGCTGGCACCGAACGTGCCGAAGAACGGTTGAAAGTATTGTTCCCGGATTACCCGATCCTGCGCGTGGACCGTGACAGCACGGCGCGCAAGGACGCCATGCATAACCTGTTCACCACCATCCAGCGCGGCCAGCCGAGCATCCTGGTCGGCACCCAGATGCTGGCCAAGGGTCACCATTTCCCGCGGGTGACGCTGGTCGCCATCCTCGATGCCGACGGCGGGCTGTTCTCCGGCGACTTCCGTGCCAGCGAGCGCATGGCCCAGCTGATCGTGCAGGTCGCCGGCCGCGCCGGCCGCGCCGAGGAACCCGGCAAGGTGATCATCCAGACGCACCTGGCCGACCACCCGCTGCTGGTGCAGTTGACCGAACAAGGTTATTTCGCCTTCGCCGAGCAGGCCCTGGATGAACGCCGCAATGCCGGGCTGCCACCGTTCTCTCACCTGGCCCTGCTGCGCGCTGAAGCGCACAAGCCCGGCCAGGCCGAAGGCTTCCTCGACGAAGCCTGCGCCGCCGCCGAGCGCCTGGTCGCCGAACAGCGCCTGCCGGGCATCGAGCTGCTGGGCCCGGTGCCGGCGCCCATGGAGCGTCGCGCCGGGCGTTTCCGCGCACAACTGTTGATCCAGGCCAACACCCGAGCCCCCTTGCATCGACTGATCAGCGCCTGGTTGCTAGTGTTGGAGCAACTGCCGAGCGGGCGCCAGGTGCGCTGGTCGCTGGATGTCGACCCGGTCGACCTTTATTAAGCTTCTGCCCCAAAGGTTGGCAACCCGCCCCCGGCAACGGATAATGCCCAGTTTTTCCACCTGCGCATCCAGGCGCTCCACCGCGCTTGCGGTCGAAAAGAGATCCCCATGAAAGACACCATTCGTCAGCTGATCCAGCAAGCCCTCACCCAACTCGTCACCGACGGTGTGCTGCCTGAAGGGCTCTCGCCGGCGATCCAGGTGGAAAACGCCCGGGACAAGACCCACGGCGACTTTGCCAGCAATATCGCCATGATGCTGGCCAAGCCGGCCGGCATGAAGCCGCGCGACCTGGCTGAAAAACTGATCAACGCCCTGCCGGCCAGTGCCGACGTCAGCAAGGTCGAGATCGCCGGCCCGGGCTTTCTGAACTTCTTCCAGAACACCGACGCCCTGGCCCACCGCCTGGACGCCGCCCTCGCCGACGCCCACCTCGGTGCGCGCAAGGCGGGCCCTGCGCAGAAGGTGGTGATCGACATGTCGGCACCGAACCTGGCCAAGGAGATGCACGTCGGCCACCTGCGTTCCACCATCATCGGTGACAGCGTCGCCCGGGTGCTGGAGTTTCTCGGCGACGAGGTGATCCGCCAGAACCACGTGGGCGACTGGGGCACCCAGTTCGGCATGCTGCTGGCCTATCTGGAAGAAAACCCGATCACCAGCGACGAACTGTCGGACCTGGAAAACTTCTACCGCGCCGCCAAGAAGCGCTTCGACGAATCCGAAGAGTTCGCCACCCGCGCCCGCGGCCTGGTGGTGAAGCTGCAAGCCGGCGACCCGGAGTGCATGGCCCTGTGGACGCGCTTCAAGGACATCTCGCTGTCGCACTGCCAGAAGACCTACGAGCTGCTCAACGTCAAACTGACCATGGCCGACGTGATGGGCGAAAGCGCCTACAACGACGACCTGGCTAACGTAGTGGCCGACCTCAAGGCCAAGGGCCTGCTGGTCGAGAGCCAGGGCGCTCAGTGCGTGTTCCTCGACGAATTCAAGAACAGCGAGGGTGAACCGCTGCCAGTGATCGTACAGAAAGCCGACGGCGGCTACCTGTACGCCACCACCGACCTGGCTGCCGTGCGCTACCGCAGCAATGTGCTCAAGGCCGACCGTGCCCTGTACTTCGTCGACCAGCGCCAGGCCCTGCACTTCAACCAGGTGTTCGAAGTGGCCCGCCGCGCCGGCTTTGTCGGCCACCCGATGCAGATGGAACACATGGGCTTCGGTACCATGAACGGCGCCGACGGCCGCCCGTTCAAGACCCGTGACGGTGGCACCGTCAAGCTGGTCGACCTGCTCACCGAGGCCAAGGAGCGCGCCTATGCGCTGGTCAAGGAAAAGAACCCGAGCCTGGCTGAAGACGAACTGCGCCACATCGGTGAAGTGGTCGGTATCGGCGCGGTGAAATATGCCGACCTGTCCAAGCACCGCACCAGCGATTACAGCTTCAACTTCGAACTGATGCTCAACTTCGAAGGCAACACTGCGCCTTACCTGCTGTATGCCTACACCCGCGTCGCCGGCGTGTTCCGCAAGCTGGGCAAGGGTTTCGACGAAGTCGACGGCAACATCGTGCTGCAGGCCGCTCACGAGCAGGACCTGGCCGCGCGCCTGGCCCAGTTTGGCGAGATCCTCAACAGCGTCGCCGACAAGGGAACCCCGCACGTGCTGTGCAGCTACCTGTACGACCTCGCCGGCCTGTTCTCGAGCTTCTACGAAAACTGCCCGATCCTCGCTGCCGAAACCCCGGAACAGCAGCAGAGCCGCCTGCGCCTGGCTGCCCTGACGGGTCGTACCCTCAAGCAAGGTCTGGAGCTGCTCGGCCTGGAAACCCTGGAGCGCATGTAAGTTGGCTGCCAAGAAAAAACCCGCTCCCAAACGCGGCGCCAGCCGTCAGACAGCCCCAGCCAAGCAGCCGATCCCAGGCTGGGTATGGCTGGCGGTCGGCCTGACGGTCGGTGCGTTCATCGTCTTCCTGATGAAACTCGAACCCGGTGGCGGTGACATCAAGCGCACCAAGCCTGACCAGCAAAAGCCAGAGAAAGTGGCCGAGGCCAGCAAGTCGACCACGCCTGCAACACCGCAGCCGGTGAAGCCGAAGTACGACTTCTACACGTTGCTGCCGGAGTCCGAGGTGATCGTGCCGCCTGAGGCTGTACCAGAGAAAACGCCGCCAGTTCCTGCGCAACCAGTGACCCCGGTCACGCCGGCGGAAGCCGCGAAAATAGACACCGCACGCGCCCAGGCCGCACTGCTGGGGCAGACGCCGCCGCCAGCGCCACCGGTGATCAAGCCGGCGGCGACCACGCTGTACTTCCTGCAGGCCGGCTCGTTCCGCAAGCAGGCCGACGCCGACAAGGTTCGCGCGCAGATCATCCTGCTCGGTCAGGTGGTCAAGGTCGAGTCGGGGACCGTCAAGGAAGAGACCTGGTACCGCGTATTGGTGGGGCCGTTCAGCAACCGCGAACAGCTGACCGTGGCGCAGAAACAGCTGGCGGGTGCCGGGTTCAGCAACCTGCTGCTGCAACAGCGACAGACCCGCCAGTAACGAAAAAGGCCTTGCCGCCCAACGCGACAAGGCCTTTTTTGTGGGCATTTGCAGCCCTATCGGTTGCGGCCGTTGGCTTCGGAAATCTGGCTGTTCAAGGTCCAGAAATCGTACAGCACACCGACCAGGAACAAGCCGCCGGTGAAGAAGTAGATGATCGCCGAGATCCACTTGCCCTGGTACAGGCGGTGCACACCGAAAATCCCCAGGAAGGTCAGCAGGATCCAGGCGATGTTGTAGTCGATACGACCAGACTGGAAACGCATGTCCGCCTCGCGATCCATCGCCGGGATCAGGAACAGGTCGATCAGCCAGCCGATACCGAGCAGCCCCAAAGTGAAGAACCAGATCGTCCCGGTGATCGGCTTACCGTAGTAGAAACGGTGCGAGCCGGTGAAGCCGAAGATCCAAAGCAGGTACCCGATCACCTTGCTATGGGTGTCGTGAGACGGCGCCCCCTGTTGATAACTGTTCATTCATAGCCCTCGTGGGTTATCCAAAAATTTTCTTAATAAAAATGTGACTTTTCTGCATCAGCCCGACGTACGGCAGCATGACAATCGACCAACGGCCCTGAAAGAGAGCAAAAAGCTGTTATAAAGTTGCGCGCCAAACACATAAACATTCATAAGAGCTTCATCTATGCCGCCTTTATTCAAGACATGGCTGACCCTCTGCCTATTATTGCCCCTGGCCGCCCACGCCACCAATCGTGAGCAACGTCTTCCCAATGGTTTCACCGGCTACACCAGCAATGCCTCGGTGAAACACGCGCCTCTCAAGCAGGTCACGCTGCACGCACGCTCGAACAACTCGGGCAAGGGTCACAACCTGCCTGCCGTTGCGGCGATGTCGCCGAAGCAGAGCAGTGATGTGCTCAGCCGTGCGGTCAACGTGCTCGGTACCCCTTATGTTTGGGGCGGCAGCAACCCGAAAAAAGGGTTCGACTGCAGCGGGCTGGTCAAGTACGCATTCAACGACGTGGCAGACGTCGATTTGCCGCGTACGTCCAACGCCATGGCTCAGGGCCACGGCGTGAAGGTAGCCAAGACCGACCTCAAGCCAGGCGATCTGATTTTCTTCAACATCAAGAGCCGTCGAGTCAATCACGTTGCCATCTACCTGGGTAACGACCGTTTCATCCATGCGCCGCGCACCGGCAAGCGGGTGAGCATCGACAACCTGAGCAAGCCGTACTGGCAACAGCATTATGTAGTGGCCAAGCGGGTACTGCCGAAAGAGCAGCAACAGCTGAGCCTGGCCAAGCGCTGAGCTGTCGGCGCCTTCCTGTACCGCCCTCTTCGCGGGTAAACCCGCTCCCACAGGGTCAGCACAGCCTTCAAGGGCTGTACAGCACTCGTAGGAGCGGGTTTACCCGCGAAAGGGCCGGCACAGGCGCTAGAGATCGCTGATCAATCCTTTCTCCCTCAGCCCCCGCATCGCCCCCTCCATTGTCCGCATCCCCTCCGCCGCTCCCGCCTGCATCACCGAACACAGCTGCGCCATGCGCCCCTCGCGTACCAGGTTGCGCACCGCCGGCGTCGCCACCAGCACCTCACGCGCCGCCACCCGGCCGCCGCCCACACGCTTGACCAATACCTGCGCCACCACCAGGCGCAACGATTCCGCCAGCATCGCGCGTACCAGCGGCTTCTCCTCTGCCGCAAACACCTCGACCAGCCGATCAATGCTGCCGGCCGCCGATCGCGTATGCACCGTGGCCAGCACCAGATGCCCCGTCTCCGCCGCGCGCAGCGCCAGGCGGATGGTCTCCAGGTCACGCAGTTCGCCGATCATGATCACATCCGGGTCCTGACGCAGGGCACTGCGAAGCCCTTGGGCGAAGTCGCGACAATGCCGGCCGATCTCACGCTGGTTGACCAGGCTGCATTGGCTGCTGTGGATAACTTCAACAGGGTCTTCGAGGGTGATGACATGCAATGCCCGCTCACGATTGAGCCGGTCGATCAGTGCCGCCAAGGTGCTCGACTTGCCGCTGCCGGTCGGGCCGCCCACCAGCACCAGCCCATCCGTGTGCCGCGCAACGGTTTGAAACACTTCTTCAAGGTCAAGTTCGTCGACACTGGCAATGCGCTGCGGAATCAGGCGAAACGCCGCCGCCAGGCCATTGAGCTGCCGATACAGATTGAGACGAAAACGCCCCAGCGATGCCAGCTCAAGCGCCAGATCCAGTTCGTCGCCTTGTCGCCATTGCCGGCTATGGCCTTCGTCGAGCAGCGGCGTCAGTGCGTCGCTCAACGCTGCGGTCGTCACGGCCGGCAATGCCAGGCGCCGCAACTCCCCATCCACACGCAGCATCGGTACTTCGCCAGCAGCCAGATGCAGGTCGCTTGCCCCTGCATCCACGGCCCTAGCCAACAGGTCGGTCACGTCCATGAGACTCCCCAATCGCCATCAAGCAGGTAGAATGCCGAAGATCTCCAGAGCCGACGGCATTGATCCATGTCCACCATAGCAGACAACCTTTCCGCCATCGCCGCCCGTATCCACACCGCAGCCCAAGCTGCCGGACGCGACCCGGCCAGCGTTCAGCTGTTGGCGGTGAGCAAGACCAAACCGGCCGCCGCCATTCGCGAAATCCACGCAGCCGGCGTGCGTGATGTTGGTGAGAACTACCTGCAAGAAGCACTGGCCAAGCAGGAAGAACTGCATGACCTGCCCTTGATCTGGCACTTCATTGGCCCCATTCAGTCGAACAAGACCAAAGCCATTGCCGAACATTTCGACTGGGTACACTCCGTGGACCGCCTGAAGATCGCCCAACGCCTGTCCGAACAGCGCCTTGCCGGCCTGCCGCCGCTGAACATCTGCCTGCAGGTGAACGTCAGCGGCGAAGACAGCAAGTCCGGTTGCGCCCCCGCTGAGCTCCCAGCGCTGGCCAAGGCCGTGGCGGCACTGCCCAACCTGCGCCTGCGCGGGCTGATGGCAATCCCCGAGCCGACCGAAGACCGCACCGCCCAAGAGGCCGCCTTCGCCAGCCTGCGCCAGCTTCAGGAAAGCCTGGACCTTGGTCTGGACACCCTGTCGATGGGCATGAGCCACGACCTGGAGGCGGCCATCGCCCAGGGAGCGACCTGGGTACGTATCGGTACCGCCCTGTTCGGCGCCCGCAGTTACGGCCCCCTCTGATTCCATGCTTTACTCACTCTTTCCTTCAAGGACCTGACATGAGCAAGACACGTATTGCCTTTATCGGCGCCGGCAACATGGCCGCCAGCCTGATCGGCGGCCTGCGTGCCCAGGGCCTGGACGCGGCGCAGATCCGTGCCAGCGACCCCGGCGCCGAGACCCGCACCCGCGTTCAGGCCGAGCACGGCATCGAAGCTTTCGAAGACAACGCCCAGGCCATTGCGGGTGCCGACGTGGTCGTGCTGGCGGTGAAGCCGCAGGTCATGAAGGCCGTGTGCGAGGGGCTGAAGCCGAACCTGGCTGCTGGCCAGCTGATCGTCTCGATCGCCGCCGGCATCACTTGCGCCAGCTTGCAGACCTGGCTCGGCGCCCGCCCGGTGGTGCGCTGCATGCCCAACACGCCAGCGTTGCTGCGCCAAGGCGTCAGCGGCCTGTACGCCACCGCTGAAGTGTCGGCCGAGCAACGCCAGCAAGCCGAACAACTGCTGTCGGCAGTCGGCACCGCACTGTGGCTGGATCAGGAACAGCAACTCGATGCCGTCACCGCGGTTTCCGGCAGCGGCCCGGCCTACTTCTTCCTGCTGATCGAAGCGATGACGGCGGCTGGCGAAAAACTTGGCCTGCCACGCGAAACCGCCTCGCAGCTGACCCTGCAAACCGCCTTGGGCGCCGCGCACATGGCCGTGGCCAGCGATGTGGATGCCGCAGAACTGCGCCGCCGCGTCACCTCGCCAGCCGGCACCACCGAAGCGGCGATCAAGTCGTTCCAGGGCAACGGTTTCGAGGCCATCGTCGAGCAAGCGCTGGAAGCAGCGTCGAAACGTTCCGCCGAGCTGGCCGAACAACTGGGCAAATAAGGAGCTGTTGATGAATGCACTGTCCGGCGCCGCGATCTTCGTGGTGCAAACTCTGGTCAGCCTGTACCTGGTGATCGTCCTGCTGCGTTTCGTGTTACAGCTGGTCAAGGCCAACTTCTACAATCCGCTGAGCCAGTTCGCCGTGCGCGCAACCCAGCCGCTGCTCAAGCCGATCCGCCGGGTGATCCCCAGCATCGGTGGCCTGGACACCTCATCGCTGCTGCTGGCGATCGTCATCCAGGCGCTGCTGATGGGCTTCGTGCTGATGGTCACTTACGGCACCTTTGGCGACGTTCTGCACCTGCTGATGTGGGCCATCATCGGTATCACTTCGCTGTTCCTGAAGATTTTCTGGGTAGCGATGATCGTCATGGTGATCGTTTCCTGGGTCGCACCGAACAGCCACAACCCGGCTGCCGAGCTGGCCTGGCAGATCAGCGAACCGGTGCTGGCGCCGTTCCGTCGCATTGTGCCCAACCTGGGCGGCATGGACATCTCGCCTATCTTCGCCTTCCTGGCGATCCAGGTGATTCAATCGTTCGTCATGCCGCCGCTGGCCGCCTACGCCGGCATGCCACAGGAACTGTGGCGGATGATCTGACCTCACTCACACCCGGTGGCAAGCCTTTGCTTGCCGCTGGGGGGAGTGCTCTTTAGACTTACGCCTCCGTCAAGCGTGAGCAGGGTCGATGTCCACTGTCCTTCCCGAAGATTCCGTCGGTCTGGTTACACCGCAAATTGCCCGGTTCGATGAACCGCTGGCCCTGGCCTGTGGCCGTTCGCTGAACAGCTACGAGCTGGTTTATGAGACCTATGGCACCCTGAACGCCGGCGCGAGCAATGCCGTACTGATCTGCCATGCCCTGTCTGGCCATCACCATGCCGCTGGCTACCATGCCGCCACCGACCGCAAGCCGGGCTGGTGGGACAGCTGCATTGGCCCCGGCAAGCCGATCGACACCAACCGCTTCTTCGTGGTGAGCCTGAACAACCTTGGCGGCTGCAACGGCAGCACTGGCCCGAGCAGCATCAACCCAGTCACCGGCAAGCCGTATGGCGCCGAGTTCCCGGTGCTGACTGTGGAAGACTGGGTACACAGCCAGGCACGCCTGGCTGACCGCCTGGGCATTGCGCAGTGGGCCGCCATCGTCGGTGGCAGCCTGGGCGGCATGCAGGCCCTGCAGTGGACCATGACCTACCCCGATCGCGTGCGCCACTGTGTGGACATCGCCTCGGCGCCCAAGCTGTCGGCGCAGAACATTGCCTTCAACGAAGTGGCACGCCAGGCCATCCTCACAGACCCTGAGTTCCACGGTGGTTCGTTCCAGGACCAGGGCGTGATCCCCAAGCGCGGCCTGATGCTGGCGCGCATGGTCGGCCATATCACTTACCTGTCCGACGACTCGATGGGTGAGAAATTCGGCCGCGAGCTGAAGAGCGACAAGCTCAACTACGACTTCCACAGCGTCGAATTCCAGGTCGAGAGCTACCTGCGCTATCAGGGCGAGGAGTTTTCCGGCCGTTTCGACGCCAATACCTACCTGCTGATGACCAAGGCCCTGGATTATTTCGACCCGGCTGCGGCCAATGGCGGCGACCTGGCCGCCACCCTGGCCCACGTCAAAGCGGATTACTGCATCATGTCGTTCACTACCGACTGGCGCTTCTCGCCGGCCCGCTCGCGGGAGATCGTCGACGCCTTGATGGCAGCGCGCAAGAACGTCTGTTATCTGGAAATCGACTCACCTTACGGGCACGATGCCTTCCTGATCCCCACGCCTCGCTACATGCAGGGTTTCGCGAACTACATGAACCGCATCGCCATCTGAGGACAGCATGAGAGCCGATCTGGAAATCATCCACGA
>NZ_BCBA01000032.1 GCF_001320245.1 Pseudomonas sp. NBRC 111124
CTGCTCCGGCGTCACGATCACCCAGTTCTTGTCTGCCGTCACCGGCAACCCCTCCTTGGCCTGCGCCGCCGCATTCTTGGCGATCATCCCGTTCAACTGGTCCATGTACTTGGCCTTGCGGTTTATCCACAGGTGGATGCCACCCTTGTTCACATCCACCCCATGGAACTGCATGTAGCCATCGCTGGTTGGCGTATCGCCCCCCACCAGCACCGGCTTCTTCCACTCATCGATATAGGTCAGGATCGCCGCCTGCTTGCCTGCCATCCAGGTCGCCGGCGTCCACAGGTACGGTGTCAGCTCCAGCCCTTCGTTGGCCTTGGCGTCATACTGCCCGGCGCTGATCTGCTTGCGCGCCGTGGTCAGCTGGCCGTTCGCACGATCCTTCAGCAACAGGCTGACGCCAATCACGTTCTGCGGTTTGACGTTGTAGCCGTACTTGGGATCGGCAGCGACCATGCGCACCAGCTCTTCGGACGCCGCCGAGATCACGTAGACCTCGATGCCGTTCTCCATAAGTTTGTTATACAGCTCTGCTTGGCCAGCGAAGACCTTTGGCGGCTGCACCTCGATGGTCTTGACCTGGTCGCCTTCGAAATAGGTGCTGGGGATTGGTTTGGCCGAGGCCATCAGCTCATCGACCTGAGCCTTCAGCTCCTTGAGGGTGAAGCCGGCAAACACCTGTGCCACCCACGGGTAGCAAACCATGTCGTCGATCTCGCACAGGCGGTAGTAGTAGCTGAACAGGCTTTCCTTGTGCTCGGCAGTGTCCTTGAACGGGATCAGCTTGAGCGACGGGTCAAGCTTGTCGCGGGTCAGCAGGCCTTTGTTTTCCATGAACGGCAGCAGCGCTTCTTCAAGGTCGTAGCGGTAGCTGGTGTTGTCCATGTCGAAGACCGCGTAGTTACCTTTATGGGCATTGGCAGCAATCATGGCGTCGAGCTGTTTGGCCGCTTCAGCAGGCCAGTGCTTGAGCTCGGTGGCGAAGCTTTCGACACTGAACAGCAGGGACAAACCCAGGGCGAGGGCTTTCGGAGCGAATTTCATGTACGAATCTCCTGAAATGACCCGGCAAAACTAGTGCAACATTCGCCGATTCCGGCCTCTCACAACGACCTTCACTGAACTGTAAACGTCGTGTGTATTGCTATCTGCGACAACCTGTTATTCCATAAACGACTAAGTAAATTACTTTTGGGTATAAATTCGTTTGTTTTCAGGCTGTTAGCATTTCCGTTCGCAATCGCTCACCAGAGGCGATGCCTCTTCTGCTTTTTCCTGGAGCTTCAATGAACCTGCCGTTGTCTCTCAACCTGCTGGCGTTCCTGGCCTTGTTGCTGGGCCTGGCGCAAACGCGCCGCACCGACTGGAGCCTGGCCAAGAAGGTCCTGCTGGGCCTGGCGCTGGGCGTGGCGTTCGGCCTGGTCCTGCACACCCTCTACGGTGCCGGCCACCCGGTACTCAAGGCCACCATCAGCTGGCTCGACCTGGTCGGCAACGGCTACGTAGGCCTGCTTCAGATGATCGTCATGCCGCTGATCTTCGCCTCGATCCTCAGCGCCGTGGCCCGCCTGCATAACGCTTCGTCGCTGGGCCGCATCAGCGTACTGAGCATCGGCACGCTGCTGCTGACCACCGCCATTGCCGCACTGATCGGCATTGTCCTGACCAACCTGTTCGGCCTGAGCGCTGAAGGCCTGGTGGCCGGCGCCCAGGAAAGCGCACGCATGCAGGTTATCCACAGCGACTACGTGGGCAAGGTTGCCGACCTGAATATCCCGCAGCTGCTGCTGTCGTTCATCCCGAGCAACCCGGTCGGCGACTTGGCCCGAGCCAAACCGACCTCGATCATCAGCGTGGTGATCTTCGCCGTGTTCGTCGGCCTGGCCGCGCTGCAGCTGATCAAGGATGACGCCGCGAAGGGCGAGCGTGCCCTGTCGGCCATCGATACCCTGCAAGCCTGGGTGATGCGCCTGGTCCGCGTGGTGATGAAGCTCACCCCCTATGGCGTGCTGGCGCTGATGACCAAGGTGGTGGCCAGCTCCAACATGGAGGACATCCTCAAGCTCGGCAGCTTCGTGGTGGTGTCGTACCTGGGCCTGGCGCTGATGTTCGTGGTCCACGGCATCATCCTCGCCGCCACCGGCGTCAGTCCGCTGCGCTTCTTCCGCAAGGTCTGGCCGGTGCTGACCTTTGCTTTCACCAGCCGCTCCAGCGCCGCCAGCATCCCGCTGAACATCGAAGCGCAAACCCGCCGCCTGGGCGTGCCGCAGTCGATTGCCAGCTTCAGTGCATCGTTCGGCACCACCATTGGCCAGAACGGCTGCGCGGGCCTCTATCCAGCCATGTTGGCGGTAATGGTGGCACCAGCAGTGGGCATCGATACCTTCGACCCGTTGTGGATCGCGACCCTGGTGGCAATCGTGACGCTGAGTTCGGCGGGTGTGGCTGGCGTGGGTGGCGGTGCGACTTTCGCCGCGCTGATCGTGCTGCCTGCCATGGGCCTGCCGGTCGAGCTGGTGGCACTGCTGATTTCGGTGGAGCCGCTGATCGACATGGGCCGCACGGCATTGAACGTGAACGGCTCCATGACTGCTGGCGTGGTGACCAGCCAGCTGTTGAAGGAAACCGACAAGGATGTGCTGGCCGGCGACGAGCATGCCGAACTGAGCCATTCCTGACGGATTGCCGGGGCTGCTTGGCAGCCCCGGCAATTCAGATCCTGTCCCAAACCTCGAAGTGGTAGGCCGGCTTGCCTTCTTCAGCCTGAGCCTCGCTCGACATCAGCTTCCACTGGCCCTCATCAAACTCAGGGAACCAGGCATCACCCTCCGGTGCCAGTTCCACTCGCGTCAGGTACATCCGGCTAACCAGCCCCTTCTCTAGCGCCTGCGCATAAAGCTGCGCCCCGCCAATCAGCATCAGTTCGCCAACGCCCTGCTCGCGCGCCCACTGCTCGGCCCGCGCCACCGCGGCCTCTAGCGAGGCGAACACCTCGGCCCCGGCCAGTTCCAGGCCCGCCTGCCGGCTGACCACGATATTCAAACGCCCCGGCAACGGTCGGCCCAGTGAGTCCCAGGTCTTGCGTCCCATGATGATCGGTTTGCCCAAGGTGGTGGCCTTGAAGTACTTGAAGTCCCCCGGCAGGTGCCAGGGCATGGTGTTGTCGATGCCGATCACGCGGTTCTCGGCGTGAGCCGCAATCAGGCTGAGGGGGAGTGATGTATTCATGCCAGCGAGGATAGCACCGGGCGTGTGGGTTATGCTTCTGCCCTGAACCACGCAATGGAAGACCTTGTGACTGCACCGACTCCACTGGACAAGCGCTGGCTCACCGAAGCGGTACGCCTGCGCGAGGAACATGCAGGCCTGCTGGACGACCAGGAGGCCAACCGCCACGCCCGCCAGCAAGGTGGCGACCTGGCAGGGCGCATCGAAACCCGCGCGCTCTGGCTGGCCGAGCGCGATGGCATGACCACGGCCCTTCGCCACTGGAAGCAGGGCGCCCGCCTGGCGCTGCTGGCCCTGATGCTGCTGGCCGTTTTCAGCGGCGCAGGCCTGGCCTTTGCCGCCTTGGGCGACGGCCAGCGCCCGGTCAACGTGTTCTGGGCACTGGGCAGCCTGCTCGGTCTGAACCTGCTGATGCTGCTGGGCTGGGCCGTTGGCTTTGCCTTGAGCGGCGAGCACGGCGCCAGCCTCGGCCGCCTGTGGTTGTGGCTGAGTGAACGCTTCGCCCGCGATGCCAAGGCCGCGCACCTGGGGCCAGCACTGCTGGTGTTGCTGCAACGCCAGCGCCTGAACCGCTGGCTGCTTGGCGCCCTTGTGCACGGCCTGTGGCTACTGGCGATGGTCGCAGCGCTGGTCCTGTTGCTGACCTTGCTCGCAACCCGTCGCTACGGCTTCGTCTGGGAAACCACCCTGCTGGCTGCCGACCCATTCATTCACCTGACCCAAGCCCTCGGCGCACTGCCCGCGCTGCTCGGTTTCGCCGTGCCGGACGAGGCCATGATCCGCGCCAGCGGCGACACCCTGCCAGCCCTGGATATCGCCCGCCAAGCCTGGGCCAGCTGGCTGCTCGGCGTGGTGCTGGTGTATGGCCTGCTGCCGCGCCTGCTGCTGGCCGGATTGTGCCTGTGGCGCTGGCGCCAGGGCCGTGCCCGGCTGACACTGGACCTCAGCCTGCCCGGCTACGCGCAACTGCGCGAAGCCCTGATGCCGCGCAGCGAACGCATCGGCGTGCAGGATGCCGCCCCCGAAGCACTGCCGCAGTTCCAGGCTGGCCAGCTGGAAAGCGGCAGCAGCGGCGCCTTGCTGGTAGGCCTGGAACTCGACGATCAACGTCCCTGGCCGCCTGCCCTACCCAAAACGGTGACCAACGCTGGCGTGCTCGACAGTCGCGAATCACGTAACAAGCTGCTGGAGCAGCTCAGCCGCTTCCCGCCGGCACGCCTGGCCATCGCCTGCGACCCACGCCGCTCGCCAGACCGCGGCAGCCTGGCGCTGCTTGCCGAACTGGCACGCAATGCCGGCGCCACGCGTATCTGGCTGCTCCAGGCCGCGCCGGGCCAAGCCCTGGACGCCGAACGGCTGGGCGACTGGCACGACGCCCTCGACCGCCTCGGCCTGCCCCACGCCGACACCTCGCCCCTGAACTGGCTGGAGCATGGTCATGACTGAGCCGCTGAAACTGGCCGTGGTCGGCCACACCAATGTCGGCAAGACCTCGCTGCTGCGCACGCTCACCCGCGACGTCGGCTTCGGCGAGGTCTCGCACCGCCCCAGCACTACCCGCCATGTCGAGGGTGCACGGCTGTCGGTGGACGGCGAACCGCTGCTTGAGCTCTACGATACCCCCGGCCTGGAAGACGCCATCGCCCTGCTGGACTACCTCGAACGCCTGGAGCGCCCCGGCGAACGCCTAGACGGCCCGGCCCGCCTCGAACGCTTCCTGCAAGGCAGCGAGGCGCGTCAACGCTTCGAGCAGGAAGCCAAGGTGCTGCGCCAACTCCTGGCGAGCAATGCCGGCCTGTATGTGATCGACGCACGCGAGCCGGTGCTGGCCAAGTACCGCGACGAACTGGAAGTGCTGGCCAGCTGCGGCAAGCCACTGCTGCCGGTACTCAACTTCGTTGCCAGCAGCCAGCACCGCGAACCGCAATGGCGTGAAGCCCTTGCCCGGCTTGGGCTTCACGCATTGGTACGGTTCGACAGCGTGGCCCCGCCGGAAGATGGTGAACGTCGGCTGTACGAGAGCCTGGCACTGCTGCTGGAAGAAGCCCGACCGGCCCTGCAACGGTTGATCGACGACCAGCAGGCCCAGCGCTTGGCGCGTCAACAGAGTGGCAAGCGGCTGATCGCCGAACTGCTGCTCGACTGCGCCGCTTGCCGGCGCAGCGTCGAGGCTGAGCCAGCAGCTGAAGCCAAAGCCATCGAGGCCTTGCGCAAGGATGTGCGCCAACGTGAGCAGCGTTGTGTGGAGGCCCTGCTCAAGCTGTATGCCTTCCGCCGCGAGGATGCCAATGCCGGTGACTTGCCATTGCTGGATGGTCGCTGGGGCGATGACCTGTTCAATCCCGAGACCCTGAAGCTGCTTGGCGTGCGCCTGGGTAGCGGCGTGGCGGCCGGTGCTGCAGCCGGTGCCGGCGTTGACCTGCTGGTTGGCGGCCTGACCCTCGGCGCTGCCGCGCTGGCCGGCGCAATTGCCGGTGGCGCGCTGCAGACGGCGCGCAACTATGGGTCGCGGCTCATGGGCAAGCTCAAGGGCCAACGCGAGCTGACGGTGGATGACACGGTGCTGCGGTTGCTGGCGTTGCGTCAGCAACAGTTGATGGTGGCGCTGGATGGCCGCGGGCATGCGGCGCAGGACAGCATTCGGCTGGGCGAACTGGATGAGAAGGCCTGGCGCGAGGGTAAGCTGCCGGAGGCCTTGAGCAAGGCGCGGGCGCATCCGCAGTGGTCGACGCTCAACCCAGGGGCGAAGCCCAACCAGGCTGAGCGGCAAGAACAGCTAGAGGCGCTGGTCGCACAGATTTGAGGCGCTGTGATATCGAGCGCCGCCCGCGCGGCGCTCGATATCACAGCCACCAAGTACTCAAAGGCATACACCTGCTAGCCATCACCCAATCACTGCGAGGCCACTTTCTCCGACTTGCCGTCATAACGCTTGCGCCATTCGGTCAGGATCTCGTCACGATTCTTCGAGGCCCAGGCAAAGTCGTTCTTGATCAGGCGCTGTTCATAATCCGCCGGCAGCTCGGTCTGCGGCTTGGCAATGCCCGGTGCGGCCAATACGGCAAAGTTGTCCTTGTACAGGTCCATGGCCGCCGGGCTTGCCGAGAAGTCGGCCAGGCGCTTGGCTGCGTCAGCCTTCGGCGAGCCCTTGATCACGGCGGTTGCCTCGATCTCCCAGCCCAGGCCTTCCTTCGGCAGCACGATATCCAGCGGCGCGCCCTGGCGCTTGAGCTGCACGGCCGGGTATTCGAACGAGATGCCGATCGGGAACTCGCCCGCCGCCGCCAGCTTGCACGGCTTGGAGCCGGAGTGCACATACTGGCCAATGTTCTGGTGCAGGCCGTCCATGTAGGCCCAGCCCTGCGGCTCGCCGAAGGTCTGCAGCCAGGCGCTGACGTCGAGGAAGCCGGTGCCGGACGAAGCCGGGTTAGGCATGACGATCTTGCCCTTGTACTCAGGCTTGGTCAGGTCCTGCCAGCTCACCGGTTTGCTCAGGCCCTGTTTTTCGGCTTCGACAGTGTTGAAGCAGATGGTCGCGGCCCACACGTCCATGCCGACCCAGGCTGGCGGGTTGGCGGCGTCGCGGTAATTGGCGGAAATCTTACCCAGGTCTTTCGGTGCGTAGGCTTCGAGCATGCCGTTCTGGTCGAGGATGGCCAGGCTGGAAGCGGCCAGGCCCCAGACAGCGTCGGCTTGCGGGCGGTCTTTCTCGGCCAGCAGCTTGGCGGTGATGATGCCGGTGGAATCCCGCACCCATTTGATCTCGATGTCCGGGTTGGCCTTTTCGAAGGCCTGTTTGTAGCTCTTGAGCTGCTCGGCTTCCAAGGCGGTATAGACGGTCAGCTGGGTGGCTGCGGCCGAGGCCTGCAGGCTGAATACGGCGGATACGGCAGCGGCAAGTGCGAGGGGCTTGAACATGATGCGTTTCCTATGGGTATGGGCAGGCGGTCAATGGCCAGGCGCGCGCTGGCGCCAGGCTTGGGAACGGCGCAGCAGGCCGCGCGAAGCTGCAGCCAGCAGCAGCGAGGCGGCGGCGCTGGTCAGCAGGATCAGGGTCGACATGGCGGCGGCGCCGCCAACGTTGCCGGCATCGTCCATGTTCAACACAGCAACGGCGGCGAGGATGGTGTCGGGGCTGTAGAGGAAGATCGCCGCCGATACGGTGGTCATCGCCGAGACGAACAGGTAGCGGATGATGTCAAGCAGCGCCGGCAAGCAGATCGGCACGGTAACCCGCACGAAGTGCTTGTAAAGCGGCGCCTTGAGCGACAGCGCGGCGGCCTCGAACTCGCCGTCGAGCTGGCGCAGCGCGGTGGCGGCGGTCATCTGCGCGGTGGTCAGGTAGTGGGCGATGGTGCACAGCACCAACAGCGCCATGCCGCCATAGAACACGTGCAATGGGTTGCCGCTGAGGTTGAAGAAGAACACGTAGCCCAGGCCCAGCACCAACCCAGGCACCGCCATGGGAATGAAGCTGAGCAGGCGCAAGGCCTGGTTGAGCAGGCGCTGACCCTGGGTTTTCTCCATCAGGTAGGCCCCCGTGAAGATCACGAGGCTGCCGATCAATGCAGTGCACAGGGCCATGGTCACGCTGTTGCGGTAGGCCAGCCAGCCGCCACCGGCGGTGTCGTCGAACATATAGTGCTTGAACGACAGGGTCAGGTTGTACGGCCAGAACGTCACCAGCGACGAGTACACCGCCATGCCGATCACCACCAGCAGTGCCGCGCAGACCAGCAGCACGATGGCCAGGAAGCAGGCATCACGGCCACGCGAAGGCTTGGGCTCGAACACCTGGGCCCGGCCGCTCATGGCCTCGCCCTGGCGCCGACGCAGCCAGGCATCGACGCCGAAGCTGAGCAGCGCCGGCAGCAGCAGGACCATGCCGATCAAGGCGCCACGGCCGAACTGCTGCTGACCGACCACCGCCTTGTAGGCTTCCAGTGCCAGCACCTGATAATCACCGCCGACCACGACCGGCACGCCGAAGTCGGTGATGGTCAGGGTGAATACCAGGCAGAACGCGGCGAACACCGCCTGACGCGTGGCAGGCCAGGTGATGCTGCAGAATGCCCGGCACGGCCCGGCGCCCATGCTCGAGGCAGCATCGAACAGCCGTGCGTCGGCCAGCGACAGCGCCGAGAGCAGGATCATCAGCGCATGGGGGAAGGTGTAGATGGCCTCGCCGAGAACAATGCCCCAGAAGCCGTAGATGTTATCGCTAAGCAGGCTGCGCAGCAGGCCCTGGTTGCCGAACAGGTAGACCAGCGCGATGGCCGGGAGCATCGACGGCGCCAGCAGCGGCAGCAGCGAGATGCCGCGCCACAGGCCCTTGGCCGGGATCAGCGTGCGCTGCAGGGCGTAGGCGAACAGGTAAGCCAGCGGTACCACGATCGCCGCCACGGTGAAGGCCACCGACAGGCTGTTGCCGAGCAGCCAATGGAAGTTCTCGCTGGCGAGCAGTTCGCGGGCGGCCAGCACGCCACCACCCTGGCCAGCTTCACCGCTGAAGCCTTTCCAGAATATGGCCAGCAGCGGCATCACCACGGCCAGCAGCAGAAGGACCAGCAGCAAACTCTTGCCACCGACGATGAACAGCCGGTCACCCAGGGCGACATCGCCGCGTCGCGCATCATTGGCCTGGGTCAACGGCAGGGACATTGGCGCGGCCATCTCAGGCAAACACCTGCAGGCTCTGCGGTGGCAACGCCACCCAGATGTCCTGAGAGCCCAGGCGCGGCATGGCTTCGGGTGCCAGTTCGGCGAGCAGCGCATGGCCCGGCAGGGCCTTGAGCTCGAAGCTCATGCGGCAGCGGTTGCCTAGGAAGGTGATCTCACGAACCTTGGCCGGGAACAGGTTTTCCTCATGCATCACCGGGTTGATGGTGATCGCCTCCGGGCGGCAGAACAGCCGGCCACTGCGGGCGGTCCCTGCGTTGGTCGCCAGGCGCATACTCATGGCGCCGACCTGGGCGTGGCTCTCGCTGCTGCGCTGGAACGGCAGCCAGTTGCCTTGGCCGACGAATTCGGCAACGAACGGCGTGGCGGGCTGGTCGTAGATTTCCTGCGGGGTCGCATATTGCTCGACCTGACCGTTGTTCATCACCGCGATGCGGTCGGCCATGAGCATGGCCTCGTCCTGGTTGTGGGTCACCATCAACGTGGTAATACCCAGCTGGCGCTGCAGCTGGCGCAGCTCGGTGCACAGATGCTCGCGCACGCGGGCATCCAGCGCCGACATCGGTTCGTCGAGCAGCAGCAGCGACGGCGCAGGTGCCAGCGCACGGGCCAAGGCCACACGTTGCTGCTGGCCGCCGGACAGCTGGCCGGGGTACTTCTTTTCGCTTCCGGACAGGCCGACCAGTTCGAGCATGTCTGCCACACGCTGACGGCTCTGGTCGCGGTTGCTGCCACTCAGGCCGTAGGCGATGTTGGCTTCGACGGTGAGGTTGGGGAACAGCGCGTAGGACTGGAACAGGATGCCGTAATCCCGTGCCTGGGGAGGCAGTTCGGAGATATCGCGCTCACCGATGTACAGCGCGCCACGGTCCTGGCGTTCGAGGCCGGCGATGCAGCGCAGCAGGGTGGTCTTGCCGCAACCGGACGGACCGAGCAGGCACACCAGTTCGCCAGCGGCGATGTCCAGAGACACGTCGTTGAGCGCCGTGAAGGCACCGAAACGTTTGTGGATACCGCGCACCTTCATCTGTGCGCCCGGGGTAGCGTGGTTCATGGCAAGGCCTCATCGAACAAGTGAGGGCCATGCTAGGAAGGCTGTGCGAAGGTTCTGTGGCGTTTGGGCAAAAGCCGGTGATAGTGGTATAGGCAGATTTTGTAGTGTCCTTGCGGGCCTCTTCGCGGGCACGCCCGCGAAGCCAGCAACACAGATCTAAAACTGTGAACCCACCACTTCCTGCGCCACACCAAGGAAGGCCGCCGGCAACCTGGCTTGCCGCCTCTCTTTCAGGCAATACAGGTATTCATGCATCACCGGCGCGTTCTCCAGCGCCAGCACCTGCAGCTCCGGGTTATGCGGCACCTCGTGCCGGGCAATCACGCTGATGCCGATATTGCGCAGCACCGCCTCGCGGATCGACTCGCGGCTGCCGATCTCCAGCAACGCTCCGGCCTTGACCCCGGCCTCCAGCAGCATCTGCTCGGTCAGCTTGCGTGTAGTCGAGCCCTTCTCGCGCATCAGCAGGCAATGCCCCGCGACCACATCGATGGATACCGCCTGCCGATGGGCCAGCGGATGATTGCGGTGCACTGCTACTACCAGCGGATCGGTGCCCAGCACCCGGCGTACCAGCCGCGCATCCTCGACCAGCTGTGACGAGGCGGCGATGTCCACCCGGTAGTCCTCGAGCATCTCCAGCACCTGCTGCGAATTGCCGATCTCCACCATCACTTCGACCTGAGGCAGGCGCTCGCGGAAGATCTTCACCAGGTCGAGGATGTAGTAGGGCGCGGTGGCGGCAATGCGCAAGCTGCCCTGGGCCTGGCCGCTGTTGCGCAACTCGAACTCGATGTCGGCCTCCTGCTGCAACAGCGCCTTCACCATCGGCAACAAGCGCACGCCCTCCTCGCTCAACACCAGACGCCGACCACCGCGGTAGAACAGCTCCACCGCATAGTGGCTTTCCAGGTTGCGGATCTGCGTGGTCACGGTCGGCTGGCTGAGCCCGAGCTTCTTCGCCGCCAGGGTGATGCTGCCCAGGCGGGCCACCATGTAGAAGGCTTTGAGCTCGGCACTCAGCATTGCATGACCTCATTTGCGCAGCAGGCGCAGACCGTTGAACACCACCAGCAGGCTCACGCCCATGTCGGCGAACACCGCCATCCACAGGGTGGCCATGCCGGCAAAGGTGATCGCCAGGAATATTGCCTTGATGCCCAGCGCCAGAACGATGTTCTGCGTCAGGATCGCCGCACTTTGGCGCGACAGCCTGACGAACGCCGGGATTTTGCGCAAGTCGTCATCCATCAGCGCCACGTCGGCAGTCTCGATCGCCGTGTCGGTGCCGGCCGCCGCCATGGCGAAGCCGATTTCGGCGCGGGCCAAGGCTGGTGCGTCATTGATGCCATCACCGACCATACCCACCCGGTGCCCTTCGGCGTACAGCTGCTCGATGCTCTGCAGCTTGTCGGCCGGCAGCAGGTTGCCCTCAGCGCGATCAATACCCACCTGGGCGGCGATGGCTTGGGCAGTGTGCGGATTGTCGCCGGTCAGCATGACGGTCTTGATACCCAGCGCATGCAGTTCGGCGATGGCCTGGCGGCTGCTGTCCTTGACCGTGTCGGCCACGGCGAACAGTGCCAACGGCCCGGAACGGTCGAGCAGCAAGACCACGGTCTTGCCCTGGCGCTCCAGCGTATCCAGTTGGGCTTCCAGCGCCGGCGAGCACAGGCCCAGCTCCTCGACCAGCCGGTGATTGCCCAGGTGGTAGGTTTCCCCGTCGATATCGCCGCGCACGCCGCGGCCGGCCAGGGCGGCAAATTCGCTGACCTCGCTCAGCGGTAGGTTATGCGCCTTGGCGAACTGGGCGATGGCACCCGACACCGGGTGATCGGAACGGTCGGCCAGGCTTGCCGCCAACGCCTGGGCGCGGCCCTCGAACAGGGGTTCAAGCACCTTGGCATCGGTTTGCACCGGTTTGCCGTGGGTGATGGTGCCGGTCTTGTCGAGTGCCAGGAAGTCCAGCTTGCGCCCACCTTCCAGGTAGATCCCGCCCTTGATCAGGATGCCTTTGCGCGCCGCAGCGGCCAAGCCACTGACGATGGTCACCGGGGTAGAAATGACCAGGGCACAGGGGCAAGCCACCACCAGCAGTACAAGCGCGCGGTACACCCAGTCGAACCAGCCACCGGCCATGAACAGCGGCGGAATCACCGCCACCGCCAGGGCCACGGCGAACACCGCCGGAGTGTAGATGCGCGAGAACTGGTCGACGAAGCGCTGGGTAGGCGCACGCGCACCCTGTGCCTCTTCGACGGCCTTGATGATGCGCGCCAAAGTCGACTGCCCGGCAACCGCCGTCACGCGGTACTCCAAGGCACCGGCCTGGTTGATGGTGCCGGCGAACAGCTTGTCCCCCGCAGCCTTTTCCACAGGCAGGCTTTCACCGGTAATCGGCGCCTGATCAACGCTGGATTGCCCGCTGACGACCTGGCCATCCAGGCCGATGCGTTCGCCCGGGCGCACCCGGACCAAGGCACCGATTGACACCTCACGCACCTCCAACTCATGCCACTGGCCATCGGCCTGCTGCACCGTGGCCATGTCCGGCGCCAGCTGCATGAGCCCGCCGATGGCATTGCGCGCACGGTCCAGCGAGCGCGCCTCGATCAGCTCGGCGACGCTGAACAGCACCATGACCATGGCCGCTTCCGGCCACTGACCAATCAGCACGGCGCCGGTCACGGCAATGCTCATCAGCGCATTGATGTTGAGGTTGCGGTTCTTCAGTGCGATCCAGCCCTTCTTGTAGGTGCCAAGGCCGCAGCCGAGGATCGCAGCCAGCGCGAGCACAGCAACTAGCCATTGCGGTGCGAGGTTGGCGAAATGCACGATTTCGGCGGCGATCGCGGCAGTACCCGACAGGGCCAGCGGCCACCACTGGGTCTTGTGCGGCTGAGCGGCGGCGGCGCTGCCGTCGCCTTCAGCGGTCAGCGGCTCAGCCTTCATGCCCAGGCTGTCGATGACGCGCTCGATTTCGCCCGTGCCGTTCAGGGTATGGCGCACACCAAGCACGCGGTTGATCAGGTTGAATTCCAGCTGCTCGATGCCAGCCAGCTTGCCCAGCTTGTCCTGGATCAGGGTCTGCTCGGTAGGGCAGTCCATGGCGTCGATGCGAAAGCGGCTGAGCTGCGCGTGGCTGCTGGCCTTCTCGCTCAGTTGCACCAAAGCGGGCGCGGCGCTGGAGCCACAGCAGCTGCGGTCGTGAGCGGCATGGCCATGGCCTTCATCGCCATGGGCATGATCGTGTGAATGCTTGTGTTCGTGGCTGACAGGCTGGTTCATGGGGTCATCCTTAAATTGAGCCTGTTGCCAAGTGAACACCCTGTAGCCACTATAGGGTCAAGCCACTTGCTGGAGATTTGTCATGAAGATCGGAGAACTGGCCAAAGCCACCGATTGCGCCGTGGAAACCATCCGGTACTACGAGCGTGAACACCTGCTGCCGGAGCCGGCGCGCACCGAAGGCAATTACCGGCAGTACACCCAGGCCCACGTCGAGCGGCTGACCTTCATCCGCAACTGCCGAACGCTGGACATGACCCTGGACGAGATCCGCAGCCTGTTACGCCTGCGCGACAGCCCCGACGACTCGTGCGGCAGCGTCAATGCGCTGATCGATGAGCATATCGAGCATGTGCAGGCACGGATCGATGGGTTGGTGGCGTTGCAGGAACAGCTGGTGGAACTGCGGCGGCGCTGCAATGCGCAGGGGGCGGAATGCGCGATCTTGCAGCAACTGGAGACGAACGGGGCGGTATCGGTACCGGACACCGAGCATTCGCATGTGGGCCGAAGTCACGGGCACTAACTGGAAAACATTCGCGGGCACGCCCGCTCCCACTGGGATCGCACAAGCCTTCAGGCCTGTGGGAACTCCTGTGGGAGCGGGCGTGCCCGCGAATAGGCCAGCTCAGGCAACCAAGACCTCTCAGACCGCCATCGGCGCCGTCATCGGCGCATGGTGCTCATAGCCTTCCAGGCTGAAATCGCTCGGCTCGATCTTCTCCAGCCACTCCGGCTCGTACTTGCCGGTCTTGGCAAATTCCGGCACGCGGTCACTGATCACCAGCTTCGGCGCTTCCAGCGGCTCGCGCTTGAGCTGCTCGTTGAGCATGTCCAGGTGATTCTCATACACATGGGCATCGCCAATGAAGTAGGTGAACCAGCGCGGGGTGTAGCCGGTCAGGCGGCCGAACAGCGACAGCAGCGCCGCGCCTTCGGTGAGGTTGAACGGCGTGCCCAGGCCCAAGTCGTTGGAGCGGATGTAGAGGGTCAGGGAAATTTCCTTGGTCTCGACATTCGGGTGGAACTGGTACAGCAGGTGGCACGGCGGCAGGGCCATTTCGTCAAGCTGGGCACAGTTCCAGCCATGGAACAGGATGCGCCGGCTGCCCGGGTCATTGGCGATGGTGTCCAGGCACTGGCGCACCTGGTCGATGGCCTTGTACAGGATGACGAACGCGACGCCGTCCTCCTCGTCCTGGGCAATGCGGCGGAAGCCAGCCTGCTCAGCCATTTCGATGGCCGCCGGGTTGCTCAGCGGGATGCGCTTATAGCCCGGCCACTGGCGCCATTGCACGCCGTAGATCTCGCCGAGGTCGTCATGGCCCTGGCGGAACGGGTTGGCCAGCCACTGGGCGTTCTCGTTGGCGTTCTGGTCCCAAACCTTGCAGCCCAGCTCGCGGAACTCACCGGCGTTCTTCACGCCACGCAGGAAGCCGACCATCTCACCGATGGCCGACTTGAACGCCAGCTTGCGCGTGGTGATGGCCGGGAAGCCCTTCTGCAGGTCGAAACGCAGCATGGCGCCCGGCAGGCTGATGGTGCGGATGCCGGTGCGGTTGCCCTGCAGCGTGCCGTTCTCGATGACGTCGCGGACCAGGTCCAGATACTGTTTCATGGCTTACCTGTAACAAAAACGGCAGGGGGATCACCCCTGCCGTGGGAATAATCAGGCGGGTTTCGCCGTGGGTTTGCGATTATAAGCCCACCAGATCAGGCCAAGGCCAGCCAGGATCATCGGCACACAGAGAATCTGACCCATGGTCAGCCAGCCCCAGGCGATGTAACCGAGCTGCGCGTCCGGCACACGGACGAATTCCACGATGAAGCGGAAGATGCCGTAGAACAGCGCAAACATGCCGGAAACCGCCATGGTTGGCCGCGGCTTGCGTGAGTACAACCAGAGGATAACGAACAGCGCCACGCCTTCCAGGGCGAACTGGTACAGCTGCGACGGGTGGCGCGGCAGCTGGGCCGGGTCGCTGAAAGGCGGGAAGATCATCGCCCATGGCACGTCGGTGGGCTTGCCCCACAGCTCGGCGTTGATGAAGTTGCCGATACGCCCGGCGCCCAGGCCGATCGGCACCAGCGGCGCGACGAAGTCCATCAGTTCGAAGAACGACTTGTTGTTGCGCTTGCCGAACCACAGCGCGGCCAGCATCACGCCAATGAAGCCGCCGTGGAACGACATGCCGCCCTTCCACACTTCGAAGATCAGTGTCGGGTTGGCCAGGTAGGCGTGCAGGTCATAGAACAGTACGTAACCCAGGCGCCCACCGACAATAACCCCCATCGACAGCCAGAACACCAGGTCGGAAAGCTTTTCGCGGGTCCAGGTCGGGTCGAAGCGGTTAAGCCGGCGCGAAGCCAGCAGCCAGGCGCCGCCAATGCCAACCAGGTACATCAGGCCGTACCAGTGGATTTTCAGTGGCCCGAGGGCTACGGCCACGGGGTCTATCTGCGGGTAAGGCAGCATGGAACTTCCTCTTGGTTCAAATCAGAAAGCTGAGGCCGACGCAGAACAGCAAGGCTGCGAACAGGCGTTTCAACAGGCGTGGCGACAGCTTGTGCGCCAGGCGCGCGCCGAAGCGTGCGAAAAACATGCTGGTCACGGCAATGCCGACCAGCGCCGGCAGGTAGACGAAACCAAAGCTGTGGGGCGGCAGGTGTTGCTCGTGCCAGCCCAGCAGCATGAAGCTCAGGGCGCTGGCCAGGGCAATCGGCAGGCCGCAGGCCGATGAGGTCGCCACGGCTTTCTGCATCGGCAGCCCGCGCCAGGTCAGGAATGGCACGGTCAGCGAGCCGCCGCCAATGCCGAAGATGGCCGAAGCCCAGCCGATCACCCCGCCGGCGCCGATCAAAGCAGGCTTGCCAGGGATGTCACGGCTGGCCTTGGGCTTGAGGTCCAGGGCCATCTGTGCAGCGATGATCAGGGCGAACACGCCGATGATCTTCTGCAGCTGAGGGCCCTGGATCAACGAAGCGGTCTTGGCGCCGATACCGGCGCCGATGAGGATACCGAGGGTCATCCAGGCGAAGATCGGCCATTGCACCGCGCCCTTGCGGTGGTGCTCAAGTACGGCATTGATCGAGGTGAAGACGATGGTCGCCAGCGAAGTACCGACGGCCAGGTGAGTGAGTACCGACGCGTCGAAGCCTTGCAGGGTGAAGCTAAACACCAGCACCGGCACGATGATGATACCGCCGCCCACGCCGAACAGCCCGGCCAGCACGCCGGCGCAGGCGCCCAACAGCAGATAGAGCACGAATTCCATTCGTCTTCCCCAAGAAAACAATCCGGCATGGTAACGGAAGCCGGGCACGTGGCTCTAGTGAACTCTGTGACAGGATGGATCGACACCCGCGCAGTGGGTACAGTGGGCAAAAACACAGAGGCCCAACCTATGTGCCTGATCGTATTCGCCTGGCGGCCAGGGCATGCCCTGCCGCTGATCGTCGCGGCCAACCGTGACGAGTTCTACGCCCGGCCGACCCAGGCCCTGGCGGCCTGGGAAGATACACCCGCGGTGCATGCCGGGCGCGACCTCGAAGCTGGCGGAACCTGGCTGGGCGTCGGCCCCCAGGGGCGCTTTGCGGCGCTGACCAATATTCGTGACCCAGGGCAGGCGCTGGGGCCGCGCTCGCGAGGCGAGCTGGTGGCGGCGTATCTGCAGGGTGAACTGGGGGTGGAAACCTACCTCGACCAGGTCGCCAGCCGCAGCGGGCAATACTCAGGGTTCAACCTGCTGGTGGGTGACGCTCATCAGTTGGGCTACCTGCATGCCCGGGACGTGGCGCCGCGCTTGCTCGAAGCCGGGGTGTACGGGCTTTCCAATGCCGGGCTGGATACGCCGTGGCCGAAGCTGGTGAAGGCGCGCACTGGGCTGGAAGCGCTGCTTGAGACAGCAGATCCGCAGCGGTTGCTGGCGTTGCTGGCGGATAACGAGCCGGCAGGCGACAGTGAACTACCAGAGACTGGCGTGGGGATGGCGACCGAGAGGTTGCTGTCGAGTGTGTTTATTGCCAGCCAGAACTATGGCACCCGGGCGAGCACCGTGCTGATTGTCGATGATCAAGGCAGAAGGCGGCTGGTTGAACGCAGTTTTGGGCCCTTCGGCGGGCATCTAGGGGAAGTCAGCTTGGAGGTTTGATGCTGTCTGCACCGGCCCATTCGCGGGGCAAGCCCGCTCCTACAAGGAGCGCGCACACCTGTAGGAGCGGGCTTGCCCCGCGAAGAGGCCGGCATGACCTATGCAACTTCAGAGGGGTTTGTTGGCCCCTGGCCCGATCATGCGCGCCAGCCCAAGGTTCTTCAGGGCCAACTGCAGCGAGCTGTGGATAACTTGCGGGTTATCATGGCTAAGGGCGTCGACCAGCAGTTCCTTGGCCTTGCTCATGTTCACCTGGCGCAGCATCCACTTCACCTTCGGCAGGTTGGTGGCGTTCATCGACAGGCTATCGAAGCCCATGGCCATCAACAGGATCGCTGCAGCCGGATCACCGGCCATCTCGCCGCAGATGCTCACCGGTTTGCCTTCGCCGTGGGCATCACGCACCACGGTATTGAGCGCCTGCAGCACCGCCGGGTGCAGATAGTCGTAAAGGTCGGCGACCCGCGGGTTGTTGCGGTCCACCGCCAGCAGGTACTGGGTCAGGTCGTTGGAACCGACCGAGAGGAAGTCCACCTGCCGCGCCAGCTCCTTGGTCTGGTACACCGCCGCCGGGATTTCCACCATCACGCCCACCGGCGGCATCGGCACGTCGGTGCCTTCATCGCGCACCTCGCCCCAGGCACGGTGGATCAGGTGGAGCGCTTCTTCCAGTTCGTGAATGCCGGAAATCATCGGCAGCAGGATGCGCAGGTTGTTCAGGCCTTCGCTGGCCTTGAGCATGGCGCGGGTCTGTACCAGGAAGATTTCCGGGTGATCGAGGGTAACGCGGATGCCGCGCCAGCCGAGGAACGGGTTTTCTTCCTTGATCGGGAAATACGACAACGCCTTGTCACCCCCGATGTCGAGGGTGCGCATGGTCACCGGCAACGGATGGAACGATGCCAACTGCTCACGGTAGATCGCCAGCTGCTCTTTCTCGCTGGGGAAGCGCTGCTGAATCATGAACGGTACTTCGGTGCGGTACAGGCCAACCCCTTCGGCACCGCGCTGCTGTGCACGGGCCACATCGGCGAGCAGGCCGGTATTGACCCACAGCGGCATGCGATGACCGTCGGGGGTGACGCACGGCAGTTCGCGCAGGGCGTCGAGGCCCTGGGCCAGCTGGCGTTCTTCCTCCACCACTTCGCTGTACTGCTTGCGCAGCACCTCGCTGGGGTTGGTGAACACCTCACCCTTGTAGCCGTCGACGATCAGCTCGATGCCGTCGACCTTGGAATACGGCAGGTCGACCAGGCCCATCACCGTCGGGATGCCCATGGCGCGCGCCAGGATGGCGACGTGGGAGTTGCCCGAGCCCAATACCGAGACCAGGCCCACCAGCTTGCCTTCCGGCACTTCGCCGAGCATCGCCGGGGTCAGTTCTTCACTGACCAGAATGGTGTTGTCGGCATACACCAGCGACTGCGAGCGGGCTTCCTGCAGGTAGGCCAGCAGGCGCCGGCCAAGGTCCTTCACATCCGAGGCGCGCTCGCGCAGGTAGTCGTCATCCATCAGTTCGAAGCGGTTGACGTGCTCGCCCACCACTTGGCGCAGGGCACCCTGGGCCCACTGGCCGGTCTTGATGACTTCGACCACCTCGCCACCGAGGGCGGCGTCTTCGAGCATCATCAAGTACACATCGAACAGTGCGCGCTCTTCCGGGCGCAGCTGGGTCGCCAGCTTGGCCGACAGCTTGCGCATGTCGGCGCGCACGCCTTCGAGCGCGTTGTTGAACAGTTTCAGTTCGGCGTCGATGTCGTCGACGGCCTTGTCCGGCACCACTTCGAGGTCGGCCGGCGGCAGCATGACCACGGCACGCCCGACAGCGGCGCCCGGCGAGCCTGGCACACCGACGAAACGCGCTTCCTGAATGCCTTTGCCCTGGCGCCCCAGGCCACGGATCGAGCCGGTGGCTTCCGCATGGGCGATAACCCCGGCGAGCTGGGCGCTCATGGTGACGAGGAAGGCTTCTTCGCCTTCATCGAACTGGCGGCGCTCCTTCTGCTGGATGACCAGCACACCAACCACACGGCGGTGGTGGATGATCGGCGCGCCGAGGAAGGAGGCGAATTTTTCTTCGCCGGTTTCGGCGAAGTAGCGATAACGCGGGTGATCGGCGGCGTTCTCCAGGTTCAGCGGCTCTTCCCGGGTACCGACCAGGCCGACCAGGCCTTCGTTGGGAGCCATGCTGACTTTGCCGATGGAGCGCTTGTTCAGGCCTTCGGTAGCCATCAGCACGAAGCGGTTGGTTTCCGGGTCGAGCAGGTACACCGAGCAGACCTGGCTGCCCATGGCCTCCTTGACGCGCAAGACAATGATCCCCAACGCCGTCTTGAGATCTTTGGCGGAGTTCACTTCCTGGACGATCTTGCGCAGCGTATTGAGCATGGCTCGGGGTCGAACTCCGTCGTCAGTCGCGCGTCAGCAGACGCGGTGCAAGCTCTTTCAGGGCGCGGCGGTAGACTTCACGCTTGAATGTCACCACCTGGCCCAGCGGGTACCAATAGCTGACCCAGCGCCAGCCGTCGAATTCCGGCTTGCCGGTCAGGTCCATCCGCACCCGTTGTTCATTGCTCACCAGGCGCAGCAGAAACCACTTTTGCTTCTGGCCGATGCACAGCGGTTGGCTGTGGGTGCGGACCAGCCGCTGGGGTAAACGATAACGCAACCAGCCGCGGGTGCAGGCAAGAATTTCCACATCATCGCGTTCAAGGCCAACTTCTTCGTTCAGCTCGCGGTACAGGGCATCTTCCGGCGTCTCGTCAGGGTTGATACCACCCTGGGGGAATTGCCAGGCATCCTGGTTGATCCGTCGAGCCCATAGCACCTGCCCGGCATCATTCGTCAGAATGATCCCAACATTGGGGCGAAAACCATCCGGGTCGATCACGGCAGCAACCTCGCAAACGCATGTCACCGCATTGTTCCACAAAGCTTGCGAGCGCAGCAACGCGCCCGCCAAGCTTATGTGCAGCGCGGTGAAAACTCCGTATTCTGCGGGCCTACCCTGTGGCTGACACGAGTGACCGCGATGCGCCTGGCTTTATTCGACCTGGACAATACCCTCCTCGGTGGCGACAGTGACCACGCCTGGGGTGACTACCTGTGCGAACGGGGCATTCTCGACCCGGTCGCGTACAAACAACGCAACGACGCTTTCTACCAGGACTACCTGAACGGCACCCTGGACCTGCAGGCCTACCTGGCCTTTTCCATGGAGATTCTTGCAGCCACCGAGCCCGCCCAGCTCGACCAATGGCACCGCGACTTCATGCGCGACTGCATCGAGCCGATCATCCTGCCCAAGGCCCTGGCCTTGCTCCAGCAGCACCGCGAGGCCGGCGACCAGTTGGTGATCATCACCGCCACCAACCGTTTCGTCACCGCACCGATTGCCCGCCGCCTGGGTGTGCGCGTGCTGCTGGCGACCGAATGCGAGACGCTCGACGGCCGCTATACCGGGCGTAGTACCGATATAGCCTGTTTTCGTGAAGGCAAGGTGACGCGGCTGGAGCGCTGGATGCTGGAGAACGGGTTCGACCTGGAAGACAGCTATTTCTACAGCGACTCGATGAATGACCTGCCGTTGCTGGAGCGGGTGGCGCATGCGGTGGCAGTGGACCCAGACCCGAACTTGCGAGCAGAGGCCGAGAAACGTGGATGGCCGGTGGTTTCGCTGAGGGATTGAGACTTTCTGTGCCCGCGAAGAGGCCGGCATGGCCAGCACAAGGCTGTCAGACGGGCTTGGCGCCCATCAGGCCGGCGATGGACAGAAAGCACACCCCGCTGAACACCGCCAGGGCCAGGGTAAACCGCAACCCCACCACCTCGGCCTTGCGCAGCCGGTTCAGCCGCACCAGCAGCCACCACCCGGCAAAGGCACCGAGGGTATAGATGACGCTGGAAGCGAGCACCCAGGTCTGCCCTAGCGGCCAGCCCACAAGGTGCACCAGCCACCAGCCGGTGAACGGCATGCTCACCAGGCACACCCCCATCACCAGCCAGACAAACACCAGCGGCCGGCGCAGCAGTTTGGCATAGGCCTCGGCATCACCTTGGCGACGGGCCCGCACGGTCCAGATCGTCAGGCCCAGGGCGCCCAGCAGCAGCAATGCGGTGGCGATGATGTGCAGGGTCTTGAGGGTGGTCAGGTGTTCCATGTCTTCACATCCTTGAGCGTTAAGCCAAGCTTAGCCGCTCAACCCAGGAACAGCTTGTACGCTGGGTTGTCGGTCTCGTCCCAGTACGGGTAACCGATTTTGGCCAGCGCCGCCGGCACCAGGTGGCGCTCGTCCTCCGGCACCTGCAAGCCTGCCACCACGCGCCCGTCAGCTGCGCCGTGGTTGCGGTAGTGGAACATCGAAATATTCCAGCGCCCGCCCAGCTTGGTGAGGAAGTTGAACAACGCACCCGGCCGCTCGGGGAACTCGAAGCGCAGCACGATCTCGTCGCTGGCACCGGCCGAATGGCCACCGACCATATGGCGGATGTGCAGTTTGGCCAGTTCGTTGTCGGTCAGGTCAGTCACCGGGAAGCCCTGGTCGATCAGGTTCTGAACCAGTGCCGCCCTTGGGTCGTTTTCGGGGTGAGTTTGCACGCCGACAAAAATGTGCGCTTCGTCAGAGGTGTGCTTGCGGTAGTTGAACTCGGTGATCTGGCGCTTGCCGATGGCCTCGCAGAAGGCCTTGAAGCTGCCCGGGCGCTCGGGGATGGTCACGGCAATGATCGCTTCGCGCTTCTCGCCCAGCTCGGCACGCTCGGCCACATGGCGCAGGCGGTCGAAGTTGACGTTGGCGCCCGAGTCGATGGCAACCAGGGTCTGCCCGGTCACGCCCTTGAGCTCCACGTACTTCTTGATGCCTGCCACGCCCAAGGCGCCAGCAGGTTCGGTGATCGAGCGGGTATCGTCGTAGATATCCTTGATCGCCGCGCAGATTTCATCGGTGCTGACCGTCACCACCTCATCCACATGGTGGCGGCAGATGTCGAAGGTGTGCTGACCGATCTGCGCCACCGCCACGCCGTCGGCGAACAGCCCGACCTGCGGCAGCACCACGCGCTCGCCAGCCGCCATCGCTGCCTGCAGGCAGTTGGAGTCGTCGGGCTCGACACCGATCACCTTGATTTCCGGGCGCAGGTATTTCACATAAGCCGCGATGCCGGCAATCAGGCCACCGCCGCCCACCGGGACGAAGATCGCGTCCAGCTGGCCCGGGTGCTGACGAAGGATTTCCATCGCCACGGTGCCCTGGCCGGCAATGGTGTGCGGGTCGTCATAGGGGTGGATGTAGACGAAGCCTTTCTCGTCGACCAGCTTCAGCGAGTAGGCCAGTGCTTCTGGGAACGAATCGCCATGCAGCACCACCTTGCCGCCGCGCGAGCGCACGCCTTCGACCTTGATCTCCGGGGTGGTCTTGGGCATCACGATGGTGGCCTTGATGCCCAGCTCGCGGGCCGCCAGGGCTAGGCCCTGGGCATGATTGCCGGCCGATGCGGTGACCACGCCACGGGCCAGTTCTTCCTGGGTCAGCTGCGCCAGCTTGTTGTACGCCCCGCGGATCTTGAACGAGAACACCGGCTGCAAGTCTTCGCGCTTGAGCAGAATCTGGTTGCCCAGGCGCTTGCTCAGCTGCCCGGCGCTGTGCAACGGGGTTTCGACGGCGACGTCGTAGACGCGCGAGGTGAGGATCTTCTTGACGTACTGTTCGAGCATCGGGAAAGCATCACTGGCCGCGGGACAAGGGCTGCGAGTCTACCCCAGCGCTACGTCGGGCGACCACAGCAAAGCCGCCCGAGCCGTTATACTAGGCTCCTTTGACTACCGCCCTGCCCCTTTCCGGAGCCCGCATGACCCAGGACCAACTCAAACAGGCCGTCGCCCAGGCCGCTGTCGACTTCATTCTGCCGAAGCTGGATGTAAAGAGCGTCGTCGGCGTCGGCACCGGTTCGACCGCCAATTTCTTCATTGACGCCCTGGCCCAGCACAAGACCGCCTTCGATGGCGCGGTCGCCAGCTCCGAGGCCACGGCGCAGCGTCTGAAGGGCCATGGCATCCCGGTCTACGAGCTGAACAGCGTCAGCGAGCTGGAGTTCTATGTTGACGGCGCCGACGAAAGCGACGCGCACCTGAACCTGATCAAAGGCGGTGGCGCGGCCCTGACCCGCGAGAAGATCGTCGCGGCCGTGGCCAAGACCTTCATCTGCATCGCCGATGGCAGCAAGCTGGTGCCCGTGCTGGGCGCCTTCCCGCTACCGGTCGAGGTCATCCCGATGGCCCGCAGCCACGTGGCGCGTCAGCTGGTCAAGCTGGGCGGCGACCCGGTGTACCGTGAAGGGGTCGTGACCGACAACGGCAACGTGATCCTCGATGTGTACAACCTGCAGATCACCAACCCGGTGGAGCTGGAAGCTCAGATCAATGCCATCGTCGGCGTGGTGACCAACGGCCTGTTCGCAGCGCGCCCGGCGGACCTGCTGCTGCTGGGCACCGCCGAAGGCATGAAGACCCTGAAGGCCGAGTAACGGCATTCGCGAGCGGGCCGAACGCCCCGGTCAGTCGTTTTTCTTGAAGCGATAGAACAGGTTCGGCTCGCTGACCATGTACAGGTTGCCCTGATCGTCCATGGCAACGCCTTCGGCACGCGGAATGGTGTGCTGCAGGCCGTTGAAGCCACCCAGCAAGGTCATGAAGCTGACTTGCTGGCCTTGCTCGTCAAGCTCCAGCAGCATGTTGGAATCGGCTGACAACACCAACAGATGCCCGGTGCGCGGGTCGACCCCAAGGGCCGACAGGTTGCGCAGGTCGAGTTCGTCGCTGGCCAGCGCCTGCTTGTCACCTTTGAGCGGGCTGCGCCCGTCGCTGCTCCAGGTATACAGCTTCGGCGGCCGCTCCTCGCCAATCACCAGGCGCTGACGCATCGGGTCCCAGGCCAGGCCTTCGAAGCCCTTGTTGCTCTTGATCGACTCGCCCAAGTCATGGCTCTGGAAGTCAGCGTGATTCAGCGAGGTTGTTTGCGCGTCGACTTTGACCACGGTGAGGTCGTGCAGGCGTTCATCGGTGATCGCCACATGGCCATCTTCCATCACGGCGACGCCTTCCGGGTTGCTCCAGCCTACCAACGGAATCTTGCGCAGCACGTCACCGTCGAGGTTGAGCTCGACCAGAAACGGGTTTTTGCCCATCACCGCGAACAGCGTGCGGGTGTGCGGGCTGTAGGCGATGTCCGAAGCTTCGTCATCCTCCATGCCCGGCAGCACCTTGGCGTCGATATCGACTTGGTAGTCCGGCAGCCACACGCTTTCGCTACGCTCGGCGCTGCTTTCGAAGCCTTCCTTGACCCACAGCATGCCGCGGTCATCCCAGTGCATGGCAATGGCCACGCCGTAACCAATCACCGCTGCGACGGCCAGGCCGAAGGGCCAGCGCAGGTAGAAGCGGCGTTTGGGGGATGCGGGGGCGCTGGTGGATGCTGGCATGCAAAAATCCTGGGGGAATGGGCGAAGATCCGCGCATTATCCGCATGAGGTGTGAAAAATCGGTAAATCGCGCCGGCCTCTTCGCGGGCACGCCCGCTCCCACAGGGTCATGCACAAGCTTCAAGTACTGTGCGATCCCTGTGGGAGCGGGCGTGCCCGCGAAAAAAGCGACGCGGTCTCAAGTCAAAGCACGCGGCTCTCGAAGCGGCAAACGCCCGGCAGCTCCAGCACCAGCTCGTCACCGACCGTGAACGGCCCGACGCCGGCCGGGGTGCCGGTCAGGATCACATCCCCCGCCTGCAGCGAGAAATGCGCTGCCATGTACTGGATCATCGGCACGATCGGGTTGAGCATCATCGCGCTGTTGCCGTCCTGACGCACTTCACCATTGATGGTCAGGCGCACCGGAATGTCAGTCAGGTCTTCAAAGGACGCAGCGGACACGAACGGCGGCAGCACACAAGCGCCGTCAAAGCTCTTGCACAACTCCCACGGCAGGCCCTTTTCCTTGAGCTTGGCCTGCACGTCGCGCAGGGTCAGGTCCAGCGCCGGGGCGAAGCCGGAAATGGCATCCAGCACCTCTTCTTCGGAAGCATTGGACGACAGCGACTTGCCCAGCAGTACGGCAATTTCGGCCTCATAGTGCACCGAGCCACGTTCGGTCGGGATCTTGAACCCGCCTTCCAGCGGCACCACGCAGCTGCCCGGTTTGATGAACAGCAGCGGCTCGGAAGGAATGGGGTTGTCCAGTTCCTTGGCATGTTCGGCGTAGTTGCGGCCGATGCACACCACCTTGCCCAGCGGGAAATGAATGCGCGTGCCGTCTACATACTGGTGCTGGTAACTCATGGCCGACTCCTTTGATTACTGCTTTTGTTCAGGAGCAAAGATCTTACCCGGATTCATGATGCCATTAGGGTCGAATACGGCCTTGATTGCCTTCATGCAGGCAATTTCATCCAGCGAGCGGCTGTAGCCCAGGTAGTCGCGCTTGGTCATGCCCACGCCGTGCTCGGCTGAAATGGAGCCGTTGTAGCGCTCGACGATCTCGAACACCCACTTGTTGACCTTGGTACACGAGGCAAAGAAATCATCCTTGCTCATGTGCTCGGGCTTGAGGATGTTCAGGTGCAGGTTGCCGTCACCGATGTGGCCGTACCAGACCACTTCATAGTCCGGATAATGCTTGCTGACGACGGCATCGATGTCACGCAGGAACGCCGGCACCTTGGAAACGGTGACGGAAATGTCGTTCTTGTAGGGTGTCCAGTGGGAGATGGTCTCGGACAGGTACTCGCGCAGCTTCCACAGGTTCTTCAGCTGGGTTTCGCTCTGGCTCATCACCCCATCCAGCACCCAACCCTGCTCGACGCAGTGCTCGAAGGTCGCCAGCGCTTCGTTGGCAACCTCCTCGGTACTGGCTTCGAACTCCAGCAAGGCATAGAACGGGCAGTCAGTAGCGAACGGGGCCGGCACATCACCACGGGCCATGATCTTCGCCAGGCCCTTGTCGGAGAAGAATTCGAAGGCGGTCAGGTCGAGCTTGCCCTGAAAGGCATGCAGTACCGGCATGATCGAGTCGAAATCCGGCGTGCCAAGCACCATGGCCGTGAGGTTGCGCGGAGCGCGGTCCAGGCGCATGGTCGCTTCGACCACGAAGCCCAGGGTGCCTTCGGCGCCGATGAACAGCTGGCGCAGGTCGTAGCCAGTGGCGTTCTTGATCAGGCCCTTGTTCAGCTCCAGCAGTTCACCCTTGCCAGTGACCACTTTCAGGCCGGCCACCCAGTTGCGGGTCATGCCGTAACGGATCACCTTGATACCGCCGGCATTGGTGCCGATATTGCCGCCAATCTGGCTGGAGCCACTGGAGGCGAAGTCCACCGGGTAATAAAGGCCCTGCTCTTCGGCAAAGGCCTGCAGCTGACGTGTGATCACACCCGGCTGGCACACCACGGTACGGTCGAAGGCATTGAAATCAAGAATCTGGTTCATGGAGTCGAACGCGACGACGACTTCCCCATTGGCCGCCACGGCGCCGGCGGACAGCCCGGTACGCCCGCCGGACGGCACCAGCGCAACCTGATGCTGGTTGGCCCAGCGGACGATGGCCTGTACCTGCTCTACCGACTTGGGGAACACGATGGCCGTGGGCGCTGGCGGGTAATGCTTGGTCCAGTCCTTGCCGTAAACCTCGAGAGAAGCGGGGTCGGTCAGGACCTTGCCAGGGTCGACAAGGGTCATCAGTTCTTCAATTACAGCGGGGTGGGTCATCGCTGGAACTCTCGACTTATTCATAGTCACCCTGAGCACTCTTCACCTGTCGGGATAAGCTCAGATTGTGTCGCGTATGCTAGCATAGCCCTCCCGCTGTTCATGCTAAGGCTGCCGTAGCGCCTGGCATCAGTCCTCGCCATTTTTTCTCCGGGATACAGGTTTACGCAGATGAGCAAGACTTCTCTCGACAAGAGCAAGATCCGGTTCCTTCTTCTTGAAGGTGTGCACCAGAACGCAGTCGATACCCTCAAGGCTGCCGGCTACACCAACATCGAATACCTCACCGGTTCATTGCCGGATGCCGAGCTGAAAGAAAAGATCTCCGATGCCCACTTCATCGGCATCCGCTCGCGCACCCAACTGACCGAAGAAATCTTCGACTGCGCCAAGAAACTGGTCGCTGTCGGCTGCTTCTGCATCGGCACCAACCAGGTTGACCTGGCAGCTGCCCGCGAACGCGGTATCGCCGTGTTCAACGCACCGTACTCCAACACCCGTTCGGTGGCCGAGCTGGTGCTGGCCGAAGCCATCCTGCTGCTGCGCGGCATCCCAGAGAAGAACGCTTCCTGCCACCGTGGCGGCTGGATCAAGAGCGCGGCCAACTCGTTCGAGATCCGCGGCAAGAAGCTGGGCATCGTCGGCTACGGCTCGATCGGTACCCAACTGTCGGTCCTGGCAGAAAACCTGGGCATGCAGGTGTACTTCTACGACCCGCTGACCAAGCTGCCGCTGGGCAACGCCGTGCAGGTCACCAGCCTCAACGAGCTGCTGGGCCTGGCCGACATCGTTTCGCTGCACGTGCCTGAACTGCCGTCCACCCAGTGGATGATCGGCGAGAAAGAAATCCGAGCAATGAAGAAGGGTTCGATCCTGATCAACGCCGCCCGTGGCACCGTGGTCGAACTGGACCACTTGGCCGCCGCGATCAAGGACAAGCACCTGATCGGCGCCGCCATCGACGTATTCCCGGTCGAGCCCCGCTCCAACGACGAAGAGTTCGAAAGCCCGCTGCGTGGTCTGGACAACGTGATCCTGACCCCGCACATCGGTGGCTCCACTGCCGAAGCCCAGGCCAACATCGGCCTGGAAGTGGCCGAGAAGCTGGTCAAGTACAGCGACAACGGTACTTCCGTTTCGTCGGTCAACTTCCCGGAAGTTGCCCTGCCGGCGCACCCAGGCAAACACCGCCTGCTGCACATCCACGAAAACATCCCGGGCGTGCTCAGCGAGATCAACAAAGTCTTCGCCGAGAACGGTATCAACATCTCCGGTCAGTTCCTGCAGACCAACGAGAAAGTTGGTTACGTGGTTATCGACGTTGACGCCGAGTATTCCGACCTGGCGCAGGAAAAACTGCAACAGGTCAAAGGCACCATCCGTTCGCGCGTCCTGTTCTAAGGTCGCCGGCGGTATGAAAAAGGGAGGCCCTGGTGGCCTCCCTTTTTTATTTCACTTCAACCGTAATCTTCCTCGATTCGACATTCGGCTTGAACGACACGCCACCCAGTATCCGCTGCAAGGATTCACTTATAACCGCTACCAGTAAAACGAGCGGCGTCGGTGATAGCCCACAAAGAGAAATATTTGAGTTAGGGTTAAACCTCGCCAAGGCTTCAAGGTCATAGGCTGCGCTCGACCGCGACGGGGAAGAAAGTCGCGGCGAAAGTTACTCATCTGCTTAAGAAAAAGGGGCTTTACATGCGTTCGACCATAGGCGTACTGCTGGCAGCACTGATCACGCCATTGGCTCAGGCCGAGCTGATAGACGAAATCGCCGACCGGGGTGAACTGCGCATTGCCGTGCAGGCCGACCACGCGCCGTATTCATTCAAGGACAAGGAAAGCGAGCGGTTGACGGGTTTTGAGATCGAGTTCGGTCAGGACTTGGCCCGGGAGCTGGACCTGCGTGCAGAGTTCGTCGAAGCCACCGCCGCAGAAGTGCTGCCAGGTGTGGAAAGCGGCAAGTACGACATTTCTCTGATTCCATCGAGCGAGGCGCCCAAGGCGGATGGCCCCTTCGATGTCAGCCAGGCGTTCGGCGACAAGAAGCTGGTGATCCCGTTCCAGAAGGATAATCCGGCGTTTGAAAGTGCGGTGAACAATGCGCTTGAGCGCCTCGAGAAAAACGGTCGCACCGCAGAGCTGGAGAACAAGTGGTTCAAGGCCATGCAGGCAGGCGAGCCAGCGCCTGCTGCGCTTGCTCCAGCTCCCCCTCACTGAAAACCTGCACCCCTTCGCGCCGCAGCAATGCGGTGGTCACGCCCTCGCCCGGCACCTTTACCCCGCTGAAGGTGCCGTCGTAGGTCAACCGGTTGCCACACGAAGGGCTGCCCGCCTTCAACACCGCCACCCGAATGCCATGCCGCCGCACCAACGCCAGCGCTTGCTGCGCCCCGGCCAGAAACTGGGGAGTGACATCCTCACCGTTTACCGTCAGCACCTGCGCCCCGCCATCGAGCACCTGCGCACCCTGCCCACCTGGGATCTCCGCCGGCGGGCGCGGCGTTGGCAAGCCGCCAGCCACCTCGGGGCACAACGGCACCACACGCCCTTCGGCCTGCCACTGCTGCAACAGGTCGGGATGCCCGCTGGCCCGGCCGTCATAGCGTACCGGCTGCCCCAACAGGCACGCACTCACCAGTACCTTGGGCAGGTCAGAACGGGTCATTGCCACGGCGCCGGAACCAGCCAGTCAACGACAAGCGCTCGCGCCTGGCCGGCAGCACCTCGTGCGGCACCTCACCAGACAGGAATATCGCCAGGCTACCCGCCACAGGCTGCACATCGTGCTCGACATCATCGGCCAGGAACATGCGCAGCTGCCCGCCGTCCTCCGGCTGCCAGCCTTCGTTAAGGTAGAGCACCGCCGACACCATGCGCCGGTCATCGTCGCGGAAGCGGTCCAGATGCCGGCGATAGAACGCCCCCGGTGGATACAGGGCAAAGTGGCATTCGAAATCTTCCAGGCCCAGGAACAGGCCCTGGTTGATGGCCTGGCGCAGCTGGTCCATGGCGGCGAGGTACTGGTCGCAGGCCTCGGCCTGGCCAGGGTCGATCCACTGGATCTGGTCGCCGCGAATGCTTTCGCGCACTTCCTGGGCGTCGCCGCGCCCGACCCCGGCCGGGTTGAGTTCGCCTTCGGCATCGCGGCGCCGGCATTCGGTCGCCAGCGCGCGCACCAGATCGGCAGGCAGAAAGAGCGCCTGCTGCGACCAGCCATGGGTGGCCAGATCGTCGACGACGGCCGCAAACATCGGGTTTTCAGGGGAGATGTGCATGGCGCGCATCATATCCATTCACCTTGTCGGCGCACAGCGCCACTTGGCTGAGAAGCGTTCGGATTGCTCGACAAAACGGCGCCGGGCCTAGGACAATAGCCACCTGCCGACAGGAGTCCTGAATGCGCCGTCTGTTTTCCCTGCTACTGCTGATGATCTGCACCATGCCTGTCTGGGCAGACAGCCTCGATCAACTGTACAAGGCCGCCGGCTGGCCCGACCAGCGCGCCCATTTTTCCGATGCCGTGAGCGCCGCCCAGCAGCGCTACCGCAACAGCCTGCCGCCTGCGGTTTACCAGGCGCTGGTCAACAACAGCAACCAGCGCTTCCAGGCCCAGGCAATGGACAACCGTGCCCTGGCCAAACTGCGTAGCGCCTTGCCCAACCCGGCACCGGCACTGGCTTTCTTCCAGTCGCCGCTGGGGCGCAAGATCGTCGCCGCCGAGCTGCTGGCCACGCGCAAGGACCAGCTGGCCAAGAACGCCAAGGGCCTGCCGAAGATCCAGGCCAGCGACAACCGCATGCTGGTCATCGGCCACCTGGCCCAAGCCCTGCCAGCCCGCGAGGCCGGCGCAGAAGTCAGCCTGGCGATTGCCGGGGTGGCCGCCGACAGCCTGAGTTCGATGATCCCCGGCCTGTTCGGCGCTAGCCAGGCTCAGGGCCTGCTCGACGGCCAGCGCCAGCGTCTCATGGGGCAGATCGGTGAAGACCTGAACAATACCCTGCTCTACGTGTACCGCGACCTGTCCGACGACGAACTGGAAGAATTCGCCACCTTCGCCGAGTCGCCGGACGGCAAGGCCTATTACCAGGCTGCCGTGGCTGCGGTGCGCGCAGGCCTGGCGGTGGGCCAGAACAGCGCCGACCTCAAGTGATCAACCCAGGCGCTGCTCGATGAATTCGAAGTAGCGCCTGCGGATGTCCGGCAGCTCGTTGGCCAGGTGATGACGGGCTTCGGGCAACATCAGGATCTGCGGCTCGCTGAACTTGGCCTTGAGCACTTCAAGGTTGTACGGCCAGTCCACCGTTGCATCCGCTTCCCCCTGCACGATCAAGGGCCGGCGCGCGCAATGCGGCGCCGCCTCGATACGCTTGACCCAGGCGATCAGCGCGCCGACCCAGCCCGTGGGCAGCCGCCGCGGTTGCAGCGGGTCGGCTTCGAGGAAGGGCAGGAACGTCGGGTCGTTGGTGTTCTCGCTGAAGCGCCGCTCGATGCCATTTACGAAGTGGCGCAATACCCGATAGCTGAATTTCGACCAGCGCCAGGACCGTGGCCGCACCAGCGGCGCCAGTAAGATCACCTCGCCATCGATGGGGCTACGCTCACCTTCGTTCAGCAAGTGATCCACGGCGATTGCGCCACCGGTGCTCTGCCCGCACAGGTGCCAGGGCCGTGGCAGTTCCAGACCACGCGCCTGTTCGAACAAAGCCTCCAGCACCTGTTGGTACACCGCGAAATCACTGATGTTGGCGCGCTCGCCACTGGACAGGCCGTGGCCCGGCAGGTCGCAGCTGATCACCGCGTAGCCAAGCTTCAGCGCCCACGCGATCACATGCCGATAGAGGCCCATGTGGTCGTAGTAGCCGTGCAGCAGGAACAGCGTCGCAACCGGCTGCTCAGGTAACCAGACCTGCCCGACCAGCTCGAACCCCGCCGCCTGAAAGCCGCCCAGCCAGCTCTGCGCCGGCAGGTTCAGGCCATAGAAGCGCTGATAGTCCTGCGCCTGCGTGGACAACGGCTGGCGTTTGGTCAACGGTGCGAGGCTGGCACGCAGGGTATCGGGGTGAAAGGCAGCGGGCATCGGGTACATCCAAGGCGAAGCGAGTATTGATCTGGGATATTCAGCTGTTGGCCGCATCGTGGCAAGCTTGGGCACCTTTTCATGAGGCAGATAAGCTGCCTGCACCGGCTGCATCGCCGACTCTGTGGATGACTCATGTCGAACCGTATCAAACGGACACTGATGGTGTTCCTGCTTATGCTCTGCGCCATTGTGCTCTGGCAGGCCTACTCCACCTTCCAGTCCCGATACCTGCGCCCGTTCGACAACCAGACCACCCTGTTCGACGGCAGCCAGCTGCGCCTGCCCCCCGGACTCGCAGGCCCCGGGCCGATCCGCGTGGTGCACTTCTGGGACCCGGCCTGCCCGTGCAACGTGGGTAACCAGCAGCACCTGGGCGACCTGATTACCCAGTTCGCAGGCCAGGACGTGACCTTCCACCTGGTACAGAAGGCAGGCAGCCACGGCCAGCTGCCTGCCAACCTGAGCAGCCTGCAACCCATCGCTCACTTGCCTGGCAGCGAATACCTGCCCGCCTCTCCCGCCGTGGCCATTTGGGACCGCCAAGGTAACCTGGCCTACTTCGGCCCCTACAGCGAAGGCGCCGTGTGCAACGCCAGCAACAGCTTCATCGAACCGATCCTCAAAGCGCTGCTGGCCGGCCGCAGGGTCACCGCCTTCAATACGCTGGCCGTGGGTTGCTATTGCCCTTGGGCCGGTTGACGCACCCGCGCCGGGTTACCCATTACAGTCGCCCCCGCCGGCACATCACGGGTCACCACACTGCCGGCGCCTACAATGGCGTTATCGCCAATGGTCACCCCCGGCAGGATGATCGCCGCCCCGCCAATCCATACATTGTTGCCAATGGTCACCGGCCGCCCGCTCTCCAGCCCGCTGCGGCGGACCTCGGGGTCGAGCGGATGGTCGGCTGTATAGATCTGCACGTTGGGGCCGATCTGGCAATCATCGCCGATGCGCACCGGCACCACGTCGAGGATCACGCAGTTGAAGTTCATGAACGTGTTGCGCCCGACGCTGATGTTGTAGCCGTAGTCGCAGTAGAACGGCGGGCGGATGACCGTGCCTTCGCCGACATGGCCGAAGTGCTCGGCCAGCAGGCCGTTGCGCGCTTCGTTGAGCAATTCGACGCTGTTGTTGTAACGGTGCATCCAGTGCTTGTTGGCAATCTGCTCCGCCTGCAGCTCGGGGCAGCCGGCATGGTAGAGCTGGCCACTGAGCATTTTCTGTTTTTCGCTGATGGACATGGAAACTCCTTCCGGGGGCTATGCTCTGTTCGCGAATCCGTCGATGATCGGACCACAGTTTCCGCTCGAATGCACAAGGAGTTTCGATGAAGCGCAGCCTGACCCTGTTGGCGGTGGTCGTTGCCGTAGCCGCTGGCGCCGGTTACTGGTACGTGCACGGCAAACTGCCGCAGCGCGAGGGCGAAGTGGCCATGGCCGGGCTGCAGGCGCCAGTCAGCGTGCGCTACGACGCCCGTGGCGTGCCCCATTTGCAAGCGCAGAGCGAAGCGGACCTGTACCGTGCCCTGGGCTACGTGCATGCCCAGGATCGGTTGTTCCAAATGGAGATCATGCGCCGCCTGGCCCGTGGCGAGCTGGCCGAAGTGCTGGGGGCCAAGCTGCTGCCCACCGATACGCTGTTCCGCAGCTTGCGCATTCGCGAGCAGGCCGCGCTGATGGCTCAGCGCCAGGACCACCAGTCACCCGCCTGGCAAGCCTTGCAGGCCTATCTCGATGGCGTTAACGCCTGGCAGGCCAGCCACCCCAAACCGATGGAGTTCGACCTGATCGGCATCACGCCACGGCCATTCACCGCCGAGGACACCCTGAGCATCGCCGGCTACCTGGCCTACAGCTTCGCCGCAGCGTTTCGCACTGAACCTGCACTGACCTACATCCGCGACCAGCTCGGGCCGCAATACCTGAAGATTTTCGACCTCGGCTGGCAGCCGCAAGGGGCGTTAGGCACGCCACTGGCGGCGGCCGACTGGCAAAGCCTCGAAGCCGTGGCTGCCGCCAGCCACGACGCGCTGGTCGAAGCCGGCATCCCGCAGTTCGAAGGCAGCAATGCCTGGGCCGTTTCCGGTAGCCGCACCCGCAGCGGCAAACCCTTGCTGGCCGGTGACCCGCACATCAGTTTTGCTGTGCCCGCCGTCTGGTACGAGGCTGAGCTTTCAGCGCCCGGCTTCAACCTGTATGGCTACTTCCAGGCGCTGAACCCGTTCGCAATGCTGGGGCACAACCGTGATTTCGGCTGGAGCCTGACCATGTTCCAGAACGATGACGTCGACCTGATCGCGGAAAAGACCAACCCTGCAGATGCCGACCAGGTGATGATCGACGGCAACTGGCAAGCGCTGGAAAAGACCGCGCAGAAGATTGCAGTCAAAGGCGAGCAGCCAGTCACCATCAACCTGCGCCGTTCAGCACATGGGCCGATCGTCAACGAAGTCGTCGGCGCCACGGCTGGGACCACGCCGATTGCCATGTGGTGGGCATTCCTCGAAACCGAGAACCCGATCCTCGAAGGTTTCTACCAACTCAATCGCGCCGATACCCTGGGCAAGATGCGCGAGGCCGCAGCCAAGGTGCACGCGCCGGGGCTGAACTTCGTCTGGGCCAACGCCCGTGGCGATATCGGCTGGTGGGCGGCGGCGAAGTTGCCGATTCGCCCCGACGGGGTTAACCCGGCGTTCATCCTCGACGGCGCCAGCAACCAGGCCGACAAACCTGGTTTCTACCCGTTCAGTGTCAATCCGCAACAGGAGAACCCGGCCAGCGGCTATATCGTCTCGGCCAACTACCAGCCACCGGCCGTGGTGCCGATACCCGGTTACTACAACCTCGCCGACCGTGGACGCCAGCTCGATCGCCAGCTGGCCAACCCGGAAGTGAAATGGGACACCCAGAACAGCCAGGCGCTGCAACTTGATACGGCCAGCGATTACGGCCCGCGCACCCTGGCGCCGCTGCTGGCGACGTTGCGCCAGATCGCCCAGGGTGACGAGGAAAAGGAACTGGTCGAGCAGCTTGCCGCCTGGCGCGGTGACTATCCGCTGGATTCCACCAGCGCCACGCTGTTCAACCAGTTCCTCTACGAGCTGGCCTATGCCGCGCTGCATGACGAACTGGGCGATACCTGGTTCTCGGTATTGATCAGCACCCGTGTCATCGATGCCGCATTACCGCGCCTGGCTGCCGATGCCGACTCGCCTTGGTGGAACACCCGCGGCGCCAACCAGCGCACCGACCGCCCCGCCATCGTGCGTTTGGCCTGGCAGAAGAGCATTGCCCACTTGCGCGACACCCTTGGGAAGGACCCGGCCAGCTGGCAGTGGGGCAAGGCTCATACCCTGACCCACAACCATCCACTGGGCTCGAAAAAGCCGCTGAACCTGCTGTTCAATGTCGGCCCGTTTGCCGCGCCAGGCACCCATGAGGTGTCGAACAACCTGTCGGCCAAGATTGGCCCGGCGCCGTGGCCGGTGACCTATGGGCCATCCACCCGCCGGCTGATCGACTTCGCCGATGCCGGGCAAGCGCTGAGCGTCAGCCCGGTCGGGCAGAGCGGGGTATTGTTCGACAAGCACTACGCGGACCAGGCCGAGGGGTATGTGGAGGGGAAATATCAGCGGGCGCAGATGGGCGTAATCCCGGCACAGAGCACCCTCAGGCTGGTGCCATGACATCAAGGTGTAACTGCGGCCGCATTGCGGCCCAGTTACGCTATCAACCCTGCCACTTGCCGCCCTCGACGATCACACTCTCCGGCTTGGTGTCATCGCTCAGTTCCTTGCGCACATACTGGTCATACAGCTTCAACAGAAACTTCTCCTCCCCAAGCTTGGCCAGCTCGGCATTTACCCAGTCGCGCAGCTCGGTATTGCCCTTCTTCACCGCTGGTGCAATTGGCGCTTCTTCGCCCAGCAACTGCGGCAGCACACGATACCCTGGGTTCTGCTTGGCCCAGCTGAACAGGATCAGGTTGTCCTGGGCATAGGCATCGCCGCGCCCGTTCGCCAGGGCCTGCAGCGACTCGCTGTTCTTCTCGAACTTGAGCAGCTTCCAGTCCGGGTGGTTCTTGGTCAGCCAGATATCGGCCGTGGTACCGGTGGTGACGATGATGGTCTTGTCTGCCAGGTCATCGAGCTTCTGTACCGGGCTGCCGTCGGCAACGATGGCCTGCACGGCCACGCGCAGGTTGGGGTTGGTAAAGTCCACCGCCTCCTTGCGCTCTGGAGTCACGGTCATGTTGGCGAGAATCAGGTCGACCTTGTCACTCTGCAGGAACGGAATGCGGCTGGCCGGCTCGACGGCGACAAACTCCACCTTGTTCTCGTCACCCAGCAGGTCCCGGGCCAGGCGCCGGCCGATGTCGGTGTCGAAGCCGACGTAACGGCCGCTTGCGTCGACAAAACCGAACGGCGGCTTGTCGGTGAACACGCCAACGATCAGCTTGTCGCGGGCCTTGATGGTTTCCAGGTAGCTGGTCGCCGGCGAGGCCGCAGCCGGCTTGGGCGGCTCCTCGGCCTTGTTGCAACCAGCCAGCAGGGCCAGGCCGAACAACGGCGCCAGCAGTTTGGTAAGCGGGGCAGTTTTCATGACAGTTCCTTTTGCGTTGTCTTTGGCAGGCTTTCGACAAAGGAGAATTTGTCCAGGAACTGCTGCGCGCGTGCGGTCCGCGGTTGGCTGAAAAAGCTCTCGGGGTCGCTCTGTTCAAGGATCCTGCCGGCCTCCATGAACACGATTCGGTCGGCCACCGCGCGAGCGAAGGCCATTTCGTGGGTAACGATGAGCAGGGTCATGCCGTCGCGGGCCAGGCCCTGGATCACCTGCAACACTTCCTTGACCATTTCCGGGTCGAGCGCTGCGGTAACTTCATCGAACAGCATCACCTGCGGATTCATGCACAGCGAACGGACGATGGCGATGCGCTGCTGCTGGCCACCGGACAGCTGCCGCGGGTAAGCGTCACGCTTGTCCAGCAGGCCAACCCGCGCCAGCAGCGCTTCGGCCTGGGCCTGGGCTTCGGCGCGTTCACGCTTCTGCACCTTGAGCGGGCCGAGCAGCAGGTTGTCCATCACACTCATGTGGCCGAACAGGTGATAGCTCTGGAACACCATGCCCACCCGCTGGCGCACTTGGCGCCAGTCGGTATCGGCACTCAGCAGCTCCTCGCCCTCCAGGCGCAAGTGCCCGCTGTGCGCCTCTTCCAGGCCATTGAGGCAACGCAGCAAGGTGCTCTTGCCGCAGCCGCTGGGCCCGAGGATCACCACCACCTCGCCGGTGTGGACTTTGAGGTCGACGTTATTCAGTACCTGGTGCGAGCCGAAATACTTGTTGAAACCCTGAAATTCGATCAGTGCGGTCATGAATGAGCCCAACGGCGTTCCAGCACACGCGAGGCGGCGGACAGCGGGTAGCAGACGGTGAAAAAGAACAGGAATAGCACGGCGTAGATCAGCAGCGATTCGTAGGTGCGCTCGATGATCTGCTGGCCGGCCTTGATCACCTCGACCACGCCGATCAGTACTGCCAGCGAGCTGGTCTTGATGATCCGCGTGTAGATGTTGATGGTCGGTGGTGTCATGCGCTTGAGGGCCTGGGGCAGCAGCACGTAGCCGTACAGCTGGCCAGTGGAAAGCCCGATCGATAGCCCGGCCTCCCGTTGCCCGCGCGGCAACGACTGCAACGCACCGCGTACCACCTCGCCAACCTCGCTGGCACCCCACAGGCCCAGCACCAGCACCGCGCACCAGAAGCTAGGAATGCTCAGGGCAAAGAAGATCGGCAAACCGAAGAACACCAGGTACAGCCAGACCAGTACCGGGATCGCCCGAAACAGCTCAAGGTACACCTGCAAGGCGACGTTCAGCAGACGATTGCCCAAGGTGGCCAGCGTGCCATACAGCACGCCGCCGAGCGTTGCGAAGACAATTCCCAGTGCCGAGATGGCCAGTGTCTGCGCCGCGCCCTTGGCCAGCAGCGGCAATGACGTCAGCAGCAGTTCAATTGCCGAACTGGCCATGTTGCAACCTCCTTTCCAGGTAGCGCAACAGCAGCGACAGCGGCAGGAAAAGCAGCACGCAGAGCAGCGTCAACACGGCAAGCATCTCGTAGGTCTTGTAGTACAAGGCGATGTAGTTCTTGGTGGTGTAGAGGATTTCAGGCACCGCCACGGCCGACACCACAGTGGTTTCCTTGAGCAGGAAGACGAAATTGGCGAACAGCGCCGGCAGGCTGAGAATCCCCGCCTGGGGCAGAATCACATAACGCAGCAGCTGGCCTTCCGAGAGCCCGATGGAGCGGCCCGATTCCAACTGCGCACGTGGCACAGCCTCGACGCCGGCACGCAGCACCTCAGTGAGGTAGGCACCGCCCATGAAGGTCATGGTGATGATCGCTGCGGCAAAACCAGAGATCTTCACGCCCAGGCTGGGCAAGGCGAAATAGACGAAGAACAGCTGGATCAGCAGCGGGGTGTTGCGTGCGAGTTCCACATAGCCTTTGACCAGGTGCCGCAAGTAAGGCGTGCGCAGCACCAGTATCGCGGCATTGACCAGCGCTACGAGCAACGAGGTGGCGATGGCAATCAGCCCGACCTGCAAGGTCACGCCGACAGCCTTGAGGAATGCCGGCAATGTGCCAAGAATGAAAGCGGTGTCGAAGGTCATGGATTTTGCCTCGACACCGGGTTTGCAGAGTACGACATAGGGAAGTCTGAACGATGCGCCAGGCGCGATCAGTAGACTTTAAAGGTATAAAAATCTTTTTCTAAATACCTTTATTGCATATCGATATCACTGGCTGGGCTATCGAAACTTTTCTGCATCACGCCTCTCCCCCGCGCTGATCGGCCGCCAGCCACACACAAAAACGCCGACGCAAATGCGTCGGCGTTTTCACATCAAGAACAAGCCATCAGAACGCAGGCAGCACCGCACCCTGGTACTTCTTGGCGATGAATTCCTTCACCTCAGGGCTGGTCAGCGCCTTGGCCAGCTTCTGGATGGCCTCGCTGTTCTTGTTGTCCGGGCGGGCTACCAGGAAGTTCACGTATGGCGAGTCGCTGCCCTCGATCACCAGCGCATCCTTGGCCGGGTTCAGGCCAGCTTCCAGTGCGTAGTTGGTGTTGATCATGTCCAGGTCAACCTGGTCCAGCACACGCGGCAACATGGCCGATTCGAGCTCGCGGAATTTCAGCTTCTTCGGGTTCTCGGCGATGTCTTTCGGGGTCGCCAGGGCGTTCTTCGGGTCTTTCAAGGTGATCAGGCCAGACTTCTGCAGCAGCAGCAGGGCGCGGCCGCTGTTGCTGCCTTCGTTCGGGATGGCAACGGTCGCGCCGTCCTTCAGCTCGCTCAGGCTCTTGACCTTCTTCGAGTAGCCACCGAACGGTTCGACGTGCACGCCAATCACGGTTTCCAGGTGGGTGCCTTTGCCTTCGTTGAAGTTCTGCAGGTACGGCAGGGTCTGGAAGTAGTTGGCGTCCAGACGCTTCTGGTCAACCTGTACGTTCGGTTGCACGTAGTCGGTGAAGACCTTGATCTGCAGGTCCACACCTTCCTTGGCCAGGGTCGGCTTGATCAGCTCAAGGATCTCGGCGTGCGGCACCGGGGTCGCAGCAACCACCAGTTTCTCGGCGGCAGAGGCCAGGCCAGCGAACGACAGGGCGGCGGCCAGGGCAGTGGTCAGCAGGGTCTTCTTCATGGTGTTCCTTGTTCTGGTTCTGGGCCATCGAGGATGGCGAAGTCGGGTGCCCAACCGTTTCATCGGCGGGCGTGAAGCGGACAATACCGAGATTTTTTATTCCGTAATAATATCTTTTAATTAGCTGCTTATTCCAAAAACAAACTGCCATCATCCAGTTTGCTTATTAGTTCGTCTAGCTCGCGGGGTTGACCAGATCGAGATCCTCCGGCAACAGCTCATCCCCGTCGTTCACCAGCAGGGCGAAGTGGATCACGTTCTCCAGCTCGCGGGTATTGCCCGGCCAGGCATGCGCTTCCAGCACCTGCTGCGCGGCCTCGCTGATCAACGCCAGCGGGCGCTGCAGGCGCACGCTGTAGATGCCCACGAAATACTCGGCCAGCGGCAGGATATCGCCGGGGCGCTCGCGCAGCGGCGGCAGTTCCAGCGCGCCCTCGCGCAGGTACTGGTAAAGGCGCTCGTTGAAACGCCCGGCCTTCACCACCCGCGCCAGGTCGATGCTGGTCGCGGCCACCAGACGCACATCCACCGGTTGTGGTTGCTGCGCGCCGACACGGGTGACCTCGCGGTTTTCCAGGGCCGCCAGCAGCTTGCCCTGGATCGCCAAGGGCAAATCGGCGATCTCGTCCAGGTACAAGGTGCCGCCATTGGCCGAACCGAACCAGCCAGCGCGGCTGCTGGCCGTGCCGCCCTGGCTACCAGCGCTGTAGCCGAACAACTCGGCGTCGGCATAGGTCGGGCTGATGGCCGCGCAATTGACCGAGACGAACAGGCCGGGGCGGTCACTGGCCCGGTGGATCTGCCGGGCCAACAGCTCCTTGCCGGTGCCGGTTTCGCCGCGGATCAGCACCGGTACCGGTTGCGGCGCCAGCTGCTCCAGGGCCTGGCGCAACTGCTGCGACCGCGGGTCGATGAACACCAGCGCCTTGGCACGAATGCTCAGGGGGCTCTTGTCCAGTTCAGGGAAGGTCAGCAGCGGCTGGCCGAACGGGTTTTGAAAAGTCATGGCAAACTCCCGCCCCAGGCCATCGGTGGCCGGGCGTCAGGCAAACGGTGAACGGTCCGAGTCGATCAGGCGCGGCGCAAAGCGCGCTGCTCGACCCGGCTTTGCAGGCGGTACAGGTAGGCGAAGCCTTGTTCCCAGCGCTCGTGGCCGGACTTGACGTTGATGTGCCCGGCATTGCTCAGCAGGCCCGCCTCGGCGCCCCAAGCCTGGGCCAGGTGCAAGGCTCGCGGCACACTCACCGCTGGGTCGTTGTCGGAGCTGACCACCTGGCTGGGGAACGGCAGCGCCTGCATCGGGATCGGCGCGAAGTTGCGCAAGGCCGGCGCGCAGGTTGGCCGCTCGACATCCGCCGGAGCCACCAGCAATGCGCCACGCACCCGGCGCAGCAGGGCTGGGCTGGCCTGCGCGGCCCAGTGGGCGACGGTGACGCAACCGAGGCTGTGAGCGATCAGAATCACCGGCGAACGTTCGGCGGCAATCGCCTGCTCCAGCGCCTGCACCCAGTCACGGCGCTGTGGGGTGAGCCAGTCATCCTGCTCGACCCGGGCACTGTTGGGCAGCGTGCGCTGCCAGTGACTCTGCCAATGGTTGTCTGGCGATCCTTGCCAGCCCGGCACAATCAGGTAACGAATCGACTCATTGCGCATGGGGACGCCTCCAGTAAGTTTGCGTGCTTGGCGATCAGTATAGGGAGACAGTTATATTCGTAAAGGAATAAGAAGCTATTTATTAATAACCAAAATTACATTCAGATGGCGGGCAAAAAAAAGGGCCAACCCCTGCCAAGAGATATGGCCCTTAAGCACTTGCCTGAAGAGGGTGAAGACTACCGTGCAGTGATTACCGCCAGTTTACTGATCCCGGCGCGCTCGATCGCGGCCATGGCCCGCGCCACTTCGCCGTAGTTCACGCCATCGTCGGCCTGCAGCTGCACACGCACGTCGGCGTCCTTGTCTTTGGCCGCCTTGAGGTTGCTTTCAAGCAGGTCGGGCTGGATCTCGTCCTTGTTGATGAACAGCTTGCCACCACCGTCGATGCTCACCACCAGCGGGTCTTTCTGCTCCACCGGGGCTACGGCCTCGGTCTTGGGCAGGTTGATCGGAATGGCGTTGGTCAGCAGCGGCGCGGTGACGATGAACACCACCAGCAGCACCAGCATGACGTCCACCAGTGGCGTGACGTTGATTTCACTGAGGACTTCGTCGCTATCCTGGGTCGAAAAGGCCATGTCAGGACGCCTCCTTCACCGGCTGGGTGAAACCGGCCTGAGCCTTGTGTACGGCCGGATGGACCAACACGCGGAAAGCACTCTTCTGCGCCAGGCTGTAGAAGTCGTGAGCGAAGTCATCGAGGTCGGCCGCGGTCAGCTTGAGGCGGCGCAGGAAGTAGTTGTAGACCAGCACCGCCGGCACCGCGACGGCGATACCCACACCGGTGGCGACCAGCGCCGCGCCGATCGGCCCGGCAACGGTTTCCAGGCTGGCGGAACCGGCCGCACTGATGCCCTTGAGCGCTTCCATGATGCCCCACACGGTGCCGAACAGACCGATGAAGGGCGAGGTGCTGCCGATACTGGCGACCACCGCCAGGCCAGTTTCCAGCGAACGGCGTTCACGCACGATCTGCTGACGCAGGGCGCGTTCGAGGCGGTCCTGGTGGTTGATGGCGTGGCTCAGGTCACTGGCGTGGGTGTCACCGACCGCAATCGCGGCGTAGCCGGACTGGGCAACGCGGGCGGCCGGGCCAGGCAGCTCGTGGCTGATTTCCGCCGCCGAGTCGAGGCTCGATGCTGCCCAGAATTGCTGGTGGAAGCGCTTGTCCTGATTCTTCAGCCGCACAAACTGCGCAGCCTTGACCAGGGCCAGGCCCCAGGTGACGACGGAAAAACCGACCAGCAGCCAGATGACTGCGCTTTCAACGGACTCGAGGGGGGATGCCAGCAGGCTCATGATGGTGTCTTCCTGTGTTCTGCGAAAAGTTAGCGAAGCTTGAAATCGATTGGCACGCTGACCCAGCCGGCCTGGGCCACATCACCCTGCTTGGCGGGGACGAAGCTCCAGCGCTTGACCGCAGCCAGCGCGGCGGCGTCGAGTGCATCGCGGCCGCTGCTCTTCTGGATCTGGATCTGCCCCGGCTTGCCGTTGGGCAGTACCTCGACGCGCAGCAGTACGGTGCCTTCCCAGCCACGGCGCAGGGCCATCTGCGGGTATTCCGGTGCCGGGTTTTTCAGGTACGCAGCGTTGGCCGACGGCGGCGTGACGGGTGCCGGTGCCGGTGGCGCAGGCGGTGCCGGAGCCGCCACCGGAGCAGGTGGCGGCGCCTCGACCGGCTTGGGCTGCGGCTTGGGCGGTTGCTTGGCGACCGGCTTGGGCACGGGCTTTGGCTTCGGCTTGGGCTTGGCGGCCAGCTCGTCGATCACCGGAGGCGGGGGCTCGACCACCGGCGGTGCCGGGGCGGGCGGTGGCGGTTCCACCACCGGCGGCGCGGGCGCGGCAAATTCGATGGTCATGGGCGGAATCTGTGGCGGCACCACGGGCAGCGCAGGCGTGGGGGCCTGGCTCACCCAGTAGGCTGCAGCGCCGTGCAGGGCCAATACCAGCAGGCCCAGCGCCAGCTTGTCACGGCGCTTCAGGCCGCTGACCGGAGTGCGTTGCAGGCGCAGCTGGCCCAGTGGCAGGCGAAGCGTCCGTCCAAGCTCGACCAGGTCACCCGGGCTCGGGCGCCATGGCTGGTCGTAGGCCCTGACGGCCGATTGGACATTACCCATTGATCAAACTCCTGGGGTTCTTGATTCAGGTGTGTAGCTGAATCATCGCGGGCATGCGTTTATCTCTGAAAGTAATGTTTAAAATTAAAGTTAGAACTCTTGGGAATATATATTTAGAGAGGATGGCTCTAGCCCAAGGGTTTCGCGGGGTGCGGGTTCACAGCGATCAGGCGATGCTTTGCAGGCATATGAAATATTCGTGCAAGGCATCAGATTGCCGCGAGGGCTATGCCCTCGTTTCGCGACACAAGGCCGCTCCTACAAAGGACCGCGCACCCCCCGTAGGAGCGGCCTTGTGTCGCGAAAGGGCTGCAGAGCAGCCCCAGCAATCGCCCAGACAATAAAAAGCCCGGGACCATGCCCGGGCTGTTCATGCTTCAAGGCGACTCAGATATCCGCCACCTTCTGCCAGACCTTCGGCCGGAAGAACAACGTCTCCCCGCGGGCCAACCCGGTCAGGCTGTCGTGGTCCTTGACCACTTCGGCCTCGATCAGCTCGCTCTGCCCTTCTACCTTCAAGGTCACCCGGGTGGTCGCACCCAGCGGGCGGATGTCGCGCACTTCGGCCGCATGGTGGCCCTCGGTCTCATGCCGCGACAGCGACACCTCGTGCGGGCGGAACAGCACATGGTGCCCCTCGCTCAAGGCCAGGCGGTTGGAGTCACCGAGGAAGTGATAGACGAAATCGTTGGCTGGCTGCTCGTACACTTCGCCCGGCGAGCCGATCTGCTCGATCACACCCTTGTTCATCACCACGATGCGGTCAGCCACTTCCATCGCCTCTTCCTGGTCGTGGGTGACGAACACCGAGGTCAGGTTGATGTCTTCGTGCAAGCGCGCCAGCCAGCGGCGCAGCTCCTTGCGTACCTTGGCGTCGAGCGCACCGAACGGCTCGTCGAGCAATAGCACCTTGGGCTCCACCGCCAGCGCGCGGGCCAGGGCAATACGCTGGCGCTGGCCACCAGACAGCTGCTCGGGGTAGCGGTCGGACAGCCAGTCGAGCTGCACCATGTTCAGCAGTTCATGGACTTTCTCGGCAATCTTGCTCTCGCTCGGGCGCTCGCCCTTGGGCTTCATGCGCAAGCCGAAGGCAACGTTGTCAAACACGCTCATGTGGCGGAACAGCGCGTAGTGCTGAAACACGAAGCCGACGTTGCGATCACGCACGTCATGGCCGGACACGTCCTCGCCATGGAACACGATGTTGCCCTGGTCCGGGGTTTCCAGGCCGGCGATGATGCGCAGCAGGGTGGTCTTGCCACAGCCGGACGGGCCAAGCAGGGCCACCAGCTCGCCGCTGTTGATGTCCAGGTTGATACTGTTCAGGGCCTGGAAGCTGTTGAAGCGCTTGCTGACGTTACGAACTTCGATCGACATGAATCATTCCTCCGCGGCGCTGTTGCGCAGGCGGTTAATACGGTTCTCGCTCCACTGCTTGAGCAGCAGGATGAAGAGCGCCAGGATCAGCAACAGGCTGGCCACGCTGAAGGCCGCGACGTGGTTGTACTCGTTGTAGAGGATCTCCACGTGCAGCGGCAAGGTGTTGGTCACGCCACGGATATGGCCCGACACCACCGACACCGCGCCGAACTCGCCCATGGCCCGCGCGGTGCACAGCACCACACCATAGATCAGGCCCCATTTGATGTTCGGCAAGGTCACGTGCCAGAACATCTGCCAGCCATTGGCACCGAGCAGGCGCGCGGCCTCCTCCTCTTGCGTGCCCTGCTCCTGCATCAGCGGGATCAGTTCACGGGCAACGAACGGCACGGTGACGAAGATGGTCGCCAGGACGATGCCCGGCAGGGCGAACACGATCTGGATATCGTGGTCCTGCAGCCAGTGGCCGAACAGGCCTTGCGCGCCGAACATCAGCACGTAGACCAGGCCGGCGATCACCGGCGACACCGAGAACGGCAGGTCGATCAAGGTCACCAGGATGCTCTTGCCGCGGAAGCTGTACTTGCTCACGCACCAGGCGGCACTGACACCGAATACCAGGTTCAGCGGCACCGAAACGACCACGGCGAGCAAGGTAAGCTTAAGCGCCGACAAGGCATCAGGCTCGAAGATCGCCTCGACGAAGGTGCCGAAGCCATTCTTCAGCGCCTGCGACACCACAATGACCAATGGCAGCAGCAGGAACAGCGCGAATACCAGCCAGCCAAGGCCGATCAGAACGCGCCGCGAGGTGGCGCTGCCACGCCGGGCGGCGTTGGCGGCAGCGCTTGCACTCAGGGTTGAACTGGACATGCGGCCTCCTTCAAGGGGTTTCGATGCGGCGCTGCAGCAGGTTGATCAGCAGCAGCAGGATGAAGGAAACCACCAGCATCAGCACGCCGATGGAAGTGGCGCCGGTGTAGTCGTACTGGTCGAGCTTGACCATGATCAGCAACGGCAGGATCTCCGTCTTCATCGGCATGTTGCCAGCGATGAAGATCACCGAACCATACTCGCCAACGCCACGGGCGAAGGCCAGGGCAAAGCCGGTGAGCCAGGCGGGCAGCAGCGCTGGCGCCAGGATGTGGCGGAACACCTGCAGAGGTTTGGCGCCCAGGCATGCAGCGGCCTCTTCGACTTCACGCGGGATGTCGGCCAGCACCGGTTGCACCGTGCGCACCACGAACGGCAGGGTGACGAAGGTCAGTGCCAGGGTGATGCCCAACGGCGTGTAGGCAATCTTGAAGCCCAAGTCGGTGGCGAACTGGCCAACCCAGCCCGCAGGCGCGTACAGGGCGGTCAAGGCAATACCGGCCACGGCGGTGGGCAGGGCGAACGGCAGGTCGATCATCGCGTCGATGATCTTGCGCCCAGGGAAGGTGTAGCGCACCAGCACCCAAGCCAGCAGGGTACCGATCACACCGTTGATGATGGCGGCGAACAGGGCGGTGCCGAAACTCAGCTTGAGTGCGGCGATCACCCGCGGTGCACTGATGACGTTCCAGAACTGTTCGAAGGTCAGCTGCGAGGCATGGATGAACATGGCCGCCAGCGGTATCAGCACGATCAGGCTGAGGTACACCAAGGTGTAGCCCAGCGTCAGCCCGAAGCCGGGTATGACGGGGGAAATGCGACGTGACATAAAGATCCCTGGTTTAACGCACGAAGCCCGGAAACAATTCCGGGCCGGTGCAGGCTTCTGAATCCTGGGGCTGCTGCGCAGCCCTTTCGCGGCTAAAGGCCGCTCCTACCATGACCGCGTTACTGTGCCTGATAGATCTGGTCGAACACACCACCATCGTTGAAGAATTTCGGTTGTGCAGTCTTCCAGCCACCAAAGTCCTTGTCGATGGTTACCAGATCCAGTTTGGGGAATTGCTTGCCAAATTCGGCAGCAACTTTCTCGTCACGCGGGCGGTAGAAGTTTTCGGCAGCGATCTTCTGGCCGGCCGGGCTGTACAGGTGCTTCAGGTATTCGCTGGCAATCTCGGTATTGCCCTTCTTCTCGGCGTTCTTGTCGACTACCGCCACTGGCGGCTCGGCAAGGATCGACAGCGACGGCACGACGATGTCGAACTTGTCAGCGCCACCGTCTTCCTTCAGCGCCAGGAAGGCTTCGTTTTCCCACGCCAGCAGCACGTCACCCTGACCGTTGTTGACGAAGGTGATGGTCGAGCCGCGGGCACCGGTATCCAATACAGGCACGTGCTTGAACAGCTCCTGCACGTAGGCCTTGGCCTTGTCTTCGCTACCGCCGGTCTTCAGGCCGTAGGCCCAGGCGGCGAGGAAGTTCCAGCGGGCGCCACCGGAGGTTTTCGGGTTGGGCGTGATGACCGACACGTCCTTCTTGATCAGGTCGCCCCAGTCCTTGATACCTTTCGGGTTGCCCTTGCGCACCAGGAACACGATGGTCGAGGTGTACGGGGTGCTGGCGTCCGGCAGGCGCTTCTGCCAGTCCTCGGGCAAGGTCTTGCCGAGTTTGGCGACTTCGTCGATGTCACCGGCCAGGGCCAGGGTCACCACGTCGGCGCGCAGGCCGTCGATTACCGCCCGGGCCTGCTTGCCCGAGCCGCCATGGGATTGCTGGATCTTCACCTTGTCGCCCGGATGGGCCTGTTGCCAGTGCTTGATGAATTCGGCGTTGTACTGCTGGTACAGCTCACGGGTCGGGTCATAGGACACGTTCAGCAGTTCGTAGTCCTTGGCGATGGCGGAACCGGCAAAAACAGCACTGGCCAAGGCGGCGAGTGCATAACGGCGGATGGACATGGTGAAGCTCCCGATTGGCATTTTTCTAGTTTTGGATGTTGTGGCGCGAATCAGCCGGTCTTGTTACCAGGCTGTTGCAGGCGGAACTTCTCCTTGCGCTCGATCTGCACGACCTGAGCGTTGTGCACGGTGATTTCCACCGCACCGAAACGCAGGTCGCGCAAGGCGCTCTGGATCTCACGCAGAATGGTGGCTTCGTCCTGACCGTCGATGCTACGCAGCGATGCACTCATGCTCGTTCTCCTTGGAATGAGGGTGCCGGGCAGGGATTTGAAGGGGATTTATTGCCTGGCTTGGAGGCAATAGTAGTGAGGCGGGATTATTCTTAAAAATACTGTTTAAGAATGTTTATATAACCATTTCTCAAACCTGACGCGCGCCCCTTGTAGGAGCGGGCTTGCCCCGCGAACACCGGCAAAGCCGGTGCCAAGCGCCTAGGGGCCTGGCACCGGCTTTGCCGGTGTTCGCGGGGCAAGCCCGCTCCTACAAGAACGTTCAGTTGTGGTGTTCAGGCTCGCGAATCTTGTACCAGGCCACATACAACGCCGGCAGGAACAGCAGCGTCAGCAGGGTCGCGACAATGATCCCGCCGATCATGGCGTAGGCCATCGGTCCCCAGAACACCTCGCGGGCAATGGGGATCATCCCCAGGCTCGCTGCCGCCGCCGTCAGCAGGATCGGCCGGCGCCGGTGGTTGGTCGCCTCCACCACCGCATCCCATGGCGAGTAACCCTGGGCTTCGAACTCGTCGATCTGGGTCACCAGGATCACCGAGTTACGAATGATGATGCCCGCCAGCGCGAGGATGCCGAGGATTGCCACAAAGCCCATTGGCGTGCCCGTCGGCACCAGCGCCAGCACCACCCCGATCAGCCCCAGGGGGGCCACGCTGACCACCAGGATCAGCTTCTGCACGCTGTGCAGCTGGATCATCAGGAAGGTCGCCATGAGGAACAGCATCAAGGGGATGACCTTGCGGATCGGCCCCTGAGCCTTGGCGCTTTCCTCCACGGTACCGCCGGTGGCCACTTCGAAGCCCACAGGTAGCTTGCTGGCGAACTCGTCGATCTTCGGCTTGAGCTGGGCCACCAGGTCGGTAGGCTGGATATCGCCGTTGACCGAGGCCTTGATGGTGATGGTCGGCTTGCGGTCACGACGCCACACCAGCGGCTGCTCCAGCTCGTAACGCACGGTGGCGAACGACAGCAGCGGGATCGAGGTACCACTGGGGGTCAGTATCTGCAGGTTCTGCAGGGTATCGGGCGAGCCCCGCTCGCTGTCCTCGGCGCGGGCGACCACATTTACCAGGTAGATGTTGTCGTTGACCTGGGTGATGTTCACCCCGCTGACGATGCTGTTCATCACGTTGGCCACGTCTTCCGACGACAGCCCCAGCTGGCGCGCCTTGTCCTGGGCGATTTCCACCCGCAGCACCTTACCGGGTTCGTTCCAGTCGTAGATCATCTCGCCGATGTGCTCGTTCTGGTCGAGCAAGGTGGCCAGGTCGATGGCGTGCTTGCGCACTTCGTCGATATTGCCGCCGCTGACCCGGTACTGGATCGGCCGGCCTACTGGCGGGCCCATCTCCAGCGACTGCACGTTGACGCCGATGCCGACGAAGTCTTCATGGAGGATCTTCTGCAGCCGCTGCATCATGCCCTGGCGCTCTTCGAAGCCTTTGCTGACGATCACCAGCTGCGCGTAGTACGGGTTCTGCAACTGCTGGTCGAGGGGCAGGTAGAAGCGGATCGCACCCTGGCCGATGTAGGTGCTCCAGCTCACCAGGTCCGGGTCGTCCTTGATCCGCGCCTCGAAGCGGTCGACCACCTTGCGCGTTTCCTCGATCGAGGCGTTCTGTGGCAGGTTGAGGTCGACGAGGATTTCCGGGCGGTCCGATGACGGGAAGAACTGGTTCTGCACAAAGCGCTCGCAGAAGATCGCCAGGGCAAACAGCACGATGGTGCCGATGATGGTCAGCCAGCGGTTGCGCATGCACCACAGCAGACCATGCTCGAAGGCCCGGCCGACACGCCCGGGCTCGGCCTCATGGGCCTTGAGCTTGGAGCTGCTGAGAATGTGCACGCCCAACACCGGGGCGAAGAACACCGCCACCACCCACGACACCATCAGCGCCACGGCGATCACCGCAAACAGCGTGTAGGTGTACTCACCTGCAGAACTTGCGTTGAGGCCGATGGGCACGAAGCCGGCCACCGTCACCAAGGTACCGGTCAGCATGGGGAACGCCGTCGAGGTATAGGCGAACGTGGCCGCTTGCTCCTTGCTCTCGCCCATTTCCAGGCGCGTGACCATCACCTCGACGGTGATCATCGCGTCATCCACCAGCAGGCCGAGGGCGATGATCAGTGCCCCCAGCGAAATCCGCTGCATGGTGATGCCACTGTATTCCATGAACACGAACACCATCGCCAGCACCAGCGGAATCGAGCAGGCTACCACCAGGCCGGCGCGCATGCCGAGGCTGACGAAGCTCACCGCCAGCACGATCACCACCGCTTCGAACAGCGCGCTGGTGAAGCCGCCGACCGCCTGCTTGACCACCACGGCCTGGTCCGACACGGTGTGCACGCCAACGCCGACCGGCAAGTCTTCGATCACCCGGTCCATGCGCTTTTTCAACGCCGCGCCAAATACCTGCATGTTGCCACCAGCCTTCATGCCGATGGCCAGGCCGATGGCGGTCTGGCCGTTGTAGCGGAACATCGGCGACGGCGGGTCGACGTAGCCGCGCTGGATGTCGGCGATGTCGGCCAGACGGAAGAAGCGGTCGTTGATCTTCAGATTGACGGTCTGCAGGTCCTTTTCCGAGGCGAACTGCCCGGTGGTGCGCACCGAAATGCGCTCGGGGCCGGCCTCGATCACCCCAGCCGGGGTCACCGCGTTCTGTGCTTGCAGCGCTTGCATGACCTGGCGCTGGTCGATGCCCAGTGCCGCCAGTTTGCGGGTGGAGAAGTTCAGGTACAGCACTTCGTCCTGGGTACCGACCAGTTCGATCTTGCCGATATTGGGTACTTCGCGCACCTCGGCGCGGGCCTGTTCTACGTAATCGCGCAGTTGGCGCAGGGTCAGGCCGTCGGAAGTAAAGGCGTAGATCGAACCGAACACGTCACCAAATTCGTCGTTGAAGGCAGGCCCTTGGATACCCTGCGGGAACTGGCCGCGGATGTCCTGGATCTTCTTGCGCACCTGGTACCAGATTTCCGGGATGTCCTTGGCCTTGGTGGTGTCGCGCAGGTACACGTACACCGTGGACTCGCCAGGGCGGGTGTAGCTCTTGGTGTAGTCGAGGGAGTCCAGCTCTTCGAGCTTCTTCTCGATGCGGTCGGTCACTTGGTAGAGGGTTTCGTCCTGGGTCGCACCCGGCCAACGGGTCTGGATCACCATGGTCTTGATGGTGAACGAAGGGTCTTCCTCACGGCCAAGGTTGAAGTACGAGAAAATGCCCATCAGCAGGGCAACGAACATCAGGTACCAGACGAACGATTGATGCTTGAGCGCCCATTCGGACAGGTTGAAGCTTCCTTTCATTGCGCATCCTCGTCGAAGGTGACCTTCTGGCCAGGCTTGAGGCTGTTTACGCCCGCCGTCACCACGCGCTCGCCAGGCTGCACGCCCGAAGCCAGGACGATGCTGTCGGCAGTACGATCGATCAGGGTGACGTCACGGGTGCCCACGGTCTTCTGCTGGGTATCGATCACCCACACCTGAGTTTTGCCGTCACGCTCGAGCAAGGCACTCAGGGGCAGTTCGCTGCGCGGGTACACTTGCGAGCTGAGGGTCACACTGATCGCGGTGCCCAGGTGGAAGGCGGCCGGTGTGCTCGCCAGGGTCAGCCGGGCGCGACGGGTGCGGGTGGCGGCATCAGCTTGGGGCTCCAGCTCGCGCAGGGTGGCCGTGGTGTTGATGGAAGGATCGAGTTGCGAAGCGACCGTGAAGGTCAGGTCTTTGCTCAACTGCTCGGCCAGACCGATGGGCAGATCGATCACGGCCTCTTTCACGTCCGGCCGGGCCAGGGTGACCACAGACTGGCCTGCGGTGACGGTTTGCCCGGCTTCGGCCTGCCAGGCCGTGATCACTGCGGCGTGGTCGGCGCGCAGGGTGCTGTAGTCGAGCTGGTCACGGGCCTGGCTGAGCGCAGAGCGCGCCTGCTCCAGTGCGGCGCTGGTGGTTTTCAGGTTGGTCTGGGCAATATCCAGCTGGGCTTGGGCACCAACGCCACGGTCGTACAGCTGTTGTTGGCGGCGAGCATCGGCCTGGGCATTGATCCACTGCGCCTGCACCTTGGCCAGGTCGCCTTCGGCCGCGCGCAACTGGTTTTGCTGGTCGGTGGGGTCGAGCGTGGCCAAGGTGTCACCCGGCTTCACCTGGGCGCCCACATCCAGCCAACGCCGGGCAATGCGCCCCCCAACCCGGAAGCCCAAGGTGCTTTCGAAACGCGCCTGGATAACGCCCGCGAAGCGGCCCAGCTGCGACTGCACCTGTGGCGCCACCTTGACCGACAACACCGGCCGGATCGGCTCGGGCGCTTCTTCCTCATGACCGCAGGCGGCCAGCAGCAGGCCGGCCGACAGCATCAGCAGGCGCTTCATAGCTCACCCTCCGTGGTCTTGGCATCGACCTTTTCTACCTGCATGCCCGGGTGCAGCAGCTGGCTACCGACCACCACCACGGTCTCGCCGGCCTTAAGGCCGTTGGCGACTACGATCTTGCCGGTCAGGTAACGGCTGACCTCGACCTTGCGCAATTCAACCTTGTCGCCCTCGCCCACCACCCAGACGGCAGGTTCATGCAGCGCCTTGGTCAAGGCTGACCACGGCAGCTCGATGCTCGGCCGCCCCACTGCATTGGTACTGGCCGTGACCGGCGCGCCCAGCTGCATGCCCGGCGGCACGTCCTTGAGCGCCACCTTGACCTGCACCGTGCCACTTTGCGCCGACACGGTGGGGGTGATTTCGCGGACAACGCCGTGAGCTTGCACCTTAGGGTCATCCAGCAGGCTGACGATGACACCGGCATCGCTCGGCGGCGCCACCAGCAGTGATTCATAGACGTTGAACACCGCATCGCGGTCGCCGTCACGGGCCAGGCTGAAGATCGGCATGGTCGCCTGCACCACCTGGCCGACTTCGGCCTGGCGTTCGGTAATCACGCCATCGGCATCGGATACCAGTGCGGTGTAGCTCAGTTGCTCGTTGGCATCGGCCAGCTCTGCCTGGGCTGCCTTGAGCGCGCTCTGGTTGCTGCGCAGCGCAGCTTCGGCGGCATCGTATTCACTCTGGCTGGTATAGCCCTTGGGCAGCAGTTTTTGCTGGCGCACAAAGGCGGCGCTGGTCTGGGTGACCCGCGCCTGGGCAGCGAACACCTCGGCCTTGGCCGAGTCAACGTTGTTCTGCAGGTCTTTGGGGTCGAGGCGTGCAAGCACCTGGTTGGCCTTGACATGGTCACCGACGTCGACGCTACGGGAAATGATCTTGCCACCGACGCGGAACGACAGGTCGGTCTGCACCCGCGCCTGCACGTCGCCGGTCAGGGTAACCCTGGCAGCGAAGTCGGTGGGCGACACCTGCTGTACGCCAACCCGTGGCAGTGTTGCGGTGGTTTCTTCCTTGCTACAGCCGGCGAGCATATACAGCAGCCCCAGGCAAACTACCGACAGCGGACGCATCAACGTCATGCAGGCTCCTTGCTTTGCGCGCAAATGATTCTTTGGATGCGACTGTCAGCGTAGTTCAGGGTTCGATAAACGGCACTGACCGGGATCAGTTAGGCATTTTCAGCGGCTGTCCGGCCCTCTTCGCGGGCTCGCCCGCTCCCACAGCTATGCACAGGTTTCGAAGACTGCGCCACCCATGTGGGAGCGGGCGAGCCCGCGAAGAGGCCGGCAAAGCCATGCATCAGCTTCTGCCATATCCAGAAACCATCAGTCACCCACCATCCCCGCTTAAGCCGCTACCTTTCAGAAGCAAATTCAGTTTCAAGGAAGATCACAATGCCATTAGCCGCACTGTTCCATGACTTCCACCTTGCTCGCCTGGTGGTCAAACACCTGCGGGTCTCAGATGACATTCAGGATTGTCGTTCGCTGGCCTGGGTACTGATGCCTGACCACTTGCATTGGTTGATCGAGCTAAAAGAGGTGGCATTGGGAACACTGATGCGCAAGTTCAAATCACGCACAGCCATTGCGTTACACAAGGCAGGTGTCAGGCACAAGCTGATATGGCAACCGGGTTACCATGACCATGCGTTGAGGCGGGAAGAGAGTGTGGTGCATGTAGCCCGTTACATTGTGGCCAACCCCTTGAGGGCTGGATTGGTAAGGAGTTTCAGGGACTATCCACACTGGGATGCAATATGGCTTTGAATCCGTGTGGGTGCCTTCGCGGGCTCGCCCGCTCCCACAGGGGTTACCACAAACCTTGAGGCTGTGAGGTCCCTGTGGAGCGGGCATGCCCGCGAATGGGCCGGGTCAGGCCGACGCTGCCACCTGAGTCGGGCGCTTGACCTGTGGCTGCGAGGCGTTGGCCGCCGCACCCTCTTCGATCGCTTGCTGGATCGCCTTGCGTCGATGCTCTTCGGCACGGCGGCTGAAGAACCAGACAAAGAAGGTCACCAGCGACACCGACAGCAGGATCAGGCTGGCCACGGCGTTGATCTCAGGCTTCACGCCCAGGCGCACCGCCGAGAACACTTCCATCGGCAAGGTGGTCGAACCCGGGCCGGACACGAAGCTCGCCAGTACCAGGTCGTCCAGCGACAACGCGAACGACATCATGCCACCTGCCGCCAGCGACGGTGCGATCATCGGGATAGTGATCAGGAAGAACACCTTCCACGGCTTGGCACCCAGGTCCATCGCCGCTTCCTCGATCGACAGGTCCAGCTCGCGCAGGCGGGCCGACACCACCACCGCCACATATGCCGCGCAGAACGTGGTGTGGGCGATCCAGATGGTGACGATGCCACGCTCCTGCGGCCAGCCGATCATCTGCGCCATGGCCACGAACAGCAGCAACAGCGACAGACCGGTGATCACCTCAGGCATGACCAACGGTGCGGTGACCAGGCCGCCGAACAGCGTGCGGCCCTTGAAGCGGGTGACCCGGGTCAGCACAAAGGCCGCCAGGGTACCCAGCGCCACTGCGGCCACCGCCGTGTAACAGGCGATTTCCAGCGAGCGCATCACCGAACCCATCAGCTGAGTGTTGTCGAGCAGGCCGACGTACCACTTCACCGACCAGCCACCCCACACCGTTACCAGCTTGGAGGCGTTGAACGAGTAGATCACCAGGATCAGCATCGGCAGGTAGATGAACAGCAAGCCGAGCACCAGCATCAGCTTGGAAAAACTGAAGCGCTTCATGCTCTGCCCTCCATTTCTTTGGCCTGGCTGCGGTTGAACAGCAGGATCGGCACGATCAGGATCGCCAGCATCACCACCGCCAGGGCGGAAGCCACCGGCCAGTCACGGTTGTTGAAGAATTCCTGCCACAGCACTTTACCGATCATCAGGGTTTCCGGGCCGCCAAGCAGCTCAGGAATCACGAACTCGCCCACCACCGGGATGAACACCAGCATGCAGCCGGCGATGATGCCGTTCTTCGACAGCGGCACGGTGATCTTCCAGAAGCTGTTGAAGGTGCTCGAACCCAGGTCAGAAGCGGCTTCGAGCAGGCTCTGGTCGTGCTTCACCAGGTTGGCGAACAGCGGCAGGATCATGAACGGCAGGTACGAATAGACCACGCCGATATACACCGCCAGGTTGGTGTTGAGGATCTGCAAGGGCTGATCGATCAAGCCGGTCCACAGCAGGAAACCGTTGAGCAGCCCGTTGTTGCTGAGGATGCCCATCCAGGCATAGACGCGGATCAGGATCGCGGTCCAGGTCGGCATCATGATCAGCAGCAGCAGGACCGTTTGGGTCTCCTTCTTGGCGTTGGCGATGGCGTAGGCCATCGGGTAGCCGATCAGCAGGCACAGCAGGGTGCTGAAGAAGGCCATCTTCAACGAGCCCAGGTAGGCCGAGATGTACAGCTCATCCTCGGTCAGCAGGCCATAGTTGGCCAGGTTGAGCACCAACTGGATCTTGTCTTCGACGTAGGTGTAGATCTCGGTATACGGCGGGATTGCCACGTCGGCTTCGGCGAAGCTGATCTTCAAGACGATGAAGAACGGCAGCATGAAGAACAGGAACAGCCAGATGAACGGAATCCCGATCACCACATGCCGCCCTTCCGGGGTCAAACGCTGAAAGGCTCTTTTGAGCTTGCGCAGTTTCATGACCGCAGTACCACGCCGCTGTCGTCTTCCCACCACACGTACACTTCATCGCCCCAGGTCGGGCGGGCGCCCTGGCGCTCGGTGTTGGCGACGAACGACTGGACGATCTTGCCGCTTGGCAGCTCGACGTAGAACACCGAGTGGCCACCGAGGTAGGCGATATCGTGGACCTTGCCGCGCGACCAGTTGTGCTCGAAGTCTGGCTGGCTGGTGGTGACCAGCAGCTTTTCCGGGCGCAGGGCGTAGGTGATGTGCTTGTCTTCCACCGAAGTGGTGATGCCGTGGCCGACGTAGATCTTGCGCTCCAGTTCCGGGCTGGCAATGATCGCGTGGCCTTCGGCATCGTCGACCACTTCACCGTCGAACAGGTTGACGTTACCGATGAATTCGCACACCAGGCGGCTGGTCGGGGTCTCGTAGATATCCACCGGCGAGCCGATCTGGGCGATCCAGCCCAGGTGCATGATGGCGATACGCTGGGCCATGGTCATGGCCTCTTCCTGGTCGTGGGTCACCATCACGCAGGTCACGCCCACGCGCTCGATGATTTCCACCAGTTCCAGCTGCATCTGCGAACGCAGTTTCTTGTCCAGCGCACCCATCGGCTCATCGAGCAGCAGCAGCTTGGGGCGCTTGGCCAGAGAACGGGCCAAGGCTACCCGCTGGCGCTGGCCACCGGAGAGCTGGTGTGGCTTGCGCTTGGCGTACTGGCTCATGTGTACCAGCTTGAGCATCTCGGCCACGCGGGCGTCGATCTCGGCCTTGGGCATCTTGTCCTGCTGCAGGCCGAAGGCGATGTTCTGCGCCACGGTCATGTGCGGGAACAGCGCGTAGGACTGGAACATCATGTTGATCGGCCGCTCGTACGGCGGCATGTCGGTGATGTCGACGCCATCGAGGAAGATCCGCCCTTCAGTCGGGCGCTCGAAGCCGGCCAGCATACGCAGCAGGGTCGATTTACCGGAACCGGAGCCACCCAGCAGGGCGAAGATCTCGCCTTTGCGGATTTCCAGGGACACATCGTCCACGGCGACCGTTTCGTCGAACTTTTTTGTAACCCGGTCGATCTTGACCAGCACCTGCTTGGGTTGCTGGCCACCCTCGAGGGCTTTTTTATAGGCACCGGAGGCAACTGCCATGAGTGAAACTCCCAACAAGATTTTTGTGCCCGCGCGGCCTGTGATCCAGGTACCGCAGCGGGTCTGGATAATTACTTGCCCGACTTGACCTTGGTCCAGCTACGGGTCATCAAGCGCTGCACCTTGGGCGGCAGCTCTGAGTTCACGAACATCTTGTCCAGCACTTCCTGCGGTGGGTAAACCGCAGCGTCAGTCCTCACGGCCTGGTCCATCAGGTCGCCAGCCTTGGGGTTCGGGTTGGCGTAACCGACGTAATCACTGACCTGGGCGATAACCTCAGGTTTCAGCAAATAGTTGATGAAGGCGTGGGCCTCTTTGACGTTCTTGGCGTCCTTGGGGATCGCCAGCACGTCGAACCAGAGGTTGCCGCCTTCCTTGGGAATGGCGTAGGCCAGGTTCACGCCCTTCTTCGCTTCGATAGCGCGGGCCTTGGCCTGGAACACATCACCCGAGAAACCTGCCGCGACGCAAATGTCGCCGTTGGCCAGGTCGGTGATGTACTTCGACGAGTGGAAATAGGTCACGTACGGGCGTACGGCCAGCAACTTCTGCTCGGCCTTGGCGTAATCCTTGGGGTCGGTGCTGTTGGGGTTGAGCCCCATGTAGTTGAGCACCGCCGGGAGCATTTCGTCCGCCGAGTCGAGGAAGGCCACACCGCACTTGGAGAGCTTCTTCATGTTCTCGGGCTCGAAGAGCACGGACCAGGAATCGATCTTGTCCACGCCCAGCGCGGCCTTGACCTTGTCGACGTTGTAACCGATACCGTTGGTGCCCCACAGGTAAGGCACGGCGTACTGGTTGCCCGCGTCGTTCTTTTCCAGGCGCTTCATCAGGGCCGGGTCGAGATTGGAATAGTTGGGCAGCAGGTTCTTGTCGAGCTTCTGGAACGCGCCCGCCTTGATCTGCTTGCCGAGGAAATGGTTGGACGGCACCACTACGTCATAGCCGGTGTTGCCGGCCAGCAGTTTACCTTCCAGGGTTTCGTTGGAATCGAAAACGTCTTGCACGGGCTTGATACCCGTTTCCTTTTCGAAGTCAGCGAGTGTGTTCGGGCCAATATAGTCCGACCAGTTGTACACATGCACCGTAGGCGCCGCTTGGACGCTGCATGCCAGCGTCAGGCCCGCTCCAGCCATCAAGGCCTTGCGTAATACAGAAATAGACAAGTGGGTGGTCCTCACAATCAGTGCCTTGGTGACGGCGTACTTATTGGCTACAAGCGCTACCGCGCACACAAAACCGGCGCGCAACTTACCTGCGCAGCTTCGATGCCGCAATCATCAATTACCATTCACTGGCTCTGGGCCGGTAAACCCCGGCCCAGAGGTCACACATCGGGGTTATTTGCCCGATTTGATCTTGGTCCAGCTACGGGTGATGTCACGCTGGACCTTGGCGTCCGGTGCAGCAATGGCATACAGCTCTTTCTTCACTTCAGCTGGCGGATAGATGCTTGGGTCGCTGGTGATGGCCTTGTCAACCAACGGGGTAGCGGCCTCGTTGCCGTTCGGGAAGCGCACGGCATTGGTGATCTCGGCCATGACTTCCGGCTGCAGCAGGAAGTTCATGAACTGGTAGGCCGCATCTTTATGCTCGGCGTCTTTCGGGATGGCGACCATGTCGTAGAAGGTACCGGCACCTTCTTTCGGAATGATGTAGTCCACCTTCACCTTGTCGCCAGCTTCGTGGGCACGGGCCTTGGCCTGCTCGACGTCACCCGAGTAACCGACGGCTACGCAGATGTTGCCGTTGGCCAGGTCGCCGATGTACTTGGACGAGTGGAAGTAGGTGATCGAAGGACGAACCTTGAGGAACAGCTCCTCGGCGGCCTTCAGGTCTTCTTTGCTGGTGCTGTTGCTCGGCTTGCCCAGGTAGTGCAGTGCGGCCGGCAGCATTTCGGTCGGGGCATCCAGGAAGCTCACGCCGCAGCTCTTGAGCTTGGCGATGTTCTCAGGCTTGAACACCACGTCCCACGAGTCGATCTTGTCCACGCCCAGCGCGGCCTTGACCTTCTCCGGGTTGTAGCCGATGCCGATCGAGCCCCACATGTACGGGAAGGCGTGCTTGTTGTCCTTGTCGCTGGCGTCGCCAACAGCTTTGAGCAGGTCCTTGTCGAGGTTTTTCCAGTTGGTCAGCTTGGAGCGGTCCAGCTCCTCGTAGACGCCAGCCTTGATCTGTTTGGCCAGGAAATTGTTCGACGGCACGACGATGTCGTAGCCCGACTTGCCGGCCAGCAGTTTGGCCTCCAGGGTTTCGTTGCTGTCGAAGACGTCGTACTTGACCTTGATACCGGTCTGCTTCTCGAACTTGGCGATGGTGTCCGGAGCGATGTAGTCCGACCAGTTGTAGACGTTCAACACTTTGTCTTCAGCCTGAACAGCGGTAGCCACGGCACCCATCAGGGCGGCGGCCAGCAACGTTTTGCCCATTTTATTCATGCGTAATGCTCCAGAATTTTTATGTTAGCAACTGTCCAGCAGCCAGAACCCACGGTGCAGAGCGCGCGGCAACTGAAACAGCCGCTAGTCTGGCAAGTTACAAGGCCCTGTATCAAGGAAAGCAGGGCCTTGTAACGACTTAATGTCACATCGCTAGCCTAGCAAACGCTTATCGAATCGCCTCAAGGGTCAAATCGAGGCATTTGCGTGCCTTTACTACCAACTCGTCGATCTCTTCATGGCTGATCACCAGTGGCGGCGCGATGATCATCGTATCGCCGACCGCACGCATGATCAGGCCGTTTTCGAAGCAGAAGTTACGGCAGACCATTCCGACACCCTTGCCCTCATAACGGCTGCGGGTCGCCTTGTCCTTGACCAACTCGATCGCGCCGAGCAGGCCCAGGCCGCGCACCTCGCCGACCAGCGGGTGGTCCTGCAGTTCACGCAAACGCTTTTGCAAATACGGTGCCGCTTCCGTACGTGCCTTCTCGACGATCTTTTCGTCGCGCAGGATGCGCAGGTTTTCCAGGCCCACAGCAGCCGCCACCGGATGGCCGGAATACGTGAAGCCGTGGTTGAAGTCGCCACCTTCGCTGATCACCTTGGCCACCTTGTCACGCACGATCACACCGCCCATGGGGATGTAACCGGAGGTCAGGCCCTTGGCAATGGTCATCAGATCGGGCTTGAGGTCGTAGTAGTCGGAGCCGAACCACTCGCCTGTGCGCCCGAAGCCACAGATCACTTCGTCGGCGACGAACAGGATGTCGTACTTCGCCAGGATCTCCTTGACCTTCGGCCAGTAGGTTTCCGGCGGAATGATCACGCCACCGGCGCCCTGGATCGGCTCGGCGATGAAGGCGGCGACATTGTCTTCGCCGACTTCCAGAATCTTTTTCTCCAGTTGCTCGGCTGCCCAGACTCCGAACTCGTCCGGGTTCATGTCGCCGCCCTCACCGAACCAGTACGGCTGAGGAATGTGCACGATGCCCGGGATCGGCAGGCCGCCCTGCTCGTGCATGCCACTCATGCCGCCCAGGCACGCACCCGCGAAGGTGGAGCCGTGGTAGCCGTTGATGCGGCCGATGATGGTCTGCTTGTGCGGCTTGCCCTTCAGCGCCCAGTAATGGCGAACCATGCGCAGCACAGTGTCGTTGCCTTCGGAGCCGGAACCGGTGAAGAACACATGGGTCATGCCTTCAGGGGCCACGTCGGTGATCGCCTTGGCCAGCTCCAGCGCTGGCGGGTGAGCGGTCTGGAAGAACAGGTTGTAGTACGGCAGTTCGCGCATCTGCTTTTCTGCCGCCTGCACCAGTTCTTCACGGCCGTAGCCGACTGCCACGCACCATAGGCCGGCCATGCCGTCGAGGATCTTGTGCCCCTCGCTGTCCCACAAATGCACACCCTGCGCCTTGGTGATGATGCGCGGCCCCTTCTCCTTCAGCTGCTTGTAGTCAGAGAAGGGTGCAAGGTGGTGCTCGCCGCTCAGGTTTTGCCATTCACGGGTTTGCGGGTTGTTGACGCTCATGTGCCTCTCCATTTTCCGGCGGCCGCACGGGCGGCCTCAGGGTTGATCAGACAGCGAATAACAGGAACTCACGCTCCCAGGAGCTGATGACGCGTTTGAAGTTCTCGTGCTCGGCGCGTTTGGTGGCGACGTAGCCGGTGATGAACTTCTTGCCCAGGTACTGCACCAGCGCACGGCTGTTTTCCATGCGTTCGAGGGCGTCCTCGATGGTCAGCGGCAGGCGCAGGTTGCGGCGTTCGTAGCCACGGCCCTGAACCGGCGCGCTGGCTTCGATGCCCTCGACCATGCCGATATAGCCACACAGCAGGCTGGCGGCGATGGCCAGGTAAGGGTTGGCGTCAGCGCCCGGCAGGCGGTTCTCGACGCGACGGTTCTGCGGGCCGGCATCCGGTACGCGCAGGCCAACGGTGCGGTTTTCTTCGCCCCACTCGACGTTGACCGGCGCCGAGGTGTCGGGCAGGAAGCGGCGGAACGAGTTGACGTTGGGGGCGAACAGCGGCAGCGCTTCGGGGATGAACTTCTGCAGGCCACCGATGTGGTGCAGGAACAGTTCGCTCATGCTGCCGTCTTCATTGCTGAAGATGTTCTTGCCGGTGGTCACGTCGACCACGCTCTGGTGCAGGTGCATGGCGCTGCCCGGCTCGCCGGTCATCGGCTTGGCCATGAAGGTGGCGGCGACGTTGTGCTTGAGCGCGGCCTCGCGCATGGTGCGCTTGAACACCAGGATCTGGTCGGCCAGGTGCAGCGCATCGCCATGACGGAAGTTGATTTCCATCTGCGCCGTGCCGTCTTCGTGGATCAGGGTGTCGAGGTCCAAACGCTGCAGTTCGCACCAGTCGTAGACGTCTTCGAACAGCGGGTCGAATTCGTTGGCGGCTTCGATCGAGAACGACTGGCGGCCGGTTTCCGGGCGGCCCGAGCGGCCGACCGGCGGCTGCAGCGGGAAGTCCGGGTCTTCGCTGCGCTTGGTCAGGTAGAACTCCATCTCCGGCGCGACGATCGGCTGCCAGCCCTTGTCTGCATAGAGCTTGAGGACTTTCTTCAGCACGTTGCGCGGTGACAGTTCGACCGGGTTGCCCTTCTTGTCGTAGGTGTCGTGGATCACCTGGGCGGTCGGCTCGATGGCCCACGGCACCAGGAATACGGCGTCCTGGTCGGGGCGGCAGATCATGTCGATGTCGGCCGGGTCTAGCAGGTCGTAATAGATGTCATCGTCGACATAGTCGCCGGTCACGGTCTGCAGCAATACACTTTCGGGCAGGCGCATGCCTTTTTCGGCGATGAATTTGTTGGTGGGCGAGATCTTGCCGCGGGTGATGCCGGTCAGGTCGCTGATCAGGCATTCGACTTCGGTGATCTTGTGCTCTTTCAACCAATCGGTGAGCTGGTCGAGGTTGTTACTCATAAATACCTCAGGAGGTAAGGTGGTCCGCGCTCTGATTCTGGAGGGAGTAGATTGCTAAAGCAAAAACCCACGCGCAGGCGCACTGTGGATACACTGAAATCAAGCGTGTCCGTAGTGGCATCAAAGGGCAGGAATACGAGAAGAGCAACGAAAAAGCGTTACGAGGTGTGGTCCAGGTGCGCAAAGCGTCAATTATTGCGGCCATGCAGGCCACAGTTCGACTGATGCGTGCGGGAACGGCAGGGATACCCGACTGCACTGCGCAGGCAGCGCGTTCAGGTCGCGACAAGCGGACCATGTGACCCTCGTATTATTGTGTTTTGGGTTGAGTCCGAGCTTAGCCTTGTTAATTTTTTTACACAACACCTCCGTAAAAAATAAAACACGGCATGTCGGAGATAGCCCTTTGTGAAGGAAATAGCGGATAATGGCGCGCCCCGATATGCAGCAAATCTGCCGTCGATGTGCCATTTCAGGGCATCATGGGGTTGGCTTGACATCAGTTTGTCTTTTCGATTGACTGGTCCTGCAAGCCCCCCTTGATTGATATTTTTAACAACAAAGGTGTTGCATCATGTCGGTACCCCCGCGTGCCGTTCAGCTTAACGAAGCGAACGCGTTCCTTAAGGAACATCCTGAGGTTCTCTACGTTGACCTTCTGATTGCAGATATGAATGGTGTGGTGCGTGGTAAGCGCATTGAGCGCACCAGCCTCCACAAGGTTTACGAGAAAGGCATCAACCTGCCGGCCTCCCTCTTCGCCCTGGACATCAACGGTTCTACCGTCGAAAGCACCGGGCTGGGCCTGGACATCGGCGATGCTGACCGCATCTGCTATCCAATCCCCGACACACTCTGCAATGAGCCATGGCAGAAGCGCCCGACCGCGCAGCTGCTGATGACCATGCACGAACTGGAAGGCGAGCCGTTCTTCGCCGACCCGCGCGAAGTGCTGCGTCAGGTGGTGAGCAAGTTCACCGATATGGGCCTGACCATCTGCGCCGCGTTCGAGCTGGAGTTCTACCTGATCGACCAGGAGAACGTGAACGGCCGTCCGCAGCCACCACGCTCGCCAATCTCGGGCAAGCGCCCGCAGTCGACCCAGGTCTACCTGATCGACGACCTCGACGAATATGCCGACTGCCTGCAGGACATCCTGGAAGGCGCGAAAGAGCAAGGCATCCCGGCTGACGCCATCGTCAAGGAAAGCGCCCCGGCGCAGTTCGAAGTCAACCTGCACCACGTTGCCGACCCGCTCAAGGCCTGCGACTACGCGGTACTGCTCAAGCGGTTGATCAAGAACATCGCCTACGACCATGAAATGGACACCACATTCATGGCCAAGCCCTATCCGGGCCAGGCTGGCAATGGCCTGCATGTACACATCTCCGTGCTGGACAAAGATGGCAACAACATCTTCACCAGCGAGGATCCCGAGCAGAACGCCGCGCTACGTCACGCTGTCGGCGGTGTGCTCGAGACCCTGCCTGCGTCCATGGCGTTCCTCTGCCCGAACGTCAACTCCTACCGCCGCTTTGGCGCACAGTTCTACGTGCCGAACGCGCCGAGCTGGGGCCTGGACAACCGTACCGTGGCCCTGCGCGTGCCAACCGGTTCTGCAGATGCCGTGCGCATCGAGCACCGCGTAGCCGGCGCCGACGCCAACCCGTACCTGATGATGGCTGCCGTGCTGGCAGGCGTGCACCACGGCTTGACCAACAAGATCGAGCCAGGCACGCCTATTGAAGGCAACTCGTACGAGCAGCTGGATCAAAGCCTGCCGAACAACCTGCGCGATGCCCTGCGCGAGCTGGACGACAGCGAGATCCTGAACAAGTACATCGATCCGAAGTACATCGACATCTTTGTCGCGTGCAAGGAGAGCGAGCTGGAGGAGTTCGAGCACTCGATCTCCGACCTCGAGTACAACTGGTATCTGCATACCGTGTGAGCAAAAACGCCGCCCTTAGAGGCGGCGTTTTTTCATTCCGGATCGCGTCGCCTGCTTCGCGGGCTT
>NZ_BCBA01000033.1 GCF_001320245.1 Pseudomonas sp. NBRC 111124
TTGCTGCTGGTGCAGCCGGGCCAGGTGTTCTCGCGCAAGGTGATGACCACCACCTCCGAGCTGATCACCCGTCGTCTGGGCAACGAAGGCTACACCTTCGCCAACGTCAACGGCGTACCACAGCCGAACGACCAGGATCACACCGTCGACATCATGTTCGTGGTCGACCCGGGCAAGCGTGCCTACGTCAACCGCATCAACTACCGCGGCAACACCAAGACCGAAGACGAAGTGCTGCGCCGCGAAATGCGCCAGATGGAAGGTGGCTGGGCTTCGACCTACCTGATCGACCAGTCCAAGACCCGCCTGGAGCGCCTGGGCTTCTTCAAGGAAGTCAACGTCGAGACCCCGGCGGTGCCCGGCACCGACGACCAGGTCGACGTCAACTACAGCGTCGAAGAGCAGGCTTCCGGCTCGATCACCGCCAGCGTCGGTTTTGCCCAGAGCGCCGGCCTGATTCTCGGCGGTTCGATCAGCCAGAGCAACTTCCTCGGTACCGGCAACAAGGTATCCATCGGCCTGACCCGTTCGGAATACCAGACCCGTTACAACTTCGGCTTTGTGGATCCCTACTTCACTGCCGACGGCGTGAGCCTGGGCTACAACGCCTTCTACCGCAGCACCGACTACAGCGACCTTGACGTCGACGTGGCCAGCTATGCGGTGGACAGCCTGGGTGCCGGTGTAAGCCTCGGCTACCCGATCAGCGAAACCTCGCGCCTGACCTACGGCCTGAGCGTTCAGCAGGACAAGATCAAGACCGGTAAGTACACCGTTGACGAGATCTTCGACTTCCTCAAACAGGAAGGCGACAGCTTTACCAACTTCAAGGCCTCGATCGGCTGGTCCGAATCGACCCTGAACAAAGGTGTGCTGGCGACCCGTGGTCACTCCCAGAGCCTGACGCTCGAGAGCACCATTCCGGGCAGCGACCTGTCGTTCTACAAGCTCGACTACCGCGGCCAGCTGTTCAAGCCGATTACCAACGACTACACCCTGCGCCTGCACACCGAACTGGGCTATGGTGATGGTTTCGGTAGCACGTCGGGTCTGCCGTTCTATGAGAACTATTACGCGGGTGGCTTCAACTCCGTGCGTGGTTTCAAAGACAGCAGCCTGGGCCCGCGCAGTACGCCAAGCAAGGGTACCAACCCAGGCACCATCGCCGACCCGGATCAGGATCCGCTGCCGTTCGGTGGCAACGTGCTGGTACAAGGTGGCGTCGAACTGCTGTTCCCACTGCCGTTCGTCAAGGACCAGCGCTCGCTGCGCACCTCGGTCTTCTGGGACGTGGGTAACGTGTTCGACACCAATTGCGGCAGCAAGCCGGATTGCGAGAAGGTCGGTTTCTCGGGCATGGCCAGTTCGGTCGGCCTGGGCGTCACCTGGATCACGGCCCTGGGCCCGTTGAGCTTCAGCCTGGCAATGCCGGTGAAGAAGCCGAGCGATGCCGATACCCAGGTGTTCCAATTCTCTCTGGGCCAGACCTTCTAAGGTCGGCCCCTGCTTAACGACAACGGTTTTTCCAGGAGTGCATCGTGCGTAAATTGGCTCAACTGGCCGTAGTGGCCGCGGCGCTGGTCGCCACCCCGGCTTTCGCCGAAATGAAGGTCGCCGTGCTGAACTATCAAATGGCCCTGCTCGAATCCGATGCCGCCAAGAAGTACGCGGTCGATGCCGAGAAGAAGTTCGGCCCGCAACTGACCAAGCTGAAAAGCCTGGAAAGCAGCGCCAAGGGCATCCAGGACCGTCTGATCAAGGGCGGCGACAAGATGCAGCAGCAGGAGCGTGAGCGTCTGGAACTCGAATTCAAGCAGAAAGCCCGCGACTTCCAGTTCCAGTCCAAGGAATTGAACGAAGCCAAGGCCGTTGCCGACCGCGACATGCTCAAGCAGCTGAAGCCGAAGCTGGATGGCGCTGTCGAGGAAGTGATCAAGAAGGGCGGTTTCGACCTGGTTCTCGAACGCGGCGCGGTCATCGATGTCAAGCCTCAATACGACATCACCCGCCAAGTCATCGAGCGCATGAACCAAGCGCGTTGATATGACCGTGACCATGACGCTCGGCCAGCTGGCCGAGGCCCTCGGGGCCACACTCAAAGGCCCTGAGGCGCTGCAGATTACCGGGCTGGCTACCTTGCAGGAAGCCGGGCCCGGTCAATTGAGCTTCCTTGCCAACCCGCAATACCGCAAATACCTGGACAACTGCCAGGCTGCCGCGGTGCTGCTCAAGGCTGCGGACGCCGAAGGCTTTGCCGGCAATGCCCTGATCGTGCCCGACCCGTACCTGGCTTATGCGCGCATTTCCCACCTGTTCGACCCTAAACCCAAGGCTGTAGCGGGTATACATCCCAGCGCCGTGGTGGCGGAGGATGCCCAGGTGGATGCCAGCGCCAGTGTCGGGCCGTTCGCGGTCATCGAAAGCGGTGCGCGCATCGGCGCCAACGTCAGTATCGGTGCACATTGCTTCATCGGTGCCCGTTGCGTGGTGGGTGAAGGGGGCTGGTTGGCACCGCGGGTCACGTTGTATCACGACGTCACCATCGGCAAGCGTGTGGTCATCCAGTCGGGCGCCGTGATCGGTGGCGAGGGCTTCGGCTTCGCCAACGAGAAAGGCATCTGGCGCAAGATCGCCCAGATCGGCGGCGTCACTGTCGGTGATGACGTGGAAATCGGCGTCAACACTGCCGTCGACCGTGGCGCGCTGTCCGACACCCGGATCGGCGACGGGGTCAAGCTCGACAACCAGATCCAGATCGCTCACAACGTGCAGATTGGTGATCACACGGCCATGGCCGCCTGCGTCGGGATCTCCGGCAGTGCCCGCATCGGCAAGCATTGCATGCTGGCGGGGGGCGTAGGGCTGGTGGGGCATATCGATATCTGCGATAACGTATTCGTCTCCGGGATGACCATGGTGACCCGCTCGATCACCGAACCCGGCTCCTATTCGTCCGGCACGGCCATGCAGCCCCTGGCAGACTGGCGCAAGAGCGCGGCGCGTATTCGCCAGCTCGATGACATGGCCAAGCGTCTCCAACAGCTGGAAAAACGTGTCGATACCGTGACCTCAGGTGGCCAGCCGGCATCAGAAGGCTGATACCATTTCCTGAGCAAGAGTGAACAGTCGCTAGCTGGCTCCTCTTTGGACTGCAAAAGGAGCGTGTGGTCAGCACCTGCGCTCCCTATTCTTATTACAGGCTTCCCCCCCGAAATGATGGACATCAACGAGATTCGCGAATACCTGCCTCACCGCTACCCGTTCCTGCTGGTAGATCGCGTGACGGATCTGGACTTCGAGGCCCAGAGCATTCGTGCCTACAAGAATGTCAGCATCAACGAGCCGTTCTTCAATGGCCACTTCCCGGCGCACCCGATCATGCCGGGCGTCCTGATCATCGAAGCCATGGCCCAGGCGGCCGGCATCCTCGGTTTCAAGATGCTCGATGCCAAGCCGGCTGATGGCACCCTGTATTACTTCGTTGGTTCCGACAAGCTGCGTTTCCGTCAACCGGTTCTGCCGGGCGACCAGCTGGTACTGGAAGCCAAGTTCCTCAGCCGCAAGAGCATGATCTGGAAGTTCGAGTGCCGTGCCCTGGTCGACGGCAAGCCGGTATGCTCGGCGCAGATCACCTGTGCGGAACGCTCCCTATGAGTTCGATTGATCCGCGGGCGATCATCGACCCTTCGGCCAAGCTGGCCGAAGGTGTCGAGGTTGGCCCGTGGTCGATCGTCGGTCCCGATGTCGAAATCGGCGAGGGCACCGTCATTGGCCCGCACGTTGTGCTCAAAGGGCCGACCCGGATTGGCAAGCACAACCGCATCTACCAGTTTTCCTCGATTGGCGAAGACACCCCTGACCTCAAGTACAAGGGTGAGCCGACGCGTCTGGTGATCGGTGATCACAACGTGATCCGCGAAGGTGTGACCATTCACCGTGGTACGGTCCAGGACCGTGCAGAAACGACATTGGGTGATCACAACCTGATCATGGCCTATGCCCACATCGGCCACGACAGCGTCATCGGCAACCACTGCATCCTGGTCAACAACACCGCGCTGGCCGGGCATGTGCACGTGGGGGACTGGGCGATCCTGTCCGGTTTCACCCTGGTGCATCAGTACTGCCACATCGGCGCCCATGCGTTCTCCGGCATGGGCACGGCGATCGGCAAGGACGTGCCAGCGTTCGTCACGGTGTTCGGCAGCCCTGCCGAAGCCCGCAGCATGAACTTCGAAGGCATGCGCCGGCGTGGTTTCAGCGACGAGGTCATCCATGCCCTGCGCCGTTCCTACAAGATCGTCTACCGACAGGGCCTGACGGTGGAAGAAGCGATCAAGGAACTGGAAGAGCTGGCCGCCAAGCACGAGCAGGTCGAGCTGTTCCGCCAGTCGATCGTGAACTCCGCCCGCGGCATTACCCGCTGATATGGCGCAGCTTTGCGTAGCCCTGGTCGCAGGTGAGGCCAGCGGCGATATTCTCGGTTCTGGTCTGATGCGAGCCCTCAAGGCGCGCCATCCCGATGTGCGGTTCATTGGTGTGGGCGGTCCGTTGATGGAAGCCGAAGGCCTGCAGTCGTACTTTCCCATGGAGCGTCTCGCCGTCATGGGGCTGGTCGAGGTGCTGGGGCGCCTGCGTGAGCTGCTCAAGCGGCGCAAGGCACTGATCCAGACCCTGATCGGTGAGAAGCCCGATGTATTCATTGGCATCGACGCACCCGATTTCACCCTCAATATCGAACTGAAGCTGCGTCAGGCCGGGATAAAGACCGTCCATTACGTTAGTCCTTCGGTTTGGGCGTGGCGGCAGAAGCGCGTACTGAAGATCCGCGAAGGCTGCGACCTGATGCTGACGCTGCTGCCGTTCGAAGCCCGATTCTACGAAGAGCAAGGCGTACCGGTGCGGTTCGTCGGCCACCCGCTGGCCGATACCATTCCGTTAACGGCAGACCGTCAGGCAGCGCGCAGCGAACTGGGCCTGGCTGATGGCCCGGTGGTCGCGTTGATGCCGGGCAGCCGTGGTGGTGAGGTTGGGCGCCTGGGGGTACTGTTCCTCGATGCGGCCCAGCGCCTGCGCGACCTGGTCCCAGACGTGCGTTTCGTGTTGCCATGCGCCAACGCGGCGCGCCGCACCCAGGTTGAACAGATGCTCGAAGGCCGTGACCTGCCGTTGACCTTGCTTGACGGTCAGTCGCACAGGGCGCTGGCCGCCTGTGATGCAGTGCTGATCGCGTCCGGCACCGCCACGCTGGAGGCGCTGCTGTACAAGCGCCCGATGGTCGTGGCCTATCGCCTGGCACCATTGACCTACTGGATTCTCAAGCGCCTGGTAAAAAGCCCCTACGTGTCGCTGCCCAACCTGCTGGCCCAACGCGAGCTGGTGCCTGAGCTGTTGCAGGATGCCGCGACCAGCGAGGCGCTGGCACAGACCTTGGCGCCGCTGGTCACCGACGGTGCACGGCAGACCGAACGCTTCGACGAGATTCACCGTACCCTGCGCCGCGACGCCTCCAACCAGGCGGCCGACGCAGTACTGGCCTTGCTCAAGGACCGCTGACATGCAGATTGGACTGGACTTCAACCTGGTCGAAGACCTGGTCGCTGGCGTCGACGAAGTTGGCCGCGGCCCGCTGTGCGGTGCAGTGGTCACGGCGGCGGTGATCCTCGATCCGGCTCGGCCGATTCTTGGCCTTAACGATTCGAAGAAACTCACCGAAGCCAGGCGCGAAGCGCTGTTCGACGAGATCTGCGAAAAAGCCTTGAGCTTCTGCATCGCCCGCGCCGAAGTCGAGGAAATCGACCGGCTGAACATCCTGCAGGCCACCATGCTGGCCATGCAGCGAGCGGTGGAAGGGTTGCACGTGACGCCGAAGCTGGCTTTGATCGACGGCAACCGTTGCCCGAAACTCGCAGTGCCGGCCGCTCCGGTGGTCAAGGGCGATAGCCAGGTGCCGGCGATTGCCGCGGCATCGATCCTGGCCAAGGTCACCCGCGATCGGGAGATGAGCGCGTTCGAGTTGATCTATCCGGGCTACGGCATCGGCGGGCACAAGGGCTACCCTACGCCTGTGCACCTCGAGGCCTTGGCGCGCCTCGGGCCTACGGCTATTCATCGGCGCTCGTTCGGCCCGGTGCGGGCTGCCTGGGAAGCCCGTGAAGGCATCACCGCCGCGTTGATCTGATGAACTGGGGCCGCTATGCGGCCCCAACTGTTTTAAGCAATTACGCTACAATCCCGCCCTTGTCGTTCAGCACTGCTACAGGACTTTCCATGTCGGTTCCCTTCGTTCACCTGCGCGTCCACTCCGAATTCTCGCTGGTAGACGGCCTGGTGCGGATCAAGCCGCTGGCCAAGGCGCTGGCGGGGATGAACATGCCAGCGGTGGCGATCACCGACCAGAGCAACATGTGCTCGCTGGTCAAGTTCTACAAGACCGCCATGGGTGCCGGCATCAAGCCGATCTGCGGTGCCGACCTGTGGTTGGCCGGTGACGACCCGGAAGCACCGCTGTCGCGCATTTGCTTCCTGGCCATGGACCCCAAGGGCTACCGTAACCTCACCGAGCTGATTTCGCGCGGCTGGACCGACGGCCAGCGCAACGGCTTGGTGATCCTTCAGCGTGAGTGGATCGCCCCCGCCAGCGAAGGGCTGATTGCCCTGTCCGCCGGCAAGGAAGGCGATATCGGCATGGCCCTGATGAGCGGCCGCCAGGATGAAGCCGAAGCATTGCTGCGCGACTGGATGGGCATGTTCCCCGATCGCTTCTACGTCGAAGTGCAGCGTACCAATCGCGCCGGCGACGAGCAGTACGTGCACGCCGCCGTGGCCCTGGCCGATCAGCTCGGCGCGCCGCTGGTCGCGACCAACGACGTACGTTTCATCAAGCAGTCCGACTTCGATGCCCACGAAACCCGCGTGTGCATCGGCGAGGGCTGGACCCTCGACGATCCGCGCCGCCCGCGTGGCTACAGCGACCAGCAGTACCTGAAATCGGCCGAGGAAATGGCCGAGCTGTTCAGCGACTTGCCCGATGCCATCGCCAACACCGTCGAGATCGCCAAGCGTTGCAACATTCAGGTGCAGCTGGGCAAGTACTTCCTGCCCGACTTCCCGACGCCCAACGGCATGGGCATCGACGACTACTTGCGCCATGTTTCCCATGAAGGCCTGGAGGAGCGCCTGGCGGTGCTCTGGCCAAAGGAAACCACGCCCAACTATGAAGAGAAGCGCCAGGTCTACCTGGACCGCCTGAAGTTCGAACTGGACATCATCATCCAGATGGGCTTCCCCGGTTACTTCCTGATCGTTATGGACTTCATCAAGTGGGCCAAGAACAATGACGTGCCGGTTGGCCCGGGCCGGGGGTCGGGTGCCGGCTCGCTGGTAGCCTACGTACTGAAGATCACCGACCTCGATCCGCTGGCCTACGACCTGCTGTTCGAGCGTTTCCTCAACCCTGAACGTGTTTCCATGCCCGACTTCGACGTCGACTTCTGCATGGACGGCCGTGACCGGGTGATCGATTACGTGGCCGAAGCCTATGGCCGCAACGCGGTGAGCCAGATCATCACCTTCGGCACCATGGCCGCCAAGGCGGTGGTGCGCGACGTGGCGCGGGTGCAGGGCAAGTCCTACGGCCTGGCCGACCGACTGTCGAAGATGATTCCGTTCGAAGTGGGCATGACCCTGGAGAAGGCCTACGAACAGGAAGAGATCCTGCGCGACTTCCTCAAGGGCGATGAAGACGCCCGCGAGATCTGGGACATGGCGCTCAAGCTCGAGGGTGTCACCCGGGGTACCGGCAAGCACGCCGGTGGTGTGGTAATTGCCCCGACCAAACTCACCGACTTCTCGCCGATCGCCTGTGACGAAGAGGGCGGCGGCCTGGTGACCCAGTTCGACAAGGATGACGTCGAGGCTGCCGGCCTGGTGAAGTTCGACTTCCTCGGCCTGCGTACCCTGACCATCATCAAGTGGGCGATGGAGATCATCAACCGCGAGCAGGCCAAGAAGAACCTGCCCGACCTCAATATCGACTTCATCCCGCTGGACGACCGCAAGACCTACGAGCTGCTGCAGAAAGCCGAAACCACAGCGGTGTTCCAGCTCGAATCCCGCGGCATGAAGGAGCTGATCAAGAAGCTCAAGCCCGACTGCCTGGAAGACCTCATCGCACTGGTGGCACTGTTCCGCCCGGGCCCGCTGCAGTCGGGCATGGTGGACGACTTCATCAACCGCAAGCACGGCCGCGCCGAGCTGGCTTACCCGCACTCCGACTATCAGTACGAAGGCCTCAAGCCGGTACTGGCGCCGACCTACGGCATCATCCTGTATCAGGAACAGGTGATGCAGATCGCCCAGGTGATGGCGGGTTACACCCTCGGTGGCGCCGACATGCTGCGTCGAGCCATGGGCAAGAAAAAGCCCGAGGAGATGGCCAAGCAGCGCGGCGGCTTCATCGAAGGCTGCGTCGCCAACAACATCGATGCGGATCTGGCCGGTAACATTTTCGACCTGGTAGAGAAGTTCGCCGGCTACGGCTTCAACAAATCCCACTCTGCCGCCTATGGCCTGGTGTCGTACCAGACTGCCTGGCTGAAGACCCACCACCCGGCGCCGTTCATGGCAGCGGTACTCTCGGCGGACATGCACAACACCGACAAGGTGGTGGTGCTGGTCGAGGAAGTGCGCAGCATGAAACTGCGCCTCGATGCGCCGGACGTGAACTTCTCCGACTTCAAGTTCACCGTCAACAACGACGGCCGCATCGTCTACGGCCTGGGTGCGATCAAGGGCGTTGGCGAAGGCCCGGTGGAGGCCATTGTCGAGGCTCGTGCCCAGGGTGGCCCATTCAAGGACCTGTTCGATTTCTGCGAGCGCATCGACCTCAAGCGCGTCAACAAGCGTACCCTCGATGCGTTGGTCCGTAGCGGTGCACTGGACCGCCTTGGCCCGCACTTCCATGACGAGATCAAGGCCTACCACGCCAACATCGACCTCAACCGTGCCACCTTGCTCTCGGCCCTGGGCGAAGCCATCAAGGCCGCCGAGCAGGCGGCGCATACTGCGGACAGTGGTCACGTCGACCTGTTCGGCAGCATGTTCGACGCGGCAGATGTAGACGTCTACGCCAACCACCGCAAGGTGCGTGAACTGACGCTCAAGGAGCGCCTGAAGGGCGAGAAGGACACCTTGGGCCTTTACCTTACCGGCCACCCGATCGACGAATACGAGACCGAGATCCGCCGTTTCGCCCGTCAGCGCATCATCGACCTCAAGCCATCGCGCGAAACCCAGACCATCGCGGGAATGATCATTGCCATGCGGGTGATGAAGAACAAGAAGGGTGACAAGATGGGCTTCGTCACCCTGGATGACCGCTCCGGGCGCATCGAGGCCTCGCTGTTTGCCGATGCCTACATCGCCGCCCAGTCCTTGCTGCAGAACGATGCCATGGTGGTGGTTGAAGGCGAGGTCAGCAACGACGACTTCTCCGGCGGCCTGCGCCTGCGAGTGAAGCAGGTGATGACCATGGAGGACGCGCGCACCAAGCTGGCCGAGAGCCTGCGCCTGAAGGTGGCACACGAGGCGCTCAAGGGCGACCGCCTGAAGTGGCTGGGCGAGTTGATCACCCGCCACCGCGGTGCCTGCCCGATCACGCTGGAGTACACCGGCAGCGATGCCAAGGCCATGCTGCAGTTCGGCGAGCAGTGGTCGATCGACCCGGCCGATGGCCTGATTCAGGCTCTGCGTGACCAGTTCGGGCGTGAGAACGTCTTCCTGCAATATCGTTGAATCGACGAAATTTAATCTCGACCTATATGCGCCTGATCCCTTAAGGTAGGGCGCCAATCGGATCAACCGGCCGGCCGCCTGGCCGTAGACCCAAGACGGATGACTATGAACCCGAATTTTCTCGATTTCGAACAGCCGATTGCCGACCTGCAAGCCAAGATCGAAGGCCTGCGCCTGGTAGGCAACGACAACTCGCTGAACATCAGCGATGAAATTGCCCGTCTGCAAGACAAGAGCAACACCCTGACCGAAAGCATTTTCGGCAACCTGACCAGCTGGCAGATCGCTCGCCTGGCGCGTCACCCACGTCGTCCATACACCCTGGACTACCTGCAGCACATCTTCACCGAATTCGAAGAACTGCACGGCGACCGCCACTTCTCCGATGACGCTGCCATCGTGGGGGGGACCGCGCGCCTGGACGGCAAGCCAGTGATGGTCATCGGCCACCAGAAGGGCCGCGAAGTGCGCGAGAAGGTGCGCCGCAACTTCGGCATGCCACGCCCTGAAGGCTACCGCAAGGCTTGCCGCCTGATGGAAATGGCCGAGCGCTTCAAGATGCCGATCCTGACCTTCATCGACACACCGGGTGCTTACCCCGGCATCGACGCCGAAGAGCGCAACCAGAGCGAGGCGATCGCCTGGAACCTGCGCGTCATGGCGCGCCTGAAGACCCCCATCATCGCCACCGTGATCGGTGAGGGTGGTTCCGGCGGTGCACTGGCCATCGGCGTGTGCGACCAGCTGAACATGCTGCAGTACTCCACCTACTCGGTGATCTCGCCGGAAGGTTGCGCCTCGATTCTGTGGAAGACGGCCGACAAGGCTGCCGACGCTGCTGAAGCCATGGGCATCACCGCCGAGCGCCTGAAAAGCCTGAACATCGTCGACAAGGTCATCCAGGAGCCGCTGGGCGGCGCCCACCGTGACCCGGCCAAGATGTCCGAAAGCATCCGCGCCGACCTGGTGCAGCAGCTGGACATGCTCGGCAAGCTCGACAACGACGCGCTGCTGGCCCGCCGTTACGACCGCCTGATGAGCTACGGCCTCTGATAGAACGCCGGGGCCGCAGTGCGGCCCCGGCAATCTCAAGCCAAGTGAGGCCTGGATGATCAACCTCACCCCTTGGCTCAATGCCCCCACCTGGTACCTCGCCTTCTCCGGCGGCCTCGACTCTACCGTCCTCCTGCACCTGCTGGCCAACCACGCCCGCAATCACCAGGCACCTCCGCTGCGCGCTCTGCATGTCCATCACGGCCTGCAACCTGCCGCCGACGCCTGGCCCGCCCACTGCCAAACCATCTGCGACAAGCTCGGCATCGACCTTCAGGTCATTCACGTTCAGGTCACCCCTGGCGCGAGCCTCGAACAGGCCGCCCGCGACGCGCGTTATGCCGCTTTGGCGAAAGTGCTCGGCCCCGGCGACATCCTGTTCACCGCCCAGCACCGCGACGACCAGGCTGAAACCTTGCTCTTGCGCCTGCTGCGAGGTGCCGGCCTGCGTGGTCTGACGGCGATGCCCGGGCAGCGCCCGCTGGGGCCGGGCAGTCTGGTCCGGCCGTTGCTGGGCACCTCGCGCAAGCAGTTGCACGACTACGCCCGGGCGAATGAGCTGGTGTGGATCGAAGACCCGACGAACGTTGAGACTGCCTTCGACCGCAATTACCTGCGTGCAGAGGTGTTTCCGCCTTTGCAGCAGCGTTGGCCGCAGGCCAGCCAGAACATTGCCCGCTGTGCGGAGCACTTGGGGGAGGCGCTGGGCCTGCTCGACGAACTGGCGCAGGGTGACCTGGCCGAGGCCGGGGAGGGCGCTGCGCCAGGCTGGGCGGCCTTGCCGTCGCTCGATCTGGCGGTGCTCATCCGCTTGTCGCCGGCACGGCAACGCAATGCTCTGCAGTATTGGCTTCGCCAGCGAACCCGCTTGCCCGATACCCGTCATTGGGCCGGCTGGGCTGACCTGCGCGACGCTGCGGCAGGTGCACAGCCGGTCTGGCGGCTAGCCGACGGTCGGTTGCTGCGCAGCCATGGCCGTATCTGGTGGTTGAGTGGTGACTGGCTGCAACAACCCACAGGCGAATACGCCTGGGCCGACCCTGGGGCGACCCTGGCATTGCCGGGCAATGGCAGCGTGCGTCTTGATGCCGCGCCGCTGGGCGAGCTGCGCATCGCCTATCGCCAAGGCGGCGAGGTGCTGGACATCCCCGGCCGTGGCCGACGCGACCTCAAGCGCCTGCTCAACGAGCTGCACGTCCCGCACTTCGTGCGTCCGCGCCTGCCGCTCCTGTATTGCGGCGAGCGCCTGCTGGCGGTGGCCAATCTGCCTGCGCTGGCGCAGGCCGATTGCCAGCTTCACTGGCAGCTGCCGACGAACGCGCAAGGTTTGAGCTGAAGGGTACATTCCGGTAGACTACCCTCCCTTCTTGATACAACTTCTGTGGCTTCCTCGGAAACACAGCAGTTGCCGATTACCAAGCAGTTTTTTGCTGGGCTGATTCTGAAAATGACGAGCGAGCTCCATGCCGGGGATACCCCTGGTCTGTACAGACGCGGCAGTTTTTCGAGATGCACTGTGATTGACGCAGGTGATCGGGGGCTTCGGCCTTCCTTCGCTTTCTCCGGCGGCGCTGGCCGCCTTAACGCAGACTTCTAGGGTTTTTCATGACGCGCTACATATTCGTCACGGGCGGTGTTGTTTCTTCATTGGGGAAAGGCATTGCCTCGGCATCCCTGGCGGCCATCCTGGAAGCGCGGGGCCTGAAGGTCACCATGCTCAAGCTGGATCCGTACATCAACGTCGATCCGGGCACCATGAGCCCGTTCCAGCATGGTGAAGTGTTCGTCACCCACGATGGCGCCGAGACCGACCTCGACCTGGGCCACTACGAGCGGTTCATCCGCACGACCATGACCCAGAACAACAACTTCACCACCGGCCGTATCTACGAGCACGTGCTGCGTAAAGAGCGCCGTGGTGACTACCTGGGCGCCACCATCCAGGTCATCCCGCACATCACCGACGAAATCAAGCGTCGCATCATCAAGGGCGCCGGCGATGCCGACGTGGCCCTGGTGGAAATCGGCGGTACCGTGGGTGATATCGAGTCGCAGCCGTTCCTCGAGGCGATCCGCCAGCTGCGCGTCGAAGTGGGCTCCAAGCGCGCCATGCTGATGCACCTGACCCTGGTCCCGTACATCGCCACCGCTGGCGAGACCAAGACCAAGCCGACCCAGCACTCGGTCAAGGAGCTGCGCTCCATCGGCCTGCAGCCGGACGTGCTGATCTGCCGTTCCGACCACCCGGTCGACGCCTCGTCGCGCCGCAAGATCGCGCTGTTCACCAACGTTGAAGAACGTGCGGTGATTTCGCTGGAAGACGTTGACACCATCTACAAGATCCCAGGTGTTCTGCACGCCCAGGGCCTGGACGACTTCGTCGTCGAGCGCTTCGGCCTGCAGTGCAACAGCGCCGACCTGTCCGAGTGGGACAAGGTGGTCGATGCCAAGCTCAACCCTGAGCAGGAAGTGACCATCGCCATGGTCGGCAAGTACATGGAGCTGCTGGATGCCTACAAGTCGCTGATCGAAGCGATGAGCCACGCCGGTATCACCAACCGCACCAAGGTCAACCTGCGTTACATCGATTCCGAAGACATCGAGAACCAGGGCACCGGCCTGCTCGAAGGCGCCGACGCAATCCTGGTCCCGGGCGGTTTCGGCCTGCGTGGCGTGGAAGGCAAGATCACCGCGGTGCAGTACGCCCGTGAGAACAAGGTCCCGTACCTGGGCATCTGCCTGGGCATGCAGGTGGCCGTGATCGAGTTCGCCCGTAACGTGATGGGCTGGAAAGACGCCAACTCCACCGAGTTCGACCGTAACAGCGGCCATCCGGTGGTCGGCCTGATCACCGAGTGGGCCGATGCCACCGGTGCCGTCGAAACCCGTACCGAAGCCTCCGACCTGGGCGGTACCATGCGCCTCGGCGCACAGGACTGCCAGCTGGCTGCCGGTTCCAAGGTGCACGACTGCTACGGCAAGGACATCATCACCGAGCGTCACCGTCACCGCTACGAGGTCAACAACAACCTGCTGCCTCAGCTGGTCGAGGGTGGCCTGGTGGTTTCCGGCCGCTCCGAAGACGGTGCGCTGGTCGAAGTGGTCGAGGCCAAGGACCACCCATGGTTCGTTGCCTGCCAGTTCCACCCGGAGTTCACCTCCACCCCGCGTGACGGTCACCCGCTGTTCAGCGGCTTCGTCAAGGCGGCGCTGGCCCAGAAGAACAAAGCCTGATTTTTTCAGGTCTTTGGTGAGTTTTCCGACGGTTAAAGCCGCGCGAGGCTCATTTCTCGGGTAAAGTACGCCCCGATCTACCCCTGACCGTTCGGTCAGGGGTCGCTTCTGCCAGGCCTGCCTGCTGCGTCCCCGCCTGGTACAAGGCAAGAATTCCCTAAAGTTGCGTTGTTTTCGTCAATTCTGGAGTGCTTACAACAATGGCAAAAATCGTCGACATCAAAGGTCGTGAAGTTCTCGATTCGCGTGGCAACCCCACCGTGGAAGCCGATGTACTGCTCGACAACGGCATCATCGGCAGCGCTTGCGCGCCGTCCGGTGCTTCCACCGGCTCGCGCGAAGCGCTGGAGCTGCGTGATGGCGACAAGAGCCGTTACCTGGGCAAAGGCGTGCTGAAGGCTGTCGCCAACATCAATGGCCCGATCCGTGACCTGCTGCTGGGCAAGGATCCTTCCGACCAGAAGGCTCTGGACCGCGCCATGATCGAACTGGACGGTACCGAGAACAAGGCCAAGCTGGGCGCCAACGCCATCCTCGCCGTGTCCCTGGCTGCCGCCAAGGCTGCTGCACAGGATCAGGACCTGCCACTGTACGCGCACATCGCCAACCTGAACGGCACCCCGGGCCAGTACTCGATGCCGGTTCCGATGATGAACATCATCAACGGTGGCGAGCACGCCGACAACAACGTCGACATCCAAGAGTTCATGGTTCAGCCGGTTGGCGCCAAGACCTTCTCCGATGGCCTGCGCATGGGTACCGAAATCTTCCACCACCTCAAAGCCGTGCTGAAGGCCCGTGGCCTGAACACTGCCGTAGGTGACGAAGGTGGTTTCGCCCCTAACCTGGCTTCCAACGAAGACGCGCTGGCAGCTATCGCCGAAGCGGTCGAGAAAGCCGGCTATAAGCTGGGCACCGACGTGACCCTGGCCCTGGACTGCGCGGCTTCCGAATTCTACGAAGACGGCAAGTACAACCTGTCCGGTGAAGGCAAGTCGTTCGACGCCGAAGGCTTCGCCGAGTACCTGAAAGGCCTGACCGAGCGCTTCCCGATCATCTCGATCGAAGACGGTCTGGACGAGTCCGACTGGGCTGGCTGGAAGATCCTGACCGACAAGATCGGTAAAAAGGTACAGCTGGTCGGTGACGACCTGTTCGTGACCAACACCAAGATCCTCAAGGAAGGCATCGAGAAGGGTATCGGTAACTCGATCCTGATCAAGTTCAACCAGATCGGCTCGCTGACCGAAACCCTGGAAGCCATCCAGATGGCCAAGGCTGCCGGCTACACCGCGGTGATCTCGCACCGTTCCGGTGAAACCGAAGACTCGACCATCGCCGACCTGGCCGTGGGTACTGCTGCTGGCCAGATCAAGACTGGCTCGCTGTGCCGCTCCGATCGCGTCTCGAAGTACAACCAGCTGCTGCGCATCGAAGAGCAACTGGGCGCCAAAGCGGTTTACCGCGGTCGTGCCGAGTTTCGCGGTTAAGCAAGAGATGGTAAAAAGACAGCTGCCGAGGCCGTAGGAAGTTTCGTACCGAAATTTCCGACGCTTCATGCGGGTTTCTGTCAACGAAGCCTGGCCTCGGCCAGGCTTCGTGCTATATGACGCCCGTGTGCGATCTTTAACCTGGATACCTTGATGCGCAGTCCCTATTGGTTGTTCCTTGTCCTGCTCCTGCTGCTCGGTGGCCTGCAATACCGCCTTTGGGTGGGTAACGGCAGCCTGGCGCAAGTGGCCGAGCTCAAGCAGCAGATCGACGATCAGCACGCCGAGAACGAACGGTTGCTGGAGCGTAACCGCGTGCTCGATGCCGAGGTGTTGGAGTTGAAGAAGGGTATGGAGACCGTCGAAGAACGGGCTCGTCATGAACTGGGAATGGTTAAAGAGGGCGAAACCCTCTTCCAGCTGCCGCAAAAATGATTGAACCACTACCGGCCTTCTGGGCCGTGATTCCTGCTGCGGGCGTCGGTGCCCGCATGGCTGCCGACCGCCCCAAGCAATACCTGGAGCTGGCCGGGCAGACCCTTCTCGAGCACAGCCTCGACTGTTTCCTTGGCCACCCCTCGCTCAAAGGTGTGGTGGTCAGCATTGCCGATGACGACCCTTACTGGCCTCGCCTGCGTTGCGCCAACGACCCGCGCATACAGTGTGCGCCGGGCGGTGACGAACGTGCCGACTCGGTGCTCAATGCCTTGCTGCTGTTGCATGCCCAAGGGGCGTCGGACAACGACTGGGTGCTGGTGCACGATGCGGCGCGGCCAAACCTGGCGCGCAGTGACCTGGACAAATTGCTGTTGGAGCTGGCCGATGATCCGGTAGGCGGGCTGCTGGCGGTGCCGGCGCGCGATACCCTCAAGCGCGCCGATGCCAATGGGCGGGTCGCTGCGACGGTGGACCGCAGCACCATCTGGCAGGCCTATACCCCGCAGATGTTCCGCCTGGGGACGCTGCATCGGGCTCTGGCCGAGAGCCTGGTTTCCGATGTAGCGGTGACTGATGAGGCGTCGGCCATTGAATGGTCGGGGCAGGCGCCACGGCTGATCGAAGGGCGCAGCGACAATATCAAGGTCACCCGGCCCGAAGACCTTGAATGGCTGCGCCAGCGCTGGGCCGGGCGGCGCTGATCGGCGTATTCCTACGCAGGCCTCTTCGCGGGGCAAGCCCGCTCCTACAGGAGATTGCGAAACCCTGTAGGAGCGGGCTGCCCCGCGAAAGAGCCGGCAAAGCCAGTACATCAGCCCTGCCGATACTCCGGCAACCCTGCCAACCCCTCCTTCAGATAATCCACCAGCCGGCGGACCTTCGGCGACAAGTGCCGCTGCTGCGGGTACAACGCCCATACCGCCGTATTAGGCGGCTGATGCCCCTCCAGCAGTGACACCAACGCCCCACTGTTCAGATGCTCGAGCACGTAATAATCCGGCAACTGGCACAACCCCATCCCCAGCAGCGCTGCATCCAGCACCGCCTGGCCACTGTTGCAGCGCCAGTTGCCCTGTACCCGTTGGCTGATCTCGCGGCCATCCTGCTGCAGTGCCCACAGGTCGGAGCTGCCAATCAGGCAATTGTGCCGGGCCAGTTCCGACAGACTGTGCGGCCGTCCATAACGCTCCAGGTAAGCCGGCGAGGCGCACAGGTACATGCGCCGCGGCGCAAGGCGCGTGGCCACCAGTCGGGAGTCGGCCAGGCGGCCCAGGCGTATCGCCAGGTCCATGCCTTCGTGCAGCAGGTCGAGGGTGCGGTTGCTCAGCTCAACCTCTACCCGCAATTGCGGATACAGCGTCATGAAGCGCGTCACCAGCGGCACGATGAAGCGCTCACCGTAGGCCACCGCGCAGGTCATGCGCAGCAGGCCTTTGGGTTCGCTGGCCAGGTCGCCCATGGCGCGCAGTGCCTCCTCGCGGCCGTCCTGCAGGCGCTGACAGTGCTGTAGGAAGGTCTGCCCGGCTTCACTCAGGGCCACCCGGCGGGTGCTGCGGTACAGCAACCGGGTCTGCAAGCGCTCTTCCAGGCGGGCGATCTGTCGGCTGATATGGGACGACGATACACCCAGGCGTTCGGCTGCAGCCGTGAACTGACCAGACTCGGCCACGGCGACGAATTCGTCGATGCCTTCCCAGCGGCTGCTCATGGATTATCCCTGTATGGCAATAATGTTTTGGCTTTGATCGGATTATTCCTTAAAAGCGCCTGCATTACACTGCTGGACTGAACCGAACCTCTGTCTGGAGACCCTGTGATGATCAAGTCCCGTGCTGCCGTTGCCTTCGAGGCCAAGAAACCGCTGGAAATCGTCGAAGTTGACGTGGCCATGCCCAAGGCCGGCGAAGTGCTGCTGCGCGTGGTCGCCAGCGGTGTCTGCCATACCGACGCCTACACGCTGTCCGGTGCCGACCCGGAAGGGATCTTCCCGTCGATCCTCGGCCATGAAGGCGGTGCGATCGTCGAAGCCATCGGCGAGGGTGTGACCTCGGTCGCGGTGGGCGACCACGTGATCCCGCTGTACACCCCCGAATGCGGCAAGTGCAAGTTCTGCCTCTCAGGCAAGACCAACCTGTGCCAGGCCATCCGCGCCACCCAGGGCAAGGGCCTGATGCCTGACGGCACCACCCGCTTCTCGTACAAAGGCCAGCCGCTGTTCCACTACATGGGCACCTCGACTTTCTCCGAGTACACCGTGCTGCCGGAAATCTCCGTGGCCAAGATCCAGAAGGAAGCACCGCTGGAGAAGGTCTGCCTGCTCGGCTGCGGCGTCACCACCGGTATTGGCGCGGTGCTCAACACCGCCAAGGTCAAGCCGGGTGACACCGTGGCCATCTTTGGCCTCGGCGGCATTGGCCTGTCGGCAGTGATCGGTGCGGTCAAGGCCAAGGCGTCGCGCATCATCGCCATCGACATCAACCCGGCCAAGTTCGAAATCGCCCGCCAGCTGGGTGCCACCGACTGCATCAACCCGAAAGACTACGACCGCCCGATCCAGGAAGTGATCGTCGACCTCACCGACGGCGGCGTGGACTTCTCCTTCGAGTGCATCGGTAACGTGCAGCTGATGCGCGCGGCCCTTGAGTGCTGCCACAAAGGCTGGGGCGAGTCGGTGATCATCGGTGTTGCCGGTGCCGGCCAGGAAATCGCCACCCGTCCATTCCAGTTGGTGACAGGTCGCGTCTGGCGTGGTTCGGCATTCGGGGGGGTGCGGGGCCGCAGCGAGCTGCCAAGCTACGTGGACATGGCCGAGAAGGGCGAGATCCCGCTGGATACCTTCATCACCCACACCATGGGCCTTGAAGACATCAACAAGGCCTTCGACCTGATGCACGAAGGCAAAAGCATCCGCAGCGTGATCCACTTCTGAGGTCAGCCATGAGCCTGGATAACATCTCCTGCCAGAAGAGCTTCGGCGGCTGGCACAAGCGTTACCGGCATCACTCCAAGGTGCTGGGCTGCGACATGGTGTTCGCCGTCTACCTGCCACCGCAGGCCGAGCAGGGTGAAAAGCTGCCGGTGCTGTACTGGCTCAGCGGCCTCACCTGCACCGACGAGAACTTCATGCAGAAGGCCGGCGCCCAGCGCCTGGCCGCCGAACTCGGGCTGATCATCGTCGCCCCCGACACCAGCCCGCGTGGCGAGCAGGTGCCTGGCGACCCCGACGGTGCCTGGGACTTCGGTCTCGGCGCCGGGTTCTACCTCAACGCCACCCAGCAGCCCTGGGCGCAGCACTACCGCATGCACGACTATGTGGTGCAGGAGCTGCCGGCACTGATCGAGGCGCACTTCCCGGCGTCCGACCAGCGCAGCATCAGCGGCCACTCCATGGGGGGACATGGCGCGTTGGTATGCGCCTTGCGCAACCCGGGACGCTACCGTTCGGTGTCGGCGTTCTCGCCGATCAGCAACCCGATGGATTGCCCATGGGGCGAGAAGGCCTTCAGCCGCTACCTGGGTGAAGACCGTGCGCGCTGGCGCGAGTGGGATGCCAGCGTGCTGCTGGCGGAAACGCCTGCTGGCGAGTGCCCGCCGCTGTTGGTGGACCAGGGCGACCGGGATGACTTCCTAGAGAAGCAGCTCAAGCCAGAAGCGCTGGAGCAGGCTGCGCGCAAAGGGGGGCATGAACTGACCCTGCGGCTGCAGCCTGGCTATGATCACAGCTACTACTTCATCGCCAGCTTCATCGACGAGCACCTGCGCCATCACGCGATGGCACTCGGACGGGTGTAACAGCCCGGTCCAAAAGCCGCCCAACCACCTGCAAAGCAGGTAGAATCACGCCCTGACTCAATCAGGGCGTTTTTCTATGCGTATTGGCCACGGCTACGATGTGCACCGTTTCTGCGACGGTGATTTCATTACCCTGGGTGGGGTGCGTATCCCCCACAAATACGGCCTCCTGGCCCATTCCGACGGTGACGTGCTGCTGCACGCCCTGAGCGATGCCTTGCTCGGCGCTGCCGCGCTGGGTGATATCGGCAAGCATTTCCCCGACACCGACCCGCAGTTCAAGGGCGCCGACAGCCGCGTGCTGCTGCGTCACGTGGTCGCTATCGTCAAGGCCAAAGGCTGGCAGGTCGGCAACGTCGACGCCACCATCGTCGCCCAGGCACCGAAAATGGCCCCGCATATCGAAACCATGCGCCAGCTGATTGCCGAAGACCTGCAAGTCGAACTCGATCAGGTCAACGTCAAGGCCACCACCACTGAAAAGCTCGGTTTCACCGGCCGCGAGGAGGGCATCGCCGTGCATGCGGTCGCCCTGCTGCTGCCAGCATGACCGAACTGGACCTGCTGGGCCCGCGCGCGTCGGGCGAATCGTTGGGCAGTGCCGTACTCAAGGCCGTGGCTGAGGACTTCCAGGTCGACGAGGTGCTGGACATCCCGCTGTCCGGCCAGGGCGAGCACTTGTGGCTGTGGGTCGAGAAACGTGACCTCAATACCGAAGAAGCCGCCCGTCGCCTGGCCCGCGCCGCCGGTGTGCCGGTGCGCGCCATCAGCTATGCCGGCCTCAAGGACCGCCAGGCCTTGACCCGGCAGTGGTTCAGCCTGCACCTGCCAGGCAAGGCCGACCCTGACCTGTCGCGTGCCGAAGACGATACCCTGCGCGTGCTCAAGCAGGTACGCCACCAGCGCAAGCTGCAGCGCGGCGCCCATTCGGCGAACGGCTTCACCCTGCGCCTGACCGCCCTGGCGGCTGACCGCCAGGCCCTTGATGCGCGCCTTGAGCTACTCAAGCAGCAGGGCGTGCCGAACTACTTCGGCAGCCAGCGTTTCGGACACGGCGGTGGCAACGTCCACGACGCCCAGGACTGGGCCGTGCGCAAGGCCCTGCCGGAACAGCGCAACGTGCGTTCGCGCCTGCTTTCGGCGGCGCGCAGCTACGTGTTCAACCAGGTGCTGGCGGCGCGTGTTGCCGATGGCAGCTGGCAGCGCGCCCAGGTAGGCGATCTGTTGGCGTTCACCGATAGCCGTAGTTTTTTTCCAGCTGGCGAGCAGGAATGTTCTGATCCTCGCTTGGGAATTCTAGATTTGCATCCAACCGGCCCGATGTGGGGTGAAGGCCCTTCGCCCACGGCTGACGCGACCTACGAGCTGGAAACGGCAATCGGTGAGCGGCATCTGGCACTCTGCCAATGGCTCGCGTATGCGGGCATGAGTCACGAACGGCGCATCCTGCGGCTCCCTATTGGCGGCCTGACGTGGCATTATCCCGAGCCTGATATCCTGCAACTGGAATTCGTCCTTCCGGCCGGATGCTTCGCCACCGTGGTGGTGCGCGAACTCGTCGATCTGGTGCCGGCAGGGCAGACGGACAGCCCATGCGTATTCTGATTTCGAATGACGACGGTGTTACGGCACCGGGCCTCGCCGCGCTACACGGTGCGCTGGCGGATTATGCCGAGTGCGTGGTAATCGCCCCGGATCAAGACAAGAGCGGCGCCGGCAGTTCGCTGACGCTGGACCGGCCGCTGCACCCGCAGACCCTGGCCAACGGCTTCATCAGCCTCAACGGCACGCCTACCGATTGCGTGCACCTGGGGCTCAACGGCCTGTTGCCGGAGCCTGTGGACCTGGTCGTCTCGGGCATCAACCTGGGGGCCAACCTGGGTGATGACGTGATCTATTCCGGCACGGTTGCGGCCGCACTGGAGGGCCGTTTCCTGGGCGGTACCTCGCTGGCGTTCTCGCTACTGTCGCGGCTGCCCGACAACCTGCCGACGGCCGCCCATATCGCCCGTCGCCTGGTGGAGGCGCTGCCGCGCCTGCAACTGCCGCCGCGAACCGTGCTCAACGTCAACATCCCCAATCTGCCGCTGGAGCATATCCGTGGCATCCAGCTTACCCGCCTCGGTCACCGGGCGCGGGCCGCAGCGCCGACCAAAGTGGTCAACCCGCGCGGCAAGGAAGGCTACTGGATCGCCGTGGCCGGCGATGCCGAGGATGGCGGGCCCGGCACCGATTTCCATGCGGTGATGCAAGGCTATGTGTCGATCACGCCATTGCAACTGGACCGCACGTTCAACGATGCCTTCGAACAGCTCGACGGCTGGCTGGAGGGCCTGCTCTGATGCGTGAACAGGACGATCTGCAGCGCCGTGGCGGTATCGGCATGACCTCGCAGCGCACCCGCGAGCGGCTGATCCAGCGCCTTTACGAGGAAGGCGTGTCGAACGCCAAGGTGCTCGATGTGATTCGTCGTACGCCGCGCCACCTGTTCGTCGACGAGGCGCTTGCGCACCGGGCATACGAAGACACGGCGTTGCCGATCGGGCACAACCAGACCATTTCCCAGCCGTTCATGGTGGCACACATGAGCGAGCTGCTGCTGGAGGCGGGGCCGCTGGACAAGGTACTGGAAATCGGCACCGGTTCCGGCTATCAGACCGCGATCCTGGCCCAGCTGGTCGAGCGGGTATTCTCGGTGGAGCGAATCAAGGTGCTGCAGGATCGGGCCAAGGAACGCTTGGTCGAGCTCAACCTGCGCAATGTGGTTTTCCGCTGGGGCGACGGCTGTGATGGCTGGCAGGCGTTGGCGCCCTACAATGGCATCATCGTCACAGCCGTGGCACCTGAAGTACCGCAGGCGTTGCTCGACCAGCTGGCGCCGGGAGGGCGGATGGTGATTCCGGTCGGCCCGGCTGGCGAAGTGCAACAGCTGATGCTGATCGTGCGCGAAGAGCACGGCTTCTCCCGTCGCGTACTGGGGGCTGTGCGTTTCGTGCCGCTGCTCAACGGTCCGCTGGCCTGAACCGTCAGGAATATTTGCAGCAGCAACGAATTCTTGCACCATGGCTCTGTCTATCTGGCGGGGCCTGGGCCCTGCCAATGCCGCTTGGCTTGGTTATAATTGCAACAATATTGCATTTCATATCGTCTTATCGATTTTCGGCACCATGAGGGGAGCGCGGGTGGGGCACACAGTCATTCGGCAGCGCAAGGATCGGTCGGTTTTCAAGCTTCTGGTGATTGCTCTGGCCATGGGCACCCTGCTGACAGGCTGCTCCAGCACAGGCTCCAGCGGTGCACGTGTGGTCGACCGCAACTCGGCTGCGCCCAAGCGCCCGGCAGTGACCTCGGGGCAGTACGTCGTCAAGCCTGGCGATACGCTGTTCTCCATCGCGTTCCGCTATGGCTGGGACTACAAGGAGCTGGCTGCGCGCAACGGTATTGCCGCCCCGTACACCATCCGCCCTGGCCAGGCGATCCGTTTCAACAGTGGTTCCACCAGCAGCACCGTGGTCTCCAGCCCGTCCTCGTCGAGCAAGACAACGGTCATTCGTCGCCCTGCCGGAACACCTGTCACTCCTGCGCAAAACGGCGGAAAGTCGACGCCAACAACGCCCGCCACGCCTGGCCCGGTGGTTACCACGGTGCCCGCCGCAGAGCGGGCGGTGGGTAACTGGGCGTGGCCCGCCAACGGCGTGCTGATTGGAAAATTCGCTTCAAACGGTAGTTTGAATAAAGGCATTGATATCGCCGGTGATTTGGGACAGCCTGTTTTTGCTGCGTCTGATGGTGCGGTGGTCTACGCCGGGAGTGGCTTGAGGGGCTACGGCGAACTGATCATCATCAAGCACAGCGACACCTACGTCAGTGCCTACGGTCACAACCGCAGGCTGTTGGTTCGGGAGGGGCAGCAGGTCAAGGCAGGGCAGTCGATTGCTGAAATGGGGTCTACGGGCACTGATCGGGTGAAGCTGCATTTCGAGATTCGCCGCCAGGGCAAACCCGTCGATCCGCTCCAGTTCCTGCCACGCCGTTGATCGTTGTACCCCGGCCTGTTCCTTGGATGTAGAGGGGACAGGCTCCTGCGTTGCCAGGGAGACAGGCGCCGCAAGAGTCTGAGTTCGAACTCAGCAAAGGACTATAACAATGGCTCTCAGTAAAGAAGCGCCGGAGTTTGACATCGACGATGACGTCCTCCTCATGGAGACGGGCATCGTTTTGGAAACGGATGTGGTGTCAGACGAACCTGCTGTACCTTCGGTTCGGACCAGAGCGAAGTCGGGCTCTTCGCTCAAGCAACACAAGTACATCGATTACAGCCGGGCGCTCGATGCCACCCAGCTGTATCTCAACGAGATCGGATTTTCGCCTCTGCTCTCGCCGGAAGAGGAAGTCCACTTTGCGCGCCTGTCGCAAAAGGGTGACCCTGCCGGTCGCAAGCGCATGATCGAAAGCAACCTGCGCTTGGTGGTGAAAATCGCTCGCCGTTACGTCAACCGTGGCCTGTCGCTGCTCGACTTGATCGAGGAGGGCAACCTGGGGTTGATCCGCGCAGTGGAGAAGTTCGATCCGGAGCGTGGTTTCCGCTTCTCGACCTACGCGACCTGGTGGATCCGCCAGACCATCGAGCGGGCGATCATGAACCAGACCCGCACTATTCGTCTGCCAATCCACGTGGTCAAGGAACTCAACGTCTACCTGCGTGCCGCGCGGGAACTGACCCAGAAGCTCGACCACGAACCGTCGCCTGAAGAAATCGCCACCCTGCTGGAAAAACCGGTCGCCGAGGTCAAGCGCATGCTGGGCCTGAACGAACGTGTTTCTTCGGTGGACGTGTCGCTCGGCCCGGACTCGGACAAGACTCTGCTTGACACCCTGACCGACGATCGCCCGACCGATCCTTGCGAACTGCTGCAGGATGACGACTTGTCGCTGAGCATCGATCAGTGGCTGGGTGAGCTGACCGACAAGCAGCGGGAGGTAGTGGTTCGCCGCTTTGGCCTGCGTGGGCATGAAAGCAGCACCTTGGAAGATGTTGGCCTGGAGATCGGCCTGACCCGCGAACGCGTGCGGCAGATCCAGGTGGAGGGGCTCAAGCGCCTGCGCGAGATCCTCGAGAAGAACGGGCTTTCCAGCGAGTCGCTGTTCCAGTAAGCCTGGCTTTACCGTATGCAAACGCCCCGATGACCTCGGGGCGTTTTTGTTTCCGGAATGCAGACGGTTCCGGCCTCGTCGCCAATAAAATTCTGGAGCCGAGGAATGTGTACGGCGCTACCCCTGATGCATAGCGTGTAAGCCTTTGCTTACTCTTTCTGTAAGCCATCTGTGTAACTACCAGTAAATCAAAGTCGTTTTCAGGTATGGTTTTTTCGCAACTATCTGAAAAATAAGTATTTTTTAGCTGTGTGGAAATATGTCCCCAGTAACATGCTGAGAGATCTCGCAGTTGCCTGGCTCAGGGAACTCGCTAGTATTCGAACTGTGCACACGGACATGCACAGGCTTTCAGGGAGAAGGCCAAGGACATCGCAAGATGCGATTTCATCAGGATGATGTTTGGGACAAGCAGGGACTACGGAAAAAATGTGGGCGGGTCAAACCGCCCCTTTTTTTTGCCCGTAGAAAATGAAAAAGGCCCGTTGCGGGCCTTTTTCGTGTCTGGGCGCTTAGCGCTCCAGGTCGGCGATCTTGCCGGGCTTGCCGTCCCACTCTTCAGCGTCGGGCAGGGCGTCCTTACGCTCGGTGATGTTCGGCCAGACTTCCGCCAGCTCGGCGTTGAGCTCGATGAAGTTTTCCATGCCAGCGGGAATCTCGTCTTCCGAGAAGATCGCCTGGGCCGGGCACTCTGGCTCGCACAGTGCACAGTCGATGCACTCGTCCGGGTGAATCACCAGGAAGTTCGGGCCTTCGTAGAAGCAGTCCACCGGACAGACTTCCACGCAGTCGGTGTATTTGCATTTGATGCAGTTGTCGGTGACGACGAAGGTCATTTCTAGTTCTCTCCTCAGGCAACGGCGGCGGCCCTTCCTCTCAGGGCCGCGCGGCTTACGGGCATGTGGCTGCAGGCCAGGCTAATAACCTGCAGCACCAGCAAACCGCGGCGGATTCTACCAGCTTGTAGTGGGCGCCGTTATAACAGGTTCTTTAGTTGATATAGCATTTCGATAGCTTGACGCGGGGTCATGTCATCCAGGTCCAGCTTGCCCAGCTTCTCGATGGCAGGGTGTGGCAGGCTGGCGAACAGGTCGCTCTGGTGCGGGACATGCGGCTCGTCCTTGGCCTTTTGCATCGCCGGTGCTTCATGGGGCAGGCTGGTGGTTTCCAGCCGGCCCAGGTGCTCGCGTGCGCGCAGGATCACTGGCGCTGGCACGCCCGCCAGCTGCGCCACGGCCAGGCCGTAGCTTTGGCTTGCCGGGCCAGGCAGCACGTGGTGCAGGAAAACGATACGTTCATTGTGCTCGGTGGCGTTCAGGTGCACGTTGGCCACCAGCGGTTCACTCTCCGGCAGCACGGTCAGCTCGAAGTAGTGGGTGGCGAAGAGGGTGTAGGCACGCAGCTGGGCCAGGCGCTCGGCGGCGGCCCAGGCCAGCGACAGACCGTCGAAGGTGCTGGTGCCGCGGCCGACTTCGTCCATCAGCACCAGGCTGCGGTCGGTGGCGTTGTGCAGGATATTGGCGGTTTCGCTCATCTCGACCATGAAGGTCGAACGCCCGCCGGCCAGATCGTCGCTGGAACCGATACGGGTGAAGATGCGGTCGACCAGCGACAGTTCGCAGCTGGCGGCCGGGACGAAGCTGCCGATGTGCGCCATCAGCACGATCAGGGCGGTCTGACGCATGTAGGTAGACTTACCACCCATGTTCGGGCCGGTGATGATCAGCATGCGCGTGCTGTTGTCCAGGCCCAGGTCGTTGGCCACGAACGGCGTGGTCAGTACCTGCTCGACCACCGGGTGGCGGCCTTGCTCGATGCGCAGGCACGGCTCGTCGGTGAAGCGCGGGCAGTTCAGGTCGAGGTTCAGCGCGCGCTCGGTAAGGTTGCTGAGCACGTCGATTTCGGCCAGCGCGGCGGCGCTGTCCTGCAGCGGAGCCAGGTGGCTGATGAGGGTTTCCAGCAGCGCGTCATAGAGCATCTTCTCGCGCGCCAGGGCGCGGCTCTTGGCCGACAGCGCTTTGTCCTCGAAAGCCTTGAGTTCGGGCGTGATGAAGCGCTCGGCACCCTTGAGGGTCTGGCGGCGGATGTAGTCGCCCGGTGCCTGCTCGGCCTGCTTGGTCGGCAGCTCGATGAAGTAGCCGTGCACACGGTTGTAACCGACCTTGAGGTTGGCAAGGCCGGTACGGGCCTTCTCGCGGGTTTCGAGGTCGATGAGGAACTGGCCGGCGTTCTCACTGATCGCCAGCAGCTCGTCCAGCTCGCTGTCGTAACCGGCCTTAAGCACACCGCCATCGCGAATCACCGCCGGCGGGTTGTCGATGACGGCACGTTCCAGCAGGCTCGCCAGCTCCGGGTAGGTACCGGTGATGGCCGCCAGGCGTGCCAGGTGCGGCGCCTCCAGCTCGCTCATGGCGTTCTGCAGCTCGGGCAGGGCGCCAAGGGCGTCGCGCAGGCGCGCCAGGTCACGCGGGCGGGCATTGCGCAGGCCGATACGGGCGAGGATCCGCTCGATATCGCCGATTTCCTTGAGCTGCGGTTGCAGCTTTTCGAAGCGGTAGCCGTCGAGCAGGCAGCGTATCGAGTCTTGGCGTGCCTGCAGCACCTTGGGGTCGCGCAGCGGGCGGTTCAGCCAACGGGTCAACAGGCGGCTGGCCATGGCGGTCTGGCAGCGGTCGATTACCGATTGCAGCGTGTTGTCGCGACCGCCGGCCAGGTTGACGTCCAGTTCCAGGTTACGGCGGCTGGCGCCGTCAAGGATGACCGTGTCGTCCAGACGTTCGTGGCGCAGGCTGCGCAGGTGCGGCAGGGCCGTGCGCTGGGTTTCCTTGGCGTAAGTCAGCAGGCAGCCGGCGGCACCGATGGCCAGGGTCAGCTTGTCGCAGCCAAAGCCCTTGAGGTCCTTGGTTGCGAACTGCTGGCACAGGGCCTTGCGCGCCGAATCGCGGTCGAAGTCCCACGGCGCGCGGCGACGTGCACCGGGGCGCTTCTCGGCCGGCAGGTCACGCGGCCAGTCGTCGGGGATCAGCAGCTCCACCGGGTTCAGGCGCTCGAGTTCGGCCAGCAGGTTTTCCCAGCCTTTGATCTCTTGCACGCTGAAGTTGCCGCTGGTGATGTCCAGCACCGCCAGGCCGAACAGGCGTTCGTCACCGAGCAGGGCGGCGATCAGGTTGTCGCGGCGCTCGTCGAGCAGGGCCTCGTCACTGACCGTGCCGGGGGTGATGATGCGCACCACCTGGCGTTCCACCGGACCCTTGCTGGTGGCCGGGTCGCCGATCTGTTCGCAGATCACCACTGACTCACCAAGCTTGACCAGCTTGGCCAGGTAGCCCTCCAACGAATGGAACGGAATGCCGCACATGGGGATCGACTGGCCGGCCGACTGACCGCGCGCGGTCAGGGTGATGTCCAGCAGTTTTGCGGCTTTCTTCGCATCTTCGTAGAAGATCTCGTAGAAGTCGCCCATGCGGTAGAACATCAGCTGGTCCGGGTGCTGGTTTTTCAGCTTCCAGTACTGCTGCATCATTGGTGTGTGTGCGGAAAGATCAGACATTCAGGGCCTTACAGCGGGTGATCTGGTTGGCGATTATCAAACCGGCAATGGTACAGGCTTTTTCAACCAGATGCAGGCGCAGGCCATGGGGCGTGAGCGCGCAGTCAGGCGCATTGCATTTGCCGGCGCATGGCTGCATTATGCACGCTATGCAAAAACGCAACGTAGCCACCGTACTCAGAGAACTGCTCGACCGCCACGGCCTGTCCCCGACGGAGCTGCACCGGCGCACGGGCGTCCCTCAATCCACCTTGTCGCGAATTCTCAGCGGCAAGATCGTCGACCCTTCCGATAAGCACGTGTCGAAGATAGCCGACTACTTCGGTGTGAGCACCGAGCAGTTGCGCGGGCGTGCCGAGCTTGGCGAGTCGCGCGAAGCGGCGCTGCCGGCCCACGGCCATGCCGACCTCAGCGACATCAGCCTGTGGGACGATGAAACCCCCGTCGAGGATGACGAGGTGTCGGTACCTTTCCTTCGCGAGGTCGAATTGGCAGCTGGATCAGGAAGATTCGTCATCGAAGAGAGCGAGCGTGCGCGCCTGCGTTTCGGCAAGCGCAGCCTGCGCCACAATGGCGTGCAGTTCGACCAGGCCAAGTGTGTGACCGTGCGCGGCAATAGCATGCTGCCGGTATTGCGCGATGGTGCGACGGTGGGTGTGAACACCGGCAAATGCTCGATCGGCGACATCATTGATGGCGACCTCTATGCCATCAACCATAACGGCCAGCTGCGCGTGAAGCAGGTCTACCGCCTGCCTACCGGCATCCGCCTGCGCAGCTTCAACCGCGATGAACACCCCGATGAGGACTACAGCTTCCAGCAGATGCAGGACGAGCAGATCAGCCTGCTCGGGCATGTGTTCTGGTGGGGCATGTACGCTCGCTGACGATCTCTCTCCAAGAAACCCGCTTCGGCGGGTTTTTTTTTGCTTGCAGAAAATACCTACAAGCCAGGTAGTGCATGGCCTGCATGCATATAAGTAAAAATAAACGCATAGAAATTTGAAGAAATGCATTGACTGCATATGCATGAATGCATAGCCTGTGTCTCAAGCCGGACGGAAACCGGTTGTTACACAGGCAGCGATGGACAGGCCTCAACTGTCCAGAGGGTTGGCAACTGGCCCGGGTGTGCAGCGTAAAGCACCGCGAACAGTTATCCGGCGGGCAGGCGGCCGCGGTCGGAGTCACCAATTTGTAGCGGAACCGCACGGCGTCACCAGTCGTGGCCGGCGGTTCGACAACGCATTACTGAAAAGCCTGGCGAGCCGGGCTTTTTGGAATGCCGAGGCTTTTGAAATATGCAGAGTACCCACAACCCGTCTGTTGGCCCCGCCAACAGGCATTACACAGGAGACAGGACAGTGACGAACGAGCAACAAGCGTTACTGGAGATGCCGCTCTGGCTGGTAATCGTCCTGGCATTGCTGGGCGGCCTGAGCGGCGAGATGTGGCGGGCCGACAAGGCCGGGGCCACGGGCTGGTCGCTGCTGCGACGGCTGGCGCTGCGCTCCGGGGCCTGCATGGTCTGCGGCGTGTCGACGGTGATGCTGCTGTATGCCGGCGGCCTGTCGATCTGGGCGGCCAGTGCATTGGGCTGCATGACTGCAGTTGGCGGCGCCGATGTCGCCATGCGCCTTTACGAACGTTGGGCGATCCGGCGCCTGGGCTTGCGCGAAACCACGGAAGCGGACGAGCGATAAGGAGAATATGCATGAGCGAATTGGCCACCTTGCATGCGGCCGTGACCGCAACCATTCGTGAGGCGATGCCGGAACTGGCCTCGGTCGATGCCTATACAGCTGTAGGAAATGCCCCGGAGCGACCGGCGCTGCGCCATGGCATCGTGCAGATGACGGCAGATGCAGCTCCGCGCGATGGTCGCTCGGTGTTGATCGCCACCTTCGAGGCGGACATCACCGCCGACAGCGCCAACCCCGAAGCGCGGCTGCAGGGCAGCCTGCTCGCTGCACAACTGATGGACCTGCTGCGTCAGCAGCATTGGGCACTGGATTTCGTCGAAGCCAGCCGCAACGTGCAGGCGCAGTTCGAAGGCAGCGCATGGACCGTGCGTTGGGACCAGCCGGTGCTGCTTGGCGAGGCCCGATGGAACTGGCCGGACCAGCCACCCGGTAGCCTGGTGCTGGGCTTCGCACCCGATACCGGCTTGGGCAACGAAGCGCATTACATCGCCCCGGAGGACTTGGCATGAGCTACGTGAGCGCCATGCACGACCGCATGCTCGCATGCCTGATCATTCCTTGCAGGGTGGTGGCAGTGGACCTTGCCGCCGCCCGGGTGCGAGTGTCCGACGGCAGTGGCTGGACCAGCGCCTGGTTGCGCTGGCACGCCCAGGCTGCTGGCCAGGCCCGGCACTGGCGTGCACCGAGCTTGGGCGAGCAGGGCGTGCTGCTCAGCCCCAGTGGCGAGCCGGCCCAGGGCACCTTCCTGCCAGGTCTCTATGGCAACGCCGGCAGTGCGGCGGATAACCGCGAGCATGCCGAGGTCTGGCGTTTCGCCGATGGCGGTTCGCTCAGCTATGACTGGCAGGCCAGCCACTACGACATCCAGCTGCCTGGCGGCAGCGCGACGATTCAGGTCGGCGCCAGCACCGTGCAGGTCAACGAGGGCGCAATCAACCTCAAGGCGGTAGCGATCAACCTCACTGGCAAGGTCACGGTCGACGGCCCACTGCAAGTCAGCGGCGACATCAACGGCGGTGGGCGGATCATCGATACCGCCGGCAACACGGCCAACCACAAACATTGAATGAAGCCCGCCGATGCGGGCTTCTTCATATCAGGAGAGTGCCATGCATACCCATGAACAGGGCGGTGCACCATGATCGGCATGGACCGCCGCAGCGGCCAGCCGCTTACCGGCATCGATCATGTGCGCCAGTCCATCGAAGACATCCTCACCACACCGCTGGGCAGCCGGCGCATGCGCCCGGACTACGGCAGCCAGTTGCGGCGCTTCGTCGATTTGCCGGTCAACGAAGGCTGGAAGAGTGCCGTGCAGGCCGAAGTGGCTCGCGCACTGGGCCGCTGGGAACCACGTTTGCAACTAGAGCGGGTCAAGGTCGTCGCCGTGCTCGACGGCCAGGTCAGCCTGGCCTTGAGTGGTCGCTACCTGGGCGATGAAGCGTTGCTGGAGGTGAGTGTATGAGCCAGGTCGACCTGTCGAAACTGCCAGCTCCCCAGCTGTTGGAGGACCTCGACTATGAAGCCCTGTATCAGGCCGATCTGGGCACCTTCCGCGAATACCTGGGCGACGCCTGGAATGCAAATCTGGAGAGTGACCCGGTCACCAAACTGCTTGAGGTCGGTGCCTACCGCAAGCTGCTCAACCGGGCGCGTATCAATGACGCCGCCAAGGCGCTGCTGCTGGCCTACGCGCAGGGCAGTGACCTGGACCAACTGGCCGCCAACGTCAGCCTGCAGCGCCTGGTGATCCAGGCCGAGGACCTGGCCAGCGTCCCGCCCGTCGAGGCCTTGCTGGAGTCGGACGATGCCCTGCGTGAGCGGGTACAACTGGTCTATGAAGGGCTGACCACAGCTGGTCCACGCAACAGTTACATCCTGCATGCCCGCAACGCTTCGGGGCAAGTGGCTGACGCCACCGCCGAGAGCCCGTCGCCGGCTGTGGTGGATGTCACCGTGCTGGGCCTGGAGGGCGATGGCCAGGCCAGCGCCGAGCTGCTGGCGCAGGTGGCCGCGTACCTCAATGACGACGACATCCGCCCGGTGGCCGACCGGGTCAATGTGCGCAGTGCCGAAATCCTGCCCTATCGCATCGAGGCCGTGCTGTACCTGGCCGACAGCGGTCCTGAGTACGAGGCGATCCTCGCCGAATGCCAGCGTCGTCTAGAAGCCTGGATCAATCCACGGCGTCGGCTGGGCGTGGAAGTGGCCCGCTCGGGCATCGATGCCCAGCTGCATATCGATGGTGTCAGCCGGGTCGAGTTGAGCGGCTGGGCCGACATTCGCCCGAGCAAGGCGCAGGCGGCCTGGTGCAGCGGCTTCACCTTGAAGCGGGGTGGCTGACATGCAGAGCTTGTTGCCGCTCAACCGTACAGCGCTGGAGCGGGCCATCGAAGTGGCGGCTGACGAGGACCTGAAAGTCAGCCTGCGCCGGCTCTACAGCCCCGACAGCTGCCCGGCGCACCTGCTTTATCACCTGGCCTGGGCCTGGTCGGTGGACCGCTGGGAAGACAGCTGGAGCGACGAGATCAAGCGTTCGGTGATCCGCTCGGCGTTCTTCGTTCACGCCCACAAAGGCACTCTCGGTGCGCTCAGGCGGGTGGTGGAACCGTTCGGCTACCTGATCGAGGTGCAGGAATGGTGGCAAGCCACACCGCCCGCACCGGCGGGCACCTTCGCTTTGAAGATCGGCGTCTCCGATGCCGGTATCAGTGAAAGCACCTATCAGGAACTGTCATCGCTGATCGACGACGCCCGGCCAGTCAGCCGCCACCTGACCGGCCTGGTGATCAGCCTGGAAAGCCGTGGCGCCCTTCATGTCGGCTGCGCGATCCAGGACGGCGACGAACTGGACATCTACCCGCTGACGCCCCGTGACATCGAGGTCATGGGCGTCATAGGCCGCGGTGGCCGCGAACATACAATCGATACCTTGGACATTGCACATGGTTGACCAGACTTCTCAGTTCTACGCCATCCTCACCAATGTGGGGGCGGCGAAACAGGCCAATGCCGATGCCTTGGGCATTGCCTGGAAAATCACCCAGATGGGGGTTGGCGATGCCAACGGCAGCGACCCCACCCCCAATGCCACCCAGACCAGCCTGATCAACGAATGGCGCCGCGCGCCGTTGAACCAGCTGAAGGTGGATGACAAGAACAGCGCGATCATCATTGCCGAGCAGGTCATTCCGGCGGATGTCGGCGGTAAGTGGATCCGCGAGATCGCGCTTTATGACGCCGACGGTGACATGGTGGCTGTGGCCAACTGTGCGCCGACCTATAAACCGTTGTTGAGCCAGGGCTCGGGACGTACCCAGGTGGTGCGGATGAACCTGGTGGTCAGTAGTGCCAGTAACGTGCAGCTGAAGATTGATCCGGCGGTGGTGCTGGCCACGCGTGAGTACGTCGACAGCCGGCTTATTGAGGAAATCAGCAAGCTGGACAACAAGGAGTCGGTACGCGCGGCCACCACGGCCAATATCACCCTGTCGGGGCTGCGGACGGTCGACGGTGTTGTGCTTGCGGCGGGGGATCGGGTCCTGGTCAAGAACCAAACCGAAGGTAAGGAAAACGGTTTGTATGTCGTGGCAGCTGGTGCTTGGTCGCGTACTTCCGATGCGGACACCAGCGCCGAGGTAACGCCAGGGTTGGTGGTGGCGGTTGAGCAGGGCGCGATCCAAGCCGATACGATCTGGCAGTTGATTACCGATGCCCCGATTGTATTGGGCACCACGGCGCTGACCTTCCGTGACATTACCGACGGTTTCGCCCGTCTTATGTCGCCGGCCTTCACAGGCACGCCGACGGCGCCTACGCCGCCGCAGTTCGACTCGACGCAGAAAGTGGTCAACGCCGAGTTTCTCAAGCGGATGGGGGTGGAGTACGGCGGTTACGTGAACTACCCCGTATCGACGACCCTGACCCCGGCAGATTGCGGCAAGTTGGTCGCTTTCGGACATCCGACTAATCCGCTGGTCGCAACACTTCCGACAGGCGGAGACATCACGCCGGGCGTAACCGTAACGGTCCTTTGCTCCCAGGGCACGCTCACTGTGACTGCGGCAAGCGGTGACTCGATTGGCGCGATCAGTGCGCCGGGCAATATCGCTCTGGCTCAGGGTGACACCGCTGAGTTCATCCGCAATGGCACCAACTTGTGGTACCTGATCGGCGGGTCAGTACTGCTCAAATACTCCTACGTGATGCGTGGCGCGAACTGGACTACCCAGGCGCAGTTCGATGCCCGCGGTGCACTGGCAACCACAGAGTTTGTTCAGCGGGCGCTGGGTAGCTTCAGCGGCCAGCGAGGCATAAATGCGGCCTATACGGTGGTTCCAGCAGATGCCGGTAAGTTGTTGAGTCTCAGTGGCTCGGGCTACGCAATAACTCTGCCCGCGACAGCAGCATTCGCCGTCGGTGCCTCGGTTCGGTTCGTGAACTACGGTACCGGTGTTATCACGGTGAGCGGCCCAGGTCTGACCGCCTCGGTGCCTATTGGCATAGGCGATGCGCTGGAGGTTATGGCGACTTCCAGCGGCTGGATGCTGATCGGCGGCAGCGCCTTGCTTAATTCCAGTTCTGGCTTTGCCAGTGCCTTGACGGCGGGTGGTCATCAAAAACTACCTACCGGATACATCGAGCAATGGGGGACGGCGCAAGTGCCTGCTAACGGAACCCTGGACATCACCTTGCCGACTACTTTCCCCACGCAATGTTATGGCGTGGTTTGCCAGTATTCCATCGGCCTTGGCGGTAAAGCGGGCCGGCTCGGGGGGGCGCCTATTACCACCTCGGTTATTCGTATCGAGTGTGCATTGCCCGGAGAAGGTGGTTCGCAGAACGTGTATTGGAAGGCTTGGGGGAAATAAGGAGAAACCATGTATTTTTATTCAGCGACAACCCGTGGTTTTTACGATCGGGCGACTCACGGGGCTGATATGCCGCCCGATGTTTGCGAGGTCAGTACCGATGAATATGGCCGGCTGATGGAAGCTCCTAGTCAAGGGCGCGTCATCGTTCCTGATCACAAGGGCCGTCCGGTGGTTGCTGATGCGCCTGGCTTGGGTTTCGAACAGCAATGCGCGGTCGAGCGTGCTTGGCGTGATGACATGTTGTTAAAGGCCTGCGCCGTGCGTGACCGGCACCGTGACGAGCAAGAGCTGTCCCGGCCTACCACCTTGACCCAGGAGCGATTTGTGGAGCTGATGCGGTATATCCAGAAACTGCGCGACTGGCCCCAGTCCCCCGGCTTCCCCATTGAAGGGCAGCGACCCGTAGACCCGGCCTGGCTCGCTGAACAACCCTGAAACGCCCCGCACTGACGGGGCGTTTTCTTTTTCCGCTGTACCACATAGCCCTGCACCGCGGGGCCTTTTCATATCTGGAGTAAACCTACATGAGTGGATTCTTCCACGGCGTCACCGTAACCAACGTCGACACCGGTGCCCGCAGCATCGCGCTGCCTTCTTCCTCGATCATCGGCCTGGTCGACACCTTCACCGAAGGCGCTGGCGTCACGGCCAAGGCCAACGACCTTGTTCTGATCACCAGCGAGCGCGAAGCCGTCGCCGCCTTCGGCGAAAACGCCGCCATCACCAAGGCCTGCCGGGCCATCTACACCCGCGCCAAGGCGGTCATCGTAGCCTGCGGTGTAGCCAAGCTCGAAGATGCCGCCGAGCAAACCGCCGCGATCATCGGCAGCGTTCAGGCCGATGGCAAACGCACCGGCCTGCAGGCGCTGCTCGACGGCAAGAGCCGTTTCAATGCCCAACCGCGCCTGCTGGCCGCACCACGTCACAGCGCCACCCAAGCAGTGGGCACCGCACTGGTAGCCCTGGCCGACAAACTGCGCGGCATTGCCATTATCGACGGCCCAAATACCACCGACGAGGCGGCCCTCGACTACGCCAAGAACTTCGGTGCCAAGCGCGCCTTCCTGGTCGATCCGGGTGTGCAGTACTGGGACAACGGCGAGGAGGCCACCGTCGATGCGCCGGGCTCGGCCTGGGTCGCCGGCCTGTTCGCCTGGACCGACAGCGAATACGGCTTCTGGGCCTCGCCGTCGAACAAGGAATTCGTCGGCATCACCGGCACCACCCGCCCGGTTGAGTTCCTCGACGGCGACGACAGCTGCCGCGCCAACCTGCTGAACAACGCCAACATCGCCACCATCATCCGCGACGACGGCTTCCGCCTGTGGGGCAACCGCACTCTGTCCAGTGACCCGAAATGGGCCTTCGTCACCCGCGTGCGGACCATGGACATCGTCATGGACGCGATCCTCTACGGCCACAAGTGGGCTGTCGACCGCGCCATCACCGCCACCTACGTCAAGGACGTCACCGAAGGCTTGCAAGCCTTCATGCGCGACCTGAAGAACCAGGGCGCGATCATCAACTTCGAGGTCTTCGCCGACCCGGATCTGAACACGGCCAGCCAGCTCGAGCAGGGCAAGGTGTACTGGAACATCCGCTTCACCGACGTACCGCCTGCCGAAAACCCTAATTTCCGCGTTGAAGTCACTAACCAGTGGCTGACCGAAGTCCTCGATTCCGCCGCTTAAGGAGCGCATCTACATGGCAATGATTCCCGAAACCCTGGCCAACCTGAACCTGTTCGTCGACGGCGTCAGCTTCCAGGGCGATGTGCCCAGCCTGACCCTGCCCAAACTCACCCTGAAGATGGAAGAACACCGCCCCGGCGGCATGGACATGCCGGTCGAGATGGACCTGGGTATGGAGAAACAGGAAGCGGCCTTTACCACCACAGGCGTGCGCCGTGAAGCGCTGAAATTCTTCGGCCTGGCCGATGGCACCGGTTTCAACGGCACCTTCCGCGGCGCCTTCAAGGGCCTCAAGGGCAAGATCAACCCGGTGGTGGTCACCCTGCGTGGCACCCTGAAGGAAATCGACATGGGCGACTGGAAGTCCGGCGACAAGGCCGAGATCAAGCACAGCGTTGGCCTGACCTACTACAAGCTCGAAGTCGATGGCCGCCTGATCTATGAAATCGACGCCCTGGGCATGAAGCGCGTGATCGACGGCGTCGACCAACTGGCCGCCCAGCGTGCTGCGCTTGGCCTGTAAGGAGGCGATCATGGCTCAAGCGAAAAAGCAGCCGCAATGGCTGACCCTCAGTGCCGACCGCGTCACCGTGCGCCTGTCGCGCCCCAGCGAAGCCAATGGCGTGCAGGTCGACAGCCTGTCACTGCGGACGCCGACAGTGCGCGATATACGCAATGCCCAGGCCGGCGGCGCGGCAAATGACGAGCAGCGCGAGCTGAACCTGTTCGCGTCGCTGGCCGAAGTCGGCATCAAGGACCTCGAAGGCCTCGCCTTGAAAGATTATGGCCGCCTGCAAAGCGGCTATTTTCGCCTGGTGCAGGACGACGAACTTTGACCCGGTCCGGCAGAAGGCCGCCGCCAAGCGGTTGGCCAAGGAGCTGAATTTTTCCGCGAGCGAAATCATGACCATGTCGTACAGCGACATGGTCTGGTGGCTCGCGCCGTGACAAGGAGGAACCTATGGCGAACACACAAGTGTTCACCCTCGGGCTCGGCGTCACCGTCATCAACCCCCTGGGCCTTGCCATCGAGCAGTTGCGCCGGGATGTCGAACGTCTGCGCAGGCAGGCCGACGGCACCCGGCTGGGCCGGCTGATCGGCGAAGTGATCAGACTGGGGTCGGAGCTTGACAAGTTACGCCAGGTCGAACGCCAGCTGGCGCTTGATCAGGAGCAGCAACACGAAGTCCAGATCGCCCGGGTGGGAGATGAGGCCGAGGCTGTCGAGCGTTTGCGTCAGCACTACCAGATGCTCGACCGCGTAATCGCCGGGTTGGCACGGTTGCAGCCGTTCAAGGCAGGATTGGAGCTCAAGACTTTCCGCACTTCGAACTCTGTGACAACGGAGCAGCACAGCACTGCGGCAAATCAGCAACCAGACGCTGGCGTGCCGGCCAAGGCAGCTTCGCCTGAGTTCAAGGTCTCTCTGGCCAGAGGCGCGCTGGTGGCTGCAGGGCTGGGACTGACCGCGTTGGTGGGCCGCCGTGTCGGCCGTTCAGTCGTGCAGCGCCAACCTCGCAACACCCAGCGAAGGATCGCCAGGGTAGCCGGCAAGGAATGGCAGGCGCATCGCGTCGATGCCATTGGCAAGCTCGGCAAGGCGCTGGTCGAAGGCGAGACGGGTGAGGAAAAGGCGCAAGGCGCTGGCGCTGCGGTCGGAGAAATCGGCGGCCGTGTGCTGGGGTCGGTACTCACCAGGCTGACCACCAGCCGGATGGCCAGACAGCATGGCGGCAAGGCCGGTGCCTACCTCGGTGAGGTGTTCGGCAAGCTCGTCGCAGGCAAGCTGTATGGCTGGGTGGCCCAGGACGCCAGCGCCCACTCGGAGGCGGAGGCGACGCCTGGCGGTACCACTGCGTCAGGCGCTGGCCAGCCCGACGCGCCAGCGCAGGTGTCACCGCAACGGGCTTTGACCAGAGGCGCGGCGGCCGCCGCCGTGCTTGGATTGACTGCATTGGCTGGCCGCCGTGTCGCTCGCGCAATCGTGCGGCGCCAACCCCACAACACTCAGCGAAGGATCGCCAGGGTCGCCGGCAAGGATTGGCAGGCGCGCCGCGTCGATGCTCTGGGCAAGGTGGGCAAGGCGCTGGTCGAGGGCGCGACAGGTGAGGAAAAGGCCCAAGGCGTCGGTGCTGCGCTCGGCGAGGTCGGTGGGCGAGTGCTGGGCGGTGTACTGCCCAAGCTGACCAAGAGCAGATTCGCCAGAAAGCACGGCGCTGCAGGCGGTGCTTACCTAGGGGAGGCCTTGGGACAAATGGCAGGCGGTGGTCTGTTCAATTGGGCAACCCAGCCAGTTAATCCACAGCCTCGGAGTACGCCTGCTGCCACAAAGCAGGGTGATGCAGTGACTGCGCCGTCATCTATAGGGCAGATGCCTGAAACGGCGCTGCTCGAAGCTCAAGGCTTGTCTTCGCTGCTTCCTGAAGGTGCAGGCACGCTGTTACCCGGTATTGGCAAATTGCTTAAGAAAGTGCCGGGTGCTGCGTTGCTCGATGCATCCGTGCAGATGGTGGACACCTACAACAGCGCTGGCACATCCGCCCAGAAGCTGGAGGGCTACAGCAGCGCTGCTGGGGGGCTGGGCGGGACATTGGCAGGTGCCGCAGCCGGTGCTGCGATCGGTTCGGTGGTGCCCGTGATCGGTACTGCCATCGGTGGCCTGATCGGTGGCGTGCTGGGCGGCATGGGCGGCGAGTCTGCGGGTGGTTGGCTGGGGCACACGGTGGCCGCCATTACCGGCAACGATGAACCTGGTTCGAACAGGGAGGCTGCCAGTCAGCCCGCGCCGCCGCCCTCTGTATCAGCGCATCCCTCGCAGGCAGTCACAACGCCCACTTTCGACCAGCAGTTCACCTTCACCGCCAACATGCCGGTGACCTTCAACAACAGCTTCGACGACCCGACCACCCTGCAACAACTGGAAGCCATCGCCCGCCGCGTGCTCGACGACCTGATGCGTCAAGCGCGCTCGGTGCAGATGGCCGATCAACCACAGCCATGAGGAGGACCCATGACCTACCTGGAACAGTTGCAAGGCGGCTTGCATGCACTGGTCAAGGCGGGCGAGGAGGGGCGTCGGCGTGCCGACGCCATGCTCGACCCGATGAACCAGGCGGTCGGCCATGCCAGGGAGGCGGCCAGCGAGCTCGAAGCCCTGCCATGGATCGGCCCGGAAATCGGCAGGCGCCTGCAACGCACGATGCGCGCCATTGACTCGGCGACGCAGCGCGTCGACAAGGTGATTGCCAAGTACGACCAGACCCTCGACGTGGTGCGTAAGGTGCGCGACCGCGTCGATGCTTTCGCCGAGCACCTGGGCAAGGCCGGGGCGGCCATTCGGCGGGTGATCGGCGATGTGCGTTCGGTCGCCAGCGGTGTGCTCTCGACCTTCGGCTTCGCACCGCAGGTCACCCCAGCGGCAGAAGCGATCAAGCCCTTCCCGCACCTGCTGGTACTGCAGCCACTGAAGGCCAATGCTGCGCCCTATTACTTCAACCTCGACACCGCTGCCTTCGACCAGCTGCGCCGGCAAACGCGTTTTCGCTGGGCCGGGCAAGAACGCTTGAACCGCGCAAACGCCCAGCAGGCGGTGAGCCTGGGCGAAGAAAGCATCAGCATCCGTGGCGCCATCTTCCCAGGTTTCAAGGGCGGATTGGGCCAATTGCAGGCGCTACGCGGCATCGGCCGGCAGCTGCTGCCGCTGTCGCTGACCACAGGTTACGGCGAAGTGCTCGGCACCTGGTGCCTGACCAGCATCGAGGAAGAGCAGGGCGCCTTGCTGGCCGGCGGCATTCCCCGAAAACAAGGGTTCTCACTGGAGTTCGTCAGCTATGGACAAGACCTGCAAAACGTCTGAGGGGGATGTGCTCGATACTCTCTGCCATCACTATTACGGGCACCTCGACGGCAGCGTCGAGGCGGTGTTGCAAGCCAATCAGGGGCTGGCCGACGAGGCCCAGCCGTTTCGCACGGGGGTGACGATCCGCTTGCCGACGCTGGCGCTGGTCACGGCCAACGTCGTGCAATTGTGGGGCTGATGCCATGCAACCCGTATTTCGCATCCAGGCCGATGGCAAGGACATCACTGCGCTGATCAACGACCGCCTTTTGCTGCTGCGTACCACCGACAAACCCGGCATGGAATCGGATGACTTCGAGCTGCGCATCGACGCCCGTGACGGTGCTGTGGCGTTGCCAGCGCGCGGTGCGCTGATCGAGCTGCATCTGGGTTACGCCGACCAGCCGCTGACCCGGCTGGGGCGTTACACCGTTGATGAGGTCGAACTGTCCGGCCCTCCCGATACCCTGGTGATTCGCGGCAAGGCCAGTGATCTGCGTGGCAGTGGCCGGACCATTCGCAGTGGCAGTTGGGAGGCTGTGCCTTTGCAGCGCATCGTCGCCGAAATCGGTGCGCGCAATGGCTGGCAGGTGGTCTGCCCGGTATTCGTCCAGATACCGCGGGTCGATCAGTACAACGAATCGGATTTCAATTTCATCACACGTCTGGCCCGCCAATACGATTGCACCGCCAAGCTCGCCGATGGGCAGCTGCTGGTGCTCCCGCGTCAGGCCGGGCAGAGCGCCAGCGGCAAGCCCCTGGGCGTGGTTGGTACCGGCCGCAACGAGGTCAGCCAGTGGCATTTCCGGCTGGATGACAAAGCTGCGCGCAAATCCGTGCGCACCCGTCATCAAGACGCTGCCAGTGGTGAGTCGAAGATTGTCGAGTTGGTTAACGAGGAGGCTGTTGACGGCCAGCGGCCGGTGCATACCGACCGTCATCTCTACCCCAACCGCGCGGCTGCCGAGCAGGCGGCCAAGGCGCGTCTGGCCAGCTTCAACCGCGATACCGCCCAGGTGCGCCTGGACTTACCGGGGCGTACCGACCTGTTTGCCGAACGCAGCATCGACCTGCAGGGCTTTGTCGATGGCCTCGACGGGCAGTACCAGATCGATTCGGTGGAGCAGGTGTTCACCGCATCGGGCTGGCGCACCACGGTGCAGGGCAATGGCGGCAAGGCTGGCAAGGTACAGGCGAAGGGGGCAGTGCCCCGCCGTCAGGCCGCGATCAAAGCTTGAGGGACGATACAGGGAAGGAGCCAGATATGCTCACTGAAACGCAATTGCTACAGATTCTGCCGAACGCCCGCCCTGTTGCGGGCGTTTTTCTTTCGGCACTCAATGCCAGCCTGCCGCGCTGGGAAATCGACAACCCCAAGCGGGTGGCGGCGTTCATCGCCCAGGTCGGTCATGAGTCCGGCCAGTTTCGCTACGTGAAGGAACTGGGCAGTGACCGCTACCTGGCGCGCTACGACACCGGCAGCCTGGCCTTGCGCCTGGGCAATACGCCGCAGGCCGATGGCGATGGCCAGTTGTACTGCGGGCGCGGCCTGATCCAGGTCACCGGGCGCAACAACTATCAGGCCTGCAGCCGCGCGCTGTTCGGTGACGAACGCCTGCTGGCGCAACCTCAGTTGCTCGAGCAGCCGCGCTGGGCCTGCGAGTCGGCGGCGTGGTTCTGGCATTCGCGTGGGCTCAATGCCCTGGCGGATCGCGGCGAGTTCAACCGCATTACGCGCCATATCAATGGTGGGCTCAATGGCTTGGAGGACCGTCTCAAGCTCTGGGCTCGGGCGCGTGAGGTGTTGTGTTGAACCGACTGCGCGTTGGCCTTGGCGCATTGCTATTGATGCTGTTCGCAGCACTCGCCTGGCAGGTACAGGGCTGGCGCTACGGGCGGCAACTGGCGCAGCTTGCGCAAGCACAGGCTGATGCCGAGGCTGCCCGGCTGCTCGCCGAACGCGGCCAGCGCCGGGCAGTTGAGCAACGCCTGGAAGAAAGTGAAACCCGTCATTTCAAGGAGCTTGATGATGCGCAACAGTCTCAGGCTCGCCTGCGTGATCGCCTTGCTACTGCCGATCTGCGCTTGTCGGTCCTGGTCGAACGCGGCGCCGTCTGCAGCGCAGTGCCAGCCACCGCCGGCGCCAGCGGCGTGGATCATGCAACCGTACGCGCCGGACTTGAGCCGGCGCATGCTCGACGAATTATCGCCATTACCGATGAAGGGGACCGGGGGTTGATTGCGTTGCGGGCTTGTCAGGATTATGTGCGCAAGCTGTATGCCGATTGATTTTCAAAGTTTGCTCATTTGGTGGAACATGGCGCTTCATGCGGCTCTGGGTAAGGGGCGCAAAAAACCGTCGCAGGGAGTGAGCGATAAGGCATGCGAACAAGCAAGACGTTTTCCCGTTTATCAGCACCGGCGCGTATCACGCTGGTGAGTTTGTTGCCCATATTCATCATTGCGGCGTTTATGTTTCTTTTGCCTGTAGGTGAGTTTTCGTCTCGGCTTGAAAGCTTTATCGATCTGCACCTCTTGGGCAGGGTCGGGCCCTGGTCTTCACGCTTTCCACTCGACTCGAAGGTGATAGCCAACTACATAGCGGTTGCTGCTCCGATTGTTTCCCTGGTGTTGATACTGCATTGGCGCCAGCATCGCCCCCGACCGGCGGAACCCCTGCTGGCCATGAATCGGCACCGCTTCGTGCTGTTGTGCTGCTCGATCTTATCGATCGCTGCGGTGATGCTTTACTACAGCTATTTCAGTTACCTGGATGCCTCCCAAGGCCGCACCAAATACCGCATATTTGGTGAAAGCCGTGTGCTCTTTCCGGTTTTCGCGGCCCTGTACATGGTGGTGTTCGAGTACCTGCTGCTGGCGGCCTACGTGTTGTTCGTTCACTACCCGTTGTGGTTGCTGGTGCAGCGCCGCTCCGGCAATTGATCGTACATTCAGGGTCCTGATAGGGTGATGACCTGTTTCTGCACGGAGCCTGTCATGGACCCGATCACCGTTCTATCGACCCGTCTCGGCGAACACCTGCGCCGTTTCAATGCCCAGGTAACCACTGCCGAATCCTGCACCGGCGGCGGTATCGCTGAAGCCATCACCCGTGTGCCCGGCAGCTCGGCCTGGTTCGAGGCCGGTTACGTGACCTATTCCAACGCCCAGAAAACCCGCCAGCTGAACGTGCCCGAGGCGCTGTTCGCCGAGGTTGGCGCGGTCAGCCAGGAGGTAGTCGAGGCCATGGCCCGCGGTGCCCAGGCCGCCAGCGGTGCGCGCTTTGCCGTGGCCGTCAGTGGCGTGGCCGGGCCTGACGGCGGTTCGCCGGCCAAACCGGTCGGCACTGTGTGGCTCGCCTGGGCCGATGGTGGGCACATCAGCAGCGAACGTCGGCACTTCGACGGTGACCGCGAAGCGGTGCGCCGACAGACGGTGATCGCCGCGTTAGACGGCTTGTTACAGCTTGGTGCCGAGTAAATCGTCGACAGGGGTTTGCTCGCGCGCTTGCCTGTGGAATAATACTGGCTACTTATACAGGTATTCCGGCCGTCAGGGCCAAGTCGAACACGTGAGGATTTCAATGGACGACAACAAGAAGCGCGCCTTGGCTGCGGCCCTGGGTCAAATCGAACGCCAATTCGGCAAGGGCGCGGTCATGCGCATGGGCGACCACGAGCGCCAGGGCATCCCGGCCATTTCCACCGGTTCCCTGGGCCTGGACATCGCGCTCGGCATCGGTGGTCTGCCAAAAGGCCGTATCGTCGAAATCTACGGCCCGGAATCCTCGGGTAAAACCACACTGACCCTGTCGGTCATCGCCGAAGCCCAGAAGAACGGCGCTACTTGCGCGTTCGTCGACGCCGAACACGCCCTCGACCCTGAATACGCCGGCAAGCTGGGCGTCAACGTCGACGACCTGCTGGTCTCGCAGCCGGACACCGGCGAGCAGGCCCTGGAAATCACCGACATGCTGGTGCGTTCCAACGCCGTTGACGTGATCATCGTCGACTCCGTGGCTGCACTGGTGCCGAAGGCCGAGATCGAAGGCGAGATGGGCGACATGCACGTCGGCCTGCAGGCCCGTCTGATGTCCCAGGCGCTGCGCAAGATCACCGGTAACATCAAGAACGCCAACTGCCTGGTCATCTTCATCAACCAGATCCGTATGAAGATTGGCGTGATGTTCGGCAGCCCGGAAACCACCACCGGTGGTAACGCCCTGAAGTTCTACGCTTCGGTGCGCCTGGACATCCGTCGTACCGGCGCGGTCAAGGAAGGCGACGAAGTGGTCGGCAGCGAAACCCGCGTCAAGATCGTCAAGAACAAGGTCTCGCCTCCCTTCCGTCAGGCCGAGTTCCAGATCCTCTACGGCAAGGGTATCTACCGCAACGGTGAAATCATCGACCTGGGTGTTTCCCAAGGCCTGGTGGAGAAGTCCGGTGCCTGGTACGCCTACCAAGGCAACAAGATCGGCCAGGGCAAGGCCAACGCGGCCAAGTACCTGCAAGAGAACCCGGCCATTGGCGCCGAGATCGAGAAGCAGATCCGCGAAAAACTGCTCAAGGCCGGTGCTGTAGCCGAAGCCGGCAAGGCCGCTGCTGCTGACGCCAACGCTGACGACGTGGCTGACGCCGACGCCGGTTACTGATAGCTGCTGGCATGTCCGCCGTACTCGACACCCCCGTTGCCGTCAGGCGGACAGCCATGGACCTGCTCGCGCGCCGCGAGCATGGTCGCGTCGAGCTGACGCGCAAGTTGCGTCAGCGCGGTGCCACGGATGAACTGATCGAGCCTGCGCTCGATCGGCTCGCAGAGGAAGGTCTGCTTAGCGAAGCCCGCTATCTTGAGAGTTTCATTCGATACCGTTCCGGTGCCGGCTATGGTCCTGCGCGTATTCGCGAGGAGCTGGGCCAGCGCGGGCTGAACCGAAGTGATATCGAGCAGGCTCTGCGTGAAAGCGAAGTGGATTGGGCGGTACTGTTGCGGGATACCTGGCAGCGCAAATTCGCCGGGCAACGTCCTCAGGATCCACGAAGTCGCGCCCAGCAGACCCGCTTCCTTGCCTATCGCGGTTTCCCCATGGACATGATCGGGCGACTGCTCAGTGGCCGGGACCTGGATGATTTCTAATCAAATGGCCTCATCGTCGGTTGCCGGCGATGAGGCCATTTGCTTAATCACTCAACTGACCTTCATAGCCTCCCGCGCCCGCTGGGTGGTATGCATCGGCTCCGGCTTGGCCCAGTTTTCCGGCAGGTTGATGAAATCGACCAATTCACGCAGTCGCCCCTGATCTCGGCCATTGAAGGCAAAGGTCAGCCGCGTCAGATGGCTGAAGTTGCCCACCTCGTGTTCGGCACCGCTGTCGGCTTGCTGGTGATATCGGCCACTCAGGCGCAAGTCGGCAAACCCCTCCTGGATGTCGTGCAGCGCGGCCTCGCTGAGCCGATGGTGCATACGGATTACGAACTGGTTCTTCAGCCAGCGGCTGGAGTGGTAGTTGCTGTAGAACTGATTGATTTCCTCCACGGCCTCATCGGCGCTGTAGACCAGGCGAAGTAGCTTCAGATCGCTGGGCAGGATATAGCGGTTTTCTTCGAGCTGGCGGCTGATGAACGCCAGGCAGTCGCGCCAGAACGTGCCTCCTGGTGAGTCCAGCAGTACCACCGGCACCAGTGGGCTCTTGCCGGTCTGGATCAGCGTCAGCACTTCAAGCGCCTCATCCAGGGTGCCGAAGCCGCCGGGGCAGAGCACCAGTGCATCGGCCTCCTTGACGAAGAACAGCTTGCGAATGAAGAAGAAGTGGAAGGGCAGCAGCTTGTCGGTGCCATCCACCGTGGCGTTGGCGTGCTGCTCGAAGGGCAGGGTGATGTTGAAGCCCAGGCTATGGTCACTGCCGGCACCTTCGTGGGCCGCCGCCATGATGCCGCCGCCGGCCCCGGTAATGACCATCAGTTCGGAGCGGGCCAAGGTTGCCCCCAGCTCGCGAGCCAGGGCGTACATCGGGTGCTCCACCGGCGTGCGTGCCGAGCCGAACACGGTGACTTTGCGCCGCCCCCGATAGCGCTGGAGCATGCGGAAAGAGTGATCCAGTTCGCGCAAGGCCTGCAAGGTGATCTTGGCGCTCCAGCGGTCGCTGTCGTCATGGGCCATGCGCAAGACCGTGAGCATCATGTCGCGGTACAGCGGAAGGTTCGGGCTGTTCGCCGCGACCTGTTGCAGTTGCTGGTCGATCTTGCTCAGGTCGATGCCGTGGTCCCTGAAGTGATTGAACAGCTGTTCATTCGATTGGTAAGGCATTCAACGTCTCCTTCTGCAGCAAAACCTCTGACCGGGCCGATGGCGTGGCTCGGCCGCGACACTGCGTGTGTCGCTGGCTGCCGTGACTCGAGTGTGCATCCCGAGCATTGCAGTAGGCCTTCAAGGCCGTGGTGCAGGGGTGTCAGTCCATCTTGTCGTTTTGGGGGCTTCGTTATCAATCTAGACCCTTGCGCCTGATCATGCAGGCGGCATGCTCGCGGCCATTCGTCGGTCTGCGGCCAGAGCGGGCGAGGGTTTGGTTAACTGGAGAAGCGAAACGTGTCGATGCGGGAGGTGGCGGTATGCATCGCTTGGTCATCGAGGTAGATCGGCAGCTGTATCAGCAGCTGGAACATGCTGCCCAGGATCACCATGTGAGTCTGGAGGCCGAGTGCCGCCGCCGGCTGGCAGCACTGGAGTGCCAGTCCCGCTACCTGCAGGCGCTGCTGGCCGAGATGCGCGCCGACGAAGAGCCGCAGCGCGCCGAGGGGGAGCGGGTTATCTAGTTACTTCTTCTTGTTGCCAGCAGTGCAGCTGGCAGCATCGAATGCCTGGTCCATGACTGGCTGGTTGGTCTTGTATACGGTAAAGCGATAGACCATCACCGCACCTTTGGACATCAGGTTACGGAAACCACTGTTGCGGCACACGCTGTCGCCCAACTGGCTGCGCACTTGCGCCGGGTTTTGCTGCATGCGTGCGGCATGCTCGGCGCGTACGCTCAGGTGGTTGACCAGCGCCTTGCCTTCAACGGTATAGCCCTGATCGAGAATGTCTTCGTTGATGGCGCGCGGGGTGCCGACACTGCTTTCCGTGGCGACCTTCTGCAGCAGCTTGTTGAGCTCGAACTCCTGCTTGGAGGCAGCCTGGGCTGCCAGTGGCAGGGTGAGCAACAGGCTCAGGGCCGGGACGATAAAACGCAGCATGAATCTCTCCTGGTTCGATGACTGGCGCTTTGACATGCGCCGACGGCGGGCGTTCCATGAAACCCGCTGCATCGCAGGCAAGTTCAGGGTGGCCAATCACGCCGATTATAAGGGACCGATTGGCTCCGCTGCACGGCCAAATGGTGTCTGCTCTGGTAGACTGGCGCTTTGCGTCTTTCCGAGTCCCTGCAGTGTCCAGTCACAACCCGTCCACAGGCTTGCCAGCATGAGCCACGCGGTAGCACGCCTGCGTGCCGAGCGCCTGGCGCGCAGTAACAAGCCTTTCATCGCCCGTGGTTCACGCGCCGAACGGTGCCCCGACTGCCGGGTGATCGCCACCCACTGCCTGTGTGCGTGGAAGCCCAAGGTGCAGGCCGACTCTGGCGTATGTCTGATCATGCATGACACCGAGCCATTGAAGCCGACCAATACCGGCTGGTTGATCGCCGACCTGATCGAAGACACCTGCGCTTTCGGCTGGTTGCGCACCTCGGTGGACGAGCGCCTGCTGGCCCTGCTCGACGACCCGCAGTGGCAGCCCTATATCGTCTTCCCCGGCGAATTCGTCGCCCAGGAGCGGGTGGTCAGCGAGGTGGCGCGCGAACCCGGCAAGCGCCCGTTGTTCATCCTGCTCGATGCCACCTGGACCGAAGCGCGCAAGATGTTCCGCAAAAGCCCGTATCTGGATCGCTTCCCGGTGCTGAGCCTGCAAGCCGAGCAGATGTCGCGCTATCGCCTGCGCCGGTCCAAGCGCGACGATCATTTCTGCACGGCCGAAGTGGCTGCCATGTGCCTGGACCTGGCCGGTGACACTCAGGCGTCCCAGGCGCTGGATGCCTACCTGGACGTGTTCAGCCTGCATTACCTGAGCGGCAAGCGTCGCCTGCCGCTGGATGATCAGGATGACACCCACCAGCGTCTGCATACCTTCCTATAGTCCAAGGGGCATACGTCTCACTTTGGTTCATAATGACGGGGCTGGCAGCCAGGGTGGGCGAGACGGCAGGGTAGATGGCTTGACCACCTCCGGCCGTGCTCGGCACCCTTCGCGCCGATTCCCCGCCAGGCGCTCTACTACCCGACATGCGCTTGGCACAGAACAGGATCCATAGATCGATGGCCACATACGAAATCCTGATAGCCGATGACCACCCGCTGTTTCGTAGCGCGCTGCGCCAGGCCGTTACCCTCGGCCTGGGCGCCGATGTGCGCCTGGTTGAAGTGGCGAGCATTGCCGAACTGGAAACCCGCCTGAGCGAAAAAGCCGACTGGGACCTGGTCCTGCTGGACCTGAACATGCCGGGTGCCTATGGCTTCTCCGGGCTGGTCCTGCTACGCGGCCAGTACCCGCAGATTCCGGTGGTGATGGTCTCGGCGCAGGAAGAGGCCGCCGTGGTGGTCAAGTCCCGCGAGTTCGGTGCCAGCGGCTTCATTCCAAAATCCAGCGGCCTTGAAGTCATTCAGGATGCCGTGAGAAAAGTGCTCGATGGCGAGGTATGGTGGCCACCGCAAGCCTTCGAAAAGGTCGATGTATCGGCCGAAGCCAAGGCCGCGAGCGAAGGGCTGGCCAGCCTCACCCCGCAGCAATTCCGCGTGCTGACCATGGTCTGCGAAGGCTTGCTGAACAAGCAGATCGCCTATGAATTGAGTGTGTCGGAAGCGACCATCAAGGCCCATGTGACGGCTATCTTCCGCAAGCTGGGTGTGCGCACCCGCACTCAGGCCGCGCTGTTGCTGCAACAACTTGAATCGGTTGCCAGCAACTGACAACGCCTGGATTCACGCTTTTTTGACCCGCGCCGCACTAGTCTGCTGGCCTTTCTGTTGTGAAGTGACTCACATGACATCGCCATTCAAAGGCCAGACCGGCCTGAAACGCATCTTCAATGCCGCCGGCTACTCGCTGGACGGCCTGCGCGCCGCCTTCAAGGGTGAGGCCGCCTTTCGCCAGCTGGTGCTGCTCAACGTGCTGCTGATTCCGATCGCCTTCTGGCTGCCGGTCAGCCGTGCCGAGCGGGCAATCATGATTGCCGTGTGCCTGCTCGGCCTGATCGTCGAACTGTTCAACTCGGCAGTGGAAGCAGCCATCGACCGCATTTCGCTGGAGCGCCACCCGCTGTCGAAGAACGCCAAGGACATGGGCAGCGCCGCGCAGCTGGTGGCGCTTAGCATGGTTGCGCTGGTGTGGGGTGTGATCCTGCTTTAAGCGATCGGCGGCAAGACGATCTCGTCACTGCGGGTAAAGCCCGCAGTGAAGTTGCGGCACAATTCCAGGAATTCACGCATCGTCGAGGTCTGGTATTTCTGCTTGTGCCAGATGAAATAGAACTGGCGCATCAGGTCCAGCTCCGGCGTCTCCACCGGCACCAGGCTGCCACGGCGGAAGGCATCACGCAGGGCCAGCCGGGAAATGCAACCGATCCCCAGGCCCGATTCCACGGCGCGCTTGATTGCCTCGGTATGTTCCAGCTCCAGGCGGATGTTCAGGCTGGTGCGGTGATGGCGCATGGCCTGGTCGAAGGTCAGGCGTGTGCCGGAACCCTGCTCGCGCAGGATCCAGGCCTCCCGCGACAGGGCTTCGACATCGGCGCGCCCTGCCTTGGCCAGGGGGTGTTGCGGTGCACAGAACACTACCAGTTCGTCCTCCACCCAGGGCTGCACCTCCAGGTCCGGGTGGTTGCAATCACCTTCGATCAGACCTAGATCAATTTCGTATTGCGCAACCTGGTGCACGATATGCGCAGTGTTCTGCACATGCAGTTTCACCTGGCTCTCGGGGTGTATCTGCATGAAACTGCCAATCAGCAGCGTCGCCAGGTAGTTGCCGATGGTCAGCGTGGCGCCGACCGCCAGCGAACCGAAGCCGGACTTGCCATTGAGCAGGTCTTCGATTTCCTTGGCCTGGTCGAGCAGTGCGACGGCCTGAGGCAGCAACTGATGGCCCAAGGCATTGAGGGCCAGGCGCTTGCCGGCACGGTCGAACAGTTGGCAGCTCGACTGGCGCTCTAGTTCGGTGATGGAAGTGCTCGCCGCCGATTGTGAAAGCGCGAGCACGTTGGCCGCCCGCGACACACTCTGGTGCTGGGCCACGGCGACGAATACCTGAAGCTGACGAAGTGTAAATCGCATATCTATATAACCGATAACACATATCTTGATAATTCAGTTAACAGATATTGTCGCTGCCCCTAAACTATCGCGCAACTGCGCGTCTTGCGCGCTGCGTTTTCTTCAGGAGCCCCATCGATGAGCAACATGAACCACGAACGTGTCCTCAGTGTGCACCACTGGAACGACACCCTGTTCAGCTTCAAGTGCACCCGCGACCCGGGCCTGCGCTTCGAGAACGGTCAGTTCGTGATGATCGGCCTGCAGCAGGAAAGCGGCCGTCCGCTCATGCGCGCCTATTCCATCGCTTCGCCGAACTGGGAAGAGCACCTGGAGTTCTTCAGCATCAAGGTCCCGGACGGCCCGCTGACCTCGCAGCTGCAGCATCTGAAGGAAGGCGACGAGATCATCATCAGCAAGAAGCCAACCGGTACTCTGGTTCTCGACGACCTGAAGCCGGGCAAGCACCTGTACCTGCTGAGCACCGGCACCGGCCTGGCGCCGTTCATGAGCGTCATCCAGGACCCGGAAACTTACGAGCGCTTTGAAAAAGTGATCCTGGTTCACGGTGTACGTTACGTCAACGAAGTGGCCTACAGAGAATTCATCACCGAGCACCTGCCGCAGAACGAGTTCTTCGGTGAGTCGGTCCGTGACAAGCTGATCTACTACCCGACCGTGACCCGCGAGCCATTCGAAAACCAGGGCCGCCTGACCGACCTGATGCGCAGCGGCAAACTGTTCAGCGATATCGGCCTGCCACCGATCAACCCAGAGGACGACCGCGCGATGATCTGCGGCAGCCCAAGCATGCTCGACGAGACCAGCGAAGTGCTCGACAGCTTCGGCCTGAAGGTCTCCCCACGCATGCGCGAGCCGGGTGACTACTTGATCGAGCGTGCCTTCGTCGAAAAATAAGACGAACGCAGCAGCGAAAAAACGCAGACCGTGGTCTGCGTTTTTTTATGCCTGCAAGAGGTAATCTTCAAACGTCCCGAACGACTTCCAGCACCTGGATCTGTTCCGGTTGCGGGTAATGCCAGCGCACCTGCACGTCCCAGAACTTCACCCCATACACCCGCTCCGGCGGTGGTACCTGATAGGCCGGGCGCGGATCTTGAGCCAGGCATTGTTCGATCAGTTCCACCAACGGCTCACCAAGGCGCAGCCCATGCGCGTGGGCCTGGGGCAGGGCAGTGTCGCTCCAGGCAACGGCAATCGCGTCTGGCGCATCACTGGCAATCAGGTTGCTCGCTCCGGCAACACTGTCGGCGTATGGCACATAGGGTTTGATATCCAGTACCGGCGTACCGTCCAACAGGTCGATCCCGGACAGCAGCAGGCGCCCTGGTTCTATTCCCTCCAGGCGCACCACCGACTGGCCGATGCCGTTGGGGCGGTGAGTGGCGCGGGTGGCGAACACACCCATGCTCTTGTTGCCTCCGAGGCGCGGAGGGCGCACCTTCAGGCGTGGCTTGTCCTCCAGTGCCTGGTGGAACAGGAACAACAACCAGACGTGGCTGACTTGCTCCAGCCCGGCCACCGCATCACCCTGATCGAACGGCGGCAGCAGTTCCAGCACCCCGCGGGCGGCTGGCGCCAGCTGCGGCTGGCGCGGGATGGCGAACTTCTCCTTGAAGCAGGAGCGGACGATGCCGACCGGTGCAACCGTGTGTTGCATGGCCACTCAGCCGCGCACGCGCAGGGTCAGGCCCTTGAGGAAGTTGCGCAGCAGCTGGTCGCCACACGGGCGGTAGTTGTCATGCCCGACCTTGCGGAACAGCGCGCTGAGTTCAGGCTTGGACACCGGGAAATTGACCGACTTGAGGATGGCGTGCAGGTCTTCTTCCTTGAGCTCGAAGGCCACACGCAGCTTTTTCAGGATGGTGTTGTTGGTCACTGGCAGTTCGACCGGTTGTGGCGGGCGGCTGTCGTCCTTGCCACGGCGGTGGGTCACCAGGCCGTCAAGGAAGTGCGCCATGACCCGCTCCGGGCAGCGCACGAAGCCGGCTTCGTCCTCCTTCTTCAAGTAAGTGGCGAGCACGATCGGGTTAACGTCGAGGCCGGACAGCGCGATGATTTCGGCCATCTTGGCGTCGTTCACCTTGAGCATGTAGCGCAGGCTGCGCAGGACATCGTTGTGGTTCATTGCTGCAAAATCCTGTTCAGTAGCCACGCCGCGGCGTGGCGCATTGCTTAGAAACGTTCGGTGGCTGCCAGGTAACGCCACTGCCCTACGGGCAGCTTGCCCATCGACACACCCCCCAGGCGAATGCGGCGCATACCCAGCACTTCCAGGCGCAGGTAGGCGCACAGCTCGGAGATTTGCCCAGGCTGCGGGTTTTTCACGACCAGGCGCAGGTGGGTCTCGTTCTGCCAGCTGGCCTTGGCCTTGGGCAGTTCCCGGTCATTGCGCGTTGCACCGCGCGCCAGGCGTTCCAAGGCCTGTGGCGTAGTCTCGCCGCGCACTTCGACGATGTACTCCTGCTCCATGCGGCGAAGGTCGGCGTCGATCTTGCGGGTAACCCGCCAGTCCTGGGTGAACACCTGCAGGCCACTGGCACCACGCTGCAACGGAGCCAGGCAGGTCAGCCGGGCAAAATGCCCATGCAACGGCCGTACGCCTTCGCGGTGGGCCTCGCTGAGGTTATTCATGCCCATGCTGGCGCGTGCGGTTTCGCTGTCGACACCTGCCGCCTGATGCATCAGCAGGGTGACGGGCTCCAATGCCTCGGCGCGTGCTCCTGGCAGCAGTTCGACGTGCTGGCCGTCGACTTTGAACTGGGGTTGCTCGACCACCACGCCATCGACTGTGACCCAGCCTCCTTCGATGTACAGCTCGGCCTCGCGGCGGGAGCAACCAAGCTGCTCGATGAGGCGTTTGGACAGGCGGACGGGTTCAGACATGGGGCAATTCGCAAGGCAGGGAAAGACCTACATTGTACCTGCCTGTACACGGTTGATGATGGGAATCTGTGTCAGATGCGCCATTTTGGACGTGGACCACGGCATATTCGGACGCCGCCTTAGGACACTGTAGGAATCAGCCTCATGTGCAGCAGTGGATATGGCTGCCCCAAGCCATCCGTTTCCGAGCGACCGACCACTTCGAAGCCTTCATGCAAATAGAAACCCAGGGCTTGTGGGTTCTGTTCGTTGACGTCCAGGCGTTCGGCATTCAGTTCGTCGATCGCATAGCGCAGCAGGCGCTTGCCAACCCCCTGGCCACGGCAGTCAGGTGCGACGAACAGCATATGCACGCAGCCGTTTGCGACACCGGTAAAGCCGCAGATACGTTGGCGATCCTTGCAGCACACCAGCATCACTGCGTCCAGGTAGCGGCGCAGCACCTGATCGCGCAACAACAGGATGTAGGCATCGGGCAGGAAGTCATGGGTCGCGCGCACGGATTCTTCCCAGACCTGCACCAGTTCGCCGTAGTCGCTGTAGCGCGGGGTTTGCAGCGTCAACGCGTGATGCATGCCGAGGCTCCTCCAGAACGATAGAGAAAACATAGCAGGCCAGCCACTGGTCGGCTTTTGCCTGCAGCGCTTGCTGGCGTGTTCGCAGAAGTCTATTAATTAGGCGTGGGAAAAATTCCCACGAATAAAAATGTAAAAACTGACAACAGATTCCCGGATTGATTTGGCGTTCTCATGGCGAAGACCTGGAGACGGAAAATGCACATTCACATGCTGTTCAAAAGGGCTCTACTGGCAGTTGCCGTCGCAGGCGTGCTGTCGACAGCCATCGTATTGGTTCCTGACTCGATTTCTCATGGCTCCAGCGCCTACGCCAAGGATGGCGGTGGTGGCGGTGGTGGCGGTGGTCACGGAGGCGGTGGCGGAAGCGGTGGTGGTGGTGGTCACGGCGGCGGCGGTGGTGGTGGCGGAAGCGGCGGTGGTGGTGGTCACGGCGGCGGTAGCGGTGGTGGCGGCGGAAGCGGCGGTGGTGGTGGTCACGGCGGCGGCAGTGGTGGTGGCAGCGGCAGTGGCGGCGGCCACGGTGGCAGTGGCAACGGCAGTGGCGGCCACGCCGGCAACAGTGGCAGCGGCCATGGTGAAGCAGGCCAGGGCCACGATGGCAACTCGAACTCCGGACGCAGCAGCCAAGCTGAAAGGGGTGATGACCATGGCAATCACGTTGGCGGTGAGCCCGGCGACGATCATGGCGATCACGTTGGCGGCGAACCCGGTGACGATCATGGCAATCATGTTGGCGGTGAGCCCGGTGATGATCATGGCACTCATGTTGGCGGTGAACCTGGCGACGATCATGGCAATCACGTTGGTGGTGAACCTGGTGACGATAACGGCAACCATGTGGGTCGCGAACAGGGTGATGACCGTGGTGCTCATGCCACCGGCGAAGTCGGCGATGACAACAGCAGGAGCTGACGGGCATTGAACAGCCCATACAAGGCCCAAGGGACGGGTCTTGTATGAGCGGGTCTCGGGCAAGCAGCCCTTATCACGCATTTGAAATGAGCGCTGACAGCTTCTTCTCATTCTGAGTCGGATGTAGTTACAGTTGGTGTGGGATGTTTTCCCGCGCCCGTATACTGGGTTCAACTGTCAAGGAATGCGCTTCATGCAATCGCCCACGCTTCCCCCGTCCATGTTGAGCGCCCTGCGCAGGGTCATGCGCCCGCTGGTGCGCCTGATGCTGCGCAAGGGGGTGACCTACACGATGTTCACCGATGTGCTCAAGGAAGTGTTTGTCGATGTGGCTCATCGCGAGTTTCGCCTGGACGACAAGGTGCCGACAGATAGCCGTATCAGCCTGCTCACGGGCGTGCACCGCAAGGATGTCAGGCGGCTGCGAAGCGAGCATGAGGCGTCGATCGCTACACTGCCGGAGAATATTACCTTGGGTGCGCAGCTGGTTAACGTATGGACCCGTTGCGCGCCATTCTGCACCGCGTCCGGGCAGGCGTTGGCGCTGCCGCGGCTGGCCAGCGTTGGCGGCGATTGCTCGTTTGATGCCCTCGTAGCGAAAATCAGCACGGACATCCGCGGCAGGGTGGTGCTTGATGAGTGGCTGCGCCTGGGCATCGTCCGCCTTGATGATCAGGACTGCGTCCACCTCGAGACTCAGGCATTCGTACCGCAGAAGGGCTTTGAAGAGAAAGCCGCTTACTTCGGCCATAACCTGCATGATCACGCCTGCGCCGCGGTGCATAATCTCAGCGGCGAAGGTTTGCCATTTTTCGAGCGCAGCGTGCACTACGATGCCTTGACCCCAGCCAGTGTCGACATGCTGCGCGAAGCGGTCAGCAAGGATGGCATGCAGACGCTGCTGGCCTTCAGCCGGCTGGCTGCTGAGCTGGAAAACACAGACGTGCCAAGCCACGAGCAACGCCAGCGCATTACGGTAGGGCTTTATTTCTACACTGAAGCCACCGACCCCGACTCGTCGAAGACAGCTGGCTCATGACACCCCTTGCGCGCCACCTCGGTATTGTCGCACTCGTTCTGGGTTTGAGCCTGAGCCTGCTGGCGCCTGCCGAGGTAACTGCGGCGCCGGTCTGTGTCAGCCGTGATGAAGTGGGTATGGCCGGCGCGGCGAGCCTGCAGTTCCCGGGGGGGACCGGTGGTACCGGTGCCAGAACCGGCGGAGTTGGCGGCACTGGCGTGCGCAGCGAGAACGGCGGCGTGGGGGGCACGGGTGCACCGATCCAGCAACGCCCTGGCGGCACTGGTGGTACCGGTGCGGTGGCAGAGGGTGTAGACGGTACCGCCATCGATCGCGGCCCTGTCCGGCGCCCGGGCGGTACCGGTGGCACGGGCATAGTCGGCACCATCACCGGGTTTGCCTCTATTTGCGTCAATGGCCAGGAAGTGCACTACGGCAAGGATGTACCCGTGACTGAGAACGGTACCCCTGCCAGCAGCGCCCACCTGGCGATCGGGCAGGTTGTTGCGGTGGAGGCCTATGGCACCCAGCGCGGGCTGCAAGCCGGGCGCATCGCCATCCTCAACGTCTACGAAGGGCCGCTGACCGCACTGCCCAATGCGTCTGGGCCGCTGCGAGTCATGGGCCAACCTGTGCGGCTTGCCGCCGGGGCGCGGGTGGCTGAAGGGCTGAGGCCGGGCGAACCGGTCAGGGTCAGCGGCTTGCGCGATGCTGCAGGCGAAGTGGTGGCTAGCCGTATCGAACGGGCGCCTGGGCTCAGTGAGGCCAGTGCCATCGGTGCGGTTGACCGCCCTGGCAGCCTGCAGGGGCTGAAGCTGGGGACCCGCGTAGCTCCGGCGCGGGAAATATTGGTGCGCGGCCAATGGACCGGGAGCCAGCTGGAAGTGGCGCAAACCCGCCCAGACCCGAGCCTGCCGTTTGCCGGCCGCGTGCAGACTGCGGTGATCGAAGGGCTTGTGCAGCGCAGCCAGACGCATCAGTTGGTAGTCGGCGGCATCAACGTGACGCTGGGGCAGGATACCGTGATCGCTGGCAAGCAGCCCGCTGCCATTGCGCTCGACCAACGGGTGCGGGTAAGCGGGGTGTTCAGTGCCACCCACGAGCTACGGGCCTCCCGCGTCGAGTTCGATGACGACCATGGCGACCATTCGCAAAGAGGGCATTCCGGGCGTAACACTGAGCACGGCACAAGCGGCTCGGGCAGCTCGATCAACAGCGGCCAGGGTGAGCGTGGTGACTCCAGCAGCCGTAGCGAAGACAGTGGTCGGGGTTCGGTCATCGACTCCAGTGGCCATGACAGCCTTGAAAGTGAGGACAGGTCTGGCAAGTCGGGGCATGTCGACAGCGTGGAGCTACGCGAGAGCAGCAACAGTGGCCGCTCCGATCGGGTGGAAAAGGTCGAGGATGTTGAAAAAATAGAGCTCGAAGAAGTCGAGAGGTTGGAAAAGGTCGAGAAAGTCGAAAAGGTCGAAAGGCCTGAGAAGGTCGAGAAAGTCGAAAGGCCCGAGAAAGTCGAGAAGGTGGAGAAAATCGAAAAGTTCGAAAGGCCTGAAAAAGTAGAAAAAGTCGAGAAGGTCGATAGACCTGAAAAAGTTGAGAAAGTGGAAAAAGTAGAGCGAGTCGAAAAGCCTGAAACGGTAGAAAAAGTCGAGAAGGTCGAAAAAGTGGAGCATCCGGAGCGCTCAGGGCATTAGGCAACTAGGCTGGGAAAGTCCGATCACACTTCCCGACGGAATATCGAGGTGCAGATGAGACCCTCGCTCCCTCTTTTTGCCTGTTTGTTGTCCTGTACCAGTGCGTCGGCCCTGGCCGACACCTTCAGCGCCTCCATTGGTATGGACTATTCCAGTGGCGACTATGGCACGGGAACCACTTCGGAAATCTGGTACGTGCCCGTGGTCGGTAAGTATGAAACCGGCCCCATGACTTACAAGGTAACCGTGCCTTGGCTGCGCATCACCAACCCTGAAGTGGGCCCTAATGGCGACCCCTTGCCCGGTGGCTGCCATGCGGTGGAGAGCGGGCTGGGCGACACGGTTGCCAGCGCCGCCTATGCACTGCTCGACGGCAGTGAGGGTGGCCTGATGCTGGACCTGATCGGCAAGGTCAAATTTCCCACTGCCGATGAAAAACAGTGCCTGGGCACGGGCGAGTACGACTATACCGGCCAGGTCGACATCGCCCAGGCATTCGGCCCGGTGACCGGCTTCGCAACCCTGGGCTGGAAGAAGTTCGGCGACCCGCCCGACAGCGACTTCAGGGACCCGATATTTACCAGCCTGGGTTTTGCCATTCCTGTGGCCACAGGCACCTCGGCGGGCGCTTCGTACGACTGGCGGCAAAAAGTCGTCTCGACGGGCTCAGAAATCCAGGAGCTGACCCTGTTCCTGACCCATAAACTCAACCGGGAATGGAAAGTGCAATTGTATGCGGTGAAGGGTTTTTCCGATGCCAGCCCCGATGCAGAAGCTGGAATGATGGTTTTTCACACCTTCTGACGAAAAAAGCCCCTGCTGGGTATTTCCGCATTGGGAATACTCAGCAGGGGCTTTTTCATGTGCCGACGGTTTTAAACCGGCTCGGCCCACATGTCGTATTCGTCGGCATCCACTACGCGGCAACGCACTTTGTCGCCCGGCTTGAAGCCATGATTGCCGTCGATGAAGACGCTGCCGTCGATTTCCGGGGCATCGAAGAAGCTGCGGCCAACCGAACCCTGCTCCTCGACTTCGTCGATCAGCACCTCGATTTCCTTGCCGATGCGCTGTTGCAGGCGGGCAGCGCTGATGGCCTGCTGGTGCGCCATGAAGCGGTCCCAACGGTCTTGCTTGACGTCATCCGGCACTTCTTCAAGGCCCAGATCATTGGCCGGGGCGCCTTCGACCGGCGAGTACTGGAAGCAGCCGACGCGGTCGAGCTGGGCCTCGGTGAGCCAGTCCAGCAGATACTGGAAGTCTTCTTCGGTCTCGCCAGGGAAGCCGACGATGAACGTCGAGCGGATCACCAGCTCTGGGCATTGCTCGCGCCAGTTCTTGATGCGGGCCAGGGTACGGTCTTCGAAGGCCGGGCGCTTCATCGACTTGAGTACCTTGGGGCTGGCGTGCTGGAACGGGATATCCAGGTACGGCAGGATCTTGCCGGCGGCCATCAGCGGGATCACGTCGTCGACGTTCGGGTACGGATAGACGTAGTGCAGGCGCACCCAGGCACCCAGGCTGCTCAGCGCTTCGCACAGTTCAAGCATGCGGGTCTTGACCGGGCGACCGTTCCAGAAGTCGGTCTTGTACTTGACGTCGACGCCGTAGGCGCTGGTGTCCTGGGAGATCACCAGAATTTCCTTGACGCCGGCCTTGACCAGACGCTCGGCCTCGCTCAGTACTTCACCGACCGGGCGGCTGACCAGCTTGCCGCGCATTGACGGGATGATGCAAAAGCTGCAGCTGTGGTTGCAGCCTTCGGAAATCTTCAGATAGGCGTAATGGCGCGGGGTCAGCTTGACACCCTGCGGCGGCACCAGATCGATCAGCGGGTTGTGGTCCTGGCGTGGTGGCACCACTTCGTGCACGGCATTGACCACCTGCTCGTACTGCTGCGGGCCGGTCACCGACAGCACGCTTGGGTGCACGTCGCGAATAGTGCCTTCTTCGACACCCATGCAGCCGGTGACGATGACCTTGCCGTTTTCCTTGATCGCTTCACCGATCACTTCCAGCGACTCGGCCTTGGCGCTGTCGATGAAGCCGCAGGTGTTGACCACCACTACATCGGCATCCTCGTAGGTGGGCACGACTTCATAGCCTTCCATGCGCAGCTGGGTCAGGATGCGCTCGGAATCGACCAGGGCCTTGGGGCAACCCAGGCTGACGAAACCAACCTTGGGGGTGGCGGGAGTGGTGGACATGACTAACCTCGGTATTGAATGCAGTTCGCCCAGCCGCACACGGGGGCGATCTTGACGGGCGCTTTCGGCGCCTCTGATCAAAAAGTGCGCAATTCTAGCGAGCGCACGGTCGCTTGACCAGCAGAAAAGCGACGAACGCTGCGCTATGCTTCGCGCCATTGCGCCGGGGTTGATGGATGCCCTTGACGCAGGTGTGAATTCTACCGGCCTTCAAGGCCATCTGCGGGAGTGTTCGATGGTTCAGGCAAGCAGTCACGCCGAAGGCGGGCACGCGGGGAAGCAGGGCGCGACACGGTCGCTGGGCCTGCTCGTGGCAGCGGTCGGGGTGGTCTATGGCGATATCGGTACCAGCCCCTTGTATACCCTCAAAGAGGTCTTTACCGGCGGCTACGGGGTGCCGGTCAACCATGATGGGGTGCTGGGGATCCTCTCGCTGATCCTCTGGTCGCTGTTGTGGGTGGTGTCGTTCAAGTACGTAATGTTCATCCTGCGCGCCGACAACCAGGGCGAGGGCGGCACCATGGCATTGACCGCGCTGGCGCGGCGGGCCACGGCGGCCTATCCGCGCCTGCGCTCGCTGATGGTTGTCTGTGGCCTGATCGGCGCCTCGCTGTTCTATGGTGACAGCATGATCACCCCGGCGGTGTCGGTGTTGTCTGCCGTGGAGGGCATGGGCCTGGCCTTCGACGGGATCGACCACTGGGTGGTACCCATTTCGCTGGTGGTGCTGGTGGCCCTGTTTTTGGTGCAAAAGCACGGCACCGACAAGATCGGCAAGCTGTTCGGCCCCATCATGGTGGTCTGGTTTCTCGCGCTCGCCGCGTTGGGTGCCCATGGCATTTCCCAGAGCCCGGAAGTGCTCAAGGCGTTCAACCCTGGCTGGGCGGTGAACTTCTTCATCGTCCACCCAGGCATGGGTGTGGCCATCCTCGGCGCTGTGGTGCTGGCGCTGACCGGTGCCGAGGCGCTGTATGCCGACATGGGCCACTTCGGCCGTAAACCGATTGCTCGTGCCTGGTTTGCCCTGGTGCTGCCGGCGCTGGTACTCAATTACTTCGGCCAGGGGGCGATATTGCTGCAGAACCCCGACGCCGCCCGCAACCCGTTCTACCTGCTGGCGCCAGGCTGGGCACTGCTGCCGATGGTCGGGCTGGCGACCATGGCCACCGTGATTGCCTCGCAGGCAGTGATTTCCGGGGCCTTCTCCTTGACTCGCCAGGCTATCCAGCTGGGCTATATCCCGCGCATGCAGATCCAGCACACCTCCAGCGACGAGCAGGGGCAGATCTACATCGGTGCGGTGAACTGGACATTGATGGTCGGCGTTGTGTTGCTGGTGATCGGTTTCGAGTCTTCCGGCGCACTGGCGGCGGCTTACGGTGTGGCCGTGACCGGCACCATGCTGATGACCACCATCCTGGTGTCGGCGGTGATGTTGCTGCTGTGGAAATGGCCGCCGGTGCTGGCAGTACCGATTCTGGTCGGTTTCCTCTTCGTCGACGGGCTGTTCTTCGCGGCCAACGTGCCGAAGATCGTCCAGGGCGGTGCCTTCCCGGTGTTGGCAGGCGGCGTGCTGTTCTTGCTGATGAGTACGTGGAAGCGCGGCAAGCAGATCCTCGTGGAGCGTATCGATGAGGGCGGGCTGCCGCTGCCGGTGTTCATCAGCAGCATCCGCGTGCAGCCCCCGCATCGGGTAGAAGGTACGGCGGTGTTCCTGACGGCGCGGGCAGATGCGGTGCCCCATGCGCTGCTGCACAACATGCTGCATAACCAGGTGCTGCACAGCCAGGTGGTGCTGCTGACGGTGGTCAGCGAAGATCGTCCACGGGTGCCGGAACAAGAGCGTTTCGAGGTCGAGGCCTACGGTGATGGCTTCTTCCGCGTGCTGCTGCACTTTGGCTTCATGGATGAGCCGGACGTGCCGGCGGCACTGAAGCTGTGTCACCTGGATGAGCTGGACTTCAGCCCGATGCGTACCACCTACTTCCTCAGCCGGGAAACGGTGATTGCGTCGCGTCTGGAGGGGATGTCGCACTGGCGGGGCAACCTGTTCGCATTCCTGTTGAAGAATGCCAACGGTAACTTGCGCTTCTTCAACCTGCCGTTGAACCGGGTGATCGAGCTGGGGACCCAGGTCGAGATATGAGTGGCTGGGGCCGCACAGCGGCCCCAGTCATTGTCAGTTCTGTGCAGCGACGCTGGACTTGCCCTGACGGGTTTCGATCTCGTCGATCAGGCGCTTGGCCAGCGCCGGGTAGTTCTCATCGAAGTGGTGGCCGCCTGGCAGCTTCATGCGCTCGCCCACTGCGGTCTTGTCGGTGCAACCGCTCTCGTCGGTCTCTTCAATACCGTACACGCAGACCACCTTGGAGGCTGGCAGCTTGGCCATTTCCGGGCCGGTAGGCGCTTCCTGGCCTTCCTTGCCCAACCAGCCCTCGACCTCGATCTCGAAGCTGCCACTGCGGGCGAACGCCAGCAGCACGACCGCATCGATACGCTGCTGGTCTTCGGCCGGCAGGCGGTTGTAGATGGCCGGCAGCACGTCGGCGCCGAACGAGTAACCGGTCAGCACGAAACGCTTGGTACCCCACTTCTGGCGGTAGTGCTGCATCAGTTCCGACAGGTCAGCGGCGCTTTGCTCAGGGGTCTTGTGCTGCCAGTAGTAGCGCAGGGTGTCGATACCCACCACCGGGTAGCCGAGCTTGGCCATTTCCCCCGCCACGTCGCGGTCCAGGTCGCGCCAGCCGCCGTCACCGGACAGGAACAGGGTGACGGTGTCGGTAGTCTGGCCGGCCGGGACTTCCACCACCGGGATCGCCAGGGCGTTGCCGTCGCGGCCGACCAAGGCCTGGGTCAGCTGGGCCTTGAGCACCTGTGGCAGGTGGATGTCATAGTCGCTGATGCTGGTCTCGGCGTTGGCCTGATCGCGCACGAAGGCGGCACTGGCGTCGTCCGGGTTGTCGTTCCAGGCGACGTTCCAGTGGCCGTGGGCGGCCGACTTCGGCAGCTCGGCCTTGCAGCTTGGCTGCTCCAGGGTGAAGTCGACCGAGATGGCCCGCGCCTTGTCGTCACGCTGGGTAGCCAGCCAGCGCCATGCCTGGGATGCACCCGGGCCGATGCCGGCGACCAGGGTCGGTTTGTCGGACAGCTGGGTCAGTGCCTGATCCATGGCCTGCTGCTGCTTGGTGCAGTCATTCGGTGGGAGGATCACCTGGACCAGTTGCGCCTCGGCGGCCTGGCTCAGGTCCAGCAGCTGCTTGTCGGTCAGGGCCTGGTCCTGAGGCACGCCGATGGCGACACGGGCCTTGGCGTGCACGCCAGGGGTGACCCGGGTGATGCTGGTGTCATTGAGGGTCAGCTGCTCCAGCCGTGCCTCGGGGGCAGGGCGGGCCCACAGCCAAAAGCCCGCAGCGCCGGCCAGGGCGGCCAGCAGCAGGGGAATCAGTACGTACAACCAATAGCGTCGGATCATCAACGTTTCACCAATCCAGTCAGGCCGCCGGCAATCAGGGCGGCAGTATCGGCCAGTGCTACCAGCGGGTCGAGCCCGGCCGGTACGGCCATATAACGAGGTTCCCAGTCCGGCTGGAACTTGTCCTTGAAGCGCCGCAGGCCTTGGAAGTTGTAGAGCTGCTCGCCACGACGGAACACCATCGAGCCCAGGCGCTGGGTCAAGGGTGCGCCGCGCCGTGGCTGCAGGCCGGAAAGCGGAACCATGCCCAGGCTGAAGCGGCCGTAGTCATGGCTTTTGTAATGCAGGATCAAGCCGATCATCATGAATTCCATGGTCAGCTTCGGCGCCTCGGGGTGAGCGCGCATCAGGTCGAGGCTGGCCAGTTCGTTGCTGTGGGTTTCCAGCAGGTTGGCGAAGGCCACCGGCCGGCCCTGGAAACGAATCAGGGCGATACGGAAGTGCTGCAGGTATTCGGGGCTGAAGCGCCCCAGCGAGAAGCCTTTCTCGCGTACGTTCTTGCCGCCGAGCCAGGCGTCAGAGATTTCCTTGAGCTCGGCCAGTGGGGCCTGGCCGGGTTCGTGAATCTCCAGGCTCAGGCCATCCCGGCCGCCGCGGTTCCAGGTGTAACGCAGGTCCTTCATTTCCTTGCCCTTGGCTTCGAGGTCGAAGCGGCGCAGGTCGACCCGCGCTTCCTCGCCCAGCTTCAGGGCAGTCAGGCCGATATCCATGTAGAACGGCAGGTTCTCCGCGCGCACCTGGTAGAACACCGGGCGGGCGTGGTGCAGGTCGCACAGGTCGCGGAACTGCCAGATCATCTCGGCGCGTTCCTGGGCCGGGCCGATCGGGTCGTACAGCGCCACCAGGCTGCGGCCACGGCGGGCATACATGAGGAAGGCATTGTCGCTCGGGTGGAACAGCAATGCCTTGTCGCCGGTCAGTGCCAGGCCCCCATCGGGCTGGTCGGAGGCCTGCAGGATGCGGTTGGCACGTTGCAGTTCGGTGTCGTCAGGCAGGTGAATGACCGGACGGGCGGTGCGCAGCAGCCAGGTGAGAGCGACAATCACCAGCAGCACCGCACTGCCCAAAGCTGCGCGCAGGCCGCGGGGGGCGTCGGCGTCGAGGGTGAACTGCCACCACAGCTTGTGGGTGTAGGGCACATCCTGGTAGGCGAACAGCAGCAGCCACACCGAAGCGCCGACCACGCAGGCACTGGCCACCAGGTATACCGGTGAGAAGGGCAGTTCGAGCAGCCGGCTCGGCCGGTAGAACGAGCGGCGGAAAATGGCCAACAGCGCAGCGGTCAGGGTCAGCAGGCTGGCTTCTTCCCAGTCGAAACCTTTGAGAATCGACAGCAGTGCGCCGACCAGTAAAAGCACGGTGGTCAGCAGCCAGGCCGCCGACAGACGCCGGCGCAAGCCCTGGGCCAGCAGCAGGCAAAGTACGCCAATCAGGCTGGCGCCGAAGTGCGAGGCGTCGATCAGCCGGTGCGGCACGAGGAAGCCCATGTGCTCCAGGCGGGTGTCGATTTCCGGAGTGGCGCCGGAGAACAGCAGCACCACGCCCGACAGGAACACCAGAATCGCCAGGATCGGTGCGCCCAGGCCCGAGGCCGCCTTGATCGCTTGCTGGGCGAACAGCAGGCGGCGTGCTTCGTTGGCCAGCAGCAGTACACAGGCCAGCAGCAGCGGCAGCACCACGTAGATCAGGCGGTACAGCAGCAGGGCAGCGGCCAGTGGTGCAGCGCCCAGCTGGTCGGCGAAGGCCGCCAGCAGAATCGCCTCGAACACCCCGACGCCGCCCGGCACATGGCTGAGCACGCCAGCGGCCAAGGCCAGCAGGTAGACCAGCACGAAGGCGCCGAAGGGTGGGGCCTGCGGCAGCAGCAAGTAAAGCACGGTGGCAGCAGCGGCCACGTCCAGCGCAGTAATCAGCAATTGCAAGGCCGCCAGGCGGCCACCGGGCAGGCGCAAAGTGCGGCGGCCCAATTGCACCAACAGATTGTCGGCCAGCGGTTGTTCCGGCAGGCGGCGGCGATACAGCCCGATCACTAGCACGGCGGTGATGGCCAGCACGGCGATGGCGATCCCAGCCAGCACCGACGACGGTAGGCGCAGGGCGGTTGCTGCTGCCGGCAGGTTGCTCAAGGTCGCCAACGCCGCCAGTGGCGGCAGCGCGCAACCCAGCGACAGGCTGGCAAACACCGTCATGCGCGCGACTTCAGCGGCGCCAAGGCCCTGGCGTGCGTACAAGCGGTAGCGCACCGAGCCGCCCGAGAGCATTGACAGGCCGATCGCGTTGCCGATGGCAAAGGCGCTGAAGCCACCCATCACCAAGGTACGCGGGGGCAGCTTGACGGCTGCATAACGGCTGGCCGACCACTCATAGCCCAACAGGATCACGAACCCTGCGACTGTCGCCAGCAGGGCGCCGATCAGTGACTGTGCCGGTACGTCGAGCATGGCATCGTGCAGGGCGTAGATGTCCAGCTCGCTCAACAAATGCCGACAGGCGATCAGCGCCATGGCAAACAGCAACAAGGTAACGGCCAGTCCAATTGGCTGACGGTAACGGCTCATCCGCTCCAGCCAAGGCAGGCGTTGCGCAGCAGTCGGCAATGCCGAAGCGAGAGGCACCTGGGGTTCAGGATTGTGCGATGTCATGAGATGCCTCGGGCGTACTGCGCGAGGAGGGGAAGAGCTGCGGCCAAGTGAAAGTCCCTTTGGTAAACGTATCCTGATATTACTCCGGGCAACGTTACTTTCAGTCGTCCGGCAGTGTTAAAGATAGTTCATCCTCAATACGACACCTCAAATGAACGGGTTTGGGTGGAATAGGAGGATTTTTCAGGCGACGAAATGCAACAAACCCCGCGCTGCTGTTACACAGGCGGGGTTTGTTCTGACGAATATGGTTGCGGGAGCCGGATTTGAACCGACGACCTTCGGGTTATGAGCCCGACGAGCTACCAGGCTGCTCCATCCCGCGTCAGAGGTGCGCATTTTATAGATTTGGTTATCTATGTCAATAGCTAAATGCTCAATGGCGCGTAATTGCTTCAGGCGGTGTTTTTCGGCACAAAGAAAAAGGCCACTGCGTTAACAGTGGCCTTTTCTCGAATCTGGTTGCGGGAGCCGGATTTGAACCGACGACCTTCGGGTTATGAGCCCGACGAGCTACCAGGCTGCTCCATCCCGCGCCTGTGGGATCGAATTCTACAGTGTAAGCAGCGGGTGTCAAGCGCTACTTGTTGATTTACCTGATTTTTCTTCGCCGGATAAAGGCGGGGCAAAAGAAAAAGGCCACTGCGTTAACAGTGGCCTTTTCTCGAATCTGGTTGCGGGAGCCGGATTTGAACCGACGACCTTCGGGTTATGAGCCCGACGAGCTACCAGGCTGCTCCATCCCGCGCCTGTGAGATCGAATTCTACGGATTTTCCTGCCCATGTCAAGCGATATGATGAAAAACCCTTTTTCGTTCAACCTCTTAGCGTTTGTGCCTGGCTGCGGCTCAGGCGCGGCGGGGCTTTCAGGCCGATTATCGAAGCAGGCTGTCTCAGCGTCAGTCGCATGCGCTACTATCTGTATGAATTTACAGTGGTGGCCGTCATCAATGTCTTTGCGCAAGATCATCCATATCGACTGCGATTGCTTTTACGCCGCGATCGAGATGCGTGACGACCCGCGCCTGGTCGGTCGCCCTATGGCAGTGGGCGGTTCCCCGGACCGTCGCGGGGTGATCGCCACCTGCAATTATGAGGCGCGTGCCTACGGTGTGCGCTCGGCCATGTCGTCGCGGCATGCCTTGAAGCTTTGCCCTGACCTTGAAATCGTCAAGCCGCGTTTTGACGCCTATCGGGAGGCTTCGCGCGAGATTCACGCCATTTTCCGTGATTACACCGAGTTGATCGAGCCGTTGTCACTGGATGAAGCGTACCTGGATGTCAGCGAAAGCCAGTGGTATGCCGGGAGTGCTACGCGAATTGCTGAAGACATTCGCCGGCGGGTCGCCCGTACCCTGCATATCACCGTATCCGCGGGGGTCGCGCCAAACAAGTTTCTAGCCAAGATTGCCAGCGACTGGCGTAAACCCAACGGCATATTCGTGATTACCCCGGATCAAGTCGAGGCCTTTGTTGCTGCCTTGCCGGTGGCCAAGCTGCACGGAGTGGGCAAGGTGACAGCGGAGAAGTTGAGCCGCCTGGGTATCGATACCTGTCTCGACCTGCGCGAGTGGTCGCGGCTGGCGTTGGCGCGTGAATTCGGCAGCTTTGGCGAGCGGCTGTGGGGGTTGGCGCGGGGGATTGATGATCGTGCTGTTCACAACGATAGCCGCAGGCAGTCGGTCAGCGTCGAAAACACTTATGACAACGACCTGCCGGACCTGGCCAGTTGCCTGGAACGTTTGCCTGAGTTGCTCGACAGCCTCAATGAACGTATTGCCCGGATGGACAGCAGTTATCGCCCGGACAAGCCGTTCGTCAAGGTCAAGTTCCATGACTTCAGCCAGACGACCATGGAGCAGGCGGGGGCGGGCAGGGACCTGGAAAGCTACCGCCAATTGCTGCGCCAGGCGTTTGCCCGGGGTGGCAAGCCGGTGCGCTTGCTGGGGGTGGGAGTGAGGCTGCGGGATCTGCGCGGGGCGCATGAACAACTGGAATTGTTCCCCGGAAAATGAGAAGGGGCCGTAAAACGGCCCCTTCTTTATAGCTACTGCACGCCGGGATCGGCGACCAACCGGCCAGTGGCCTTGGTCAGTGCTGTCAGAAACTCCTGCTGCAGCTCTGGATCGTTGCGCGTCAGCTCGATCAGGCTCTGCTCCATCTCGCTGGCTTCCTCTTCCAGGCCGAGCTCGGATAAACGCTTGACCCGGTGTACCCACTGGCCTACATCGTCATCTTCGAGGTCATCGAAGATCAGCTCGTGGGCCTCGCGCAGCTTGTTGCGCAAGGTGGCGCTGACCAGCAGGCTGGCATCGCCACGCACGCCGTTGTCCTCGTCGACCACCTGCATGTGCAGGGTGCCGACGTGGTTCAGGTGCTGTTCCGAGAACGGGCTGTCCAACAGGTTCAGGCGCAACACGCCGTTCTTGTCGGTGGTCAGCTCATGGGTCATCTTGCCGGCTTTGACCTCGACCAGTCGCTCGCTCCACGGCACGCTGGTGAATTCTTCGCGCTTGTCCTTCTGCACTTCACTGATGCCCGCAAGGTTCTGCTGGGCGCGACCATTGGACGGCGTGTTCATGAACGGGTTGAGCCCATCCACGCCATAGCTGAGCCAATCGTGGGTGATGCTCTGAGGCAGACTACCGAGGGCGAACACGTTGACCACGTTTGCCCCTATACCGGCCACCACGGCGACCGCGCCCAACGGGATCTCGTAGATCTCCCGCCAGGGCTGGTACGGCGTGTAGCGGTCGTAGCGGCGGGTGACCTCGTATTCGGTAACCTCGAAGCGCTTTTGTTCATGGATGCGCACACGCCGTTGCGGAAGCTCCATCACCTTCGGCTCGCCGACATCGATCTGCAGGGTGTGTTCGAGCAGCTTGCGCTCGACGCGCTCTTCATGGTCGCTGCGCTGGGACATCTGGTTGGCGCAACCGCTGACGAGCAGGGCGCCACACAGTGTGGCGCCCCCCAGGGTAAAGGTACTTCGCTTGGACATGATCACTCGTGCATTGATTATCAGCGGCGAACGCGGGCCTGCAGGAAGGTCAGCACTTCATTGAGCGGCAGCGGATGGGCTTCCGATTCGGTGCGGTGCTTGTACTCCAGGTTGCCTTCGGCCAGGCCGCGGTCGCTGACGACGATGCGGTGTGGAATGCCGATCAGCTCCATGTCGGCAAACTTGATGCCGGGGCTGGTCTTCTTGTCGCGGTCGTCCAGCAGCACTTCGAAGCCAGCGGCGGTCAATTCGGCGTACAGCTTGTCGGTCGCCTCGCGCACTACCTCGGTTTCGTAGCGCAGCGGTACCAGAGCGATCTGGAACGGTGCCAGGGCGTCGTTCCAGATGATGCCTTTATCGTCGTAGCTCTGCTCGATGGCGGCAGCGACCACGCGGGACACACCAATGCCGTAGCAGCCCATGGACAGCACCACCGGCTTGCCGTTCTCGCCCAGTACCTGGCACTTGAGTGCCTCGCTGTACTTGGTGCCGAGCTGGAAGATGTGGCCGACTTCGATGCCGCGCTTGATCACCAGCGTTCCCTTGCCATCCGGGCTTGGATCGCCTTCTACGACATTGCGCAGGTCGGCAACCTGTGGGACTGGCAGGTCACGCTCCCAGTTCACGCCGAAGTAGTGCTTGTCGTCGATGTTGGCGCCGATGCCGAAGTCGCTCATCAGGGCGACCGAACGGTCGATCACGATTTCCAGCGGCAGGTTCAGCGGGCCGAGCGAACCGGCGCCGGCACCAATGGCCTCGCGCAGTTCGGCGTCGGTGGCCATGACCAGCGGGTCGGCAACCTGTTCCAGCTTGGCGGCCTTGATTTCGTTGAGTTCGTGGTCGCCACGGACGATCAGGGCGACCAGCTTGCCTTCTTCGGCGCCGTGCACGATCAGGGTCTTGACGGTCTTTTCGATCGCCAGGCCGTGGTTTTCCACCAGTTGGGCAATGGTCTTGGCATCCGGTGTGTCGACCAGGCGCAGCTCCTCGGTAGGAGCAGGGCGCACGGTTTCACGCGGGATGGCTTCAGCCTTCTCGATGTTGGCGGCGTAATCGGAGCTGTCGCTGAAGATCACGTCGTCTTCGCCGGACTCGGCCAGGACGTGGAATTCGTGGGAGTAGCTGCCACCGATGGAGCCGGTGTCGGCCTGCACTGGGCGGAAGTCCAGGCCCAGGCGGGTGAAGACATTGGTGTACGCCTGGTGCATGCGGTCGTAGGTTTCCTGCAGGGAAGCCTGGTCGGCATGGAAGGAGTAGGCGTCCTTCATGATGAATTCGCGGCCGCGCATCAGGCCGAAGCGTGGGCGAATCTCGTCGCGGAATTTGGTCTGGATCTGGTACATGTTGAGCGGCAGCTGTTTATAGCTGGACAGCTCGTTGCGGGCCAGGTCGGTGATCACTTCTTCGTGGGTCGGGCCAACGCAGAAGTCGCGCTGGTGGCGATCCTTCAAACGCAGCAGCTCAGGACCGTATTGTTCCCAGCGGCCGGATTCCTGCCACAGTTCGGCAGGCTGGATGCTTGGCATCAGCACTTCCAGGGCGCCGGCGGCGTTCATTTCCTCGCGCACAACGTTCTCGACCTTGCGCATCACCCGCAGGCCCATCGGCAGCCAGGTGTACAGGCCGGAGGCCAGTTTGCGGATCATGCCGGCACGCAGCATGAGCTGATGGCTGATGACCACTGCGTCGGCAGGGGTTTCTTTCTGGGTGGCGAGCAAATATTGACTGGTGCGCATGGTTAGCCGTGTCGATTGCCTAAGACGTTGAAATAGCCCCGCATTGTACGGGGGCGAAACGAAGGCGTACAGAATGCCCCAGGGCGTGGCAGTTGTCAGCCAAGAAAAAGCCCGGCAAGTGTGCCGGGCTTTTTCAGGTGCAGGGCACTATAAGCCAGGCTTACAGGATGCTCAGCGGGTACTCGACGATCAGGCGCAGTTCGTCGATCGAGTTCGAACCGTAGTAGACGCCATCGCTGGAGCGGTAGGTGGCCTGACGCACGCGGAAGCTCAAGTCCTTGGCCGGGCCTTCCTGCAGTACGTACTTGACGTCTACGTCGCGTTCCCATTCCGAGCCATTGTTGGTGCCAGTGACATGGGCGTCGGTACCGCGTACATAACGGGTCATGAAGGTCAGGCCCGGAATGCCGAATTCAGCGAAGTTCAGGTCGTAGCGAGCCTGCCAGGACTTCTCGTTTTCCGCGTTGAAGTCGGAACGGGCAACGGAGTTGGCCAGGAAGACGGTACCGCCACCGTCGACGCCATAGCCATAGTCGCCGTCGCCGGAGACTTTCTGATAGGCCAGGGTAAAGGTGTGTGCGCCAATGTTGTACGCACCGGACAGGCTGTACGCGCGGTTGTCCAGTTTGCCTTCATCGAAGGACTTGTAGTCGGCCGAGCCAATACTCTTGGTGTCATAGATGTTGAAGTCGAACACCAGGCCCTGCTTCTCGGAAATTGGCAGCGCCCAGTTCACGTTGGCGTAGTACTTGCGCCAGTAGTCTTCAACATTGGAGTAGTACAGGCTGGTGGACAGGTTGTCGGTGAAGGCGTAGGTGCCACCGATAACGTCGGCCTTTTTCAGGCGCATGCTGTCGTGGTTGGTCTCGGCCTGGGCATCCAGCGCGGTGAAGTGACCCGCGTTCAGGGTCAGGCCCTTGATTTCGTTGCTGGTGACCAGGGCGCCTTCGGCCATCTCCGGCAGCAAGCGGCTGTCGTCGGTGGCGAACACAGGCAGGGCGGTGAACTGATCACCTACTTTCAATACGGTGTCGGAGACGCGGAATTTGACCGCACCGCCGCCTTTGGAGTAGTCATCTTGTGAGCGTTGGTCGGAACCTGTCGGGAAAAGGCCGGTGCGGGCGCGGCCCTTGCCGCTGTCAAGTTTCAGACCGAGCATGCCGATCGCATCGACGCCCACACCGATGGTGCCTTGGGTGAAGCCGGATTCGTAAGTGCCGACGAAGCCGAGACCGGTTTCTTCAGCGCGGCTTGGGCCGCTGTCGTTGTTACGGAAGTCACGGCTGAAGTACAGCATGCGAGTCTTGACGTTCAGCTTGCTGTCTTCGAGGAAACCCTTGGAATCGTCCTGGGACGAGGCCACTGCCATCTGCGAGGTCCCTGCCGCAACGGCCAGGGCGATCATGCTCCACTTCATCACGCGCATCGTGATTTGCTCCTTTGGTTTTTAGGAAGAGTACCGCTGCGCCCAAGTCTTTTAGTTATATGGGGCAGCTCTTTCTTGTTATGTCGGCGGAAATGTATAGCACGCTGACTGTTGTTGGCGATATGGCAAAAATCATCCTTACGGGAACTTTATTGCCATGTCGCATTCAGGTATTTCCATGTCGCAAATCACTTCCCGGTTAACCGGGCAGTCCAACGCCAGCGCTGTTCCTTTGCCGTAACGATTCTGTAACTACAGATTCCGGTTAAGGAAACTCCCTGGGGTAGCCAATTCGCTGTTGTTATTTGTCGCGTCACCCAGTCAATGCAGGTGTCGTGCCGACTTGGCGTGAAGAGAATGCAACAAGCGTGCTCAAAATTAACAACGATTCATGAAATTTTCACAGACGCTGCTGTCGAGGGTCGAAAAGTGCCGAGAATACGGGGCGGGAGTTGTCTGATGGTGTGCCAGGTTCAATGGGCCGGATAAAAGAAAAAGCTGCCATAAAAGTCAATGTGTTACCGCTGACTGTTGATCCTGAGTCGTTCCTGTGAGTAGAAGCGTAGTGCTGCACACTTTTGTGGCCTCTTTTTGGTGCGAAAAGTAGCGTTGTGTTACCGCCATTGTGCAAGTCTTGGCGATTCATGAACTTAAAGCGTGCAGCCCTGCGCCTGACCATGTCGAGGCGGGCGAAGCAGGGTATCCTTGGTGCATTGGTTTATGGGTGGAGATTGATTGTGTTTGATATGGATTCGCGTTTGCAGCAGGATTCCTTGGTCCTTGGTGATTTCCCACTGTGCCGGCTGTTGCTCAGCAAGGATGCCAATTACCCTTGGTTCATTCTGGTACCCAAGCGCGCGGGCGTTAGCGAGCTGTTCGACTTGAGCCAGGAAGACCAGTCACAGCTGTGGAAAGAAACCACCTACCTCGCCGAAGCGCTCAAGCGTGAGTTCGCGGCTGACAAGATGAACGTCGCCACGCTGGGTAACGTGGTCAGTCAGATGCACATGCATGTGATCGTTCGCCACCAGGGCGATGCAGCCTGGCCAGCGCCGGTCTGGGGCAAGGTCCCGGCTGTCGAGTATGCGCCGGGGCAGGTGGATGCCATTCGTCAGCGCCTGCGTGCACTGCTCAAACTCGATTACCAGGAGGCCTGACATGTCACCGGAGTCGCGCATTATTGAACTGGAAACCCGTCAGGCGTTTCAGGACGACACGATCCAGGCGCTGAATGATGTGGTGGTCGAACAGGGGCGGGTCATCGAGCGCCTGCAGTTGCAGGTGGCCGAGCTGATCAAGCGCTATGAAGAAATGGTCGGGCAGTACGGCAGCGAAGGGGAAGAGGCGCCGCCGCCGCATTACTGATGTGGGGTAGCCCTGGGGTTGCCCCAGGGCTGCGCAGGGTCAGCGGCGGTTCACCGCGACCACGTCCTCGGCCTGCAGGCCTTTGTCGCGGTGCATCACCGAGAATTCCACGCGCTGGCCTTCGACCAGGATGCGGTGGCCCTCGCCGCGGATGGCGCGGAAGTGGACAAAGATATCGTCACCCGAGTCGCGGGAAATGAACCCGAAGCCCTTGGAGGTGTTGAACCACTTCACTGTGCCGGTATCGCGCTTGCCGGCCTCCATTGGCGCGCCTTGGCTGGCGCGGGGCTTTTTGCTGAGGCGGGCGAAACCGGCTACCAGGTGCAGGGCGACGGCCAGTGCAGCGCAGACCAGCGCCGCCAGGTTGCCCATTTCCGGACGTGCCAGCAGGGTGAGGGTCTGCACGACAACGGCCACCACCAGCAGGGCGCAGGCCAGGTATTGCAGCTGTTGCCGCGCACCGCGGTAATACAGCGGCACGACCGGGGCCAGCAGCAGGTTGAGCAGGCCGAGCAGGGCCAGATAGACCGCGTCGGGTTGCTGCAGGAAGGGTGTAGCTTCGGGTTTGAGGCTGGGCATGAGCGATAGCAGCAAAGCCGCAACGCCCGTCACCAGATGGACGATCTTGAACATGGGTTGGCTCACAGTTGATAAGGCCGATCACAGGAAGAGCTGGCGGCACGGTGCGCATGAGGTATAAAGCGCGAACACGTGGTGGGCCAGCCTATGCACCCGGCAATAACAGTCCGCACGGGTGGCACCGTGCCTATTTAACAGCAAAGGCGGGGGGTTCTCAAACCGCAGGCGGCGGGTGCCGATCGCTTGCCCTGTGTCATGGGCACGTTGCGCCAAGTGTTGATACAGTGTACCGGGCCCGCTTGATCATCAAGCCTTATGGAAAGGGGAACTTCATGGCAATCGATATCGGTATCAGTGAAGAAGATCGCAAGTCCATCGTCGAAGGGCTTTCCCGCCTGCTGTCGGATACCTACGTGCTGTATCTGAAAACCCATAACTTTCACTGGAACGTCACCGGTCCGTCGTTCCGCACCCTGCACCTGATGTTCGAAGAGCAGTACAACGAGCTGGCGCTGGCCGTCGACTCGATCGCCGAACGGATTCGCGCGCTGGGCTTCCCGGCGCCGGGCTCGTATGCTTTTTATGCCAAGCACTCCTCGATCAAAGAGGAGGAAGGCGTCCCGCCTGCGGACGAAATGATCCGCCAGCTAGTCCAGGGGCAGGAGGCCGTGGTGCGTACTGCGCGCAGCATTTTCCCTGTGGTGGACAAGGTCAGCGATGAGCCGACCGCCGATCTGCTGACCCAGCGGATGCAGGTGCATGAAAAGACCGCCTGGATGCTGCGAGTGCTGCTCGACGGTAAATGATCGGTTAATCGTGTAGTACTTTTCCGAAGGCCCGGCTGAATCCACTTCAGCCGGGTCCTTTTGTTTGTGCGGGAAGATTTTGCCGCTGCTTCAAACGCCTCGCTCAGCGCTTCATTGAACCCCAGTTGATTGAGCTGAGGAAATGGCGTGATGCAAGCAATCAAGCGTGCGGTGAGGGTGGGGCACTGGCCAGGCAAGCAGTGCATCGATCCGTTCAAGGCCGATTTCGACATGTTGCAGACCCAGCCCGTGTCGCGTTCGGTTAGGTTGAATGGTTTTTCCACCTGTCTGCGCCTGGAGGCCGTGTATTGGGGTATCCTCGACCAGATTGCCGCAGCGAACCAATGCTCGGTCAGTGCCGTGCTGTCGTATGTCGACCGCGAAGTGCACCTGCGTCAGGGCGGGGTGCGCAACTTCAGCGGGCTGATCCGGGTGATCTGCGTGGCCTGGTTGCGTGATCCGCCAAGTGAACGCTGATCGCCCGGCGGGCTGCGCAGTGTCGGTTAACCATATATAATCCCGCTTTTTGCTGCCCCGGCAGCCAGCGTTGTGGTTGACGAGAGACGTTCATGCCCCTTTATGACTATCAATGTGCCTCCTGCGATCACCGGCTGGAGGCGCTGCAGAAGATCAGCGCCGCGCCGCTGACCGACTGCCCGGCCTGTCAGGCGCCGGCACTGAAGAAGTTGCTGTCGGTCCCCGGCTTTCGCCTGAGCGGCACTGGCTGGTACGAAACCGACTTCAAGACCGGGGCGAAAAAGAACCTGGCAGGCGGCGACAAAGCCGACTGAGTTGAATTGCAGTAGCCGGGTCTTGCAGTATTAGCCCTCCGGGCGGCCAAGGCCTCCAACGAATACACGAATCACGAGAAGCGAAACCACCATCATGATGCGCAGCCATTATTGCGGCCAACTGAACGAGAGCCTGGACGGCCAGGAAGTCACCCTTTGCGGCTGGGTCCATCGTCGCCGCGACCACGGCGGGGTGATCTTCCTCGACATCCGTGACCGCGAAGGCATGGCCCAGGTCGTGTTCGACCCGGATCGCGCCGAAACCTTCGCCGCCGCCGATCGCGTTCGCAGCGAATACGTCGTGCAGATCACCGGCAAGGTGCGCAAGCGCCCGGACGGCGCGGTCAACGCCAACATGGCGTCCGGGGCCATCGAGATCCTCGGCTATCAGCTGAACGTGCTCAACGAAGCGGAAACCCCACCGTTCCCGCTGAATGAATATTCCGACGTCGGCGAGGAAACCCGCCTGCGTTACCGCTTCATCGACCTGCGTCGCCCGGAAATGGCCGACAAGCTGCGCCTGCGTTCGCGCATTACCAGCAGCATCCGTCGCTTCCTTGATGAAAACGGCTTCCTCGACGTCGAAACCCCGATTCTCACCCGCGCCACTCCGGAAGGCGCGCGTGACTATCTGGTGCCGAGCCGTACCCACGCGGGCAGCTTCTTTGCCCTGCCGCAGTCGCCTCAGCTGTTCAAGCAGCTGCTGATGGTTGCCGGTTTCGACCGCTACTACCAGATCGCCAAGTGCTTCCGCGATGAAGACTTGCGTGCTGACCGCCAGCCGGAATTCACCCAGATCGACATCGAGACCAGCTTCCTCGACGAAGCCGAGATCATGGGCCTCACCGAGAGCATGATCCGCAAGCTGTTCAAGGAAGTGCTGGACCTGGAATTCGGCGAATTCCCGCACATGACCTTCGAAGAAGCCATGCGCCGCTACGGCTCCGACAAACCAGACCTGCGTATCCCGCTGGAACTGGTCGACGTTGCCGACCAGCTGAAAGACGTCGACTTCAAGGTCTTCGCAGGCCCGGCCAACGATCCGAAATGCCGCGTCACCGCCCTGCGCCTGCCAGGCGGTGCCAGCATGCCGCGCAGCAAGATTGACGAGTACACCAAGTTCGTCGGCATCTATGGTGCCAAGGGCCTGGCCTACATCAAGGTCAACGAGCGCGCCAAGGGCGTCGAGGGCCTGCAGTCGCCGATCGTCAAGAACATCCCTGAGGCCAACCTCAACAACATCCTCGACCGCGTTGGCGCTGTCGATGGTGACATCGTGTTCTTCGGTGCCGACAAGTTCAAGGTCGTCAGCGAAGCCTTGGGCGCGCTGCGTATCCGCCTGGGCCACGACTTCGAGCTGCTGACCTGCGAGTGGGCACCGATGTGGGTGGTCGACTTCCCGATGTTCGAAGAGAACGAAGACGGCAGCTTCACCGCGCTGCACCACCCGTTCACCGCGCCGAAGTGCACCCCGGAAGCGCTCGAGGCCAACCCGGCCACCGCACTGTCCCGTGCCTACGACATGGTCCTGAACGGTACCGAGCTGGGTGGCGGTTCGATCCGTATCCACCGCAAGGAAATGCAGCAAGCGGTATTCCGTCTGCTGGGCATCGAGGCCGAGGAACAGGAAGAGAAGTTCGGCTTCCTGCTCGACGCCCTGAAGTTCGGTGCACCGCCTCACGGTGGCCTGGCCTTCGGCCTGGACCGCCTGGTCATGCTGATGACCGGCGCCCAGTCGATCCGTGAAGTGATCGCCTTCCCGAAAACCCAGAGCGCCGCGTGCGTCATGACCCAGGCCCCTGGCATGGTCGACGCCAAGGCCCTGCGCGAGCTGCACATCCGTCTGCGCGAGCAGACCAAGGTCGAGTAATCGGCCCCGGGCGCATCCCGGCGGGTGCGCCCAAGCGCTTCGGCGCAGTATTCCCACGTTCCGCCCTTCGGGGCGGAACCTGTTTCTGTTTCAAGGATTCGGAGTCGTTATGGCTGGTCATTCCAAGTGGGCGAACATCAAGCACCGCAAAGAGCGCCAGGATGCCAAGAGAGGCAAGATCTTCACCAAGTGGATCCGTGAGCTGACCGTTGCCGCCAAGCAGGGTGGTGCTGATCCAGGCTCCAACCCGCGCCTGCGCCTGGCGCTGGACAAGGCCCTGGGCGCCAACATGAGCCGCGACATCATTGATCGCGCCGTGGCCCGTGGCGCCGGCACCAACGAAAGCGACAACGTCGAAGAGCTCAGCTACGAAGGTTACGGCCCTGGTGGCGTGGCGATCATGGTCGAGGCCATGACCGACAACCGCAACCGCACCGCTGCCGCTGTGCGCCATGCTTTCACCAAATGTGGCGGCAACCTCGGCACTGACGGCTCGGTGGCTTACCTGTTCGAGCGCAAGGGGCAGATCAGCTTCGCCCCCGGCATCGACGAAGATGCCCTGATGGAAGCCGCAATGGAGGCCGATGCCGACGACGTGGTGGCCAACGACGATGGATCGTTCGAGGTGTTCACCTCGTTCAACAGTTTCTACGCCGTGCGTAACGCGCTGGAAGAAGCGGGTTTCAAAGCCGCCGACGCAGAAATCGTCATGCAGCCGACCACCAGCGCCGAACTGGACCAGGAGGGCGCCGAGAAGGTGCTCAAGCTGATCGACATGCTCGAAGACCTGGATGACGTGCAGAACGTCTACTCCAACGCGCAGATCTCTGACGAGATCATGGAAAAACTCGGCTAAGATTTTGCGCTTGGCTTACAGGGCCTATTCGCGGGCAAGCCCGCTCCCACAGGTATTGCATCAGGCTCAGGTTTGGTGCGGTCCCTGTGGGAGCGGGCTTGCCCGCGAATAGGCCGGTACTTTTTGAACACGCAGGCGCTATGACTCTGATTCTTGGTATCGACCCCGGCTCGCGCATCACCGGCTACGGTGTGGTCCGCCAGACCGCCCGTGGTTGCGAGTACGTGGCGTCGGGCTGCATTCGTACCGGCAGCGGCGAGTTGCCTGAGCGGTTGCAGATTGTTTTTCGCGGTGTCAGCGAGATCATCGCTCAGCACGGCCCGGTGACCATGGGCATCGAGCGAGTGTTCATGGCGCGCAACGCCGACTCCGCGCTCAAGCTCGGTCAGGCCCGTGGCGCTGCCATTGTTGCCGCCGCCGAAGCCGGCCTGGAAATCGCCGAATACAGCGCCAGCCAGGTCAAGCAGGCAGTCGCCGGCAGTGGCGGGGCAAATAAGGAACAGGTGATGCTGATGGTCATGCATCTGCTCAAGTTGACCCAGAAGCCGCAGATCGATGCCTCCGACGCCCTGGCCATCGCCCTTTGCCACGCTCACACCCGCTCCAGCCTGGTGCCCCACGGCCTCGCTACGGCACGGCGGCGCGGCGGGCGCTTGCGTCTGTAAGCGCTTCATGCGCTGATACACATTTTGTTCGGGTGAAGCGTTCGCCCGGCGCATTTGCTGATAGGGTTGAGCGGTCTTTGACCGGCTCCCCGAGAGGAAGGATCGGAACGTGATTGGACGTTTGCGCGGCACCCTGGCGGAAAAACAGCCGCCGCACCTTGTTATCGACGTCAACGGCGTGGGCTATGAGCTGGAAGTGCCGATGACCACCCTGTATCGCCTGCCCAAGGTCGGCGAACCAGTGACCGTGCATACCCACCTGGTGGTGCGCGAAGACGCTCACCTGCTGTATGGCTTTGCCGAGAAGCGCGAGCGCGAGCTGTTCCGCGAGCTGATCCGCCTCAATGGCGTGGGCCCGAAGCTGGCGCTGGCACTGATGTCCGGCCTGGAAGTGGACGAGCTGGTGCGCTGCGTGCAGGCTCAGGACGCTTCGGTTCTGGTGCGCGTACCCGGTGTCGGCAAGAAAACCGCCGAGCGCCTGCTGGTCGAGCTCAAGGACCGCTTCAAGGCCTGGGAAACCTCCCCGGCCATGTTCACTCTGGTCTCCGATGGCCCGCTGCCGGTGGCCAGCGAGTCTTCCGCCGAGGCCGACGCGGTCAGCGCTCTGGTGTCCCTGGGCTACAAGCCGCAGGAGGCGAGCAAGGCGATTGCCGCGATCAAGGACAAGGCCGGCCTGAGCAGCGAGGAACTCATTCGTCGCAGCCTTAAAGGGATGATTACCAAGTGATCGAAGCCGACCGCCTGATCGCCGCCAGTGGCCGCGACCGTGAAGAAGTCCAGGACCGTGCGATCCGCCCGTTGCGCCTGGACGAATACATCGGCCAGCCGGTGGTCCGCGAGCAGATGGCGCTGTTCATCCAGGCGGCGCGCGGGCGTGGCGAGTCCCTCGACCACACGCTGATCTTCGGCCCGCCCGGGCTGGGCAAGACCACCCTGGCCAACATCATCGCCCAGGAAATGGGCGTTTCGGTCAAGAGTACGTCGGGGCCGATCCTCGAACGGCCGGGCGACCTGGCAGCGATGCTGACCAACCTCGAGCCGCACGATGTGCTGTTCATCGACGAAATTCACCGCTTGTCGCCGGTGGTTGAAGAAGTCCTGTATCCGGCGATGGAAGACTTCCAGCTCGACATCATGATCGGCGAAGGCCCTGCGGCCCGTTCGATCAAGCTCGACCTGCCGCCGTTTACCTTGGTGGGTGCCACCACCCGCGCCGGCATGCTTACCAACCCGCTGCGTGACCGCTTCGGTATCGTCCAGCGCCTGGAGTTCTACAGCGACAAGGACCTTTCGACTATCGTCAGCCGCTCGGCTGGCATCCTTGGCTTGGCCATCGAAGAGCAGGGCGCCTACGAGATCGCCCGCCGTGCCCGCGGTACGCCACGTATCGCCAACCGCCTGCTGCGCCGAGTGCGCGATTACGCCGAAGTACGCGGCAAGGGCCAGATCACCAAGGCCGTGGCCGACATGGCGTTGAACCTGCTGGACGTCGACGAGCGCGGTTTCGACCATTCCGACCGTCGACTGCTGCTGACCATGATCGAAAAGTTCGATGGTGGCCCGGTGGGCGTGGACAACCTGGCTGCGGCGATCAGCGAGGAACGCCACACCATCGAGGATGTGCTCGAGCCCTACCTTATCCAGCAGGGTTACATCATGCGCACGCCGCGCGGTCGAGTAGTTACCCGGCACGCCTATCTGCACTTCGGCTTGAATGTGCCTGGCAGCCTGGGAGGCACGGGTGAATTTTCCGAGCCAGGCGATGAATGACAGATCAAAACCGGCTTTTCATGGTCCTACCGCTGGCATGCCGATGGTGCGCTGGCAATACGACATTAATGAACAAAAAACAGTTGCCGCAGCGGATTGGCAAGCTGAGGAGTAAGCACTAGAGTATGCGCGCGCAAAATGGCCTGGAACCGTTCGCACACCGTTGTCGTGTCTATTACGAGGATACCGATGCCGGTGGCGTGGTGTATTACGTCAATTACCTGAAATTCATGGAGCGCGCGCGCACCGAGCGCCTGCGGCATCTGGGGTTTTCCCAGGCGCAGCTGGCCGAGGACAACCTGCTGTTCGTGGTTCACTCCAGTGAAGCCCGCTATCACGCGCCGGCACGCCTGGACGACGAGCTGAGGGTCACCGCGCAAGTACTTGAACTCAATCGCGCCAGCCTGCGCTTCGTGCAGCAGGTCTGGCGAGAAAAAGATGAAACGCTGCTCTGTGAGGGGCAGTTCCTGGTGGCCGCCGTGCGCGCCGACACTTTCAAACCCCGAGCCATACCCCCGGAGCTGCGCGACGCCTTTGTGGCGGACGGCTCGGGTAATCAATCGAACGCAGGAGAATAAGCGTGGAAGCTAACGTCGTCGACCATACCTCCATGTGGAGTCTGGTCAGCAATGCCAGCGTGGTGGTACAGCTGGTAATGCTGACCCTGGTGGCCGCCTCGGTCACCTCATGGATCATGATCTTCCAGCGCAGCACCATGCTGCGCGCCGGTCGTCGTGCGCTGGATGCCTTCGAGGAGCGCTTCTGGTCGGGCATCGACCTGTCCAAGCTGTATCGTCAGGCAGGCAGCAACCCGGACCCGGATTCCGGTGTGGAGCAGGTCTTCCGTGCCGGCTTCAAAGAGTTTTCGCGCCTGCGCCAGCAGCCAGGCGTGGACCCGGACGCGGTCATGGAGGGCGTGGCCCGTGCCATGCGCGTGGCCATTTCGCGTGAAGAAGAAAAGCTCGAGCAGAGCCTGCCGTTCCTCGCCACCGTCGGTTCGACCAGCCCGTACATCGGCCTGTTCGGCACCGTGTGGGGCATCATGAACTCGTTCCGCGGCCTGGCCAGTGCCCAGCAGGCTACCCTGGCCACCGTGGCCCCGGGTATCGCCGAAGCACTGGTCGCCACGGCCATCGGCCTGTTCGCGGCCATTCCGGCGGTCATCGCCTACAACCGGTTCGCGGCGCGCAGCGAAGTGCTGATCGGTCGTTACTACACCTTCGCCGACGAGTTCCAGGCGATCCTGCACCGCAAAGTGCACACCAGCGAAGAGTAATCAGGTAGAAGCCCATGGCCCGAGTTCGCCACAAACGCAAGCCCGTCGCCGAGATGAACGTGGTGCCCTACATCGACGTGATGCTGGTGCTGCTGGTCATCTTCATGGTGACGGCGCCCATGCTCAACCAGGGCGTGAAGGTCGACCTGCCCAAGGTTTCCAGCGAAGCCTTGCCGCAGGACAACAACGTCCAGATCCTTACCATTTCCATCAAGGCCGACAAGACCTACTACTGGAACCTCGGCAGCGAAGTCGACACCGACAAGCAGATGGACAAGGCCATGACCTTGCCGGACATGACCAACGCAGTGACCAAGATCATTGCCGCCGGTCGCGACCAGGGCAAGCAGACCCAGGTCTTCATTCGTGGCGACAAGGCTGTCGACTACGGCGCCGTCATGGGCGCCATGGGCGGGTTGCAGAAGGCCGGTGTCGGTAACGTTGGCCTGATTACCGAGGCGCCCTGATGCAACAGCGAGAGCCATCCGCCTCGGAAAGCTACTTCTGGCCCAGTGTCTGGGCCATCGGCCTGCATGTGCTGGTGTTCGCGCTGCTGTTCGTCAGCTTTGCCATGACGCCTGAATTGCCGCCTTCCAAGCCGATCGTTCAGGCTACCCTGTATCAGCTCAAGTCGAAGAGCCAGGCGACCACCCAGACCAATCAGAAGATTGCCGGGGAAGCGAAGAAAACCGCCGCGCGCCAGACCGAAGTCGAGCAGCTGGAGCAGAAGAAGGTCGAGCAGGAGGCCATCAAGGCCGCGGAACAAAAGAAAGCCGACGCCGCTCAAAAGGCTGAGGAAGCACGCGAAGCCGCCGAAGCCAAGAAGGCCGAGGAGGCTGCAAAGGCTGCCGAAGCCAAGAAAGCCGCCGAATCCAAGAAGGCCGAAGAGGCGAAGAAGGCCGCCGAGAAGCAGCAGGCCGACATCGCCAAGAAAAAGGCCGAGGAAGAAGCGAAGAAGCAGGCCGAGGAAGAAGCCAAGAAAAAAGCAGCCGAGGAGGCCAAGAAGCAGGCCGCCGAGGACGCGAAGAAGAAAGCAGCCGAGGACGCCAAGAAGAAAGCGGCGGCCGAGGACGCGAAGAAGAAGGCAGCTGAAGAGGCCAAGAAAAAGGCCGCTGCAGACGCTCAGAAGAAAAAAGCACAGGAAGCGGCCCGCAAGTCGGCGGAAGACAAGAAAGCTCAGGCCCTGGCCGAGCTGTTGTCCGACACCACCGAGCGGCAGCAGGCCCTGGCTGACGAGCAGGGTGACCAGGTGGCCGGCGACTTCGACGACCTGATCCGCATGCGCGCGGCCGAGGGTTGGGCGCGTCCGCCTTCCGCGCGCAAAGGCATGACGGTGACCCTGCAGGTCAACATGTTGCCTGATGGTACTGTTACCGGTGTGAGCGTGATCAAGTCCAGTGGTGACGGTCCGTTCGACAGTTCGGCGGTGGCAGCGGTGAAGAATATCGGTCGTCTGACCGAGATGCAGGGTATGAAGCCGAGCGATTTCAACCGTTATCGTTCGTTCAAGATGACATTTACTCCTGAGGATCTAGCGTTGTGATTAAACTCCTTCGAGGAATGCTGGTCATGCTCTGCTGCGTGGCCGGCATGGCCATGGCAGAGGAAAAGAACATCCTGGTCACCAGCGGCAGCGATCGGGCCACGCCCATCGCGGTAGTGCCGTTCGGTCTGCAGGGTGGCAGTGTGCTGCCGGAAGACATGGCCGACATCATCGGCAATGACCTGCGCAACTCGGGCTACTACTCGCCGATTCCGCGTCAGAACATGATCAGCCAGCCTACCCAGGCCAGCGAAGTCATCTTCCGTGACTGGAAAGCGCTGGGTGCCCAATACGTCATGGTTGGCAGCATCGTGCCGTCGGGCGGTCGCCTGCAGGTGCAGTACGCGCTGTTCAACGTCGCCACCGAGCAGCAAGTGCTGACCGGTAGCGTGGCGGGCAGCACCGACCAGCTGCGCGACATGGCGCACTACATTGCCGACCAGTCGTTCGAGAAGCTCACCGGCATCAAGGGTGCGTTCTCTACCCGCATGCTGTACGTGACCGCCGAGCGCTTCTCGGTCAACAACACCCGCTACACCCTGCAGCGTTCGGACTACGACGGTGCCCGTGCAGTGACCTTGCTGCAGTCGCGTGAGCCGATCCTGTCGCCACGCTTCGCGCCGGATGGCAAGCGCATCGCCTATGTTTCGTTCGAGCAGAAGCGCCCGCGCATCTTCGTCCAGAACATCGACACTGGCCGCCGCGAGCAGGTGACCAATTTCGAAGGCCTGAACGGCGCACCGGCCTGGTCGCCTGATGGTTCGCGCCTGGCATTCGTGCTGTCCAAGGACGGCAACCCGGACATCTACGTGATGAACGTGGCTTCGCGCCAGATCAGCCGCGTCACTGCCGGCCCGGGCATCAACACCGAACCGTTCTGGGGCAAGGATGGCAACACCCTGTACTTCACCTCCGACCGTGGCGGCAAGCCGCAGATCTACAAACAGTCGGTCAGCGGTGGTGGTGCCGAGCGTGTGACATTCGTGGGCAACTACAACGCCAACCCGAAACTGTCGGCGGACGAAAAGACCCTGGTCATGATTCATCGCCAGCAGGGTTTCACCAACTTCAAAGTGGCGGCACAGGACTTGCAGCGCGGAAGTGTAAAGATTCTCTCGGAAACAAGTCTTGATGAGTCGCCCACTGTTGCGCCAAACGGCACCATGCTAATCTACGCCACCCGCCAGCAGGGCCGGGGAGTCTTGATGCTCGTGTCGCTTAACGGCCGTGTGAGGCTCCCACTTCCTACCGCTCAAGGCGAAGTCAGAGAACCGTCCTGGTCCCCTTACCTGAACTGATTGCGGCGTAACACGTTTTGCTTAACACACTGGGGTTTCATTAGGAGTTTCACGATGGAAATGCTGAAGTTTGGTAAATTTGCTGCGCTGGCTCTGGCCATGGCCGTAGCTGTAGGTTGCTCCTCGAAAGGCGGTGACAACGCTGGTGAAGGCGCTGTTGATCCGAACGCTGGCTACGGTGCCAACACTGGCGCTGTTGACGGCTCCCTGAGCGAAGAAGCTGCCCTGCGCGCAATCACCACCTTCTACTTCGAATACGACAGCTCGGACCTGAAGCCAGAAGCCATGCGCGCTCTGGACGTTCACGCCAAGGACCTGAAAGCCAACGGCAACCGCGTTGTTCTGGAAGGCAACACCGACGAGCGCGGCACCCGCGAGTACAACATGGCTCTGGGTGAGCGTCGTGCGAAAGCCGTTCAGCGCTACCTGGTTCTGCAGGGCGTTTCCCCTGCTCAGCTGGAACTGGTTTCCTACGGCGAAGAGCGTCCAGTTGCCACCGGCAACGACGAGCAGTCCTGGGCTCAGAACCGTCGCGTAGAACTGCGTAAGTAAGTTCTTATGCGTATGTGCCGTCGTGTTGTAACCGTCCTCGCACTCAGCCTTCCGCTTTCGGCGTGGGCTGCGGTTCCTGTAGTTGATGACAACGGGGGTGCTTACCCACCTTCCGGTTATGGCACGAGCGGCGCCTATGCCGGCGCAGGGGCTTCGGCCCCTGCCTCGGCACAGGGCCAGCTGTTCATGCAGCTGCAACAGATGCAGGATCAACTTTCCCGCCAGCAAGGCATCATCGAAGAGCTGCAAAACGATGTGTCGCGCATGAAGCAGGAAAACCTGGAGCGTTACCAGGATCTTGATCGTCGCATCAACAGTGGTGGCGCGCCTGCCGCGACCCCCGACAATTCCTCTACCGGTGGCGCACCCGATGCCGCTACCGGTGCTGCAGCAGGCGCCGCTGGCGCTGCTGCACAACAGCCGGCCGCCAGCAGCGAGCCCGGTGATCCGGCGAAAGAAAAGCTCTATTACGATGCCGCTTTCGACCTGATCAAGCAGAAGGACTTCGACAAGGCCAGCCAGGCGTTCAACGCCTTCCTGCGCAAGTACCCTAACAGCCAGTACGCCGGCAACGCCCAGTACTGGCTGGGTGAGGTAAACCTGGCCAAGGGCGATCTGCCAGCGGCTAGCCAAGCCTTCGCCCAGGTCAGCCAGAAGTACCCCAAGCACAGCAAGGTGCCAGATTCGCTTTACAAGCTGGCTGACGTCGAGCGCCGCATGGGCCACACCGACAAGGTGAAAGGCATCTTGCAACAGGTCATCACCCAGTATCCTGGCACGTCCGCCGCGCAACTGGCGCAACGCGACCTGCAGAAGCTCTAAGTTGCACCTTTGCAAGAAACCCGCGCCTGTCGCGGGTTTTTTCGTTAGAATTACGGCCCTTTTTATAAACACGCTGTAGCGGATAACGCCATGTCGAGTCCGCGACAGTGCCTGACGGAGGCGGACAGCCTGTTTAGCTGTCACGCCCGTGGCGAGCATGCAAGACACATTACGCATCACCGAAGTCTTTTACTCTTTGCAGGGTGAAACACGAACGGCTGGGCTGCCCACGGTATTCGTGCGCCTGACCGGTTGCCCCCTGCGCTGCCAGTACTGCGACAGTGCCTACGCCTTCACCGGCGGCACCCTGCGCACCCTCGATTCCATCCTTGAGCAGGTTGCTGGCTTCAAGCCGCGCTACGTCTGCGTTACAGGCGGCGAGCCGTTGGCCCAGCCGAACGCCTTGCCGCTGCTGCAGCGCCTCTGCGATGCCGGTTACGAGGTCTCGCTGGAAACCAGTGGCGCCCTGGATATCTCCGGCACGGATGTGCGCGTCAGCCGTGTGGTCGACCTCAAGACCCCCGGGTCGGAAGAGTCGCACCGCAACCGCTACGAGAACATCGAGCAACTGACCTGCAACGATCAGGTCAAGTTCGTCATCTGTTCCCGTGAGGACTATGACTGGGCGGTATCCAAACTGATCCAGTACAACCTGGCTGAACGTGCGGGCGAAGTGCTGTTCTCGCCCAGCCACCACCAGGTGAGTTCCACCGACCTGGCCGACTGGATCGTTGCCGACAACCTGCCCGTGCGTTTCCAGATGCAGCTGCACAAGCTGCTGTGGAACGACGAGCCCGGACGTTGATTGAGGAGTGAAAGAGATGACTGAGAAACGCGCGGTAATCCTGCTGTCTGGCGGCCTCGATTCGGCCACGGTCGTGGCCATGGCCAAGGCCGAAGGCTACAGCTGCTACACCATGAGCTTCGACTACGGCCAGCGCCACCGCGCCGAGCTGAATGCCGCCGCTCGTGTCGCCCGCGACTTGGGCGTGGTCGAGCACAAGGTCATTGGCCTGAACCTCGATGGTATTGGCGGCTCGGCCCTGACCGACAGCAGCATCGATGTGCCGGAAACCCCAGGCGAGGGCATTCCGGTGACTTATGTGCCGGCCCGTAATACCGTGTTCTTGTCGCTGGCCCTGGGCTGGGCAGAGGTGCTGGAAGCGCGTGACATCTTCATCGGTGTCAATGCCGTGGACTATTCCGGCTACCCGGATTGCCGCCCGGAGTTCGTGGAGGCGTTCGAGCGCATGGCCAACCTGGCGACCAAGGCCGGCGTCGAAGGGCAGGGCTTCCGCATCCAGGCGCCGCTGCAGAACATGAGCAAGGCGCAGATCGTGCAAGCGGGCATTGCCCAGGGCGTGGACTACAGCCTCACGGTTTCCTGCTACCAGGCCAACGATGAAGGCCAGGCGTGTGGAAACTGTGACAGTTGCCGCCTGCGTGCCGATGGTTTCAAAGCGGCGGGTGTAGCAGATCCGACGCGCTACTTTTGACGAAAGGTCGGTGCAGGTATTGATTTCCCGTTAGAAATCAGTATTATACGCGCCATCCAACGGGTCGTTAGCTCAGTTGGTAGAGCAGTTGGCTTTTAACCAATTGGTCGTAGGTTCGAATCCTACACGACCCACCATATGCAGAACACAAAGCCCGCAACCAGCAATGGTCGCGGGCTTTGTCGTTCCGGGCCTTTCACGAACGGCAACGGTCCACGCCCTCAAAGGTCGTGGACCTGGTCAATCAGCACAGCTTCAGCTCGAAGAAGTTGTACTTGCCGCTGTTGCTGCCCCAGCTCACATGCAGGGTCGAGCCTTGACCATAGTTAACGACGCTGGCACCGGCGTGGTAGCCGAATGCTGAAATGCCTCCACTGACCTGTTCCAGTTCGTCATCGTCGAGTGTGCGCAGGTTTTCATGTTCGGTATTCATGGATGAGTCCTCTTCAAGTTGTGTTGTTCCGTCACCGGTAAAGCGTCTACCGGACCTGGCAAATCATGTGAAGGGGCTGGCGCTTGAGGCAATAGGACGGGTGACCTAGTGTCCTATTGCCACAGTGTGATGCCGTTCTCGCGGCGTCACGCACTAGTGCATCTGTACTAGTGCCCGTTGTGACTGGCTTGTTTAGTCTGGCCTGGCCCGAAGCCGGACTTGCTGCAGGGCGATTTCGCAACTGCCAGTAGTAGGCCAGGGAATGCTATTTCGTAAGGAAGCACTGCAATCAGGGGCACGCAACGACCTGGGTAGCGTGATATTGCTATCGCCACCGTCCTTGCGCATCGCCAGCGCCTGCGCAGTGCTGTTCTGCATCGCCGTAAGCCTGTTCATCACCTTTGCCAGCTACACGCGGCGTGAGGCCGTTAGCGGTGTGCTGGTGCCCGAGGCCGGGGTAATCAAGGTGTTCGCCCCGCAGGTTGGGGTGGTGCAGGACCTGCAAGTCAGCGATGGCGAGCAGGTAAGGGCGGGGCAGGCCCTGTTGACCCTGGTCAGCGACACCCGCAACGGTGAGGCGGCTGCGAACCAGGATGCCATCAGCCGGTTGCTTGCCCGGCGCAACAACAGCCTGGCCGACGAAATTGACGAAACCCGGGTGCTTCATCAGCAGGAACGTGACGGCAAGAGCCGCCGCCTCGGCATGTTGCAGGGCGAACAGGAAAAGGTCGCCGCGCAGATTGCCCTGACCCGCCAGCGCCTGGCCTTGGCCCAGGGGATTGCCGAGCGCTACGCCGAGCTGCAGCGTCAGGACTTCGTTTCCCGTGACCTGCTCCAGGCCCGCCAGGATGCGGTGCTGGAAATGCGCCTTCGCGCCGAGGAACTGAACCGCTCGCTGTTGGCCCTGCGCAACGAGAGTGCCGCGTTGCGCGCCGAACTTGCCGAACTGCCCTACAAGCAGACCAAGCAGATGGCAGAACTGCAGCGCCGGTTGCTGGAGAGCCAGAGCAGCCTGCTGGAAAGCGAGCTCAAGCGCCAGGTGATGCTCACCGCCCCGGTGGCAGGGGAGGTGGCGGCGCTAGGGGTGGTCAACGGGGCGCGCGCCGATACGGGTCGCCCGCTGCTCAGCCTGGTACCGCAGGACAGCAACCTGTACGCGGAACTCTATGTGCCCAGTCGTTCGGCCGGCTTCGTGCGGCCAGGGAATACCGTGCTGCTGCGCTACCAGGCTTTCCCCTATCAGCATTTCGGCCTGGCCCGCGGTACCGTGGCTTCGGTCTCGCGCAGTGCCATGCCGGCTGACGAGGTCATGAGCGTTGGCGTGCCCTCCGAGGCGTTGCGCGAACAAGGGCCGCTGTACCGGGTCAAGGTCACGCTGGAGCGACAAAGCCTGTTTGCCCGCGGCGGTGAAGAACACCTGCGCTCCGGCATGCAGTTGGATGCGGACATCATGCTGGAGAAGCTGCCGCTCTACGAATGGCTGCTCGAGCCCCTGCGCGGCATAGGAAAACGCCTGTGAGCCTTTACCATTCCTTGAGCTTCGGCATCGGCCGCAAGCTGCCTGTGATGCTGCAGGTCGAGGCCGCCGAATGTGGCCAGGCTTGTCTGGCGATGGTTGCCGCCTTTCATGGCCAGGTGCATGACATGCAGGGCCTGCGCCAGAGGCTCGCGCCTTCCATGAAGGGGGCCACGCTCAAACAATTGATGGCCATGGCCGGCCAGTTGGGCCTGGCCACGCGGCCGCTGCGTCTGGAGCTGGAGGCACTGCCGCAATTGCGTCTGCCGTGCATTCTGCACTGGCAATTCAACCACTTCGTGGTGCTCAAGGAAGTCGGCCCGCGTGGCGTGGTCATCCATGATCCGGCGCGCGGGGTGCGCAAGCTTGGCCTTGAGGAGGTCTCCGGCGCCTTCACCGGTATCGCCCTTGAGCTGTGGCCACACAGCGATTTCCAGCCGGGTGAGGTGAAGACGCGGCTGTCCCTGCGCCGCTTGCTGGGCAGGGTCGAGGGCTTTGGCGGCGTGTTCGCCAAGGTACTGGCGCTGGGCCTGGCGCTGGAGCTGTGCACGATACTCGCGCCATTCTTCATACAGACAGTAATCGACAAAGTGCTGGTCAGCGCCGATCGCGACCTGCTGGCGGTGTTGGCCATCGGCTTCGGCCTGCTGCTGCTGGCACAGCAGGTGCTGTCGCTGGGCCGTTCATGGGCATTGATGTACCTGGGTACGCTGCTCGGCAGCCAGTGGCAGATCAATGTGTTCAACCACCTGGTGCGCCTGCCGGTGGCATTCTTCGAGCGGCGGCATCTGGGCGACATCATTTCTCGTTTTGGTTCGCTCAAGGCAATCCAGCGCACCCTCACCACATCGTTCATCGAAGCCATTCTCGACGGTCTGATGACCGCGGTCACCCTGATCCTGATGTTCCTCTACAGCCCGCCATTGGCGCTGATAGCGGTGGCTGCCATGGTGCTCTACGGGCTTGCGCGCTGGGCCTGGTTCGGGCCACTGCGACGGGCCAGCGAAGATGAACTGGTGCGAGCGGCGAGGCAGCAGAGCCATTTTCTCGAAACCATGCGCGGTGTACGCACGCTGAAACTGTTCGCACACCAAGAGCAGCGGGCGACGACCTGGAGCGGGCTGCTGGTCGACGAGATCAATGCCGGGTTGCGGCCGCAGAAGCTGCAGCTGCTGTACCGCACGTTCAACGGCCTGCTGTTTGGCATGGTGACCCTGCTGGTGATCTGGCTGGGCGCCCGGCAGGTGATGGACGGTGCGTTCAGCGCCGGCATGCTGATCGCCTTCAGTGCCTACAAGGACCAGTTCAACAGCCGCGTGTCAGGGTTGATCGACAAACTGGTCGACGTCGTGATGCTGCGCCTGCACGGTGAGCGCCTGGCCGACATTGTGCTGGAAGCCGCCGAACCGCAGTCGCGGTTGCTGCCGGAGACTGACACTGGGCCAGTGCCGCGGCTGGAAGTGCGTCAGCTGAGGTTCCGCTATTGCGCCTACGAACCTTGGGTGCTGGACGGTGTTTCACTGGTGATAGAGCCGGGTGAGTCGCTGGCCATCGTCGGCCCGTCAGGTTGCGGCAAAAGCACGCTGCTGAACGTGATGCTGGGCATCCTGGCACCGGTCGAAGGGCAGTTGCTGCTCGATGGCGAACCGATCGACGCACGTTCGATAGACCGCCTGCGCCGGATCAGCGCCACGGTGCTCCAGGACGACGTGCTGTTCGCCGGTTCCATCGCCGACAACATCAGCTTCTTCGCCAATGACGCCGACCCAGCCTGGATCGAGCAGTGTGCACGCCTGGCTGCCGTACATGACGACATCGCACGCATGCCGATGGCCTACAACACGCTGGTCGGCGACATGGGGGCAGTGCTCTCCGGCGGACAGAAGCAGCGCATCCTGCTGGCCCGGGCGCTGTACCGGCGCCCGAAACTGCTGTTTCTCGACGAAGCCACCAGCCACCTGGACATCCAGCGCGAGGCGGCAGTCAACCAGGCACTGGAAGCGCTGCACATCACCCGCGTGATCGTCGCCCATCGGCCGGATACCATCCGCTCGGCCCAGCGGGTGGTTGCGCTGCTCGACGGGCGGGTGACGGGCGCATCATGAAGCGCCGCGCAGTGTTGGCCATGGTGCTTTGCCTGGCCGGCCTTCAGGGGCAGGCGGCGCAGCCTTTGCAGGCTTGCCCCGGGCCATTGCCTGGCGACCAGCCGCTGGCCTTGTCCCGTGCCGTGGCCATGGCTCTGTGCGCTGACCCCGAGCTGCAGGCAGCCTGGCGTACGCAGTTGAGCAGCCAGGCCAGCATGGAGGCCGAACGCTCGGCCTACTGGCCAACCCTGCAGGGGCAGGCAAACAGCGGCAGGGCCAACCGCCGGACGCGCTATGACGGTTTTCCCGAAGCCGACTCCAGCCTGAATGCCCGGACCAGCGGCTATGGGTTGAGCCTCAACTGGGTGCTGTACGACTTTGGCCTGCGCGCGGCCAGGGTGGAAAGCGCCCGCCAGTTGCTCAATGCGGCCAGCAGCAGCCGGTTGGAAAAGATCCAGCAGGTGGTTCTCGGCACCAGCAAGGCGTTCTACCAGGTGCAGGCCAGCAGCGCACTGCTCGAGGCCCGGCGCAGCATCGAGGCGCTGGCCGCCGACAGCTTGCGCGTGACCATCGCCAAGCACCAAGCCGGGGCAGGGGAGCGCGCCGACCGCCTGCAGGCACAGACCACCTTCGAGCAGGCGCAACTGGAGCGGGTGTTGGCCGAGGGCGACCTGGCCATTGCCAGTGGTGCGCTGGCCAGTGCCTTGAACCTGTCGCCTTCCGCACCACTGCGCCTGGAGGCGCTGGACGAGCCGCAAGGTCAGGAAGCAGGCTTCATGCAAAGCGTCGATGCGTTGATGGAGCAGGCCCGGCAGGCTCATCCTTCGGTGGACAGCGCTCGCGCCCAATGGGCCTCCAGCCTGGCCAAGGCCGAGGCGGAGCGGGCCCAAGGGCGGCCGACGATCTCGCTGTACAGCGACTACCGGCATGAGGATACGCCGGTCGAGCAGGTGGCCTCGCGGCAGCAGATCGAAACCTGGACCGTGGGCGTGCAGGTCAGCGTGCCGATCTTCGATGGCTTTCTAGCTCGCCGCCGGGCCCGGGCGGCCGAGGCGGAAGCGGCGGCGCGGGAGCAGGACCTGTACGGTGCGCAGCGTGCCATCGCGCTAAGCGTCTGGCGCAGCCGCCAGTCCCTCGAGGCGCGTACGCAGGCGCTGGTCATCAGCCGCCGGCTGGTCGCCAGTGCCAGTCAGTCGCACCGGGTGGCGCTGGGGCGGTACAAGGCCGGGGTCGGTAGCATCATCGAGCTGCTGAACGCCCAGAACGAACTGGCCAACGCGCAGCAGCGACGGGTCGCGTCGGTGGTCGACTGGTACACAGCGCGCCTGCAACTGGCCGCTGATCTCGGCCAACTGAACGGCGCCGAGCACTAGCGAACGCCGTTTATTCCGCCCAGGCCGGGTCGCCGGTGAACACCACGGTGATCCAGCGATCCGGGCCTTCGCCGCCGACAGCCTCACCGACCTCGTCACGCAAGGCATCCCACTCAGCGATCGAGCGTGGCCGCATGTCCGCTGGCACGATGAAATAGAGTTCGATTTCGCGTGAGCGCCCGACCTTGGCCACGTAGGCCTTGTAGGACTTCAAGCCGTGCTTGGCGACGAACTGTCGTGCAACGGTGTCGACGTGCAGCTTGAGGTCGCCGGGTGTCACCAGGAATATCTCCGACAGTGCCTGACGCACCACCGACAGTGGCAACGGGATGATCACCAGGCAGACCAATGCCAGTACCGCCGGGTCGATGTACGGCGATACCCACTCCCATCGCGTGCCTTGCACCGCGTAGCCGAAGCAGAAGGCGATCAGCAGGGCGGCGGTGATGCTGGCCGACATCACCCAACCCTTGACGTCCATGCGCACAAAGTCCGACTTCAGCTTGCGGTTGGCGCGGTCCTCGATCACCGCGATGGTCGCGCAGGCGATCACGGTCAGCAGCGCGTAGACCATGGCGATGCCGAACTCCAGGTGTCGCCCGCCTTGCAGCAGGCTGCTGACAGCGTTGATCAACGCGTAGATGGCAACGCCGCTGAGCAGGATGCCATTGAGTGCCAGGACCATCGGTTCCAGGTGCCAGAAGCCCATGGTGAAGCGCTCACGCAGCTTGCGCGAGAGTTGCAGGCTGGTGGCATGCGAAGTGATCAGCTTGACCACTACCAGCGACAGGCCGCTCATGCTGGCGTCAACCAGCGAGTAGACGCCGTCGAAGACGATCGAGAACGAGCCGGAGGCCAGGCCGAAGCCGATGCCGATGGTGGCGATGAACAGCGTGACGGCGATTGAGGTGCGTAACAGGCCCTGTTCGCTGGTTATATCGAAAAATGAACTTCGGGTTGCGGTTTGCATGTGTTGTGCTCGGTAAATAGCGATGTTGCTGTGTTGTCTGTGTTGGCCTCTTCGCGGGCGCGCCCGCTCCCACAGGAATATCACAAGCCTTGAGGGCTGCGCTGTACCTGTGGGAGCGGGCATGCCCGCGAAGAGGCCCTTACAGGCTAGACGCGGAACTGTTCCATCAATGCCTGCTGTTGGTTGGCCAGGCGATTGAGCGCCTGGCTGATGCGCGCCGATTCGTCGGCCTGGCCCGACAGCGACTCAGTCACGTCGCGAATCCCGGCCACGTTGCGGTTCACTTCCTCGGCCACCGCACTTTGCTCCTCGGCCGCCGAGGCAATCTGCAGGTTCATGTCGCTGATCACCGCCACGGCCTCGCCGATGCGCTCCAGCGCAGGCAGTGCCTGCTCCATGCGGGTGGCGCTGGCCTGGGCCTGGCGCTGGCCTTCGTGCATGGCACCGACCACGTCCTGGGTGCCTTGCTGCAGGCCTTCGATCACCTGGCGAATCTCTTCCACCGACACCTGGGTGCGCTGGGCCAGGCTGCGTACTTCGTCGGCGACCACGGCAAACCCACGCCCGGCTTCGCCTGCGCGTGCGGCTTCGATGGCGGCGTTGAGGGCCAGCAGGTTGGTCTGCTCGGCAATCGCGCGGATCACCTCGAGGACCGAGCCGATCTGCTCGCTTCGGTGCTCCAGTGCACGGGCTTCATCCATGGCGGTGTTCATGCCGGTTGCCAGCTGGTCGATGGTCTGGCGTGTGCTGGCGATCAGTTGCAGGCCCTCCCGGCTGGCCTGATCGGCGCCACGTGCGGCCTGGGCCGCCTGTGCGGCGTTGTGCGCGACATCCTGGGCGGTGGCACTCATTTCGTTGGCGGCGGTGGCGACCTGTTCGATTTCCCGCTGCTGTTGCTGCATGCCATTGCTGGTCTGGCTGGCGATGGCGGCGGACTGGTCGGCGGTGCCACGGGCTTCGAGCAGTGAGCCTTTGACCTGAGCGATCACCGGCTGCAGCTTGTCGAGGAAGCGATTGAACCAGCCTGTCAGCTGGCCAAGTTCATCCTCGCGGGCGTAGTCCAGGCGACGGGTCAGGTCACCTTCGCCGCTGGCGATGTCTTTCAGGCGGGCAGCCACGGCGAGGATCGGCCGGGTAACGCCACGGGCAGTCAGCCAGACCAGCAGCAGGCCGATGATTGCGGCGCCCAGGCCGATCAGCAGGCTGGTCAGGTTGGCGCTCTGGTTGTGGCTGTCCAGGCGCTGGTTGAGGGCCACGGCTGGCGCTTGCAGCACGGCTTCAGGCAGTTCCAGCTGTACGTGCCAGGGGCTGGCTTCAGGAATAGGCGCGAACGGCCGGGTTACACGCAGCAGGCCCTGATCCACTTCCTTGTCCAAGGGCTGGCCCAGCTTGCTGGCGTCGCGACTGTGCCCGGCGAGCAGGCCGGCAGCGCTGACGATACTGACCTGGCCCTGGCCGTCGAAGAGTTCCTTGCGGCCATCCAGGCTCAGCTGCTGCAGGTTGTCCAGGCTGATGTCCAGGCCAACCACGCCGACGACCTTGCCGTTTTCCAGCAAGGGCAGGGCGATACTGGTCATCAGCACCTGGTGACCGTTGACCTCATCAAGGTAGGGCTCGAGTACACAGGCCTTGGCGGTTTCCTGCGGGCAGGTCAGCCAGCGGTTCTTGGCCAGGCCATTGGTGCCGGGGCTGTTGTCGCCCAGCATCGATTCAGGCATCGCCTCCAGCTCGAGGGAGCCTGGGCGGGGTTGTGACCAGTACAGCGAGAAACGTCCGCTTTCATTGCTACCGCTGGTCTCTTGGCCAACGAACTGATTGTCCTGGTGGTCCAGTGCGTTGGGCTGGAACACCAGGTACAGGCCGATCACGTCCGGGTTGCCGGCCAGGCTGGCGTGAGCCTGACGGGTCAGTTCGGCGCGCAAGTCGCTGCCGCCCTTGGTCTTGAGCACCTGTACCAGGCGGGCAAAGCCGTTGCCGTACTGGTAGGCGTCCATGAAGTAACGCTGGATGCGTAACGCCTGCGTTTCGGCGTGGGCCTGAAGGCGCAGGCGTGCACTGTGTTCAAGCATTTCCGTGCTGGCCTGGTTGACCAGCGCCGCGCTACGCCGCGACTGGGTCAGTGAGCTGGTGACCAGCAGGGCGACGATGGCCAGCAGGCACAGGCCGGTGAGCAGGGTGATCTTCCATTGGATGGAGAGGCGACGCAGCGGCATGAGGACTTTCCTTCTCGTTCAACAACAACGCCCGCGTTCAGGCGCGGGCGTTGTCGGAGGCTGGTGTCATTCAGCGACGTAGTTCGGTGGCGCGACCCGGAAGGCCTTGGTCAGCCAGGCCAGATGTAACAGCCCCGCCAATGCCCAGAGGCCGCCGAAGATCAACGAATGCTCGTTGAGGTCAAGCCAGAGCTTGGCAATGATACAGAAGCCAAAGGTCGGCAATACCAGGTACTTCATCTTGTTCGCCAGCCCCTGACGATTACCCTCGCGCAGGTAGCAGTGAATGATCACCGACAGGTTGACGAAACTGAAGGCTACCAGCGCGCCGAAGTTGATGATCGAGGTGGCGGTGACCAGGTCGAAGAAGATCGCCGAGAGGGCGATCACGCCGACCACGGCAATGTTCACGATCGGGGTCTTGTAGCGCGGATGCAGGCGGGCGAACACGCCGCTCGGGATCACATTGTCGCGGCCCATCACGTACAGCAGGCGCGACACGCTGGTCTGCGAAGCCAGGCCTGAGGCGATGGTATTGATCACGGTGCAGGCGATGAAGATCGACTGGAACAGCTTGCCACCGACATACAGGGCAATTTCCGGCAGTGCTGCTTCCGGGTCATGGAAGCGCGCATTGGTCGGGAAATACGCCTGCATGAAGTACGACACCAGGATGAACACCGCGCCGCCGATCAGGGCAGTGAGGAAGATCGCGCGTGGGATGGTTTTGCCCGGATCCTTGGTTTCTTCAGACAGGCAGGTGACCGCGTCGAAGCCCAGGAACGAGAAGCACAGGATGGTTGCGCCGGCAGCCAGGGCGCTGAGCTGCGTCTGCGAGTCGGCGAACGGCAGCAGGCTCCAGGTAGTCCCCAGCCCTTCGCCTTGGTCCAGGCCGCGTACGCAGAGGTAGATGAACACCGACATGATCATCAGCTGCACGACCACGAACAGCAGGTTGAAATGCGCGACCAGGTTGATACTGCGCATGTTGATCAGGCTGATCAGGGTGACGAAGCCGGCCACCCACATCCAGGCCGGCACCTCAGGGAACATGGCCGAGAGGTAGAGCTTGGCCAGCAGCGCGTTGACCATCGGCAGCAAGAGGTAATCGAGCAGCGAAGACCAGCCGACCAGGAAGCCCACGTGCGGGTTGATGGCGCGCTGAGTGTAGGTGTAGGCAGAACCGGACTGCGGGAAGCGGCGCACCAGCGTGCCGTAACTCACAGCGGTGAACAGAACGCCGGCCAGGGCCAGCAGGTAGGCGCTGGGAACGTGGCCGGAAGTGATGCCGGACACGATGCCGAAAGTGTCGAACACGGTCATGGGCGTGAGGTACGCCAGGCCAATGATGACCACGTGCCAGAGGCGCAGGGATTTACGGAATTGGCCGTTGCCGGTGGCGTTGTGGTCATGCTGCATGCTGGTGTGGCTCCATGTTGTTCACCTTTTTGTTTGGAGCAGAGGTAGGCGCGTGCTAGGCGCCGGCGTCAGGCTGGCAGTGCCTTGGCGAGGAGGTTGAAGCGTGCGGGCAGGGGCATCCGAGCATCATGACGGCGCGACTTTTTCTTCTTCGTGGATCGGGCGCTGGGCAGGTGGTGAAAATAAAAAACGATTGGTAGGGAGGCGTCAAGTTAAACATGACAAGATGTTGCGAAATTGAAATATTTATCGGGTAAACGGCCTGAATGTTCGGTTTTTGCGCGTTTTTTTGCGGTTTCGATCGACTTGGATGTTCGTAAAAATTAACGATTGTCGGACATTTCCTTAATCCATTCTTCTGCCCAAGGCGTGCTCAACACGCTGCCGCGTCGATGATATCCTTTTGCATCCCTTGCAGCCGATTGGCTGTGAATCCGCCCATATGGACATCGATCGGTTCTATTCATGAAGAAATCAGTAGGCATTCTTTCCGGCCTGGCTATCGCCATTGCCGTCGTGAGCACCGCAGGCGCCTGGTACACGGGCAAACAGCTGCCCGGGGAGCTGGCCAACGCCGTCAGCCGCAGCAACGACCAGCTCAAGAAGGCCCTGACCAACTATGGCGGCAGCATGACCGTCGAGCTGGTCTCGCTCGATCAGCATTTCTTCAGCAGCACCGCGCAGTACCGGCTCAAGGCCAAGGATATCAACCTGGGTAACGGCGAAGTCGTCAGTTTCGACCTCGGCATGACCGACCAGATCGAGCATGGGCCGTTCCCGTGGTCGCGGGTCAAGGCACTGAAGCTGGTGCCGGTGCTGGCTGCGAGCAGCAGCAGCCTGCAGAAGGATGATCTCACCGCGCCGTGGTTCGCTGCTGCAGGCGAGCAGTCGCCGATCAGCGCACACACCAGCCTGGGCTTCTCGGGCAACGTCGACAGCAGCATCAGCGTGGCACCGCTCAAACACACCGAAGCCGACGGCAGCAGCCTGGATTTCTCGGGGATGTCGCTGGAGGTCAGCGGTGATCAGGAAGGCAAGGCGTCGAAATTCCATGGCAGCGCGGATCGCTTCGTGATGAAGCTGGTCGGCGAGGACCATGCGCCGGCCACCCTCGAGCTATCGGGGTTGAAGGTCGGTGGCAATCTGGCTGCCAGCAAGCATGACGCCGTTTATGTCGGCAATGTCGACCTGCTGCTGGCCGAGGCCAAGGCAACCTTGGGTGACAAGCAGCAGGTGCTGGTGCTCAAAGGCCTTGAACAGAATGTCCTGCAGACCCTGGATGGCCCTGACACCGTGGGTGGCCGCGTCGATTATCGGGTAGCGGACATCACCTGGGATGGCCGCGCGGTCGGTAACGCGCAGATGGGTGTGAGCGTCAAGTCGCTCAATGCCCCGGCCTTGCAGTCGCTGTCGAAATGGTACCAGGCCCACCTGCCGGAGTTCGAAGCCGCTCAGGCTGCCGGCCAGCCGGTGCCGGAAATCCAGATGGATGAGGCGGAAAAAGCCAGGTTCCATGGCGACCTGCAACAATTGCTGGCCTCCAAGCCCAAGCTGGCCATCGAGAACCTGGCGTTTCGCACCGCCAATGGTGAGAGCCGCTTCGACCTGTCGATGGATTTCGCCAGCCCGGCCTCGTTCGACCTGCCGCCTGACCAGCTGAGCAAGCAGCTGATTACCGAGGTGAAGAGCAAGCTGTCGTTGTCCAAACCGATGATTGGCGACCTGGCGACCTTGCAGGCGCTACTGGAGGGGCAGACCGATGCCCAGGCGATTGCTTCGCAATCGAGTCAGGCCGGGGAGATGGTCGGCATGATGGCGCTGCAGAGCGGTATGGCCACCGTGCAGGGCAACGATGTGGTGTCGAGCCTGCACTATGCCGATGGCATGGTCGACTTCAACGGCAAGAAGATGACCGTCGAAGAATTCGCCATGTTGCTGGCGGCGCATTTTGCCGCCATGCAGCCGCAGGGTTGATGGGTTGACCTGTGCTGGCCTCTTCGCGGCTTTAGCCGCAAAGAGGCCAGCACAGGCCTCACAAAAACCACTTTAGAATTCCCTTGATTGTCTGTAGCCTTCGGCGTCCGATAATAATCCGCGCCCGCAGAGGGCCGTGGCGGCACGCCTGCCGTCCGGCACCCTTAGCCGATCTGCCAGGGCCGGGTGATACACTCGATTTGACGCGCACGCGCGCCTGCAGGTCCAGCGATCATGACCCAGATTTCCGAACGCCTGTTGGTTCAGGCCCACCTTGATGCCAAGCAGCCCAACCCGCTGACCGCCGAGCAGGAGGCCGAATACCGTGCGGCCATCGCTGCCGAGCTGAAAGCGCAGAATGCCGTGCTGGTGGCTCACTACTACTGCGACCCGGTCATCCAGGCGCTGGCCGAAGAGACCGGCGGTTGCGTGTCCGACTCGCTGGAAATGGCCCGCTTCGGCAAGAACCACCCGGCCCAGACAGTGATCGTCGCCGGTGTGCGTTTCATGGGCGAAACCGCCAAGATCCTCACGCCGGAGAAGCGCGTGCTGATGCCGACCCTCGAGGCGACCTGCTCGCTTGACCTGGGTTGCCCGGTCGAAGAGTTCTCGGCTTTCTGCGATCAGCACCCGGAGCGTACCGTGGTGGTGTATGCCAACACCTCCGCTGCGGTTAAGGCGCGGGCTGACTGGGTAGTGACCTCCAGCTGCGCGCTGGAGATCGTCGAAAGCCTGATGGACAACGGTGAAACCATCATCTGGGGCCCGGACCAGCACCTGGGCCGTTACATCCAGAAGCAGACCGGTGCCGACATGCTGCTGTGGGACGGTGCGTGCATCGTCCACGAAGAGTTCAAGTCGCGCCAGCTGGCCGACATGAAGGCGCTGTATCCGGATGCCGCCATCCTGGTACACCCGGAGTCGCCGGAAGCGGTGATCGAGCTGGCCGACGCAGTGGGCTCCACCAGTCAGCTGATCAAGGCGGCGCAGACCCTGCCAAACAAGACCTTCATCGTCGCCACTGACCGCGGCATCTTCTACAAGATGCAGCAGCTGTGCCCGGACAAGGCATTCGTCGAAGCGCCGACTGCCGGTAACGGCGCGGCGTGCCGCAGCTGCGCGCACTGCCCGTGGATGGCGATGAATACCCTGGAGCGGGTACTGCATTGCTTGCGAAATGGGGGGGATGAAATCTTCGTTGATCCGGCGCTGGTGCCGAAGGCGATCAAGCCTTTGAACCGTATGCTGGACTTTACCCAGGCCGCTCGCCTGAAGCTCTCCGGTAACGCTTGAGATCGCTGGGGCCGCGTTGCGGCCCTTTCGCGACACAAGGCCGCTCCTACAGAGGATCGCACAATCCTGTAGGAGCGGCCTTGTGTCGCGAAAGGGGCGCAAGGCGCCCCCAAAATATCAGCGCCCCATCATTTCCTGAACCATGCGCTTCTGCTCCATGATCTCGCGCTGACGCTGGTCGATCTGCGATGCCAGCGGGAAGTTGCTGCCCGCTCGACGCTTGGCGTAATCCAGCTGCTGTACCGCCTGGTCGAAATCCCCCACCAGGGTGAAGTATTCCGCGCGCGCCCGGTGCAGGCCAATGGTGTTGCCCGACAAGCCGCGCACTTCTGCCATGTCGTACCACACGTCCGGGTCATCCGGCCGGCTCTTGAGCAGGTCGTCCAGCACCTTCTCGGCCTCGGCCGGCTTGTTCTGCTTCACCAGCAGGTCGGCACGCACCTGTTTCAGCGGATAGTTGCCCGGGTACAGCCCCTGCATGCGCTCGGCGCGCTGCTGCGCGTCGGCCAGGCGGTTGTTGGTGATGTCCAGGTCGATCTGCGCCAGGTTGTAGGTGATGTCGTTGGGCGCCTTGGCCAGCAATGGTTTGAGATTTTCCCGCGCTTCATTGAGCTGGCCACCCTTGATCTGTGCCAGGGCCAAGCCATAGCGGGCGGCATCGAGTTTCGAGTCTTCGTCGAGCTGGGCGCGGAAGCGCTTGGCCGCGAGGCCCGGAGTGCCCTCATAGGTCAGTGCCACGCGGGCGCGGATCAGTTGGTAGCGCTGGCTGTCTTCGACGCCGCCCTTGGGCGCCTGCTCGGCGCGGTTGCGGGTGTCGGCAATACGCGATTCGGTCACCGGGTGAGTCAACAGGAACTCTGGCGGCTTGGCGTCATAGCGGTACTGGCGCGCCAGGCGTTCGAACATGGTCGGCATGTTGCGTGGGTCGTAGCCGGCCTTTTCCAGGTTCTGGATACCCACGCGGTCGGCTTCCTGCTCGTTCTGCCGGGAGAAGCGCCGTTGCTCCTGGATCGCCGCCGCCTGGGTGCCGGCGATCATGCCGATACCGGCATCACCCGCGCCGCCTGCTGCCAGCACGATACCGGCCAGCAGGGCAGCCATCATCGGCAGCTGCATGCGCTGCTGGGCCTCGACGCCACGGGCGAAGTGGCGTTGTGACAAGTGTGCCAGTTCGTGCGCCAGTACCGAAGCGTACTCGCCTTCGGTCTGGGCGTTGAGGAACAGGCCGCCGTTGACCCCGACGATGCCGCCCGGCGCGGCAAAGGCGTTGAGCTCGCGGCTGTCGATAAGGATGAACTCCAGGCGCCGGTCCTGCAGCTGGCTGGTTTCGGCCAGCCGGTAGACGGTGGTTTCGACATAGTCCTTGAGCTGCGGGTCGTTAAGCTGGTTGACCTGGCCGCGCAGCAGGCTCAGCCAGGCGCGGCCGAGGTCGTGCTCCTGTTTCGGCGAGACGATCGCGGAGCTGGCGTCGCCCAGTGACGGCAGGTCGTCGGCATGACCGGGAAGGGCCATCAGGCAGGCCAGCGTCAGCAGGGTGGGGCGCAGTAGATTCATGCAGAAGCTCGCGTCGATCAAAAGGCTTACTGTAGCCGGGTCGCGCGGAGCCGACCAGTGGCGGTATGCTACCGAGCTTTTCCCAAGACTGTCCGCCCCGCCCTGGAGACGCGCCCGATGAGTGACACCCTGACCTGCGACGCCGAGCTCGACGCCAGCGGGCTGAATTGCCCGCTGCCACTGCTGAAGGCCAAGATGGAACTCAACCGCCTGGCCAGCGGGGCGGTACTGAAAGTCATTGCCACCGATGCCGGTTCCCAGCGCGACTTCCGCACTTTCGCCCAGCTTGCCGGTCATACCCTGCTGCATGAAACGGCCGAGGCCGGAACCTATACCTACTGGCTCCGCAAGGCCTGAGCCAACCCAAGGATCGTCAATGTTCAAAGTGCTTCGCGACTGGATAGAGCGCTACTTCTCCGATGAGGAAGCAGTGGTGCTGGCGGTCCTGCTGTTCCTGGCCTTCACCGCGGTACTCACCCTCGGCGGCATGCTCGCGCCGGTGCTGGCGGGCATGGTCCTGGCGTTCCTGATGCAAGGGCTGGTCAACGCCCTGGAGCGCGTACGGGTGCCTACCCGGCTGGCGGTGATGCTAGTGTTCGCCCTGTTCATGGGGGCGCTGGCGGTATTCATGCTGGTGCTGGTGCCGTTGCTTTGGCATCAGCTGATCACATTGTTCAACGAGCTGCCGGGGATGCTTGGCAAATGGCAGTCGCTGTTGCTGCTGCTGCCTGAGCGTTATCCGCACCTGGTGTCGGATGAGCAGGTGCTGCATGCGATCGAGTCGGTGCGGGGCGAAATTGGCAAGTTTGGCCAATGGGCGCTGACCTTCTCGCTGTCGAGCCTTCCGTTGCTGGTCAACGCGATGATCTACCTGGTACTGGTGCCGATCCTGGTGTTCTTCTTCCTCAAGGACCGCGTGCTGATCGGGCGCTGGGTCAGTGGCTACCTGCCGCGCCAGCGCACCTTGCTGAACCGGGTGGGCAGCGAGATGAACCGGCAGATTGCCAACTACATTCGCGGCAAAGGCATCGAAATCCTGATCTGCGGGATTGCCACCTACATTGCTTTCATCAGCCTGGGGCTCAATTACGCCGCGCTGCTGGCGTTGCTGGTGGGGTTGTCGGTGGTGGTGCCTTATGTGGGCGCGGTGGTGGTGACCGTACCGGTGACGCTGATCGCGCTGTTCCAGTGGGGCTGGGGCGACCAGTTCATCTACCTGATGACGGTGTATGCGATCATCCAGGCGCTGGACGGCAACGTGCTGGTGCCGCTGCTGTTCTCCGAGGCGGTGAGCCTGCACCCGGTGGCGATCATCTGTGCGGTATTGCTGTTTGGCGGGTTGTGGGGGTTCTGGGGGATCTTCTTTGCGATCCCGCTGGCAACCTTGATCAAGGCTGTGCTGGATGCCTGGCCCCGGCAGGAGTCGAGCGTTTCACCGTTGCTTTGAGGTAATGGGGGCCGCACAGCGGCCCCCATCCATTTCAGCCTTTGTTCAAGGCCTGGGCAGCTGCCAGCACGGCATCCACATGCCCGGGCACCTTCACCCCACGCCATTCCTGGCGAAGCACACCGTCCTTGTCGATCAGGAAGGTGCTGCGGTCGACGCCCATGTATTCCTTGCCATACAGCTTCTTCAGCTTGATCACGTCGAACAACTGGCACAGGGCCTCGTCCTTGTCGCTGATCAGCTCGAACGGGAAGGCTTGCTTGGCCTTGAAGTTCTCGTGCGACTTGATGCCATCACGCGACACGCCGAACACGACGGTGTTGGCGACGGCAAAGGCGTCATGCTGGTCGCGGAAACCCTGGCCTTCGGTAGTGCAGCCCGGGGTGCTGTCTTTCGGGTAGAAGTACACCACCACTTGCTGGCCCTTGAGCTCGGCCAGGCTGACGGTCTGGCCACTGGTGGCCTGGGCCTGGAAGTCGGCGACGGGTTGGTCGAGTGCTACTGCCATGGTCGGTTTCCTTACATGGGGTTTTGTGGACGCCACGGCTCGATCAGGGCATCGAGGTTCAGGGCGTCGGCGAAGTCCAGGAACTGGTCGCGCAGCCAGCTGATCTGCGTGCCGGCCGGCAGGATCACGGTGAACTGGGCATTGAGCATGCTGCTGCCGGTCTGCGGCGCCAGGTAGGTGTCGCAGGTCATGGCTTCGAGTTCGACGCGGTGATCGAGGAAGAACTGGCACAGCTCGTTGATGATGTCCGGGCGGTAGGCGGCGCTGACGTAGGCCACGTAGGGCAGCGCCTGTGGGCGTACTTCTTGGTCGGCGCTGCGCACCACGTCGAGGGTCAGGCCGTGTTTCTTGCCCAGGCCCGGCAGCATGGCTTCGAGGCGCGCCAGGGCGTCCCAGCTGCCGCCTACCTGCAGCACCAGGGCGCTGGTCTCGCCGTGGCGGCTCAGGCGCGAGGTGACCACCGCGCAGCGGTTTTCGAAGGCGGCGCGGCTGAGGACATTGGCCAGCTCCATGGGGTTGGGCCCCAGGGCGCTGATGACGAGGAATTGTTCGCGGACGGAGGTGGGGGTGGACATGCAGCATTCCTAAAGCGATGAGCGGTCGGTGCAGGACGGGCGAAAGCCTCCTGTCGGCAGGGCCCGGGGCTCGCATGCGAGGACGTGGACGCTGGCCGCGGAGCAGGGTCGACGGCCCGGCGGGCCGCGCTGCACCGATCAAAGGATCAAGGGTAGCGAAATAAGCCGCCGAGGGGAATGCTCCAGCCGCCTGCTTCGCTTGTGCAAGGCCGATGCCCCCAGTACCATTACCGCTCTCTTTTTCCGGCAGGAGCAGTTACATGATTGCGGGCAGTATGGTGGCGTTGGTCACACCCATGGATGCACAAGGGCGTCTGGACTGGGTAAGCCTCGACAAACTTGTAGACTTCCACCTGGAAAACGGCACCCACGCGATCGTCGCTGTCGGCACCACCGGTGAGTCGGCCACGCTGGATGTCGAAGAACACATCCTGGTCATCAAGCACGTGGTCGAGCGCGTCAAGCGCAGCAACAAGCCGATCCCGGTCATCGCCGGCACCGGTGCGAACTCCACCACCGAAGCCGTGCACCTGACCCAGAACGCCAAGAATGCCGGCGCCGACGCCTGCCTGCTGGTAGTGCCGTACTACAACAAGCCGACCCAGGAAGGCCTGTACCAGCACTTCAAGCACATTGCCGAAGCCGTCGACATTCCGCAGATCCTCTACAACGTGCCTGGCCGCACCTCCTGCGACATGCAGGCCGACACCGTGATCCGCCTGTCGAAGGTCAAGAACATCATCGGCATCAAGGAAGCCACTGGCGACCTGGCCCGTGCCAAGGCGATTCTCGATGGCGTCGACAGCGACTTCATCGTCCTGTCCGGCGATGACCCGACTGCCGTCGAGCTGATCCTGATGGGCGGCAAAGGCAACATCTCCGTCACCGCCAACGTCGCCCCGCGCGAAATGGCCGACCTGTGCGAGGCCGCCCTTGAGGGCAACGCCGAGAAGGCCCGCGCAATCAACGAAAAACTCATGCCGCTGCACAAAGACCTGTTCTGCGAAGCCAACCCGATCCCTGTGAAGTGGGCGCTGGTGGAAATGGGCCTGATGCACAAAGGCATTCGCCTGCCATTGACCTGGCTGAGCGAAGGTTGCCACGAAAAAGTCCGTACTGCCTTGCGCCAGTCCGGCGTACTGGTTTAAGAGGAAGTACACCGCATGAAGCGACTGGCTGGTCTTTCCGCGCTCGCCCTGATCATTTCCAGCACCAGTGGGTGTGGCTGGCTGTGGGGCGAGGATGGCTATTTCCGTGACCGCGGCAGCGATTACCTGCAGGCCCACCCGACTGCGCCGATGCAACTGCCGCCAGACGCCGGCAACGTCAAGCGCCTTGACCCGTTGCTGCCGATCCCGCGCAACGTCGCCGACGATCGTGCCACTGGCGAGTTCGAAGTGCCGCGTCCACAACCCCTGACGGCCGGTGCCGAAGCCAGTGACTACACCCTGCAGCGCAGCGGCAATAGCCGCTGGGTACTGGCCCAGCACTCGCCGGCCGAAGTGTGGCCGGTGGCTCACCAGTTCTTCGAGGACAATGGCTTCCGCATTGCCGAAGAGCGCCCGCAGACCGGTGAATTCAACACCACCTGGCAGCGTTTCGACGAACTGTCGGCATCGCTCGGCCAGCGTCTGTCGAGCACTGCCAGCAGTGGCGACAGCGAAGTGCGTGTGCGTGTGCGCATCGAGCCCGGCGTGCAGCGCAACACCTCCGAGGTGTACATCGTCAGCGTCGAGCGCCCGGCAGGCAGCACCGCCGACACCGCGTTCCCGTCCACTTCGGCCAACACCGGCGCCGACGCGCTGCTGGTCGACGAAATGCTCGCCAGCATGAGCCGCAGCGCTGAGAAAGGCGGTTCGGTATCGCTGCTGGCCGCACGTGACTTCGACGCCCCTAGCCGTGTCAGCCTGAGCGAAGACGGCAGCGGCAACCCGGTGCTGTTCCTCGGTTCGGACCTGGACCGTGCTTGGTCCGGCGTGGGCCGTGCCCTGGAGCAGGGTGGCGAATGGCGCGTCGAGGACATCAACCGCAGCCTGGGCCTGTACTACATCAACCTGTCGGAAAAGCCTGACGACAAGCAGAACGAGCCTGGCTTCTTCAGCCGCATGTTCGGCAGCGCCCCGACCAAGGAAGAGCGTGAAGCCCGTGCCGAGCGTTATCAAGTGCGCCTGAGCAAGGTCGGCGAGAGCGTGCAGGTCACCGTCGAGAAGAACATCAACACCGTGGCCCCGGCCGATGTCGCCCGCCGCGTGCTGAGCGCCATTCAGGACCACCTGGGCTAAGTGCGCTTCGCGGTACTTGGAAGCGGCAGCCAAGGGAACGGCACGCTGATCGCCAGTGGTGACACGTTCATCCTGGTCGATTGCGGCTTTTCCCTGCGTGAAACCGAGCGGCGCCTGGCGCTGCTCGGGGTGTCGGCGGCGCAACTGAGCGCCGTGCTGGTGACCCACGAACATGCCGACCACGTGCATGGGGTGGGGTTGCTGTCGCGGCGCTACAATGTACCGGTCTACCTCAGCCAAGGCACATTGCGCGGCATGCGCAAGCCGGTGGAGGTGACCGGTTTTCTCGCTTGTGGCGAACGGTTGCAGATCGGCGCCCTGGAAGTGAGCGCGGCACGGGTCGAACATGACGCCTACGAGCCGCTGCAGTACGTGATCGGCGACGGGCGGCGGCGTTTCGGCATGCTCACCGACCTGGGTTCGTACGATGCGCTGCTGCTTGATCGCTACCAAGGCCTTGACGCACTGCTGATCGAAGCCAACCACTGCCGTGACCTGCTCGCGCGCGGTCACTACCCGGCCTTCCTGAAGCAGCGGGTAGGTGGCATGCAAGGGCATTTGAACAACCACCAGGCTGCGCGCCTGGTGCAAGAGTTGGGCTGGAACAACCTGCAGCATTTGGTGCTGGCCCACCTCAGCAGCAAGAACAACCTGCCACACTTGGCCCGCCAGTGCTTCGTCGACACCCTCGGGTGCGACCCGGACTGGCTCCAGGTGGCGAATCAGGAACACGGGCTCGACTGGCGCGAAATCGCCTAGCCCAACACCTCAGCAAGCGGAGCCCAATCATGGAAAAACGCGAAGAACTCTACCGCGGCAAGGCCAAATCGGTTTACAAGACCGACGACGCCGACCGCTTGATCCTGCTGTTCCGTAACGACACTTCGGCGTTCGACGGCAAGCGCATCGAACAGCTCGACCGCAAAGGCATGGTGAACAACAAGTTCAACGCCTTCATCATGCAGAAGCTCGAAGAAGCCGGCGTGCCGACCCAGTTCGACAAGCTGCTGGGCGACAACGAGTGCCTGGTGAAGAAGCTGGACATGATCCCGGTCGAGTGCGTGGTGCGCAACTACGCCGCCGGCAGCCTGGTCAAGCGCCTGGGTGTGGAGGAGGGCATCAAGCTGGAGCCGTCCACCTTCGAGCTGTTCCTGAAGAACGACGAGAAGGGTGACCCGTTCATCAACGAATCCCACGTTGTCGCCTTCGGCTGGGGCACCGCCGAGCAGCTGGTCGAGATGAAGAAGCTGTCGCTGAAGGTCAACGAAGTGCTGAACAAGCTGTTCGATGACGCAGGCCTTTTGCTGGTCGACTTCAAGCTGGAGTTCGGCGTATTCCACGGCCAGATCGTCCTGGGTGACGAGTTCAGCCCGGACGGCTGCCGCCTGTGGGACAAAGAAACCCGCAAGAAGATGGACAAGGACCGCTTCCGTCAGGGTCTGGGCGATGTGATCGAAGCCTACGAAGAAGTTGCCAAGCGCCTGGGCGTGCCGCTGTAAGCCGCACGCGCACGCAAGCGCCTGATACCACGCGATTTTTTTTGAAAAAAGATTTGCCTTTCAAGAAAACGCTGGTATGATGCGCGGCATTGGAGAGATGCCGGAGTGGTCGAACGGGACGGATTCGAAATCCGTTGTACTGGCAACAGTACCTAGGGTTCAAATCCCTATCTCTCCGCCATACAAGATGAAGCCCCGCAGATTAACGTCTGCGGGGCTTTTTCGTTTCTGGCGTTTCAACTTACCAAGGCGTGGGTTCCAGTGCGCCAACCCCGGTGGGGGTGGTACTGCCTTCGCCATTGCGCAGGAATGGCAGGTGCCAGAAGTCATTGGGCACGATCTCGTCCCCTGGCTTGACGTTTTCCGGGAAGATGAACTCGAACACCGGTGCCACGTACTGGCCGGCGGTCAGCCCGTTGGCCACGGTCAGGCGGCCGGCGTTCTGCAGGCAGCTATCGACTCCAGGTTGCGGGAGGGTGTTGGTGGGTACGCACAGTGAGCGAGCGACCACCCGCAAGGTACGGGTTGGCTGGCTGAGCAGGCCGGTCGGTGCCTTGGATGCACGCAGCCGTGCACGTTGTGGCTGTGGGCCAACGTTCTGCGTGGTGATCCCGCCGGAAGCGCCGGCGCAGGTGGCCGCCTGCACGGTGGCAGGGTCGCATTCCCCGGTCATTTCAAATGGCGTGATCCAGCGGTTGCGTTGCACGCCGGTGGCGGGGTCGACGTCGATCAGGTAGATGTCCACCGGGGTCTTGACGTCGGTGGTCTCGGCTTCGAGGAAGATGCGGTCCTGGGTTTCCTGAGCTGCACCGTTGACTGCGACCGCGGCCGGGTCAGCAGTGCCGACGCCGAATTCGCCAATGGCCAGGTAGCTGGGCTGAGAGCCCGGCTGGGTGTAGATACCGAGGTTGGCCTCAATGGTGTGGGCGGAAATGAAGTCCGGCACACCGGCAGTGGTCGATTTGAACAGCGTGCCTGAGTAGCTGATGAAGTCGCCGACTTCGAACGGGACTTGTTGGGTCGGGTCTGGGTCGGTTGCCGTCCGGGTCGGGTCACTGAAGCGCTTCATGACGAACTGGCTGCAATACAGCTGGCCTGCCTTCGGTGGTGTCAACTCACCTGACGCAGGCAGCGCCACGCCGGCCTGGGCAAAGTTGCGGCAGTTGTTGGTAGTAGTGGGTGTCACCACTTTAGGCCGGTTTTTTTGTGGGCAGAGCGGGTCGTCACCGGTGCGCGGGACGCACATCGGGTAACCCGTGGCCGAGTGAATGGTAGGGTTGGCGTCGTCCACCGAGAAGCGCGCATCGGGGCTCTGGGCCCGACCGAAACGCCCGTTGGGATCGTTGATCTGCAACACGGTCGGTTGCGGCGAGTTGGTGCTCGTCACCTCTATGTTCCCGGTGGTCTGGTCAATCCTGCTGATATAGCCACTGCCGACCTGGGCCGATTGTTGGGAGACGAATATCAACCCGGCAATTTGTTTGCCTGCGACTGTATTGCCGACAACATGCACTTCAAATGATGGATAAGTGGCGGGTAGTTGTTTAAGCCCCAATGGGCCGCCGTGTACGAAGTCCGCCCAAGTGAGCGTATTGGCGGGCATCTGGATGACCGAGTTGCACGGCACGGTAATGGTTGTGCCGTTAACAACTACCGTACCGCCCAACCGGTCCGGGCTGCTGGTATTGGGACAATTGCTGTTGCTGCTGTCGACGGTCATGTCCTGAATGAAACCGGTGATGTCGAAGCCATGAATGGCCAAGGGGTCGACAAAGATCGGGTCAGGTAGCGTGGGCGTAGTGAAAGGTGATGGAGTGCCCTTCACCGGCTTGTCGGTCCCGCCCTTGGCCCAGGCGTCACCAGGCGTGGCAACACTCAGTGCCAGTGCGGCGAATACAGCCCCGGCAAGCAATGCTGGGCGAGCGAAGCGCGGGTTGAGGCGAGTTTGGGTGGGCGCTACGGCTGAAGTTCTGACGCCTGCAGATGTGCTCATAATGGTCTCCGAAATGCTGCCAGCCTCTTTGCAAGCATTCGACCTACCGACGTTAGGGCTCGTGTTGCACGGCTTGTGCAACCACTACGGAGCGACACGGATATCGAATAGACAGCTCGACCTGAAGTCCCGGACTACGAAACTTCCGACGATCTCGAGCGGCGATGTTCTGGCCGGTTCCGGACATGCGCGCAAGAGTTCGTTCCTTGAGCCGTAGTGGTCAAAGCACGGGTTGTGCCATAGCTGGATTGGCGAAGAGAGCCCCGAAAAACTGTTTCTAATTGTAAAAACGTTATTTGGATCTGAATTGTTTGTGAAATGGGCAACCCGGTTGTGGGGAGCGCAACACCAAAATTGGGTGGTGGAGGTGGTGGTGAGGCCCATCGCGAGCCCTGCAGACAGTGCGCCTTCAGGGGGTAACTACGCCTGTGTCAGTGCTTCATCATCCCTAGCTCAGCATCGTCCAGCAGCGCCTTGGCCAGCGCGTTGAGGTAATGCGAGGCCCAGATCAGCTTCTGGTTGTCATCCAGCAAACCGGTCAGGGTCAGGTCGTGGGCGTAGCTCATGAGTTCAGAGGCTTGCTCCCGGGCGGCTTGGCAGGGGATGCCGGGCTCGATGCAGAACAGGGGCTGGGTTTTGTTTTCGCCTTGGTAGAAGCGGGTTTTGCTTACTGTGGTGGGGCGGTGAGTGTTGTCTGTGGTCATTGTGTTCTCCCTGATTTTTCCGTTGCCTGCACTGGCCTCTTCGCGGGCGCGCCCGCTCCCACAGGTACAGCGCCAGAGCTGAAGGCAGCGCCAACCCTGTGAGAGCGGGCGTGCCCGCGAAGAGGCCAGCACATCACTTGAGCCTTAATGCAGCGTTCGTGGCTCGGCCGGCAGATGAGCCTGCATCTGCAATTGCACTAATGCCGACTCCACCAGGGCATAGGCAGCTTCCATTTCGTGGACCACGGCCTGCATCACGATCGAGTTCGGGGAGGTGGGGTTGAGCTGCACCGATTGGCGGGCGACGGATAAGGCACAGATCACGTATTCAGAGGTCTGGACCAAGGCATCTTGCAGAGCAACAGAGGAGTGAGGTGGATCGGGGACCATCTTGCGCATACATATCTCCAGGATCATTGGAGCTACCGCAAGCTTGCTGTCAAACAAGAGGGTGGCAGCTGGACATGGGTTGACAGACCGAGGATCCCGGAGCAACTCGGCGCACACGAAGGTGCCCCATGTACAGCCGCCATAGGCTGTAGATGCACGCGGGAGTATGTACGGCCTGTCAAAGCCGGTCGCTGATTTGGCAACGACGGCCCCGAGACTAAGCCCACTCCCAAGCACTCGCAATGGTTTGGCAGGCCCACGAGTATGATTCAGGAACGCCCTACAAGGCAGGGGAAAAATCTGAATCGGATCAGGCCTGTTCATAAAAAGGCGGTGCTTCGAACAGGTGGGCTGATCAGCCCATTTCCGCGCCGACGAAAAAAAACAAGGCGAACCCTTAGGTCCCCTCAGCGCATCGCCGCCAGCTTGATGCCAAACCCGACCAGGCATGCCCCGGCCAACCGTTCGAATATGTTGGCAATCCGCGGATTAGCCCGCATGCGCTCGGCCAGCAGATGCGTCAGCACCACGGCAATCAACCCATACAGGAAGGTCACCACCGCCACAGTGGCGGCGAGGAAGCCGAAGGTCACCACCCCCTGGTGCTTCACCGGGTCGACGAACAGCGGGAAGAAGGCCATGTAGAACATGATCGCCTTGGGGTTAAGCAAGGTGATCATCATGGTCTGGCGCAGGTAATGGCCGTTGTCCATGCGACTGGTGCGCGGGGCGCCGCCGGGTTTGCTCAGCAGCATGCGCAGCCCCAGGTAGGCCAGGTAGGCGGCGCCGGCCCACTGCACCACATGGAAGGCGGCGGGGTAGGCGGCCAGCAGGGTGGCGACGCCGGCCACGGCCAGCCACAGCAGCACCTGGTCACCGAGGATCACCCCGCAGGTCGCGGCCATGCCCGCCTTGATGCCGCCCTTGCCGGTGGCGGTGATCAGGGCGAAGTTGCCCGGGCCGGGGATGGCCAGGACGATGATGAAGGCGATGACGAACGCGCCGTAGTCGGTGACGCCGAGCATGGGGGAACTCCTGTTGGCAGTGCGAAGGCTGGCTCGTAGACTATCGCGCTTTGCGCCGAGGGGGTCAGGTTTTCAGCACGCGGGTGGCCCATCGCTGTGAGCGAGTTCACCTGGCCACGTAGGGCGTCGATCGCCTTTTGCGACTTGGATCCAATGCCTGGGTTCTGTATCATCCCGCCGCCATCAGAAAGATGGCCGAAGATGAAGTATTTAAAGGACTTAGTATGAAAAAGCTGTTCAAGGCCACTGTCGCCGTTGCTGTCGTATCCGGCGTTGCCCTGCTGTCGGGTTGCACTGGCCAAGTCTACAACGCGCAGAAAAACTGCTCGTACGACTACCTGTTCCACCCTTCGGTTTCCATCTCCAAGGTCATCGGCGGCTGCGGCCCGATCGATAAGCTGCCTCAGCCGCAGTAAGCCTGGTGATCCGCAGATCTCGCCGCTAGCGGCCTGATCCGAAGCCCCCGGTCATGCAAATGGCCGGGGGTTTTTGTTGGCAGAATGGTTTACAAAAAGCGTGATCGCGCTGAGACAACCCGCCGCGTTGACCATGGCCCGCCGATTTGTTTGTGCTGGCATTTCGGTTACAATCAGCGAAACGATTCAGCCCTGTCGGTCAATGCGACAAAAGCCTGAGTCGTTTTCTGGTTCTCTGGCTGCTGAACAATCATCTACAACAAGCCTGCGCTGAAGAACAAGGAACCCTCTGGGCCAGCCACAGGCCCACACTCCGTTCTACTGACTGGAATTGATCAATGTTCAAGAAAGCTGGCAAGACCTTGCTGGGTCTGGCTGTCGCTGCGAGCTTCATGCAAGCGCACGCCGCAGAAACCAAGAAAGTCGACGTGCTGCTGGTCGGCGGCGGCATCATGAGCTCCACCCTGGCCGTGTGGCTGCACGAGCTGGAGCCAAGCTGGTCGATGGAAATGGTCGAGCGCCTGGACGGCGTCGCCGAAGAAAGCTCCAACGGCTGGAACAACGCCGGTACCGGCCACTCCGCGCTGGCCGAGCTGAACTACACCCCGGAAGACAAAGACGGCAACGTCAACATCTCCAAGGCCATCGAAATCAACGAAGCCTTCCAGATCTCCCGCCAGTTCTGGTCGTGGCAGGTTCGCCAGGGCGTGCTGAAGAACCCGCACTCGTTCATCAACACCACCCCGCACATGAGCTTCGTCTGGGGCGATGACAACATCAAGTTCCTCAAGAAGCGTTACGAGGCACTGCAGGCCAGCCCGCTGTTCCGCCCGATGCAGTACTCCGAGGACCACGCGCAGATCGCCAAGTGGGTCCCGCTGATGATGGAAGGCCGTGACCCTAACCAGAAGCTGGCGGTCACCTGGACGCCCATCGGCACCGACGTCAACTTCGGCGAAATCACCCGCCAGTTCGTTGGCCACCTGCAGACCCAGAAAGGCTTCGACCTGAAGCTGTCCAGCGAAGTGCAGGACATCACCCGCAACAAAGACGGCTCCTGGCACGTCGAGTACAAGAACCTCAAGGACGGTACCGAATCGGCCACCGACGCCAAGTTCCTGTTCATCGGTGCCGGCGGCGGCGCGCTGAAGCTGCTGCAGAAGTCGGGCATTCCTGAAGCCAAGGAATACGCAGGCTTCCCGGTGGGTGGTTCGTTCCTGGTAACCGAGAACCCGACCGTGGCCATGCAGCACATGGCCAAGGCCTACGGCATCGCCTCGACCGGCGCGCCACCCATGTCGGTACCGCACCTGGACACCCGCGTGCTTGACGGCAAGCGCGTGATCCTGTTTGGCCCGTTCGCCACCTTCTCGACCAAGTTCCTGAAGAACGGTTCGTACCTGGACCTGCTGAGCAGCACCACCACCCACAACGTGTGGCCGATGACCAAGGTCGGCATCGACCAGTACCCGCTGGTCGAGTACCTCGCCGGCCAGCTGATGCTGTCGGATGACGACCGCTTCGATGCGCTGCGCACCTACTTCCCGAACGCCAAGAAGGAAGACTGGAAACTGTGGCAGGCCGGCCAGCGCGTGCAGATCATCAAGCGTGACGAAGAGAAGGGCGGCGTGCTGAAGCTGGGTACTGAAGTCGTAGCTTCCCAGGACCGCACCATCGCAGGTCTCCTGGGCGCCTCGCCAGGTGCTTCGACTGCTGCGCCGATCATGCTGAACGTGCTGGAAACCGTGTTCAAAGAGAAGGTCGCCACCCCTGAGTGGCAGGCCAAGATCAAGGAAATCGTACCGAGCTACGGCACCAAGCTGAACGACTCGGCAGCGGCCACCCAGAAAGAGTGGAACTACACCGCTGACGTGCTGCAGCTGGAGAAGCCTCCGGTGATCGACGAGAGCGTCGGTACCACCGTTGCGCCGAGCAAGCCGGTTGAAAGCAAGCCAGAGAACGACATGGCGCTCTGATCGGGCCGATGTTGATTCGAGAGAGCCACGGGTAACCCCCGTGGCTTTTTTTTAGGGTGTTTTCGGCAGGGGGCTGTCGACGGCAAGCTCCTGCAGTACCTCGGTCAGGTTGAGGTCTACGGCCAAGGCCAGGAAACTGACATTACCTTCGTCGCTGACGGGGAACACCTTTGCCTCGGTGGCCGCCCGGAGCACCACCTGGTCGCCGTGCATTACGTGCAGTTCCGAGCCATCGGCCATTTCCAGCATCAGGCTACCTGAGGTGGCGAACAGCAGCAGGTCGCTGGCCGGGATCAGCTGTGCAGCGCCATGCAGATGGCGATACTCGGCGATCCAGCCATCGCGCAGAAACGTCTTGCTCAAGGCATAGGTCAGCGAACATTCCAGCGACAGGTCAGCCATTTCGTCGATTACCCGATCGCGTGGAACCTGGGGCATCAGGCGGGAAAACTCACTCAGGTTGGTCAGGGTGACCTTCCGGCGTGCAAGGCTCATAGCGGATTCCTTCTCAATTCCGGGCCTCAAGCCAGCAGCGTGATCGCCACATGCCCGGCAACACCGGCACACACGCTGTAGATCAGGCTCCTCGACCAATAGGCGACAATAATCACCGGAATCGCGGCCAGCAGGTCGGCATTCAGGCCGATCAGCGAGCCATCCTTGGCTACCAGCAGGGCGGGTACAGTGATACTGGCGATGATTGCCACCGGCAGGTATTCAATGACGTCATTGAACAGCTTGGGGGACTTCTCCATCTTCAGCAGAAACGGGGTCGCGCGGGTCAGGTAGGTGATGACAGCCATCAGCATGACCGCGGCGATCAGGTAGTTCTTTTCAGGCATAACCCTGCTCCACAGCCTACGGCGGTTGCGATGAATACGTTCAGGGGCGAGGGCGCATACAGGTTCAGCAGGCAGGTGGTGACGATGACCACCAGGGCGATGACGGCTTTGGTGAAGGTGCTGCACAGCGATATCAGCACGAAGATCATCATGGCCGTCAGGGCATAGTCCAGCTTGAACTGGGAAAACCGGTTCAAGGCATCCGAGGCCACCGCGCCAAACACCGCACCGGCGATCCAGCTGGCATGGCAATAAGTATTGAACTGCAGCAGATAGCCAGGCGAGGTCGGCTTGCCGTTTTCCAGGCGTTGGCTGTGGAAGGCAAAGGATTCATCGGTCAGGCCGAACGCGTACAGCAACTTCTGCGACTTGCTGATTGGCAGTTGCGCACTGCGCTTGGACATGTACATCGCCATCAGCATGTGCCGCGAATTGATCAGCAGGGTCGACAAGGCAATGGTGATCAGCGGCGCGCTGCTGGTGATCAGGGCCAGTGCGGCGAATTGCGCCGCCCCGGCGTAGACGAACAGGCACATGGCAGCCGGCAGCCACAGGGGCAGGCCGGCATTGATGCACATGACACCGAACACGAAGCTGACGACGAAGTAGCCGGTGACGATCGGCAGGGCGTCTACCAGGCTCTCCTTGCGCGAGGTGGTCAGTAGCACCGACGAGGTCACAGGTCGACCTCGCAGGTGATTTCACCGCGGGTTTGCAGGAAGCCTTGTTTGTGCCAGAAGCTCAGGGCGTTGGTGTTGTCATTCTCGACGAACAGAAACACCCGGCGAATGCCGTGCTGGCGGAAATCGCTGAGAATCGAATTGGCCAGTGAAGTGCCGATCCTGCTCTGGCGATAATCCGGCGCCACCGCCATGTGGTTGATGGTGCCACGTGTGCCCATCAGGCCACCCGCCACCGCGCCGACGATGCTGCCGGTGTGGTTTTCGGCCATGTAGCAGTACGTGTGCTCCGAACCCAGCAAACCCTTGAGCAGCACTTCGTCCTGCCAGTCGCAGAACGAGGTCTCCTCGAAGCGACGGAAGAAGTCGACGATCTTGCGGGCATGGAAGGGTGTGGCTTTCTTGATGCTCAGGCCATTGATGTGTTCGGCCGGGAACAACTTCGGCGCCGTGCCGATGCAGTTAGTCGATAATGTCATGCTCGCTACCCGGTCGAGAGAAGGAAATCGCAATAATCTGCCGGTAGCCCATTTCAGCGTTGCTTGGGTTGGTCGCCGGCGTGACATAGTGTTGCAGTTCGCGGTCGAGGAAATAAGTCGTGTCGAGAATATTCAGGTAAGTGCCGGAGTCGATCACATTCGACTGTTTGTCGTAGATCTTGCTGGTGGCACCCTCGACGTTGTGGCGGCCCCAGAAGTGCACGCCGCTGAATGGGTAGCCGTCGCAATGAATGCCTTCGGGGGTAATTTCGATTTCTGCCCCTGGCTTGATCTCGATACGAATCTGGTGCACCTGGCATTGCCAGTTGACCGTGTGCAGTTCTTCGGGCAGCACCGCTTTGTACACGTCGAAATCCAGCCGGATCAACGCCCGCAATATGGGTGAATTGAATACATCGGCGGAGATATCGTCGAAGTGGCGTGACATCCCGCCGACGTACGTGTTGTGCGCTTCGGATTGTTCGTAGGCGCGGTGATTGAGCTGGCACAGTTCGCCCGTGACCGGGTTGAAGTCGAAGTCACTGTAACGGCGGTAGCGCGTGCCCTTGTCGGCTTGGCCGTAATAGCGGTCGACGCCCATGGTTTCCCAACTTTTGGAAAACTCGACGAATTCTTTGAAGCCGCCCGTCAACGCATAGTCGCTGCCCATGACATTGACCGTCTTGTGTTGTCGCAGGGCAGTATCGATGTTTTTGTTCAGTGTCAGCATGGCAATCTCTATTTATGTACAAGCTGACAAAAATCTAACAGTTGAATAACGCGCCGAAACTTCATTTTTTTTTGACGTGCCTCAACCGTTGCTTGCTGTCCGGCTGGCGTGCACCGTTAGCGGGCAGACAGTGCACGCGCTTGTGCGTTATCCTTTTGGCCTTCGTTGGCGGACTGCGCCAACGGGACGGGGAGGGAGAGGGAATGGACATCAAGGTGCTTAAAAACATCGTGAATGTGGCCCGAACAGGGTCGATCACCGATGCGGCCGAACAGGTTCACGTTACGGTCCAGGCCTTGGCCGCTCAGCTGAAAAAGCTTGAAGATCATTGCGGCTTCAAGTTGTTCGACCGGACCAACAAAGGGGTATCGCTGACCCAGGAAGGCGTGGGCATCCTGCCGCATGTGCTGGAAATCGTGCGTTGCTCCGAGCGCATGCAGCTGAAGATCAATCAGTTGCGCCAGAGCCGCAACGAGCGGCTGCCGTTGCGCGTGGCCCTGAACAGTACGCTGTCGATGGAAATCAACCAGCAGATCATGGGCGGGGTGGTCAGCAAGTTGTCTGGCTACAGCCCGATCTTCAGTTGCTCGGAATCACCCGACAACCTGACCAAGCTGGCCAAGGACGAGGCGGACATGGTGGTAATACTGGGTGACAGCGTCCCGGAGAACTACCATTCGGTGCCGCTCAAAGGGTTGCGCATCGAGGTCGTCGCCTCGTCAACGAGCAATGACCGTACCCCGCCCTGCGCGGTGATCAAACCATTGCCCGAGTGCCCCTATTCCTCGATCTTTTCCCGCTTCGCCGAACGCCGGCCCGGCATGCTGGAAGCCGCTACCGTGTTCCACTCCGGCAGCGAGATCGTCAGTGTTTCGATGATCAAGAGCTTTGGCGGTGTGGGCGTGCTGTCGCGTGCGGTTGCCGAGGCCAATGACCTGTTCATCTGGCCTGGTTTCTCTGATTTTCTCGATGTGTACCTGGTCATGAAAGAGCCGTGGATCATCGAAGAGGAGTTTCCGCTGTTTTGCGCGGTTCCCACACCCATTCGCAGCTTTGACGCCATTAGCGCCTGACCTCGCGAGCTGGGTCTGGCCTTGATGCTTGTTTTACCCGCGAAGAGGCCCGTGAAGGCATGAATCACTTCTGCTCGAGGATGCAATCCAGCAACCCGGGAAACCGCTCGCCCAGCATTTCGCTGCGTAGCGAATTCATGTGAGTAGTCCCGACATTGCGGGTATGCACCAACCCCGCGTCACGCAGCACGCGAAAATGGTGCGACATGCTCGACTTCGGCCGCCCGCCATCAAGCTCGCCGCAGCTGGCTTCGGCCACGCCGGCCAGGTGGCGGACGATGCCCAGGCGCACCGGGTCGCTCAGTGCATAGAGCACACGCTCGAGAATCAGGTCTTCAGGGTTGGGATGTTGGTAGGCTCGCATGGCCGACATGATAGCGGGGGTTTCATTAATTGCCATAGTTCGATTATGATCGAACAATCGTATCCAGCTGAAACCGGAGCTCGCCCATGTCTGCCCTGTTCCAACCTTACACCCTCAAAGATGTCACGTTGCGCAACCGCATCGCCATTCCGCCGATGTGCCAGTACATGGCCGAGGATGGCATGATCAACGACTGGCACCACGTGCACCTGGCCGGCCTGGCCCGTGGCGGTGCCGGCTTGCTGGTGGTCGAGGCCACTGCCGTGGCGCCGGAAGGGCGCATCACCCCCGGTTGCGCCGGGATCTGGAGCGACGCCCATGCCCAGGCCTTCGTGCCGGTGGTGCAGGCGATCAAGGCGGCAGGCTCGGTGCCGGGCATCCAGATTGCCCACGCCGGGCGCAAGGCCAGCGCCAACCGCCCGTGGGAAGGCGATGACCACATCGCTACCGACGATGCCAATGGTTGGGACACGATCGCCCCGTCGGCCATCGCCTTTGGCGCGCATTTGCCGAAAGTGCCACGCGAAATGACGCTGGATGACATCGCCCGGGTCAAGCAGGATTTCGTCGACGCCGCCCGCCGTGCACGCGATGCCGGTTTCGAGTGGATCGAGCTGCACTTCGCCCACGGCTACCTGGGGCAGAGCTTCTTCTCCGAACACTCCAACCAGCGCACCGATGCCTACGGTGGCAGCTTTGACAACCGCAGCCGCTTCCTCCTGGAAACCCTGGCCGCCGTGCGTGAGGTATGGCCGGAGAACCTGCCGCTGACCGCGCGCTTTGGTGTGCTGGAGTATGACGGCCGCGATGAGCAGACCCTGGAAGAATCGATCGAACTGGCGCGCCGCTTCAAGGCGGGCGGGCTGGACCTGCTGAGCGTCAGCGTGGGGTTCACCATCCCAGACACCAACATTCCGTGGGGCCCTGCATTCATGGGGCCGATTGCCGAGCGTGTGCGTCGTGAAGCCGACCTGCCGGTGACCTCGGCGTGGGGCTTTGGTACGCCGCAGCTGGCCGAGCAGGCGCTACAGGCCAACCAGTTGGACTTGGTGTCGGTGGGGCGTGCGCACCTGGCTGATCCGCACTGGGCTTACTTCGCGGCCAAGGAGTTGGGCGTGGACAAGGCCTCCTGGACCTTGCCGGCACCCTATGCACATTGGCTCGAGCGTTATCGCTGAAAGCCGGGCAGTAACGGCGTGCAGCCCATTTCCAAAAAGGCTGCACGCGGGCCCTTCATTTCGTAAACGACAGGCTGGCAAATTTTTTTCTCAGGCCTGTAGGTTGTTTAGTGCGATTACGCTGGTTGTGGTAGTCGACATCCCGCTCACTGGAAATGTTGGCGCCAATGACAGATTGAGCATTTGAATTGCCTGCTTCATAGCCAAGCGATATGGCGATGAACTGGGTGTTCCCTTGGAATTCAAATTTGTAAATGGGGCGGCCTTGTCGTTCATGTTGAGCATTTTGTATGGCGACCTCTTCTCCGGTAATCAGGGCCATCATGATTGCCGGGATTATGTCTTTTTCGCTGATCCCGGCTTTTTGATATTCAGCTATTTTTTGGGGCTGCAGGATATGTGAGTAACCGGAGTTGTCCGGGCGTGTCCTTAGATAAAAGTAGTTGCGTGTATTGTCTATTTTTCGACGCCTGCCGATAGCATGAATGTCGTCGGTTTTGCTTACCCTCTGCTTGAGTTGACTCATGAGCTCGGCGAATGCTTTCTCCCCCGAGATAGCGTATAGCGGGGATCCTCCAGTACTTCTGGCAGAGCGAACTGAGCCCGTGCTGCTGGCTATTGAATGGCTGGAGCCCCTGCGCGGGGACCTGACAGTAGTAAAACCATCATCCTCGTTGATGGGCGGCGATTGTGAAACCATGGCCCTCGATGGCCCTGGCAGTTGTACTGTACTAAGCGGGGTCAGCGTTGATGAAAGGAGCGGGGATGTATTAATGTTCGGTACAGCGTTTGACGAGGCTTCCCCGGGCGCACGTTGCATACGTTCCCCTAGCTGCCAAGGGTTTACTCCCGAGCTCCTTTGGGTAGCTGAAGTCGAAGTCGGTGGAACGGTGGAAGATAGGTTCAGTGGCTCTGAATGTTTCTTTTTTTTCTTTCCCATCAGACCCTGATCATCGACCAGCGTTGCTGGGTTGTTTGACACCATGCGATACAGGTTCATGCCATCCGCATCGCCAGCGGGGTCAGCACTCAGCCAGCGGCCTACCCAGGGTTGGTAATAGCGAAAGCCATAATAATAAAGGCCTGACGCATCGCATTCCTTGCCTGAATACCGAATGACTTTGTAACTGGCCTCTACCTGGTTACGCCCGGTCAGGACTGCCGTGCCGCCGAAAGGGTAATATTCCTCCAGGCTTATGATCTGGCCCTGGTTATCCACTTCAAGGTTGCAGCTTTGCGACAGGTCATCGTAGCTATAGCGCATTTGATCATTGGCAGCCTCCGCAGGCCGCCCTTGCATCCAGTGCAACACACGCACTTGCGACCGTCCGGTCTCACCCACCAGGATCATCTGCAGATCCTCTGTCACGGTGTCGCCTGCTACCGTGCTGCGCAATTCCAGGCCTGGCAGATAATGCACAGATCGTGATCTGTAGCCCGCTGGACGTCAGTTGTGTGGTGATTTTGAGCAGCCGCTGTCGATAGCCGTCGTACCGGTAATGTTCGAAGTCATCCTCGTCGCCCTCGCGATTGATGGGGGTGACGCTGCGCAGTTCTGCACGATGTGTCCAGGCCAGCGTTTGGCCAGGCTGGAGCCGGTGCTGCTGGCCGCCCACGGTGAATTGCGCCTCGACCTGTTCCGGTTGACTGGCCAATGTGCCGAGCACTGCCCGATTACTGCGATCACTGACGGTGATATCGATGGAGTAGCAGTTGTTGCTGGCGGGCGCGCTATGACGGATCCGCAGAAGGTTGCCGGCTGTGTCGTACGCGTAGCTGCGGGTGTAGTTGCTGTAAGCGGTCTGATCGTCGCCTCCGACCGGCGGAAGCTCAACCCCTTGTTGGCCTCTATTGGCCATTTCTCGGCCTTTTACCTGCACCAGTTGGTACAGGCTGTCATAGCGGAAGGTGTTGCGTGGCTCTACTTGCTGGTTGCGCCAGTAGCGAGTGGCTTGAGCATCATTCACCACACTGGCAACGTTACCGACGGGGTCGTATGTGTAGCGAAGGTACTGGATCAGGCTGGCCCTGTCATGACCTGCGGCAGCGCGCTCCGTACGAACACTGGCCATGCGTTGTGTTCTTGGCTCGTAGGTGTACCGTGATGACACGCCATTGCCCTGTTCTTCGAACAGCGTCTCGCCAGTGGCGGCGTAGGCCAGCGCTTTGACGATCACTTGCTGGGCCTGCCCATGGAGAGTGAGCGTTTTGCCCGACAATTGCCCTGCAATGTCGTATGTCTGCGCCTGCAAATGGCCGCAGGCATCAATGAACGTCACGTGTGTGCCCGTGGCATCACCCGTGGCCAGCGAGGCATGGGCCCGGTCTGGTGTAACCAGCTGCTTGTTCCAGGAATCTTCGTCCTCGCCCTGCCAGTCGGTGAATGCAGCAGGGTCGTCGGCGCCCACGAGTAAACGCTGGACGGCAGACTGGTTCATACCCGTGAGGGCGACACGCTCCATCTGCAGCAGGCCTGCAGTGTGGTAATGATGGGTGCACAGACCTGCCAGGTTCCTGCCTGTTGCCTTTGCATTGGGTGCGGCATAAAGGTAGCGTTCACTCAGACGGGGAGCGTCCCCCGCCGCTTGCTCAGACGCTGCAATCAGGCGACCTGGCAGTTTGGCGGGCTCGTACCAGTAGCTCAATGTGACGGCCTGGCTGGTGCTTTGGTCGCCCGTCGGATCCGTTGACAGCTGACTCACTGTTACCAGTGGACGGTCAGCAATATCGCTCAGGGCGATGGCATCGCCGCTGTCGACACTGCGGGTATAGAGCCTGTTGGCCGTTAAACCGCCTAGCCAGGTAAAGTTGGCCTCTTTGCTTGCATCCAGCCGCGGATCCCTGCTTTTGTGCAGGAAACCGCGAGCGTCGTATTGGTGCCGCGAGATTTGCATATCCGTCAGATGCGAGGTGTCCGGATGGCGTTGATAGTGAATTACCGCTATGCCCAAGTTGCGGTTATCAACCACGCGGGTGACAGGTGTGCCGTGGCAGCAGTTTTTCGCAGTTATACATTGCTCCATTGGAGTGCCCTCCGAAAAGAGTCACTGCAATTTAAAGTAATGCGCGCTCGTGCATAACTGATAAAAGTGTCAGTTGACTGCTCGTGAAGTTCGAAAAGTCAGAACCGAGACAGCCGGTAAGCCTCCGGAGCTGGTGCGTGTGCAGCTGCCACCAAACGCCCCACCCATTCCGCCGTTACCGCTGCCTGGGTCAAGCCCAGGTGCTGATGCCCGAACGCCAACAGCACCCGCCCATCACACACCCGGTCGATCACTGGCAACGAGTCCGGCAGCGACGGCCTGAAGCCCATCCATGGCGTTGCGCCTTCAGTACTCAGGTCCTGCTGGAACAAGCCCTTGCTCAACCGGTGTAACTGCCACGCCCGCTGCATGCTCGGCGGTGCGTCGAGCCCGGCGAATTCCACCGTGCCGGCCAGGCGCAGTCCATCTGCCATGGGCGTCATGATGAACTTGCGCTCCAGCGAGGTGACCGCGAACGGCAGACGTTGCTGCTCCTGGGGCAGCATCAGGTGATAACCGCGCTCGGTGTCCAGCGGCACGCGCTTGCCGGTCAGCGCCGCCGTCAACGGCGCAGAATGTGCGCCGCAGCTGAGCAACACCTGGCGCGCCTTGAACGTGCCCTGATCACTGGCCAGACTGACCCCGTCGCCGTGCAACTGCCCACCCGCAACCCGCGCCTGGACGAAACGCACACCGCTGGCCTTGGCCGCCTCGAACAATGCACAAACCACCCGGTACGGGTCGATGAAGTGCCCGGTACGCGGGAAGAACAAGCCACCCAGCAGCGCAGGGTTCAACTGTGGCGCTGCTTCGCGAACGGCCTCGCCCGACCACAAGTCCACCGCCACGTTCTGCTGTTGCATGCGTGCCTGCAAGGCTTGCAGCGCCTGGCGTGACTCGGGCCGTTCGAACACCAGCAACGAGCCGTCTTCCTTGAACAGCTCGCTGCGCCCGATCGAGCCCAGCAAGCGCTGCCAGGCCCCCAGGCTGCCTTCGTTCAGCGCGCGGATACCGGCGACGCTGCGCTGGAACGGCGCCGGGCGCAGGTTGAGCAGCAGCCGGGTGAACCACGGCATGGCCTTGGGCAGGTACTTCCAGTCCAGGCGCAACGGGCCCATCGGGTCGAGCAGCATGCGCGGCAGGCGCTTGAGGATCGACAGGTCGGCGATCGGGAACACCTGCTCGGTTGCCAGGTGCCCGGCGTTGCCGTAGGAGGCACCGTGGCCGGGTGCCTGGTGATCGATCAGCAGCACTCGACGGCCCTGGCGGGCCAGCTGCAGGGCGCAGGCCACACCGACGATGCCGGCGCCGACCACGGCGATATCGGTTTCAGGGGAGTCGACCATGCTCAACCTTCCCGTTTACCGTCGAGCAGGCGCCGCAGCTGCAGCGGGTTGCCGTGCTGGAGCGCTTGCGGCAGCAGCGCGTCGGGGAAGTCCTGGTAGCACACCGGGCGCAAGAAACGCAGGATTGCCGCAGTACCCACCGAGGTGGTGCGGGCATCGGAGGTGGCGGGGAACGGCCCGCCATGGACCATGGCGTCGCACACCTCGACACCGGTTGGCCAGCCGTTGACCAGAATGCGCCCGGCCTTACGCTCGAGGGTCGGCAGCAGGGCGCGGGCGCTGTCGAGGTCGGCATCGTCCAGCTGCAGCGTGGCGGTCAGCTGGCCTTCAAGGTGCTCGGCCACCTGGCGGACCTGCTCGTCGCTGGCGCAGGCCACTACCAGCGAAGCGGCGCCGAACACCTCGGCCTGCAGCGCCGGGTCGCTGAGAAACGCTTCGGCCTGGGTCACGAACAACTGCGCCTGGCACTGGTTTGGCCCGTGTTGCGCCAGGCCGCTGGCGGCAACCGTCGCGTTGGCGTTGTTGGCCAGGGCGCCGACACCAGCGGCATAGGCGCTGGCGATGCCCGGGGTGAGCATGGTCTGCGCCGCAGCCTGGCGAACATGTTCGCTGGCGGCCTCGATAAAGCGTTGCAGCGCCGGCCCCTGGCGGGCAATCACCAGCCCAGGGTTGGTGCAGAACTGCCCGGCACCCTGGGTCAGCGAGGCGACGAAGCCTTGCGCCAATGCTTCGCCTCGGGTTTGCAGTGCGGCGTCGAAGAGGAACACCGGGTTGATCGAGCTCATCTCGGCGTAGACCGGAATCGGCTCTGGGCGTGCCTGGGCCGCCTGGCACAGGGCGATGCCACCACTGCGCGAGCCGGTGAAGCCGACCGCCTTGATGCGCGGGTCGCTGATCAGGGCAATGCCGACTTCACGGCCGGTACCGTACAGCAGTGAGAACACGCCTTCCGGCAGGCCACAGAGTTTGACGGCGCGGGCCACGGCCTGGCCGACCAGTTCGCTGGTGCCGGGGTGCGCGGCGTGGGCCTTGACCACCACCGGGCAACCGGCGGCCAGCGCCGAGGCGGTGTCGCCGCCGGCGACCGAGAAGGCCAGGGGGAAGTTGCTGGCGCCGAACACCGCCACCGGGCCCAGGGCCACCTGGCGTTGGCGCAGGTCGGCGCGCGGCAGTGGCTGGCGCTCGGGCAGGGCGTTGTCGACCCGTACGTCCAGCCATTCGCCGTTACGCACCACCCGGGCGAAGGTGCGCAGTTGCGTGCAGGTGCGGCCACGCTCGCCCTGGATGCGCGCTTTGGGCAGGCCGCTTTCGGCCACGGCGCGGTCGATCAGCGCATCGCCAATGGCTTCGATTTCGTCGGCGATGGTTTCGAGGAAACCGGCGCGCTGTTCCAGCGAGGTTTCGCGGAAAGGGTCGAATGCCGCCCAGGCCAGTGCACAGGCCTGAGCCACATGTTCGCCGGTGCCGCCGGCATAGGCAGGTTCGAGGGCCTGGTGGGTGGCAGGGTCGATGGCGCGGATCGCGTCGCGGCTGCCGGGTACGGCGCGCTGGCCGATCAGCAGGTTGCCTGTCAGGGTCATGGGGCGTCCTTTGAATTGAATGTAAGGCTAAGCCAGTCCCTGTGGGAGCGGGCGAGCCCGCGAACACCGGCAGAGCCGGTGCCAGGCACCGAGTCGCTTGTTTCGCGGGCACGCCCGCTCCTACAGAGAAAGCAGGGGTTGCTTAGGCCAGGTTCTGCTCGGCCGACCAGCTGGCGTACCACGTGCGGAACAAGCCGTACTGCTGCTCGGCGTAGTTGCGCTGGGCATCGGTGAGCACGTCGGTTTCGTTGAAGTGCAGGCTGTACTCGGTGTCGCCGTTGAGCACCATCAGGTGCTTGTAGTACAGCACCAGGTCGCAGCCTTCATCGAACGATGACAGCACTGCCAGTGCCGCCTCCAGTTCACGCGCCAGGCGTCGGGCCTTGGCGTCGCCCTTGGCGGCCTGCTTGCTCAGGCTCACCAACTGCAGCACTTCACGCGGCAGGGCATTGCCGATACCGGTGATGGCGCCGGTGGCGGCGCAGTTGACGAAGCCATGCACCACTTGGGTGTCGACGCCGACCATCAGGGTTACGTCGTTATCCTGGGAGGTGATGTGCTCGGCGGCGTAGCGCAGGTCGGCGCCACCGCCGAACTCCTTGAAACCGATCAGGTTGGGGAACTCACGGCGCAGTTCGAAGAACAGGTCGGCGCGGGTGGCGAAGCCGTAGTAGGGGCTGTTGTAAATTACCGCTGGCAGCTTCGGCGCGGCGGCGAGAATGGCCGAGAAGTGGTGCTTCTGGGCGATCAGCGAGGCGCCGCGGCTGAGCACGCGGGGGATGACCATCAGGCCGGCGGCACCGACCTTGGCGGCGTGGGCCGCGTGGGAAACGGCTTCGCGGGTGTTCACCGCACCTGTGCCGACGATGGTCGGGATGCCCGCGGCCACCAGGCGGGCCACGCCTTCCTGGCGCTCGGCTTCGGTCAGCAGCGGCCAGTCGCCCATCGAGCCGCAGTAGACCACGGCGCTCATGCCCGCTTCGATCAGCTCGCGACCCTTGCGCACCAAGGCGTCGAAGTCCGGCTTGCGCTCGGCGGTGCATGGAGTCATCAGGGCGGGCATGGTGCCGGTGAAGATGTTGTCGGTCATTGTTGTCACTCCTGGCGCTATTCAATAGGGGGTAGAAAAAACCGGGGTCAGATACCCCAGGCGAACGGATCCTGTTCGTCGATCAGCAGGGTGCTGTCGGCGGTCATGTAGGCGCGGCCGGTGATGAACGGGCGAATGCGTTCGCCGTCGCGTTCGTAGCGGCCATGGAACTGGCTGCCGGTGATGCTGGCCTGGACCCAGGTCTGGCCGGCTTCGAGCTTGCCGTCGGCAGCCAGGCACGCCAGCTTGGCGCTGGTGCCGGTGCCGCAGGGCGAGCGGTCATAGGCCTTGCCGGGGCACATGACGAAGTTGCGGCTGTCGGCATTGGCGTCGTCGGCAAACAGTTCGACGTGGTCGATCGGCGCGCCGTTTTCGCCGGTGATGCCCTGGGCTTCGAGGGCCTTGAGCATGGCCCAGGTGTAGTCGGTGAGGGCTTCACGGTTGTCCAGTTCGATACGCTGGCCGTGCTCAGAGACCAGGAAGAACCAGTTGCCGCCCCAGGCGATATCGCCGCGCACCACGCCATGGCCGGGCACGTCCACCGCCACCTGCTGGCGGTAGCGGTAGGACGGCACGTTGCCGACGGTGATGGCGCCGTCTTCATGCAGCGTGGCGCTGACCTGGCCGACAGGCGTGTCGATCTTGTGAACGCCCGGCGCGATCAGGCCCAGATGCTGCAGCGAGGCAACCAGGCCGATGGTGCCGTGGCCGCACATGTTCAGGTAGCCGGCATTGTTGAAGAAGATCACCCCGCAAGTGGCATCGGCCGACAACGGTGGGCAATACAGCGCGCCGACCAGCACGTCGTTGCCGCGTGGCTCCAGCAGGCAGGCACGGCGCCATTGGTCGTGCAGCTCGCGCAGTTCGTCGCGCTGCTCGGCCATGCTGCGCCCCTGCAGCGGCGGGAAGCCTTTCATCACCAGGCGGGTCGGTTCGCCGCCGGTATGCGAGTCGATGACGTGAATCTGTTTCATGGGTTTGTCCATTACTTGAAGGATCAGGAGGCGACGGCGGGGCGGCCGCTGTAGGTATCAGCCGAGGCTTCGCTTTCGTCTTCACCTTCCAGGCGTACCAGGTGGGCCGGCACGCCGGTGGCGGCGCCCCAGTAGTAGATGCCCAAGGCACAGGCGGCGACGGCCACGGTGTCGAACGGGTGGGCGAGAACGCCCAGGCCGCCGAAGCTGCCCAGCCAGGACAGCAGGATGGTCACGGCGTAGAAGCCGATCAGCCAGGCGGACGAACGCACTTGCTGGGCCAGCGACAGGTGCTGGGTCGGGACGAAGCGGCTGCACAGCAGGTACAGCACAAACATCACGATCTGCAGGGCCAGCAGCCAGGACACGGTGCTCCAGCCCGACCAATAGACGATCAGCGCGGCGATGATGAACGACAGCGGGCCAAGCACGCCCATGCCCTTGACCCGGAACGGGCGCGGCATTTCTGGCGCATTGCGGCGCAGGGCGGCGACGGTGACCGGGGCCACGGCGTAACTCAATACCAGCGCGGCGGACACCACGTTGATCAGCGCTTCCCAGGACGGGAACGGCAAGGTCCAGAACACGGCCAGGGCGAAGGTCAGCCACAGCGCCGGGCGCGGGATGCCGGACTCGGCGTCGACGCGGGTGAAGTACTTGAAGAAGGTGCCGGTCTGCGCCCAGCCATAGACCACGCGCGGGGTGGCGTTCATGTAGATGTTGCCGCAGCCGCTGGGCGAGATCACCGCATCGGCCACCACCAGGTAGGCCAGCCAGCCCACGCCCAGGGCCAGGGCGATGTCACGGTAGGGCAGGGCCAGTTCCTTGGTCACCGCGGCCCAGCCATGGGTGAGCATCTCGGTCGGCACGCTGCCGAGGAAGGCCAGTTGCAGCAGGGCGTAGATCGCGGTGGACAGCAGCACTGAGAGAATCAGCGCGATGGGGATGGTGCGTTGCGGGTTCTTCACTTCGCTGGCCACCGAAATGATCGGCGTCAGGCCAAGGTAGGCGAAGATGATGCCACCGGCCGACACCGCCATTTCAACGCCGGACAGGCCGAACGGGGCAAAGCCCTGGACCTCGAAGTTTTCCGGCTTGAAGAAGCTGAACAGCACGCCGATCACCAGCAGCGGCACGATGAACTTGAACACGCTGACCAGGTTGTTGGCCTTGGCGAAGGTCTTCACGCTGCGGTAGTTGAGGAAGAAGAACAGCCCCAGCAAGGCGAACTGCACCAGCCAACCGAGCACGGTCGGATCGCTGGAGCCGGCCTTGGTCAGCCCGGGGAACCAGGCTGCGGCGTACTGGCGCGAGGCGACCACTTCGATGGCGATCAGGCTGGAGAACGCGATCAGCGTGATGAAGCCCATCAGGTAGCCGAGCAGCGGGCCATGCGAGTACACCGGGTAGCGCACTACGCCACCGGCGCGCGGCAGAGCGGCACCGAGTTCGCAGTAGACGATGCCCAGCAGCAGCACGGCGAAACCGCCGAGGAACCAGGAGAGGATACCGGCCGGGCCGGCGATGGCGGAGACGTGGCTGGCGGCGAACAGCCAGCCGGAGCCGAAGATAGCGCCGAGGCCGATGAAGGTGAGGTCGAGCAATGACAGCTCTTTCTTGAATTTGCCTGACATGGGTGCGCCTTTTTGTAGGTTTTGGATAGGCAGGTCTGATGTCACGTGATGCGGCTTTTTACGGCCGCGCTCTTGTAGGTTTTGGGCGGCTTGCGTGGGGCATAGAGTGGACCCGATAGGGGTGGGGGTTCTTGATGGTTTTCTGCAGGGGGAATGACGAAATCGGCACAATCGCAAAAAACAGTGGCGACTGAGCAGAGCCGCTAGGTAGGCTGCAAGCCAAGCCAAACAAGGGCTTTAGAGAACAGATGACACACTCGCACCTGGCAACCTTGTACCAGTCGCTCGACCAGCACCGCCCGACCACCCTCGACGCCCTGCTGGCTGGTGTGTCGCTGTTGCTGCCGATCCTCGACGCCATCCCCAACGCTGCGATCTTCATCAAGGACCCGGCCGCCCGCTATGTGCTGGCCAACAACACACTCGTCCAGCGCTGCGGCCTCAAACGCCTTCAGCCACTGCTGGGCAAGACCAGCGCCGAAGTGTTCCCCGCGCAACTGGGCCCCGGCTACACCGAGCAGGACCGCCGCGTGCTCAAGGATGGGCTGGTGCTGGAAGACCAGCTCGAACTGCACCTGTATGGCAGCCGTGAACCGGGCTGGTGCCTCACCCACAAGCGCCCGCTGCGCAACCCGGCTGGCGAGATCATCGGCCTGGTCGGTATCTCCGTCGACTTGCAGTCAGCCGCCGATACCCATCCCGCCTACCAGCGCCTGGCTGCCGTGGACGAACACATCCGCCGGCATTTCCACCAGCCGATCAGCATGAATGAGTTGACCCGCATCGCCGGGATTTCCGTGGCGCAGCTGGAGCGCTACTGCAAGCGGGTGTTCCACCTCACACCGCGGCAGATGATCCACAAGGCACGCCTGGAGCACGCCCATCGGCTATTGCACTCGGAGCTACCGATCACCGAAGTGGCGCTGCGCTGCGGCTACACCGACCACAGCGCGTTCAGCCGCCAGTTCAAGCAGCTGACCGGTTTCACGCCCCGGCAGTATCGGCAGGCGACGGCGAGTCAGGTGGGCTGAAACAGCGCCTTGGCTTCGGCGAAGCACTGCTCGGCAATCGCCGAGCGCGGTTCGCTGCGGCGCAGCAGCAGGCCGACCGGGCTGTGAATGCTGGCGTCGGCGATGGGGATGATGCGCATGTGCTCGCTGAGGTCTTCCAGGCCGCAGCCCAGCGGCATGATCGCGCAGCAGACGCCGGTGTTGATGGCCTGCACCAGCTGGAAGGTCGAGTCGCTTTCCAGCACGGCATTGGGCTCCAGGCTGCGGCTGCGGAAACTGAGGTCCAGCGACTGGCGGTAGTGCATGCCTTTGCTCAGCAGGCCCAGGGGAATGTCGGCGAGCTGGTCCCAGCGCAGGCTCTCGGCGTCGAACTGGAAGTGCTGGGTGTCGAACAGCAGGCCCATGGTGGTGGTGCCCAATTCGATCACTTCGAAGAAGTTGGCGTTGACCTGGTCGAGGTAGCAGATGCCCAGGTCGAGCTGGTTGCGGCTCAGGCCGTCCATGATCTGCTCGGTGCTGTGCGAACTGATCTGAAATTGCAGCTCGGGGTATTTTTCGCGCAGCGGCAGCAGCAGGTGCATGGGGTTGAAGCTGGCCAGCGGCACGGTGCCCAGGCGCAGGCTGCCGACCACCTGGCCACGGCAACTGGCAGCCTCTGCCTGCAGGCCATCATGGGCGGCCAGCAGGGTGCGGGCCCAGGCCAGGATGCGCTCGCCCGCCTCGGTGAAGCCCTCGAAACGCTGGCCGCGCTTGACCAGCACCAGGTCCAGTTCATCCTCCAGGTTGCGCAGGCGCATGGACAGGGTCGGCTGGGTGATATGGCACAGCGCCGCGGCCTGGCCGAAGTGGCGGGTCTGGTCGAGGGCGATGAGGAACTTGAGCTGCTTGATGTCCATGGAAGTGCCTGGCGTCTGGTTGTGCAGACCTTAACCCACGTCTGCGATAGATGTCATTGATCGGCCGGTTCGCCATTTCGATTGGACGCTTGCCAAGCTTGCCTCTAGCGTGACGATACTGCCATTCAAGGAGCTTCACCGTGCGCGTTCAACCCGATGCGGTTTTCGTACCGCTGAACATCGCCGTGCTGACCGTCAGCGACACCCGTACCTACGACAACGATACTTCCGGCGAGCTGCTGGCCAGCCGCTCGGTGGAAGTCGGCCACCGCCTGGTAGCGCGGGCGCTGCTCAAGGATGACCTGTACAAGATCCGCGCCCAGGTGGCGACCTGGATCGCCGATGACGACGTGCAGGTGGTGCTGATCACCGGCGGTACCGGCTTTACCGGGCGTGACAGCACGCCGGAGGCGGTGCAGTGCCTGCTGGATCGGCAGGTTGATGGCTTTGGTGAACTGTTCCGCGCCTTGTCCATTCTCGACATCGGCAGCTCGACCGTGCAGAGCAGGGCGCTGGCGGGGATTTCCAATGGCACCTTGGTCTGCTGCCTGCCGGGGTCTACCAATGCTTGCCGTACTGCCTGGGAGGGTATTTTGGTGGAGCAACTGGACGCGCGGCATCGGCCCTGCAACTTCGTGAAGCATCTTAAGCCTATTGAAGCCTGCGAAAGTCGCGGCTAGCTGCACCGGCCTCTTCGCGGGGCAAGCCCGCTCCTACAGGTATACGCGATGTCTGTAGGAGCGGGCTTGCCCCGCGAAGAGGCCATCAGCTCAATACATGGTCCACCGGCAGCAACACCGGTGGCAGCGGCTCGACTCCCAAGGCCCCAAGCACATCCCGCTCCACCGTGCGCACCATCGCGTCCATCGGCAGGTCGTTCTCGTCCCGCCCGAACGGGTCTTCCAGTTCGTTGCCGATCGCGTCCAGGCCGAAGAAGGTGTAACCGACGATGGTGGTGAACAGCGGTGCCAGCCAGCCCAGCGGTTCGGCCAAGGCGAACGGCAACAACAGGCAAAAGATGTAGATGGTGCGGTGCAGCAGCAAGGTGTAGGGGAACGGCAGTGGCGAACCCTTGATCCGCTCGCAGGTGGCCTGTACCTCGGTCAGCCCGGCCAGGCGCTGCTCCAGCAGGGTATAGCGCCATTCGCTGATCTGCCCTTGTTCGGCCAGTTGCGAACAGCGGGCGCCGATATCGCGCAGGATGCCATCGCACACATTGTGCGCGGCCACCGGGGTAGCTTCGTTGAGCCATGGGCGCGTGGCGTTCACTTCGTTTTCGTTGCGCAACCGCGCATTCAGCCCATGGGCAAAACCGCACAGGCTGCGCAGCAGTTCGGCGCGCAGTTTCTCGTCGGTGATCACCACGCTCTCGCGCACGAACGAACGGGTCTCGATGATCAGCTTGCCCCACGCCTTGCGCCCCTCCCACCAACGGTCGTAGCAGGCGTTGTTGCGAAAGCTCATGAAGATTGACAGCGACAGGCCAAGCAGGGTGAACGGTGTGGCGCTGACCGGATAGAAGAATGCCGGGAAATGCCGCTCGACCAGCACGATCAGCGCGGCGAGCAAGGTCACCATCAGGCAGCGCAGGGCAATGCGTTTGACGATCGAGCCCTTGAGCGTGAACAGCACGCGCAGCACATCGGGGTGGGGGTGGACGATCATGGAAATCCAGAGGCGGCCGCTCAGCCGCCGGTCATGTTCATGAAGCGCAGGACCTGCACCTCGCCGCCGACTTCGAAGTGATGACGGTAGGGCTTGAGGTGCAACGAGTCGCGGATGGCCTTCTCCAGTCGTGCCGCATCGCCCGGGTGAGCGCGCAGCACCTGCTTGAGGTCCATCGAGTGTTCATTGCCCAGGCACAGCAGCAGGCGGCCTTCCACCGTCAGGCGCACGCGGTTGCAGGTGGCGCAGAAGTTGTGGCTGTGCGGCGAGATGAAACCGACGCGGGTGTGCGCGGCTTCGGCCAGGCGCCAATAGCGCGCCGGGCCTTGCGAGGATTCGGTGGATTCGATCAGGGTGAAGTGTTCGGCCAGGCGCTCACGCACTTCGTCGCTGGAGCAGAATGATTCGCCGCGCTCATGCTCGCTGATCACCCCCAGCGGCATCTCTTCGATGAAGGTGATGTCCAGCTCACGGTCGATGGCGAAGCGCACCAGGTCGACCAGCTCGTGGTCGTTGCGGCCCTTGAGCACTACGCAATTGAGCTTGGTGCGCTTGAAGCCAGCCTGGCGTGCGGCGTCGATACCGGCGATCACCTGGTTGAGGTCGCCGGTGCGGGTGAGCTGCTTGAAGCGCCCGGCATCGAGGCTGTCGAGGCTGATGTTCAGGCGCGTGACCCCGGCGTCGAACAGCGGCTGGGCCAGGCGGCCAAGCTGCGAACCGTTGCTGGTCATGCACAATTCACGCAGGCCGGGCAGGGCGGCGATACGCCCGCACAGGTCGACGATGCCCTGACGCACCAGCGGCTCGCCGCCGGTCAGGCGAATCTTGCGGGTGCCGAGGGCGACGAAGCGTTCGGCCACCTGGAACAGCTCTTCGAGGCTGAGGATCTGCTGGCGCGGCAGGAACTGCATGTCTTCGGCCATGCAATACACGCAACGGAAGTCGCAGCGGTCTGTGACCGACATCCGCAGGTAGTCGATTTTCCGGTTGAAGCCGTCAATCAGGGGCCGGCTGTTCTGTTCCACGTTGGCGCTCGAAAGGAAATGGGGGCTACAAGGATTCAAGCTATAGCCTGAGGCCAGCCCCGTCAAATCGCTTTCCCCGACCGATTCATCAATGCCCTCTATCACGGCTGCAGGCCAGGCACGGCAAGGCCTGCAGGGCATGATCGAGAGCGCTTATCGTGCCGTAAGGTATTTCGATTGGACGGCTCTGGGGTGGGCTCCATAGGCTGAGAAAAACACCGGGCAGATCGAATCGGTGAACATTTCCATGCCGCGTGAGGATTGACCGCATGAGCCAGGACCGACACATCAGGGACTACAAAGGCCCCGCCGCCGGCTGGGGCGCGCTGAAGAGCGTGACCAAGAGCTGGCTGGGCAGCGAAAACGCCTTCAAGAACCTGCGGGCGATGCTCAAGACCAACCAGAACGGTGGCTTCGACTGCCCGGGCTGCGCCTGGGGCGAGTCGGCGGAAGGCGAAATGGTCAAGTTCTGTGAAAACGGCGCCAAGGCAGTGAACTGGGAGGCCACCGGCCGCTCGGTTGACCCGGCATTTTTCGCCAAGTACAGCGTCAGCGCGTTGCTCGACCAGACCGACTACTGGCTTGAATACCAAGGCCGCCTGACCCACCCGATGCGCTACGACGCGGCCACCGACCACTATGTCGAAACCAGCTGGCAAGAAGCCTTCGAGCTGATCGCCCAGCACCTGCGCGCGCTCGACTCGGCCGACCAGGCCGAGTTCTACACCTCGGGCCGGGCCAGCAACGAGGCCGCGTTCCTCTACCAGCTGTTCGTCCGCGCCTACGGCACCAACAACTTCCCCGACTGCTCGAACATGTGCCACGAGGCCAGTGGCGCCGGCATGTCGGAAACCCTCGGGGTGGGCAAGGGCACCGTGGTGTTCCACGACCTGGAGCTGGCCGACGCGATCTTTGTGATTGGCCAGAACCCCGGCACCAACCACCCGCGCATGCTCGAACCCCTGCGCGAGGCGGTCAAGCGCGGTGCCCAGGTGGTGTGCTTCAACCCGCTCAAGGAGCGCGGCCTGGAACGCTTCCAGCACCCCCAGCACCCGTTCGAGATGCTCAGCAACGGCTCCGAGCCGACCACCAGTGCCTACTTCCGGCCGGCGTTGGGCGGCGATATGGCGGCCATGCGTGGCATGGCGAAGTTCCTCCTGCAGTGGGAGCGTGAAGCCCAAGCCAAGGGCGAGCCTGCAGTGTTCGACCATGCTTTCATCGCCGAGCACACCAGTGGCCTTGACGACTACCTGGCGGCGGTGGATGCCACCTCGTGGGAGCACATCGTCAAGCAGTCGGGCCTGACCCTGGCCGAGATCGAACTGGCCGCGCGCATGTACCGCAAAGCCGAACGGGTGATCATGTGCTGGGCCATGGGCGTCACCCAGCATCGCCATTCGGTGCCGACCGTGCAGGAGATCGTCAACCTGCAGCTGCTGCGCGGCAACGTCGGCAAGCCCGGTGCCGGCCTGTCGCCGGTGCGCGGCCATAGCAACGTGCAGGGCGACCGCACCATGGGCATCGACGAGAAGCCCAAGGCGACCCTGCTCGATGCCCTCGAAAAACGCTTCAAGTTCCGGGTGCCGCGTGCCCACGGGCACAACGCGGTGCTGGCGATCAAGGCCATGGAAGAGGGGCAGGCCAAGGTGTTCGTCGCCTTGGGCGGCAACTTCGCCCAAGCCACACCGGATACCCCGCGCACCCATGCGGCGCTGCGCAACTGCGCGCTGACCGTGCAGATTTCCACCAAGCTCAACCGCTCGCATCTGATCACCGGCCGCGATGCGCTGATCCTGCCATGCCTGGGCCGTACCGAGATCGACATGCAGGCCGAGGGGCCGCAAGGTGTGACCGTGGAAGATACCTTCAGCATGGTGCACATCTCCAACGGCCAGCTGCGCCCGCGCTCGCCGCACATGCGCTCTGAGCCGTGGATCATCGCCGGCATGGCCAAGGCCACCTTGGGCAACCAGCCGATCGACTGGGAATACGCGGTCGCCGACTACAGCCGCATTCGCAGCATGATCGGCGATGTGATTCCAGGCTTCGCCAATTTCAACGAGCGCTTGCAACATCCGGGTGGCTTCCACCTGGGCAACAACGCGGGCGATCGCAATTTCCGCACGGCCACCGGCAAGGCGCGCTTCATGCCCCACGCGCTGCCGGAAGCGCTGGTCAACGCCAAGGTGCTGGCGCGGGGCGACAAGCCCGACCTGATCCTGCAGACCCTACGTTCGCACGACCAGTACAACACCACGCTGTACGGGCTCGATGACCGTTATCGCGGGGTGTTCGGCCTGCGCGAAGTGGTGTTCGTCAGTGAGGCGGACATCCGCCGCCTGGGCTTCGAACCGGGCGAGCACGTGGACCTAGTGTCGCTGTGGGAGGATGGCGTGGAGCGGCGGGTGTCGGGCTTCCGCCTGGTGGCTTATGACATTCCGGATGGCCAGGCAGCGGCTTATTACCCTGAGACCAATCCGCTGGTGCCGCTGGAGAGTTATGGCGAGGGGACTTACACGCCGACGTCCAAGTTCATTGCGATCAAGCTGGAGAAGGCCAAGGCCGGGAACCGGATCGAGGCGGTGCTGGCTTCGGATTGATGGGCTGCCTGGGCCGGCCTCTTCGCGGCTAAAGCCGCTCCTACAGGGATCCCGATACCTCTGTAGGAGCGGCTTTAGCCGCGAAGAATCCAGCACCGATTCAGGATCGATGCACCGGAAAGGCCGTGGTGTACTTCATCTGCTCCATGGCAAAACTGGAGGTGATGTTCGACAGCCCGTCAGTGCTGGTGATCAGCTTCTTGTAGAAGCGGTCGTACGCGGCGATATCGCCCACCACCACCCGTAGCATGTAGTCCCAGTCCCCAGACATGCGGTAGAACTCCATCACCTCCTCGAAGCCCTTCACCGTCGCTGCGAACTGCTCCAGCCAGGCGCTGTCGTGGCGCTGGGTCTTGAGCTGGACGAACACGGTCAGCCCCAGCCCCAGGCGTTCGGGGTCCAGCAGGGCGACACGACCGAGGATGTAGCCGTCTTCTTCAAGGCGCTTGACCCGCTTCCAGCAAGGTGTGGTCGACAGGTTGACCGCTTCGGCCAGGTCCTTGAGCGAGATCGAAGCGTCGCGCTGCAGCAGTGTGAGGATGTGTTGGTCGAAACTGTCCATTGCAGGGCAAACCATCGAGAAAAATTTTCCCCAGATTACCCCAGGCCTAGGAAAATTTCCTGCGTCACGCCGGCATTGCCGCCGGGCCAGGTTGTTGCCATAGTTGCAGGCTTGAATCCTGCCAATGGGCCTGACCATGTCTGACAAGCCGCGTAATTTTGCCACCCGTACCATCCACGCCGGCGACCAGTTCAGCGTTGCCGATAACGCCATCTTCCCGCCCATCTACACCGCCAGTTCCTACATCAAGCGCAGCCTCGACGATCACCCCGAATATGCGTACAGCCGGGTTGGCAACCCGACCCGGCACGCCTACGAAAGCTGCGTCGCAGCGCTCGAAGAGGGCGTCGGCGCGGTGGCCTGTGCATCAGGCGTCAATGCCACTGCGACGGTCCTGGAGCTGCTGCCCAAGGACGCCCACGTGGTGGTGATGAATGGCGTTTACGGCGGCACTTTCCGCATCCTCGAAGACTACCGCGGGCGCACGTCGGGCCTGACCACCACCTATGTCGACCTCAATGACGTCGCGGCAGTGGCGGCGGCGATCAGGCCCGAAACACAGCTGATCTGGATCGAGTCACCGACCAACCCGCTGCTGCACCTGGTGGATATCAAGGCGGTGTGCGACCTGGCCCGTGCCCGCGGTATCCTCACCTGCATCGACAACACCTTCTGCTCGCCGTGGAATCAGCGGCCGATCACCCTCGGTGTCGACCTGGTGATGCATTCGGCGAGCAAATACATCGGTGGCCACTCCGACCTTACGGGAGGCGTGGTGGTGGCCGCCAGCGATGAGCTGTACAAGCGCCTGCGCAGGATCAGCATGGCGGTGGGTGCCATCCAGGGGCCGTTCGACTGCTACCTGGCCTTGCGCGGGCTGAAGACCCTGGATGTGCGCATGGAGCGCCAGTGCGCCAACGCGCTGCAGGTGGCGCGCTTCCTCGAAGGCCACCCCCAGGTCGAGCAAGTATTCTACCCAGGGCTGGAAAGCCACCCGCAACATGCGCTGTGCCAGCGTCAGATGCGCAGCGGCGGGGCGGTGGTGGCGATGAAGGTCAAAGGCGGTGACCGAGCGGCGCTCAACCGGCTAGTCGAGGCCCTGCAGATCTTCGTGCTGGCCGACTCGCTGGGCGGGGTGGAGAGCATGATCAACCACTCCTGGAGCATGTCGCACAACTCGTTGAGCCCGGCACAGAAAGGCGAGATGGGGATCAGCGAGAACCTGCTGCGGTTGTCGGTGGGGATCGAGGATTACCGTGACTTGATCGAAGACCTGGAGGGTGCGTTGAAGGCTTCGGCTGCCGTGTGAGGGCTGCTGGCCTCTTCGCGGCTGAAGCCGCTCCTACAGGGTAAGCGCAAATCCCGGTAGGAGCGGCTTCAGCCGCGAAGAGGCCGGTGAATTCAATGAAGGGTTGTCAGGCTTTCGGCGGATGGATGATCCGTTCGATCTTGTCCTTGAGCAGCAGCCTTTCCTTGCGCAGGCGGTTGACTGCTTCGTCGTTGGTACCGTTGGCCTCGGCGGCGAGCACCTCTTTGTCCTTGGCGTTGTATTCCTTGTGCAGCTTGTGAAGGTCCTGGTCCTTGTCTATGAGTGCCTGGAATGCCTCAGCGGTAACGTGCAGGTCAGCGAGCAGATCATGCGGAACTGGCATTTCTTCACCTCTGTCAGGGTTGTCGGTAAGGTCCTGACCTTTGAGGATAGCCGCCTTTGCGCAGGTGGGGGACTGGGGTAGGCTGTCGCATCCTTCCCCGTGCCTGGAACCTGCACCATGCCTCACCTGAATCTGGAATACAGCGACAACCTGCGTGAGCTCAATGTAGACGTGCTGCTGTTGCGCTTGAACCACGCCCTGGTTGGCAGTGGCCAGTTTGCCGACGAAGCCGACATCAAGAGCCGGGCCGAGGCCTTCAAGCAGTACCGAGTGGGTACCGCACCGGGTGAGCGGGCCTTTGCCCATGTGCGCCTGGCGATACTCAGCGGTCGCTCGTCCGAGGTGAAGCAACAATTGTCCGGCAGCTTGCTCGAAGTGCTGCGCGAAGCCATCCCGACCCAGGCCGGCTTGGACATCCAGCTGTGCGTCGAAGTGCTCGACATCGACCGCGAACCTTATGCCAAAGCGCGCCTGCGCGGCTGAACGAATGCTGAATGAAGTTAATTTAATGTAAAAAAATGCATCGCCTTACGAATTTGTTACCGTCTTTTTCACAAAAAATTGATGGTGCGCTTTCTAGAGTTCCGCGACTTTCCCACGGTGCCGTCTGGCCTGGGGGTTGATAATTACTCTTGATTGCGAATGCCGATGCTCAACTTCAAATCCCTGCGGACTGAATGGGTCACGCTGTTGGCCAGCGTTTACCTGCTGGTGGGTCTCAACCTGTTCCTTTGGGAGCACCTGCAAGAGGTGGTGCCCGCCGGGGTGTCGGGGCTCTGGCTGAGCTTGGCGTTCGCCGTGCTGATGTTGTTTGCATTCAACCTGGTGTTGACCCTGTTCGCCTTCCGTTATGTCTTGAAGCCGCTGTTGATCGTGCTGTTCGTGAGTGGTGCGAGTGCCGCTTACTTCATGAACCAGTATGGCGTGCTTATTGATGCCGGCATGTTCCGCAACATCGCCGAGACCAATGTTTCGGAAGTGCGCGATCTGCTGTCGTTCAAGTTCGCTGCCTATATTCTATTGCTCGGCGTATTGCCGTCAGTATTGCTGTGGAAGGCGCAGATCGCCTACCGCCCATGGCACCGCGAACTGCTCGGCAAGCTGGTGGTCAGCGGTGCCTGCGTGGTCGCACTGGGCTCGGTGGCATTGGTCAACTATCAAGGGCTGTCGTCGCTGTTTCGCAATCACCACGAACTGCGCCTGATGCTCACCCCGAGCAATGTCGTCGGCGCGACCATCGGTTATGTCAACGAGCGCGTCGGTACCGCTGCGCGGCCGTTCCAGCACTATGGCGAAGATGCCAAGCGCGATGCGGCCTGGCAAAAGCACGAGCGCAAATCGCTGACCGTGCTGGTGGTCGGTGAAAGTGCCCGTGCCGATCACTTCGGCGTGCTCGGCTATCAGCGCGACACCACCCCGAACCTGGCCAAGGAACAGGGCCTGGTGAGTTTTTCCGATGTGCATTCCTGCGGTACCGAAACCGCCGTTTCGGTGCCGTGCATGTTCTCCGGCATGAAGCGCAAGGAATACGACGCCCGGGTGGCGAAGAACCGCGAAGGGCTGCTGGACATCCTCCAGCGGGCCGGCCTGGCTGTGCAGTGGCGCGACAACCAGTCGGGCTGCAAAGGCACCTGCGATCGCGTGCAGTTCATCGACGTCAGCAACTTCAAGGACCCGCAGCTGTGCGCCAGCGGCGAATGCCATGACGAAATCCTGCTGCAAGGCCTGGGCGAGCTGATCGACAACCTCGACAAAGACACTGTGCTGGTGTTGCATCAGATGGGCAGCCACGGCCCCGAGTACTTCAAGCGCTACCCCAAAGACGGCGAGCGCTTCACCCCGGTGTGCCAGAGCAATGCGCTGAACCAGTGCAGCGAGCAGGACATCATCAACGGCTACGACAACACCCTGGCCTACACTGACAAGGTGCTGTCCTCGCTCATCGACACCCTGCGCAGCAAGCAGGACAAGGTCGACACGGCGATGATCTACCTGTCCGACCATGGCGAGTCGCTGGGCGAGTACAACCTGTTCCTGCACGGCACCCCGTATGCCATTGCCCCGGAACAACAAAAGCACGTGCCTCTGCTGACCTGGTTCTCCGACAGCTACAAGGAGGACTTCGGCATCGACACCGACTGCCTGGCCAAGCTGAGCGATGCACCGCTGTCGCAGGACAATCTGTTCCACTCGATGCTGGGCCTGCTGCAGGTGCACACCGAGGTCTACCAGCAGTCGCTGGACATGTTTGCCAGCTGCCGACCGTGGTTGGCAGCCCAGCGTTGAGGCCGTTCATCTAAACCAGGGATGGCGCAGGTTTCACCAGCAGGGCCCGTGCCGTATATACTGCGCGCCAATGTTTGTGGGAGAGCCTTGTGGCCATCGAAATTCACTGGATCCGTGACGACCAGACCCTGGCCGAACAATGCCGCAAGTGGCGCGAACTGCCCTTTGTGGCGCTCGACACCGAATTCATGCGGGTCGATACCTTCTACCCGAAAGCCGGTCTGGTCCAGGTCGGCGACGGGCAGCGGGCTTTCCTCATCGACCCGCTGTTGATCCGCGACTGGCAGCCGCTGGGCGAGCTGCTCGACGACAGCCGCGTGGTCAAGGTGTTGCACGCCTGCAGCGAAGACCTCGAAGTGCTGCTGCGCCTGACCGGCAAGCTGCCGCAGCCGTTGTTCGACACTCAGCTGGCCGCCGGTTACCTGAACCTGGGCTTCTCCATGGGGTATTCGCGGCTGGTGCAGGAAGTGCTGGGCATCGAGCTGCCCAAAGGCGAAACCCGCTCCGACTGGTTGCAACGCCCGCTGTCGGAAACCCAAGTCAGCTACGCCGCCGAAGATGCCGTGCACCTGGCCGAACTGTTCGCTGCCCTGCAACCGCGCCTGGAGGGCGACAAGTACGCCTGGGTGCTGGACGACGGCGCCGAGCTGGTGGCCGCGCTGCGCCGTGAAGTCGAACCCGAGACCCTGTACCGCGACGTCAAGCTCGCCTGGAAGCTGGGCCGTCAGCAGCTGGCGGTGCTGCGCGAACTGTGCGCCTGGCGCGAGCGCGAAGCGCGCAGCCGCGATGTGCCGCGCAACCGCATCCTCAAGGAACACTCGCTGTGGCCCATGGCCAAGAGCCAGCCGGACAACCTTTCGGCCCTGGCCAAGATCGAAGAAATGCACCCGCGCACCATCCGCCAGGACGGCGCCATCCTGCTCGAGCTGATCAAGCGCGCTGGCAGCCTGCCGTCGGAGCAGTGGCCACAGCCGCTGCCTGAGCCGCTGCCGATCGAAGCCTCCGGTATCCTCAAGCGCCTGCGTGCCATCGGCCAGGCTGAAGGCGAGCGCCTGGGGATCGCCCCGGAGCTGATGCTGCGCAAGAAAGCCCTGGAAGCCCTGCTCAAGAGCGGTTACCCGAACGGCCCCTACCAACTGCCCGATTCGCTGCGCGGCTGGCGCCGTGAGCGGATGGGCCAGGCCCTGCTCGATGACCTCGCAGGCGCCGGAGATAAGCAATGAAACGTATCTGCTCGATCTACAAGAGCCCACGCAAGAACGAAATGTACCTCTACGTGCTCAAGGCCGAAGGCCTGGAGCGCGTGCCCGAGGCGCTGCTGCCCTTCTTTGGCAAGCCGGTGCACGCCTTCGACCTGGTGTTGACCCCGGAACGCCAGCTGGCCCGCGAGGACATCGCCAAGGTGCTGGAAAACCTTGAAAATCAGGGTTATCACCTGCAGATGCCACCGGCCGAGGACGAGTACATCGAGCACTTGCCTGAAGAGCTGCTGCGCCGTAACGACCCGGTCTGATCATGCGTGTTCTGATCGCTGAGCATGATCATGCTCGATATGCCGAACTGCTGCGCGAAGCCATGCCGGAGCTGCAAATCCTGACCAGCGGGGACTCCGCCGAACTGGCCCGCCAGGCACCGCAGTGCCCGGTCTGGCTGGGCCAGCCGGACCTGTTGGCGAGCCTGCTGCGCCAAGGCCACAAGCCGGAGTGGGTGCAGTCCACCTGGGCCGGCATCACGCCGTTGCTGGCCGAAGGGCTGCCGCGTGACTACCGCCTGACCCGCGCCGTGGGCATTTTCGGCCAGGTGATGGCCGAGTACATGCTGACCTACATGCTCGGCCACGAGCGCGAAGTGCTGTCGCGCCTGGTCAGCCAGGTCGAGCGCCGCTGGGATGACCGCCCAGGGCGCTCACTCGAAGGGCGCAAAGTGCTGATCGTTGGCACCGGCGATATCGGCCAGCGGGTGGCCGAGTTCCTCGCGCCGTTTGGCGTGACCCTTTACGGCATTGCCAGCAGTGCCCGTGAGCAGGCGCCGTTCGTCGAGGTCGCAGGGTTGGCGGATTTACCGCGCCTGGTCGGGCAAATGGATTACGTGCTCAACCTGCTGCCTGACACGCCGGCAACCCATGACCTGTATGACGCGGCGCTGTTCCAGCGCTTCCAGCCTACGGCCTTGTTCATCAACGCCGGCCGCGGCGCGGCAGTGGTCGATGCCGATCTGGTCGAGGCGTTGAAGGAGGGGCATCTGGCCGGGGCGGTGATCGACGTGTGCCGGCAGGAACCGTTGCCGCAACGGCATCCATTCTGGACCGCCTGGGGCTTGTTGCTGACCGGGCACAGCTCGGCGCCCACCTCGCCGGCGGCGATGGTGCGGTTGTTTGCCGGGAATGTGCGGGCGTACGCAGAAGGGCAGGGGTTGCGCGGCGAAGTCGATTTCGCCCGTGGCTACTGAACTCAATTGCCTGTGCCGGCCTCTTCGCGGGGCAAGCCCGCTCCTACAGGGATGAACTGCGCCCCTGACGTTGGACAAAAAATCCAACCTCAGGGGCGTTTCACATGAGCAAGTACTCCAGACAGTTCAAGCTTTCCGCCATCCAGGCCTTTCTGCAGCGTGGCCTTGGCTATCGTTTCATTGCCGCGCAGTTCCAGATGGACCCCTCCTTACTGCGCCGCTGGGTGCAGGCCTACCGCATCCATGGCGAGACCAGCCTGTCCGGACAAGCGCGGACTTTCAGCCCCGAGTTCAAGCTCTCGGTGCTCGAGCGGAAATGGCGCGACAAATTGTCGTTGCGCCAAACCGCAGCCATTTTCAACCTGACGCACTCCAGCCAGATAGGCATATGGGAAGCGCAGTACTACAGTGGAGGCATCACGCCGAACTCTTGGCCAAGCTGCGCCACGCTGAGATGGAGATT
>NZ_BCBA01000034.1 GCF_001320245.1 Pseudomonas sp. NBRC 111124
GGCGACGCTGCGCAGCGTTGGCCATGTAGTTAACAGTAAGGTCGTGCGGCGACTAATGGCCGAACTCGACCTCAAATGTGGCGGGTGAAAAGCTGTATCTCTCTCCGGTGTTGGACCTGTTCAATGGCGAGATCGTAGCGCATCAGATCGACACCTCGCCGCACTATCCATTGGTCGGTCAGATGCTAGAGCAGGCGCTATCACGGCTACCGGAAGGTGCCAAGCCTATGCTGCACTCCGACCAAGGCTGGCAGTATCAGTACTACCGCTACCGGAATCGACTTGAGGAGAAGGGACTGGAGCAGAGCATGTCACGCAAGGGCAACTGCCTGGACAATGCGCGAATGGAGAGTTTCTTCGGCACACTGAAGACCGAGATGTATCATGGTCAGCGCTTCGCCAGCATCGTGGAGTTGAGCGCTGCAATCGATGAATACATCGATTACTACAACCATGATCGAATCAAGATGGGGCTGACCGGCCTGAGTCCCGTGGCAGACAGGAATCAGGCCGCAGCCGCTTAATCAAAGATTGTCCAACAAATGGGGCGCACCTCAGGGATGCGCGATCTTTGTAGGAGCGGGCTTGCCCCGCGAAGAGGCCGGCACAGGCACTACAAGCCTTACAGGCTGAAATCACCCTCAGCCGCCAGCTCGCTCAACGGCCGGCGCGGGCTCGGCACTTCTCGGGCCTGCAGCGCCTCATCCAGGCTGGCCTTGTCGCCCAGCTTGCCGATCGCCACCATGGCATGCAGCTCGTAACCCTCTGGAATTTTCAGCTCCTGGCGCGCCAGTGCCTGGTCGAACCCGGCCATGCCGTGGGTGTGCCAGCCGCTGATGCTGGCCTGCAGCGCCAGGTGGCCCCAGGCGGAACCGGTGTCGAAGGTGTGCCACAGTGCCGGCTTTTCTTCGCTGGCGCCTGGCGCGGCGAAGGTGGTCTTGGAAATGATCAGCACCAGCGCCGACGCCTGCTGCGCCCAGCTGCGGTTGAACGGCACCAGCAGGCTCAGGTAACGCTCCCAGCTCGGCGTGTCGCGGCGCGCATAGAGGAAGCGCCATGGCTGCGAGTTATAGGCCGACGGCGCCCAGCGTGCCGCCTCAAGGAAGCTCAGCAGCGTTTCTTCGCTGATCGGTTCGGCGGTGAAGGCGCGCGGCGACCAGCGGTTGATGAACTGCTCGTTGATGGCGTAATCGGCAATGCGGGGGGTAGCGCTCATGGCGGCTCCTGCAAGTGGATGGCAAAACATGCACGCTACTGCGTCCGCCTGGCACTGACAAGCGGTCTGGCGTTGGCGAAGGCCAGGCTCTAGACTGGCGCCGCCGCGCGCCGCGGCCCAAAGATGACTGCAGGAAACCCGTGTGATGATCGCTGACAGCGCGCCGTTCTGGCGGCGCAAGACCCTCGAACAACTCAGCCCGCAAGAGTGGGAGTCGCTGTGTGATGGCTGCGGCCTGTGCTGCCTGCAAAAGCTCGAGGACGAAGACGACAACAGCGTTTATTACACGCGCATCGCCTGCAAGCTGCTCGACCTCGATACCTGCCAGTGCAGCGACTACCCCAACCGCTTCGCCCACGTGCCAGATTGCATCCAGCTCACCCCGGGCAAGGCCGACCAGTTCAAATGGCTGCCGAGCACCTGTGGTTACCGCCTGGTCAGCGAGGGCAAGGACCTGCCTGAATGGCACCACCTGGTGTGCGGTGACCGCAAGCAGGTGCATGAACAACGTATTTCGCAATCGGGGCGTATGCTGAGTGAACATGATGTGGACGAAGACGACTGGGAAGACCATCTGATTTTCCGCGCCAGCTGAACGGCGCACCCCGTCGCCTCTGAGGAACAAGGAGTTTCGCTATGCGTTGCCAGTGGTTGTTGCTCCTCGGCCTTGTGGCCAGTTCGCCGGCCTGGGCGAAAAAAGTCGACCTCGATTACCAGGTACGCCTGTTGCCTGCCAACGGCCAGGCCGAGGTACGCCTGACCTTGGCCGAAGGCAGTGCTGTGCGCAGCCTGGATTTCGACCTGGGCAAGGCCGACGCCTACAATGGCTTCCAGGCCGATGGCCAGTGGCAGCAGCAGGGCGAGCGCGGCGTGTGGCACCCGGCGGCGGGCAAGACCAGCCTCAGCTACCGGGTGAAGCTGGACCAGAAACTGCGCAGCGGCGCCTTCTCCTCACGCATCACCCCGCATTGGGCGTTGTTCCTCGGCGACCAGCTGGTGCCGCCTGCACGTCTCGACCAACAGGACGGTACCGAGCTGGTGGCGCGCCTGACGGTCGATTTGCCTGAAGGCTGGAAGAGCATCGAAACGTCCTGGCCACGCATCGGCAAAGACAAGTTTCGCATCGACAACGTGTCCCGCCTGTTCGATCGCCCGACCGGCTGGATGCTGGCGGGCGACCTTGGCAGCCGCCGCGCCCGCCTCGGCGAGACCGACGTTACCGTGGCTGCGCCGGTAGGGCAGGGCATGCGGCGGATGGACAGCCTGACCCTGCTGACCTTTGTCTGGCCGCAGCTGCAGGCAGTTTTCCCGCGCAACCCGGCCAAGCTGCTGCTGGTGGGTGCCCGTGATGGCATGTGGCGCGGGGCGACGGCGGCCGACGGTTCGATCTACCTGCACAGCAGTCGGCCGATGATCAGCGAGAATGGCAGCAGCCCGCTGCTGCGCGAGCTGGTGCAGCTGTTTGCGCAGATTCATGTGCGTGACAACAGTGACTGGCTGGGCCAGGGCCTGACCGAGTACTACGCCACCGAACTGTTGCGCCGCGCGGGCGGCATGAGCGACGACCGCTACGAGGTTTGGCAGGCACGCTTGCAGAAGCTGGGCGGCAAGGTTACGCAGCTGAGTGCCGAGCATGCCAGCCCGGCGCAGGTGGCCCGAGGGGTGATGCTGTTGCAGGCGCTGGACAAGGAAATCCGCATTCATACCCAGGCCAAGCGTTCGCTGGACGATGTGACCCGGGCACTGATGCGCCTGCCCAGCGTGAGCACCGAAGCATTCATTCAGATCAGCGAGAACGTGCTCGGGCGCCGGTCCGAGGTGCTGCAGAGCAAGGCCCTGCGCTAGCCTGTTACTGCCTCTTCGCGGGCATGCCCGCTCCCACAGGTACCGCACAATTCTCAGGACCTGTGGGAGCGGGCGCGCCCGCGAAGAGGCCGGAACAGGCAAAGCAGGTTTAACTGCCAGTCAAAGGATCCTTGCCAGTCACCGTCACCCCCCGGGTAGCCGCCTCGGCACTGGCCCTGAGCACCTCAAGCTCCGCTGCACTGCGCTCAATATCCGAACGCAGCCGGTGATACTCCTGCCGATGCTTTTGCCACCAGGCCTTGGTCGAGCAATGCCCACTGACCCCGCGGGCCACCGCCAGGCCGCCCACCACCATCTGCAACAGCCCGATCAGGCCGCCGTGGCGCAGCCCCTTGCTGAACATCAGCGCTCCGCCGGCCAGTGAGCCGGCGCGTTCCAGGCCATGAACATTGTGCTCCCGGGACCCCGGAGTTGAATGGATATCGAGCATGGCAAGCCCTCCTTGTGGAATGTAAGCAGCTGACCCACCCAGCGCGGCCAACGTTCATTTGCTGTGCCGGGCGGTTACAGAGGGCTGTGCGATCGCGCATTTGTCTGGTGTGGACAATTACCTGTCCGGTTTGGCAATGCAGCCTACAGGGTGTTTAATCTCACCTCTGAATACCCCTGAACCCCTTGAAAACCAAGGCCCAGGGAGATTCCGCCGTTCATCGAAAATGCTGTAGACACATTGTCTAACAGTGCCATATAGTCGTTATACAAATAGTAGACATAGCGCTATGACAATAAAGAAGGCCGCCATGAAAGCCACCGTCCAACCACTCGCTGCAGACGTGCCGCAGGACCGCAAAGCTGTCCTTGCCGACGCCCTGCGTCGCCGGATCCTCAGCATGGAACTGGCCCCGGGCGCCGTGGTGGACGAACTGGCCCTGTGCGACGAGTTCGGCCTGTCGCGCCCCCCGGTTCGTGAGCTGCTGCGCCAGATTGCGGCCGAAGGCTACATCGAGCTGGAAGCCAACCGCGCGCCGCGCGTTGCTGCCATGAACCACGAGTCGCTGCACAGCTTCTACGTCGCCGCGCCGCTTATCTACGTTGCCACCACCCAGCTGGCCGCAACCTATGCCGGCGCCGATGAAATCGAAGTGCTCAAGGCCATTCAGGCCAAGTTCCGCCGGGCCATCGAAGAGCGCGACGTGGAAAACCGTGTGCTCTACAACGACGCCTTCCACCTGGAAATCGGCAAGATGGCGCACAACGATTACCTGATGCCAAGCCTGCGCCGCCTGCTCATCGACCATACCCGCCTGGGCAAGATCTTCTACCGCCACCCGACTACCGACGACATGCAGCGGGACCTCGAAATCGCCTGTGAGCAGCACGACCAGATGATCGAGGCCATCGAGCGCCGTGATGCCCAGACCGCTGGCCAGCTGGCCCGCGAGCACATGGAGCTGTCGCGTCGACGCATGGCCGAATACGCCGCACCGCAAGGGCTGGATGTACCGATTCAGATATGAATTACCCGGTCGTCGCCAGCGGCGTTGACCCTCAGTTGAAGACAAGAACCAGGTTAGTGACATGACAAGAATAAGTTCGTTACCTGCAGATGATGCCACCTGTGGCTGGTATCACCTGAGCAAGCCCCGCGCGCCAAGGCCGGCTCACAGTGGCCATAGCCAGGCGCGCTGGGTAGTGGTCGGCGCCGGCTTCACAGGCCTGGCGGCCGCGCGCCAGCTGGCAACGAACTTCCCGAACGACGAAATCGTGCTGGTCGAGGCACAGGAAGTCGGTTTCGGCACCTCCGGGCGCAACGCCGGTTTCGCCATCGACCTGCCCCACGACATTGGCGCCGAGGACTACATCGGCGATATCGACATCGCCAAGACTGTGCTCAAGCTCAACATCGGTGGCCAGGCTTACCTCAAGGCGCTGATCGAGCGCTACGACATCGAGTGCCAGTTCCGCCATTGTGGCAAGTACCAGGCCGCCATCGAAGACCGTGGCATCGCCGTGCTGGATGCCTACCGCCGTGGCCTGGACAAGCTCGGACAGCCTTATGAAGTGATCGAAGGTCGCGACCTGCCCGAACACATCGGCACGCACTTCTACCGCAAGGGCCTGTTCACGCCTGGCACCGCACTGCTGCAGCCTTCGGCACTGGTCAAGGGCCTGGCCGATAGCCTGCCAAGCAACGTTTCTCTCTACGAACGCACACCAATCACCGACGTCGAGTACGGCGACAAGGTGGTGCTGCGCCATGCCAGCGGCTCGATTACCGCCGACAAGCTGGTGCTCACCACCAACGCCTTCGGCATGAGCTTCGGCTTCCTCAAGGGCCGCATGCTGCCGGTGTTCACCTACGGCAGCATCACACGCCCGCTGACCGAGGACGAACAGGCTCGCCTGGGGGGTAAACCTTTCTGGGGCGTGATCCCGGCCGACCCGTTTGGCACCACCCTGCGCCGCACCGTCGACAACCGCCTGCTGATCCGCAACAGCTTCAGCTACAACCCGGACGGACGCAGCAACCGCAAGCATCTGGAACGTTTCGTCGAGCGCCACCGCGAATCCTTTGCCCGGCGTTTCCCGATGTTGCCAGATGTGAACTTTGAATATACCTGGGGGGGTGCACTGGCGTTGTCGCGCAACCACATGGGCTTCTTCGGCAAGTTGGCGCCGAATGTAGTGGGCGCATTGTGCTGCAACGGCCTGGGCGTTACCCGTGGCACCGTCACCGGCAAGTTGCTGGCCGATTGGCTAGCCGGTGACAAGAACGAATTGATCGAGTTTCTGCTCAATGCCCCCGGGCCTTGTGCGAACCCGCCGCAGCCCCTGGTTTCCCTGGGTTTGAACGCCAACCTGATGTGGGGGCAGTTCCGCGCTGGCAAGGAAAGCTGATCGTTCTTTGAGGTAGAAAACACGTCACTTGATGCCGGTGGTCATTTGCCGGCAAGGGCGCCCTTTGCCCGAATTTGATGATCGAGATGCGCAGTCCGGTCACCCGGGGCTGAATGCTGTTTTCAGTTTCGCGGACGCGCTCGCCTTGAATATATGCAAGCAAAGAAGTGGTAGGAACTAATAATGACAAGTCCGAATATTTCGATTGAAGATGTACCGATCAACAACTTTCACCAGCTGCTGACCTTGCGTTCCGGTGGCGGTTCGTTCGTGGATGGCTATGTGCTGAGCATCATCGGCGTTGCCATGGTGCAGATGTCCGCCGGCCTCAACCTGACCAGCTTCTGGCAGGGCATGATCGCCGCCTCGGCGTTGATAGGCATCTTCTTCGGTGGCTTCTTCGGCGGCTGGCTGACCGATCGTCTGGGCCGCAAGCGTGTGTTCTTCGTTGGCCCGGTGCTGTTCATGCTGGCTTCGGTCGCGCAGTTCTGGGTGGAGTCGGCGCTGGGCCTGTTCCTGCTGCGCTTCGCCATCGGCATCGCGGTAGGCATCGAGTACCCGGTGGCAACTTCGCTGCTGGTCGAGTTCCTGCCCAAGAAGAACCGCGGACCACGCCTGGCCACCCTGACGGTGTTGTGGTTTGCCGGTGCCGCCACGGCCTACATGGCCGGTGAAGCGATCCTGCGTCACGGCGGCGGCGACGCCTGGCGCCTGGTGCTGGCCAGTGCGGCAGTGATTGGCGGACTGCTGTTCGTCATCCGCCTGGGCACCCCGGAATCGCCACGCTGGCTCATCAGCAAGGGCCGTTCGGCCGAAGCCGAGCAGGTGATCAAGCAGGTCTACGGCAACGGCTTCAGCCTGAAGAATCTGCCCGAGGAATCCAAGACCCGCAAGCTGTCGTTCTTCAGCCTGCTGCACTCCGGCTATGGCAAGCGCATGTTGTTCGTCACCATGTTCTGGACCTGCTCGGTGATCCCGGTGTTCGCCGTCTACGCGTTCGCGCCAAAAGTACTCGGTGCGTTGAACCTGAAAGGCGACTGGGCCGCCATCGGCTCGGTGGCCATCACCTGCCTGTTCGTGGTCGGTTGCATCATCGGCACCCGCTTGCTGAACACCGTGGGCCGGCGTACCACGCTGCTGCACAGCTTTTTCTGGTCAGGGCTGGCGCTGCTCGGCCTGGGCGCTTTCAGCAGCGGCAACGAAATGCTCATTCTCACGTTGTTTGGTGCCTACGCGTTGTTCATTGGCGGTGCCCAGGTGCTGCAACTGGTCTATCCGAACGAGATCTTCCCGACCGAAATCCGCGCTGGCGCCGTGGGCGTAGGCACCTCGATGTCGCGCATCGGTGCCGCGGTCGGCACCTGGCTGGTGCCTATGGCCCTGGATAACTACGGCATTGGCGCAACCATGTACGCCGCCGCCGTGACCTTCATCGGCCTGGCCTTCTCGCTGGCGCTGGCCCCGGAAACCCGCTCATTGAACCTGCAGGAAGCGGCCTCGCTGGCCTGAACCCATGACAACCTGCCACGGCATCGATCCGCCGCGGCCTTTACAACACTGATCAACGCACTGGAGAACCTACCGTGAAATTCGAAGGCATCTACACCCCGGCAATCACTCCGCTGGCTGCGGACGGCTCGATCGACAAGGCGGCGTTCGCCGAAGTGCTCGAATACCTGGTCGAGTCGAAGATACACGGCGTCATCATCGGCGGTTCCACCGGCGAGTACTACGCCCACACCCCCCAGGAGCGCATCGAGCTGGCTGCCCAGGCCAAGGACGTGCTCAATGGCCGCCTGCCACTGATCGTCGGTACCGGCGGCATCCGCACTGAAGACGCCGTGGCTTTCGCCCAGCACGCCAAGGAAATCAAGGCCGACGCGCTGCTGGTCGGCACCCCGCCGTACGCGCTGCCGACCCAGCAGGAAATCGCCCTGCACGTCAAAGCGGTCGACGCCGCCGCCGGGCTGCCGATCATGCTCTACAACTACCCAGGCCGCATGAGCGTGAGCATGGGCGACGAATTCTTCGACGCCGTGGCCGACGTGAAGAACATCGTCGCCATCAAGGAAAGCTCCGGTGACATGGCCCAGCTGCACCGCCTGGCCATCAAGCGCCCGAACATCCAGCTGTCGTGCGGCTGGGACGACCAGGCTCTGGAATTCTTCGCCTGGGGCGCCAAGAGCTGGGTCTGCGCCGGTTCCAACTTCATCCCGCGCGAGCATGTGGCCCTGTTTGAAGCCTGCGTGATCGAAAAGAACTTCGACAAGGGCCGCAAGATCATGGCCGCCATGATGCCGCTGATGGACTTCCTCGAAGGTGGCAAGTTCGTCCAGGCCATCAAGAACGGCGTTGCCCTGAACGGTCTGAAGACCGGCGGCGTGCGCAAGCCGCTGTACGACCTGGATGACGCCGAGAAGCAAGAACTCAAGCGTGTAGTCACCGAACTGAAGGCCACCATCGCCCAGATCAAATAAGGAGACTGGAAAATGGCTGAATTGCTGAGCAAGGAACACTACGCGGCCATCGCCGCCGACCTGCAGCTGCGCACCCAGGCGTTCATCGACGGTGAATTCCGTGATGCCATCTCCGGTCGCACCTTCGTCACCACCAACCCGGCCACCGGCAAGCAGCTGGCAGAAGTCGCCGCCTGCGACGTCAACGACGTCAACGTCGCGGTGGCTGCGGCCAAGCGCGTGTTCGAAGAGGGCACCTGGTCGAAGATGCAGCCGAACGACCGCAAGCACGTGCTGCAGAAGTTTGCCCAACTGCTCGAAGACAACGCCCACGAGCTGGCGGTGCTTGAGGCGCTGGACAGCGGCAAGCCGGTCAGCGAATGCGAGACCGTCGACGTGCCGGAAACCATCCACACCCTTCGCTGGCACGCTGAACTGATCGACAAGATCTACGACGCCACCGCGCCGACCGGCAACGCTGCCGTGACCATGGTGGTGCGTGAAGCCATCGGCGTGGTCGGCCTGGTGCTGCCGTGGAACTTCCCGCTGCTGATGCTGGCCTGGAAGATCGCCCCATCGTTGGCCGCCGGTTGCTCGATCGTGGTCAAGCCAGCCAAGGAAACCACCCTCAGCGCCCTGCGCGTGGCCGAACTGGCCCATGAAGCAGGCATTCCCGCCGGTGTGTTCAACCTGGTGCCTGGCGGTGGCCGCGAAGTGGGCGAGGCCATCGGCCGCCACATGGACATCCCGATGGTCAGCTTCACCGGCTCCACTGACACTGGCCGCCTGTTCCTGAAATACGCGGCCGAGTCCAACCTCAAGCGCATCGTCCTGGAGCTGGGTGGCAAGAACCCGGCCGTGGTCATGAACGACTGCGAGGATCTGGACGAAGTGGCCCAGTTCGTCACCGCGGGTGCGTTCTGGAACATGGGCGAGAACTGCTCGGCATCCTCGCGCCTGATCGTCCACAAGGACGTCAAGGATGAGCTGCTGGGCCTGATCGCCAAGCACCTGAAGGACTGGAAGCTGGGCGACCCGCTCGACCCGGACAACCGCCTGGGCGCGATGGTCAGCAAGTCGCACTTCGAGAAGGTGAAGTCGTACCTGGAATACGCTGCCGAGCAGAAACTCAGCATTGTTCAGGGTGGCGAGACCGAGAACGGCGTGTTCGTGCAGCCGACCATCGTCGACAACGTTGGCCGCGACAACAAACTGTTTGTCGAGGAAATCTTCGGCCCAGTGCTGAGCGTGACCAGCTTCGAGACCCTCGACGAGGCCATCGAGCTGGCCAACGATACCGTTTACGGCCTGGCCGCGTCGGCCTACACCGGTAGCCTGCGCAATGCGCTGCGCCTCTCGCGGGAAATCCGCGCCGGCGTGGTGACCGTCAACTGCTTCGGCGAGGGCGATGTGACCACGCCGTTCGGTGGCTACAAGGAGTCTGGCTTTGGTGGGCGTGACAAGTCCATCTGGGCCCATGACCAATACACGGAGTTGAAGACCATCTGGATCAACGCTTCGTGATCTGAGCAAGACCGGTGCTGTTCTGACGGAGCTCAGCACAAACCCGGCCGCCCTGCAGTCGCAGTGGCGGCCTTTTTATTTGAATTTGGGCCCCGAACGGGTATTCAGCCCCTTGGCCAGGCGGTCATACAGCACCACATTCACCGTCGCCGCCAAGTTCATGCAGCCTTCGGTGGGGATGTAGATGGTCTCCTCGCACCACCCGCGCACTTCCTCGCTCAACGAGCCATCCTCAGGCCCGAAGATATAGATCGCCCGGTCCGGGTGGGTGTACTCAGGCAGCGGCCGTGCGCCGTCCACCAGCTCCACCGCCACCGGCGTGCAACCCAGAGGGATGATGCGTTGCAGGTCGTCGATACCGATCAGCGGAATGTCGTAGTGCACCCGCTTGGTGTCGGTGACGAAGTCACGTGCGCGCTCATAGCGCTTGCCGGTGTAGAACACCGAGTTGACGCCGTAGCAACCCGCTGCGCGCATCACTGAACCGACGTTCTCCGCAGACTTGGGGTTGAACAGGCCGATGCAGCTGTACCGTTTGTTTGCCACGTGCCGGGGCCCTTCGCGAAAAAAAGAGCGCGATTATACGGGCTTGCCGGCACCGAGGGGGATTGCGCTGACGGTCAGTCTTTTTTCAGCATGCCCGCCAGCCCGGCGAACGGGTTGTGGGTGGCCTTGGCGATGCTTGGGGTGCTGGTCGAGCCTTCGCTGAAGTACTGCTGGTCAGTGTAGCGCGAGTGCTCGTTGTCGTGGCAGTACAGGCACAGCAGCTCCCAGTTGGAGCCGTCCTGCGGGTTGTTGTCGTGGTTGTGGTCGCGGTGGTGCACGGTCAGCTCGCTCAGGCGCTTGCCGGCGAACTCGCGGGCGCAGCGGCCGCACACGTGCGGGTACATTTTCAGGGCTTTGTCGCGGTAGCCCATCTCCTTGTCGCGCTTGGCGTCGGCGAGGATGCGGTCGAGGCGGGCGGTGGCGGCGGAGGTGGAAGCCGAACTCATGGTGTTTCCTTTGTTCTGATCAGGCAGGTGACGGTTATGCCCTTGAGTCTAGCGCGCTTGCAGGGCAGGCGGACAGGCGAAAACTCGAATATCGGCGTAGCCTGTAGAGAGGTTCCCGACAGGAGGTTGCTGATGTACCACGCGATCCTCGCCGCGCTGCTCGTAGCCGCCATGCCCCTGGCCGAAGCGGCAGGCACGCCACCCCGGCTGAACACCCCGGTGCCCGGTGCGCCCGGCACGCCGACGCCCACGCCTTACCCGCAGATCACCCCGAGCACGCCGCCCAAGGCCTACGACAGCACGCCGGGCGCGCCGCTGCTGCCGCCGATGCCGGTGCCGGGGCCGCCCAAGGACCAGGATTTGCCCGGGCTGCGCCAGGAGCCAGCGAAACCGCCGATGCAGGATGACTAGAGCGCCAGGCGCTGGCCATCCTGCATGCGCAGGCGCTTCGACAACGCCACCGCCAGCGCTCGAATGATCCGCGCGGCGATGCGTGGGGCTTCGTTGAGCATCTTTTCCAGTGAGTCCTTGCCCAGCGTCAGCAGCTGGCACTCACTGGCGGCCACGCAGCTGGCCGAGCGGCGCTCGCCATCGAGCACGGCCATTTCACCGAAGGCCCGGCCACTGCGCAGGGTTGCGATTTCCACTGGATGGCCGTTGCTGTCGGCCTTGCGCACTGAAACCATGCCCCGGTGCAGGATGCACATGAAAGTGCCGGCATCGCCTTCGTTGAAGATGGTTTCGCCTTCAGCCATGGCGGTCAGGCTGAAATAGCCAGCGGCAGTATGGAAGTCGGCGAGGTGCAGGGTGTCGAACAGGCCGCAGTCCATGAGCATGTCGCGGATTTCGGCGCTGAGGTGAGTCGGGTCGGGCATGTCTTGTTCTTCTTGGCCGGTGTTGTCCGAGAGCTTAAGTGCGCCATCAGCGATGGCGCGCTTGCTATGACAACGGAAAACGCGATTTACACCACGCCCAGCTCATTGAAGACGAACGCGTACTCCAGCGCCACATCACGCAGCCCCTGGTACCGCCCGCTCATCCCGCCATGCCCGGCCCCCATCTCGGTCTTGAGCAGCAGCAGGCTGTCGTCGGTCTTGCGGGTACGCAGGCGCGCGACCCACTTGGCCGCTTCCCAGTACTGCACGCGGCTGTCGTTGTAGCCGGCCACCACCAGCATCGCCGGGTAGGCCTGGGCGCTGACGTTCTCGTAAGGCGCATAAGCCTTGATGCGCGCGTACACCTCGGGTTCCTCGGGATTACCCCATTCGTCGTACTCGGTAACGGTCAACGGCAGCTCAGGGTCGAGCATGGTATTGAGCACATCGACGAACGGCACCTCGGCGATGGCGCAGCGGAACAGCTCAGGGCGCAGGTTGAGCACTGCGCCCATCAGCAGGCCGCCGGCGCTGCCACCGCTGATGGCCAGGCGCTCTGGCGAGGTCACGCCTTCGGCGATCAGGTGTTCGGCGCAGGCGATGAAATCACTGAAGGTGTTGTGCTTGTGTTCCTGCTTGCCGGCGCGGTACCAGGCTTCACCTAGCTCGCCGCCGCCGCGCACGTGGGCGATGGCGAAGGCCACGCCGCGCTGCAGCAGGCTCAGGCGGGCGTGGGAGAACCACGGGTCGAGGCTCTCGCCGTAGGCGCCATAGCCATACAGGTAGAGCGGCACGGTCTTGTCCAGGTCTTCGCGACGGCGCACCAGGCTGATCGGTACCTGGGTGCCGTCCGGTGCGGTGGCCCACAGGCGCTGGCTGACGTAGTCGTCGGCGTCGAACTGGCCGAGCACCGGGGTTTGCTTGAGTACTTGCTGGGCCCCCGTGGCCAGTTCCAGCTGGCGCACCTGGGCCGGGCGGTTGAGCGCTTCATAGCGCAGGCGCACGCGGTGGCTGGCGAACTCCAGGCTGTCCTGCACGTAGAGGCTGTAGGCCGCATCGGGCAATTCGACCCGGTAGGGGGCCAGCCCCTGCGGGCGCACTTCGATGATGGGCAGGCCGCCTTCACGCAGGCTCAGGGTCAGCGCTTCGGCATTCAGGCTCAGGCTTTCGAGCATGATGTCGTCGCGGTGTGGCACCAGCACCTGCCACTGGTCGCGGCTGGGGATCGGGTTGGCCGGGGCGTGGCAAAGGGCGAAGTTGATACCGTCCTGATTGGTCCGGATGAACCAGCGCCACTGGCCGTCGAGCTGGCCGTGGTCAGGGAAGTACTCATGGCCTTCGACCCGTGGTGCCAGGCAGGTGAATGCCGCCTGTGGCGTTTCGGCATCGAGCACCCAGGCTTCGCTGGTGGTCTTGCTGTTGAGCAGCAGCACCAGTTGGCGCTCGGAACTGGTGCGGTAGCAGTGCAGGAAGAAACGGCCGTCGGCCTCCTCGAACACCGTGCTCGCGTCAGCCTCGCCAAGGGTGTGGCGGCGCAGGCGCCAGGGGCGGTGGGTATCGTCCAGCTCGGCGAAGAACAGCGTCTGGTTGTCGTTGGCCCAGGTCATGCTGCCGTCGCAGTCGTCGAAGGGCAGGGTGGTCAGCTTGCCGCTGTTCAGGTCCTTGACGTACAGGGTGTAGATCTCGTCGCCGCTGGTGTCGAGGCTGTAGGCCAGCAGCCGGTGGTCGGGGCTGACATTGAACGTGCCCAGCGACAGGAAGCCGCCGTTGGCCAGGGCATTGGGGTCGAGCAGCAGCTGCTCCTGGCTTTCATCGACCGTGTTGGAATCGTCTGCCGGGCGCGGGCAGCGGTAGTGGCGCGGGTATTCGTCACCTGCGGTGGTGCGGGTGTAGTAAAGGTACGGGCCCCAGGGCGAGGGCAGTGACAGGTCGGTTTCGAGGATGCGGCCCTTGATCTCTTCGAACAGTTGCTCGCGCAGCGGTGCCTGGTCGGCCAGGCAGGCCTCCTGGTAGGCGTTTTCCGCCTGCAGGTAATCGAGCACTTCCTGGGTGTCGCGCTGTTGCAGCCAGGCATAGGGATCGGCGGCCTGGTCCTGGCGGGCAATGGGGGGCTGGGGCTTGGTTGGCATCGGGGATCTCTTGACCGGGACAGGGAGACGCTGTCTGCGCCCTGAAAAGTGTTTATCATAGGCATCTCTTTGCCTGGCTTGCACGAACACCATGATCGAGAACGACTACACCTTCGCCTGGGGCCTCTACGCTGTCGCCGCAGTGGGCTGCCTGCTGGTGGGCTTCAAACTCACCGGCTGGATGTGGCGCTGGCTGCGTGAACCCTTGCGGGTGATCCTGGCGGTGCTGCTGCTGACGCCGACCATCGTCGACCCGGTCAAGGACAGCTTCGCTCCAGCGATCGCCATCACCGCGCTGGACCTGGCCTTCAAGGTCGGTAACAACGCTTGGCGGGCGATTTCTGATTTCGCCATGTACGGCATGATCGCCTTCGCCCTGTACATCGTCTTCGTGCTGATCCGCTGGCCGCTGGAAAAGCGCGCCCGCGAGCGCCGTGCGCAGGCTGAAGCCGCCGCCCAGCGCCGTGCAGCCGAGGACAATGCAGCCATGGTTGGCGCGCCAATCGCTGCCGAGCGCCAAGACCGTTACCGCAACGACCCGCCACCGGCCGCCCCAACCGGCGGACGCGGTCGGGTCGAGCCACGCCTGTAAGCGGAGACACCCCCATGTGCGAACTGCTGGGCATGAGTGCCAACGTCCCCACCGACATCGTCTTCAGCTTCACCGGCCTGATGCAGCGTGGCGGGCGTACCGGCCCGCACCGCGACGGCTGGGGCATCGGCTTCTACGAAGGGCGCGGCCTGCGCCTGTTCCAGGACCCGGCCGCAAGCAGTGAATCGGAAGTCGCCAACCTGGTGCAGCGCTACCCGATCAAGAGCGAAGTGGTGATCGGCCATATCCGCCAAGCCAACGTCGGCCGCGTGTGCTTGTCCAACACGCACCCCTTCGTGCGTGAAATGTGGGGCCGCAACTGGTGCTTCGCGCACAACGGCCAGCTGGGCGAGTTCAAGGGCGAAGCGACCTTCTATCGCCCGGTGGGCGATACCGACAGCGAGGCAGCCTTCTGCGACCTGCTCAACCGCATCCGCGCGGCCTTCCCCGAGCCGGTCGAAGTGGAACAGCTACTGCCGGTGCTGGTCGAAGCCTGTGCCGAGTATCGCGGCAAGGGCGTGTTCAACTGCCTGCTCAGCGACGGCGACTGGCTGTTCTGCTTCTGCTCTACCAAGCTGGTACACATTACCCGGCGTGCGCCGTTTGGTGCTGCACGCTTGAAGGATGTCGACCTGATCGTCGACTTTCACACCGAAACCACACCCAATGACGTGGTCACGGTCATTGCCACCGAGGCCTTGACCGAGAACGAAACCTGGCGGCGCTACGAGCCCGGCCAATGGGGCCTGTGGCGGCACGGCGAGTGCGTTTCGCAAGGCCAGAGCTAAGGATGCTGCATGTTCAGAAGTTACCTGCGGTTGCTGCTGTTCACGTTCGGCCTGTTGGCCGGTATCCAGGTACCTGGGCTGGTCAAGGACTACAGCCAGCGGGCCGAGGCGCACCTGTTCGAATCGCGTCAGGCGCTGGATGGCTTCAAACAGACCGCCGAGCGCTTCTTCAACGGTGACCTGCAGGCGCTGGTGCGGCATTACCGGACCAGTGACGACCCGGTGTTTTTGAGTGATGCCAACAGTATCGAGAGCCTGCTGATTCGCAATCAGTTGCTGGAAGACGAATGGCAGGCGCTGCAGGGTTCGTGGCTGAGCCGCACCTGGCATGTGCTGGTGCAGCCGGATCCGCAGCTGCGTGAAGAGACGCTCAAGGGCTACAGCTACCAGATTCTGCTGGTACCCGAGGCGATCGGCTGGGGTGTCGGGGCCGGGTTTGTGCTGGCCTTCGTGATCGAGAGCCTGTTGCTGGGGATTGGCTGGGTGATCCTCGGTGGACGGCGTGGGGCGGTGAAAGAGAGCTGGCGCTGATTTCCCTATCTCCTGTACCGGCCCTTTCGCGGGCACGCCCGCTCCCACAGGGATATCACTGCCTTTGAGACCTGTGCGGTACCTGTGGGAGCGGGCATGCCCGCGAAGAAGCCGGTACAGGCTGAACAAAGCTGTCAGACCAGCACAATCCTCTGCCCGCCCACATCCCCCGCATAGCGCTCCAACACCTGCCGGCACACGCCGACTACCTCATCCACCAACGCCACCCCGGTCTGCCAGGCCACCACCAGCTCCAGGCTCGGCGGTGGCTGCAAGCCTTCCAAGAGCACCAACTCACCCCGGCTCAACTCGGCATCCACCAACGCCGGCGGCAAAGCGCCAATGCCGAAACCATCACGCAGCAACCGGGTAATCGCCGCCACCGAATTCACGCAGTTCAACCGCGGCGTCTCGGCCCCGGCACCCTGCAGCAGGCTGAGCACCTCCTGGTGTGGCCGTGAGTTCTTCGAAAAGGTCACAATCCGCTCGCGGCCCAGTTCGGCCAGCGAGGCGAAGTCGCGGTGGTACACGGAGCCGGCCGCCACCACCCAACCCATCGGGTAGCGCGCCAGGTCCTGGCTGCGGATCGACTGTTCACGCAGCAGGTCGGTCTGCAGGATCACGTCGAGAAAGCCTTTTTGCAGCTGCTCGCGCAGGTTCAGCGCGGTGTCGGCGACCAGTTCGATCTCCACCTGCGGGTAGCGCTCGGTCAGCTCCGCCACCAGCGCGCTCATCCAGGTGTGGATCACCGTGTCCATCACCCCGACGCGAATGCGCCCGACCTTGGTTCGGTCGCTGTCCAGCGACTGCTTCATGGCCTTGGCCGTGTCGAGCATGCGCTCGGCATACTCCAGCACTTTGCTGCCTTCGGGCGTCAGGCTGACGCCGCGGGAGTCGCGCAGCAGCAGTTTCACCCCAAGGTCGGCCTCCAGCGCGGCAATGCGGCTGGACACCGAAGCCTGTGTGGTGAACAGCTTCTCTGCGGTGAGGCGGAAGCTCTTGAGCCGGGCGACCCAGACGAAGGTTTCGAGGAAGCGAAGGTTCATGATCAGTTTTTCTTGTTCCAGACCGGCGGTTTTTCTCGTTGGACTCAGGCGGCACGGGCTCTGAACATGACGCCCAGGCCGCGACGCCCGACGTCGCCCATAAAACAATACCAACAAGCCGAGGCAAGCATGAACCCAAGCGGCGTGCAGCAGCAGGTGCAATCCCCTCCTTCGACCGGGCCGTTCGCCTGGTACCGCGACATCGACCAACAGCAACGGCGCACATTCTGGAGCTGCAAGATCGGCTATGGCCTGGACGGCATGGACACGCAGATGCTCAGTTTCGTCATCCCAACGCTGATCATGCTGTGGGGCATCAGCACGGCCGAAGCCGGGCTGATCCACACCAGCACGCTGATTGCGTCGGCCATCGGTGGCTGGATCGCCGGCATCCTGTCCGACCGCATTGGCCGCGTGCGCACCCTGCAGCTGACAGTACTGTGGTTCGCCTTCTTCACGTTCCTTTGCGGTTTTGCCCAGAGCTATGAACAACTGCTGATCGCCCGCACCTTGATGGGCTTCGGTTTCGGCGGTGAGTGGACCGCCGGCGCGGTACTTATCGGCGAGGTGATCCGTGCTCAGGACCGCGGCAAGGCAGTGGGCATGGTGCAGTCGGGCTGGGCCATCGGTTGGGGCCTGACGGCGATCCTGTATGCGCTGTTGTTCTCCTGGCTGCCAGCGGAGCAGGCCTGGCGCGCGCTGTTCCTGTTGGGGCTGGTGCCAGCGATCTTCGTGATCTTCGTCCGCCGTCTGGTCAAGGACCCGGAGGTCTATCGCCAGACCAAGGCCGGGGAGAGCGCTGAAGCACCGTCGCATTTCTACGAGATCTTCGCCCCCGGCATGCTCTGGACCACCGTGCGCGCCTCGTTGCTGACCACCGGCGCGCTGGGTGGCTACTACGCCATTACCTCGTGGCTGCCGACCTTCCTCAAGAACGAGCGCGGCCTGAGCGTGCTGGGCACCGGCGGTTATCTGGCCATGGTCATCGTCGGCTCCTACATCGGTTATGTGGTCAGCGCGTACCTGTCCGACCTGCTGGGGCGCAAGAAGAACTTCATCCTGTTCGCCGTCGGTTCGTTCATCATCGTGCTGCTGTACACGCAGCTGCCGGTCAGCGATGGCGTAATGCTGTGGCTCGGCTTCCCGCTGGGCTTCTTCGCCTCGGGCATCTTCAGCGGCATGGGCGCGTTCCTGACTGAGCTGTTCCCGACTCGGGTGCGGGGTTCGGGGCAGGGTTTCTGCTACAACATCGGCAAAGTCGTCGCCGCGATGTTCCCGCTGCTGATCGGCCTGCTTGGTGAGAAGATCCCCCTGGGCCTGGGCATCGGCGTGTTCTCTGCGGTGTCCTATGGCGTGGTGATCGTGGCGGCGCTGAGCTTGCCGGAAACACGCGGCAAACAGCTTCAGGCGCGTTAAGGTAGGCCTATGAACATCGATACGGGAGCACGTCAGGTGAAACCCCTGCTACTCAATTGCGACATGGGCGAGAGTTACGGCAGCTGGCGCATGGGCCTGGATGCCGAGGTCATGCCCTACATCGACTGCGCCAATATCGCCTGCGGCTACCACGCTGGCGACCCGAGCATCATGCGCCGCACCGCGGCCATGGCGCTGGAGCACGGCGTGACCATCGGCGCGCACCCGGCCTACCCGGACCTGGTCGGCTTCGGCCGCCGCTCCATGGCCTGCAGCCTTGAAGAAATCCGCGACCTGCTGCATTACCAGATCGGCGCCCTGGACGGTATCTGCAAGGTGCTCGGCGGCCGCGTGGCCTATGTGAAGCCCCACGGCGCGCTGTACAACGACATGATGGCCGACCCGCTCAAGCTGCGTACTGTGCTGGAAGCCGTGGCGGCCTATGGCAGCGGCCTGCCGCTGATGCTCATGGCCACTGCCGACAACAGCGCGGCCCAGGCGCTGGGCGATGAAGTCGGCGTGCCGCTGTGGTTCGAAGCCTTCGCCGACCGCGCCTACACCTCCAGTGGCCACCTGGTGTCGCGGCGCTTGCCGGGCGCGGTGCACCATGACCCGACGCTGGTGGTCGAGCAGGCCCTGCGCCTGGCCCGTGGCGAAACACTGGTGGCCGACGATGGCAGCGCGTTGCAGCTGGCAGCCAGCACCCTCTGCGTGCATGGCGACAACGACAGTTCGGTGGCAGCCGTGCGGCAAATCCGCCAGGCCCTCGATGCGCTGGAGGCGCAATGAAGCTGCGTCTCGAAGTGGTGGCCATCGATAGCCTGATGGTGCGCCTGTTCGACCGTATCGATGAAGCCAACATGCCGTGGATGCTTGCCGCCAGCCAGCGCCTGAGCGCGGCGTTCGGCGTGCACCTGGTGGATCTGGTACCGTCCTACACCACGTTGATGCTGCAATCCGACCTGCCGCCAGGCGAGGCGAGGGCGCTGATCGCCCAGGCGCTGGACGGCTTGCAACCGGATACCGGCAGCGGTGGCCGGCGCCATGAAATCCCGGTGTGGTACCACGCCAGCGTCGGCCCGGAATTGCCCGTGCTGGCAGCGCGCAGCGGGTTAAGCGAGGCCGAGGTGATCCGCCTGCACAGCGAGCGTGAATACCCGGTATTCGCCCTTGGCTTCGCCCCCGGCTTCGGTTTCATGGGGCTGGTCGACGAACGCCTCGCCAGCCCGCGGCTGAGCACGCCGCGCAAGCGCGTGGCCGCAGGCAGCGTCGGTATCGCCGAACGCCAGACGGCGGCATACCCCGCCGTGTCGCCGGGCGGCTGGAACCTGATCGGGCGCACACCGGTGCGCCTGTTCGACCGCACGCGTGACGGCTACAGCCTGCTGCAGCCGGGTGACCGGGTGCGCTTCGTGGCAGTATCGCGCGACGAGTTCCTGGCCCTGGGCGGCGATGTGGAGGCGCAAGCATGAAGCAGTTGAAAATCGAGGCCAGTACTGCCTTGTGCCAGTTGCAGGATGCTGGGCGTGTTGGCGTGCGTCACCTGGGCGTGACCCAGGGTGGGGCGCTGGATTGGGTCGCGATGCACTGGGCCAACTGGCTGCTGGGCAACCCGTTGGGAGCGCCGGTGATCGAGGTGGCGCTGGGTGGTTTTACGCTGTCGGCCGAGCAGGACTGCGTGCTGGCGCTGGCCGGGGCTGACCTGGAGGCACGGGTGGATGATCAGCCGCTGCTGCCGTGGCGCAGCTTCGTCCTGGCCAAAGGGCAGCGCTTGAGCCTGAAGCAGCCAAAGCAAGGGGTGCGGGCCTACCTGGCCGCCCCGGGTGGGTTCCTCGGTGAGGACGTGCTGGGCAGCTGTGCCACGGTCATGCGCGAGGAACTTGGGGGTGTCGATGGGCGAGGATCAGCGTTAGGGAAAGGGCAGGTGCTTACCTTTGCTGGTAGCTCGCCGGCGTTGCGCGAGGTCCCTGCGGCACTGTGCCCAAGCTATGTGGCAAAGCCTGTGCTCGACCTGGTGATGGGCGCGCAGATCGGTGATTTCAGTGGGACCAGCCTGTTCGAGGCGTTCAACCGTGACTGGACGCTGGACAGCCGGGCCGATCGCATGGGCATTCGCCTGTTGGGCCCTCAGCTGGTCTATCAGGGAGCGCCGATGATTTCCGAAGGGATACCGTTGGGTGCGGTGCAGGTGCCACCGGACGGGCAGCCGATCGTGCTGCTCAATGATCGGCAGACCATTGGCGGTTATCCGCGGCTGGGGGCGCTGACGCCATTGGCGCTGGCGCTGCTGGCGCAGTGCATGCCGGGGGCTTCTGTAAGGTTCCGGGCGGTGGTGCAGGAAGAGGCCTGGCGGGAGCAGCAGGCTTTTGGTAGGCGTTGGCTTTGAAATTTTGGGGCTGCTCTGCAGCCCTTCGCGACACAAGGCCGCTCCTACAGAGAGAACGCGATTGTCTGTAGGAGCGGCCTTGTGTCGCGAAAGGGCCGCAGAGCGGCCCCCCAGGGCATTAGCTACTTGGACAGGTAACGCATCCCTTCCTCCAGCCCCTGCAAGGTCAGCGGATACATCTTGTCCTCGATCAGATCCCGCACCAGATGGGTCGAAGCGGTATAGTCCCAGGCCTGCTTCGGATACGGGTTGATCCAGATGATCTTCTTGAATTTCTCCATGAAGCGCTGCATCCACACATACCCGGCCTCTTCGTTCCAGTGCTCGACGCTGCCCCCCGGCTGGGTGATTTCGTACGGCGCCATGGCCGCGTCACCGACGAACACCACTTTGTAGTCATCGCCGTACTTGTGCAGCAGGTCGAAGGTGGAGTAACGCTCTGAGGTGCGGCGCAGGTTGTTCTTCCATACCGATTCGTACACGAAGTTGTGGAAGTAGTAGTACTCCAGGTGCTTGAACTCGGTCTTGCAGGCCGAGAACAGCTCTTCGCAGACCTTGACGTGGGCATCCATCGAGCCGCCGATGTCGAACAGCAACAGCAGCTTCACCGTGTTGCGCCGTTCCGGGCGCATCTGAATGTTCAGCAGGCCGGCGTCACGGGCGGTGTGGTCGATGGTGCCGTCGATGTCGAGCTCTTCAGCGGCGCCTTCGCGGGCAAACTTGCGCAGACGGCGCAGGGCCAGCTTGATGTTGCGGGTGCCCAGTTCAACCTGGTCGTCGAGGTTCTTGTACTCGCGCTGGTCCCAGACCTTGACCGCCTTGCCCTGCCGCTTGCCGGCCTCGCCGACGCGGATGCCTTCGGGGTTGAAACCGCCCGAGCCGAACGGACTGGTGCCGCCGGTGCCGATCCATTTGTTGCCACCGGCGTGGCGTTCCTTCTGCTCTTCAAGGCGCTTCTTGAATTCCTCGATCAGCTTGTCCAGGCCGCCCAGCGACTGGATCTGTGCGCGTTCCTCGTCGGTCAACGAGCGTTCGAACTCCTTGCGCAGCCATTCATCGGGGATCAGTGCCTCGATGTGCTGGTCGAGGTTTTCAAGGCCCTTGAAGTACGCGGCGAAGGCGCGGTCGAACTTGTCGAAGTGACGCTCGTCCTTCACCAGGATGGCGCGGGCAAGGTAGTAGAAGGCGTCCATGTCGGCGAACACCACGCCTTTTTGCAGGGCGTGGTGCAGGTCGAGCAGTTCGCGTACCGATACCGGCACCTTGGCCGCGCGCATTTCATTGAACAGGTTGAGCAGCATGGCCCGGCTCCTGTCAGCGGTTGCCGCGCCGGCTCATGAAGGCCAGGCGCTCGAGCAGTTGTACGTCCTGCTCGTTCTTCACCAGGGCGCCAGCCAGCGGCGGGATGGCCTTGGTCGGGTCGCGTTCGCGCAGCACGGCTTCGCCGATGTTGTCGGCCATCAGCAGCTTGAGCCAGTCGACCAGCTCGGAGGTGGACGGCTTTTTCTTCAGGCCCGGCACCTTGCGCACGTCGAAGAACACGTCCAGCGCCTCGCTGACCAGCGACTGGCTGATGTTTGGGTAATGTACGTCGACGATCTGCTGCAGGGTGCTGCGGTCTGGGAAGGCGATGTAATGGAAGAAGCAGCGGCGCAGGAAGGCGTCGGGCAGCTCCTTTTCGTTGTTGGAGGTGATGATGATGATCGGGCGCTGCCTGGCCTTGATGGTCTCGTCGATTTCGTAGACGTAGAACTCCATCTTGTCGAGTTCCTGCAGCAGGTCGTTGGGGAACTCGATGTCGGCCTTGTCGATCTCGTCGATCAGCAGGATCACCCGCTCGTCAGCCTCGAAGGCCTCCCACAGCTTGCCTTTCTTCAAGTAGTTGCGCACGTCGTGGACCTTGTCCACGCCCAGCTGCGAGTCGCGCAGGCGGCTGACCGCGTCGTACTCGTAGAGGCCTTGGTGGGCCTTGGTGGTGGACTTGATGTGCCAGGTGATCAGGCGCGCGCCGAACGAGGCGGCCAGCTGCTCGGCGAGCATGGTCTTGCCGGTGCCAGGCTCGCCCTTGACCAGCAGCGGGCGTTCGAGGGTGATGGCCGCGTTGACCGCCAGTTTCAGGTCGTCTGTGGCGACGTAGTCGCGGGTGCCTTCGAACTTCATGAGTTTGTCCTCTGCGGGGTGCCATAGTTTGCCAACGACTATAACGCGGGCCCCAGCAGCTGAAAACGCAGACCGGGTATTCAGTCCCTGAATGGCTCGTCACAAAGTTTCAGTCAGACTTGGGTGGTGGCTGTTCATAGCGTGCATTGAATGCCTGGATGAAACCGTTGCGCAGGATCTGCAAGAACGCCTCGAAGGCGCTGATGTTCTGCTTGTGCACGCTGCCACTGAGCTCGACGCGGGTGGCGAACTGGTTTTTCGGCTGGTTCTTCAGCACGGTCTCGGTGGTACCGACGACCGCCTCCCAGATAGAACGGAAAAACCCTTTGTCCTTCTCTTCCACGTCCTGCTGCCAGTCGAATACATCCACATCCCGCAGTAGCGGTTTAATGTAGCCCTTGAGCCGGCCATTCTCCGCCTGGGCCTCGATGACCACATCGCCGTGCCCGGCATTGAAATCGAATTTTCCATAGGCGCTGGCGAAGTCATTGAGCTTGCGCAGTTCGATACCCGTCGCGCGCAGGCGGAATTCAAAGTCGTCGAAATCACTGAACGGGTCAAACGTGGCGCGGCTTTCTACCTTGGCATCTCCCGCTATCAGCGCGGTACCCTCGAAACTCGCATCACGGCGGCCTTTCTCGTCGCGCACATTGGTCAGGTTGCGAATGCTGGCCTGCAGGCGGGTGGCCTTGAGGTTCACGGGTGGCTTGGAGTTGAAATTACGAAACGTCAGTGTGCCGTTATCGATGTTCACTTCGTTGAGGGTGATCGGCAGCAGTTTTTCCAGCTGTTGGCGCCAGTCGGTACCACGACCGGTCTGCGAGGCCTGCTTGCTGCCGCCGTCGACGAAGTTCAGCTCGGGGCGTTCGAAGGTCACCTTGGCCACCACGGCCTTGTCGTAGATCAGCGAATGCCAGCTGACCGACAAGTCAATCAACGGCGCATCAAGGAGCGGAACCGGCACCTTGCCGGTGGTCTTGACGATCTTCAGGCCGTTGATCTGGTAGGCGCCACGCCACCAGGCCAGATCGACATCCGTGACCTGGCCACGGTATTCGCCCATGTCGGCCAGTTTGCCATTCAGGTAATCGCGCACCAGGTAGGGCAGGGCCACATGCAGCGCTACCAATAGCACGATCAGGCTTGCCAGGCCGATCAACGGCCAGCGATAGCGAGCTTTCATCGCGGGGTTCTCCAAAGCCGGTCGAGCGGTTGACCACGACGCGCCTGGCTTGGTTCGAACGGGCTTTACGGGGTGCCGGGGCAGGCTTACCCTTGAGGTCTTTCCCTGCTCTTTTCATGTCAAGGACCCTGCCATGAGCCGTATCTACGCAGACAACGCCCACTCCATCGGCAACACGCCGCTGGTGCAGATCAACCGCATCGCCCCGCGTGGGGTGACTATCCTGGCCAAGATCGAGGGGCGCAACCCGGGCTACTCGGTCAAGTGCCGGATCGGCGCGAACATGGTCTGGGACGCTGAAAGCAGCGGCAAGCTCAAGCCGGGCATGACCATCGTCGAGCCGACCTCGGGCAATACCGGCATCGGCCTGGCGTTCGTTGCCGCCGCCCGAGGCTACAAGCTGATCCTGACCATGCCGGCTTCGATGAGCCTGGAGCGACGCAAGGTGCTCAAGGCGCTGGGCGCAGAGCTGGTGCTGACCGAACCGGCCAAGGGCATGAAAGGCGCCATCGAGAAAGCCAACGAAATCGTGGCTTCCGACCCTGCCCAGTACTTCCAGCCGGGCCAGTTCGAGAACCCGGCCAACCCGGCGATCCACGAAAAGACCACCGGCCCGGAAATCTGGAACGACACCGACGGTGCGGTCGATGTGCTGGTTGCGGGCGTTGGCACCGGCGGCACCATTACCGGCGTGTCGCGCTACATCAAGCACACCCAGGGCAAGTCGATCCTGTCGGTGGCGGTCGAGCCGGTGGCTTCGCCGCTGATCAGCCAAACCCTGGCCGGTGAAGAACTCAAGCCCAGCCCGCACAAGATCCAGGGCATCGGCGCCGGCTTCGTGCCGAAAAACCTCGACCTGTCGATCGTCGACCAGGTCGAGACCGTGACTGACGAAGAATCCAAGGCCATGGCCATCCGCCTGATGCAGGAGGAAGGCATCCTCTGCGGCATTTCCTGTGGCGCGGCCATGGCAGCGGCGGTGCGGCTGGCCGAGAAGCCGGAAATGCAGGGTAAGACCATCGTCGTAATCCTGCCCGACTCGGGCGAGCGTTACCTGTCCAGCATGCTGTTCAGCGACCTGTTCAGCGAGCAGGAAAACCAGCAGTAGTCCGCCTTGCCGCTGATCCGGCGCAATGTTCGGCGGCTTGGTTTATTGCAAAATCTTCATGAGTGAGATCCTGATCTGGTTGTTTTTACCGGGGCGGGATGGGTTTATGATGGCCGGATGATTTTTCTGGGAGCAGGCAGCGCTGGCCTGCTTCCACTCCAAGGAGTGTTGCATGACCTTTTCCTTTCTCGCCAAGGCAGGTGTCCTGCTGGTGTTTTTCGGCAGCGTGCTTTACGTGCACCTGCGCGGCAAGGCCCGCCTGCCGGTACTGCGCCAGTTCGTCAACCATTCGGCGCTGTTTGCACCTTATAACAGCCTGATGTACCTGTTCTCCGGCGTGCCCTCCAAGCCCTACCTGGACCGCCAACGCTTCCCCGAACTGGACGTGCTCAAGGACAACTGGCAGGTGATTCGCGAAGAGGCCATGCGCTTGTTCGACGAGGGCTACATCCGCGCGGCCGAAAAGGACAACGACGCCGGCTTCGGTTCGTTCTTCAAAAAAGGCTGGAAGCGTTTTTACCTGAAGTGGTACGACAAGCCGCTGCCGTCTGCCGAAGCCCTCTGCCCGAAAACCGTCGAGCTGGTCAGCAGCATACCGAACGTCAAGGGTGCAATGTTCGCCCTGCTGCCTGGTGGCAGCCACCTGAACCCGCACCGCGACCCCTTTGCCGGCTCCTTGCGCTACCACCTGGGCCTGTCGACGCCCAACTCCGATGCCTGCCGCATCTACGTCGATGGCGAGGAATACGCCTGGCGTGACGGCGAGGACGTGATGTTCGACGAGACTTACGTGCACTGGGTCAAGAACGAAACCGACGTGACCCGGGTGATTCTGTTCTGCGACATCGAGCGCCCGCTGAGCAGCCCGCTGATGACCCGCCTCAACCGCAAGGTCAGTGCCTTCCTCGGCCGCGCCACCGCGCCGCAGAACACCGATGACGAGCGTGTCGGCGGGATCAACCAGGCGTATGCCTGGAGCAAGCGCTTCAGCAACAAGATCAGCACCCGCATGAAGCAGTTCAAACGCGCCAACCCAAAGGCCTACCGCATCCTGCGGCCGGTGCTGGCGGTGGTGGTGGCTTATTTCCTGTATCGCTGGTTGTTCTGATAGCAGGGTCGGCCTCTTCGCGGGGCAAGCCCGCTCCTACAGGGGATATGCGATTCCTGTAGGAGCGGGCTTGTCCCGCGAAGAGGCCCGGTCAGGCTATTGCTCATCCTCTGATTCACCGCTATATTCCGAAACACTTCTCTTCCCTGAAGCCCCGATCATGCCAGCCATCCCTTCCACCACTAGCTTTGCCATCGCGCCAGTCGCGGGCATGGTCGTGCGTGGCAGCCAGCAGCCGGCCATGATCAGTCACTACCCACCACCTGTCAGTGGCGTCGTAGGCGGCGTAGCTCCGCCTCCTTGCGTGGTCGTACTGGGCTGATCGGCTTCTGGCCGCACCCCTTCGCCCCCGCAACCTACTGAACACGGTCGGCACCTTCCCTCGCTGAAGTTCATGCCCGCCGTCTGGCTTATTCGCCTCATATCAGGTGGCAATACATGTCTGTCTTCAATAAAGCATCCGTGGCCTCGGCGGCCACTACCAGCCTGTTCGTCCTGCTCTGGAGCAGCGGCGCGATCGTTTCCAAACTTGGCCTGGCCCATGCCAGCCCCTTCGCCTTCCTGCTGCTGCGTTCGGCGCTGGCCCTGGCCGGGCTGCTGCTGGTCGGCCCGCTGCTCGGCCTGCGCTGGCCGCGTACACGGGGGGCGATGCTGCGTGCCCTGGGCACCGGCTGCGTGCTGCTCGGCGCTTACCAGATCTTTTACCTGCTGGCGCTCAACACCCATGTCACCCCTGGGGTGATGGCTACGGTGATGGGGGTGCAACCGATCCTTACCGTGGTACTGATCGAGCGCCAGCGCTCCTGGAGCCGGCTGTTCGGCCTGGGGCTTGGGCTGGGCGGGCTGGTGATGGTGGTCTACCAGGGCATCAACCTCGGTGGGGTGTCGCTGCTCGGCATGCTGTTCGCGTTGCTGGCGCTGGCCAGCATGACCGTCGGCTCGATCCTGCAGAAGCGCATTACCGACAACCCCATGGGTACACTGCCGTTGCAGTACATCGCCGGTTTCGCCATGTGTGCCGTGTTCGCGCCGCTGCAACCGCTGCACGTCGACTGGACCGGTGGTTTCGTCGGTGCGCTGCTGTGGATGGGGCTGGTCGTTTCGCTGTTGGCGACCTTGCTGCTGTACCGGCTGATCGCCAAGGGTAACCTGGTCAACGTGACCAGCCTGTTCTACCTGGTGCCGGCAGTGACCGCGGTGATGGACTTGCTGATCTTCGGCAACCGCCTGGCGCCGTTGAGCCTGCTGGGCATGGGGCTGATCGTGGTCGGCCTGCTGTTCGTATTCCGCAAGCCGGCAGCCCGGCTGGCCGAGGCGTAAGGCCTAGCGGAATTCTTCGGGGATGGCATGACGCAACACGCCCTCCTCGAAGTCCAGGATGCCGGCTTCGCGCTGGGTCAGCAGGTAGTAGAGCAGGGTGTCGGCGGATTGCGTTGCCGGCACCTCGACCGCCAGCATCCTGACCGCTTTTTCCACCTCGCAGGTGCAGCCGAACTCGGTCAGGGCCTCGAGTACTTGCTCCACGGTTTCCGGTGGTTTGACGACGACGCGGAACACCGACACTCCAGCGCTCTGCTGCAAGGCATCGAACCAGGCCTGGTCGCCCTCGTGGCGGATGCTGATGATGTCGCCGGGCGCGATGCCGTAGACGTGGAAGGGGATGCTGTCGACTCGATGGCCGCCTGCGACCGCGTGTGTCCACAAACCTTCCACCGAGGCTGGCGGGTAGCCGCTCGCGTCCTGCTCCAGGCGGAACAGCACCTTCCTGACCGTGTCGCTCATGCTCCGCATCGCCTCACGTACGCGCCGGGCGCAGCACCAGCCACAGCGCCAGGGCAATCAGTACACCACCATACACATGGGCCATCGACAACGGCTCGTCGAGCAGCCATGCCCCCCACAATACACCGAACACCGGGATCAGGAAGGTCACGGTACTGGCCCTGACCGGGCCGATTTCGGCCAGCAGACGGAAATACAGGATGTAGGCGAAGGCGGTGCACAGCAGGCCCAGGCCCAGCAGCGACAGCCACACCTGCCAGCCGCCCCAGCTCGCGGGCGGCTGGCTGAGTGCGCTCCAGGCGAACAGCGGGCTCATCAGCAAGGTGGCGCCTAGCATGCTGCCCAAGGCCGACAGGCGGCTGTCCAGCCCGCTGATCCAGCGCCGCGCGAGGAAGCCGGCAAAACCGTAGCAGGTGGTGGCCGCCAAGCAGGCCAGGGCGCCCTGCACCAGGGCCATGTCCAGCGCTACCGGGCCTGCGCCGCTGAGGATGCCGACACCAAACAGGCCGAGGAAGATGCCGCCGAGCTTGGGCAAGGTCATGGCCTCGCGGAAAAACAGCGCGCCGATCAGCACGCCCATCAGCGGTGTGGTGGCATTGAAAATGGCCGAATAGCCGGCGGGCAGCACTTGCGCGGCCACCGAATAGAAGGTGGCCGGGATGCCGGAGTTGATCATGCCCAGTACCAGGCAGGCGCCCAGCTTGCCGTCGAAGTGCCAGCGCACTCGGCTGGCGGCGAGGATGGCGATCAGGCCCAGGCAGGCGATGGAAACGCGAAAGAACGCGGTGGGGATGGTACCCAGCTCAGGGGCGATGATGCGCATGAACAGGAAACTCGCCCCCCAGACAGCGGCAAGGGTCAGCAGGCGGGTTAGGGCGATGGGGCTCACAACGGTCTCCGGGTACTACAGGGCAGGGCGCGAGTGTACGTGACTGGCTTGGGTGATTCTTGTGCTTTCTTGCGCTGTAAACCTGCACCGGCCTCTTCGCGGGTACAGGCTAATCTCATAAGCTCATCCAGCCCCGAGGTCCTTAGCATGCCCCAACCTTGGCCCGCAGCCGACATCGCCCGGACAATCCTCGACGGCTTCGACAATTACCGTGAACACTTCCAGCAGATAACCCTGGGCGCCCGCGAACGCTTCGAGCAGGCGCGCTGGCAGGACATCCAGCGCGCTTCGGCTGCGCGCATCAACCTCTATGAAGAGAAAGTCGCCGAGGTCAACGGCAACCTGCGCCAGGCCTTTGCGCAGGACGTGTTGCTCGATGTGGAACAGTGGCCGCTGGTGAAAAACGCCTACATTCGCCTGATTGACCCGCGCCTGGACGACGAGCTGGCGGAGACCTGGTACAACTCGCTGTTCTGCAGCCTGTTCAGCCATGACCAGATCAGCGACGGCTGCATGTTCATCCACACCACTCGGCCTTCGATCCGCGCCCACGAGCGCGCTGCGCAGACCCGCACCTATACGCTAGGCGCGGGTCTGAAAAGCCTGCTGCGGGCGATCTTCGCCGATTACCCGTTCGATGCACCCTATGGCGACCTGGAAAGCGACCTTGCGCGCCTCGAGGAGCAACTGCGCGAATGCCTGCCGGACTGGGTGTGCAAGGACCCGGCCCTGGCCGTGGAGCTGTTCGTGCCGGTGTTGTACCGCAACAAGGGCGCCTACCTGGTCGGCCGCCTTTACAACAGCGACGAGCAATGGCCGCTGGTGATCGCGCTGCTGCACCGTGAAGGCCATGGGATCGAGGCCGATGCGTTGATCACCGACGAGGCCGAGGTGTCGATCATCTTCTCGTTCACCCGTTCGTACTTCATGGCCGACGTGCCGGTGCCAGGGGAGTTCGTCAACTTCCTCAAGCGCATTCTGCCGGGCAAGCACATCGCCGAGCTGTACACCTCGATCGGCTTCTACAAGCAGGGCAAGTCTGAATTCTACCGCGCCCTGATCAACCACCTGGCCAGCAGCGACGACCGCTTCGTCATGGCCCCTGGGGTGCGCGGCATGGTCATGAGCGTGTTCACCCTGCCGGGCTTCAATACGGTGTTCAAGATCATCAAGGACCGCTTCGCGCCGTCCAAGACGGTCGACCGCGCCACGGTAATCGACAAATACCGGCTGGTAAAAAGCGTCGACCGGGTGGGGCGCATGGCCGATACCCAGGAGTTTGCCGATTTCCGCTTCCCGCGCAGCAAGTTCGAGCCCGAGTGCCTGGCAGAGCTTCTGGAGGTGGCCCCCTCGACGGTGGCACTGGAGGGCGACACGGTGCTGGTGCGGCACTGCTGGACCGAGCGGCGCATGACTCCGCTCAACCTGTATCTGGAGCACGCCAGCCAAGGGCAAGTGCTCGAAGCGCTGGAAGATTACGGGCTGGCCATCAAGCAGCTGGCGGCGGCCAACATCTTCCCGGGTGACATGCTGCTGAAGAACTTCGGGGTTACCCGGCATGGGCGGGTGGTGTTCTACGACTATGACGAGATCAGCTTTCTGACCGAGGTGAACTTCAGGCACATTCCGCCGCCGCGCTACCCGGAGGATGAGATGTCCGGCGAGCCGTGGTATTCGATCGGGCCGCACGATGTGTTTCCCGAAGAGTTTCCGCCGTTCCTGTTTGCCGATATCGGCCAGCGCCGGCTGTTCAGCCGGTTGCATGGGGATTTGTATGACGCGGACTACTGGAAGCGGCTGCAGGCGGCGATCCGCGAGGGCAAGGTAATTGATGTGTTTCCGTACCGGCGCAAGGGGCGGTGACTTATCCCTTCAGGCATTTCATTTCACTGAAGTCGGTACGCACCTTGGTCAGCCGCTCTTGCAGGTACTGGCGCTGCACCGGTGTACTCAGGTGCAGCAAGTCAATCAACAGGCTGCGTGCCTGCTGTTCGGTATTCTCAAAGGCGGCGCGATATTCCGGGGTCCACAGGCTTTCCTTGTGTTGCAGCAAGGTGGCCAGGCGTGGCTCGAAGCTGGCGTCGTTGCGCTGGTCCATGGCCAGCATCAGCTGTTGCTGCCAGTGCTGGCGGTTGGCGATCCATTGGCGGTTCTGGTCACCCAGCGCCTGCGACCAAGCCTGCACACGCTGGTGCTGGGCAGCATTGAGCTCGCCAAACCAGTTGTTCAGGCGTTTTTCCATGCGTTCGCTGCGCCTGGCGATCTGCTTGGCCAAGGGCGTGTCGACATATTCCTTTTGCCGCTCGCTGATGTCGTTGCGCAAGGCATCGCGCATTTGCGCCACTTGCTTATCGCTCATGCCGCGCAGCAGCTCGGTGGCCGAAGGGGTGATTTCTTCGGCTACCCGGCCGATCGCCTGGCGGGCTTCGACCGTGCGTTGCTGCAGCGCCTGGTCGGTTACCTGGTCCTTGGCGACCATGTCGCGTACCCGATCAAGCCAGTCAAGGTAGCTCGGCAGCTGGGTCTGGCAGTGCCAGGCCAGGTGCTTCTTGAGCCGTTCGTCGAGCAATGCCTTCTGCTCACGGTTCATCGCCAGGTAGTCGCCCAGCGACCAGGGCACCAGGCGGTCGAGGTTGCGATACGCCAGGTCGATGCGGCTGCAGGCCGTCAGTGCCATGGCGCAGGCGATGACGATGAGCAGGGCTTTGGACAGGCGTACAGGCATGTGCAGGTCCTTGCAGTGGCTGGCCACTCGGTAGACGCAAGGGTAGCGGGTGCGGTTCCACCGAATCAGTGATCGGGCAGTGCGGTGGCTTCAGGTGTAGAATAGCCGCCTTGTCTTGAGGAACATCGGAAATGGCTCTACTTGGGCGTTACAACAGTTTGCAAATCGTGAAACACGTGGAATTCGGCCTGTACCTGGATGGCGGCTCCGACGGTGAGATCCTGCTGCCAGGGCGTTACATCCCGAAGAACGCCGAAACCGAGGTCGACGACTGGCTGAACGTGTTCCTTTACCTGGATAGCGATGACAAGCTCATTGCCACCACGGAAAAGCCCAAGGTGCAGGTCGGCGAGTTCGCCAGCCTCAAGGTCAAGGACATCAATGGGGCCGGTATCTTCCTGGACTGGGGGCTGCCCAAAGACTTGCTGATGCCGTATTCCGAAGAAACCCGGCAACTGAAGATCGGCGATTACTGCGTGGTGCATGCCTACCTCGACAAACGCACCCGCCGCATCACTGCCACTTCACGCCTGGACCGCTACCTGGACATCACCCCGGCTCAATACCAGGTTGGCCAGCCGGTCGAGTTGCTGGTGGCCGGCGAAACGCCAATGGGCTTCAAGGCCATCATCAACAACCGCCACTGGGGCCTGATCCACAAGAACGAGGTGTTCAAGTTCCTGCGTTCGGGTATGCATGTGGAAGGCTTCATCAAGGAAGTGCGCCATGACGGCAAGATCGCCCTGAGCCTGCAGCCAGTTGGCAAGGCGCTGGGCGACGACCTGCAGGAGCGCATCATGGCGCGCCTGGAGGCCGAGGGCGGGGTGCTGGCGGTGAGCGACAAGAGCGCCCCGGAAGTGATCAGCCAGCTGTTCAACGTCAGCAAGGGCAATTTCAAGAAGGCCATTGGCGGGTTGTTCAAGCAAGGCCGCATCGTCATCCATGACGAGCGCATCGAAAAGGCCTGATCAGGCCTGTACGAAGGTCCGGAAGTCCAGCTGCTCGCCACCGGGGCGGGTGTCGCGCAGCAGCGAGTCGCGGTCGGCGCTCAGGGCCAGGCTGATGGTCGAGCGGCGCTTGCCGGGGTTACGCACTTCCATCTGCTCCTGGTGAGCACGCAGGAAGTTGACCGGCACCTTCAGGTGCTGCAGCTCGTCGCTTTCCGGGGTGTGCAGCAACAGGTTGACCCAGTCGGGCTGGCCCTTGCGAAGCAGTGCCACCGGCACCTCGAACCACCACAGGTTGCGTTTGCGGTCGAGGATGGCGAACAGGGTGTTGGCGCTGGTCAGCACCGGGTTGGCCAGGGCCTGGTTGCGGCGGGCGATGGCGGCGGGTTTGTCGAGTTTCATGCAGGTTCCTGCGGGTTGACGCTTGATTAGGGCTGCATTGTGAGGGGTGGCACCGGGCCTAGCAAGGTTTGCCGGCCTCTTCGCGATCAGGGCCGATTCTGACTGTTCGTAGCACCCTGGACAAAGCGCGCCTGCCCCTTGTCATCCTGCAGCAGTCGCCCGCTTGTTCGCCGTTCGGCTTGCGGCAGGCAAATTGATTGAAACTCTTGCAGAAGGTGCCCGGTCCATCGTCTGTCGACACGTTCCCCGTGTCTCCATTTGCAGGAGATTTGCCATGAGCGGCACCAAAGACAAAGCGAAAGGTCTGGCCAACGAAGCAGTCGGCAACGTCAAGCAGGGCGTCGGCAAGGTGACGGATAACGACAAGCTGCGGGCGGAAGGCAAGGCTCAGGAGCTCAAGGGCGAAGCACAGCAGATCAAGGGTAATGTGAAGGATGCGGTGAAAAAGCCTTGATGTGAAACAGCCTGTTCCTGCCTCTTTTCCGGGCAGGAGCAGGTATTTTCTTCAAGCATGTCCGGGAGCGGTACATCACCTGCGTGGTCTATTAGACTTAACCGTGTACTCAAGAATCAAGCGGCGAAAGGAGACGCTATGATTTTCCCCGACCTGCGCGGTCTGCCCCTGCACCGCGTGCTGGTATGCACCGTCAAGGAATTCCTCGACGACGAGATGTCCACGTATGCGTCAGCACTGGCCTATCAGATGCTGTTTTCGCTGTTTCCCTTCATCCTGTTCCTGGTAGCCCTGATCGGTTTTCTGCACCTGCCCGACTTTTTCTCCTGGTTGCGCCTGCAATCGGAGCTGGTGCTTCCCCCGCAGGCTCTGGAACAGGTGAACCCAGTTATAGACCAGTTGCAGCAGTCCAAGGGCGGGCTGCTGTCGGTGGGTATCGTCATCGCGCTGTGGACCGCCTCGGCCGGTGTGCGCCTGATGATGAGCGCCATGAATGCCGCCTATGACGTGCCCGAGGGGCGCCCGGTGTGGAAGCGCATTCCTTTGTCGATCGTCTACACCGTCGGCATCGCCGGCATGCTGCTGGCGGCGGCTGCACTGATGGTATTGGGGCCGCAGGTGATGGAGTGGATCGCCTCCCAGGTCGGCCTGCAGGAAATGATCGTCACCGTCTGGACAGTGCTGCGCTGGCCAGCAATCGTCATCCTGATGATGGTCGCCGTGGCATTGATTTATTACGTGATGCCGGACGTGAAGCAGAAGTTTCGCTTCATCACGCCCGGGTCGGTGCTGGCAGTAGTAGTATGGATCATCGCCTCCCTGGGCTTTGCTTACTACGTCAAGACCTTTGCCGACTACAACGCCATGTACGGCAGCATCGGTGCGATCATCGTGCTGTTGCTGTACTTCTACATCTCTGCCGCGGTGCTGTTGCTGGGGGCGGAAATGAATGCGGTGATCGAGCACATGTCGAGCGAGGGCAAGAACCCGGGCGAGAAGGATTTCACGGGCGAACCCGAGGAAACCATTACCGTGCTCGGCCATGAACGCCCGGTCGAGCCAGAACCGACCGAGCCGAGCCCGCGATGATCCGTGACATTCTCAAGATGGGCGACGAGCGCCTGCTGCGTATCGCCCCACCGGTGCCTGAGCATCTGATTGGCAGCGCCGAACTGCAGCAGTTGATCGACGACATGTTCGAAACCATGCGCCATGTCGGTGGCGTGGGCCTGGCGGCACCGCAGATCGGTATCGACCTGCAGCTGGTGATCTTTGGTTTCGAGCGCAGCGAGCGTTACCCGGATGCCGAGCCGGTCCCGCAGACCATCCTGCTCAACCCGGTGATCACGCCGCTGACCACTGAGATCGAGGACGGTTGGGAGGGCTGCCTGTCGGTGCCCGGTCTGCGTGGGGTGGTGCCGCGCTTCAAGCACATCAGCTATGAAGGCATCGACCCGCAGGGCAACCCGATCAACCGCTTTGCCGATGGTTTTCATGCGCGTGTGGTGCAGCATGAGTGCGACCACCTGATCGGCCGCCTGTACCCTTCGCGCATCCAGGACTTTGCCCGGTTCGGCTACACCGATGTGCTGTTCCCGGGGCTGGATGACAACGACGACTGAGCGCGCACCATGGCCAGCAGGCTTTTTCTGCGCTGGTAACGTTGCAGGCGCGAAGCCAGGGCTTCCGGCAGTTGCTCAGTGATGCTGAAGCCAAGGCGCTGGTAGTAGGCTGTGAGGTCGGGGTGGCAGAACAGCCAGGTCGGGCCGCTGTGCCCGGCCAGGGCCGCCTCGACCAATTGCGCGGCCACCCCACGCTTGCGTTGAAGTGGGGCGACGAACAGGCCGGTGAGCCAGTGGCCATCGGCAATGGCGCTGAGGCAGAGGCCGGCAACAATAGCATCAGTGCGCGCCACCCAGGATTCACCATCATTGGCTGCACGCATGCGCGAACCCTGCTGTTTGTAGAAGTGTTCGAGCAGTCGACGCTCGGGGCCAACGAGCAGGGCGCAGTGCAGGGCAGTCATGGGGTTACCTGGAACGGTTGGCTCTGGCTCGGTGGATCAGCCCTCGAGCCGTTTCGCTTTGTCGCAGATTGTTGCAAATCGTGCAAGGGTGAATGTCCGAGTTCAGGGTTCAACTATTCCCGACCAGGAGTAGAATTTTAACCATTCCCCCTGGTAGTAGACGAAGCGGGATCGGTACTTCGTGTCATCTTCGCAGTTGATGACAACTTCTCCGGGCCATTGACGGCTTAAGAAGTCACTCGATCAGCTGGATTGCCTTAAAGGCCAAACCCTATGAAACCATTACTGATTCTTGCACTGGTCGGTATGTCCTCGTTCGCCCTCGCCGATGAGGCCAAGCCGGTCTCCAGCGAGCCTGTGGCTCAGCAGTACGACTATTCCATGAACCTCGACATCAAACGGGTGATCAACCTGTCGACCATCCCCAATGTCTGTGAAGTAGTACCGGCGACCATGACCTATGAAGACCATCATGGCCAGGTGCATACCATTCAGTACCGGGCGATGGGTGAAGGTTGCCAGCAAGGCTGATGCGTCGATGGCCTTGTCACCGGTCAAACGGCGACAAGGCCATCTGCAATTTACCTGACCCACCCAAGGCGATTAGGATCGGTAGACACACGTACCGATAAGGATGATCGCCATGTTCGACCTCGCCGCCCTGCGCGAAGCCGCCGTTTTCGTTCACCAGCACGTTCCGCCAACGCCACAGCGCGTCTGGCCGCTGCTGGCCGAGCGGGTGGGCTGCAAGCTGTGGGTCAAGCACGAAAACCATGCCCCCACCGGCGCTTTCAAGGTGCGCGGCGGGTTGGTCTATGTGCGTTCGCTGCTGGCTGCCGGCAAGCCCCCGCGGGGCCTGGTCACCGCCACCCGTGGCAACCACGGCCAGAGCATGGCACTGGCCGCGAGCCAGGCCGGTGTGCCGCTGGTGATCGTGGTGCCCGAGGGCAACTCGAAAGAGAAAAACGCAGCCATGCGTGCACTGGGCGCCGAGCTGGTGGAGCACGGTGTCGACTTCGACGTGGCCCGCGAAGAGGCGGCCCGCCTGGCGGACGAGCTGGGTTATGACATGGTGCCGTCGTTCCACCCTGAGCTGGTGCGTGGGGTGGCCACCTATGCCCTGGAGCTGTTCGACGCGGTTAGCGAGCTGGATTGCGTGTACGTGCCGATTGGCATGGGCTCGGGTATCTGCGGGCTGATCCAGGCGCGCAACCTGCTGGGGCTGAAGACCGAGATCGTCGGCGTGGTCTCCAGTGCGGCCGATGCCTATGCGCAGAGTTTCGAGCGGGGCCGCATCGTCACCACCGCCACTGCCGATACCTTTGCTGATGGTATGGCCTGCCGGGTACCGCACCCGGATGCTTTCGCCCTCGTTCGCGAGCATGCCGCACGCATCGTGCGGGTCACCGACAGCGAAGTGGCAGAAGCCATGCGCATCTATCACGAAACCACCCATAACACTGCCGAAGGCGCGGGTGCCGCTGCATTGGCGGCGTTGCTGCAAGAGCGCAAGCGCCAGGCCGGCAAACGCGTGGCAGTGGTGCTGAGCGGCGCCAACGTGGATCGCGAGCGTTATGCGCAGGTGCTGGCGGGTACTGAAAGATCCTGAATGAAAATCGGGGAAAAAGTGCTATCTTATTTTGATAGCATTTTCCGATGAACACTCGATACCGAAAAATCTACGACGCTATCTTCAGGACGCCCACCACGGCCTCGTTGGCGTTTGCTGAGGTCGAAGCCCTGGTGCTTCACCTTGGCGGGCAGGTGCTGGAGCGGCAAGGCTCCAGGGTCAAGCTGGTGCTTGGCGGCCAAAGCTGGAGGTACCATCGCCCCCATCCCGGCAAGGAAGCCAAACGGTATCAGATTGAAGAAGCCCGCGAATTCTTGCTGCGGGCAGGAGTCAGCCTATGAGTTGCATGCGCTACAAGGGCTATGCCGCCCGTATCGAATACGATGAGCGTGATGACATTTTTGTTGGCCGTGTGCTGGGCATGCGCGACATCATCAGTTTCCACGCAAGCTCGGTGCCCGAGCTTCATGAAGCCTTCCGGGAGGCGCTGGAGGATTACCTGGCCGACTGCGAGGAGCAGGGCATCGCCCCGGAGAAGCCCGCGTCAGGCAAGGTCATGCTGCGCATCCGTCCAGAGGTACATGCGGCGGCCAGCGTTGCCGCCCGCGCTGCAGGCAAAAGCCTGAACCAGTGGGCGGACGAGGTGTTCGAGCAGGCGGCTCTGGCCTGATCGCACAACTTTCCATCCCTTTACCACTCGTGGCAGGCTCTACGGCGCCTGATTACCCCGTCTTTGAGTGCTCGATGCCTTTTTCCAACGGTTTTCTCCTCAGCCTGTCCCTGTGCCTCGACATCGGGGTGGCCAACATCGCCATGATCACCCTGGCCATGCAGCGTGGCTTCCTGCAGGGCTTCTGGCTCGGTCTGGGGACCTGTGTGGGCGACCTGATCTACGCCATAGCGGCGCTGGCCGGCATGACCGTGTTGCTGCAGTTCGAAAGCGTGCGTTGGGCCTTGTGGCTTGGCGGTTCGGCGTTGCTGGTGTGGTTCGCCATCAAGATGCTGTTGGCCGCCTGGCGTGGCGGGCATTTGGCGGCCAATGTGGACGTGGTGGTGGAGTCGGGCTGGCGCGAGTTTCTGCGGGGCATCTTCCTGGCCATGTCGTCGCCCAGCGCCATCCTCTGGTTTGCTGCGGTCGGCGGCGTACTGATAGCTCGCTCCGGTGGGGGCGGCGCGCTGGATGCCGGGCTGTTCCTGGGCGGCTTCTTCGCCGCTGGGCTGGTCTGGTGCTTGAGCCTGTGTGGCATCGCCAGCCATGGCGGGCGATTGCTGGGGGATCGCCTGCTGACCTGGTCTTACCTGCTGTCGGCGGCGATTTTCTGCTATTTCGCGGTATACGTGATCATCTCAGGCTACCGTGAATTCATTCTCGCCAGCCCACCGCTTACCTGAGGCAATGCTCATGACCCCGCAAGCAATTTCCCCTGCGCGTTACGAAGACGGTCGCTCGCTGCACCTGGCCGGTTTTGCCGAGCGATTCGGCATGAGCGACCTGAGCGGGTTGCCATTGCTCTGGCATCGCTTCGCGCCGCACCTTGGGCATGTGCCTGGGCAGCGGGATCATGACAGTTATGGGGTCTGCTACAACCCCGACGCGCAAGGCGACTTCGATTACCTGGCAGCTGTGGCAGTCAATGCGGACCAACCCCTGCCCGACGGGTTCAGCACTTTGGCGCTGGCGCCGCAGCATTACGCAGTGTTCGAGCACCATGGCAGCTTGCAGTGCCTGAAAGCGACCTTCGATGGCATTTTCCAGTGGCTGCCGCAATCGGGTGAACAGCAGGCCGATGCGCCACTGTTCGAGCGCTACCCAGCCGGTTTCGACCCTGCCGACCCTCATGCGGTCATGGAAATCTGGATTCCCCTGCTGCGCAAATAATTCCGGCAGCCTGTCGATCTTTGCGATTACCGTTCGACCATGAGCTGAAGGTACAACAGATGCTTGTGCCGAAACGCTCATGAACGATCGGAGGAATGCACGATGAACACAGCCGCGGAAAACGAAATCCGTCAGCTTATCGAGCGCTGGATGCAGGCCGTGCGTGACCGAGACATCCCCGCCATTACCGCGCCCTACGCCGACGACATCGTCGCCTTCGATGCCATCCAGTCATTGCAATTCGTGGGCAAAGCCACCTACACGGCGCACTGGGAAATGTGCATGAACCTGTGCCCTGGGCCCATGGTCTTCGAGCTCGCTCAACTGACTGTACACGCCGAGGGCGAGCTGGCCTTGGCGCACTGGCTGAACCGCTGTGGCCCGGGCGATGACGAGAGCCAGTGCGGCTTCATGCGTGCCACCGTCGGCTACCGCAAGGTCGGCGGCCAGTGGCAGGTGATCCACGAACACTGGTCGGCACCTTTCGACATGCAAACCCAGAAAGCACTGTTCGATCTCAAGCCTTGATCGGCTATCGCCAAATGCACCTTGCCAACGCCTGGAGACGACCATGAAATACCTGTGCCTGGTCTATTGTGACGAAGGGCTGCTGCACAGCCTGCCCGAGAGCCCGGAAGATGCCGAATGCATGGCCTACGCCGAATCGCTGCAGAGCGCCGGGCGCATCATCGCCGCCGAAGCGCTGAAAACCGTACAGACCGCCACCACCGTGCGCATGCGCGCAGGGCGAATGAGCATCACCGATGGCCCGTTCGCCGAAACCAAGGAGCAGCTCGCTGGCTTTTACCTGGTCGATGCCCGTGACCTCAACGAGGCGCTGAACATCGCCAAGGGCATTCCAGCAGCACGGGTTGGTAGCGTGGAAGTGCGGCCAGTGCGCGAACTGCAACCCTGACAGCAAGGAGAACAACAAGAATGACCCTTGTCCAACCCGCGCCAGCGCAGCACGAGCTGGCCATCAGCCGCTTGATCGATGCCCCGCCTGCCAAGGTATTTCGTGCCTGGACCGAGCCTGAATGGCTGATGCAGTGGTGGGGGCCCCATGGTATGACCACCCCGGAGTGCGAGATGCAACTGTGGGTCGGGGGGCTTTTTCGTACGCTGATGCGTGCCCCGGATGGCTCCGAGTACCCGACCCAGGGGGTGTTCCTGGAAATTGCCGCACCACGTCGGCTGGTGTTCACCGATGCCTTCGGGCCGGGTTGGGTACCGTCGGACAAGGCGTTCATGACAGCAGTGATCAGCTTTGACGAAGAAAACGGCAAGACCCGCTACACCGCCCGTGCCTGGCACTGGAATGCAGCCGACAGCCGTGCCCATGAAGAAATGGGTTTCCACCAGGGCTGGGGAGAGAGCCTGGACCGCCTGGTGGAGGTCGTGACCCAGCGGATGCCTGACTGATGGCACAGCTGCTGCAGGTACGTGGCGAAGTCGAAGCGGTATACCGGCGTGATTCGCGGCGCATCCTGGCCACGCTGATTCGCCTGCTGGGGGATTTCGACCTGGCCGAGGAGGCCATGCACGATGCCTTCTTCATTGCCGTCGAGCGCTGGCAGCGCGATGGCATCCCCGACAATCCGCGGGCCTGGCTGGTCTCGACCGGGCGCTTCAAGGCCATTGACGCATTGCGCCGACGTGCCCGCTTCGACCGCTCCCAGGCCGACCTGATCATGCTGATCGAAGGCCAGGGGCTGGACCCCAGTGAAGAGGCGTTGCTCGCCGATGACCGCTTGCGGTTGATCTTCACCTGCTGCCACCCGGCCCTGGCGGCTGATGCCCAGGTACCGCTGACCCTGCGTGAAGTCTGCGACCTGACCACCGAGCAGATCGCGCGGGCCTTCTTGCAGAGCCCTGCGACCATCGCCCAGCGCATCGTCCGCGCCAAAGCCAAGATTCGTGATGCCGGCATTCCTTATCAGGTCCCGGAACTGCATGAGTTGCCCGAACGCCTGGAAAGTGTATTGCGGGTCATCTATCTGGTGTTCAACGAGGGTTACTCGGCGTCGTCGGGCGAGGTATTGCTGCAGCAGGAGCTGAGCGACGAAGCGATCCGCCTTGGGCGCCTGCTGGTTCAATTGTTGCCGCACGCCGAAGCCGTGGGTTTGCTGGCGCTGATGTTGCTGCAGGCATCACGGCAGCGGGCCCGCAGCGATGCCGAAGGTAACCTGGTACTGCTTGGCCAGCAGGACCGCAGCCTGTGGGACCGCGAACTGATTGCCGAAGGTTGCGAGCTGGTGCGCCTGGCCTTGGCCAGCCGGGCCTTTGGTGCCTACACCGTGCAGGCCGCGATCGCGGCCGTGCATGCCGAGGCAGTGACGGCGCAAGAGACCGACTGGGCAGAAATTGTCGGGCTTTACGATGTGCTGCAACGGCACTGGCCATCAGCCGTTGTGGCGCTCAACCGGGCGGTGGCGCTGGCCAAGCGCGACGGGGCGCAGGCGGGGCTGGACGCGGTGGAGGCGATTCTGGCGGCTGGGGAGTTGCGCGACTATCACCTGGCGCATGCGGCGCGGGCGGAGATGCATCAGCAGCTGGGCAATGTGGATGAGGCGCGGGCGGCTTGGCAACAGGCGCTGGAGCTGACCAGGCAGGAGCCGGAGCGGCGGCATATCGAAAGGCGATTGCGCGAATTGATGTAGTGGCTTTACCGGTCCATTCGCGGGTGAACCCGCTCCCACAAGGTTTAGTGAAGGCCTGGTAGGCAGTGCATCACCTGTGGGAGCGGGCGTGCCCGCGAAGAATCCAACACTGATATCAGCTGGCGACGAAGTTCGGCGGCGATACCAGTTCGACGGTCTGTTGCTTGCGCGGTGCCAGGATCTCGGCCACGCCCTCGACCACCAGCTCATCGTTCTGGTTGTACACGTTGGTGGCGATACGCACCTTGAACTTTGGCAGTTTCTCGAGGATTTCCAGGCGCACGGTCAGGGTGTCGCCGATCTTCACCGGCTTCTGGAAGCTCATCTGCTGGCCCAGGTAGATGGTGCCAGGGCCAGGCAGGGTGCAGGCCACTGCGGCGCTGATCAGGGCGCCGCTGAACATGCCGTGGGCGATGCGTTCCTTGAACATGCTCTTGGCGGCGAATTCCGCATCCAGGTGCACCGGGTTGTGGTCACCGGACATGGCGGCGAACAGCTGGATGTCGCGTTCTTCGACGGATTTCTCGTAGGTGGCCGTCTGGCCGACTTCAAGGGCTTCGTAAGGCGTGTTGGTGACCTGGGTCATTGGGTTTCCTTAAGGGGCGGGCGAGGGCGCCTGTCATTCACTGCGAGCAGGGCGGCCTAGGGCCATCGCCTGCTCCAACCAAGCGAGGATATCAGCGGTGACCTCGTCGCGGTTGAGTTCGTTGAGTACTTCATGCCGCGCCTCAGGATAGACGCGCAGCTGTACATGTCTATTGCCGGTCGCACGCAGCGCGTCGGCCAGAAGGGTGAGACGCCTGCCGGCGCTCACCGGATCACATTCGCCGCCAATCACCAGCATGGGCAGGTTCGGGTCGATCTGCGCAAGGTTGTGCGCCTGGCTGATCTGCGCCAGCCCGTGCAGCAGGTCGAGCCACAGCTGGTTGCTGCAGCGAAAGCCGCACAGCGGATCGTTGACGTACTTGTCCACTTGCGCCGGGTCACGGCTGAGCCAGTCGAACGCCGTGCGGGTGGGCTTGAAAGCGTTGTTGAACGAGCCGAACGACAGCCACTCGATCAATGCGCTCTTGCCTAGTGGCCCCTGGCGCCAGGCTTCCAGGCGTGCAATCAGGCGTGCTGCCCGATACAGCGCAGCGGGCTGGAAGTTGGAACCACTGAGAATCGCCCCGTGCAGGCTGCCACTGTGGTGCGTGAGATAGGCCTGGGCGATGTAGCTGCCCATGCTGTGGCCGAACAGAAACAGCGGAGTACAAGGGAACTGCTGGCCGATGTGCTGGGCCAGCAGGCCCAGGTCGTTGACCACGGCATTCCAGCCATGTTGCCGGGCGAACAGGCCGAGGCTGCCCTGTTCGGCAGTGCGCCCGTGGCCGCGCAGGTCTGGCGCCACAAGGGCGTAGCCGGCATCGCAGAGGGCCTGGCCCAGGCGCTGGTAGCGGCCGGCATGCTCGGCCATGCCATGCGCCAGCAGCACCACGGCCTTGACCGGTGTAGCCGGCAGCCATTGGTGCACGTAGAGCTGACAGTGCTCGCTGGCAGGCAGCCAGAATGCATCATGGGGCATGGCGAATCCTTTGCGCGGAGGTTACCCGCACAGTGTATGCACAACCGGCCGAATTGCAGGAAGGGCACAAATAAGATTCACAATGTTAATGGCGGCACTTGGCGTATATGCCGCCTCGGGCTTACCTGCTAACGTCGGTCCAACGCCTTTTTGCCACCAGGCAAACGGGGCAGGGAATCCGCGCGAGCTCAGGCAGAGGAACAATAATAAATGCAAGCCGACTTCTGGAATGACAAACGCCCCGAGGGCGTGCCTTCCACCATCGACATCCACGCGTACGCATCGGTCGTCGAGGTGTTCGAGCGCTCCTGCAAACGCTTCGCCGAGCGCCCGGCGTTCAGCAACCTCGGCGTGACCCTGAGCTACGCCGAGCTCGAGCGCCATTCGGCAGCCTTCGCGGCCTGGCTGCAGCAGCACACCAACCTCAAGCCGGGTGACCGCATCGCGGTGCAGATGCCCAACGTCCTGCAGTACCCGATTGCAGTGTTCGGCGCCCTGCGCGCCGGGCTGATCGTGGTCAACACCAACCCGCTGTACACCGAGCGCGAGATGCGTCATCAGTTCAAGGATGCCGGTGCCCGCGCCCTAGTGTACTTGAACATGTTCGGCAAGCGCGTGCAGGAGGTGCTGCCCGATACCGGCATCGAGTACCTGATCGAGGCAAAGATGGGCGACCTGCTGCCTGCCGCCAAGGGCTGGCTGGTCAATACCGTGGTCGACAAGGTCAAGAAGATGGTCCCGGCCTATCATCTGCCCCAGGCCATCCCGTTCAAGCAGGTCTTGCGCGAAGGCCGCAGCCTGTCGCACACGCCGGTGCCACTGCGCCTCGACGACATTGCCGTGCTGCAGTACACCGGCGGCACCACGGGCCTGGCCAAGGGGGCCATGCTCACCCACGGCAACCTGGTGGCCAACATGCTGCAAGTGCTGGCCTGCTTCTCCCAGCACGGCCCGGACGGGCAGCAGCTGATCAAGGAAGGCCAGGAGGTGATGATTGCGCCGCTGCCGCTGTACCACATCTATGCCTTCACCGCGAACTGCATGTGCATGATGGTCACCGGCAACCACAACGTGTTGATCACCAACCCGCGCGACATTCCGGGCTTCATCAAGGAGCTGGGCAAGTGGCGTTTCTCGGCGCTGCTGGGGTTGAACACCCTGTTCGTCGCGCTGATGGACCATCCCGGGTTCCGCCAGCTGGATTTCTCTGCACTGAAAGTCACCAACTCCGGCGGCACCGCGCTGGTCAAGGCCACTGCCGAACGCTGGGAAGCGCTCACCGGCTGTCGCATCGTCGAGGGCTATGGCCTGACCGAGACTTCACCGGTCGCCAGCACCAACCCCTATGGCCAGCTGGCGCGGCTGGGGACCGTGGGCATTCCGGTGCCGGGCACGGCATTCAAGGTCATCGACGATGATGGCAACGAACAGTCGTTGGGTGAGCGCGGCGAGTTGTGCATCAAGGGCCCGCAGGTGATGAAAGGCTACTGGCAGCAACCTGAGGCCACGGCGCAGGCCCTGGATGCCGAGGGCTGGTTCAAGACGGGCGATATCGCAGTGATCGACCCGGACGGTTTCACCCGCATCGTCGACCGCAAGAAGGACATGATCATCGTCTCCGGTTTCAATGTGTACCCCAACGAAATCGAGGACGTGGTGATGGGCCATCCGCAGGTCGCCAGCTGCGCGGCCATCGGCGTGCCGGACGAACGTTCGGGGGAGGCGGTGAAGCTGTTCGTGGTGGCGCGTGAGGGCGGTGTGAGCGTCGATGACCTCAAGGCCTATTGCAAGGCCAACTTCACCGGCTACAAGGTGCCCAAGCACATCGTGGTGCGCGAGTCGCTGCCGATGACGCCGGTGGGCAAGATCCTGCGGCGGGAGTTGCGCGACATCGCGTGATACCGAGAAGGCTGCAAGCTGCTCTAACTGGCAGCTTACAGCCCGATTTGCGACATTTTGGTTAATTACTCTAAAAATGACCTGTATCGTTCGTTGAGTCATTTTCGTGACTGTAAGGCCGGTCTTGGCCCCTAGGCGACCCCTATCAAAGCTGTTACTCTCGGCGCGCTTTCAGATGATTCGGTTTGCAACGAACCGCCATCTCATATCAATAATAAACGCATAGACGCGTGAATCGAACTTCGCTGTTGCTGAAGGAGTGGGCTTCCATGATCGAAAATTTTTGGAAGGATAAGTACCCAGCCGGGATTACGGCGGAAATCAATCCTGACGAATTCCCCAATATCCAGGCGGTACTCAAGCAATCCTGCCAACGCTTTGCCAATAAACCGGCCTTTAGCAACCTGGGCAAGACCATCACCTACGGCGAGCTCTACACGCTGTCAGGCGCTTTTGCAGCGTGGCTGCAGCAGCACACCGACCTCAAGCCGGGTGACCGCATTGCCGTCCAGCTGCCCAATGTCCTGCAATACCCGGTAGCCGTATTCGGTGCCATGCGCGCCGGCCTGATTGTAGTCAACACCAACCCGCTGTACACCGTGCGGGAAATGGAACACCAGTTCAACGACTCCGGCGCAAAGGCCCTGGTGTGCCTGGCCAATATGGCGCACCTGGCCGAAAAGGTAGTGCCCAAGACCCAGGTCAAGCACGTCATCGTCACCGAAGTGGCCGACCTCCTGCCACCGCTCAAGCGCCTGCTGATCAACAGCGTGATCAAGTACGTGAAGAAGATGGTGCCGGCCTACAACCTGCCGAACGCCGTGCGCTTCAACGATACCCTGGCGCTGGGCAAGGGCCAGCCGGTCACCGAAGCCAACCCGCAAGCCAACGACGTGGCGGTGCTGCAGTACACCGGCGGTACCACCGGCGTGGCCAAGGGCGCGATGCTGACCCACCGCAACCTGGTGGCCAACATGCTGCAGTGCCGGGCGCTGATGGGCGCCAACCTGCAGGAAGGCTGCGAGATCCTCATTACCCCGCTGCCGCTGTACCACATCTATGCCTTTACCTTCCATTGCATGGCGATGATGCTGATCGGCAACCACAACGTGCTGATCAGCAACCCACGCGACCTGTCGGCCATGGTCAAGGAACTGGGCAAATGGAAGTTCAGTGGTTTTGTCGGCCTTAACACGCTGTTCGTTGCGCTGTGCAACAACGAGGCATTCCGCGCCTTGGACTTCTCGGCGCTGAAAATCACCCTTTCCGGGGGCATGGCCCTGCAGTTGAGTGTCGCCGAGCGCTGGAAGAGCGTTACCGGCTGCGCGATCTGCGAAGGTTACGGCATGACCGAGACCAGCCCGGTGGCGGCGGTGAACCCTGCCGAGGCCAACCAGGTGGGTACCATCGGCATCCCGGTGCCCTCGACACTGTGCAAGGTCATCGACGACGCCGGCAACGAGCTGCCGCTGGGTGCAACCGGCGAGCTGTGCGTCAAGGGCCCGCAGGTGATGAAGGGTTACTGGCAGCGTGAAGATGCCACCACCGAGATCCTCGACAGCGACGGCTGGCTGAAGACCGGCGACATTGCGCTGATCCAGCCCGATGGCTACATGCGCATCGTCGACCGCAAGAAGGACATGATCCTGGTCTCGGGCTTCAACGTGTACCCCAACGAACTCGAAGACGTCCTCGCCGCCTTGCCGGGCGTGCTGCAGTGCGCAGCCATTGGTGTGCCGGACGAGAAGTCGGGTGAAGTGATCAAGGTGTTCATCGTGGTCAAGCCGGGCATGACCGTGACCAAGGAGCAGGTGATGGAACACATGCGTGCCAACGTCACCGGCTACAAGGTGCCGCGTCACATCGAGTTCCGCGATGCGCTGCCGACTACCAACGTTGGCAAGATCCTGCGTCGCGAGCTGCGCGATGAAGAGCTGAAGAAGCAAGGCTTGAAGAAGATCGCCTGATCCCTCTCATTGGCTGCTTCGCGGGCTTGTCCCGCGAAGCAGCCAATGAGATCAGCGCAGTTTTTCCAGCATCTGGTAGTACCACATCCCCGCCGCCAGCAACGGATTGCCCAGCAAGTCCCCCATCGGTACCCGCACGTGCTTGCACTGCGCGAAGGTGTCGAACTTCTCCAGTGTTCCCGTCAGTGCCTCGGCCATGATCTCGCCCATGATATGGCTGGTGGCGATGCCGTGCCCGGAATAGCCCTGGCAGTACCAGACGTTGTCCGACAGCTTGCCCAGCTGCGGAATGCGGTTGACCACGATGCCCATCGCGCAGCTCCACTGGAACTCGATTGGCACGCCCTTGAGCGCCGGGAAGGTGCGCTCGATGCACGGGCGCAGCTCGCCTTCGATGTCGCGCGAGTCCTTGCCCGAATAGTTGGCGCCGCCGCCGAACAGCAAGCGCTTGTCGGCTGTCAGGCGGTAGTAGTCGAGGACGAAGCGGCAGTCGTACACCGCCAGGTCCTGCGGGTTGATCTGCTGCGCCAGTTCACCCAGCGGGGCGGTGGTGACGATGCCACCCATGGCTGGGAAGATCTTGCCCTTGAGCTGGCGTTTTTCCAGTTTGTGGTAGACGTCACCGGCCAGCATCACCTGGCGCGCCTCGACCCGGCCGTGGGCGGTGACAACCGCCGGGCGCGGGCCGTGGACGATGTCCAGCACTTCGGAGTTCTCGAAGATCAGCGCACCCAGGCTGTGGGCCGCGCGGGCTTCGCCCAGGCACAGGTTGAGCGGGTGTAGGTGCAGGTTGCGCAGGTTTTTCAGTGCGCCCAGGTACAGCGGGCTCTGCAGGTGCCCGGCGACGCCGTTGCGGTCGAGCAGTTGCACCTGGTCGCCCATGCCGCGGCGTTCGGCCTCGGCCTGGAAGCTGCGCAGCTCCTCCATGTGCGAAGGTTTCATCGCGGCATGCAGGTGGCCACGCTTGAGGTCGCAGTCGATGCCATAGCGCTCGACCCGCTGCTCGATAATCTGGTGCCCGCGCCAGCGCAGGTGCCAGATGAAATCATCGACCTCGGCGCCCAGGTGGTTGCGCATCTGCGTACGCATGGCCTCGTCACCCGACAGGCTGCCGGTGACCTGGCCGCCGTTGCGCCCGCTGGCACCCCAGCCAATCCGGTGGGTCTCGACGATCGCCACCTTCAGGCCGCGTTCGGCCAGTTCCACTGCAGTGGCCACACCGGTAAAGCCGCCGCCGATAATGGCGACGTCGACCTGTACCGTGCCCCTGAGCTGCGGGTACTCGGTGTGGTCGTTCAGCGAGGCGCTGTAATAGGACGGCGCGCGCTGGGCCGGGCCGTTGTTCAATGCTGCGTTCATGGGTGTTCCTTGTTCTTGATTGGGTAAGGCTCAGGCCTGGTGCAGGTACCAGCGCCAGTCCTGTTCGCTGACTTCGGCCATGAACTGGCGGTACTCGGCGCGCTTGACCTTCAGGTAGACGCTTAGAAACGCCTCGCCGAGCGCTTCTCGCGCCCAGTGCGAGCGCTCCAGTGCATCCAGAGCGGTCAGCCAGTCGGTGGGCAGGTGTTCGGTAGCCTGGGCATAGCCGTTACCTTCGACTGGAGCGCCTGGGTCCAGCTGCTCGCGGATGCCGCGATGGCTGGCGGCCAGGATGGCGGCGGCAGCCAGGTACGGGTTGGCATCGGCGCCACAGATGCGGTGTTCGACATGCCGGCTGTTGGCCGGGCCGCCGGGTACGCGCAGGCTGACGGTGCGGTTGTCCACGCCCCAGGTCGGCGCCAGTGGCGCATAGCTGTTGGCCTGGAAGCGGCGGAACGAGTTGGCGTTGGGGCAGAACAGCAGCAGCGAGTCACGTAGGTGGCGGAGCATGCCAGCCACCGCCTGGCGCAGCAGCGGGGTGCCGGCTTTGTCTTCGCTGGCGAACAGGTTGTTGCCGGTGCTGTCGGCCAGGCTCAGGTGCATGTGCATGCCGGTGCCGGCCAGCTGCGCGAACGGCTTGGCCATGAAGCAGGCCTGCATGCCATGGGCATGGGCCACGCCCTTGACCAGGCGTTTGTAGCGCACGGCCTGGTCCATTGCCTCCAGGGCATCGCCATGTTCGAGGGTAATTTCCACCTGGCCCGGAGCGTACTCGGAGATCGCCGTGCGGGCAGGGATGCCCTCGGCCTTGCAGGCAGCGTAGAGGTCGGCAAGGAACGGCTCGATCTGCTCCAGCTCGCGCAGGCCATAGACCTGGGTGCTGCGTGGGCGCCCGCCGTCGGTGTCCAGCGCCGGCTGCGGGCGGCCCTGGGCGTCGCGCTTCTGGTCGAGCAGGTAGAACTCCAGCTCGCAGGCCATTATCGGGTGGTAACCGTCAGCCTTGAGCGCGTCGATGGTACGCAGCAGCACATGGCGTGGGTCGGCGACGCTGGCTGGCAGGCCTTCGCTCGGGTGCATGCTGACCTGCACCGCCGCCGTCGGCACTCGGCGCCAGGGCAGGCGTACCAGGCTGCCCTCCAGTGGGTAGGCGCGGCAGTCGATGTCGCCGACATCCCAGACCAGGCCGGAGTTTTCCACGTCGTCGCCATTGAGGGTCAGGCCGAGGATGGTGCTGGGGAGCGGGCGGCCGCTCTGGTACACCGCCAGCAGTTCTTCGCGGTGCAGCAGCTTGCCGCGGGGCACGCCGTTGGCGTCGAGGATGAACAGTTCGAACAGTTCGATATCGGGGTTTTCTGCCAGGAAACGGGCGGCGTGCTCTACAGGTGCAAAGTGCATGATGGATTCGCTCACAGGCGCACGGGACCGGCGCGCAGGCGCGGTCCACTTGAGTCAGACGGCCGGGTTGCGGCCGAGTCGGGTCACAATGGCGTGAGCGAGAAATCTGGTGGGCGTGCGTGGCGGCAGTGCCACAGGGCCCAGAAGGCGAGAATGATGTGGACCAGCGGATTTTCACCGGCGCGGGACCGGGCCTTCGGGAGCGAAGGGCGGGACGACGGTGGGGCGATGGTCTGGACGGGAGTCATGCCTTTGATACTCACATGCGGCGTAAGGTTGATTAAAGCAGTGAATGGCAACGTTCACATTGGACTTGGCTAAACATTGCCATTGCCGGTACAGGCAGCAGAGAAACGGCAAATCTGCGACAATCGCGCATCCTTCGAATGCCGATCATGAAAAAGCAGGCTCACCTGCATCATTAAAAAGCCCCATGACTGACCACGCCATCGACAAACTGCTGCAAAACCTCGACCACGCCATGATCGCCGAGCGCCATCGCCTGCGCCGGCAGCTGCATGAACTGCGCAAGCGCCCGGATGAGGCAAAGCTGGCGCAGTGGGTGGAAAAGGTCCAGGCATCCTGCGCCCAGGTCACCGCTCGCCAGAACAGCGTGCCGCAGATCCGCTACGACGACAGCCTGCCGATCGCCGCCAAGCGCGACGAGATCAAAAAAGCCCTGGCGGAAAACCAGGTACTGGTGATCGCCGGTGAAACCGGTTCGGGCAAGACCACCCAGCTGCCAAAGATCTGCCTGGAACTGGGCCGCGGCAGCCATGGCCTGATCGCCCATACCCAGCCACGGCGAATCGCCGCGCGCAGCGTCGCCGCCCGGGTGGCCGAAGAGCTGGGCACGCCGCTGGGCGGGCTGGTCGGTTACCAGGTGCGTTTCGAAGACCAGAGCGATGCAAACACCCTGGTCAAGCTGATGACCGACGGCATTCTCCTGGCCGAAACCCAGCACGACCGTTTTCTCGAGCGCTACGACACGATCATCGTCGACGAAGCCCACGAGCGCAGCCTCAACATCGACTTCCTGCTCGGCTACCTGAAAACCCTGCTGCACCGCCGCCCGGACCTGAAGCTGATCATCACTTCGGCAACCATCGACCTGGAGCGCTTCTCCAAGCACTTCGACGATGCGCCGATCATCGAGGTGTCCGGCCGAACCTTCCCGGTAGAAACCTGGTATCGCCCGCTGACCAGCGAGCAGGACGAGGAGGGCAACCAGGTCGAGGACGACCTCACCGTCGACCAGGCGATTCTCGCCACCCTCGACGAGATCGCCCAGCATGAGCGCAGCGTGGGCAAAGGCCCCGGCGATGTACTGGTGTTCCTCCCGGGCGAGCGGGAAATCCGCGACGCCGCAGAGATCCTGCGCAAGGCGCAGTTGCGCCACACCGAGATCCTGCCGCTGTATGCGCGCCTGTCGCCGGCCGAGCAGCAGCGCATTTTCCAGTCGCACACCGGGCGCCGTGTGGTGCTCGCCACCAACGTCGCGGAAACCTCGCTGACCGTGCCCGGCATCCGTTACGTGATCGACACCGGCACCGCGCGCATCAGCCGCTACAGCTACCGCGCCAAGGTCCAGCGCCTGCCGATCGAGGCGGTTTCCCAGGCCAGTGCCAACCAACGCAAGGGCCGTTGCGGCCGGGTCGAGCCGGGCATCTGCATTCGGCTGTATAGCGAAGAAGACTTCAACGGCCGGCCGGCCTTCACCGATCCCGAAATCCTGCGCACCAACCTGGCGGCGGTGATCCTGCAGATGCTGCACTTGCGCCTGGGCGCGATTGACGCCTTCCCGTTCATCGAGCCGCCGGATGGCAAGGCCATCAGCGACGGCTTCAACCTGCTGCAGGAGCTGTCGGCGGTCAACCGCGAGAACCAGCTGACGCCGATTGGCCGCCAGCTGGCGCGCCTGCCGATCGACCCACGGTTGGGCCGCATGCTGCTTGAAGGCGCGCGTCAGGGCAGCCTGCAGGAGGTGTTGATCGTCACCAGTGCGCTGTCGGTGCAAGACCCGCGCGAGCGCCCGCCGGAGCGCCAGCAGGCGGCCGACCAGGCCCATGCGCAGTGGAAGGACGCCGATACCGACTTCGCCGCGCTGGTCAACTTGTGGCGAGGTTTCGAAGAGCAACGCCAGGCGCTGACGGCCAGCCCGCTGCGTAACTGGTGCCGCAAGAACTTCCTGAATTACCTGCGCCTGCGTGAATGGCGAGATGCTCATCGCCAGTTGTCGCTGATCTGCCGCGAGCTGCAGTTGGCAGTCAACAAGGAACCGTCTGATTATCAGAAGGTGCACAAGGCAATCCTCAGCGGCCTGCTCAGCCAGATCGGCCAGAAGACCGAGGAAGGCGATTACCAGGGGGCCCGCCAGCGGCGCTTCTGGGTGCATCCGTCATCGGGCATCGGTCGTAAGCGCCCGCAGTGGGTGATGGCCGCCGAACTGGTGGAAACCACCAAGCTGTATGCGCGCATGGTTGCCAAGATCGAGCCGGACTGGATCGAGCCGCTGGCGACCCACCTGATCAAGAAGAACCACTTCGAGCCGCACTGGGAAAAGAAGCGCGGGCAAGTGGTGGCTTATGAGCAGATCACCTTGTACGGCTTGATCCTGGTCGGCCGTCGCCCGGTGCATTTTGGCCCGATCGACCCGGTCACCTCGCGTGAACTGTTCATTCGCGAGGGTTTGGTCGGCGGTGAAATCCAGTCGAAGGCCAAATGCCTGGCGGCGAACAAGCGCCTGCTCGAAGCGCTCGACGAACTGGAGGCCAAAGCCCGTCGGCGCGACATTCTGGCCGATGAAGAAACCCTCTACGCCTTCTACGAAGCACGCTTGCCGGCGGAGATCCATCAGACCGCGACCTTTGATGCCTGGTACCGCATGACCAGCCAGAAGGACCCGAACCTGCTGATCATGCGCGAGGAAGACGTGCTGGCCCGCGAAGCCAGCGAAGTCACCGCCGCGCAGTACCCTGACAGCCTGCAGGTGGGCGAACTGCGCCTGCCGCTGACCTACCACTTCGAGCCGGGCCACCCGCGTGACGGCGTAACCGTGCGGGTGCCGGCACCGCTGCTGCCAAGCCTGCCGGGCGAGCGCCTGGAGTGGCTGGTGCCAGGCCTGCTCGAAGCCAAGTGCGTGGCGCTGGTGCGCAACCTGCCCAAGGCCCTGCGCAAGAACTTCGTGCCGGTGCCCGACTTCGTCAAGGCATCGCTGGCGCGCATGACCTTCGGCCAGGGCGCGCTGCCCCAGGCGTTGGGCCAAGAGCTGTTGCGCATGACCGGTGCGCGGGTTTCCGATGAAGCCTGGGCCGAATCGGTCAACCTGGTCGAAGGCCACCTGCGCATGAACATCGAAGTGGTCGATGGCGAGGGCAAGTTCCTTGGCGAAGGTCGCGACCTGGCTGAGCTGACCGCGCGCTTTGCTGCCGCCAGCCAGGCGGCACTGGCCGTGCCGCGTACCGAGAAGAGCGAGCAACCGGTGCAGGCCAAGGCCTTCAGCGAAGTCAAACAGACCGCCCAGCAGAAGATCGCCGGCCTTTCGATGACCGTGTACCCGGCCCTGGTGGAAGAAAACGGCACGGTGCGAGAGGGGCGTTTCTCAACCCAGGCTGAAGCCGAGTTCCAGCACCGTCGCGCCTTGCAGCGCCTGTTGCTGCAGCAGCTGGCGGAGCCTGCCAAGTTTCTGCGCGGCAAGCTGCCGGGGCTGACCGAGCTGGGCCTGCTGTACCGCGAACTGGGCCGCGTCGAGGCGCTGGTCGAGGACATTCTGCTGGCCAGCCTGGACAGCTGCATCCTCGAGGGAGAAGCCACTTTGCCGCGTGACGGCGCAGCCCTGGCCGCGCTGGCCGAGCGCAAGCGCGGCAGCTGGGCCGAGCACGCCGAGCGCCTGGCCCGCCTGACCCTGGAAGTACTCAAGTTGTGGCATGGCTTGCAGAAGCGCTTCAAGGGCAAGATCGACCTGAGCCAGGCGGTGGCGCTGAACGACATCAAGCAGCAGCTGGCCAACCTGGTCTATCCGGGTTTCGTGCGCGAGACCCCGGCAGTCTGGTTCAAGGAGTTGCCGCGCTACCTCAAGGCGGTGGAGTTGCGCCTCGAGAAGCTCGGCGCCCAAGTGCAGAAGGACCGGGTCTGGAGCGGCGAGCTGAGCAACCTGTGGGCGCAGTACAAGGCACGGGCCGACAAGCATGCCCAGGAAGGTAAGCGCGATGAGCAGCTGACTTTGTACCGCTGGCTGCTGGAGGAGTATCGGGTGTCGCTGTTTGCCCAGCAGTTGGGTACCAAACTGCCCATTTCCGACAAGAGATTGAGCAAGCAGTGGAGCCAGGTGGAAGGCTAACTGCCTTGATTTGTGGCACACTTCAGGGAATTTGAGGGCCGCTTTGCGGCCCTTTCGCGGGCACGCCCGCTCCCACAGTGTCAGCGTACGTCTTTTAATTGGCACGAAAGTGCCATTAAGTTGCCATATTCCCAGCCAGCGCCCCGTGGCGATGGCCTTTGAGCAGAGGATCGATCGTGCATAACGTCGTGATCAGCGGCACCGGCCTGTACACCCCGGCCCAGAGCATTTCCAACGAAGAACTGGTGGCCTCCTTCAATGCCTGGTCGCAGCAATACAACCAGGACAACGCCGCCGCCATCGAGCGTGGCGAAATCGAAGCAGCGCCGGTGTCCGACGCCGCCTTCATCGAAAAGGCCTCGGGCATCAAGAGCCGTTTCGTCATGGACAAGGCCGGCATCCTCGACCCGCAACGCATGAAGCCGCGCCTGCCCGAGCGTTCCAACGACGAGCAGTCGATCCTCTGCGAAATGGGCGTGGCCGCTGCGCGCCAGGCGCTGGAACGCGCAGGGCGTACTCCGGCGGATGTCGACGGGGTGATCGTCGCCTGCTCCAACCTGCAGCGCCCGTACCCGGCCATCGCCATTGAAGTGCAGCAGGCGCTGGGTATCGAGGGCTTCGCCTTCGACATGAACGTGGCCTGCTCGTCGGCCACCTTCGGTATCCAGACCGCTGCCAACAGCGTGCAACTTGGCCAGGCCCGGGCGCTGCTGGTAGTCAGCCCGGAGATCTGCACCGGGCACCTGAACTTCCGCGACCGCGACAGCCACTTCATCTTTGGTGACGCCGCCACGGCAGTGCTGGTCGAACGTGCCGACAAGGCCACTTCGGCGCACCAGTTCGACATCGTTGGCACCAAGCTGCAGACAGCGTTCTCCAACAACATCCGCAACAACTTCGGCTTCCTCAACCGCGCGGCGGAAGAGGGCATCGGCACGCGCGACAAACTGTTCGTGCAGGAAGGCCGCAAGGTGTTCAAGGAAGTCTGCCCGATGGTCGCCGAGCTGATCGGCAAGCACTTGGGCGAGAACAACCTGCAGCCTTCTGACGTCAAGCGCTTCTGGCTGCACCAGGCCAACCTGAGCATGAACCACTTGATCGTCAAGAAGCTGATGGGGCGTGAAGTGAGCGAGGAAGAGGCACCGGTGATTCTCGACCGTTACGCCAACACCAGTTCGGCGGGCTCGGTGATTGCCTTCCACCTGTACCAGGATGATCTGGCCCAAGGGTCGCTTGGCGTGCTGAGCTCGTTTGGTGCGGGCTATTCGATTGGTAGCGTGATTCTGCGCAAGCGTTGACGTCGGGATTGCTGGGGCCGCTTTGCGGCCCTTTCGCGACGCAAGGCCGCTCCTACAGGAGACCGTGATCTTCTGTAGGAGCGGCCCTGCGTCGCGAAAGGGCTGAGAAGCAGCCCCAGCTTTCTAACAGGCAAAAAAAAGGCGGGAAACGCCGGATGGGGTCGGCATTCCCCGCCTTGGAGTGAAACAGAGGTGTTTGCAGCTTAGAACTTGGCTTCCAGGTCTACCTGCAGGGTGTCTACGCTGGCATCGCTGTTCGGCAGGTTGGAGTAGTCGGTCTTGGCCATCATGTAGGCCGCGCCGAGCGCGAAGTTCTTGTCGATCTCGTAACCAACCTTGAACTTGTGACCGCGCGAACCGGTGAAGCCGTTACCGAAGTCGGAGTCGGTGAACAGGCTGACTACACCGTTACGCTGTACGTCGCGGTAGTTGTAGTCCAGGCTCCAGGCGCCGATCTTGGACTTCAGGCCTGCCAGCCAGGCAGTGTCCATGCCGTCGGTGCTTTCGGTGTTCTTGACGTACTGGCCGTAAGCCGACACCGGGATGGCGAAGCCAGTGAAGTCGACCTGGCCGAAGCCTTCAACCAGGTTGAACTCGTCGGTGGTGTTGCCCAGCGAACGCAGCAATGCCGAGGCCTTGTCATTGTCGTAGCCGTAGAGGCTGGCGCCGACGGTGACCTTGACGGTGTCAGCCGCGTTGAACTTGGTACCCAACTGGGCCGCGTACAGTTGCGCGTCGTGTTTGTACTGGACGCCGTCGCCGTCGACGTTGTCCTTCAGGTTGTAGTGGCCGATGCTGCCGAACACTTCAGCCGGGCCGGCGTTGGTCTTGTAGGTGACCGCCACGCCTTCCGGGTTGATGTCGCTGTCCCAGATGATGTCGCCCATGCTCACCCAAGGCTGCAGCATCTTGCCGCCGATCAGGTGCAGGTTAGGCACGGCGGTCGGGTGCCAGTCGAGGTAGGCCAGGTCGACCCACAGGGATTTTTTCTCGAAGTAGTTGTCCAGGCTCTGGTTGGTCGAGCGGGCATCGGCGCTGCTGCCGGTGGCCACACGCACGCCGGCGTCGACCTGCGGGTTGATCTCGCTGTAGAAGCCGACGCGGGCACGAACACGTTCGCGGTCCTGGTTCGGGCTGCGGGAGATCGGGTTGTCGACGTTGACGTCTTCGTAACGCAGGCGTACATCACCCTTGATCTGGGTCTTGGCGGCCCATGCCACTTTTTGTTCGAAAGCGCTCATACGATCGGACTGAGCTTTCTGGTCGGCCTTTTCCTTGGTTTCTTTTGCCAGGTCGCCTTGCAGTTCGTTGTACTGCGCCTGGTTGATCGAGCCATTGGCGCGGAGCATTTCGAGCAGCTTGGCGTCGACAGCAGCACTGGCCGGAGTACTCAGAGCCAGCATCATGCCGGTGAGGCTCACTCCGGTAAGTGTAGAAACAAGACGCATAAGGTTCTCCCTACTTGAAAGATTCGGGGAGGCTCAGCGCCCGCCCCCATGTTGGCATGTCTTCGGAAAGGGCCTGAATAGACAGGTTCTGGGGTTCCGAAAAACAGGCGCAAGTATTGCGGGGGGGGATTACAGAATAATGTCTAATTAGTGGCACTGCTGTTAAGTAATTGAGATTGAAAGGCGAAACGGGGCGATCAACATTTGAGCGATGGGCCTCTGTTCGCCGATACTGATGGCCTTGAACAGCGAGTCGAAAACGTGACCAGTCTCTACAGCCTTGCCCATCTGCGTGACCTGCCAGCGGCGACCTGGGATGCCTTGGTTCCCCCTGGCCAACCGTTCCTGCGCCATGCCTTTCTAACTGCCATGGAAGACAGCGGCAGCGTCGCGCCTAACACGGGTTGGGCCGCTGAGCACCTGGTGCTGGAGCGCGACGGGCAGGTGCGTGCGTTGCTGCCGGCGTATCGCAAATGGCATTCGTATGGCGAGTACGTGTTCGACCACGGTTGGGCGGATGCCTGCGAGCGTGCCGGCATTGCCTACTACCCCAAATTGCTTGGTGCCGTGCCGTTCAGCCCGGTCAGCGGGCCGCGCCTGCTGGCGCTCGACCCAGCCGATGCACTGCTGGTGCTGCAGGCGCTGCCGGAATACCTGGGCAAGGGCGGGCTGTCCGGGGCGCACATCAATTTCACCGACGCGCAGTTCGATGCACAGATGGCCGGCCTGCCGGGCTGGATGGAGCGCCTGGGTTGCCAGTTCCACTGGCGCAACCACGGCTACCGCGACTTCCAGGACTTTCTCGACAGCCTTAGCTCACGCAAGCGCAAACAGATGCGCAAGGAGCGTGAGCAGGTGGCGGGGCAGGGCATCGATTTTCGCTGGTACCGCGGCGACGAGCTGGACGAGGCGCAGTGGGATTTCGTTTTTCTCTGCTATGCCAACACCTATGCGGTGCGCAGGCGTTCACCGTACCTGACCCGGGAATTCTTCAGCCTGCTGGCCGAGCGTATGCCGGAGGCGGTGCGGGTAGTAATGGCGCGCCAGGGCGGGCGTGATGTGGCCATGGCGTTGAGCTTGGTGGGAGGCGACAGCTTGTTTGGTCGCTATTGGGGCTGCCTGGATGAGTTTGACCGGCTGCATTTCGAGACCTGCTTCTACTAGGGCATGGACTTTGCCATTGCTGAAGGGTTGCAGCGTTTCGACGCCGGTGCGCAGGGTGAGCACAAGCTGATTCGCGGGTTCGAGCCGGTGCTGACGCGGTCGTGGCATTACCTGCTCCACCCGGGACTGAGGCGGGCGGTGGAGGATTTTCTGGTGCAGGAGCGGGAAGGGGTGCGCGGGTATGCGGAGGAGGCCAGGGGGATGTTGCCCTACCGCAAGGATTGAAATTTCTGCCGCCTGTGCTGGCCTCTTCGCGGGTAAACCCGCTCCCACAGGTTCACCACAGCCCTTTAGAGCTGTGCGGTACCTGTGGGAGCGGGCGAGCCCGCGAAGAGGCCGGCACAGGACTCAATCGACCCCGACAAAACCCCCGGTCTGGTGATGCCACAAGCGGGCATACAGCCCCCGCTGCTCCAGCAGTTCACTGTGGCTGCCACTTTCGACGATCCGCCCTTTGTCCAGCACCACCAGCCTGTCCATCCGAGCAATGGTCGACAGCCGGTGAGCGATGGCGATCACCGTCTTGCCCTGCATCAGCGTTTCCAGGCTTTCCTGAATCGCTGCCTCGACCTCCGAGTCCAGCGCCGACGTCGCCTCGTCCATGATCAGGATCGGCGCATTCTTCAGCAGCACCCGGGCAATCGCGATGCGCTGGCGTTGGCCGCCCGACAACTTCACCCCACGTTCGCCGACATGGGCATCGAAGCCCGTGCGGCCTTGGGCATCCGACAACTGCGGTATGAACTCGTCGGCCCGCGCCCGGAGCACGGCTTCGTGCAGCGCCGCTTCACTGGCGCCGGGGCGGCCATACAGCAGGTTGTCGCGGATCGAACGGTGCAGCAGCGAGGTGTCCTGGGTAATCATGCCGATCTGCGCGCGCAGGCTGGCTTGGCTGACCTCGGCAATGTCCTGGCCGTCGATCAGGATGCGCCCGCCCTGCACGTCGTACAGGCGCAGCAGCAGGTTGACCAGGGTCGACTTGCCAGCGCCCGACGGGCCGATCAGGCCGATCTTCTCGCCCGGGCGGATATCCAGGTTGAGCCCTTCAATGACGTTGGTGGCCCTGCCATAGTGGAAGTCCACGTCATCGAAACGCACGGCGCCGCGGCTGACCTTGAGCGGCGGCGCCTGGGGCTTGTCGGTGACGGTGACCGGCTGGGCGATGGTCTGCAGGCCGTCCTGGACCATGCCGATGTTCTCGAAAATGCCGTTGACCACCCACATGATCCAGCCCGACATGTTGACGATGCGGATCACCAGACCCGTGGCCAGGGCGATGGCGCCGACAGTGATGAGCGACTGGCTCCACAGCCATAGCGCAAGGCCCGTGGTCGCTACGACCAGCAGGCCGTTGAGGGTAGTGATGACCACGTCCATGCTGGTGACCACGCGCGAGGCCAGTTGAGTCTTTTCGGTCTGCTCACGGATGGCTTCGCGCGCGTATTGCTGTTCGTAGTCGGTATGGGCGAACAGCTTGAGGGTGGCGATGTTGGTGTAGCCGTCGACGATCCGCCCCATCAGCTTGGAGCGGGCATCGGAAGAAATCACCGAACGCTCCTTCACCCGCGGCACGAAGTAGTACAGCGCGGCGATATAGCCACCGATCCACACCAGCAGGGGCAGCATCAGGCGCCAGTCGGCCTCGGCGAACAGCACCAGCGAAGTGATGGCGTAGATCAGCACATGCCACAGCGCATCCACCGCCTGCACGGCGGAGTCGCGCAGCGAGTTGCCGGTCTGCATGATGCGCTGGGCGATGCGCCCGGCGAAGTCGCTCTGGAAGAAATTCAGGCTTTGCTTGAGCACATAGGTGTGGTTCTGCCAGCGGATCAGGCTGGTCATGCCAGGGTTGATGGTCTGGTGCACCAGCAGGTCGTGCAGGCCGAAGAACACCGGCCGCAGCAGCAGGACCACCACCAGCATCCAGATCAGCTCACCGCTGTGGTCACTGAAGAAGTTGGCGTTAGGCGTGCCTTGGGCCAGGTCGATGATGCGGCTCAGGTAGCTGAACATGGCTACCTCGATCAGCGAGGCGAACAGGCCCACCACCAGCAGGGCGAGAAAACTCGGCCAGACCTGGCGCAGGTAATACAGGTAGAACGGCCAGACGTGGCCAGGCGGCGACTCGCTGGGCGCGTCGCGGAAGATGTCGATCAGTTGCTCGAAACGGCGATACAGCATGGGTGACAAGACTCCTGTGCTACCCGACCCCGGAAGGTTTCACGTCCCTGTGAAGCCGGCGGTCAGTCGATGCGTTTGGCGGACTTGATGTACACCGGGTCGGCCGGTACATCCTTCATGCCTTTCTTGATGGTGGTTGGCGAGTTGACGATCTGGTCGACCACTTCCATGCCCTGGGTCACTTTGCCGAACACGGCGTAACCGGCGTCGCGGCCCGGGTTGAGGAAGTCGTTGTCGGCGACGTTGATGAAGAACTGGCTGGTGGCCGAGTTCGGGTTGGACGTGCGGGCCATCGACAAGGTGCCGCGGGTGTTCAGCAGGCCGTTGCTGGCTTCGTTCTTGATTGGGTCCTTGGTGTCTTTCTGCACCATCTGGTCAGTAAAACCACCGCCCTGGACCATGAAGCCCGGGATCACGCGGTGGAAGATGGTGTTGTTGTAGAAACCGCTGTCGACGTAGGCCAGGAAGTTCTTGGTACTGATCGGCGCTTTTTCTGCGTTGAGCTCGATGGTGACCTGGCCGAAGCTGGTGTCCAGCTGAACGTGCGGGGTCTTGTCAGAAGCCATGACGCTGGTGGCGAAGGCGACCGAACAGGCAGTAAGCAGAATTTTTTTCAGCATGGGCTCAATGATCCTTGAGAGGTGGAAGCGGCTGCAAGGAACTGCAGCAGGGTCTGGTTGAAGACCTCGGGTTGGTCCAGGGGCGTAGCGTGCCGGGAATCCTCGATGACCACCAGCCTGGCGTGGGGCATCAGGGCAACGTAGCGCTCCTTCAGGTGTATCGGGGTGTAATCGTGGTCGGCGGCAATCACCAGCGTGGGACAGCGAATCTGCCCGATGCGTTCCTGCACGCCCCAGTCGACGATGGCGTCGAAGCTCTTGAGGTAGGCGCGTTTGTCGTTGCGGGCCCAGCGTTCGGCCATCTTCTTGCGCAGGTCGGCTTGCCCGGGCTTGGGGAACAGCCTGGCAGCCAGGCCCTGGCCGACCGTCTCGACGCTGAGGATGCGCGCCAGGCCCCAGCGCTTGAGCCACCACAGCCAGTCGCTGCGGGTGCGGCGCTTGACCTCGGGGGCGCTGTTGACGATGCACAGGCTGCGCAGCCATTGCGGATGATCGACGGCGAACTGGAAACCGACCATGCCGCCCATGGACAGGCCGACGAAGTGCACCGGGCCGGTCTGCAGGTGTTCGAGCAGGGCCAGCAGGTCTTCGCTGAAGGTGGCGATCTGGTAACCGTCGAGGGGCTTGTCGGAGCGGCCGTGGCCGCGGATGTCCATCAGGATCACCCGGTAGTGGCGGCTCAGTTCGGGTATCTGCAGCTCCCAGTCCTGGCTGCTGGAGCCCAGGCCGTGCAGCAGCACCAGGGGTTCGCCCTGGCCATATTCCTGGTAATGCAGCGAGCATCCTTCATGTTCGAAATAGGCCATGGGCGCGGTCCTCTCAGGCTTGTGGGGGGGCTGCGAAGGGCACGTCCAGCGGCGCGGTGTCGAAATTGCGCAGCAGGTCGATGAGAATCTGCGTGGCCGGGCCCAGGGTCTTCTCTTTGCTCGAATAAAGGTAGAACAGTGGGTGGCGGCTGCCACCCTGATCGAGCGGCAGAGGCTTGAGCACGCCGTCATGCAGCTCGCGCTCGATCATGTGCCGAGGCAACCAGGCAAAGCCCAGGCCGCTGCCGACGAAGGTGGTGGCGGTGCCCAGGCTACCGACCGTCCAGCGCTGCTCGGCGCCGAGCCAGCCGACATCGCGGGGCTGGGCGCGTCCGGAGTCGCGGATCACCACCTGCAACTGGCTTTCCAGATCCTGGAAGGTGATCTCCCGACCCAGCCGGTGCAGGCTGTGCTCGGGGTGGGCGACAGCGACGAACTCCACCGAGCTCAACTCGGTGCCCAGGTAACCGCCGATGCTGTAGCTGCTGATGGCCAGGTCGGCGATGCCTTCGTGCATCACTTCTTCGACGCCGGACAACACCTCTTCACGCAGGCGCACCCGGCAACCGCGGCTCTGTGGCATGAACGCGGCCAGGGCGCGTACCAGGCGGGCGCTGGGGTAGGCCGCATCGACCACCAGGCGCACTTCGGCCTCCCAGCCTTGCTCCATGTGATGCGCCAGGTCCTCCAACTGGCTGGCCTGCTTCACCAGGTGCCGCGAACGACGCAGCAACACGTTGCCGGCCTCGGTCAGCACGGCCTTGCGGCCATCGATGCGCAGCAGCGGCACACCCAGCTGCTCCTGCATGCGCGCCACGGTGTAGCTGACCGAAGACTGCGAACGGTGCAGGGCTTCGGCGGCCTGGGCAAACCCGCCATGGTCGACCACTGCCTGCAGGGTCCGCCATTGATCCAGGGTCACGCGCGGCGCTTTCATGTTTGGCTCCTGTTGTCCTAAGCTGCGCTCTTTCAAGGAGAGCGCCCATGAAGAAATGTTGTGCGGCAATTTTGCTGTGCCTGCCCCTTGGGGCCATGGCTTACCCCATCGACGTGGAGAAGGACCTGGCCGGGGTCAAACTGGACTACACCACCTACGACACGGCTTACGACATCGGCTCCATTACTCTGAACAACTATGGGCAAGTGCCGGCGGCCTGCAAGGTGACTTTCCGCAACGGGCCCGAGGCACCGAGGGTGCGCCGGGTTAATGTGCCGGCAGGTAAAAGCGTCGATGTGACGGCCAAATTCAATCGGCAGATCATCAAGCTGCGCATCGCGCTGGACTGCAACGCGCAATAAAACAGATTAATCGATAGATTGAACCCACTTTTTACGCTTTTTTATCGATAGGTCAAGCCTTAATCTCTCCTCCATCGAATCGCAACCCTTTTTGCCGATGGAGGCACCCCATGTCCCGCGTACTGATCATCGAAAGCAGCGCCCGCCAGCAGGATTCCGTTTCCCGTCAGCTGACCCGTGACTTCATCCAGCAGTGGCAAGCAGCGCGCCCGGCCGACGTGATCACCGTACGTGACCTGGCGGTAAACCCGGTGCCGCACCTGGATGCCAACCTGCTCGGTGGGTGGATGAAGCCTGAAGAACAGCGCAGCGCCGCCGAACTGGAGGCCCTGGCCCGTTCCAACGAACTGACCGATGAAGTGCTGGCTGCCGACGTGTTGGTGATGGCCGCACCGATGTACAACTTCACCATCCCCAGCACCCTCAAGGCTTGGCTGGACCATGTGCTGCGCGCCGGCATCACCTTCAAGTACACCCCGACCGGCCCGCAAGGCCTGCTCACCGGCAAACGCGCCATCGTCCTGACCGCCCGCGGCGGCATCCACGCCGGTGCCACCAGCGATCACCAGGAACCGTACCTGCGCCAGGTGATGGCCTTCATCGGTATTCACGATGTCGACTTCATCCATGCCGAAGGCCTGAACATGAGCGGCGAGTTCCACGAGAAGGGCCTGAATCAGGCGAAGGCCAAGCTGGCCGCGGTGGCCTGAGGCGCAACGAATTCCCATCCCTGACACCTGTTTTTGCTCCTTTGGGTGTACCTGCCCGGCCTGATGGCCGGGCTTTTTTATGCCCGGGATTCTTGTATTGCCTGTGCCGGCCCTTTCGCGGGCGCGCCCGCTCCCACAGGAACTCCACAGCATTCAAGGCTTGTGCGGTCCCTGTGGGAGCGGGCGTGCCCGCGAAAGGGCCAGCACAGCCCCCACATTCCTCATGGTTGAACACCAAGGCCGCAACCCGCTAAGGTCGCGCCCTTGATCCACGAGAGGCAACCATGGGCTACCTGATAATCGTCGCGCTGATCCAGGCGTTTTCCTTCAACGTGATTGGCGAATACTTGGCCGGTCACGTCGACAGCTACTTCGCCGTACTCGCCCGCGTCGTGCTGGCCGGCCTGGTATTCCTGCCGCTGACCCGCTGGCGCCAGGTCGAGCCGCGCTTCCTGCGCTCGATGCTACTGATCGGCGCGCTGCAATACGGCATCACCTACGTCTGCCTGTACCTGAGCTTCCGCGTGCTGACAGTGCCAGAAGTGCTGCTGTTCACCATCCTCACGCCGTTGCACGTGACCCTGATCGAAGACGCCCTGAACCGGCGCTTCAACCCTTGGGCGCTGCTCGCGGCCCTGGTGGCCGTGGCGGGGGCAGGCGTGATCCGTTTCGACAGCATCAGCGGCGACTTCTTCGTCGGTTTCCTGCTGCTGCAACTGGCCAACTTCACCTACGCCGCCGGCCAGGTGCTGTACCGCCACCTGGTCGCCCGCAACCCCAGCGACCTGCCGCACTACAAGCGTTTCGGCTATTTCTACCTGGGCGCGCTGATCGTGGTGCTGCCGGCGTTCCTGCTGTTCGGCAACGCCCAGCACCTGCCGAGCACCGACGTGCAGTGGCTGGTGCTGCTGTTCCTCGGCCTGTGCCCGACGGCCCTGGGCCTGTACTGGTGGAACAAGGGCGCGTGCCTAGTCTCGGGTGCCACGCTGGCAGTGATGAACAACCTGCATGTGCCGGTGGGGCTGCTGCTGAACCTGCTGATCTGGAACCGCGACGAGCCCCTTGGTCGGTTGTTCCTTGGGGGCGCGATCATCCTCGCCTCGGTATGGTTGAGCCGCCTGGGCAACCGCGCGCAGGCGCCAGCGGCGGGCAAGGCCTGACATGCACACCATCTTCGTCATCGTTGCACCGATCTTCGCCCTGATCCTGGTTGGCTTCCTGTGCCGCAAGACAGACAAGCTCGGGGACAAGGCCGCTGCCGAGATCAACAAGATGGTGGTCTGGCTGTGCCTGCCGGCGCTGCTGTTCAAGGTCACCGCCACGGCGACCTGGAGCGAGATCTGGCACCCGGGGTTCATTATCGCCTTCGGCGCCGGGGCGCTGGCGATGTTCGTCGTCACCCTGGCCTGGCGCTTGTTCAGCGGCCACGGCCTGGTGGCGGCGAGTATCGACGGGCTGAGTGCCGGCTATGCCAATACCGGCTACATCGGCATTCCGCTGTGCCTGCTGCTGTTCGGCCAGCCGGGGCTGCAGCCTGCGCTGATCTCGTCGTTGATCGTGGTGTGCCTGGTCTTCGCGATTTCCCTGACGCTGATTGAAATCGGCCTGCAGGAAGAGCGGCAGATCGGCCGGGCCATTTTGCTGGTGAGCAAGGCGCTGGCGAAGAACCCGCTGGTGATTTCGCCGCTGGCAGGGGCGGCGTGGGCCATGGGTGGGCTGGGATTGGCCGAGCCGGTGACGCATTTTCTCGACATGCTGGCGCTGGCGACCACGCCGTGTGCCTTGATCTCACTGGGGGCGTTCCTGGCCGAGAAGCGTACCGGTTCGCAGGCCAGCCCGTGGCCGCTGGTGGCGCTGAAGCTGATTGGTCAGCCGGCATTGACCTGGGTGCTGGCGTTCAAGGTGTTCAGCCTGCCGACCCTGTGGGCGGCTTCGGCGGTGCTGCTGGCGGCGCTGCCGACCGGCACCGGGCCGTTCATGCTGGCGGAGTATTACAACCGCGAGGCGGGGTTGATTTCGCGGACGATCCTGTTGTCGACCGTGGCCTCATTGGTGACCTTGACCGGGCTGCTGTACCTGCTGGGGTATGCGGGGTAGCTGCCGGACTGTTCCCCAGGCAAGCCTCACTCACAGCCATTGGGCAGCCTGACGTTATCAAGCAAGGCATGGCGCAGCTAGCTAAGAAGCGTTCGTTAATGAACCCAAATCCGGCCGGTGCCTACCCGATAATCATGAAAATAAAATCGGGAGACCGGCGTGAAGCTAGAAACGCGAAGTATCGAATTCGTCCCACACGCTGAGCGTTATGGCACGCCTAAACGATTGTTCACCATCTGGTTCAGCTCCAACTTCCAGATAACCGCGCTCATGGTCGGCACCCTGGGCGTTGCGTCTGGGCTGAGTTTTGCCTGGACCTTGCTGGCCCTGTTGGTAGGTAACCTGATCGGCACCGTGTTCATGGCCGCGCACTCTGCCCAGGGGCCGCACCTGGGCGTGCCGCAGATGATCCAGAGCCGGGCCCAGTTCGGTGTCCATGGCGCGGCGCTGCCGTTGCTGGTGATGGTCACGGCCGCTGTACTGTTCCTTGCCGCCAGCGGCGTGCTGATGCGTAACGCCGTGCAGGCGCTGGTGCCCATGAGCGACAACCAGGCCGTTGTGGTAGTCGGTGTGCTGACCTTCATCATCGGCTTTGTCGGTTACGAACTGATCCACCGCCTGGGGGCGTGGATGAGCCTGCTGTCCACGCTGGTGTTTGCCGGCGCCCTGGTGCTGATCCTGCTGCACCCCGGTGACATGGCGGGCACGAAGGCAGTGGCGACGGGGTTTTCGTTCACCGCCTTCAACCTGATCATTGCCCAGGCCGCCTCCTGGACGTTGGGCTATGGCCCCTATGTGGCTGACTATTCGCGCTACCTGCCGGCCAACGTCAACCCTCGCGCCACGTTCTGGGCCACCTATTGCGGTTGCGCATTAGGCTCCTTCGCCATGATGGCACTGGGCGCGCTGGTGGCCGTGGAACTGCCCTCGGCACTGGGGCATGACCCTGCGACGGCGATTGCCGGGCTGTTTGGCCCGTGGGCGCCGTTGGCACTGGCGGTCATTGCGCTGGGGGTGATCCAGTACAACGTCTTGTGCCTTTATAGCGCCTACATGTCTTCGGTCACGATCTTTGGTGCCTTCAAGACCATCAGGCGGGTGACCGCAACTGCCAAGGCGCTGCTGATGGCGGGCCTGACTGCCGCGGCAACGCTGATTGCCATCGCTACCCAATACAATTTCGATACGTTCTTTGCAGACATTTTGATCGGCCAGCTGTACCTGTTGATCCCTTGGAGCGCAATCAACCTGGTCGATTACTACTGGGTGTGCCGAGGCAACTATGACGTGGGGGCGCTGTACGACGCCAAGGGGCGTTACGGCTGCTTCAATCGTCGAAGCCTGTCGGTGTACGCCGTATCGATCATCGGTACCATCCCGTTCATGAAACTGTCGTTCTACACGGGCTTCGTGGCCGAGTGGCTGGGGGCGGATATCAGCTGGGCGATGGGCCTGATCCTGGCCGGCGCGCTGTACTGCATGGTCAACGCCCGGGAGAGCAAAGCGCTTTTGGCGAGCTAGGCAGCTGACTCGGCTTTGAAAGAGGAAGGGGCTGCAACGCAGCCCCGGCAATTTCACACCTCGTTCATTTCTTCAAGGCGGCGTGGCATCGGCTCAGGTGCCACGCGTCCCGCCAGCCCTATGCGCATGTCATTGCCACTCGGCTGTTGGTACAGGCTCAAGCCGAATTCCGGCAACACTGCCAGCAGGTAATCGAAGATATCCCCCTGGATCCGCTCGTAATCGGCCCACACCGTGGTGGTGGTAAAGCAGTAGATCTCCAGCGGCACGCCTTCGGCGGTGGTCTGCATCTGCCGGACCATGCAGGTCATGTTCGGGTGCACGTTGGGGTGATTCTTCAGGTAGGCCAGGGCAAACGCCCGGAACGTGCCGATATTGGTCAGCTTGCGGCGGTTCGCCGAAAGTTCTGGCACTGGCCCCAGCGCCTCGTTCCAGACCAGCAGCTCCTGGCGCTTGCCAGCCAGGTATTCGCCTAGCAGGCTTACCTGGCTCAGGCGCTGTTCTTCGTCCGGGGTCAGGAAGCGCACGCCGGCCGCGTCGATGAACAGGCTGCGCTTGATCCGCCGGCCACCGGACTGCTGCATGCCGCGGTATTATAACCGATGACCAAAAACATACTATCAACGCAAAACTACTCCCTGATACCCCCAAAAATCCCCCCTCCAATCAGCCTTCCCTGACCCGCTCACCTAAGCTAAAATTAGATATGTCCGCATACTATATACTATATAACAGGTGCGATTCTGATGGCCTACGTCCTGAAAATCAACACGCTTTACCAGAATGACAAGACTGGCCGTGAGGTCATGCTCCCCGCCCTGATCACTCAAGATGGCATCCTGATCTCTTTGCTGCGATTCCTTTCCCAAGCCAAAAAGAGTGCGTCTTGGATGGAGCGGTGCGTCTACGCGGTGCAGCATCTCATCCAGTTCATCAATGCCAACGAGGGCAAGTTCACGAAGGTGACAGAGCTTCTCCAGGCGTTCGTCAATGCTTTGGAGTTGGGCACCATTGACGTTGAGACCTCGACAGATCCCACGGGTTTGTACTGGGTACCGAGGAAGGTGAAGGACTCATCGTTCCTGTTGTATCTCATTACTGTCTACAGCGATTGGCTAGCCGAACAGGACGGTCATAGTGGCGCCCGGGCAAACCCGTTCCGCAAGGCAACCCGGGTTGAGGAGCGAATAAATTGGTGCGCTTACCACCATAAAGAACAGAACATATTCCTGCGCCATTTGATCAAGGATCGCAGTAAGGCAAGTAATGCACACTTTGTTCGTCAGGTTCGTGCTGGCAATGCACCGTCGGCTAATAGAAAAATAACAAAACGATTTCCGGAAAGCGAAATAGATAATCTGTTGGTTAATGGTTGGGTTCGAACTTGTAATGATCCTGGCGCAACAGAGCATGATTTCATTGACTACAAAGGGCGTGCTATCACTATATTGATGCATTACGGTGGCTTGCGTAAGTCTGAACCTTTCCATTGGTATTTGGGGGATTTAGTACTTGACAAGAAAAAGGGAGAGGGCATTGTTCGTATATGGCATCCATCGAATGGGCGATCCCCGGAAAAGGGCTACCGTAATCGTAGAGACTACCTGCAGCGGCGTTATCGTCTTCTTCCGAGAACAGATTATGTGGTTCAAAGAGCTCTCTATGCAGGTTGGAAAGCGCCTAAGCTTATCGATGGTGATGATGGTTATATTGAGATTTACTTCTCCCCGGTCGAAAAGGCGAAGGAGTTTTATGCGAACTACATGAACTATCTGAAATACCAACGGGTCGACCCACCGCCTGAGTTCGATCACCCGTATGCATTTACCAATAGCTCTGGGCATCCTGAAACGATCAAAAATTTCAGCCAGCAACATCGAGCTGCTGTCGAGCGTATCGGCCTTCCTCATAAGAAGGCATTCGGCACTACTGAGCATGGGCACCGCCACGCCTATGGCTTCAGGCTCGCTGCGTACGGTTTCTCCGGCGTGTTCATATCCAAAGCTATGCACCATAAAAATCTGAATTCGCACCTCGTGTACATCGAGCCAAGCAGTGAGGACATCCGGGATGAGATGGAGCGGGTAGAAGGAAAGCAAGTTGAGGTCTGATTCCTGTACATACGGGCCTTACAGAGACCATCGTATCGATCTTCCCGACCTGTTCGATACCGACCCTGTAAAGGCCTGATATGGGGGGCTGATAGAAGCGTGGATCGACTCCCCCCTCTCGCCCTATGGTTCAAGCGATCATCGCTGCAGGCCGCGCTTCCCCAGTCATTGTCGACCTGGGCAGTGCGGGCACGCTAAGCGCTCCTCGGCAGTGATTGCCTCACATGGCCTGCTTCTCAAGTCTTTCCATATAGCCCTACCTAGGCTTCGTACGAAAAGTGCCTGTGGCGATCATGCTGCATTGAAAACAGCCTCGGAATGCTCATTCAACCCGTAACCTTCGCTTCCTCTGCAGTTTTCGCCTCGCCTGACGCTCGTCTCAAGACCTTTGAAGCTGAAGCCTAGCTAACACCCCCTTAGCGCAAGCGCTTCCAGATGGCTCGGCATTGAAAAAAGATGCGACAAATTGTCGCATGACTGCTCAGAGAATCTCCTTCCTCTCCAATTCAGAATTGGAGCCGACTGGCTTCTCAATTTTAAAATGAGGTCGACCGTGCAGGTCTCGATGGTGGTCGAAAGCACGTCCTGTCAGGCGTTGTGCGCCGGCGCGACGCCCCCAGGGCGCGCGGTTTTTAATTCGAAATCATGCCTCAGCCAGCCCATTTAAAAATTGAAACTCCTCCCCTTCATGGAAACGACCAGGCTGAGAGCCCCAAGTTTTGCCATGTGCAGGGAAGTGGCTGCGCTTTGCCAAATAAAATTTTAAAATCATTTTTTAATTTTTCAGTCGTTTAGAAAATAATTAAATTCAATATACGGCTAATTCATTAGGCCGGCCTGGTGGCATCAGATCTACTGCTGAGGTCTCAATTCTAAAATTTGACAAGCGGTAGTTGGCCGGCCAGCTCTACGCATTTGAAGGCTTAGGGCCAGTCGTAAGTACTGCCTGCTAACTTTTGCGCTCTTGCAATGTGGTTTCAAAGATGGTTGCATCTATCCGGTGTTGACTTTCACTTGAGAAGTCAAATCAATTTATGGTTAATTCGTCGGGGTCTTTACGTGAATATTGAAGCAGGGCAAATCGAATTTTTGGGGTTCTATACTGACTATGAAGAGTGCCGTGCGGTGGTCTATCGCATGGGTATCTTGACAGCTAAGCAATATGAGTCTCGTCGTCATGCAGATCCGAGACTTCCCCCCGATCCATCTCTCATTTACAAAGAGTTCAAAGGTTGGAAATCTTTTTGCGAACAAAAGGAAAGATACAACACATTTGAAGAGTGTAAGGTGGCCGCTCGTGCCCTGAATATCACTACACAACGCGAATATTTGAGAAGACGGCGTGAAGACCCGAAACTTCCACAAAACCCTGAGCAGATCTTCAGCGAAGAGTTCCTGGGGTGGGAGGAGTTCCTGGGTATCGGTGGAGTGCCCTATGAAACATATGAAGAGGCATCAGCCGCTGCGGTGCGCCTTGGATGCACGAATAAAGCGTACTATCGCCAACGACGCAAGGAAGACCCTCGCCTAGTGGCAAGTCCAATGGCGCATTACTCCCAACATTGGAAGGGCTGGGATCACTTTCTCAAGCGTGGGGCTTATGCCGAAGTGAGGGTGCATGTCTCTGCTTTAGACGCAGTGACCGAATTCAATGACGTCCGTGCACCGATTGGAAAAGCTACCCGAACGCCAGTCCCACGGCTCAGACCAGGTCTGGTGGCAATCGAATTCATGAGTCTGAATGATGCAAAGAGGCTCATGAAAGAAAGAGGCGTAGTGCTGCAAAGAGAATATCGAGAGCTACTTGCTGAGTTCCCTAATCTCCCGCCTGACCCAATGACCCATTACGGCGATGCCTTTGTGAACTGGGACGTCTTCTTGGGTCGGCCAGAGATATATAAGACTTTCGAGGAATGCCAGAAAGCAGCGCAAGCGCTGGGGATTGTAGGTTGGCGAGATTATATGTTACGCCGGCACGAAGACCCACGGCTACCATCGGAGCCCCAGCAGTTTCCTGAATTTCTCACGTGGGAACATTTTTTGGGAAAGGCCGATATTCCCTATCCCACATATGAAGAGGCTTCGACGGCAGCTCGGAATTTGGGGATCACGAGTCGTGATATTTATACGCGCCGTCGAAAGGAAGATCCACGCTTGGTCGCTAGCCCGCAACGCCAATATCCCAATGAATGGAAAGGTTGGGGAGAGTTCTTGCAGGCGACTGTGAAGCGTAAACCAAAATCAGCTGCGCTTTTCGCACAATATTACGCAACCTATGAAGAGTTCGTTGTAGCGGCTAGGAAGCATGATTTTCGTAATCAAGCAGATTACAAAAAGCGATGCGTAATTGATCCTAAACTACCTAAAAACCCGGTATGCGTTTATGCAGATAAGTGGGTTGGTTGGGGGCTGGCATTAAAGGGGGAGGAGGGTTTCAAACCGCTTGATTGGAAGGTATGTAAAAAAATTGCGCTGGCATATAGGTTCACTGGCCCTACAGATTATGCAGAACGCTACAAGGTTGACCCTCGTCTGCCGGCCGATCCCGTCAAAAAATACCCTGGGTTTCCCGGATGGAAGGTATTTCTTTTGCCTGAAGAAATCGTCAGCCTAGATGATCTCAAGCATGCAGTGAAGGTGTTGAAGCTTAAAAGTCGCGATGAATACATTGAGGCTTGTAAAACTATTTCTATTCTACCAGGGGATCCCGAAGTTGTATTTGCGCTAGCGTGGGTCGATTGGTACGACCTACTGGGGAAAATCACCCCTTACAGCTACGACGAAGTCCAACAAATTTTTCAGGCGAGTGGATGTAAAACTTGGGATGACGTCTCAAAGCGGGTTCGCGAGTTGAATGATCCTCGGATCCCTAACGTTAACCATTTTCCCAAAATTTATAGCCAATGGTCGAACGTTTACGATTTTCTAGGAGGAGAACTCCCCTACACACTTGAGTATGTGACTAAAGCGACGGCTGGCTGGGTTGAGGACGTCAAGCGCTTTATTAAACACAAACAAAAAAAAGGAACTGTTGAATCCTCAATTTGTAGATTCCTTCGTCATTTCGTTGAGCCACATGGTCTGGGTAGCAATGTCATTGAGTTCATGCTGCTGGACAAGATTAATGTCCGTCAGTACGAAGAGTTTCTTTGCAGTATGCAAAGTCCAAATACGGCTCGCTTGGTTTGGAGCTATGTGCATGAATTTTTGGAGGATGCACTGCGCGTTCATTTCACTGAAGAGGACGAGGATACTGGGGATGTTTATCGAGTAGTGGGTGCTGCTAACCCCTTGGCAGCGGCGGAATTTGACGGGTATAAAAGCTCTCCTAGTGAAAGTGTTAAACCAGTACTTGCTTTCCATTTTGTAAATTCGATCCGTGACTGGATTGTACCAGAGGGCGCAAAGACGCTGGGAGATCTCAAGGCACTTCATGGCTTTGACAGTGATTATCATAAAGTGCCTGCGTCTGTAATCGACTTTGATGACCCTAATTGCGTGTGGCGCAAAACTGGCAATGATTATTACCTCTGGTATCCGGGGCATTGGATAGCGCTACTTGCTCTTGTTTCCGTGCCAGCCCGTGGTCGGCAGATCATGTACAACGACTCTGGGGAGGCGGATGAGTATATCGCTGAGCTTGTCGATGGGAAGTTGGTTTGGACGCTCAATACGAGACCCATGGCTACTCCAGGTGTCCAGCAGGCGTTTGTCACAAACACGGACGGTGGATGGGGAATGCATTTCACATCCAATAAGACCGATGCAAACGGTGAAGGGTATAGCGTCCCCTGGATTCCGGAGCAGTTGGCCTACTGGCTGGTTGTCTTAAGGCGTTGGCAGGAAAAGTACAACCCAGTAACGGCCCCTACAAAATGGACTGAGTGTCAGAGCCGATGCAATTTTTCGCATGCAGATTTGGCGAAAAAGGGACAGAACGTATTCCTATTCAGGGCTCTTAACGAAAATCAGCCACCCTTGTTCAACGATCATATGAAGAAGCGGCTCTGGGCCGCGCTTTATCACATTCAGCCTGACGATCTGGAGCTTGCTCAATACCGAGGGAATCCTGAGAATCCTCAGGAGCGTATTGTTCTGGGTCGATACAGTTCGAAATTTACGCCGCATAGCATGCGAGTGAGCCTGATCACCGCCTACATCATGGATGGTGGGATGGATCCAACGGTGTTGATGAAGGTTGTAGGCCACGCCTCGATAGTGATGACAATCTACTATGCGAAGCTCACGACTGCTCATGTCCGACACATTATGACGGAGGTTGAAAAGCGTGCCCAACTGAACGAGGCTCGTGATCTTCAAATCATGATCGAGCAACGTGAAGTGGAGAAGCTTCGTCCTTTGCTGGTTTCTAGTACCGCTGAAGCATTGGATATGTTGCTGTCGGAACGGGCTGGCACGCAGCTTGTGCGGGACTATGGAATTTGCCCCTATGCTGGTTCCCGCTGCCATGACGGCGGTGCAGCCCATAAAGGTAAATACTGGCTGCCTGTCGCAAGTGGTCATCTGGGTGAGCAGAATTGCCCACGCTGCAGGCATCTCGTCACTGGCCCAGTATTCCTCGGCGGGATGACAGCCTTGTGGAACGAACTGTCGTTGAACGTTCGGCTTCAATACGATCAGTATGCCGATTTGGAGCGCAGGATTGCGAAATACCGACAGCGGTTGGATGAGATTCGGTATGAGCGTTTTGATCAGATTGGGGTCAAGGACTTTGATGATACTGAGAAGAACCGCATAGGTGTGGCGATGCGTAAGCTTGCCTCCGAAGTCGAGACCGTCGCAAAAAAAATGGACATGTACCTGTGCGACATGCAGGCACTGACGAAGCTTATCGAAAAATCTCGTATCGTGCTGAACAGCCAAGCTGAGGCGGAAGGAGCCTCCGAGGGTCAGGGCCTCCAACTCATCGTCAGTGATAAAAGCGAGGTGCAGGTTGGGTTTGAGGAAACATCCTTGTTCCAACAGCTCCATGAGGTTTGTGTCAATGCCACTATTTACGATTCAGTATCGGCGGTCATGGCCACGCCTCGCCGCTCACAGATGATCGACCGCATGACCTTGAGCAACGGTATTCGACCAGTGATGTTTGAGCTCAGCGAGGATGAGCAACTGAAGCTAGGTAACCAGATCGTCGAGTTTTTCAAGCGCCGCTTGAGCAGCTCCGAACGTATAGATCAACTCATCAACGGTGACATCAAGCTGGAAGATCTGCATGGCTTGGAGGAGATCACCCACAGAGAGTACGCGGACTTGCTTTCATCTGAGCCATTGCTGGGATTGTCATACGCTGGGCCGACGGCTGTTCCAAGTGGGGCTTTCGATGTTGAAGTCCTGGTATGATCACAGGCATGCTTGACGAGTGGAAGAACTGTGGATTGAGATGATGTCACCCGAAGAAATGCTCGCACACTTGTGCAACAAATCGCCGAAGCAAAAGGACTACCTGCAGGCTGTATATGCGGTCTGCAAGGAGCACGCCGAATCGGGTAGCACTGACTTTTCTGTGGCCACGATCGCGCGCATTGGCGCCGAGCGTGGCGTTCCAAAAGCCCAGAGCATCAGGAATAAGACCGGCGAAAACTACCGCGCTTTGATTTCAACCTTCGCCACTTCCGATGAAGCGCGCAAGCGACCTCCCAGGCCGCGTAGATCCGACGCCTGGGCCGATGAGATCGAAGACGTCAAGCAGCGCCTGCTGACTCAGCAAGTCCTTGCGGAGCTTGCTCAAGCTCAGCGCACCATCAAAGAGTTTATCCCACCTGGTATGGTGATTCGTGTCGACGACCGAAAGCACACAGGTGCGCCGGAGTTCAAGCTGACGCCGTTTGAACGTGAGGCCCTGGAGCACTTGCTTTCGGATGAGTTTCTGCAGCGATGGCGGCTGCAGCGGGGCAAGCGCGGGGATGTCTTGGACGGTAAAGGTACCCCGTTGTTCATGCCAGGCACTCTCCAGGCGTTGGAGAAGGCTCTCAAGCATCTCTAGGCGATCGCCGATGCTCGGCCCTCATGTTCACCTAGGGTCGAGCTGTATCGTGGGGCTGAGAGCTTTCCGCTGCACCTACAGGTGTCCTCCATCGGTGGAGGAGGGATGATGTATTTGGCATCACCAGCTCTTCGATAAATCTTGTGTCCTCAAGCCTCATCATGCATCTGCAGGCTGTCTAAGGCCTGCAGGTCGCAGACCCCTTTGAGCTCAGTAAAATCAATGTAGATATCTTGTTCACCTTCAGCATACGAAGCGATGCGGTACTCTGGGAAGATGAATAGCATTCCATACGTGAGGATGGTGAAGAGGGAGAAGTTTTCTTCGGTCGGTTTTGTGCCCAAATTCAGCGAAAACTCTTCGTATCTACCCGTAGCGGCAAGACGGTTGCGAATGAAGTCTGCCAGTGTGGGTAACCGCTGCAGATCTCCCAGGAGGTACTCCAGAGTTACAGGGCGGAAGGGCGAAAGTGTGTAGTTAAGCACCCGGGTTTCGCGGGCCCCATGGGCGGCCCCGGGATGGTAGGTGTCGATTGCATACCGGATGCTTATGACCCGCTCATCACGTCGCACTATCTCATAGCTGCCCTTGAGACTTGCAGGCCAATTGCGGAGGTGTTCGGGGAGGCTCCCGGGATCTTTTTCCCATTCGGCTTGGCCAGACTGGAACTCTGCCAAAAGCTCAAGACCCCAGGCCTCAATGTTTCGAGACACAATGCGTTCAAGTGGATTTGGGAAATCCGGAAAATCGAACTGAAAACGGAAGCCTGGCGAAGATCGATTTATCTCTTTCAAGCGTCGTTTGATTTCAACGGCTTCTGCTTGAAAGGTGCCGTTATCATGACGCCCGAATTCCTTGGCCAGGTTTTCCTTGTAAATAAGCAGCGACTTCCGGTCGATGTCACCTTGGTGTGCCCGGCGGTGGCAGATAGGGCAGAGTGCGATCAGGTTGGAATATTCGTGCTTCTGGCAATCAGCCCAAGGAACAATGTGGTGGACGTCGAGCTCGGTTTGATTGCACCGAGGAATGGCGCAGCGGTGGCCAGCCTCCACCAGCACGGCTCGTCGGATGTCAGCAGGAATGTCTGGTCGGCTCAATGAATGATCTCCAAGCCTTGATACTTAACTGGTTAAGATTATGGGTGGCAGACGACAGGTTTGCGAGGTCAGAAGAGTGAGAGCGCGGCCCGCGGTGTGAAGGCCGGCCTGTTCTTTAGCCCACTTCCAGCTCCGAATAGGGAGGTAAGACAGGGTGTTTCCTTGTGGTGTGCTAATTTGATCGCTCATCTCCATACATCTCTGAAACTTTTTCAAGATTAGAGACGTAGATCTGTGATTTCAACCATAGTCCTGCCTTCACCATCGGATCATTCGATTCTTTGTATCCTTGAAATATATTATCAAAACCCCTTACCACCAAGTATACTCCAGCGGTTAATAAAACAACATATAAGTCAAAGTTCATGGAGCTAAACCAATTTTCTGCTCCGAAAGAGCGGTATGAGGCAATGCTTACCCCAGCCACTATTTCCGACAAACCGTAGGAGACGCGCCAAAATGTTCGGACTGCGAAAAATATCACTCCAACAATAAATGTTAATAGTCCGACAAGTAAAGAGGATTTATAGGTTTGGGCGATATGGCTGGACGCATACTCCCAGAGCTCAGTCAATGAAAAAATGCTACCCAAAATAATGCTAAAAAGTACTGTGCCAAATAAGATTGTTCCAGCTGCGGCCCGCACCCCCGATAGCAACCTTCGTCCCATGCTAAGTTTGGAGCCGGCAGCGATTGAGAGAAAAAATGAAAATATAGAAAAAATGAGTGATATAGTCAGCGGGAGTTTGAAGAACTGCCATCCGCGGACAGTGACAGCATAACCAAGGCACATGACTATCACTAAACTAAAAGCAACCCCCAAAGGCCCTTCTATTTTTAAGGCCCAATCCTTGCCTTTAGAAGTTATCAGGCTCACATCTCCCCCCATGAACAATTTCCCCTACAAATTATTGATTTATGTCAAGTGTAAGTTGGATTCGCCATGCGCACCTCTCGCACGCTACCACCCAGACTGCAAAGTTTGATGCCTCAGGATTTATTGTCAATCTGTAGATTAGGGTAAAAATTTGGCAGGTTTGTGTGGGACTCTACACCCCCTGCAGCAGTCAGATCGGGACGACGATCCGGCTTCGAGCCACGCATACGTTCTCTTTGACGGCATAGCACTCCACGTAGTGGTCGCCCTGGAAGGTAGAGTGTTCAGTGATCTGTCGGTAACCGCTGTCGATGCGAATCTGGCCGCGGATCATGTCGCGCTCAATAGCCTGAGGCCCGACGTTCTTCACCTTCCAGTAAATTTTGTATGGTGGTGGAACATCGATCTCGGAGACCCAGAACGTCAATTCACGCTGCCTGGGAATACGATACGCGATGACGCGTGACATGAGGTTGCGCAGCCGGTCGCCCTCATTTTTGACCGAGCAATCGATGCGCAGGGTGTACTGGATGTCGAGACTGAATTTTTGACCGATGAACTGCTCGGCGTTTTTGACGCGGTTCTCTGCGATTGCCTGTTTCTTTTCCTGCTCGACATATTCTGGGAAGTGCTCGCCGAACACAGTGCTCCACCGCTCATGGGCAACCTCGGCATCATCCAGCGCCTCCTGTAAGCGTCTCAGGGCCTTCTTGGCCTTGGGATGAAAGTTGCCTGATTTGGTGACGATGGAGCCACTGCCGGGTGCACGCCATTGCTCCTTCTCTTCATCGATATCAACCAGGTAGGCGAAGAAGTCACGGGTCATTTCGCTGTAGGCGGCATAGGACTTGGTGTCGTAGTCCGTCGTCTCCTTGAGGAACTGGTAGCAAAGGGTATCGATCAGCATTCCCTTCAATGGCACACCATGGTCGTTTTTCCAAGCTCGCACCATTTTGCATAGACGCTTGAGATTATGATTTTTGTCCTGGTTCAGCGCGTTGATCTCATCGATTTCAGCGACTGGGTTACAGGTTTTCCAGCTGCCTCCGTCATTGGCATCGGGGTAGGTATAGCTGCCATCTTCATGCTCGAATGCCGGAAGCACCTCGACCACGTAGTCCGAGAAATTTATCGATACTACCTGCTGCTGGGCCCTCACCTCATGGTTCGGGAAGCGTTCTTTCAGAGCCAGGCGAATCTCACCGAGCAGTGACGATTGCTTGTTGTTCTCGTAGCGCTGAAAACGGTCGTACACCGACCACGGGAGCACGAAGGCCATGTCCAGATCGCTCACGCCATGGACTGCGGTATGTCGACCGTACGATCCGACCTGGCGGCAGTGAAGTGTCTCTGAGGTGCTGTCGTAGTATTTTTCGTTGAGCTTCTCGGTAATCTGCCGGTAGCTTTTGGAGATCTCGTCGGCATTTTTGACCGCCAGGTTTCTACGAAACTGCTCGAAAAGCTCTTTACTCATGGGTGCAGGCTTCCTTCAGCGAGAGGAGAAGTTCCGGATGCGTGGCAAGCCATGACCCGCCGGCAAGAGCGATCAGAACCACTACGATCAGGGCGTATACGGAAAACGGGATCTTGTCCCTGAAAAACCTAAATTCACGGTGCTCAGCGATCCAATCGATCTGGTGATCCCAAAAGAATTTTTTGTGTGCCAGCCAGCCCGAGAACAGGATGTGTTTCCTCAGGCAGGCCGCCCCGAAATCAGCGGTGATTCGATCCAGTTCGGCTTGATCGGTGGCGGTGAATTGCTGGCTAGATTTACATCGCGCAGACATTACTCTCAGCTGATCAAGCAACTGCGTCAGCTTGTTTCCCGCTTGGAAATATTGCTCTTTGGTGTCCGCGTAGTAGGTGATGTAAAGGCTGCAAATGCCGATCACCGTAATGAGCGCTGAGACATGTTTTGCCGCCAAGAAATCGATGTAGAGCGCTAGTACGCCGATTACCAAGGAGATCAGACCGATCCGCCCAGGGGCATTCTCCACAATGTCGTAGGTGGAGAAGTGAAGCTTGGCGGAGTAACCGACGTCGTAGGCCTTTTCGGCGATCAACTTCAGCGCAACCTGCTGATCCATGTAGCGTACCTGCAGTAAGTCTCATGAGATCGCCTGACTGCCGCAGATGAGCGGTAGGCCGGCGTGTCTGGCTTCTGAGCAGGCGAGAGAGCGGCGTCACCTCCTCGCCTTGAAAGCCGCGGAAGAATCAGATCTGTGGCAAGTTTCTGAGGTTGTCTTTAGCGGTGCGGTTGGGGTTAGCCCTCAGGTAGATGCTTTCATAGACTTCAACATCCGCACCGGTATGCCAGTCCTTGCCGTCGTGATAGCGCGATTTGAATGACACCCCGGTTTGGATGAGTTGAGCAACGAATTTGCGCGGCACTATGAAGTTTTCCTTAGAGACCGATTTTCGAACTCGAACGTATTCGATGTGCTCTTCGGTTTCGTCAAGCTTAATACCATTGATGAAATAAACGTCTGCCATGGGGGGCTCCGATGTAGGGGTGGGTTATCCAGATCTCGGGGCGCAAGTTGCCAATTCAAGGCATGTTTTGGATTTATTTTTTTGGCAAAAAGTTGACGTGAGTTAAGTCAATAAAATGTCATTTATGACATTCGTTTGAATGTGCAGGTTTGTCTTCATGAATCTAGTTGGGGGCTTTTTCTCCAGGAACGGGGACTGGCCTCGCCAGGTGGCACGGCGGAGGCTATCAGGCGCTCAGTCGGAGGGGTAAGTTGGCGATCTGAATTTGTTCGCTGAGCTGCCCTGGCTGCCAATGATTGGTGAGTGTGATGTGAGAAATTTTCTGAGCCACTATTTGGCTACCACGTAACGATGGGCTGGGCTAGGATTGGCCAGCTGCAGCGTTATTCAATCAGAGCGTGCCTGAGTGCGTGGGCCGCCGGTCATGGTTAGCCAGAAGGGATTCGAGCGTTGATACTCAAGCAGATGCGCGTGTGTGGTTTTCAATCGTTTGGTGCGAAACCGGTCACTGTCGATTTCAGAAAACTGACGTTCCTGATTGGCCCCAACGGTTCCGGTAAAACAGCAACGCTGCAGGCGCTCTGCCGACTGTTCTCGATTGATCCTAATCAGCGACGCCTGCGCAAGTCTGACTTCTTCGTTGCGCATGACGAAGAACATAGGCCGGATGAGCGCACGCTGTGGATCGAGGCGGATTTCTACTTCCCAGAGATCGCCGACGAGACCCAGGAACACCCGACCATCCCGTGCAACTTTGGGCATATGCGGTTGGATAACATCAACGGTGTGCCCCGTGTGCGTTACCGCCTGGATGCCTCGCTCGGGCTCGACGATGAGATCGAGCAGAGCCTGCGCTACGTGTCGGAAGTCGACGAAGACGGCAATCCAGTTGCTACGTCCCCGGTACCGCGCGATGAACGTAATCAGATCCAGGTGCACTACTTGCCCGCGCGACGTGATCCGGCTGAACACATCACCTACGGGACAAATGCGCTTCTTGGTCGCTTACTCCGGGCCGTGAACTGGGCGGAGCAGCGCGAAAAGATCAGCCAGCTGTCCGCCGATATCTCCGAGAGCCTCAGCACCAACCCATCAGTGATCAACCTCGGTGATGGGATCGCCAATGCCTGGGGCAGGCTACACAAAGGTAAGTTTTTTAAAGACCCAAGCCTGACGTTCGTCACTCATGAAATCGAGGCATTGCTTAGGCATCTCTCGGTATCCTTTACCCCCGGCCACGGCGAGCAGCAAGTCGATTTCTCTCGTCTGAGCGATGGGCAAAAATCGATGCTCTATCTGACCTTGGTGCTCACCTCCCAGGCCATCGGAAGGGCAGTGCTTAAAGGCGATGATGACTCATTCGACATGGATAAGCTCAAGCCTGCCGTGTTCACCCTCATCGCTCTGGAAGAGCCCGAGAACAGCCTGTCCCCACATTATCTGGGCCGGATCGTATCGTCACTGAAGGATCTGGTGCTCGGTAGAGGAAATTCAGACGCTCAGGCAATGATCGCGACGCATGCTCCATCCATGTTGCGACGCGTCGAACCTGAGCAGATCCGTTACCTCAGACTTGATGAGTCACGCTGCACGGTCGTGACCAGGATCAAGATGCCACCGGACAAGCATGGCGAAGCCTACAAATTTGTCAGAGAAGCCGTTCAGGCGTTTCCTGAAATCTATTTCTCAAGGTTAGTGGTGCTAGGAGAGGGTGATAGCGAGGAGATTGTGTTGCCTCGTTTACTCGCTGCAGAGGGACTTATGGTGGATGAGGCCGCGGTGTGCATTGCACCGCTAGGTGGCCGCCACGTGAACCACTTCTGGCGTCTCCTGAGCGAGCTGAAGATTCCTTACGTGACATTGCTGGATCTCGATGTGGCGCGGCATGGCGGAGGGTGGGGGAGGATCAAATATGTGGCAACACAGCTCAATCTCCATCAGCCCAGTCGGAGCTACATCTCCGCGGAAAAGCTGGATGAAATTCCTGCATGGAACAGCAAGGACTACAAGATTCTCAAGGTTGAGAAGAGCCGTGAATACCCGTCATACATCGCAGGGCTGGAACCTTATGACGTGTTCTTCTCAAGTCCTATGGACTTGGATTTCGCCATGCTCTGCGCTTTTCCAGCAGCGTTCGGTATCGAGGCCAAGCACCTTGTGACACCGAAGGTAGGCCAACTCAGGTCTGTCTTGGGCGACAGCTTCTACGATGAGAAGCAGTACAGCGTTTCTGAGCGACAGTACTTCGCTGCCTACCACAAGCTCTTCAAGGTAGATAGCAAGCCTAAATCGCACATTGAGGCGCTCTCAAGGCTCACGGATGAAGACCTGCGGCAAGGCATGCCGTCATCTCTCAAACGGCTCGTCAAGCATGTGATCAAAATGGCTGGGGAGCTCCACGAATGATCAGGGTCGAGGAGTGGACGCCATCGGACGGAATCGTGCTTGAGCCTAATGCAGATACCGCAGCAAGGGAGCAGATACGCTGTGTAGCGTTGACGGCAGGCCCAGGCTCAGGGAAGTCCGAACTTCTCGCTCAGCGGGCCGACTTCCTGCTCACAACCGGTGTATGCCGTTACCCAAAGCGTATCTTGGCAATCGCCTTCAAAGTTGATGCCAGCAATAACCTGAAGGAACGTGTTTGGCGTCGGTGCGGCGCCGTTTATGCGGGTCGCTTCGACAGCTATACCTTCCATGGTTTGGCCAAGAGAATTGTCGAGCGGTTCCGACCTGTGTTGACAGGCACCGATGCGCTGAACCCGAGCTTCAAGGTTGTTGCCAAGGGCAAGGCTCATCCCGTGCAGACCGAGTTCAAAGAACTCATCCCACTCGCCATCAAGATTCTTGACGCCTATCCGCCGGCGATCAACGCGATACGCCAAACGTACAGCGATGTCTTCCTGGACGAATTCCAGGACTGCACGGATGAACAATACAAGCTCGTGACTAGGCTCTTCGTAGGGTCTGGTCGCCGCGTGACTGCGGTAGGGGATGTGAAGCAGAAGATCATGGGATGGGCGGGTGCCTTGGATGGTGTGTTCGCTAGGTTCGTCGAAGACTTCGATGCGCGACACCTCAATATCTACCGCAACTTCCGGTCACTGCCTCACCTGCTTAGGCTTCAGAACGACATCATCAAAGTGCTCGATCCTGCATCGGAAATGCCTGGGAGTTTGCTCACTGGCCAAGGGGGTGAGATTCATTTGCTGCGCTATGCCGATTGCGAAGATGAGGCCCGTGACCTCGCCGAGCGAATTTCGCATTGGGTCAACGTTGAGGGAATCGCACCCGCAAAGATCGCGATACTTACGCGTGCTCAGCCCGAGGCCTACTGCGTGCGTTTGACTTCCGAGCTGGAGAGCTGGGGTATCAGCTATCGGAACGAAAACAAGGCACAGGACATCTCCACTGAGCCTATTGCCCAGGTCATCGTGGATTACCTGCTTTGTATCTATGGCCTGCGAGAGCCCAAGGCTTGGACGCGTCTAACTCGCCGGATCATTCCTTCGGAGGACGACGCCGACGGTAAGCTCAAGAGCAATTGGAGTCGTTATGTCAAAGAGGCGCGCAAGTCGGCCGCGGCTGATATGGTTGGCAAGACGTATGCTCAGCGGTGGGAGCTCCTGGAAGAGTTTCTGACGATGGTGGGGCAGACGTTACTGGCCGGCCTGTCTCATGATTACCAGTCCCGAGAGCATCTACGCGAGCTCATCGAGAGCGTCAAAACCTACATTGACGAAGCCATGGTCAGAGAACCCGACCTTCTTCAAGCGCTGGCTCAGCTCTCAAATGACCAGTCGATACGAATACTCACCGTGCACAAGAGCAAAGGCTTGGAGTTCGACACAGTCGTATTGCTTGGCGTAGAAAGTCAGGCCTACTTCGGTGACCTCCATGAGAGCCGATGCACATTTTTTGTCGGCGTATCACGTGCAGAGCGACGACTTGTGGTGACAACGGCGGAGCATCGGGACAATCTCGGGCAGGTCAACCACTGGAAGGTATCCCGCACAGCCCAAGCTGAATTCCTAGGGTACGTGAGTCCTTGGATCACCCATTCTAACTGATCATGGAAAACGATCGGCAAACCGCGCAGCGCCATCCCAACCTACGCAGGTGTTGGTTGATCGTTGCCGTGAAACGGCTAGCTGCCTGAAAATTCCGCCTGAGAAAGATCCGGGGCTTTCAATTCCTACAAGCGCTTCTCAAGGTCTATGCCTCAACCCCCACATCCGGGCAGTGCTGGCACCTATGACGAGGTTCGGCAATCGCTGGAGGACTACCTCGCGCCGTTCAAAGGTGAGGCCTAATGTGGTGCTCCTGGGGTGATTACGATGCCAAGCAATTAGCCATGGATGCCGACCGGAAGATCTGCGAACCCATGCTTGCCGGCCTGGCACACACGAACGCCAAAAAGTGGCACTGGAAAGTGCTGAACTGCCGTGCAATGGCCCTCCGGCCTGCAGTTGAAGACTGGGGCATCGAGTGGTCAGGCCAGTATCACAGAGGTATCGATGCCGCTCGAAACTTGGGCGTGCTGGTAGGTGAGATCCTGCGAGCTGGCTGATCCGGCTGGGCTGGCAGTATCATGTCAGTTTGAGTGCAAATGGGCCCTGCGGGGCCCTTTTCTTTGGGTGAAGGAAGAAACGGCAATGCTGGATTGGTGGGACAAATATCGGGACAAGGCATTGCTGGTCGCATTCGGGGTGGCTTTTGTACTGCTTGTGTTGGTGAAGGTGAAGCTGGACGTCCCGGCTTTTATGAAAGGGCCGGGCTGGAAAACCTGGATCGATTTTTTCCAATCAGATGCCTTCGAAGATATAGCTGGCGATACCCTTACTGGCTTGATAAGCGGCTATATTTTTTATGTCTTGGTACAGTGGATGCCAAGGGTCAACGCTGAGCGAAAAGCCAAAAAACTGTTGAATTCGCTGGTTTCCGGACACGTTGAAAGCTTCCAAAAAGCAGAGATTTTCGGTCATTCACGATCTCTGGCAGAATTTGATGAGCTAAAAATTGGTGATATTGAGGGCAACCTCCAAACGCTCCAAGGGGAGACTGAGGTGTCTAGCTTGCTGGCGATTTCCTACATGAGCAAGTGGAGCCATCAAATGATGTCGGATTCGCTGCAGGTAGCTCTGATGCTAGGAATTCCACAAGCACAGCTTTGGATGGAGCTGACTTCCAGGGTGGCTAAGATCAAGTACCTGTCCGAGGAGGCTGATAAGGGTGGGGTTCTTGGGCGACAGCGCCAAGCAGTGGACACGATAGGCGCCGTAGTAATCGGGAAAGAGGCTTGTGAGGCGGATCAGAAATGGCACGAGGAAATAAAGTCTCAGTCCACGAAATTCTTCGAGTTGGCAAAGAAATGGGAGAAGATCAACAGCTAAGCAAGGTGGATTGAATAATTATACTCATGCAGCGCTGCACTTTACTATCGAGGTGCAGGATTGCTTCTAATTGAATTATTGAATAGAACGAAAAATCTATTGAGAGCTAACTTCCTTTCGGTGTGCTTCAGACCTAAACTCAGACCCAAATGGGCACACGTAAATGCCAGATGCTGGGCCCATCGTGTTTAAGAAGCCAGAGCATTGCGATAGTAGAGCAAATATTTGCTTTTCTCGACAGTTTGTTGTGGGGCTGCTAATCGCTTCTTGGTGTTGGCTGGAAAGCCTGATGAAACAAGTAGTGCAATTATCACCGATACCCCATCCAATACTATTCACCCAATATTCCTACTCTCCCCCTACCCAAACACCCCAAACCCCCTCAACCCGAGCCCCCATAAACCCCTTTTGTCCCCGTCAAATTACCAAATCACCGCATACTATCTACTCACTACTACTACCTCTTCGGGTGCTTTGCCCACGAGCTTTGCAAGCAAAGACACCCCAGCTAGCCCTCCTGGAGAGCCAAGAAAAACATACGCAGAGGGCAGCAGGGTAGGGTGCGATCACGCAGCAGGAGGCCTGACCAGAACCAGAGATTCGTCGTCCTGTTCGTACACTTCAGGTATGGCTTCCTCACCAGGAAACTCCATTGCCACCAGAGCTTTCGCTTGGTTGAACGCTCGGTGGATAGAGTGACCAAATCCGATAGCTGAGTAGAACTGTGCAGCGAAGAAGCGAGCGGGCAGATCGCCAACATCGCGGTTCATGCCTATCGCTGCTGGTACGTGCCGGATACATGCTGCGGCTTGGTTAAACGAAAAACAGGTGTTGAAGAAGACGAGCTTCAGGTTGTCGGAGCCGATTGCCATGGCGCTCACGATACCCTCCAGTGGGACATGCTTTGCGTTCCCCTGGTCATCCTGGAGTACCAGCGTGTCAGCACTTGTGCCGTGGCCGCTGAAGTGGACAATGGTCGGTTTAAGCTCGTTTATGGCTTGGAACACATCCATGGGCCTAACCGCCCAGCGGGTATGAAATTCAAGCACGTCCCGATGTGCGGATGCCCTGATCTTCTCGCCAATCAGACGCGCTTCCTCATCCAGCAGTAGCCTGTTGCTTTTATCGCTACCGGGGTCAGCTGCGAAGAACACCACCGTGATTTTCTCAGGCAGTGCTTTTAGCTTCTCGATCTCTCTGGCAGTTTGATCGTGCAGTTCTTCATGACGGGTCAATCCATCGTTGATCTCCCTCAAGCGCTGCTCCTGTGCAGCATCCAGGCGCTGCTGTTCACGCTTGAGCGCCTGGGCCAGACGCTGTTCACTCTGGGCTAGCCGCTTCTGAGCTTCGAGGATCTTCTTCTCTAGTTGGCTGACATCAGAAAGCGCTTTGGTCTGTTCGCTCTGGTAGCGTTGGGCATCACGTAGCTTAGATTTCACCGTACTAGCGGAAGAGGTCTTGCTGGCTGCGGCGCTTGCATCGGCGCTTTTCTTGCCGGCATTCGCCGCCGCCTTGACCTTCTTTACTTTGTCGCCCTGTAGCCTGGCGATGGTGCGTTGATGCTGCTCCACTTGGGTGCGATAGAGGCTGATGCTCACCGGTAGGATCCTTTCTGTAGGCGCAGGGTGCCCAGCAGGGCGCTGGAGGCGCTATCATAGTGCCACTCCCGCATGTGCGATCGCTACAGCTAGCCATCACAGCCAAGCCTTGCCGCACGACGCACTGCCAGCAATCTTTGGATGGTCTTATGGACGAAACCATTTCCTACCTGAAAGACAGGTTCAAGGATGAGCAAGACCGCTTCAATCACGTCGAGAACAAGAGCGCGCGATTCTTCACGGCGGTCTCGATTCTAATTGCAGGCCTCAGCGCAATCGCAGGCCTCAAGAACGGGGTCATTTTTCAGCTTGGATCGCCGCTGGCCATCCTGACCTTCATTGCCTTCATCGTGGCTGCGTTCGCCATTGCCTGTGCGTGGGGGCACGCCCTGAGCGCACTTCGCATCAAGGACTACCCGAACCTCCCGTCCTCCCGCGCCACTGGCGAGTATTTGATTGCCGTGGATGACGAAGGGCAGAAGAAGCACATCTACAACTGCTACATCGATACGCTTGAGGCGCTTAAGGTCACCGTAGCGGAGAAGACCAAGCCCCTGGATCTCGCATACCAGGAAATCACTATCGGAGCGGGTGCCTTCGCAGCGCTCGCTGTTCTAGTCACCTTGAGGGAGCTAATTGCGTGACCGACCAGAAGAAACCAAGCAATAGCGAGCAAACGCGTGTTCCGCCACCGCCGCCTACAACTGAATACCAACGGCGCGCTGAGGAGCCTCCTGTTAACCGTCAAGGCACAACAGACCGTCGTCGCTGAGCCGTCACTCCAGCCGAGGGGCAAGCCAACCAGGTCAGGTAGACCCACAAGCTATGTAGGTCAACCAGGCCTGGTAAGCTCATCAATATCATCAATCCCTCGACTCTCAAGGGGGAGCGATTGCCCTTCATCGAGAAGGGATTAGTACAGCTGCAAACAACAATGCGACGTAGGGCAATCAATGCTCGTGTCATCACAACAAACAATCTAGGCATTGTTTTGGGTAAACGTCAGCGAGTTAATTGCCAATTCGGCACACCTCGACCTGGTAGCCCATCGCACCAAGCCTTTGTGCAAATTGCCTGAAGTTCACCTTCGAGAAAAACGGCATGTGCAGTTCTGCATTGGGTTGCATGATGGCGAACACGATTTTGTTGCGCGGCTGTGTGCCTGGGTTGAAAGCGAATTGGAACCCTCCCAGATCTGCGAGGTGTGCGTTCACCTGGGTAACAACGTCCGGGGAGTTGATCAGAGCCTCAGCAGACACGTAAGCCTGAGAGAAGAGGTGGCTGAGCACGCTAGACGACGAGTACTTTTTGACGTGGATGATGTGGTGATCCGGTGTGAGCAAATCACAGAACTCGAACGGGCCGCCTGCGCCTGTAAGTCTTACCAGCTTCTGGTCGAGCAGATAGAAATTTACGTTATCGGCAATGCGCCTCAGGTAGGCGCCTTCGTGGTCAGTGCGATAGGAGGGGAACTCCAGGTTGCACGGAGTTGCAGCCTCAAAAAAGCGATTCACTTGCTCGGTATAGTCGCGATCGATCTGATACCAGTCACCTTCGCTGAGTAGGTAGATTTTGCCTTCGTGCTCAATTTCCGCCTCAAGACACATGTACAAAGGCCAGGTGGCAAGTCGTTGCTCGTCAGCCCCGTAGAGGTAGATGCGCTCAGAATCCAGCGCTGGGCGGGTGACGCCGCCCAGTAAGTGCTTGGCGAGCAGCGCTTGTCTAAGATCCAGGTCAAATGAGATCACTGGGCCATTGTGCGAACGCGCACTACGTTTGACATAGCTAAAGCCGCTGACATCATTTCCGAGCATTTCAGGTGCAGCTGCGCGGACGCAGTCAAACCGCTCGGCATTCATCGCTTCCACGAGCACACGATCTAAATGTCCTTCGAGTGCCGCATCTCGCACCGGGACGATGAAGTCCATCCAGGGATATTTTTCCTTGCAGTGATCATCTTCGTAAGCCGTCAACAAACGAAGCGCGATTTCTGGGAAGTCTTCAAGCTTGACGTCGGAATGTAAGGCCAATGAGTCCGAGCCGCTGACGTACTCGCCTTCATCTTGATCGTTCTCCACGATCCCGGTCAGCGACTTGAGGATCTCCGAATCGAACTTGAAGTCGAATTCGGTTATCGACAACAGCCTCGACGACTGCGCCTTTGAGCGTAACGGAGTGCGGTCAATGTTGGATTTCTCCACAGACTTGATCAGCAGTGGATCCGTAAGGCTGAGCGCGGTGCGTAGCCCGAAGTAGCGCTCAATCGCGAGAGGATCAATCAGGTGCCTGGCATGGCCAAAAGTGAAGCAAAAAACCCTGCCTCTAATTGCCAGGACGAGCAGCGCTTTGAGCGATCTGCCGGTCAGATCAAGGCCCGCTACTTCTGGAACAGCGCCGAAGAGCTGCGTCCACTTTGGATGGGAAGGGTTTTTCTGGTGATAGAAGAGGCATTCAACATCACCTAACGCGAACGCGATTGGTCGTAGGTTGACCTCGTCGGAAAGCGCGTCCTGGATGGTTCGCCCTTCCTTGAGCAAGAACACATTGATTGTGATCTTCACGCATCACTCCTTGACCCCTCGCCTTGATGTTAAATTGGCATCTGCCACTGCCCCCGTCAAGCCAGGTAAACGACGCGCTAGGCCACCTACTTTGGCCAAGGTGGGGATCATGAAATTAGGGTGTGCAGCACCCGTACGCGCTACCCTGTTGTATCACTCATGCAATGCACGAGGAGCGCAAATGAAGCGAAATCTGGATTCAATGCTTATGCCCGACTCTCCCGCTGTGCAAGAAGCCGTTGAGGCCATGAAGCGCTATCACCAAGCCCAAGACACAGGCGAGCCTGATTGCGAAGTCGAGCGGCTAAGATTGGCAGCAGAACAGCTGTTCCAGTCAATCAGCGACTACCAGCTCGCAGCCTTGGGGCATCAACCCCTTGTTCGCCACTGAGCATGGCTGAGCACCCTCAGACTCCCGATGGACGCTATTTCGTGGTGAGGGGGCGCCTATGGCGATGCAGCGATCCCACGCTCACCGTTGAGCACCGGCAGCAACTGGTCGACGCATTGATGGACGCTCGACGTGCAGTGAAGCTGGCAAAGGCAGCCAATGATCCTGACCAGCTTCTGAGAGCCAGGCAACAGGTTGACCAGGCGAAAGTTGCCTTGGGTGAGCGCGGGCCAGTTTGGTGGAGCGATGGTGCGCCCGATTACAACCGCAAGCTGGTCACCAACTCGCCTTACCATAGCTGGTACCAAGCTTTGAAATCTGGAGCCTAGCGGGCGCTATGCACCAGTGCACGCTCAGTCCTTACTCGATATATTGATGATCAGCCCGGTTATCGAGTAAGCACAGTTTGTCATTCTTTGAGTGGAATTACCCAGCGGCCCGGGACACTGAGCATCTCGTTTGGGAGGCCGCTGTGGCGGCCTATGGCGCGGATCTGCCTGCCATCCTCAGTGACCTTCTCAATCGCTACACTCGCAGTCCTGGGATGGATACTGTCGCTCGCGTAACTCCTGAATGCCTATAGATTTGGTTCGGATGCTGCTCAAGCTGAAGTTTCTGCAGATGTTACGAAGGCATGTTGAGCAGCCTGCAGCCGCTCTTGCAGCCGGGCAACATAGGCCTCAGCTTCAACTGCATTCGCGAACGAAACTGGATGGCCGTCAATGATCATTTTGCAGCCTGATCCGTGTTCGTCGACCTGGATATCGATCTTCATGCCCGCCATCTCCTTGGTGTTGTTTTGGCGGCGCGGAGGGTGTGCGGTTGTCGCGAACAGGCAGCACGCAAATTGTTCATAGGCGTGTATGCCGGCAGCGGTATGGCACTGCATGAAGAAGCCTTCGACACGCGTCCAGGAGAGTCGATGACGCGTGCCTTGGTCTGGGGGGACGTGCGAGGTGCCTCGCTACCGAGCGCAACCAGCCTTCGCAACGGCTTGCTTGAACAAGCAGCTGGAAGCCGTGGGTAGCAATTTCCTCTCAGCGATCCACGGCTTGATGAGTCCAGGTGACATAAGCCGCTTTGAGAGATTGAGGCAGTTGTGGGGAATCGGGTTTCAATTCGCCCGATTTCTTCACCCACTCGGTGAGCCAGGCGATGACCAAAGTTCGAGTGACAGGGCTGGGCCCAACCTGGCGCTCCAGTTCGGCAGCTACCTGATCTAGGAACGCGATCTTCAGCGTCCAACTGGGCTAGCTGATCAGCCATTGTCTCGTCCTCCTACCCCACGTGCTGCTTCGGTTCTTGGGCGGATAGAGCCAGGGCACGACCCCGGCCAGCGCCCCGCGCCATGGCCCTAGTTACGTATTCACCAGGCCTTTTTGCATAGGCTTCCTCAATCCTAGCCAAGCCCGAGCGCTCGTAGATCCCGATGAACAACTGGGTGTCCCCTGTGCGGGAAAGCCGAACCTGAACATCGAGCTTGGCTCCGTCATCTAGTTCCTCCACATGGGAATGGAGCTGCAGAGCTGGATCTGCACAAGCCCAAAATACCGCTCCACGATGTCGCATCCTTGCCTCATCAGGTCTTCCTCATTCGCTACATACAAGGACGCGAAATCATAGAGCAACGATGATTAGTACCACCGATCCGAGCTGCGACAGACTGTGGTGAACACCTGAGGCTCAGCGATTACCTGAAAAAGGTAGGGCGCATTTCCGTCGCCCCTGACTTTGGGAGTTCAGCATGAAAGCCATCGTGTACAACGGCCCACGTGACGTCGCGGTCAAGGATGTACCAGACGCAAAAATTGAAAAGCCTACGGACGTGCTGGTACGCATTACCACGACCAACATCTGCGGTTCTGATTTGCACATGTACGAGGGCCGCACCTCGTTTGAAGCCGGGAGAGTCTTTGGTCACGAAAATCTCGGTGAGGTGATCGAGGTGGGGGCAGGGGTCGACAGGGTCAAAGTCGGTGACCGTGTCTGCTTACCCTTCAATATTGGCTGTGGATTCTGTGAGAACTGTGAAAAAGGCCTCACTGGGTTCTGCCTTACAGCGAATCCTGGTGCTGCGGGCGCCGCTTACGGTTTTGCCGAGATGGGCCCGTATCAGGGCGGGCAGGCCGAATTGCTGCGCGTGCCCTATGCGGATTTCAACTGCCTGGTACTACCGGAAGATGCCCAAGAGCGTGAGGATGACTACGTCATGCTCTCGGATATCTTCCCTACAGGTTGGCATGCAACAGAGCTTGCCGGTTTGCTACCGGGTGAAAGCATTGCGATTTACGGCGCAGGGCCTGTCGGCCTGATGGCCGCCCATTCGGCAATCATCAAAGGTGCATCTCAGGTGTTCGTCATCGACAACCAACCGGATCGTCTGCAACTTGCCGCGCAGCTGGGGGCAACCCCAATCAACGCAGTCGAGCAGAAGGCCGTGGAAGAGATCATGAACCTGACCCATGGCAAAGGCACCGACCGGGGATGTGAGTGCGTGGGCTACCAGTGCTGCGACAAGCATGGCCATGAAGCGAACTACCTCACCATGAACAACCTGGTCGCTTCAACCAAGGCCACAGGCGGCATTGGCGTGGTTGGTGTGTTCGTGCCAGAAGATCCTGGAGCGAAAAACGAACTGGCGAAGGAAGGCAAGATGGCCTTCGACTTCGGTGCGTTCTGGTTCAAGGGCCAGCAGATCCGGACAGGCCAGGCGAATGTGAAGGCCTACAATCGCCGCCTGGCAGAGCTCATCCATCATGGGCGCGCCAAGCCCTCGCAGATCATTTCCCATCGTTTGAAATTGGCCGAAGGCCCAGATGCCTACAAGCATTTCGATGCGCGGGATGATGGTTGGACGAAAGTGGTGCTCAAGCCTGCTGCGTGATCCGCTCTCACTGCTTCCAGGGAAGGAAGCTTGGCGAGAAGGGAGATCTGCATGCTTTAGAAGCTAGCCTCACCGGCTTGTCAGGGCGTTATCACCCGGCAATTTCCAGTTGTGTGTTCTTCCGCCACCCTCGCAGATTCATGGCGCAAAGGCAAAACTGCAGGATGATCAGAGCCCAGGCTTGTGCTTGCCAGCCCCACACAGCCCACAGCACGTTGCTTGCGATGAAACAGCAGAATCCTATCTTCCTTCTACCCGGACGGCGCGAACCGATGCACCAGGCTGCCAGTACGGTCATCACCATGGCAGGCCATTCAAGTAACCCGATCCAATATTCCATGAAACTTTCCAACTGATGATGGGATATCTGAAACTAATCACCTGCCAGCGTTCTGAGCGCTGGCAGGTGATCGCTTGACTAAGCCGCTCGCTTCTCGCCCTTGAGCATCTTTTTCTGCATTTCCATGGTTCGCCCCAGCTCCTCAAGGATGTCCTTGCTGAGCAGCTTCTTCGCCGTGGGGAACAGCTCGCCTTCTTCTTCCTCGATGTGATGCTCCAACAACTCTTTCATGACCTTGACCCGCCCGGCGAATTCGACGGTGCCGGTTTCGGTATGCAGGAGGTCGGGTAGGACGAGGGAGTCAACAGTCCGGTGTTCTTCCTTGGCCTCGTAGTACATCTTCGCTTCTTCCTTGCCACCCGCTTCCTTGATGGCCGGATAGAGAATTTCTTCTTCGAGCGCGGTGTGAATCTGCAGCTCCTGCTCGATCCTGTGGAGTAGATCGGCCCGTTTTTTCACTGCTCGCTCGGTGGTGGTCGACAGCTCTTCGAGCAGCTTCTTTACCAACTTGTGGTCTTGAATCAGTAAGTCGATAGCGTTCATGGCGTTACCTCATCACGGATTGAAAGAATGGAAAACTTGCCTGTGGTTGAGTGGCCGCCAAGCGAGACGGTTCAACGCAGATGATGTCTGGCGTCATCGTTCGGGATGGCAGCCCCCGATGGCCATTGCGGCCTTGAGGGCTGCCAGGTGAGTCAGGCCCTGCGGAAGGTTTCCCAGATATTGTCCAGTCTGCGGATCGATCATCTCCGAGTAGATGCCTACACCGTGTGACAGCCCTTGCAAAGCGTCTGCATAGGCGGCTTCGGCGCGATCCTGGTTATCCAGAATGGCCCAGGCTTCGATAAGCCAGAATGTGCAGGCCAGGAAGCAACCTTCCTCTTCCTGTGCATCGGTGTAGCGATAATGGAAAGCGCCGGCCCCCAGATCATGATCAATGGCTTCCAGCGTGCTGCGTAGACGTTCCTGGCTGGGGTAACCGAACCTGACGGCCAGTGCCAGTGAAGCGTCCAGTCGGTCGCTGCCTGGATAGAACAGGTATGCCTGACGCTCTTCGCTCCAGCAGTGCGCCTCGATCCATTGCTGGATGCGCTGTCGCTCGCGATCCCAGCGTTCCCGGCATGTAGTGGGAAGGTGACCGCCATCGGCCAATTCGATGGCCCGGCTCAAGGCTTGCCAACAGCTGATTTTAGACATCGTGTAATGCTGTTTTTCCGGCAACTCCCAGATACCGGCGTCCTGCTGACGCCAACAGTCTGCGCATTGGTCGGCAAGGCCTGAGAGGAGCATGGCGCTCGGGGAATCAAGAATATTGCCGCTGTCAATGAAACAGCGCGCTGTTTCGAAGATATCGCCGAAGACGCCGTGTTGAAGTTGGTCGCGGGCATCATTGCCGACGACTGGAGGGGAGTTCTTGTAGCCAGGCAGGTCGACCGGGCGCACGCAATCACCGATTGCACCATCGAGGGTATAAAACACCCGTGGCCCATGTTCATCCAGCCGGCGCAGCAGCCAAGTGAATGCAGCTTTTGCTTCTGGCTGCGCGCCGATGCCCAGAAATGCTTCGATGGTGTAGCCAGCGTCGCGTATCCAGGCGAAGCGGTAATCGTAGTTTTTGCTGCCGCCAATCCGTTCGGGAAGGGATGAGGTCGCTGCCGCCATGATCGAGCCACTTGGAGAGGACAGCAGCAGCTTGAGGGCCAGCGCATTTCTGATGACCTGGGTCTGGTACGGGCCGTCGTAGACCAGCCCCTTCGACCATTGGCACCACTCCCGATGCGAGCCGTCGATGCGTTCATCGATCAAGGCCAATGGGGGCACCACCAGGGGCTCATCTCGTCCTGCGATGATTGCGACCACTGAGCGTTGTCCTGCTGCAAGGCTAAGGACAGCACGCACGCCCATGTCATCCTTGCGTTCGATGTGCACCTGATGGTCGTGCAGGAACATGCCGAGTATTCGGCCCGCATGAAAAACGCAGGCATTGTCATTCGGCGCCACGTAGGGGCTTACCGTGTCGGCTTGGGTTCCGAAGTCGATGGCGATGTCGAAGTCGACCTTACCCTCGATACCTTCGATGCGTCTGGCGAGTTCGGCCCAAGGCAGGCGTCCAGCAGGGCCACTGTTCAAGGATTCCGTCAGCCGGGCACGACCCTGACTGGTAATGAAGATTGTCTCAAGGACGTTGCTGTCTGCCAGGTAGCGGCGCTCAGCAACGAATGCCTCGCTAGGGGTAATGGAAAAGAAGCCTCCAGTCTGAGGGGCCAGCAGCTTGTCGAATAGGGGAGGTGAATCCATGTGCGGCACACACCACCAGTCGATGGAACCGTCCAGACCAATCAGTGCCACAGAGCGCCCATCGCCGAGCGCACCATACTGCTCCAGGGGCAACCATCCACCCTCATCACGCTGAGGTGCACCCTGTTGAGCTTCTACCGGTTCTCTTTCCATCGGTATGCCTTCGAGATCACGTGTTCTGATTCCGACAGGGCTATCTGGCGTCTGGTTCGTCTTGTGTGAGCGCCGCCCAAATAGAGGGAATTTAGGATTGGCATGGATATCTCATGTAAAGCGAGACAAAAGGGCGCTTCGTCCCCTCGCATTTACCCTGCAGGGAACAAGAACAAAAGGGGGCTTACATGAGTTGTCTGATTTGCGCGGGGCAAGCTGAGTCCGTCGAATGCACCAGTGGCTGGGAAGAGCGACACTGTTCTCAATGCGGCTGTTACCGAATGTCCCAGGCGCTCATTCTGGTGATGATGGAAGAGGGTCAGATTTTTGATACCGAGCGGATGCGGGCCTGGCTGGTATCTCGGCGCGAATTGATGCCCATCCCTACCATCGACCATAGCCAGGCGATATTGGCACTTTAATCGGGCCTGGGCTCTACCACTGGCTACCTGGTGTCTCACTCAGCAGGAATGATCGAAATCTTTCCATTGCGTTCGACGATGGCGAACTTGACATGCTCTATGTTCTCGATGCCTTGGCTGTCCCGCGCTGACTCAAGGATATCGTCCTCCGTGAGGCGTGCCCGACGCATGCGGTGATGCAGAAAACGTCCATTCTCAACAACCAGGGTAGCGTGCCCATCCAGAAACCTGGCCAAGGGCTTGGAGTTGAGCTTCGCGAGCGAAAGGCCGACGTCCAAAACGATCAGCGTGGCAATCACCAGCATGGCATTGGTGAATGAAAAATCCTCGCCCAGAAGTGCCTGCTGGGTGGCTTCCCCAATGATCAGTAGCAAGACGAAGTCGAAAGTCGTCAGGTCGGCCAGTGAGCGCCGCCCGGCTACGCGAAACAGCAGCATGAGGGCGACGTACATCCCGGCTGCGCGGAGGATCGAATCCATGACGCACTCCTAGGGGTAAAGAAATGTGGAAAAGTGAACGGCGCTTTGGGGGCCAGCCCTGACGCTACCCTCCAGAGTGCCCACGTGATCACTTCTAAGGGTCAGGTACAAGGTGGCCAAGCCATCTTGCCCAGTACCCAGTTGGAACAGCATGGCCTGGCCATGGGACATCGACAGTTGCGGCTGCGGTTGCAACGTCTCGATACTGGCGTTACGAAGCAACGATCCCTCAAGTTGCACCTCCACCGGCTGACCGGAGATACCCTGAACGGTGATGAAAAGGCTGTCTGTCGTGCCACTTCGGCTGAGGCGCTGGTACTCGACCCGTACCCGGCCATCCTGGCTCACCACCTCGGCATCGCTCAGCGGGCCATTACCGAAGAGGCCTGCCAAGGCAAGCAATACGATGGCCACGAGCACGTACCACCCCACGCGCTCGAAGCGCCAGACGCGCTGCTGCATCGGCATATTTTCTTGAACAGGGTGACGTCTGGATACCAATTCATCTTCCGACATGACCACAGCCCTCAGGCGCGCTCACCGCGTAACCAGCGCTGGTGATAGTAGGAAAGCCGGGTCAACCCGAACAGGGCACCTTGGCGCATGACCTCAGACCGCTCGCCGAAGAAACGTTGAGTGCGCGTGAAAACGGCATTTGGCTCGCCGGCGAAAGCCCACGCAAAGCACATCGTCCCCGGTGGTATCCCGGATTCGGGCGCCGGCCCGGCTACCCCGGTGGTGGCGATCACAACATTTGCATCGCTGTCTCTCAAGGCGCCCAAGGCCATTTCCCAAGCTACTGCTTCGCTGGTCAGGCCGTATCGTTCGATGGTTTCGGCGCTGACCCCCAGCAGGCGTTTCTTGGCGCTGGGTGAGTAGACGACGTAGCCGCTTTCCAGCACCTCTCCTGTACCCGGTACCGCGGCCAACAAAGCCACCATGCAGCCCGCAGTGCACGATTCTGCGGTGGTCAAAATCAGTTTGTTGTTTTTGAGATAGCCGAGGGCGGCCAGTACAGGGTCGTTTTCCATTCCAGAATCGACTCGCTTGTTTTGCGGTGGACGCGAGCCTGGGGTAATTGGTTCATCGCCCCTGTTGCCCGCCCATCTCCTGAAGTGTCACTGACCTGAACTTTGCCCCGTGGATTGGCTTCCCTTGTTCAAAGGCAATGGGAGGAGAGCAACATGCAGAAAGTGAGCGACAGGCAAAAAGAAGGTGCGCAGACAAGGCCGCATGGGGAAGAGGAGCGAGACAACGATGCTCATCGTCCGGATGGATCCACCGGCACATCACATGACTCGACAGCGCAAAAAACGGCCCGTGATCACGATCAGCACAAACGCTGAAACTGCCACGCAAAACGGTTTGAGGCTCGCCAACTCGGCGAGCCTCTTTTCGCTAAAGGATCGGTTTGCCCCCAGTCACTGCGTAACGTGAGCCACTTATATAACTGGCCTCGTCGGAGCCCAGCAGCACGTAGATCGGCGCGACCTCCACCGGTTGACCAGGACGTCCCAGTGGTGTTTTCGAACCGAAGTTCTTGACCGCTTCATCTGGCATGGTGGAAGGAATTAGAGGCGTCCAGATAGGCCCTGGCGCAACGCTGTTGACCCGAATGCCTTTCTTGCCTAGCAGCTGAGCCAGGCCAGCAGTGAAGTTGGCAATGGCCCCCTTGGTCGTGGCGTAGGCCAGCAGGCTGGGGGATGGATCGTCGGAATTGACCGAGCTCGTATTGATGATCGAACTGCCCTTGGGCATGGAAGGCAGGGCCGCCTGGCAAATCCGGAAGATGGCGGTGATGTTGGTATCGAAGGTTTTCACCCATTCATCATCGTCGATCTCTTCCAAGGTCTCGTGGGACATCTGGAACGCCGCGTTGTTGACCAGGATGTCGATACGCCCGAACTGGCTGACGGTCTTTTCGACGATGTCGTAGCAGTGCTGTTTCTGCGCCAGGTCTCCGGGCAACAACAGGCATTGACGGCCTGCGGACTCAACCCAGCGCGCGGTTTCTTGCGCGTCGTCATGCTCATTCAGATAAGCGATAGCGACGTCGGCGCCTTCACGGGCATAGGCAATCGCCACTGCCCGCCCGATGCCGCTGTCTGCTCCGGTGATAAGGGCAATCTTGCCTTCGAGTCGATTGTGGCCGGTATACGACTGCTCACCACAATCCGGGTAAGGCTCCATCTTGCGTTGTGAGCCGGGGACATTTTGAGGCTGCGAAGGGAAGGGTGGGGTAGGGAAGTCGCGCATGGTAGAAGCTCCTGCAGTTGAGAACGTTCATACCGGTTCGAAAAGCCTGGCCTGCGCGTGTTGGTTTCAATCTGCGGTTGGTACGACGAGCGGTGCGGAATATCAATCCAATTGAATTCCATGCCCCATCGCCTGTTCTACCGGACTCAGCTCCAGTCTCATCTCTTCGCTCGGAGCCCAATTCCCGGAGTAGCGAGTGTCTCGAATCATTACCCCAGCGACCCCTGAGCACGAGATCAGCGAGCACAATGCCAGGATGTTTGGCTCTCCCAAGGAGCGTCTGGATTTTTACCGGCGTGAGATCCAGTACGAAACCAGCATCCTGGCCAACCGTACGGATGCCTACCTGGCGGCGCAGTCATTCCTGGTCATCGCTTTCGTCTCATCCATGGGAAACCTCAATCAAGGGTGGGGCGAGATGTTCACCCTCATCGTGCCCGCGTTCCTCGCCTTGCTCGGGGTACTGAGTTCGCTCAACGCCTGGCCTGGCATCCGGGCGGCGTACAACATCATCGATCACTGGCAGTTCAAGCAGAGCCACCTGCTGCGCAGCGAGCCATTGATGGGGTTGGCTTACGACGAGTCGCCGCTGTTCTGTGAGGCGGAAACCTCGCGTGCAGGGCATCGAAAGTCATTGCTGTTCTCGCTACGGACGCCGTGGATCTTTCTGGTGTTCTGGGTGTTATTGGGTAGCTACTCGGTTTACATCCAACTGGCCTGAACACGTTTGCGTGCAAACATGGAGGTAACGTTTTGACGACTGAGGCATTACTGACCGAGCTCCTCAACGCCCGAGGGCCGGGCGGACAAGAAGATGAAGTACGGGCCATTTGTCTGCGCGAGCTGCGCCTATTCTGTGATGACACGCACATCGACCCTGCTGGCAATGTGGTGGGGGTGATTCGTGGGGGCCGCACTGGTAGCCCAGAGGCAGCCATACGCGTTATGGCCCACCTCGATGAGATCGCGATGATCGTCAAAAATGTGCTGGAGAACGGCACCCTGGAGGTGCTCGCTCTAGGTGGTTCGCAACCGATAAGCTTCGGTGTCTGCCCTGTCGATATCCTGGGCGATGAACACATCCTGCCGGGTGTTTTGTCCTACGGTTCCATGCACAACAGCGGTCGTACTTCGAATGGAAGAGACGTGCTGGCAGGAAATGTTCAGTGGAAAGATGTCTATATCGTCACGCGCAAGAGCCAGTCGGATCTCCAGCAACTTGGCGTTCGGCCTGGTACTCGAGTCGTGCTCAGTCAGCACTGGCGTAAGCCCTTCAAGGTACATGACTGTATTGCCGCTCACTTCCTCGACGACCGAGCTCCGCTGAGCGCTGTCATTCTCTGTGCGAAGCTGCTGAGTGAACGGCGAGGAAAACTGAAGCAGGACGTTTGGTTCGTGCTTACGACGCTGGAGGAAGAGTCGAATGCCGGCGCCATGTACGCAGCTTCCCGACTGCCCGGCGACACTACAATCGCTGTCGAGGTCGGCCCTGTACTTGAGGAATATGGCACGGAGCTTTCGGCCAACCCGATCATCAATACCGGCGACCAGAAGGGATACTACAGCCGCACCGTGGTGCAGGGCCTGATCGCCGCTGGCCTAAAGGCCGGCTTTAAGCCCCAGTCGGCATTGCTCGTCGATTTTGCATCCGATGCAAGCGCGGTGATGAGCGCCGGGATCGATGCCCGGGCTGGTTGCATTGCTATACCGACCGAGAATACCCATGGCTTCGAAATGGTGCTTCTGGAGGGGATTACGGCCTGCGCCGCAACACTGGTCGAATTCATGCTGGATGCCCATCTGTCCGACATTTCAAGAACTGGCTGAACGCCATTGGAGTAGGGCGCCCTGAGCTTAAGACAGGCGAAGAAACCTTCGCCCTCGCCTTGGGAGTGTCCTATGCAAAAGTGCCATTGGGTGGCTGCGGTTTCGGTCTTGGGGGTCTCGATAGCGCTGGGCGGGTGCGCCCGCGATCCTGAAAAGCGCTCGGTCTCCGAGCTTGCTGTGAGTGGCACCAAAAGTCTTTTGCGCACGGATTCCGACATGCAGAAGCTGCTGAACAAGTTTGCCAGCTTCGATGCCAAGGCCATCGAGAAGACCACGCCTCAGGAGGCCCGTCAGCAGCCGACCATGGCCGATGCTGTGAAGGGCGTGCTGGAAGATCAGAAACGCAGTTCGAGCCCCGAGTCATTGGTGCCCGGCGTCACCACGCGGGAAATCTCGATACCCAGCCCGTCAGGCTCCATGCCGGCCACGGTGTATACGCCGCCAGGCAATGGCCCTCTCCCAGCGGTGCTGTTCTTCCACGGCGGCGGTTGGGTGATAGCAGATCGGAAAGTTTACGATGGCGGCGCACGCGGGTTGGCCAAGCAAGCCGATGCCGTGGTGGTATCGGTCGATTACCGCTTGGCTCCTGAGCACAAATTCCCCGCTGCGCATGACGATGCCCTGGCGGCTTACCGTTGGCTGGCAAGAAACGCCGCCTCCGTTGGCGGGGATCCAGAGCGCCTGGCATTGGCCGGCGAAAGCGCAGGCGGCAACCTCGCCGTCGCTACTGCAATGGGCGCCCGAGATGCTGGCCTGACAGCACCGAAACACGTCCTTTCGGTGTATCCGGTTGCGCAGTCGAGCACCGATACCGCTTCCTACCTCAAGTACGCCGATGCCATGCCGCTGAATCGTCCGATGATGCTGTGGTTCATCGGCCAAGTCACCAGTTCGCCTGCCGATGTCCAGGATCCACGTATCAACCTCGTCAAGGCTGACCTGCATGGCTTGCCTCCGGTGACCATCATCAACGCGGAAATCGATCCGCTGCGCGACGATGGCGCCCAGTTGGAGCAGGCGCTACGCACAGCAGGTGTGGCGGTAGATCGCAAAGTCTACGACGGCGTGACGCACGAGTTCTTCGGCACTGCCGCCGTCGTGAAGAAGGCTGAGGACGCACAGGCCTATGCGGGTCAGCGCCTGAAAACTGACCTCGCCAAATAGAGCGCAAGCATGCGTTAACGCCAATCAGTGCCCTTGAGGCAGCCGGAGAATCCTGATGAATAACCAACCGGATACACCCGTTGCAATTATGCCGCTGCGCTTCCAGCCCTCTTTCGAGCAAATTCCGGATGACGAAGCCGAGACGAGCAGGGAGCTGGCTGAAACCCTACGGCAGATCATGGAAACCACGTTCAAGGACAACGGCCACGCCAACCGCAGTGTCCATGCCAAGGGACACGGATTGCTGCGCGGGAAAGTGACCATCCTCGAAGGACTGCCAGCGGAACTGGCACAAGGTGCCTTTGCCAAGCCCGCTACGCTGCCGGCCTTTCTGCGGTTTTCCACCAACCCAGGGGATGTGCTCGATGACAAGGTATCGACCCCGAGGGGCTTGGCACTGAAGATCGTGGGTGTCGAAGGCTCCCGCCTACCTGGCAGTGAGGGGCAGGTGACCCAGGACTTCGTCACCGAGAATGCCAAAGCCTTCACCTCGGCAACGCCCAAGGCGTTCCTGAAAACGCTGAAGATGCTCGCGAAGACGACGGACAAGGCACCAGGCATGAAGAAGGCACTGTCAGCCGCACTGCGGGGAGTGGAATCGCTGGTCGAATCGGTGGGCGGCGAAAGCGCTACGCTGAAGAGCCTCGGTGGCCATCCCCAGACGCATATTCTGGGCGAGACCTTCACCACGGTGGTGCCGATCCTCTACGGCCCTTATTACGCCAAGCTGGCCATTGTTCCTGTGTCGCCCTCGCTAACCGAGTTGACTGATCTCAAAGTGGAGCTGAAGGGCGACCCGGACGGGCTTCGCCATGCCGTAGAGGCGTTTTTCAGGCAGAACGGCGGCATCTGGGAGCTGCGTGTGCAGCTGGCCACTGACATCGAGAAGATGGCCATCGAGGACGCATCAGTGAAATGGTCGGAAGCGTTGAGCCCCTACGTGACAGTTGCCAGGGTAGAGGTCGAACCGCAGGCCGCCTGGGATGATGAAAAGGTACGCGACATCGATGATGGCATGGCATTCAGCCCCTGGCATGGGTTGGCTGCGCATCGTCCCCTGGGAGGCATCATGCGGGTGCGCAGGCCCTCATACGAAATGTCAGCGCAGTTTCGCGCTACGCACAATGGGTGCCCGATTCACGAACCGCGTTGAATTTACGCAGTTGGCACATTTTCCATCCATGAGCGATGTGCATGCCCCCTGGCAATCCAATGGAATTATCTCTTCTACGGCTTGCTCAATAGCGTATGAACTAGGGAGCGGATCTTGTGCCAGCACTTCAATTGTACGTAATCGAGTATGACCTGCACGGTGACCATCGGACGTTCATCATCCGCTTGGAGAAAATGGACAACGCCGTGGCTTGGCACTGGGCCAGTTGCGATGCCGGCGTTGGCATCATCCCAAGATTCAGTCAGCAGAAAATCAAGTTGGTCAGTCGACCGATGGCCGAGCGCTATGGCATCGCTAAGGTGAAGTGGCGGCTCGCCGGCGATGGCCCTGAATTCGTAGCGCAACCTATCGATGTCAAAAAATTCTCGGGGGTTGCTGAAGGTACTTGAAGCCCGGCGCCCCGATCCATCTGCTTTGAGGTATTGCCATGCAGCCGAAAACCGAAGGCTCCGAAGAAAAAGGGCCAAGCGACGTGCCCTTCATTAACGATCCGGAAAAGCCCACGTCGCCGCCACTCAATGACGCTGATGCAACGGAGGCAGCCGAGGCAGAGGAAGACATCCAGGATGACGGCGAAGCCATTTAACCAAGAGGAGCACACGATGGACAATTACCACCTCAGCCCGACATCAGAAGGATGGGAATTGAAGGAAGCCGGTGCTGAACGCGCCTCCAAACGAGCGTCGACGAAGCACGAGCTCGTCAGCGCCCTTGCGGATTTCTTTGATGGCAAGACGGCGTCGGTGAAGATCCATAAAGCGGATGGCACTATCGAAGAGGAACGCACCTACCCACGATCTGCTGATCCGCGCCGTAGTAAAGGTTGAAGACTATAACTGCCTGTGACCTCGGCATTGAGGTCACGGATGCCCTTGGCGTGTTCAGATGGTTGTTGGCCAGCTTTCTCATGGGGAAGCGCATCCGCGCCACCGTAGCAGTGCAGGCGTACCGGATGCTTGTCGATCAGCAGGGCCTGGGTACGCCGATTAAGCTTGCCCAGACTTCTCATTCCACACTGGTCAGACTGCTCGGGCAGGCCGGCTATGCGCGCTACGATGAATCCACTGCCCGACGACTGCATGATCTTGGCAACAAGGTAGAAGTGGAACTTGCTGCTCAACTTGAGGCACTGCAGGAAGAATCAAATGCTGAGGGATTCAAGCGCTGGCTACTGAGTTTCGAGGGCGTAGGCCCAAAGACCGTGGAGATTTTCATGCGTGAAGGCTTGGCCCATTTGACGAAGTTGGAAGGCCATTGAGCATGGGTGGCCTTTAGCCCCCATCGACGCATGTCCGGATGAGTGAAACACTCGAAAATCTAACCATGGACTGGAGCAGGTGATGAAGCTCGACATCGAGGGTTTGTCGCTGTCAGGTAAGACGGTAATTGTGGTAGAAGACGATCCAACGCTTCAGACCCTGTTGGTGGACATCCTGATCGAGTTGGGCGCCACCTGCGATGCGTTCGATAACTCAGAAGATGCCTTGATTCACTTGATGGGACTTAAGAGCGACTGCTCGTTGATCGTTGTCGACCATGGTGTTCCGGGAAGCATCAAAGGTATGGAGTTCATCTCCATGGCACACGAAAGGTGGCCTGGACTACCCGCCATTCTGACTTCTGGCTACCAGCTTGATGCTTCTCAGGTGACGCCACCCGTTACCTACCTCTTCAAACCGTGGTCGATAGACGAGCTCGCTCAAGCTATTAGCCAGGCGCTTCACCCTGCAAATTTACCTTCAACTCTCCCGCCGCTCGACCAACAAGGACTCTAGCGCTGCAGGTTATCCCGAGCACCATCGTCCGTGTGATGCTCAGCAGGCGCCTGATGGTGGGGATCACATTCGCTGCCCATCGCCTGATATTCCTTGCGAAGTTTATGGATTTCCCGGTTATCGAGCGCTTCGAGATCCAATACCGACTGCTCCGCAGATTTCGTAGCGCGGATCAGTTCGTCGAGCTTCACGTGGATGATGTCGTTATCCCGGTTCTGGGTGTTCTGAATCAGGAAAACCATCAGGAATGTGATGATGGTGGTCGACGTGTTGACGATAAGTTGCCAGGTATCGTTGTAGTGAAACCAGGGCCCAGATGCAGCCCACATGGCGATCAACACCACGGCGATCAAAAAGGTGCTCGGTTTACCGGCGTGGTTGGCGAGCCATTGGCAGAACTGGGCGAATTTCATGACGTCATCTCCATTGCGATCCATAGGGTTTGACCGCAGCGGAGCGCTGAAATCTTTTTTTACATTTACCTCAGGTATTGGGTGAACCCACTAAGCGCAGCGGAACGACGTGGCGTGCCGGAAAGTCAAAAAAATACTCGAAAACTTTCCCAAGGCTTCTGCGCAGATGACCTTCATCGTCTGGTTCGCCACGCTGGGCGCAGTCTTGCTGCTGCTCGCACTCTCATCCTCCTACCTGCGCTGGATCCCTGTGACCTCGTCTGTAGTGTGCCTTGCCCTGGGTATCGGCCTGGGTACATCGGGGCTAGGTTTTCTTCAGCTGGACGTGAGCAAGTCGAGCGGATGGATGGAGCACCTTACAGAAGTCGCGGTGTTGTTTTCGCTGTTCTTCAGTGGTTTGAAATTGCGCCTGCCCTTGCACAACCGCCGTTGGTGCAGCGCCTTTTTTCTAGCAGGGCCAGTGATGTTGATCTGCATCGGTGGGGTAACGCTGGTGCTGCATCACGGCCTGAACTTGGGGTGGGGAGTCTCGCTACTAATCGGGGCGATCCTCGCACCCACTGACCCCGTGCTCGCAACTCTGGTGCAGGTGGTTGATGCCCAAGACGATGATCTTGTCCGTTTCAGCTTGTCGGGTGAGGCAGGGCTTAACGACGGCGTGGCGTTTCCCTTCGTCATGCTTGGACTGTTCCTGCAACAGGACAATGGCCAGGCCTGGTTCAGTGACTGGTTGTTCAAGGACATGCTGTGGGCAGTAATCGCAGGCCTGTTGCTTGGCTACTGGATGGGGCGCGGCCTGGGCAAGCTCACGCTGTTCTTGCGTCTGCGCAACGACGACAGCACCGTCTCGCCCAATGACTATCTGGCCCTTGCCCTGATTGCGTTGGCATACGTGAGCGCCGAGTCGATACAGGCCTATGGGTTCCTCGCGGTGTTCGCTGCGGGCCTCGGTTTACGGCAGGCGGAGGTGCAGACCGCCAATAGCCCAGAAGAACCGGCTGCTGAACATCTGGTACAGCCTGTGGTGGGTCACCAGCACGTGGCGCCGGAGCTAGCCGTCAAAGGCGATTTGAAAGGGCTCGACGACTCGCAGGTAGCAGCGGGGATCATGTTGGGTGACATGCTGGCTTTCGGTAGCCTGATCGAACGGGCAATGGAAGTGTTTCTGGTGACCCTGCTCGGGGTAGTGCTCATTGAGCATTGGGACTGGCGGGCAGTGCTGGTGGCCGGCGCTTTGTTTTTTGTCATTCGCCCCATCAGTATCCTGCTGTTTCCGGCTCGGGGAGTGCTGGATATCCGCCAGCGTGGGCTTTTGGGGTGGTTTGGTATCCGAGGTATCGGTAGCTTCTACTACCTGTTCTATGCCCTCAATCATGGGCTGCTTCCCACGTTGGCCGCGCAGAGCATCAACCTGGTGCTGTCAGTGGTGGCGTTGAGTATTCTGCTGCATGGGTTGAGTGTCCAGCCGCTTCTTGCCAGATACGAAGCGTGGAAGGAAAGGGTTTCCTGATGGCCGTTCAGGAGAAAAGTGCCAGGGCAGCTATTGCCCTGGCACTGGATCACCGCCAGTTAGCGGTTTTCGCTACCGCGACCGCCGGCGTGGCTGTTTTGCCCGCCTTTACGGCCCGCTTCGGAGGCACGCTCACGGTCGTTGGCAAAATTGCCGCCTGAACTCTGCCCGCCTTTGCGACCTGCCTCCGACGCCTTCTCGTGATCATTGGCAAAATTGCCAGGATTGTTCTGAGCAGTGCCACCTTGATGGCCACGATTGGTTTGGTTGTTAGCCATGATCTTTCACCTCATGTCGTCACACAGGAAAGTCTGTGTTCAACTCGGACGTCGGGGCGCGGGGTGTTTACTCCGTGGGTTTTAGCCGAGGCCGACGGGTTGCGCGAAAGAACCGGTGCAGGCGTGTGTGGCGTCCTTAAGCTTTGTTCGCGAACGTTTGGAAAGGATCAAGCTTGGCAGACGTCGACCTTCCAGCCCCGTCGGCGTGGTTAAGCTGAGCGCAGAGCAGTTCCTGGAGCTGGGTTATTGGCCACGGCTTAGGAAGGAACTCCGCACCTGGCGGCAACACTCTCCCTGCAAATTCGTAGTATCCGCTCATGACAATGATGCGCGTCTGAGGTTTTTGCTGGCTTGCCATCCAGGCAAGATCAACCCCATTGAGTAAACCAGGCGTTTGTACATCCGTTATCAGCAGCGTCCAATCTTGCTTCCTCAACGCCTCATTGCCGTCATCGGCAGTCGCCAACGCTGTCACCATGGCCCCCCATTCTTCCAGGTACAGGGTCAAAAGCTCTCGAATCATGGGTTCGTCCTCAACGATGAGAACAGTTGGGCGAATTATCTTCGCAGCGGAAAGCAGCTCTTTCATACGGGTACTCGGACATGCGGCTGCAGGAAGGGAGGGACATCCAGGTCTGCTTGCTTTCTTCCAGCAAGACGTAGCAGCGCGCCATCACTACGACATCGCCAGCGTTCAAGAAATTCACTCCAACTTGAGTCAGTGCCGTCCATACCCATCCTTGAGCGGAACTATAACGGTGCGACCCTCTGGACACATCGACGCCGCTGACACCGCTTTACTGAACCTCTGGAATTTTCGTGACTCAACCCTCCATCAGCGTGTGAGGCCTCCTGATGCGAACGTTCGAGAAAAACCTCTCTGCCGCCCAATTGCTGAAGCTCAACTGTCTGGCAGACTGGTACCGCGTGCTGGAAAGCAGGGCCTTACGAATGGATTCGCCAGACGAATATCATGAGGAATTGCTTT
>NZ_BCBA01000035.1 GCF_001320245.1 Pseudomonas sp. NBRC 111124
TCGATCATTCGATCGAAGCCCCTCCAGTTATTTCTTAACAACCTAACTCGTTGAATTTCAAGGAGTTTGTCGTTCCGATGTCGCTGGAAGTGGGGCGCATTATAAGGGGATTCGAAATCCCGTCAACCTTTAATTTCAAGAAACTTTAATATCGCTGAAAAACAAAGCGGGGAGGCCTGCCGGCCTCCCCGCCTGATCTCATTCGTTACAAGCTAGGGAATGCAAACTGCGATGCCTCATGGCTGGCACGCTGCGGCCAACGCTGCGTGATCGCCTTGCGACGGGTATAGAAGCGCACACCATCCGGGCCATAGGCATGCAGGTCACCGAACAGCGAACGCTTCCAGCCACCGAAGCTGTGGTAGGCAACCGGTACCGGCAGCGGCACGTTGACACCCACCATGCCTACTTCGATCTCGTCACAGAACAAGCGCGCCGCTTCACCGTCACGGGTAAAGATGCAGGTACCGTTGCCATACTCATGATCGTTGATCAGCTGCATGGCCTGCTCCAGGCTGTTCACGCGCACCACGCACAGCACCGGGCCGAAGATCTCTTCTTTATAGATGCGCATCTGCGGGGTTACATGGTCGAACAGTGTGCCACCCACGAAGTAGCCATCTTCATTACCTGCCACACGCAAGCCCCGGCCATCCACCACCAGCTTGGCGCCTGCAGCAACACCATCGTCAATGTAGCCAATAACCTTGTCACGGGACGCAGCAGTCACCAGCGGGCCCATGTCCAGGCCGCACGAAGTGCCAGCGCCAATCTTCAGCGCCTTGATCTGCGGCTCCAGCTTGGCGATCAGTGCATCGGCAACCTGATCACCCACGCACACCGCCACCGAGATAGCCATGCAACGCTCGCCGCACGAACCGTAGGCTGCGCCCATTAGCGCGCTGACCGCGTTGTCCAGGTCGGCATCAGGCATCAGCACCGCGTGGTTCTTCGCACCACCCAGCGCCTGCACGCGCTTGCCACGCTTGGTGCCTTCTGCATAGATGTACTCGGCAATCGGGGTCGAACCGACAAAGCTCAGGGCCTTTACTTCCGGCGCTTCGATCAGCGCGTCCACCGCTTCCTTGTCACCGTGCACCACGTTGAGGATGCCCTTCGGCAGGCCAGCCTCCAGCAGAAGCTGGGCGATGAACAGGGTGGAGCTCGGGTCACGCTCGGATGGCTTGAGGATGAAGGCGTTACCGCAAGCGATGGCCAGCGGGTACATCCAAAGCGGCACCATGGCCGGGAAGTTGAACGGCGTGATGCCAGCGACCACGCCCAACGGCTGGAAGTCGGACCAGGCGTCGATGTTCGGGCCGACGTTGCGGCTGTACTCGCCCTTCAGCACTTCCGGCGCTGCGCAGGCGAACTCGACGTTCTCGATGCCGCGCTTCAGCTCACCGGCAGCGTCTTCCAAGGTCTTGCCGTGCTCTTCGCTGATCATTTGCGAGATACGGGCTTCGTTCTGCTCCAGCAGTTGCTTGAAGCGGAACATCACTTGGGCGCGCTTTGCCGGTGGGGTATTGCGCCAGGCCGGGAAGGCGGCCTTGGCCGAATCGATGGCTTCCTGCACGGTCGCGCGGCTGGCCAGTTCGACCTTGCGTACCGCCTGGCCGGTGGACGGGTTGAAGACATCGGCGGTGCGCTCACCCTTGGAAACCAGTTCGCCGTGGATCAGGTGCTGAACAATGCTCATGCAAAACTCCAGATAAAGAAGGCTGATGCAGGCACGTGATAGGTTCACGCGCCCTACGTCAAAAGCGGAAAGATCAGTCGATCTGGTTCAGGGCTTCACCGACCGCGTCGAACAGGCGGTCCAGTTCCTGCGGCTGGGTATTGAAGGTTGGGCCGAACTGCAGGGTGTCGCCACCGAAGCGCACATAGAAGCCGGCCTGCCACAGTTTCATCGCCGCTTCGTAAGGACGTACGATGGCATCACCGTCGCGGGCAGCGATCTGGATCGCGCCGGCCAGGCCATAGTTACGAATGTCGACGATATTCTTGGTGCCCTTGACACCATGCAGCAGCTTCTCGAAGTGCGGCGCCAGTTCGGCAGCCGACTGCACCAGGCTTTCCTTCTGCAACAGGTCGAGCGCGGCGAGACCGGCGGCGCAGGCTACTGGGTGAGCCGAATAGGTGTAGCCGTGGGGGAATTCCACCGCATACTCCGGGGTCGGCTGGTTCATGAAGGTCTGGTAGATCTCGCTGGTGGCGATGACCGCCCCCATCGGGATGGCACCGTTGGTGACCTGCTTGGCGATGCACATCAGGTCAGGGGTAACCCCAAAGGCTTCGGAACCGGTCATGGCCCCCATACGGCCGAAGCCGGTAATCACTTCGTCGAAGATGAGCAGGATGTTGTGCTGGGTGCAGATTTCACGCAGACGCTTCAAGTATCCCTTCGGCGGCGGCAGTACACCGGCGGAGCCGGCCAGCGGCTCGACGATCACCGCGGCAATGTTCGAGGCATCGTGCAACTCGATCAGCTTGAGCATTTCATCTGCCAGGGCGATACCGCCCTCTTCCGGCATGCCTTTGGAGAAAGCGTTCACCGGCAGCACGGTGTGAGGCAGGTGGTCGACGTCCAACAGCTGGCCGAACATCTTGCGGTTGCCGTTGACGCCACCCAGGCTGGTACCGGCAATGTTTACCCCGTGGTAACCACGGGCACGGCCGATGATCTTGGTCTTGGTGGCCTGGCCTTTCAAGCGCCAGTAGGCACGCACCATCTTCAGCGCGGTGTCGCAGCACTCGGAACCGGAGTTGGTATAGAAGACGTGATTCAGATCACCCGGGGTCAGCTCGGCGATTTTCTCCGCCAGCTGGAACGACAGCGGGTGTCCGAACTGGAACGCCGGGGAGTAATCGAGCGTGCCGAGCTGGCGTGCGACCGCTTCAGTGATTTCCTTGCGGGTATGCCCGGCGCCACAGGTCCACAGGCCAGAGAGGGCGTCGAAAATCTTGCGTCCCTTGTCATCGACCAGGTAGTTGCCTTGGGCCGCCACGATCAACCGCGGGTCGCGGTGGAAGTTACGGTTGGCGGTATAGGGCATCCAGTGGGCATCCAGCTTCAGCTGGCTGGCGATACCGGCGGAAGCGGTTTCGGGCATGTTCATCGGCGGTTCCTCGGAAGACGATTAGGCAACGATGGATGTTGTTGCAGCTAAATTCGCACGGGGATAAAGTCTGAAAAAGCCTACATTTCTAATCTTCAGGTAGCGCAAGACTAAACTTATGAGCCGACGCCCCGACCCTCTCGCACAAGTCAGCGATTTCGACATCCGCCTGCTGAAAATCTACCGCAGCGTTGTTGAATGCGGCGGTTTTTCGGCTGCGGAGAATGTGCTGGGCATTGGCCGCTCGGCTATCAGCCAGCAGATGAACGACCTCGAACAACGCCTGGGTTTGCGCCTGTGCCAGCGCGGTCGTGCCGGTTTCTCGTTGACCGAAGAAGGCCGCGAGGTCTATCACTCGGCGCTGCAGTTGCTCAGTGCGCTGGAAACCTTCCGTACCGAGGTCAACGGCCTGCACCAGCACTTGCGCGGCGAGCTCAACATTGGCCTGACCGACAACCTGGTCACCCTGCCGCACATGCGCATCACCCACGCCCTGGCCGAGCTCAAGGACCGCGGTCCGGATGTGCGCATCCAGATCCGCATGATCGCCCCCAGCCAGGTCGAGCAAGGGGTACTGGACGGCAGCCTGCACGTCGGAGTCGTTCCGCAGACCAGCCCGCTATCCGGTCTGGAATACCAACCGCTGTACAGCGAACGCTCTCAGCTCTACTGCGCGGTTGGCCATCCGTTGTTCTACGCCGACAATCAGCAGATCGACGATGATCGTCTCAACAGCCAGGAAGCGATCGCGCCGACGTTCCGACTGCCCGCCGAAATCCAGGCGCATTACCAGGCGCTCAATTGCACCGCCAGTGCCTCAGACCGCGAAGGCATGGCATTCCTGATCCTCACCGGGCGCTACATCGGCTACCTGCCCGACCATTACGCGACCTTCTGGGTCCAGCAAGGTCGCCTGCGTGCACTCAAGCCGGCGCAACGCTTTTACGACCTTAGCCTGAGCTGGGTTACCCGCAAGGGGCGGCGACCGAACCTGGTACTGGAAAGCTTCCTGGAAAGCCTGGCTGCGACACGCTGATGCCTGCTTCTGACGCTAAGGCTTGTCACGCCAGCACAGGCAGGTAATCTTGTCCGACATTCGTTGCCACAGACCTGTCCGGAATCGTCCATGACCCTAGAAGTCCCTGCGCATCGCCTCGCCGCCTCGGGCAAGCCCGCCGGCCGCATCCGCCAGAAGAACGAACAGGCCATCATCCAGGCCGCCGAAGACGAATTCGCCCGCCATGGGTTCAAAGGCACCAGCATGAACACCATCGCGCTGAAGGCAGGCTTGCCCAAGGCCAACCTGCATTACTACTTTACCAACAAGCTCGGCCTGTACATCGCCGTGCTGAGCAACATCATCGAGCTGTGGGACAGCACCTTCAATGCCCTGAGCGTCGAGGACGACCCGGCTGAAGCGCTGAGCCAGTACATCCGGACCAAGATGGAGTTCTCCCGGCGCAACCCGCAGGCCTCGCGCATCTTCGCGATGGAAGTGATCAGCGGTGGCACCTGCCTGACCGAGTACTTCAGCGCCGACTACCGCGAATGGTTCCGCGGCCGGGCCGCCGTATTCCAGGCCTGGATGGAAGCCGGCAAGATGGACCAGGTCGACCCGGTGCACCTGATCTTCCTGCTCTGGGGCAGCACCCAGCACTATGCCGACTTCGCCACCCAGATCTGCCAGGTCACCGGCCGCAGCCGGCTGACCAAGCAAGACATGGAAGATGCCAGCAACAACCTTATCCACATCATTCTCAAGGGGTGCGGCATAAAGCCGAGTGCCTGACGTTCATCTATGCCTTCTACCCTGCTCGACCTCTGCGAATTTCGCGAGGAAATCCGCAAGAGCCGCTTCATCACCCTCGCTGGCCCGATCAACAGTGCCGCCGAGGCGATGAGCTTCATCGAACGCCACAGCGACCTGACCGCCACCCACAACTGCTGGGCGTGGAAAATCGGCGGGCAATACCGCAGCAATGACGACGGCGAGCCGGGCGGTACCGCCGGACGACCCATCCTGGCGGCCATCGAAGCACAGGACTGCGACCAGGTGGTGGTGCTGGTGATCCGCTGGTACGGCGGCATACAGCTGGGCACTGGCGGACTTGCGCGTGCCTATGGCGGTGGCGCCAACAAGTGCCTGCAGCAAGCGCCCAAGCGCCTGCTGGTTCAGCGCAGCGAATACACCTGCAGTTGTACCTTCAGCGAATTGGCCCTGGTGAAGCTGCGCCTGGCCGATGTGGATGGCCTGGTGCTGGACGAGCAATTCACCGCCAATGGCGTCGATCTGCAGATTGCCGTGGGTGAAGCTCACTTTTCCACATTGCAACAGCAACTGGCCGACTTGAGCCGCGGCCGGATCATCCTCGAAGCGTGCTGAGGTTTGCCCACAACTACTGTGGGCTGGCCTGTGGATAAGCTTGGGGCACTCCGTTACAGCCCAATAAAAGCAAGGCCTTCAGAGCATTGATCATATTTTGATCACCATTTGATGACAGCCCTAAGCGCTTGACGCTTGGTGACTTATCCCCAGTGTGTCAGACGTATTACACAGCCCCTGACGTTGCGCTTGCTCACATTTACTGTGGATCATGCTGTGGATAACCCGTTAACCAACGGGCAAAGTCCCCGCTCGCTCACGCCCACAACCCATTGATCATTTTTTGTGCAGAATTCAGAAACGGCAGACGCGGGCCGTCTGCATTATGCTCAAAGCCCTTCACTTCAACCGAACAAGGAGCGCTCACATGGCTAGCTCAAGAACCGCCCTCATCATCGGCGCATCCCGAGGCCTTGGCCTGGGCTTGGTACAACGCCTGCAGGAAGATGGCTGGAACATCACTGCGACCGTGCGCAACCCACAACAGCCGGGCGCCCTTGCCGGTGTGCCCGGCGTGCGCATCGAACAGCTTGAAATGAACGACACCGCCCAACTCGACGGGCTCAAGCAGCGCTTGCAAGGTGAAGTGTTCGACCTGGTGTTCGTCAATGCCGGCGTCATGGGCCCCTTGCCACAAGACCTGGAAACCGTAGATACCCAGGCCATTGGCGACCTGTTCATGACCAACGCCGTGGCCCCGATCCGCGTCGCCCGACGCCTGGCCGGCCAAGTGCGCGAAGGCAGCGGGGTGTTGGCATTCATGAGCTCGATCCTGGGCAGCGTGACCATTCCCGACGGTGGCGAGATCTGCCTGTACAAGGCCAGCAAGGCCGCGCTCAATTCGATGATCAACAGCTTCGTGGTCGAACTGCAGCGCCCCGACCTGTGCGTGCTGGCCATGCACCCGGGCTGGGTAAGGACCGATATGGGTGGCGAAAACGCCGAAATCGACGTGCTCACCAGCACCCGTGGCATGCTCGACCAGATAAATGCACAAAGTGGCCACGGTGGCCTGCGCTTCATCAACTACAAAGGCGAATCACTCACCTGGTGAAGTGAATACCGACCGGCCGGGCGCAATGCCCGGCCAGGCCCTGTAGAATGGCGGCAACCGTACCTGATTCGAGACATCCCTCCTATGTATGACTGGCTCAATGCCCTGCCCAAGGCAGAACTGCACCTGCACCTTGAAGGTTCACTGGAACCTGAACTGCTGTTCGCCCTGGCCGAGCGCAACAAGATCGCCCTGCCGTGGAACGACGTGGAAGCCCTGCGCAGCGCCTACGCCTTCAACAACCTGCAGGAATTCCTCGACCTGTATTACCAAGGCGCGGACGTGCTGCGCACCGAGCAGGACTTCTACGACCTGACCTGGGCCTACCTGCAGCGCTGCAAGGCGCAGAATGTGATCCACACCGAACCGTTCTTTGATCCGCAGACCCACACCGACCGCGGCATCCCGTTCGAAGTCGTGCTCAATGGCATCAACCAGGCCCTGAAGGACGGCCGCGAGCAACTGGGCATCAGCAGCGGCCTGATCCTCAGCTTCCTGCGCCACCTCAGCGAAGACGAAGCGCAGAAGACCCTCGACCAGGCCCTGCCCTTCCGTGACGCCTTCATTGCCGTCGGCCTGGACAGCTCGGAAATGGGCCACCCGCCGAGCAAGTTCCAGCGCGTGTTCGACCGTGCCCGCAGCGAAGGCTTCGTGGCCGTGGCCCACGCTGGCGAGGAAGGCCCACCCGAGTACATCTGGGAAGCCCTCGACCTGCTGCAGATCAAGCGCATCGACCACGGCGTACGCGCCATCGAAGACGAACGCCTGATGCAACGCATCATCGACGAGCAGATTCCGCTCACCGTCTGCCCGCTGTCGAACACCAAGCTTTGCGTGTTCGACCACATGAGCCAGCACAACATCCTCGACATGCTCGAGCGTGGCGTGAAGGTGACGGTGAACTCGGACGACCCGGCCTACTTCGGCGGTTACGTCACCGAGAACTTCCATGCCCTGCACACTCACTTGGGCATGACCGAAGACCAGGCCCGCCGCCTGGCGCAGAACAGCCTGGATGCTCGCCTGGTCTGACGCCGTCAGCCGACCTGCAAGGTGGTCACGCGGGCTATGCGGTTGATCTGCTGCACACCTTCGGCAGAAATCTGCAATACCCGCGTGCCTTCAGGCTCGCGAATCCAGCCGGACTGCAGAAACAGTTTAAGCAATGCCTGACCAAGGCTGCCGCCCAGGTGCGGCCCTTGGTCGCTCCACTCAGTGCAATGGCAGATCACGCAGCCGCGCTGCTGCCGTGTCGCCAGTGCATCTATGTAGACTCCTATGGCAGCCAGCTGGGTGCGCCCCTCCTCGCTGACCATCAGCTGCCGATCACTCCCTTCCAGCCAGCCCGCCACCACCAGCCGGTGATACAACTCGCCCGCAAGCTCCCCACCCAGGTGATCACCACAGCGACGCGCCCTGCGCATTGACATCGGCAACTGCAGCACCTCCGTGCGCGATCTCTTTTCCGACACCAGCTGGACGCTGGCCAGCGCTTCGACAGCAACGCCCACCTGAGGTGTCGCGAGCCTGAAGTAACGCTTGCGCCCACGTGCCTCGAGCCTGAGCAGGCCGGCCGAAGACAGCAACGAAAGGTGGGCACAGGCCGACGACGCAGTCAGCCCGGCCATCATCGCCAGTTCATCGGTCGGCCGCGGTGTGCCATCGATTAGCGCCCACAACATCGCGCTACGCTTGGGGTCGGCCATCAGGCCGGCAATCTGACTGATACTGCTGACTGCATTCATGTCCCTGTATCTCCCCGCATGATCACGTCTGGTTTCCAGAGGCTAGCCCCCATGAAAGCTGCCCAGCCGCCAGTATAAGCCGCACCCGCGCCCCTCCCGGCAGCCCCGCGCATGCTGCGGCAGGCTCAAACGGCACTGGGTACGGCAACCCTCGAAGGCGCCAACACGGTGTTGAAAATCAACTCAACGTGAAGAAGGAAGGAAAATACAGGGCATGAGGAAGAGTCACCCCGAGCGAGCAACGACTCGACTGACAGCGCGCTTCCTCAAATAGCTCAAATGAAAGCGAAGCTTCCACAGCAATTCAGGTATTACCCCGGGAAACGTCAGACAAGCCATTGGGAAAGTACCCTGACCGCCAGTCAGAACACCGGGCACCCAGTGTCCGCAGCGCTACACTTGAGCCGCTCCCCCCTCAATCGGAGGTATGCCGCGATGAAGATTGTCGTCAGTGCGTCGAACCGCAACCCCAACTGCCCTTGGCAGGTGAGGCTCGACCAGCATGTGGTGAGTTTCCGCAGCGAGGCCGAAGCACGGGCCTTCGTCGCGACCTTGGAAACCCGCCTGCAGGCACCTCACCCACTCATGCTGGACGCCTGGCCTGCAAACGCTGGGTCAACAGCGCGACACTGACCACCAGTGCACCGCACAGGCTGATCACCAAGGTCATGGGCACTGCAGTGCCGTCATGCAGCACACCGACCAGCGACGCCGCACCGGCCGCGACGCTGAACTGCACGCAGCCCATCAGCGCAGACGCGCTGCCCGCACGCGCGCCCTGGCCACTCATGGCGCAGGCCGAGGCGTTGGGGATGATGCAACCCAGGCTGGCAATACAGACGAACAGCGGCACCAGCAATGGCCACAACTGCGCTGGGCGCAGGGCGGCGACCGCCAGTAGTGCCAGGCCTGCGGCGAGGTACAGCCAGACTGCGCGCACCAGCAAGAATGCCGGGCCGCGCTTGGCCAGCAGGCGCGCATTGACCTGGGCCACGAGAATGAAACCCGCCGCGTTGGTACCGAACAGCCAGCCATAGTGTTCTGCGGGCACGCCATAGAGCTTGATGAATACGAAAGGCGAACCGGCGATGTAGGCAAACATCCCGGCAATGGCGATACCGCCAGTCAAGGCGTGGCCAATGAACACACGATCGGCCAACAAGCGCAGGTATTGGCGCAATGCACCTGACAGCGGCTGGCGCGGCATATGCGCCGGCAGGCTCTCTGGCAATCCCAGGCTGACCGCCAGCAGGCTGGCAGCGCTGAACAGGCTCAGCGCCAGGAAGATCGACTGCCAACCGGCCACGTTCACCAGGACTCCGCCCAGCATCGGCGCAAGGATCGGTGCCAGGCCCATTACCAGCATCAACTGCGAGAACACCTTGGCCGAAGCCACCGGGTCGCACTTGTCACTGACAATGGCCCGCGACAGCACCATGCCGGCGCAACCGCCCAATGCCTGGACAAAGCGCGCCACAATCAAGGTGTCGAGGTTAGGTGCGTAGGCACAACCCAGCGAGGCCAAGGTGAACAGCGCCACGCCGAACAGCAACGGCTTGCGTCGACCAAAACGGTCCGCCACCGGCCCGTAGGCCAGCTGGCCGATCGACAGGCCGAGGAAATAGGCCGCCAGGGTGGCCTGTATGTGTTTTTCATCGGTGGCGAACGCCTGCGCCATGGCCGGGAAGGCGGGCAGGTAAAAATCGATCGCCAAGGGCCCGAACGCACTCAATGCGCCCAGAATCAGCACCATTCGCAGGTTCATCAGGAATCCATAGCAGGCTAAGCAAGCCGCTAAGTCTACCTGCAGTGGCCACCCTCAGCATGAAAACATTTGAAACAAAAACTGGGCCGCAGTGCGACCCATCGGTTCAGGCCACCTCGGCCTGGTAACCTTCTTCACGAATGGCGGCCACCACCTGCTCGGCAGCCAGCGCGCTTTGCACATGCACTTTCTTGCCCGCCAGATCGACTTCCACCACGGCTTGAGCATCCTGCTCCTGTACCGCGCGAGTCACTGCTTTGACACAGTGGCCACAGGTCATGCCTTGAACGTTGAACACTTGCATGGGTACTGCCTCCTTCAGGGGTTTTGCGCAGTTTCAAGCTTGCCATCGGGGCAAGGTCAAGTTCTGCGCGCAACGGCCGGGCTGGAAATCCGCGCAGTCCTCAGCCAAGCTGCGCCTTTGACGATTTGTGCAAGCAGGAGATTCATCATGTTCAGGACAGCAGTGGGCGTTGTCGGGCTGTTGGCCGCACTGGCCGCCGTGCCGCCGGCCAGCGCCGAGGGCAACTCGGACTACAGCGTACTGATCATTTCCCGGGAACGCCTGGAAGTGGCCACCAGCTGCGAAATCGGCGTGTACCTCAACGATCAGCTCTCCGGCCGCGTGTTCCAGGAACAGTCCACGTCCTTCAACCTGCCGCCCGGCCCGGTCGACGTGCGCCTGCGCCTGCTGCCCGGACAGATGCCTGGCTGTGCCCCCGGCATCGAGGACCAACGCAGCACGCGACTCAACCTGCAAGCGGGCCAGATCAGCAAGTACCGCATCGCCATGGGCCACAATGGCCTTGAGCTGAAGCGAGCCAACCTGGGCTATTGACCTTCCCTGCGTGGCAAGGTTGATGCTGATGCTGAAGCCCTGCCAAGGAGGAGAGCCATGCCCGCATCTACCACATTCGACCTGCCGATCTCCGGCATGACCTGCGCCAGCTGTGCTGGCCGTGTCGAGCGCGCCCTGCGCAAGGTCAGCGGCGCTGATCAGGTCAGCGTCAACCTCGCCACCGAACTCGCCAGGGTCCAGGCCCCCGCCGACAGCCTGCCAGCCCTGGTCGAGGCCGTGCGCGGCGCTGGCTATGGCGTGCCGACCCGGACTGTGGAATTGCAGATCGGCGGCATGACCTGCGCCAGCTGCGTCGGCCGTGTCGAGCGCGCGCTTGGCAAGTTGCCGGGGGTTGAACAGGTCAGCGTCAACCTGGCCAGTGAGCGTGCTCACCTTGAAGTGCTGCAGGCGTTCGATGACGCACTGCTGATCGCCGCTGTCGAAAAAGCCGGCTACAGCGCCAACCTGCCGAACGCCGCCAAGGACGATCAGGAAAATGCCCAACGGCGCCTGCGCAACGAGCGCCTGGCCGTCGCTGCCGCGCTGTTGCTGGCGCTGCCCTTGGTGGTGCCAATGCTGGTGCAGCCATTCGGCCTGCACTGGATGCTCCCCGCCTGGGCGCAGTTCGCGCTGGCCACCCCGGTGCAGTTCATTCTTGGCGCACGCTTCTACAAAGCCGCCTACAAAGCCGTGCGCGCCGGCGCCGGCAACATGGACCTGCTGGTCGCCCTGGGCACCACCGCGGGCTATGGCCTGAGCCTGTATCAATGGGCCAAGGCACCGGCTGGCATGGCACCCCACCTTTATTTCGAGGCTTCGGCAGTGGTCATTGCCCTCGTACTGCTGGGCAAGTACCTCGAAAGCCGGGCCAAGCGCCAGACCGCCAGCGCCATCCGTGCCCTCGAAGCACTACGCCCAGAACGTGCCGTACGCGTGATCGACGGCCGCGAAGAGGACGTGGCGATCGCCCAGTTGCGCCTTGGCGACCTAGTACTGGTCAAACCTGGCGAGCGCTTCCCGGTCGACGGCGCAGTAGAAGAAGGCAGCAGCCACGCTGACGAAGCACTGATCAGCGGCGAGAGCCTGCCAGTACCCAAGCACCCCGGCGACAGCGTCACCGGCGGTGCCATCAACGGCGAAGGTCGGCTGCTGGTGCGTACCCAGGCGCTGGGCACCGAGACCGTGCTGGCCCGCATCATCCGCCTGGTCGAAGACGCACAAGCGGCCAAGGCGCCCATCCAGAAACTGGTCGACCGGGTCAGCCAGGTCTTTGTGCCCGCCGTGCTGGTGCTGGCCTTGCTCACCTTGTTTGGCTGGTGGCTGACCGGTGCGCCGCTGGAGACTGCGCTGATCAATGCCGTCGCCGTGCTGGTGATCGCCTGCCCCTGCGCCTTGGGCCTGGCCACGCCAGCGGCGATCATGGCCGGCACGGGTGTCGCCGCCCGCCACGGTATCCTGATCAAGGACGCCGAAGCGCTGGAGCGCGCCCATGCGGTCAATCGCGTGGTGTTCGACAAGACCGGCACCCTTACCTCCGGTAGCCCGCGCGTGGTCCACAGCCAGGCAGTGGCCGCTGACAGCGCCGACCTGCATCGCCTCGCCGGTGCGCTGCAGCGCGGCAGCGAACACCCATTGGCCAAGGCGGTGCTGGATGCCTGCGCCGAGCAAGGCCTGGAGGTACCCGCCGTCACAGACAGCCAATCACTTACCGGCCGCGGCATTGCCGGGCGCGTGGAAGGCCGCGAGCTGGCATTGGGCAACCGCCGCCTGCTCGACGAAAGCCATCTGCAACCCGGCGAACTGGCCGGCAAGGCTCAAGCCTGGGAAGCTGAAGGCCGCACCCTGTCGTGGCTCATCGAACGTGGCGCGGCGCCTCGCGTGCTCGGTCTGTTCGCCTTCGGTGACAGCCTGAAACCAGGCGCCGAGCAGGCCATCGCCGCCCTGCACGCCCGCCACATCAGCAGCCACCTGCTGACCGGCGACAACCGCGGCAGCGCCAAGGTGGTGGCCGATGCCCTCGGTATCGACGACGTGCACGCCGAAGTGTTGCCGGCTGACAAGGCCGCCACCGTGGCCGCTCTGAAAAAGGAGGGTGTGGTGGCGATGGTCGGCGACGGCATCAACGACGCCCCGGCCCTGGCCGCCGCCGACATCGGCATCGCCATGGGCGGTGGCACCGACGTGGCCATGCAGGCTGCCGGCATTACCCTGATGCGCGGCGACCCGCGGCTGGTGCCCGCCGCGCTGGAAATCAGCCGCAAGACCTACGCGAAAATCCGCCAGAATCTGTTCTGGGCCTTCATCTATAACCTGATCGGCATTCCCCTGGCCGCACTGGGCTATCTCAACCCGGTGCTGGCCGGCGCCGCCATGGCGCTGTCCAGCGTCAGCGTGGTCAGCAATGCCCTGTGGCTGAAGACTTGGAAACCCACCAGCCCCTCGCAGGAGGCCCGATGAACATTGGCCAGGCAGCCCGCCGCAGCGGGCTCAGCACCAAGATGATCCGCTATTACGAATCCATCGGCCTGCTCAAGCCGGCCACGCGCAGTGACAGCGGCTACCGTTTGTACCAGGCCGAAGACCTGCACAGCCTGGCCTTCATCAAACGCTCCCGTGACCTTGGATTTTCGCTGGATGAGGTGGGCAAGCTGTTGACCCTGTGGCAGGACCGCGGACGTGCCAGCGCCGACGTCAAGGCACTGGCCATGCAGCATATTGACGAGCTGAACCGACGCATCGAAGAACTGGTGAGTTTGCGTGACACGCTGGGTGATCTGGTTGCCCACTGCCAAGGGGACGACCGCCCCGATTGCCCGATTCTGAAAGACCTGGCCAATGGCGCAGGGTGCTGCCATTGAAATGCTTGTGGCGTGCTGGCATCAGCACGCCACATCACTTTGGTATGCCATATTAGCCTAAAGCCGACCGAATAGTCGCCAAATGCGACTTCGCCCAATAAACACGGGCGCTTCTGCTAAAAAAAACCCGGACGCTGCCGATGTAGTTACTACCTGCCTCGCGTGCCAAAAAATAAATTCCGGGAGCTTCGATGAACATCAAACAGAAACTGACCTGGGCGTTCGCGATCATCGCGGGCTTGCCTATCGTCCTCGTGGCCACCTTGGTGGTGATCAACCTGCGTGGCGAAGCCCGCGATGGCTTCCTCGACAGCAGCAGCCGGGAAATCCGCCAGGTCAGTAACGCGATGAACATCTTCTTCCAGGGCATCGACCAGAACGTCGCCTACCTGGCCTCGCAACCGATGGTGGCGGCAACCGGTAGCAACCTGAACAAGTTCATGAGCGCCTCCCCGTCCTACGAGCTGGGCGATCAGGACAAGCAACTGCTCGAATTCTTCACCCGCCTGGCCGAATCCCACCCTGGCTATGCCTATGTGTCCTACGGTGTGAGCGATGGCGGCTACGTTGGCTGGCCGGCCGGGCAGAAGTTCGTCAACTATGACCCGCGCCCCCGTCCGTGGTACCAACTGGCCATGGCCAACCCCGGCAAAACCGTGCGCACTGGCGCCTATTACTGGGCTGCCGACGATGCCGTGCTGGTCAGCACCGTGCGCGCGGTGGCCAACCAGCTTGGCAACCCGGGCGGTGTGGTCAACATCGACGTGTCGCTCAAGGGCCTGACCGAGATCATCAAGCAGATCAAGCTGGGCGAAAGCGGCTACCTGATGCTGGTGGAAAACAACGGCAACGTGATGGTCGATCCACGCGATGCCAGCCACAACTTCAAGCAGCTGGCCAGCTTCGGTGATGGCTATGCCGAACTGGCCAAGGCCGGCAAAGGCCTGGTCGAGGTCGAGATCAACGGTGAGCGCTACATGGCCAACGTCTACCCGGACGAGCAGTTGGGCTGGACCTTCATCGGCCTGACCCAGCAAGGCGAAGTGATGCAGACCACTACCCGCCTGACCTGGCTGATCGGCGCCATCGCGCTGGTGCTGGCGGCACTGTTCGCCGTGGTGGGTACAGCCTTCGCCAAACTCATCGTGCGCCCGATCAACAGCGTCACCAGCGGCCTGGAAGACATTGCCCAGGGCGAAGGCGACCTGACCCGGAACCTTGACGTGCGCGGGCGCGACGAAACCGCACAACTGGCCAACTGGTTCAACCAGTTCCTGGGCGCCATCCGCAGCCTGATCCAGCACATCGGCTCGGCCGCCAGCAAGATCCTCAGCACCTCCACCAGCTCCACCCGGGTTTCCGGCGACATGGCCGAGGCGGCCGGGCGCCAGCGTGAGGCCGTGGACATGGTCTCCACCGCCTTCCACGAAATGGTCGCCACGGCCAACGAAGTTGCCCGCTCCTGCAGCCAGGCCGCGCAATCGGCCGACAGCGGCCAGCAACAGGCGCGCGAAGGCCAGCAACAGATCGACGCGGCGGTCAGCAGCGTCGACCGCCTGAGCCAGGAGATCGAGCAGTCGGCCCAGTCAATCCAGCAACTGGAGCGTGACAGCAACGCCATCCAGTCTATCCTCGGCACCATCCGCTCGATTGCCGAGCAGACCAACCTGCTGGCTCTCAACGCAGCCATCGAAGCGGCCCGGGCCGGCGAACAAGGCCGTGGCTTTGCCGTGGTAGCCGACGAGGTACGCGCCCTGGCCAAGCGCACCGCCGACTCCACTGCCGAGATCGATGGTTTGCTGGGCAACCTGGCCAGCCGCACCGCCGAAGTGGCCGAGCAAATGCACGCCAGCCTGGAAGTGTCGCAACAGTCGGTCAGCCGCATCGGCTTGGCCCGTGACAGCTTCGGGCAGATTCGAGAGTCGGTGGACATCATCCGTGACATGAACACGCAGATCGCCACGGCGGCGGAAGAACAGCATCAGGTGGCCGAAGACATCAACCGCCATATCAGTCAGATTCACGGCGATGCGCAGTTGGTGGCCGAGCTGGCCCAGGCGGCGCGTCAGGACTCCGAGAGCCTGGCCGGGCTGTCCAATGAACTGGATTCGCTGGTGCGTCGCTTCCGCACCTGAGTACTCCTGCACTGCCCTCTTCGCGGGCACGCCCGCTCCCACAGGGATCTCACTGCCTTCAGGCTGTGTGCTGTCCCTGTAGGAGCGGGCGTGCCCGCGAAGAGGCCGGCGCAGGTAACATCAAAGCTTCAGTTCTCCGGGTGTCGACCCGAACAACTGCTTGAAGGCCGCAATGTAAGCCGAAGTCGAATCATAGCCACAGCCCAGCGCCGCCTCGGTCACACTCTCCCCCGCCTCCAGCAACGCCAGCGACGACAACAGCCGCATGCGCTGGCGCCAGTTGCGAAAACTCAACCCGGTCTCCCGCTGGAACAAGCGCATCAAGGTCTTTTCCGAACAGCCCAACTGCACCGCCCATTGCTGCAGGGTCTGCACCTGATCTGGCGCAGCGATCAGGCCATTGCACAGTGCCAGCAAGCCGGGATGGCGCGGCAGCGGCAGCGAGAACCCCACCTGGGGCAAGGTACGTAACTGATCGAGCAACACCGCCACCAGTCGCCCTTCGACGCTGTCGCCTTCCGTGTATTCAGCTGGCAACAAGCAGAACTGCTTGATCAGCTCCCGCGCCAACGGCGTCACTTCAAGCACCCGGCATTGCGCCGGCGCCCAAAGGCAGGCATCACGTCGGATATACAAGCTGCGCATTTCAGCTTGCCCGGAGGTCACCACTTCATGTTCAGCATCGGCCGGTATCCATACACCCCACTGCGGTGGGGCGAAGTAGCTGCCATCGTCGGTATACACCCCCAATACACCGCTGATGGCGTAGGAAAACTGCACCCAGTCGTGGCTGTGGCGAGTCGTCCAGGAGCCGGCGCCGAGACTTTCGGCGCGGGCATAGAGCGGCCTGGGCAACTGGTCCAGGGCAGGAATGGCGCGGGGATGTCCGATCGTCTGCATAGTGAATTCTTGTTGTTCTGAGCAGACAAGCCTAACAGAGATCGCTACCGCCCTTCGTTCAGCGCTCGACGATCACCGTGACCCCTTGCCCTCCCGCAGCGCAGATGGATATCAAGCCACGTCCTTTCCCCGCCTTGGCCAGCAACTTCGCCAGGTTGGCCAATATCCGCCCTCCGGTAGCCGCGAACGGGTGGCCTGCCGCCAACGAGCTGCCTTTGACGTTGAGCTTGCTGCGATCGATGGCACCCAGTGGTGCTTCAAGCCCCAGCTTGTCGCGACAATATTCGGCATCCTCCCATGCCTTGAGCGTGCACAACACTTGCGCCGCGAAGGCTTCGTGGACTTCGTAATAATCGAAGTCCTGCAAGGTCAGGCCATTGCGCGCCAGCAGGCGCGGCACGGCGTAGACCGGCGCCATCAGCAACCCTTCGCGCCCGGTGACGAAATCCACCGCAGCGGTTTCGCCATCGACCAGGTAGGCCAGCACCGGCAAGCCCTGCTCCTGTGCCCACTGTTCGCTGCCAAGCAGCACCAGCGAGGCACCATCGGTCAACGGCGTGGAATTACCCGGCGTCAACGTGCCCAGCCCGCTGCGGTCGAATGACGGCTTGAGCCTGGCCAGTTGCTCCAAGGTCAGATCAGTGCGCAGGTTGTTGTCACGGGTCAGGCCCAGGAAGGGTGTCAGCAGGTCATTCTGCCAGCCTTCGCTGTACGAGGCTGCCAGTTGCTGATGGCTGCGCAGCGCCAGCGCGTCTTGCTCGGCGCGGTCGATGCCCCAGGTTTGCGCCATGCGTTCGCAATGCTCGCCCATCGACAACCCGGTGCGGGGCTCGCCATTGCGCGGCAGTTCGGGTTTCAGGTGGCTGGGGCGCAATTGCAGGAACGGCTTGAGCCGCTCTGCCAATGTCTTGCCGCGGTTGGCCTGCAAGAGGATACGCCGCAGCCCCTCGTTGACGCCGATAGGGGCATCGGACGTGGTGTCCACGCCACCGGCGATGCCACAGTCGATCTGCCCGAGGGCAATCTTGTTGGCCACCAGCAGGGCGGCTTCCAGGCCCGTGCCGCAGGCCTGCTGGATGTCGTAGGCCGGCGTCTGTGGCGACAGGCGCGAGCCGAGCACGCATTCGCGGGTCAGGTTCATGTCCCGCGAGTGCTTAAGCACCGCCCCTGCCACCACTTCACCCAGGCACAACCCGTGCAGGCGATAGCGCTCGATCAAGCCTTCCAGGGCTACGGTCAGCATCGCCTGGTTGCTGGCGCTGGCGTAGGCGCCGTTGGAGCGGGCGAAGGGGATACGGTTGCCGCCCAGGATCGCGACCCGGCGAGTTGAACGCATGCGTGTGTTCCTCCTGAAACAAATTGATCCGTACAGCCTAGGTGTTTTTGCCGCATTCGAACGACCTTGCCATAAACTTGGTCCACACTTGCAAGCTTGCCTTCAGGGAGACCCGCACATGAGCGATCGCTATCTCGGCTTTGCCAACTCCAACCTCGGGCGCCGCCTGGTCGATGCCCTTGGCCTGCCGCGCCCGGCGCCGCTGGAGCGCTGGCAGGCCGGCCGCCTGCGCCCGGTAGAGGGCGCGCTGGTGCTGGGGGGCGGGCCACTGGCGAACCAGGTCGAGGCTATTGCCCCGCGCCTGACCGACGCGCTGTACAGCTTCAACGGCGACGGCCTGCAGGCGCCTGCCTGGGTTGCCGGCCTCGGGCCGAAGCTCAAGGCCGTAGTGTTCGACGCCAGCCATCTGTCCGACAGCGACCAGCTGAAGCAGTTGCGCGAATTCTTTCAGCCCCTGCTGCGTAGCCTCGCGCCTTGTGCCCATGTGGTGATCCTTGGGCGTGCGCCGGAATCCCTCGGAGACCCGCTGGCCAGCGTCGCCCAGCGCGCCCTTGAAGGCTTCAGCCGTTCGCTGGCCAAAGAGCTGCGCAATGGCGCAACAGCGCAGCTGCTGTATGTGGCAACGGGCGCGGACACTCAGCTCGAAGGTGCCTTGCGCTTCTTCCTGTCGCCCAAGAGTGCCTTTGTTTCCGGCCAGGTCCTGCGCCTGCAGGCCTGCGCGACCCCAGTCGAAGATTGGACCCGCCCGCTCGGTGGCCGTCGCGCCCTGGTCACCGGCGCCGCACGCGGAATTGGCGCCGCCATTGCCGAAACCCTGGCGCGTGATGGCGCCGAGGTGCTGCTGCTCGACGTACCCCAGGCCCAGCAGGAACTCGATGCCCTCGCCGCACGCCTCGGTGGCAAGGCCTTGGGCCTGGATATCTGCGCCAGCGACGCCCCGGCCAGGCTGTTCGAAGCATTACCCGAAGGCATCGACATCGTCGTGCACAACGCCGGCATCACCCGCGACAAGACCCTGGCCAACATGACCCCCGAATACTGGGACGCGGTGTTGGCAGTCAACCTCAAGGCTCCGCAGGTGCTGACCCAGGCCTTGTATGATGGCGGTGTCCTCGGCGACAACGCACGTATTACCCTGCTGGCGTCGGTCAGCGGCATTGCCGGCAACCGCGGCCAGGCCAACTATGCCGCGAGCAAGGCCGGCCTGATCGGCTTCGCCGAGGCCTGGGCGGCGAAGCTCGCCGAGCGCGGCGCCAGCATCAATGCCGTGGCGCCCGGGTTCATAGAAACGCACATGACCGCCGCCATGCCCATCGGCCTGCGCGAGGCCGGGCGACGCCTGAGTTCGCTGGGCCAGGGCGGGCACCCGCAGGATGTCGCCGAAGCCATCGCCTGGCTCAGCCAACCTGGCTCCGGGGCAGTGAACGGCCAGGTGCTGCGCGTCTGCGGCCAGGCCCTGATGGGGGCTTGAACATGAGCCGCCAATGGCAATACCTGCACAGCCCGGACTCACGCGCCAGCCTCTACCTGCGCGCCGCCAGCAAACGCAAGATCAGCGGCGATTCCCTGCCCGCCCACGGCTTGCGCAGTTTCATTCGCGTGCAGCCCGACACTCTGGCAGCCTACCGCCGGCTCTGCCATTTCACCGACGATGGTCGCCTGCCCGGCACCTACCCACATGTGATGGCCTTCACCCTGCAGCTTCAGCTGCTGACCTCCCACGACTTCCCTTTCCCGTTGCTCGGGCTGGTGCACCTGCACAATCGCATCGACGTGCTGCGCCCGCTAGGCGGCATCGACGGGCTGCGCTTTGCGGTGTACGCCGACAATCTGCAGGCGCATGCCAAGGGCGGCACCTTTGACCTGGTCACCGAAGCCGAGGATGGTCTGGGCCTGCTCTGGCGTGAAACCAGCCGCATGCTGGTACGCGGCCTGAAGCTGGATGGGCAGCTGGACGGTAGCGAAGAGAGCGAGCCTGCAGTCCTGCCGGAAGTCACCCGCTGGTACGCCGACGGTGATATCGGCCGGCGCTACGCCAAGGTCTGTGGCGACTACAACCCGATTCACCTGAGTGCCGTCAGCGCACGCCTGTTCGGCTTCCCCAAGGCCATCGCCCACGGCATGTGGAGCAATGCCATGGCATTGGCGGCCTTGCGTACGCACATACCGAACAGTGGCTATCGCTTCGAAGCGGGCTTTCGCAAACCGGTGCGTTTGCCGTCCGAGGTTGTCCTCAGTGCCAGCGAAGCAGGGCCGGCGGGCGAATTACGGTTGGACGGTCACGGTGGGGTGCTGCACATGGTCGGGCGTTGGGCAGTGCTCTAGCGCCCTGATTGCACTTGCTTTGCATCGGGCCTGCGCAGAAGCTATGCAGCATTAGGAGAGCCCGATGAACCTGCAAGAAATCACCCAACGCCTGCACCAGATCCGCGACAACAACGACTGGCGCGGCTTCCACAGCCCAAAGAACCTGGCCATGGCCGCCAGCGTCGAAATGGCCGAGCTGGTGGAAATCTTCCAGTGGCTGAGCGAAGACCAATCGCGCCAGCTGCCCGCCGATCAGCTGGCCCATGCCGGCCAGGAAGTTGGCGATGTGGTCCTCTACCTGTTGCTGCTGTGCAGCGAACTGGGCTTGGACATGGAGCAGGTGGTGCGTGCCAAGCTGGCCGACAGCGAGAGGCGTTTCGCACGATGAACGACCGTCACTTCGATGAACTGGCCACACGCTTTGCCGAGAAGATCTACGGCGGCGCCAAGGGCGCGATACGCCTGGCCGTGCTCCAGGCCGACCTGGCCGATGTTCTGCCCGATCGGCCGCTGCGGGTGCTCGACATCGGCGCCGGCCTCGGCCACATGGCCTTGTGGCTGGCCCAGCGCGGGCACGAGGTAACCCTGGCCGAGCCCGCCGCACCGATGTTAGAAGGTGCCCAGGCGCGCTTTGCAGAAGCGGGCCAAGCGGCCACTTTCATCCAGGCGCCTTGGCAAGACCTGCTGGGCCAGCTCACCGAGCCGTATGACCTTGTGCTGTGCCACGCCGTGCTGGAATGGCTGGCCGAACCGCAAAGCATTCTGCCAGTCCTGCATCAGCTGACGGCCCCCGGTGGCTGGCTGTCGCTGGCGTTCTACAACCGCGACGCGCTGGTCTACCGCAACCTGCTCAAGGGTCATTTCCGCAAGCTGCGCAGCAACCGCCTGGAAGGCGAAAAACAGAGCCTGACCCCGCAGAAACCGCTTGATCCACGGGAGCTCAAGGCGCAACTTGAAGTCATGTGGCAAGTCGAAAGCGAAAGTGGCGTGCGCGTCTTCCACGACTACATGCCCAAGGAATTCCAGGACAAGGCCGAGCTGCTCGACCTGCTGGAAATGGAATTGGCCCACCGCCGTCATCCAAGCTTCGCCGGGCTCGGCCGCTACCTGCACTGGATGTGCCGCCCCCACTGACTGCGCCCCTCCAGGAGGGATACATGCCGTACCGTCTGTTGTGCCTGGCACTGCTGCCGCTCACCCTGGCCGCCTGCCAGGCCAGCAACCCTTACGTGGCCAGCAGCCGCCCGCTGCCGCCGGCCCCTGCGCAAGCGGCCAATACCTTCGACGCCAGTGCCTACCCGGCACCGCCGCGCGATTATGGGCACTACCGCAGCTGGAGCTGGCGTAACGGCGAACTGCCCAGCGGCAATGTTGACGCCGACCCGGGGCTGATTGCCGACGCTGTCAGCGGCGCCTTGGACCAACATGGCCTGCGCCCGGCCCGGGGCGCGACTGGCGACCTGCTGGTGAGCGCCGACCTGCGCCTGGAGCGGCGCCTGCGCCAGGTGCGTGACTATGACTACGACCCCTACTACGGCCCGTACCCTTACGGCGGTGTCGGCTTTGGCGGCTACCGCAATGGTTATGGCGCCTACGGCAGCGTGCCGATCGTACGCACCTACGAGGTGGAAGTGATGGTGGTGCGCATCGACCTGTTCGATGCCCGCAACGGCCAGCCGGTGTGGAGCGCCAGTGCTGAAAGCGGCAGCGACAAAGGCTTGCCGCGCGATCGCGAAACCGCCTTGCGCGAATCGGTTCACAAGGCGCTCAGCGGCTATCCTCCCAGTTAATGCCTAACGGAGAACCATCATGTTGCGCCGCCTCGTTCTACTGTCATTCGCGTTGTTGCTCACTGCCTGCTCGAGCAACAACGTTCAGCAGGATTTCGACGCCAGTCGCGATTTTGCTGCGTATCGCAGCTGGGCATGGCAGGAACCGGGCCTGCAATATCGCCCGGATGACCCACGCATCAAGAGCGACCTGACCGAGCAGCGCATTCGCGCGGCAGTCGCCGACCAGCTCGACCAGCGCGGCCTGCGCCCTGCCCAAGGCAATGCCAGGCCTGATGTCACCGTCCGCGCCTACCTGATCGTCGAACAGCGCCAGCAACAGATCACCACCAACTATGGCGGCGCCTGGGGCGGCTACTGGAATGGCTACTGGGGCGGGCCGATGTACAACGAAACCCGCAGTGTCGACTACAAGGTGGCAACCATCCAGATCGACATGTTCGATGGCCATGACGGCAAGCTGGTCTGGCGCGGCAGTGCCGAACAGATCATGAACAACTACCCGCCTAGCCCCGACGAGCGTAACAGCGCGATCCAGAAGACCATTGCCCAGGTGCTTGGCAATTACCCTCCGGGCCGGGTGAAGTAAAGTCATCGATGAGGGCCGCTTTGCGGCCCTCTTTGCGACACAAGGCTGCTCCCACAACGACCTTTTTACCGCCCTGCACTGCCCGTTCGTCAGATCGCGTCTACCCTGATTAGGAAACCTGACTGAACGGGTAGAAGTGTTCAACGACTGGGAAAGGCGGCCTGCCGATGCAAAGCATTGTTCTCCTGATGTGGCTTGCCTTGTGCACTGAACAAGATATCCGCGAGCGCCAGATCGCCAACATGCTGACCCTCGGGTTCGCCTCAGGCGCCTTGGCCTGGCTGTTCGCCACGGGTCACACCTGGATCGGCGCCGATGCCAGCGACGCTGGCTGGGCCCTGGCCATCGTCATGCTGCTGACGCTGCCCGGCTATATGCTGGGCCGTTTCGGCGCCGACGACGTCAAGCTGATGGGCGCGCTGGCCCTGGCGACCAGCCCGCAATACGTGCTCGGAACCTTTATTGGTGCTGGCGTCAGTGTGCTGCTCTGGCTGCTTTCCCGAAGGCGCCTGTGGACGTTGCTCAACCCAAAAGTGAAGAAGCGCCTTACCGCCCTGACCGAAGAGATGGGCGACAAGCAGGCCTTCGTCCCCTATGTGTTGGCGGGCTTTCTGCTCACGGCTGTATGGATCCAATGACCAACCCTGCTGTCCGATCCCTTGTACAAACCTTGTACAAAGTCGTAAGCAGCGTCTATTTTTAAGCTGCCAGAGCGTCTGGCCCGGGAGCAGGGCCAACTACGAACAGGGAGTTGATCGTGGATAAGTCATTCAGTGAGGTGAAGGTTCTGGTCGTCGACGACCAGCCTCTGATTGTTGAACAGTTATGCGTTTTCCTGGAAACCCAGGGCTACCACTGCGTGGGGGCCCATGCTACCGACGAAGCCATCGAACGCTTCATAGCTGACGCATCCATTGGCTTGGTGTTGTGCGACCTGCACATGCCCGATCGTGATGGCATAGAACTGATGCGGGCTCTGAAAGACATTGCCGGGAAGCAGCGCATGTTCGAAGCGATCATGCTCACCGGTCGCGCCGACAAGCAGGACGTGATCCGCGCCTTGCGCGAGGGTTTCGCCGATTACTACCAGAAACCCATGGACCTCGACGAGCTGATCGAGGGCGTGCGCCGCCAGGAACAAGTGCTACTTGAGCGCAAGGCCAACCTCCAGGACCTGGGCAATCTCAACCAGCGCCTGCAGGACCTGGCGGGCTCCATCGACGATCTCTATCAAGACCTGGAAAAGGCCCGCGGCCAGGGCGTACACCGCCGCGCCAGCGACGTCGTAGAAGAGACGGAAAGCGAACTGCCGGCGGCGTTCGAAAAACTGTCACCGCGGCAGCTGGAAGTTGCCCGGCTGGTGAGCAAGGGCAAGACCAACTACCAGATTGCCTGTGAACTGGGCATCACCGAAAACACCGTGAAACTGTATGTGTCGCAGGTGTTGCGATTGACCCACATGCACAACCGCACACAGCTGGCGCTGGCGTTGACGCCGAGTTCCTCACCTGTACACCAGCGATTTACAACTCATTAGACATTACCCACCGGTTACTCAGATCAACACCGTGTAGTCACGCAGGGCATTTGCCGTCATGGGCAAGCCCTGTCTGAGTATGCATTCGACGAACTCCACTGCAGTGAACCGTGAACGTTTCAGGCTGCGCCGCATATCCGCTGCGGCCTCAAGGACGCCAGCCCGGTCCTGGCGCCAAAGCTCCATAATGAATTCGTCAGGATGCAGGGCTGTTACTGAGAAACCCTGAAGTACCGATAAAGGGAAGTCTCTCAAGTTGAATGTGACGATGACCTGCGCATTGCAAGCGATCGCAGCTGCAAGCACATGCACATCATCAGGGTCTGGCAGCTCCAGCGATTCTCGAAAGTATTCATAGCCGGATACCAAAGCGTCCGGAATCGCGGCTTCCATCAGCTTAGAGAGTCGATCCAGTTGATCACGTGTCAGGTCCTTTCGATTGCAAAGCAGGTTGCGTTTCCACTCTTCATCAATCTCGCGCGTCCACTTGGCCCGGTACAGGCCCTTTCCTCCCAGCCTCAGCAATAGGTCGCGAAGCGGAGCCGGGTAAAGTACGCAAGCATCACAGATGGCAGTGAACGCGACTTCCCGCATCAGTAGCCCTGCCCCAGTTCCTCCGAGTACGCTGCAAGCTCATCCAGCGCCTTGTGGCTGGCCGCATCACGCCGTTGCTTGTACTCCATCAGGTCGGAAAACAGTACCCGGCGATGTCGCCCTGCCTTGTGAAAGGGCAGAGCCCCCTCCTCCAACAACTTGACTAGGTGTGGTCGAGAAACATTGATGATGTCAGCTGCTTCCTGGGTAGTCAGCTCAGCATGTACAGGCACTACACGCACTGAGTTCCCTTGCGCCAGCTCACCCAGAATATCGACCAGCAAGCGCAATGCACTGGTTGGCAGTTCCACCGTATGCGCCTGGCTGGAGGCGTCATAGATCTGGATTCGCTGCATATCTGCCTGCGTGCACAGATAAGCAGCCAGGTCTCTCTGCCCCTGCAGCGCCGCCGCAACCTCACGGGCTTCTGGAAAATCGGTTTTTGAAGAAATGCTCATGATCACGCTCTCATGTGTCATGCGGGTCACCCTCGATGCTAATCGAAATAAACGAAAACTCAAGCATGTGCATCACGCAGAGAGCTCTTTCACATTTGCCCAGAAGGTTAGGGTGGTAGCCGTTCCAGAGACAATCAGACGCCAGCCGCTGTAGTTCGTAGGACTTTTCCCAAAACTTGCGTCACCAGCGAAAAAGGGCTTTATAACCGTAGGCTCAAATTGATGACCAAGCGCGCTTCACGACTCATGCTATCAAGCGCCAGATCTGCCAGAGGTTTGGCCACTTCCAATGCCACAATGCCGTATCGACCATCGCCAAGCCGCACACCCAATGCGGCCGAACGCATCCTGGCATCTTCGAAAGGCCCAGCGTTGTACCAGGCCTGCGCAGCATCCAGCAGCGCATAAGGCTGCACTAGCCTGATCCAGCCAGCACCGGGCTGGATGCTGTAGTTCAACTCGTACGCCACACCCCAGCCCTTGTCCCCCGCCGCCTGGTCCTGCGGGTAGCCATGGCCGAAGTTCTGCCCGCCGAATACCGCATGTTCACTGTCGGGCAGCCGGTCATCCGTCCAGTACAAGGCGCCTGACAGCACGCCCTGCCAGCGCTGCAACAGCTGGTCGCTCTGCAACCCGGCCACGCGAAAACGCAGGAAGTCCATGTCGTAGTCGGCATCGCTGCGTGCGCCCAGATAATCCAGCCCCTGATACACCCCGGCGCTGACCATGCGCAGCCGCCCGGGCTCGACCTTGCGCCAGTCACCTTCGAACGACAGCGCGCGTACGTAGGTGTCATTACGCCCCAGATCGCCAGAAAGGTCGTCGTTATGCTCGGTGACCGAATAGACATGCCCTGTGACCGCCAGCCATTCATCTGCGGTGACGATCACTGGCTGGCCAAGCCCGATCGCATAGCGCTCGCTTTCGATTCTCTGGAGCAACGGCGAGCCATGCTCCAGGCGCGCCGGTGTGCGCGGCTCGCTACGGTAGCGAGCGGCCGACAGCAGCAGCTGACTGCCCTGCGCATCGAGGTGCTGGCTGTAATCCAGGCGCTGGTACTCGGTGTGGTCATCGCCCGGCGGCAGCAGCACGCTGGCCGTCAGCTGCTCGGCAGAGCGGGTCTGGGCATTGCTGGCAACCTTGAACAGTCCCTGCAGGCCTTCGCGGCTGCCATCGCTGAGCGTCATTGCCGCATCGAAGGGCTTGCGCAAGGCATCGATTGTAAGCCGCGCGGCGCCCTCGCTGCGCTCGACCTGGGTCAGATGCGCCTGCAGCGTCACGCCGGGGATGCGCTGGGCCAGGCCGATGAAGCGGTCGAGCGTCGCCTGGGTCAGCGGGCGTTCAGCCTTCAAGCGTTCCTGCAACTGGTCGAGGTAAGCGCCAGCGGGCCCAATGTTCCCTTCACGCCGAACGTCGTGGACATACCCCTCGACCAGCACGACATGCACGCGACCATCGGCAAAATCCTGGTCTGGCAGATACGCCTGCGATAGCAGGTAGCCGTCGCGCTGGTAGCGCTGGGTCAGGCGTTCGGTGAACTGCAGCAGCTCGCCAACACTCACTTCGCGGCCAATCAATGGCTGGTAATGATCGCGCAACTCGCTCAACGGGTAGACCGTACCGCCCTCGAAGCGCACTTTGTGCAACACCAAGCGAGTCTCCAGGGGCAGCGTGTCAGCCGCGGCCCTGGGCGGCTCCAGGTACAGGCTCGGGGCAAATGGACGGTAGGCTTCGATCGGCAGGTTCGGGCCGGGCAGGCGGCGCTCGTATTCATGGCCATCGAGAAACACTGGCAAGGCCTCGGCAATCACCAGACTGGCCCAGGGCAACAGCAGCAGGAGCATCAGCAGAAGACGCATAGGACGCTCCACAATCCCCTGGGTAGCAGGGCGTCGGCCGGCCTCACCCGTCATTTGCAAGCGTAGGTGTTGCCCCGGTAAACGTCTAACCCCTAATCGTTGACCTGAAACGCTACCCGCGCCGTCTCTCCGCTTTCGTCCAAGGCACTGAGTTCGAACTGCCCGGTCTGTTCGAAACGTACCAGCACACTGTCCTGCCCCTCGCTTTCGCCCAGCGGCTGACCGTTGAGGAACCACCAGCGACGCCCGCCACCGCCGAGGGCAGAGACGTGCAGCTGCAAGGGTTCGCTGCTGGTGGCCGGGCGCCGCAGGTTGTCGCCGGGGCGTACGCCGACGATGGACAGCGGCGGCGCGCTGGCCGGTACTTGGGGCGGGCAGCTCGGGTCCACCGCCGGCAGCCGTGCCGCACGCCGCTCGACACGTGGCAGCCAAGGCTCCAGTGGTGCCGGCCACAAGGCGAGGTCGAGCGCCTTGGCGCCTGGGCAACTGCCGTCCACGCGCAGGCCTTGGGCATTGACCCAGATGCTCTCGCGCAGCCCAAGACCGAGGGGCTGGTCGGCGGCCTGCAACGTGGGAGGTGTGGTGCCATCGAGGGTCCAGGCAAAGCGCTGGCGTCGGCAGTTCGGGTCCTGCCGGTTCATGGGCTGACCCAGCGGCCAGCAGATGGCCGCCACGCCAACGCTCGCGGGCACGCGCTCCACCGGTACGCGGATGCCCCGCTGGCTATCGCGGTTGCTCAGCAAGTCATGCACCTGCAACATCAGCGGGGCCGCCGAGGCCAGGCCGAACTGCCCGGGCACCGGCGTGCCATCGGGGCGGCCAATCCACACCCCGATCAAGTAGCGCGGCCCTACGCCGATCGACCAGGCATCACGAAAGCCATAGCTGGTACCGGTCTTCCAGGCCAGTTGCGGGCGCTGCACCAGCTCGGCATGCGGGTCGCGGTCGGGCCTCGCCTGGCCACTGAGGATGCGCCGGATGATCCAGGCCGCACCCGGTGACATCAGCCGCCGCTCCAGCAGCGGATCTTGCGGTTGCAGGCGAACGTGCGCGCTGTTGCCGCCCCGGGCCAGTGCCGCGTAGCCGCCGACCAAGTCCTCCAGACGGCTACCGGCACCGCCCAGAATCAACGCCAGGTTGGGTTCGGCCAGCGGCGGCAGCGCCAGCGGCATGCCAGCCATGCGCAGTTGCGCGGCGAAGCGCTTGGGCCCATAGGCTTCGAGCAACTGCACTGCTGGCAGGTTGAGCGACAGCGCCAGCGCCGAACTGGCCGACACCGGGCCGCTGAAGCCCATCGAGAAATTACCGGGGCGGTAGTCGCCGTACCGACGCGGCACATCCTGCAGCAGCGACTCGGAGTGGATCAGGCCGTCATCCATGGCCAAGCCGTAAAGAAAGGGCTTGAGCGTCGAGCCTGGCGAACGCAACGAGCGGACCATGTCGACATGGCCAAAACGGCGCTCGTCGCTCAGGTCGATCGAGCCGAGGTAGGCGCGTACCGCCATGGTCTGTGCCTCGACCACCAGGATTGCCGCAGAGGTGCGCTCCGGCAGCCGCGCCCGCCAACCCAGCAGCAGGTCCTCCAGGCGCCGTTGCAGCGAGGCGTCGAGGGTGGTGCGAATCAACGTCGGGCTGTCAGCGGTGTTCAGCCGGCGCGCCAGCAAGGGGGCCAGCGCGGGTTCCTGACGCGGGGCCAGCAGCAGAGGTTCTTCGATAGCTTCCTTGATCTGTTGCGCCGGCCACACCTGATACTCCTGCAGACGCTGCAGCACTTTGTCGCGTGCATGCTGGGCGCGTGCGGGATGGCGGTCCGGACGCAAGCGGCTCGGTGCCTGCGGCAACACCGCCAGCAATGCGGCCTCGGCGGGCGTGAGGTGCTGCGGGGACTTGCCCAGGTAAGCCCAACTGGCCGCTGCCACGCCCTGCAAACTGCCGCCGAACGGGGCACGGTTCAGGTAGATCTGCAGGATCTCGCGCTTGGACAGGTGCCACTCCAGCTGCGCCGTGCGCCAAAGCTGCCGCAGCTTGCCGGCCAGGGTACGGTCGTGCGGGTCGAGCAGGCGCGCTACCTGCATCGACAAGGTACTGCCGCCAGACACCACCCGCCCGCCACGCAGGTTGAGCCAGGCCGCGCGCGCCAAGGCCAGCGGGTTGACCCCAGGGTGGCGATAGAACCAGCGGTCCTCGTAGGTCAGCAGGGCCTGCAGGTACAGCGGCGAAACGTCCTCGGGGCTGACCGGGTAGCGCCACACGCCGTCAGCATCGGCAAAGCGCCACAGCGGCGTGCCGTCCTCGGCCAACACCACCCGCGCCAGGTCATTGCCCGGCATCGGCAACGGCCAGATGCGGTCGGCCAGCCATAACAGGCCGAGCAGCAACAGCACACCGATCACGGTTGCGCGCACAAGCCTTGCCGCTCGGGTACGTGGCCGGGCTAAGCTTGGCATCGGGAACCGACCTGGCCAGGTAATGGCCAAAGGCTTGGGAACGGCAAACGTGCCGATTCGTTCATCAGGAAGCAACTATGCATGTAGAAGGTTTTTTCGAGTGGCTTGGCCAGGCACTGGGCTCGTTGATCCGCTTTATCGTCGACGTGATGAGTGGCCTGTTCAACCTGCTGGCCAACGCGGGGGGTAATTTCATCGATGGCCTGGCACGCACGTTGGGCATGGACACCTCGCTGGTCAGCATCCTCGCCCTGATCATCGGCTTGATGCTGCTGTACTCGGCGATCCGCGCCTTCATGCGTGCCTCGATCATCCTTGGGATCATCTGGCTGGTGCTGGGGCTGTGGGTGATGAGCTGGGTCATTCACTGATTGTAGGAGCGGCCTTGTGTCGCGAATGGGTGCGAAGCGCCCCCTGATCTCCAGCCAGACAGCTGAAATTGCCGGGGCCGCTTCGCGGCCCGTTCGCGACACGAGGCCGCTCCTACAGGATCCGCGAAGCCTTAGCGCGCTTTTACCGTCATCTCTGCTTGCCCATCCCCTACTGCCTGCAGGTTCGGCCGGTACATCGACTCCACCTGCGGCGGTGGCACCCGGTAGGTGCCCGGGGTCACCGCCCGCGCCAGGTACAACAGGTGCGTGGTGCCATAACCGTCGAGCTTGAGCGCTGCCACGTAGCGGTCATCACGGTACTCCTGGTGCACCACGCTGGCGTTCTGCATCGACTCGCGCCACTGCTTCACCGCGCTGCTGGCGTTGTCCAGGCTGGCGGCGCTCTGGGCCAGGTTCTGGTTTTCCAGTTCCAGGCCCGCCGGCAGCAGGTCGACCACCAGGGCATCCGGCACGCGATCGGTGGCCTTGAGTGCCAGGTGCACCAATACCAGATCACCGCTACGCACGTTGTGCAGGTCCAGTGCCTGGCCGTTCATGCCCAGGTACTCACGACGGATCTCCATGCCATTGCCACCGGCGGCAGGCGCCTGACGTGGGTAACCCGACAGGGTCAATTGCTGATAGAGCGTTTCATTGCCTTCGTTCTGCACGCTCAGCGGCGAGGCCAGCAACGCCCCTTCGAGCTTCATGCCCGCTTCGACGTTATTGAACTCACGCACTTCACCGGCACTGTCCAGGCGTGCCTTCCACGCTGCTTCCGGCTTGCCCAGCAGACCACGGCCCGCCAGGTACAGGGCGTTGCGTTCCTGGGTCGACAACCAGCGGTTGGCCGCCAACTCGTCCGACAGGGCAAACAGCCGCTGGTCGACCTGGTTGCTGGCCAGTTTGCTCTCCTGCAACAGCGCCAGGATCAGCGCCTGGTCGCGCAGGCTGCTGCCGTAGTCGGCCATCCAGCCCTTGCTGCGGCTGATACCCAGCCCTGCCTGTAGAGCCTGTTCGGCGCGCGGCTTGTCGCCCATCGTATCCAGCGCCACCGCCAGTTGTACCAGCGGCAGGCCGGAGCGGGCATCGGCGCGGCGCTCGAACAGGCTGCGCAGGGCACCCAGCGGTGCCTGCTGGCTGCGCGACAGCACCAGTGCGGCATAGGCCTGCACGGCAAAGCGGGTGTGCTCGGCGTTCTCGCTGTAGTCGACTTCGATCAGGTTGCGTTCCTGCAGGTAGCGCAGCAGGCGCTCGTTGGCCTTCTTCAAGGCCTCGGCTGGCACACCGTAGCCTTGGTCGCGGGCACGCAGCAGGAAGTCGGTGACATAGGCGGTCAGCCAGTATTCCTCTTCACTGTCCGAGCTCCACAGGCCGAAGCTGCCGTTGTAGCGTTGCATGCCCAGCAAGTGCTCGATGCCCATCTCGATCTTGCGCTTGCGCACCTCGGCCGGTTCACCCTTGATGCCCAAGCGTTTGAGGCTTTCGGCATCGGCGTACAACGACGGATACAGACCGCTGGTGGTCTGCTCCAGGCAGCCATAAGGGTAGGCTTCGAGGGCGCGGATCTGCTCGGCCAGGTTCAGCGGTGGCCGGCTCGACAGCGCCAGGCTGGCTTCCAGGCCGGCTGGCTCGAAGGCGGCCAGGTCACTTTCCGGAAGGGTCCATGGCTGGTCCTTGAGGGCCACGCGGTAATGCTTGAGCATCGCCGGGTAAGCTGGGCGCACGCCCAAGGTCCATTCGCGCTCGAAGGCGTTTGCCGGTTCGCCCGGCAGTTGCAAGCCTGTTACCCGCACATGCACCTTGCCCTGGCCCAGGCCGCCCTGGGCCTGCACCGGAATCAGCAAGGTCTGGCGCTGGCCCTTGGCCAGGGCGACGCTCTGCTGAGCGCTGGCCGTCAGGTTCAGCTGGCCTTCGGTGGTGATTTCGACGTTCAGTTGCTGGGCGCTACCGGACAGGTTGGCCAGGTCCAGTGCCAGGCTGGTACGGTCACCGCCCGCCAGGAAGCGCGGTGCCGACAATTCGGCAATCAGCGGCGCGGCCACAACCGTCTTGCCCTCGGCCATGCCGAAGTGCTCGTCGGTCCAGGCCTGGGCCATCAGCCGCAGCTCGCCATTGAAGTCGGGAATATCGACCGTCGCCTCACCCTCACCCTGGTCATTCAGGGTCACCGGCAGGCTTTGCTGGGCAACGATGGTCACCGTGGTGTTGGGGCGCTTGCCGCCTTTGGCCATCGCCGCGTCACCGCCGAAGGCCAGGCTGGCCAGGCGGCCCTGACCGGCTTCGATCAGCTGGCCGTAGATGTCCAGCTGGTCGGCGCCGTAGGCCTTGCGACCGAACAGGCTAGCGAACGGGTCGGGGGTCTTGAAGTCGGTGATGTTGAGGATGCCCACGTCGACTGCAGACAGCAGCACATGCACCTGCTTCGGCACGCTGCCATCGGCATCGGCAGCCTTGATCTTCACTGTCAGCGGCTGCTTGGGCCGCATTTTCTCCGGCGCCTGCAGGGTAACCGCGAGCTTGCGCTCAGCACGCGCCAACGGCAGGTGCAGCACGCCGACGGCGCGCTTGGGCGTGGCGTTGGCCTTGCGCTCACCCGGGCGGATCACCAGCGCGCTGATGTACAGGTCGTGGCGCGCCCATTTCTGATCCAGCTGCACATCGAAGGTCTTGCCCTCGGCGGGCACCTCGATTTCCTGCCACCACAGCGGGCCATCGCTGGACTCGATCATCAGGTAGCCGCTGCCGGCCGCAGGCGGGGTCACGGTGACCTTGGCGGTGGCGCCATCGGCATAGGCCGGCTTGTCCAGCGCCAGCTTCACCTGGTCCGGGCGCACCGCGCCGCCTTCGGCGTTGTCCTGGGCGCGGTAACCGGCCCAGAAGCGCTCGCTGGAAACCAGACCGGTCTCGGGGTCTTCCACCTCGACCCGGTATGGGCCCCATTCCACCTGGAAGCTCAACTTGGCGGTGGAGCCTGCCTTGACGCTGATGGTTTCCTCGCTCTGGGTGAGGAATTTCTCGTTGTAGTTGTAGCTCCAGCCATCGCTCTGCGAGTAGTTCCAGTAGTAGTCGCGGCGCTCGCGAATCAGGCGCACCTTCAGGTCGTTGGCGGCGAGCTTGTTGCCCGCGCGGTCGGCCACCAGGAATTCGAATTCCACAGGGCCATCACTGTCGGTTTCCTCACCATCGAACAGGCCGCGCAGGCCAGGCAGGCGCTCGGCAGGCCAGATCGGTTGCTCGAGGCGGCGAGTGATCGGCCGGCCGCCGGACTCCTGCAGGCTGGCCTGCACGGTCAGTTGCAGCGGAGAACGTGCTGCGGCCCACTGGCTCTCGATATCGACCACTGCCTTGCCGGCCTGGTCGAGGGTGACTTCGTCAAGCTCCAGGTCCTGAGTCAGTTCGGTTTCGGTAACCGAGCCAAACTGGTAGCCCGGCAGCGCCGGCACCGCTTCGCGCAGTGGGCGCACATAGGCTTGGCCACTCAGGCGATTGCCGGCAGCCGGAGCACCGTAGAGGTAGCGGCCATTGACCTGGATGCGCGCATCTTCCTCGGGTGACAGGGGTGTGTCGCTGCCCTTGAGCTCCAGCGCCAAGCGCTCGGGGAGGAAGTCTTCGACCAGGAATTCGTAAACCTGCTTGCGCCCACCGCCGAGGTCGAGCAGCAGTTGCCAGCGGCCAGTCGGCGCCTCCGTGGCCAGTTGCAGCTGGTATTGATACAGGCCATTGGCGTCGGCTTCCCAGACGAACTTGCGGCTGACCTGCTCATCCGGGCGACGCACTTCCACGCTGACGGGTTGAGCCTTGACCGGCTTGCCGTCCTGGTCGCGCAGCAGGCCGTTGAGCAGCACCGTTTCACCCGGGCGGTAGAGGTCGCGCGGGCCGAAGATGAAGAACTGCAGCGGGTTGGCCTGGGGGCCGGTGATGTCGAACTCGGCCAGGTCCAGGGCTGCGGTGTTCAGGCGCAGCAGGGTGGTGTGCACGCCTTGGGTAGCAATCAGGGTGTCGGCCTTGGCCGTGATCGGCAGCTGGGCATGGCCGGCGCCATCGGTCTTGGCCTGAGCCAGCAGCTTGCCCTTGTCGTCATGCAGTTCGAGGTTGACGTCCTTGAGCGCCTTGCCGCCTTCCAGGGCCTGGGCGAAGACGTCCAGACGGTCGCGGTAGCGGTGGGCAGACACGCCAATGTCACTGAGGGTGAACAGCGTCGCCGGCTGCGAATAGTCGTAGGTACCCGAGGCACGCATCACGGCCAGGTACACACCAGGCTCCTGCAGCGGCTTGATCCCGGCGATCGGCAACAACACGGTCTCACGGGTGTTGCGCGCAGGGTTGAGGTCGAAGCGGCCGCTGTAGACCAGGTCGGCCATGTCCAAGGTTTCCTTGGACTGGTAGTAATACAGGCTGCTGTTGCGCCCCCAGCTGGCCAGGAAGGTCGAGAGCATCTCGGGCTTGACCCGGAAGAACTCGACATCGACCTTGGGTACGTTCAGCGCGATCACCGGCAGGCCTTCGGCCAGGCGCGTGGGCAGCAACGAGCCGCGGCTGGCGAAGCCGACGGTGGCTTGCATGTCGCGGGTTTCCAGGCGGCTCACCGATTCACTTTCAAGCTTGTTGCCGTTGACGGCCAGCAGGCCCTTGTCGACGGTCAACACCAGCTTGCGCTGCGGCTCCAGGTGGCGCAGGCGCAGTTCCATCTGATTGTCGGAGAGTTCCCAGGCGCCATCGACCTTGCCATTGACCGTATCGACCAGGTGCACCTTGTCGGCGAAGTCCTGCTTGGCGTCCAACGGTGCCGAGAAGCTGATCGACAGGGTGCTGGCGCCGTCGAGCTGCACCTCCGAGACGTCCAGCACGCTGAGCTCGCGCCCTTCGTAGCGTTTGGCAAGGACGGCAGGGTCCTCGCGCTTGGGCATCGGGGCCTCGACCGCAGCGCTCGCGGCGGTCTTTTCGGCGGGCGTGGGTTTGTTTGGTGTCGAGGAATCACAGGCACTGAGCAAGGCCAGCGCGCAGGCCAGCAACAATCCTTTGTTGAACATGGAGTGGGAACTCTTTGGTAGCGTGTACGTGAGGGCAGCAACTATAGCGCAACGGCGCGTGCAGCACGTTCATCGATGCGGCAAGTGAGACCGTGTTCGCGCGGATTGGTTGCCGGGTCGTTACACTGACGCCATTCGTTGAAGCGGGGCCGCAGAGCGGCCCCCTGGTTTCCAGGAATTGCAATGTCGCAACTGACCACCGACTGGCAGCACCGTCCCACCCATCGCAAGGTCTGGGCGCTGGCCGCGCCGATGATCCTCTCCAACATTTCGGTGCCACTGGTGGCCCTGGTCGACAGCACTGTGATCGGCCACCTGCCCCACGCCCACCAGCTTGGTGCGGTGGCCGTGGGCGCCACACTGTTCACTTTCATGGTCGGCCTCATGGGCTTCCTGCGCATGGGTTCCACTGGTTTCGCCGCCCAGGCTGCCGGGCGTGCCGATGGCGCTGCGCTGCGCCAGGTGCTGGTGCAAGGCCTGCTGCTCGCTGCGGCCTTCGCCCTGCTCATCGGCTTGCTTGCCCTGCCCTTCAGCCAGCTGGCACTGCACGCCATGCAACCGAGCGAGGCATTGCAGCAATCCACCGAGGACTTCTTCCACACCCGGCTGCTCGGCCTGCCGGCGGCGCTGGCCAGCTATGCGCTGGTCGGCTGGTTCCTCGGTACGCAGAACGCACGGGCGCCGTTGGCGATTCTGCTGACCACCAACCTGCTGAACATTGCCCTCAACCTTTGGTTCGTGCTGGGCCTGAACTGGGGCGTGCTGGGTTCGGCACGGGCCTCGGTGATCGCCGAATGGAGCGCCGCGTTGCTCGGCCTCGCCCTGACCCGCCCGGCCCTGCGCGCCTACCCTGGGCATATCGCCTGGGCCGCGCTCAAGCGCTGGCAGGCCTGGCGGCCATTGCTGGCGGTAAACCGCGACATTTTCCTGCGCAGCCTGGCGCTGCAACTGGTGTTCCTGCTGATCACCGTGCAGGGCGCTCGCCTGGGTGAAGCCACGGTGGCGGCCAACGCCCTGCTGCTCAACGGGCTGTTGCTCACTGCCTATGCCCTCGATGGCCTGGCGCATGCCGTGGAGGCGCTGTGCGGGCATGCCATTGGGGCGCGGGACCGGGATACCTTGCGCCGTTCGCTGGTGGTGGCCTGCGGCTGGTCGCTGATTACCAGCGTGGGGTTTGCCGGTTTGTTCCTGCTGGGCGGGCACCTGTTCATCGACCTGCAGACCGATATTGATAGCGTGCGGGCGGCGGCTTATCCGTACCTGCCGTATCTGGCGCTGCTGCCGTTGATTGCAGTGTGGAGCTACTTGCTCGACGGGCTGTTCATCGGCGCAACCCGGGCGCGGGAGATGCGCAATGCGATGTTGCTGTCGGTGGTGATTGCGCTGCCTTTCGGGGTGGTCATGAGCGGGTTTGGCAACCATGGATTGTGGCTGGCCTTTCTCGGGTTCATGGCGTTGCGGGCAGTGACGTTGGGGTGGGTTGGGTGGAGACTGCATGAACGAGGGCGTTGGATTCAATAGCGCCGGGGCCGCTTTGCGGCCCTTTCGCGACGCAAGGCCGCTCCTACACAAGCAACGCGGACGCTTGTAGGAGCGGCCTTGTGTCGCGAATTGAGGGCGAAGCCCTCACCTGCTGACTCAAAGCCACACACAATCCCAATGCGGGTAATCACCTGCACGTTCTACCAAACCAGCTCGAACAGGATTTGCAATGATGTATCGCGCTGCCGCTTTAACATCCTCGTCCCTGCGCAATGCCCTGTCGTAGAAACCAGGTTGCCAGACGTGTTGTCGCTCAGCCCCTGCACGATACAGAGCACAACTGCTCCGGGACTTGAAGGCGCACATCAGGTTTCCCAGGTTCGCCGAACGGAGCTCGATCAACCAGTGCAAATGATCTGGCATCAAGACCCAAGCCAAAGCTCGACAGCTACCCTCCTCTTCTGCCTGTCGCAATTGCCGGATGACAGCTCGGGCGAACAAAAGCTTATTGAAGAGTGGATTGCGTTTGCGGGTTACGGTGGTGAGCAGGTAGAGCCTGCCTGGCTCTGAGTAGCGCCCTTGGCGCAAGCGGTGATTGCCTTGACCATCCATGTCGTACTTCCTTTGAACATTGCATTCAAAGGTAGATCAGGTGCATCAAAGATCGCGCCGGGATCATTGCGAGGTGTGACTCAGTTGAGGGCTTCGCCCTCATTTCGCGACACAAGGCCGCTCCTACAAGAAACGGGTAAGAGCGGCCTCGGTGATCACGAGGAAAGGTACGAAGAACGCGTCAGACCAAGGCGCAGCGCATCCAGGAACTGGGTCCGCTCACGCGCACTGATCTTGGCGCTGGCCACCTTGTCGCGGTAGTGGGTCATCAACTCCTCCGGCGACAGGTGCACGTAACGCAGCATGTCTTCGATGGTGTCGTGGGTCTCGATACCGGCGTGGTACACGCTGCCATCGGCGTTCTGGTAGATGTTCACCGAGTCGGTGTCACCGAACAGGTTGTGCATGTCACCGAGAATTTCCTGGTAGGCACCGACCAGGAACACGCCCAGCAGGTAGTCCTCGCCTTCGTTGACCGCATGCACTGGCATGCTGGTCTCGATGCTCTGCTCGTCGACGTACTGGTTGATCTTGCCGTCGGAGTCACAGGTCAAGTCCTGCAGCACTGCACGACGCATCGGCTCTTCGTCCAGGCGGTGCAGGGGGATGATCGGCAGTACCTGGCCGATGGCCCAGGTGTCCGGCAGGCTCTGGAACACCGAGAAGTTGCAGATGTACTTGTCGGCCAGCTTGTCGTTGAGCTCGTCCAGCACCTGGCGGTGCGAGCGCTGGCGGGCTTTCAGCGAGTTGTGCAGGCGGCGGCACACGGCGAAGTAGCACTGCTCGGCCAAGGCCTTTTCAGCCAGGCTGAGCTTGCCATCGGCATACTGCGCCGCGACGTCACCCATGTAGTGGGTGGCACGCCAGTAGGTCTCGGTGACCATCTCGATGTCGGTCGGGCCCAGCAGGTCGACCAGCCACTGCACGGTTTCCGGCAGGGCTTCCTTGTTCTCGATGGTCGGCACGTCGTCGTTGTGCTTCTCGACATCGGTGACCTGGATCACCAGCATGGCGTGGTGCGCGGTCAGCGAGCGGCCGCTCTCGGAGAAGATGTGCGGGTGCGGCAGGCCCTGCGCGTCGCAGAACTCCTTGAGCATGCCCACCACCACGCCGGCGTAATCGTCCATGTCGTAGTTGATGGAGCTGGCGTTGCGCGAGTGGGTACCGTCGTAGTCCACGCCCAGGCCACCGCCGACGTCGATATGGTCGACCGGCAGGCCCAGAGCACGCAGTTCGCCGTAGTAGCGGATGGCTTCCTTGAAGCCGTGCTGGTAGTCGGCCAGGTTGGCGATCTGCGAGCCCATGTGGAAGTGCAGCAGGCGGATGCCCTGGTCCAGGCCGGCATCGCGGAAGCGCTGCACCACCGAGATCAGCTGAGCGGCAGACAAGCCGAACTTGGACTTCTCGCCCCCGGTATCGGCCCACTTGCTCGATGCCAGCGACGACAGGCGCACGCGCAGGCCGACCTGTGGCTTGACCTTGAGCTCGGCGGCCTCGTCGATCACCAGGGCCACTTCCGACTCTTTCTCGATGACGATGAACACGTTGTGACCGAGCTTCTGGCCCATCAGCGCCAGGCGGATGAACTCGCGGTCCTTGTAGCCGTTGCAGACAATGGTGCCGCCTTTCGGCGCCAGCGCCAGCACGGCCAGCAGCTCAGGCTTGGAGCCGGCTTCCAGGCCGATCGAGACGTTCTGCGTGGCGATGATGTTTTCCACCACCGCTTCCTGCTGGTTGACCTTGATCGGGTACAGCGCGGTGTACTGGCTCTGGTATTCCAGGCGCGCGATGTTGGCATCGAAGGCGCCGGTCAGCTGGCGTACGCGGTCTTGCAGGATATCGGGGAAGCGCACCAGCAGCGGCAACGACAGGCCGCTCTGACGCAGCTCGTCGACCTGTTCGAACAGGTCGATCGGCGCGCTGCTGGGGCCGTTGGGGCGCACTTCGACGCGCCCGGCTTCATTGATGGCGAAATAACCAGCGCCCCAATGGCGGATGCCGTAAACACTGCGGCTGTCGGCCACGGTCCATTGGCTACCATCGTCTTTGCGTGTGCGTCGTACGGACATTCAAGTCCCCTATAGATAAGTCGAAGACACTGCCCCGCAAGGAGGCGGGCGCAGTGTAAAAGCCAAAAGTGACGATTCGTCCGTGCCCTGGGGTAGACCCTGGTCACGGGAACGAGTTTAGAAAGCGATGGGCAAAAAATCGCGTGGGCGTATCAGCCGCCGGACTTTTTCGCCTTGAAGCCCTGTTTGATCAGCTCGGCGATCAGCAGCTCGACATGGTCGCCTTGGATCTCGATGACCCCATCCTTCAGTGCACCGCCGGTACCGCAGCGACGCTTGAGGGTGGTGGCCAGCTCCTTGAGCTGATCGAGCGGCAGCGGCACGCCGGTGACGGTCGTCACGGTCTTGCCGCCACGGCCTTTGCTTTCACGGCGCACACGGGCGATGCCGTCACCTTCGGGGATGACTGGCTGCTTGCAGGTGCAGGCGTCCACCGGCTGGCCACAGTCGGGGCAGTGCCGACCGGCATCGGTGGAGTAAACGAGACCGCCTAGGGCGGCGAAGGAAGAAGCTTTCTTGGCCACTTTTGTTCCTCTGTGCTGAGGACAAAAACTGGTCGGCCCCTGGGGTTGGGCCCGACCGCGAAGCCCCACTCTGGCAGGGGCGGCGCTACTGCTGCAAGATCCTGCGGCAGCCCGAAAAGGGCGCGCAGTGTAACGATAAATCAGGCCCTTGCTAAGTACTGGAATGCGCCATTTTGCGAATGTTTTGCGACGCCGCTCAACACTGGGGCTGCCAGGCAGCCCCAGCTTCAGGCAAGGGAGGCCTTGTAGCGCTGCAACGCAGCCAGCGAGTCCGGGCAATACGGCTTGGTCAGGCTTTCCTGCTCGGCCTGCTCAAGGCTGATGAATGTTGCCTCGATCACCTCTTCCGGCTGCAGCCGCAACGGCGCATCCGACACCACCGAATACACCGCGCACCAAAGATGGTTGTCCGGCATATCGAAATAGAAGCGCTCGTGGAAGCGCAGATCGACGCCTTCGATGCCCAGCTCCTCGGCCAGCTCGCGGGCAGCCGAGTCGTCATACGCCTCCCCTGCCGTCACCATGCCACCGGCCGCCACATCCCAATACCCCGGGTACAGCGCCTTGCTCAGGGCCCGACGGTGCACGCACAGCTCACCGGCACTGTTGAACAACAGAATGAACGTGCAGCGGCCGATCAGGCCACGCTCGCGCAATTCGGCCCTGGGCAGCGCGCCGAGCACCTGGTCGGCTTCGTCCACCCAGGCGACCAGCTCACGGTCGGAGGCCGCCCGGTGGGCGGCCTCGTTGGCGCTGATGGCCATGCTCAACCCTGCGACAGCAGTTGACGCAGGTCGATGACCGCAGCGTTGGCCCGGGAAATGTAGTTGGCCATGACCAGCGAGTGGTTGGCCCACATGCCGAAGCCGCTGCCGTTGAGCACCATCGGGCTCCACAGCGGTTCCTGCGAGGCTTCCAGCTCACGAATGATCTGGCGCACGCTGACGGTGGCGTTCTTCTTCGCCAGCACGTCGGCGAAGTCGACCTCAATGGCGCGCAGCAGGTGCGACAGCGCCCAGGCCTGGCCACGGGCTTCGTAGAACACGTTGTCGATCTGCAGCCACGGGGTTTCCACCAGCTCTTCATCCACCTGTGGCGCCTGGCCGGCGACCACCGACTCGGTCTTCAGGGTGGTGTTGAGCTTGACCCGGCCAACACTGGCCGACAGGCGCTGGGACAGCGAACCCAGGCGGGTGGCCACGTCACCCAGCCAGTTGTTCAGGTTGTCGGCGCGGGTATAGAAGATCGCACCCTTGTCGCCAGCGGCCAGCCGGGTCTGGTAGCGGCTCAGCGACTTGATGCCATCTTCGAATTCCGACTCGCTCGAAGGCAGGATCCAGCTCTTGTTGTCGAAGTTGAAGCGCGGCTCGGCTTTGGCCAGGTCGGCATCTTCGGTAGATTGCGACTGCGAACGGGCGAAGTCCTTGCGTAGGGCTCGGGACAGGTCACGCACCTGCACCAGCACGCCATACTCCCAGCTCGGCATGTTGTCCATCCACAGGCCAGGCGGGAAGCGGTCGTTGGAAATGTACCCGCCCGGCTTGTTCAGCAAGGTGCCGGCCACGGTCTTGAGGGTCTCGATGGTGGTATAGCCGACGACCATCTGCTGGCCGCCGCGCTCAGCGGCTGCCTGGGCATTCTGCTGTACCGGGAACAGCTTCGGCTCTTCGCTCCAGTACCAGCCCAGGCCAATGCACACCAGCAAGTACAACCCGATCAGGGTTCCAAGGGCTCGGCTCCAAAGCCCGCCAAGGTAGCTACGGGCTGCGGCACCGCGGCCATCCACACGCTCGCGGGGCTCGGCTTTGGCCTCGCGGTTTTTCCAGTCCAGCATGGCATTGTCCTTAATCAGTCACGACGGTTCAGGGGCTTGGACCTCAGGCATGCGCCAGGGTGCCACGGCAAGCCCGCGTCACAGCACTATAAAGCAGACACCGCCTTACGCATAAGCGACCAATGAGTCAGTAACTGAATATTCGTTCGTAAGCCTTTGTTGACGCGGGGCACGTGCGAGTGGAAAAAGAAGTGCTAGCATAGAGCCATCATCGAACCTGCATAGCACATTAATAAGTAGCCAGGACATGACTCAAGCCGCAGAGCCGAGCCCGGAGCGCCTTTCACAGGCGCTCGAACAGCTGTTGCAGCGCCTGTCGCGCACGCGCCTGCGCCACGGCGACCAGCCCGATAAGCTGGAGTTGCCGCCTGCGCGCAAACCGGTCTATCTGCTGCTCAACGACCATGAGCGCGCCGAGCGCCTCGCCCAGCAGCTGGAGTTCTTTGGCCTGAGCGCGCAACCGCAGCCTTGCGCCCGTGCATTTCTGGCATCGCTGGCCGAGCAGCCTCCTGCCGCCATCGTCATGGATGTCGATTTCGCCGGCCCCGGTGCGGGCCTGCCGTTGGCGGCGTTGGCGCAGCGGGGGCAGGCGCAGCCCATACCGCTGCTGTTCTTCAGCCTGCACGAAGCCGAGACGACCACCCGCCTGGCCGCCGTGCGCGCCGGCGGCCAGGCGTTTCTGACCGGTACGCTGGAGGCTTCCAGCTTGCTGGAAAAACTTGAAGTCATCACCAGCAGCGCCCAGCAAGACCCGTTGCGCGTACTGATCGTCGACGACTCACGCGCCCAGGCCCTGCATACCGAGCGGGTACTGGCCAGTGCCGGGATGCTGACCCGCAGCCTGAACGACCCGATCCGCGCCATGGTCGAGCTTGCCGACTTCCAGCCCGACCTGATCATCCTCGACCTGTACATGCCGACGTGTTCGGGCCCGGAACTGGCCAAGGTGATCCGCCACAACGACCGTTACGTCAGCGTGCCGATCATCTATCTGTCCGCCGAGGACGACCTGGACAAGCAGCTCGATGCAATGAGCGAAGGTGGCGACGACTTCCTGACCAAGCCGATCCGCTCGCGGCACCTGATCACCACCGTGCGCAACCGCGCAGCCCGCGCCCGCCACCTAAAGGCGCGCATGGTCCGCGACAGCCTGACCGGGCTGTACAACCACACGCACATCCTGCAACTGCTCGAAGACTGCAGCTACCGCGCCCGCCGCGAACGGCAACCGCTGAGCTTCGCCATGCTCGACATCGACCACTTCAAGAAAATCAACGACCGCCACGGCCACCCTATGGGCGACCGTGTGATCAAGAGCCTGGCGCTGTTCCTCAAGCAACGCCTGCGCAAGACCGACTTCATCGGCCGCTATGGTGGCGAGGAGTTTGCCATCGTCATGCCCAATACCTCGCTGGAGGCCGCGCATAAGGTGCTGGACGACATTCGCCGGCGCTTTGCCGAGATTCTTTACCCGGCGCAGCCGGAAGATCTGCGGTGCACCTTCAGTGCCGGGGTGGTGCAGCTGATTGACGGGCTGGATGCGCTGAGCATGGCCAGCACGGCGGACGAGGCGCTGTACCGGGCCAAGCATGCGGGGCGCAACTGTGTGGTCAGGGTCGATCTGTAACGGCCTCGCGCAATAGCTCAAAGCCATCATCGTCATCACCTGGTAACAAATTCGCCATAAATTCAAGCACCTATCTCTCGACTCCCCCGCAGGAAGTTCGCGGCTATGCGCCTGAAGTGGCTGACCAATCTCAACACCCTGTTGCTGGTGACCGTGTGTATCGCCCTGGGTGCGACCTTGTGGTGGTCGCAACGCGCCCTGGAGCGGCCCTATCAGTTGATGGAGCGCTACCTGGGCCTGTCGCAGCAGTTCCAGAACCAGACAGCGCGCAACATCCAGGCTTACCTGGGCAGTGGCGATGCCTTGCGCCACGCCGCAGCCGTCGAAGCCAACAAGCAGCTCGAAGCCTCACTGACCGATTGGCCACCCGAACTGGCCAACAAGCTGCGCCCAAGCCTGGACACCCTGCAGGCCTTCACCACCAACGAACTGCTCGCCGCGGGCAAGCTGGCCGGCGACCCGCAGGCCCTGCTGCAGCAGGCCGAACGCGAACTGGGGACCAACTTCGAACAACTGACCGCCTATGCCCGCGACAGCGGCAGCAGCGAAGCCAACCGCTACCTCTTGCCACTGCTCGATGCCACGGTGCACCTGGGCCGCTTGTCGCTGGCCCGGGACAAACTGGTCAGCAGCGGTCGCGCGGAGCTGGCCGATGAAGTCGAGCGCGAGCTGCAACTGATCCGCAACCAGGCCCAGGTCATCGACGGCCTGCCGCTATTGGGCGTAACCCGTGCCGCCGAATCCAACGCCGACGACTTCGCCGCCCTGATGGGCCTGGAGTCCCAGGCCAGCGAGCAACAGGAGGACGTAGCAGTCAGCCTCAAGCGCGAGCTGCAAAGCCTGCTCAGCCGCTACCCCGCCGAGCTGCAGCGCACCCGCGAGCAGATCGAACGCCGCACCGCCCTGGCCGCGAGCACCAACCAGCGCCTGGAAGCCGTGCAACAGGCCATCGCCGGCCTCGAGCCGGAAGTGCGCGGGCAGCACGGCAAGATTGCCGGTGAAGTGCGCCTCATGCAGGGGCTGATGATCGGCCTGATCCTGCTGATCGCCCTGCTCATCGACACCTTGCAGCGCCGCCTGGCGCGCACCCTTACCAGCCTGGCGCCGGCCCTGTCGCGCTGGGCCGAGGGTGACTTTGCCGCGCCAATCGCGCTGGGCAAGACCAACCGCGAGCTGCACGACATCCAGGAATCGCTCAACCGCCTGCGCCAGTATCTGGTGGCGCTGGTCGGCACCATCCGCCACAACGCCGAGCAGGTCGCGGGCAGCAGCCACGCCCTGGCTGGCATGAGCGCCGCCCTGCACGAGGGCGCCGAGCGCCAGGCCGGCGACACCGGGCAGATTCGCGATGCGCTCGGCGAGCTGGAAGCGACTATCCAGCAAGTGGCCGGTGATGCCAGCTCCGCCGCCGATGCCAGCCGCAATGCCGGCCGTGCAGTGGAACAGGGCCAGACGGTGATCGGCCAGAGCCTTTCGGGGCTGCGAGCGCTGGTCGACGAGGTGCAGGGCAATGCGCGCATGATCGAACAGCTGGCCGAAGAGTCGGCCACCATCGGCGGGGTGCTGACGGTGATTCGCGCCATCGCCGAACAGACCAACCTGCTGGCACTGAATGCAGCCATCGAGGCCGCCCGTGCCGGCGAGATGGGCCGTGGTTTCGCGGTGGTGGCCGACGAGGTGCGCTCACTGGCGCAGCGCACCACCGGGGCAACCGGTGAAATCCAGGCATTGATCGACCGCCTGCAGCAGGCGGCGCGGGAGTCGGTGGCCGGCATGCGTACCCAGCTCGAACATGCCGAAGCCACCGCAAACCAGGCCCAGGCCGCCGATGGCGCACTGGATGAAATCGTCAGCGCGATTCGCACGATTGCCGATACGGCAGTGCGCATTGCCGATGTCACGGCGCAGCAGACTGGCGCGGTCAGTGAGATTCGCGATCACAGTGAGCGGATTCACGAATTGGGTGAAGACAACCTGCAGCGCATTGGTGAAGGGCGTGAGCAGGGTGAGCAACTGCTCAACCTGGGTGGGGAGCTGAGCAAGGCAGTGCGGGCCTTCAGGGTCTGAGGTCGCCTGTGCCGGCCCTTTCGCGGCTAAAGCCGCGAAAGGGCCGGCACAGGCAATACACAACGGGAGCCATGTGTCGCGGTCGCTTTCAACCAGCGCCAACTCCGTTATCATGCGGGCACGTTCCACCTCGCGAGTCCGCCATGCGCCGCCTGTTTTTCCTGCTGTTCCTGCTGCTGGCCAGCCCTGCCTTCGCCTCGGGCCTGCTCGACAACCGCCCCAGCGCCACCCTCGGCGCCGCTTCGCTGTCCGCCAATGCCGACTTCCTGCCGGTGCACGAAGCCTTCAAACTCAGCCTGGTGCAAGCCGACGCCCAAACCCTCAAGTTGCGGTTCGTTGCCACCGACGGTTACTACCTGTACCGCCACCGCTTCCAATTCCGCACGGAACCGGCAGACATCGCCCTGGGCGCGCCAAACATCCCCAAGGGTGAAGCCAAGCACGACGAATTCTTTGGCGACGTCGAGGTGTACCACGGCGTGCTCGACATCGAGATCCCGCGCACCGACGCCCGTGCCTTCACCCTGCTGGTGGGCTACCAGGGCTGCGCTGACAAAGGCCTTTGCTACCCGCCAGAAACCGAACGCCTGAGCATCGATGGCGTGGCCGGCGCAGCGCAATCGGCGACTGACGAGGGCGGCTGGAACTGGAAGTCGCTGCTGCTGTTCTTCCTCGCCGGGGTCGGCCTGACCTTCACGCCTTGCGTGCTGCCGATGCTGCCGATCCTCTCCGGCGTGGTCCTGCGCGGCCAGGTGGGCGGCCTGCGTGGCCTGGCCCTGTCGCTGGCCTACGTGCTGCCGATGGCCGCCAGCTTCGCCGTGCTCGGCGCGCTGATGGGCCTGTTCGGCGCCGGCCTGAACCTGCAGGCACGCCTGCAATCGGCCTGGGTGCTGGTGCCATTCGCGCTGTTCTTCGTGGTGTTCGCCCTGGCCATGTTCGGCCTGTTCGAGCTCAAGCTGCCGCAAGCCCTCAGCAACCGTCTGAACAACGTCGCCAACCACACCCGGGGTGGCTCGCTGCTCGGTGCAGCGGTGCTCGGCGTGCTCTCCAGCCTGCTGGTCTCGCCCTGCGTCTCGGCGCCGCTGGCCGGCGCCTTGCTGTACATCAGCGCCAGCGGCGATGCCGTGGGCGGCGCACTAAAGCTGTTCGCACTGGGCCTTGGCATGGGCGCACCCTTGCTGCTGATTGCCACCGGTGGGGCAACCTGGCTGCCGAAGAGCGGCCCTTGGCTGAACACCGTGAAAAACGCCATCGGCGTGCTGCTGCTGGGCCTGGCCATCGGGCTGCTCAGCCGCGTGCTGCCGGGGCCAGCGACCTTGCTGCTGGTCGGCTTCCTGGCGGCTGGCGTGGCGCTGTTCCTCGGCGCCCTGGAGTTCGTGGTCAAAACGCCACGCCAGCGTTTGGCACAACTGTTGGGGCTGGCGCTGCTGGTGTATGCGCTGGCCTGCTGGTACGGCGCGCTCAGTGGCCAGGGTGACCCGCTGCGTCCACTGCCGCCCCCCGCCGCTGCCACCGCCAGCGGTGTCGTGGCCAAGGCAGATGCCTGGCAAACCGTCACCACCCCGGCCGCACTGGACGCTGCCCTGGCCGAAGCCAAAGCCGCTGGCCAACCCGTGCTGCTGGACTGGTACGCCGACTGGTGCATCAGCTGCAAGGTGATCGAGCACGAAGTGCTCAATGCACCGCAGGTCCAAGGGCAATTGACCGGCTTCAAGCTGCTGCGCTTCGACATCACCGAGAGCAGCGCCGAACAGCGCACGTTGCTCGACCGCTATCAGCTGTTCGGGCCGCCGGCGCTGTTGTTCTTTGCCGCGAACGGCAGCGAAATGACTCCCGATCGGGTCGTTGGCGAGATAAACGCCGGGGATTTTGCGCAAATTCTGACGCGCGTACGCGGCAAACTCGGTCTATAACTTCCCGCGTGCCGGGAAATTTATCCCAATGAGTGACCAGATTTAATTATCCGGTCACATACTTCGCGCGAACCTCGGGCAACGTGCTGGCTATTGCCGGGAACTGGACACTTGCCGTCGCTTTGCGGCACACTCGCCGCGCTGTGTCGAATTGCCCTACAAATCCAAGGAAACCGCAGATGGCAACCCTACTGGTGCTTCACGGCCCCAACCTGAACCTGCTCGGGACTCGCGAACCGGGCCACTACGGCGCCGTGACCCTGGCCCAGATCAACCAGGACCTGGAGCAGCGCGCCCGTGCCGCTGGCCACCATTTGCAGTACCTGCAGAGCAATGCCGAGTACGAACTCATCGAACGTATTCACGCTGCACGCAACGAGGGTGTGGACTTCATCCTGATCAATCCGGCTGCTTTCACCCACACAAGCGTCGCATTACGTGACGCATTGCTCGCGGTGAGCATCCCATTCATCGAAGTGCATCTGTCCAACGTGCACAAACGCGAACCGTTCCGTCACCACTCCTACTTTTCCGATGTTGCAGTAGGCGTGATCTGCGGCCTGGGCGCCAGCGGTTACCGCCTGGCCCTGGAATCCGCACTGGAACAACTGGCTGCCAACGCACAGCCCTGATAACGAAAACCCTGGCCTCAGTGGGCCGGGGTTACAGAGAAACGTTCAGATACGTTTTTAAATTTCGCCCCCTGACCGAACCTTTGGGAGTTGATGATTAATGGATATCCGTAAAGTCAAGAAACTGATCGAGCTGCTGGAAGAGTCTGGCATCGACGAGCTGGAGATCAAGGAAGGCGAAGAGTCGGTCCGTATCAGCCGCCACAGCAAGACCCCGGCCGCCCAGCAGTTCTACGCACCTGCACCCATGGCTGCCGCCCCTGCCGCCGCGCCTGCGCCTGCCGCTGCTGCTGCCCCAGCCGCCGAAGCTGCCGCCCCTGCCCTGAAAGGCAACGTGGTTCGCTCGCCAATGGTCGGCACCTTCTACCGCAAGCCGTCGCCGACCTCGCCTAACTTCGCTGAAGTTGGCCAGAGCGTGAAGAAGGGCGACACCCTGTGCATCGTTGAAGCGATGAAGATGATGAACCACATCGAAGCCGAGTTTGGCGGTGTCATCGACGCCATCCTGGTAGAAGACGGCCAGCCGGTTGAGTTCGACCAGCCGCTGTTCACCATCGTTTGAATCGCGGAGAGCCAACGATGTCTGCGAAGCTCGAAAAAGTCCTGATCGCCAACCGCGGGGAAATTGCCCTGCGGATCCTGCGTGCCTGCAAAGAGCTGGGCATCAAGACCGTCGCCGTGCACTCCACTGCCGACCGTGAACTGATGCACCTGGGCCTGGCAGACGAATCGGTCTGCATCGGTCCCGCGCCATCCAAGGATTCGTACCTGAAGATCCCGGCGATCATCGCCGCTGCCGAAGTGACTGGCGCCACCGCGATCCACCCTGGCTATGGCTTCCTGGCAGAAAACGCCGATTTCGCCGAGCAGGTGGAAAAATCCGGTTTCGCCTTCATCGGCCCGAAAGCCGACACCATTCGCCTGATGGGCGACAAGGTTTCGGCCAAGGACGCGATGATCAAGTCGGGCGTTCCGACCGTACCGGGCTCCGATGGCCCGCTGCCGGAAGACGAAGAGGTCGCCCTGGCGATCGCCCGTGAGGTCGGCTACCCGGTGATCATCAAGGCCGCCGGCGGCGGTGGTGGTCGCGGCATGCGCGTGGTGCACAAGGAAGAGGACCTGATTGCCTCGGCCAAGCTCACCCGTACCGAAGCCGGTGCTGCCTTCGGCAACCCGATGGTCTACCTGGAGAAGTTCCTGACCAACCCACGTCACGTGGAAGTTCAGGTGCTGTCCGACGGCCAGGGCAACGCCATCCACCTGGGTGACCGTGACTGCTCGCTGCAGCGCCGCCACCAGAAGGTGCTGGAAGAAGCTCCGGCCCCGGGCATCGACGAGAAGGCCCGTCAGGAAGTCTACAAGCGTTGCGTCGATGCGTGCATCGAGATCGGCTACCGCGGTGCCGGTACCTTCGAGTTCCTGTACGAGAACGGCCGTTTCTACTTCATCGAGATGAACACCCGTGTGCAGGTTGAGCACCCGGTGTCTGAGATGGTCACCGGTATCGACATCGTCAAGGAGATGCTGAGCATCGCCGCTGGCAACAAGCTGTCGTTCCGCCAGGAAGACGTGGTTATCCGTGGCCACTCGCTGGAGTGCCGGATCAACGCCGAAGACCCGAAGAAGTTCATTCCGAGCCCAGGCAAGGTCAAACACTTCCACGCCCCGGGCGGCAACGGCGTCCGCGTCGATTCGCACCTGTACAGCGGTTACTCGGTTCCGCCGAACTACGACTCGCTGATCGGCAAGCTGATCACCTACGGCAAGGACCGCGACGAAGCCATGGCGCGCATGCGCAATGCCCTGGACGAGATCGTCGTCGACGGCATCAAGACCAACATCCCACTGCACCGCGACCTGGTGCGTGATGAAGGTTTCTGCAAAGGCGGCGTGAACATCCACTACCTCGAGCACAAACTGGCCAGCCAGGAGTGATCGCGTTAGCGTGATGCACCAAAACCCCGGCCCAGTGCCGGGGTTTTTTTTGCCTGCCAGGCCCTACCCCTTCATCCGCGGCATTTCGATCCGGTGCTCATGCACCCGCCGATACAAGGTCGCCCGTGATATCCCTAACGCCCGCGCCGCTTCCGCCGGTTTCCAGCGATGCCGGATCAAGGCATCGAGCAGCAACTGCCGAGCCGGGCTCGATACCTCGGCATCAACAGCTGGCACGGCATCACCCCGCACCTCCAGCGGCAGACTTTCGAGGCTCACCTGCCCGCCCTCGCTGACCGCACAGGCATAGCGCAGCACCTGCCGCAGCTGGCGCAAATTCCCTGGCCAGCGGTACACCAGCAGCGCCTGTAGCGCATCGTCGGCCAGCATCACCTCAACCCCGCAAGCCTCGGCCTCCTCAGCCAGCAACTGATGAATCAGGCCCAATCGGTCCTCCCGATCCCTTAGCGGCGGCAACTCGAAGCGGGCATTGGCCAAGCGAAAATACAGGTCTTCACGAAATCGCCCTTCACTCACCATCGCCGCCAGGTCGCGGTGCGTCGCGCAGATCACTTGAATATCCACCCGCTCCCGTCGCGCAGCCCCCAGCGGCGCCACCTCGCCTTCGGCCAGCACCCGCAGCAGCCGGGTCTGCAGGCTGAGCGGCATGTCGCCGATCTCGTCGAGGAACAAGGTGCCGCCATCGGCCTGCTGCAGCAGCCCCTGCATGCCTTTGCTCGAGGCACCGGTAAACGCCCCGGCGACGTAACCGAACAGCTCGCTCTCGATCAGGCTCTCGGGGATGGCAGCACAGTTCAGCGTGACGAACGGCCCATCGCGGCGCTGACTCTGCTGGTGCAACTGACGCGCGAAGACCTCCTTGCCGGCACCGGTCTCGCCCTGCACCAGCACCGCCAGGTTGCAATCCTTGACCCGCGTGGCCAACCGCAAGTGCTGTTCGATACGCGCATCCTGCGCTTGCTGCAAGGGTTGCGTCCGACCACGCCGCTGGGGGGCGCTGACCCGTCCGTACAGCCCGCCCCAACCTGGAAGGCGCTGGGCCGAGGCCTCGTTGGCGCGGCGCAACTGGTCCATGTCGAACAGCTCGCCGATGTGCTCAGGCAAGCGCCCATGCCGCGCCAGCAAACGCTCGCGTGCCAGGCTGTTGATCGCCTGCAGGCGGCCGTCGGCATCCCAGGCCAGCAAGTAGTCCGGCTGGCTTTCCACATAACCCGGCGTGCCGTGGGCGCGCATCACCCAGTGGCCCTGAGCGCTGTGCATGAAAAAGGCGTTCTCGATCTCCCGTGCAGTCTGTTCCACCAGTTGCAGGATCAGGTGCTGGCTGCGCCGGTCGTCCGGGGATTGCAGGGCCGACACATCCACCACGCCAAGCAGCTCGCCCTGCGGGTCGAATACCGGTGCAGCGGTGCAGGTCAGGCCGATGAAGGCGGCGCGAAAGTGATCGCGCTTGTGCACCGTGACCGGCGCCTTGCTGGTCAGCACCGCCGCCACGCCACACGTGCCCTCCTCGCCCTCCGACCAGCACGTGCCCAGGGACAGGCCGGCCTTGCGGCAGTCGTTGCGGATGGCCGACTCGACCCGGTAGTCGATGGTGCGCCCCAACGCATCGGTCAGCAGCACGCAATAGTCGGCGCCACGTACTCGTGCATGCAGACGCGCCACGGCATCGCTGGCAATGCGCAGGAACAGTTCGGCGCGTTCGCGGCATTCGTTGAGCAGGCTTTGGGAAAGGATGCGCGGCCCCTGCTGGGACCCGGGGTCGAGGCGGTAGAGCTCCATGGAACGGCGCCATGAGTCGAGAATCAGCGGCGGTACCGGCGCCTGGGGCAGGCGGTCGGCATTCTTCAGCACCCGGCTGACGCAATCGACATGGGCTCGGGAGTTCGCGGCAAGCATGAGGCCTCCGGTTCCTGTTTGTTCTTGTCGTTGTGCGGCCATTAAGCGCCTGCCGGCATGTCCCGACAAGCGCTGAGTGATTACCGGCGGGCTTGAGACGCAGCGTCTCAGCAGCCAGGCCCCGGGCCTGCAATGCTGGCACGCAGCGTCTCAGGCAAGGGCCACTGCTGCCGGGCCGAGTAGCGCCCAAAGCGCTCTGCGACAGCCCTTGCAGGGCAAGTGAAGAAAGCTGGCACCCGCCTTGCTCAAGCTTAGGCAAACAAGAACACGAGGTGTGCCATGCCGCAGCCCGCCCCGACCCTCGGGATCATTGCCAACCCTGCCTCAGGCCGCGACCTGCGTCGCCTGACCAGCAATGCCGGGCTCTATTCCAGTACCGACAAGGCCTCGGTTATCCAGCGCCTGCTCGCCGCCTTCGGTGCTACCGGCGTCGCCGATGTGCTGCTGCCCACTGACATGACCGGTATCGCCGCCGCCGTGCTCAAGGCCAGCCTTGGCCCCGTGGCGCGGGACCAGCACTGGCCGCGCCTGGAACTGCTCGACCTGCCCTTGACCCAGACCGTCAGCGACACCCGCCTGGCCACCCGACAGATGGTCGAGCGCGGCGTGGCGATGATCGCCGTGCTGGGCGGCGACGGCACGCACAAGGCGGTGGCAGCTGAGGCCGGGAATACTCCCCTGCTTACCCTGTCCACCGGCACCAACAACGCCTTCCCGGAGCTGCGCGAAGCCACCAGCGCCGGGCTGGCCGGTGGTTTGCTGGCGTGCGGCCGGGTACCCGCCAGCATCGGCCTGCGCCGCAACAAGCGGCTGCTGGTGAAGGTGCCAGAGCAACAGCTGTGCGAATGGGCGCTGGTCGAAGTGGCGGTGTCGCCGCAACGCTTCATCGGCGCCCGCGCGCTGAGCCGCAGCGAAGACCTCAGCGAAATCTTCGCCTGCTTCGCCGAGCCCCACGCCATCGGCCTGTCCGCGCTCTGCGGGCTGTGGCAACCGGTGGCCCGCCATGAACCCCACGGTGCCTGGGTAAGGCTCAACCCCGGGGCCGAGCAGGCCCTGCTTGCCCCGCTGGCCCCCGGTTTGCTGCAAGGCTGCGGCATCACCGCCAGCGGCACGCTCAGCCCCGGCGTAGCGCATCGCCTGAGCCTGGCTGCCGGCACCCTGGCCCTGGATGGGGAACGCGAGATCGAATTTGCCGAACACGACACCCCAACCATCACCCTCGACTTGCAAGGCCCGTTGACCATTGACGTCGAGGCCGTGCTGGCACATGCCGCCCGTCACCACCTGCTGGCCGTCCCGCGCGGCCATCGGCTGCACCCTGCAACCCCGTGTTGAGACAACCCTGGAGAACAACAAGATGTCCACTCACCTCAGTACAGAGCAATTGCTGCATGCCTATGAAGTGATGCGCACCATCCGCGCCTTCGAAGAACGCCTGCACGTGGAGTTCGCCACCGGCGAGATCCCCGGTTTCGTCCACCTGTATGCCGGCGAAGAAGCCTCCGCTGCCGGCGTCATGGCACACCTGCGCGACAGCGACTGCATTGCCTCGACCCACCGCGGCCATGGCCACTGCATCGCCAAGGGCGTCGATGTGTACGGCATGATGGCCGAGATCTACGGCAAGAAAACCGGCGTGTGCGGCGGCAAGGGCGGCTCGATGCATATCGCCGACCTGGAAAAAGGCATGCTCGGTGCCAACGGCATCGTCGGTGCCGGTGCGCCACTGGTGGCCGGTGCCGCCCTGGCGGCCAAGATCAAGGGCAATGACAACGTGGCCGTGGCCTTTTTCGGTGACGGGGCCTCCAACGAAGGCGCGGTGTTCGAAGCGATGAACCTGGCCTCGATCATGAACCTGCCGTGCATCTTCGTTGCCGAGAACAACGGCTACGCCGAAGCCACCGCCTCGACCTGGTCGGTGGCTTGCGACCACATCGCCGACCGCGCCGCCGGCTTCGGCATGCCAGGGGTGACCATCGACGGCTTCGACTTCTTTGCCGTTCACGAGGCTGCCGGCGCCGCCATCGAGCGCGCCCGCGCCGGGCAGGGGCCATCGCTGATCGAGGTCAAGCTCAGCCGCTACTACGGCCACTTCGAAGGCGACGCACAGACCTACCGCGCCCCTGACGAGGTGAAAAACCTGCGCGAGTCCCGCGACTGCCTGCTGCAATTGCGCAACAAGACCCTCCGCGCAGGCCTGCTGCAGGCCGCGCAACTGGACGCTATCGACGCCCGGGTCGACGACCTGATCGAAGACGCGGTGCGCCGCGCCAAGGCCGACCCCAAGCCACAGCCCGCCGACCTGCTCACCGACGTCTACGTCAGCTACCCCTGAGCCCGGACAACAAGAACAACAGGAGAATCACCATGGCTAGAAAAATCAGCTACCAACAGGCCATCAACGAAGCCCTGGCGCAGGAAATGCGCCGCGACAGCAGTGTGTTTATCATCGGCGAAGACGTTGCCGGTGGTGCCGGTGCCCCAGGTGAGGATGACGCCTGGGGTGGCGTGCTTGGCGTCACCAAGGGCCTGTACCACCAGTTCCCAGGCCGCGTGCTCGATGCACCGCTCTCGGAAATCGGCTACGTCGGCGCCGCCGTGGGGGCCGCCACCCAAGGCCTGCGCCCGGTGTGCGAGCTGATGTTCGTCGACTTCGCCGGCTGCTGCCTGGACCAGATCCTCAACCAGGCGGCCAAGTTCCGCTACATGTTCGGCGGCAAGGCGGTCACCCCGCTGGTGATGCGCACCATGTACGGCGCCGGCCTGCGCGCCGCCGCCCAGCACTCGCAGATGCTCACCTCGCTATGGACCCACATCCCCGGCCTGAAGGTGGTCTGCCCGTCCTCGCCCTACGACGCCAAGGGCCTGCTGATCCAGGCGATCCGCGACAATGACCCGGTGATCTTCTGCGAGCACAAGTTGCTCTACAGCCTGCAGGGCGAGGTGCCGGAAGAGGTCTACACCGTACCGTTCGGCGAGGCCAACTTCCTGCGCGACGGCGACGACGTGACCTTGGTGACCTACGGGCGCATGGTCCACGTGGCCATGGAAGCCGCCAACAATCTGGCCCGCCAGGGCATCGACTGCGAAGTGCTGGACCTGCGCACCACCAGCCCGCTGGACGAGGACAGCATTCTCGAAAGCGTGGAAAAGACCGGCCGCCTGGTGGTGATCGACGAAGCCAACCCGCGCTGCTCGATGGCCACCGACATCAGCGCACTGGTCGCGCAAAAAGCTTTCGCCGCGCTCAAGGGCCCGATCGAGATGGTCACCGCGCCGCACACCCCGGTGCCGTTCTCTGACGCCCTGGAAGACCTGTACATCCCTGACGCGGCGAAGATCGAAGCGGCCGTGCGCAAAGTGATCGAAGCTGCGAGGAGTGCCGCATGAGCCAGATCCATACCCTGACCATGCCCAAGTGGGGCCTGTCGATGACCGAGGGCCGGGTCGACGCCTGGCTCAAGCAGGAGGGGGACGAAATCAGCAAGGGCGACGAAGTGCTGGATGTCGAAACCGACAAGATCAGCAGCAGCGTCGAGGCGCCATTCAGCGGCGTGCTGCGCCGCCAGGTGGCCCGGCCCGACGAAACCCTGCCGGTCGGTGCGCTGCTGGCGGTGGTGGTGGAAGGTGAAGCCGAAGAATCGGAAATTGATGCCGTTGTGCAACGCTTCCAGGCCGAGTTCGTCGCCGAGGGCGGCACCGACCAGGCCCAGGGGCCGGCACCGCAGAAGGCCGAGGTGGCCGGGCGCCTGCTGCGCTGGTTCGAGCTGGGCGAAGGTGGCACGCCGCTGGTACTGGTGCACGGCTTTGGCGGCGACCTCAACAACTGGCTGTTCAACCACCCGGCACTGGCGGCCGAACGGCGGGTCATCGCCCTGGACCTGCCGGGGCATGGTGAATCGGCCAAGGCCTTGCAAAAAGGTGACCTGGATGAACTGAGCGAAACCGTGCTGGCCCTGCTCGATCATCTGGACATTGCCAAGGTCCACTTGGCCGGGCATTCCATGGGCGGCGCGGTCAGCCTGAATGTGGCGCGGCTGGCGCCGCAGCGGGTGGCGAGCCTGAGCCTGGTGGCCAGTGCCGGGCTGGGTGAGACGATCAATGGCCAGTACCTGCAAGGTTTCGTCGCCGCCGCCAACCGCAACGCACTGAAGCCGCAGATGGTGCAGCTGTTCGCCGACCCGGGGCTGGTGACCCGCCAGATGCTCGAAGACATGCTCAAGTTCAAGCGGCTAGAAGGCGTGGACGAGGCGTTACGGCAACTGGCGGCGGCGCTGGCTGACGGCGATCGTCAGCGGCATGACCTGCGAAGCGTGCTCGGGCAGCACCCGGCGCTGGTGATCTGGGGGGCCGAGGACGCGATCATTCCGGCGGCGCATGCCGACGGGGTCGAGGCCGAGGTGCTGGTGGTGCCTGGGGTTGGGCACATGGTGCAGATGGAGGCGGCGGAGCAGGTCAATCAAAAGATGGCCGAATTCCTCGCCAGGCATTGAGATTGCCGGGGCCGCTTCGCGGCCCATCGCCAGCAAGCGCGGCTCCCACAAGTTACAGCGCGACGCGGTCTGCCGCCCTGCTCTACAAACCCCCCGCACTCGCGTAAACTGCCAGCCTTCGCGCAGCCTCGGGCTGCCCCTGTCAGATTTACCAAAGGTGCCCGCCATGCCTTGGCTGCAAGTACGCCTGGCCATCAGCCCGGAACAAGCCGAAACCTACGAAGACGCCCTGCTCGAAGTCGGCGCCGTATCGGTCACGTTCATGGACGCTGAAGACCAGCCGATCTTCGAACCCGACCTCAACACCACTCCGCTGTGGTCGCACACTCACTTGCTGGCCCTGTTCGAAGCCGACGCCGAGCCTGAAGCGGTGTTCGCCCACCTGCAACTGCTGACCGGCGCCGAGCTGCCCGAGCACCAGGCCGAGGTGATCGAGGACCAGGACTGGGAGCGCAGCTGGATGGACGGTTTCCAGCCGATGCGCTTCGGCCAGCGCCTGTGGATCGTGCCGAGCTGGCACGAGGCCCCGGAAAAGGACGCGGTCAACCTGCTGCTCGACCCGGGCCTGGCCTTCGGTACCGGCACCCACCCGACCACCGCGCTGTGCCTGGAATGGCTCGACGGCCAGCAGCTGCAAGATACCCAGGTGCTGGACTTCGGTTGCGGCTCGGGCATCCTCGCCATCGCCGCCCTGCTGCTCGGCGCGCGTGAAGCGGTCGGTACCGACATCGACGTGCAGGCCATCGAAGCCTCGCGCGATAATGCCCAGCGCAACGGCATCGCCGACGAGAAGCTGGCGCTGTACCTGCCCGAGCACATGCCGGCCATGCAGGCCGACGTGCTGGTCGCCAACATCCTCGCTGGCCCGCTGGTCTCGCTGGCGCCGCAGCTGTCCGGCCTGGTCCGCCCAGGTGGCCTGCTGGCGCTGTCGGGCATCCTTGCCGAACAGGGTGAAGAAGTGGCCGCCGCGTACGCCGCCGATTTCGATCTGGACCCGATCGTCGTGCGCGACGGCTGGGTGCGCATCAGTGGTCGGCGCCGCTAAGCGGGCCTAGAATAGTTCTCTGCATAGCTCCCGGATTGCCGCATGACCGACAGTTTCGTCACCCAGTGCCCGCATTGCCAGACCAGCTTTCGCGTCACCCATCACCAGTTGAGCGTGGCTCGCGGCGTCGTGCGCTGCGGTCACTGCCTGCAGGTGTTCAATGCGGCCAAGCAGTTGCTGGAGCAAAACCGCGCCGCAGCCAGCCCTGCGCCCGTTGTTGCACCGCCTGCGGTGGTCGAGCCAGTCGCTGCGCCTGAACCGGCAGTCAGCGAGCCGCCGCCGGTAAGTAAAGAAGACTGGGCCATGACCGCCCAGGCCCTGGATGAACTGGACCTTGACCAGGAGCTGGCGCGCCTTGAACGCCGTGGCGAGCCGACCGAACCGCATGCGGACATCAAGGCCAATGCCTTGCAAGCCCGCCGCGACGAGCCGGCGGCCGACGAGCATGGCGACGAACTGTTCGGCACCGCTACCGACGAACCGTATGAGCCTCATGAGCCTCCTGAAGACCATGCCTCGACCCCGGTGCTGCTGGATGAACAGCCGCTGGAGCCTGAACCCGGTGATCGCCACGAGCCGACCCTTGGCGGCAACCTGGACCTCGACCTCGACGAGGAACCGTCAACGCAGCGCGTAGCTGAACCTGAACCGGTTGAGCACTTCGAAGAACATGACGATATCGTTCACGAAAAAGGCCTCAGCGCCCGTGATGACGACGACACCGACCTCCACCTGTCGGCCCGTGACGACGACCCGCTCGAGCCATTGCCCGGCGAACGCCTGGAACCTGGCTTCGCCGCCAGGCCTGAGCGCCCGTCGCGCAAGGAACCGCTGGTCGACGTGGTCGACGACCCGCTGCAATTGGGCTGGGAAAAACCCCGGCCCAACTGGGGCAAGCGCCTGCTGTGGGGTTTCCTGACCCTGTTGGCTGCTGGCCTGTTGGCCTTCCAGTACGTGTGGTTCCACTTCGACGAACTGGCCCGCCAGGACCAGTACCGGCCAATCTTCCAGCAACTGTGCCCGGTGCTCGGCTGCCAGGTGCCGACCCGCGTCGATATCGGCCGGATCAAGAGCAGCAACCTGGTGGTGCGCAGCCACCCGGACTTCAAGGGCGCGCTGATCGTCGATGCGATCATCTACAACCGCGCACCGTTCGCCCAGCCGTTCCCGCTGCTGGAGCTGCGGTTCGCCGACCTCAACGGCCAGCTGATCGCTAGCCGTCGCTTCAAGCCCAGCGAATACCTGTCGGGTGAACTGGCCGGGCGTGGCGAAATGCCCAGCCAGACCCCGATTCATATCGCCCTGGATATTCTCGACCCAGGCCCGAAGGCCGTGAACTACAGCCTCAGCTTCCGTTCGCCGGAGTGACGGCGCGCTGCTGGCTGCCGAAATATAGGCGCCAGCCTGCTGTCGCGAACCCTTGGGCATAAGGCCGCAACTGTTCAGAATTTATCCAAATCCTTCTTTATCCGGTCACCGAGAGCGGGTATCATGCCAACCCTTTTTCGACTCCAATGATTCGGCCCCACAACAGGGAACACCTATGTCGGCGGTACGCATCGGCCCATACACACTACGCAACAACCTGATCCTCGCGCCCATGGCCGGGGTCACGGACCAGCCTTTCCGTACACTTTGCAAGCGCCTGGGCGCCGGCATGGTGGTATCGGAGATGGTCAGCAGCGACATGAGCCTGTGGAACAGCCGCAAGTCCAGCCTGCGCCGCATCCATGAAGGTGATCCCGAGCCGCGCTCGGTACAGATCGCCGGTGGTGATGCGCAGATGATGGCGGCGGCGGCCCGGGCCAACGTCGAGGCAGGCGCCCAGATCATCGACATCAACATGGGCTGCCCGGCAAAAAAAGTCTGCAACAAAGCTGCAGGCTCTGCTTTATTGAGAGATGAAGCGCTGGTCACGGAAATCCTCCACGCCGTTGTCGGCGCGGTGGACGTGCCAGTGACGCTGAAAATCCGCACCGGCTGGGACCGGGCGAACAAGAACGGCCTGAACGTGGCGAAGATCGCCGAACAGGCTGGCATCCAGGCGCTGGCGGTGCATGGCCGCACACGCGCCGACCTGTACACCGGCGAAGCCGAATACGACACCATCGCTGTCATCAAGCAAGCGGTGTCGATCCCGGTTTTCGCCAATGGCGATATCACTTCGCCAGAAAAGGCCCGGGCGGTGCTGGATGCCACCGGGGTCGACGGCTTGCTGATTGGCCGGGCTGCCCAGGGGCGGCCGTGGATCTTTCGCGAGATCGAACATTTTTTGGGGACTGGCCAGCATTTGCCGCCCCCGCAGTTGGACGAAGTGGAACGCATCCTGCTGGAGCACCTGGCCGCGCTGCATGCCTTCTATGGCGATGTGATGGGCGTACGTATCGCCCGCAAGCACGTGGGCTGGTACCTGGCAACACGACCCGGCGGCAAGGAGTTTCGCTCCCGGTTCAACGCTTTGGAAGACACACAAGCGCAGTGCGCCAACGTTCGCGAGTATTTCAGCGAACGTCGACAGAGCCTTGAGACAGAGGACGGACAAGGGGTGGCCGCATGACGATGATGACCGAGACATTAGTGAGTGGAACAACGCCCGTGAGCGACAACGCCAACCTCAAACAGCACCTCAACACGCCGAGCGAAGAGGGCCAGACCCTTCGCGACAGCGTCGAGAAGGCGCTGCACAACTACTTCGCACACCTGGAAGGCGCGACCGTCACTGACGTGTACAACCTGGTGCTGTCCGAAGTCGAGGCGCCCCTGCTCGAAAGCGTGATGAACTACGTGAAGGGTAACCAGACCAAGGCCAGCGAGATGCTCGGGCTCAACCGTGGCACCCTGCGCAAGAAGCTCAAGCAGTACGACTTGTTGTAAGCCAGAATCCCAATCAGAAAAGGCGGCCTCTGCGAAGAGACGCCTTTTTTGCTGACTCCACCGCGTTATTGGAACCCGAAATGACCGACCAGACTACCCGCCTGCCAGTCCGCCGCGCCCTGATCAGCGTCTCCGACAAGACCGGTATCCTCGAATTCGCCCGTGAGCTGCAACAGCTCGGTGTCGAGATCCTGTCCACCGGCGGCACCTACAAGCTGCTCAAGGACAACGGTGTGAACGCGGTGGAAGTGGCCGACTACACTGGCTTCGCCGAAATGATGGATGGCCGGGTCAAGACCCTGCACCCGAAGATCCACGGTGGCATCCTCGGCCGTCGCGGCACCGACGACGCTATCATGAACGAGCACGGCATCAAGCCGATCGACCTGGTTGCGGTCAACCTCTACCCGTTCGAAGCCACCATTTCCAAGCCGGGCTGTGACCTGCCGACCGCCATCGAGAACATCGACATCGGCGGCCCGACCATGGTCCGTTCGGCTGCCAAGAACCACAAAGACGTCGCCATCGTGGTCAACGCCAGCGACTACGCCAGCGTGCTGGAAGGCCTGAAGGCCGGTGGCCTGACCTACGCCCAGCGCTTCGACCTGATGCTCAAGGCGTTCGAGCACACTGCCGCCTACGACGGCATGATCGCCAACTACATGGGCACCATCGACCAGGCCAAAGAAACCCTGAGCACCGAAGCGCGCAGCGAGTTCCCGCGCACCTTCAACAGCCAGTTCGTCAAGGCCCAGGAAATGCGCTACGGCGAGAACCCGCACCAGAGCGCGGCGTTCTACGTTGAAGCGAAAAAAGGCGAAGCCAGCATTTCCACCGCCGTGCAGCTGCAGGGCAAGGAACTGTCGTTCAACAACGTGGCCGACACCGACGCCGCACTGGAGTGCGTGAAGAGCTTCGTCAAGCCGGCCTGCGTCATCGTAAAGCACGCCAACCCGTGCGGCGTGGCTGTTGTGCCTGAAGAAGAAGGCGGCATCCGCAAGGCCTACGACCTGGCCTACGCCACCGACACCGAGTCGGCATTCGGCGGCATCATCGCCTTCAACCGCGAACTGGACGGCGAAACCGCCCAGGCTATCGTCGACCGTCAGTTCGTCGAAGTGATCATCGCGCCGAAAATCTCCCAGGCTGCCCGCGACGTGGTGGCGGCCAAGCAGAACGTGCGTCTGCTGGAATGCGGCGAGTGGCCAGCCGAGCGCGCTGCCGGTTGGGACTTCAAGCGCGTCAACGGTGGCCTGCTGGTGCAGAGCCGCGACATTGGCATGATCACCGCCGATGACCTGAAGATCGTCACCAAGCGTGCCCCGACCGAACAAGAGATCCACGACCTGGTGTTTGCCTGGAAAGTGGCCAAGTTCGTCAAGTCCAATGCCATCGTCTACGCCAAGCAGCGCCAGACCATTGGCGTCGGCGCCGGCCAGATGAGCCGCGTCAACTCCGCCCGCATCGCCGCCATCAAGGCCGAGCATGCCGGCCTGCAGGTGCAGGGTGCGGTCATGGCCTCGGATGCGTTCTTCCCGTTCCGTGACGGCATCGACAATGCGGCTAAAGTGGGTATCAGCGCCGTAATCCAGCCGGGTGGTTCGATGCGTGATGCCGAGGTGATTGCTGCCGCTGATGAAGCCGGCATCGCCATGGTATTCACTGGCATGCGCCACTTCCGCCACTAATTCACCTGGTCGGCCGAACCTCGGCCCCTGTGGGAGCGGGTTTACCCGCGAATACGATGGTGGGCTCACCGCCGCATTCGCGGGTAAACCCGCTCCCACAGGGGCCGAGGTTCGCCGCCAAACAGAGGTTTTGACATGAAAGTTTTGATCATCGGCAGCGGCGGCCGTGAGCACGCCCTGGCCTGGAAAGTCGCCCAGGACCCACGCGTCGAGAAAGTCTTCGTTGCCCCGGGCAACGCTGGCACTGCCATCGAGCCAAAATGCGAGAACGTCGCCATCGACGTCTGCGCGCTGGAGCAACTGGCCGACTTCGCCGAGAAGCACGTTGACCTGACCATCGTTGGCCCAGAAGCCCCACTGGTGATCGGCGTGGTCGACCTGTTCCGCAGCCGTGGCCTGGACTGCTTCGGCCCAACCAAGGGCGCAGCCCAGCTGGAAGGTTCCAAGGCCTTCACCAAGGACTTCCTGGCGCGCCACAAGATCCCGACTGCCGACTACCAGAACTTCACCGAGATCGAGCCGGCCCTGGCCTACCTGCAGGAAAAAGGCGCACCGATCGTGATCAAGGCCGATGGCCTGGCTGCGGGCAAGGGCGTAATCGTTGCCATGACCCTGGAAGAAGCCGAAGCCGCCGTGCGTGACATGCTCGCCGGCAACGCCTTCGGCGAGGCGGGTTCGCGCGTGGTCATCGAAGAGTTCCTCGATGGCGAGGAAGCCAGCTTCATCGTCATGGTCGATGGCCACAACGTGCTGCCAATGGCTACCAGCCAGGACCACAAGCGCGTCGGCGACCAGGACACCGGCCCGAACACTGGCGGCATGGGCGCCTACTCGCCTGCCCCGGTAGTGACCCCGGACGTGCACCAGCGCGTGATGGACCAGGTGATCTGGCCAACGGTGCGTGGCATGGCTGAAGAAGGCAACGTCTACACCGGCTTCCTGTACGCCGGCCTGATGATCGACAAGGCGGGCAACCCCAAGGTCATCGAGTTCAACTGCCGCTTCGGCGACCCTGAGACCCAGCCGGTCATGCTGCGCCTGGAGTCGAGCCTGGTGCTGCTGATCGAAGCCGCCTTCGCCAAGGCCCTGGACAAGGTCGAAGCACAGTGGGACCCGCGCCCGAGCCTGGGCGTGGTGCTGGCAGCCGGCGGTTACCCGGGCGACTACGCCAAGGGCGACGTGATCAAAGGCCTGGAGGCTGCGGCCAAGATCGAGGGCAAGGTGTTCCATGCCGGTACTTCGCTCAAAGACGGCCAGGTTGTCACCAACGGCGGCCGCGTGCTCTGCGCCACCGCCATGGGTGCCAGCGTTGCCGATGCTCAGCAACAGGCCTACCGCCTGGCCAAGGAAGTGAGCTGGAACGGCAGCTTCTACCGCACCGACATCGGCTACCGGGCCATCGCCCGCGAACGCGGTGAGCACCAGCAGTAAGTTTTACCGGATTGCCGCAGCAGCTTGTGCATGCGGCATCCGGCTCGTCGACAGGGCCCCACGGGGGCCTTGCCTTCGACTTGGCGCGCCGCGCATAGTAAGTGTCTGGCACATCGGCTAGGAAGGGATCTCGTAGTGCGTCGGCTCCGGATTGCCACAGCTCTGATCGTCAGCTTGCTGACTTTGCTCTGCCTGCTCCCGGCTTCGGCCGAACAGGGCGGTGGTTGGTCCGTTCTGCTCGATGAACAGGCCAACCTGCAATTGAGCGACGTGCGCTCTGATCGCTATCGCAGCCAGTTCAGCCCGACCACCCTTGGCGAGCTCGATGCCGCACCGGCCGAACAGGCCCTGTGGTTGCACTATCGTCTGGAACCAGGCGACCAGGAGCAGTTGCTGCGCATCTTTGCCCCTGATCTGTCCCGCCTCGATCTGTACGCCCTGGATGGCGACAAGCTGCTGCGCCAACTGCACCATGGCCGCCAGGCCGGCAATGGCAGCCCGACCCTGCGCGGCAGTGACCACGTATTACCTTTGCCCAATAGCCAGCACGCGCTGGACATCTACCTGCGCCTGGTCTCGGAGCACCAACTGCGCCCGGCCATCAGCCTGGAGCCTGCGGCGGTCGCCGCCTCCGACCATAGCCAGCCATTGCTGTTCGGCATGTTGTTCGGCGGCCTGGTGATGCTCATCCTGCACAACCTGATCCGCTTCCTCTACACCCGCTCCAGCACCACCCTGTATCTGGCCCTGTACCACGGCCTGATGATGCTCAGCGGCCTGATCCTGCTCAACCTCAGCGGCCCGTGGTGGCACCTGTGGCACAGCGCGCAAACCCCGGCCGCGTACCTGACCTTGGTGCTGGCCGGGTTGTCGGGGCTGTATTTCACCCAGCATTTCTTTTCACCCTGCAACTCGCCGCGGCTCAACCGCTTGCTACAGGGCGAAATGCTGGTCGCTGCGGTCAGCGGGCTGATCCTGCTGTTCGTCGACACCCTGCCACTCAACCTGATGACCTATGCCCTGCTGGCCATCGGCAGCGTGACCATGCTGCTGGCCAGCAGCTACCACTGGTACAAGGGCTATGCCCCCGCACGGCTGTTCACCCTCGCCATGCTGGTGTTCAACCTTGGTGGCCTGGTGCTGCTGCCCGCCCTGCTCGGCCTGACCCGCACCTCGACGCCCTGGCTGCTGTGCATCCTCCTGGGCATGACCGTGGCCAGCGGCCTGCTGCTTAACCTGTCCGTCAGTGAGCGCCTGCGGCGCATGAGCGAGGAACGCTTCAGCGCCAGCCGTGCCCTGGCTGCCAGCGATGCCGAGATCAACGCCAAGGCGGAGTTTCTGGCAAAGATCAGCCACGAAATTCGCACCCCCATGAACGGTGTGCTGGGCATGACCGAACTGCTGCTCGGCACACCGCTGTCGGTCAAGCAGCGCGACTATGTGCAGACCATCCACAGCGCCGGCAACGAGTTGCTGACGCTGATCAACGAGATTCTCGACATTTCCAAGCTCGAATCCCGGCAGATCGAGCTGGATGACGTACAGTTCGACCTCAACGCCCTGATCGAAGACTGCCTCAACATTTTCCGCGCCAAGGCCGAGCAGCAGAACATCGAACTGATCAGTTTCACCCAGCCGCAGGTGCCGCGGGTCATCAGCGGCGACCCGACGCGCCTGCGTCAGGCGCTGTCGAGCTTGCTGGAAAATGCTCTGAAGAACACCGCCCAGGGCGAGATCCTGCTGGTGGTGGCGCTGGACCAGCGCGGCGAAATCCCGCGTCTGCGCATTGCCGTGCAGGACAGTGGCGAGCCGCTGCCGGCCGCCGAGCGCGAAGCCCTGCTGCAGGCCGAATTGCATAGCCACCACTTCCTCTCCAGCAACAAGCTCGGCGGCCACCTCGGCCTGGTCATCGCCAAGCAGCTGATCGGCCTGATGCAAGGTGAATTCGGCATCAAGAGCAGTACCAGCATGGGCAATACCCTGTGGCTGACCTTGCCGCTCGACCCGTCACGCCTGGAGCAGCCACCGGCAGACCTCGACGGCCCGTTGCGCGACGCCCGGGTGCTGGTGGTGGATGACAACGACACCTGTCGCAAGGTGCTGGTGCAACAGTGCAGCGCCTGGGGCATGAATGTCAGTGCGGTGCCGTCCGGCAAGGAGGCCTTGGCCCTGCTGCGGACCAAGGCCCACCTGCGCGACTACTTCGACGCGGTGTTGCTGGACCAGAACATGCCGGGCATGACCGGTATGCAGTTGGCGGCCAAGATCAAGGAAGACCCGAGCCTGAACCACGACATTCTGGTGGTGATGCTAACCGGCATCAGCAACGCACCCAGTAAAGTCATCGCCCGCAATGCCGGGGTCAAGCGTATCCTGGCCAAGCCGGTTGCCGGCTATACGCTGAAGACCACACTGGCCGAAGAACTGGCCCAGCGCGGCCGCGAACAGGCCGTGCCGGCGCCGCTGCCCGGCGCGCCGAGCACGCTTGAGCTACCGAACGACTTCCGGGTGCTGGTGGCCGAAGACAACAGCATTTCGACCAAGGTCATCCGCGGCATGCTCGGCAAGCTCAACCTGGAGCCTGATACCGCCAGTAACGGCGAGGAGGCCTTGCAGGCCATGAAGGCACAGCGTTACGACCTGGTGCTGATGGACTGCGAAATGCCAGTAATGGACGGTTTTTCCGCGACCCAGCAGCTGCGTGCCTGGGAAACCACCCAGCAACGCCAGCGCACCCCGGTGGTGGCGCTCACCGCGCATATATTGGCAGAGCACAAGGAACGCGCGCGGCTGGCCGGCATGGACGGGCACATGGCCAAGCCGGTGGAGCTGTCGCAGTTGCGCGAATTGATCCAGTACTGGGCCAATCAGCGCGAAACCAAGGCTGATCCGGCCCATACTTCCTGACCAGGCTGGCCGCACCTGCAGACTGCCCTCATCCCTCAAGGACCATCCCATGCTCCATGAGTTGTTCAGTGTCTACCTGAAGATGCTGGTGCTCTATAGCCCGTTCTTCGTGCTGTCGTGCTTCATCAGCCTGACCCGCGGCCACTCCAGCAAGGAGCGCAAGCAACTGGCGTGGAAGGTCGCCTTCGCCGCGCTGGTGGCCAGCGTGCTGCTCTATCTGTTCGGGCGGGTAATCTTCGGTATCTTCGGCATCACTGCCGACGCCTTCCGCATCGGTGCTGGCAGCGTGCTGTTCATTTCCGCGTTGGGCATGGCCCAGGGCAAACCGGCGGTGCAAGCCGACAACGTGCAGCAGGACGTAACCATCGTGCCGCTGACCATCCCACTGACCGTCGGCCCCGGCACCATCGGAGCACTGCTGGTGATGGGCGTGAGCCAACCGCACTGGGATGACAAGCTGCTGGCCATCGTCAGCATCGCGCTGGCCAGCTTCACCGTGGGGCTGGTGCTGTACCTTTCGCACGGCATCGAAAAACTGCTCGGTGACCAGGGCCTGCAGATCGTCAGCCGCTTGATGGGGCTGTTCGTCTGCGCCCTGGCGGCGCAGATCATCTTCACCGGGATCAAAGGATACCTGGTACCTTAAATGGCGTAGTCCAGGATGCGCTGCAGGCTGACCTTCACAACCTGCTCCTTCACCTTGGGCAAATAGCTGTTCTCGAACGCCAGGATGTTGAAACGTACCAACTCCGCACGCACGTTCCGATGGCTGCGCTTGTGGCTGATAAAGCCCGCGCTGAAGGCCGAACGGGTGTCGCGCTCATGGTAAAGCACCATGTCCACCCGGTTGGCACCGGCCGGCGCGCAGGGCAGCAACTGGAAGTGCTGCCGCTCGGATGCGCGCCGCTCGAGCTCGCGAAGTACTGACGGGTTGGCCAGCAACCTTTCCATGGAGAGGCTGACCGCCGAGGCAAAATGCTCGCCTGCAGTTGCCGCTATGGTCTCCAGCACCTGGTCTGCTTGCCTGGCACGGCGCTCGTCAGGCCAGTGAACCTCTTCGGCGGAAACAGCGTCCCAGCCCATGTATCTGAGTTGATTGCGGTAGTAGGCCAGCCAGTCTTCAACCAACCCTTCCCGGTATGCCGTCTCAGTCGCTCGCTCGGCCATCGCCAACGCCAGTTTCACCTTGTCTTTGCGTGCAGCGGAAATACCCGGTAGGAACGAAACAATCCCTGCGCCGATCACGGCAGAAGTGGCCTCACTCATGCTGTGCTCCTGCTGGCAGGGCATGAGGGTCAAATCGATAGTGCCCCTCTGCGTTCTTGGTGTGCATCAAAGCCTGCAGTTCATCACGCCTGTTCTGGAAGAACGCGTTGTTCAGCGCCAGGGAGACCGCAGTGAATTCAGCTTCACCTCCAAGCACCGCTTCATCCAGCAAGACGTCCGGCGAAATAGCCGAGATCGGCTTGTCGAGTTGCATCGTGACGCTGCACAGGTCCAACGTCGGCCCCGGCTTGAGCAGGCCTAGCTCGAGCACAAGCGTCGAATGCTGGGACTGGGCCTGGATGCCGAACTTCAGCAAGTGACTCAGGCCTTCTGCCGAATGGCCCAACCCCGCCCTTATCGCAGCCAGCACCCCCTCCTGGCAAATGGAGCGCATCCGCAGCCAGCCCTCAAGCGGCTGTGTCTGCGCGTGGGCCAATGGTTGGCCCAACTGTTTGACATCATGCGTGCCGGCCAGCTTGATCCAGCCCAATTTGCTGTATGCATCCAGATAGGCGGCGTACCAGCGTTCGTATTCAGCAAAGCGTGACCCTACGTTCTTGTTGGCCACCAACTGCGCATAGAGTATTGAATCAAATGCGGCCTGACGTTGTTCCTCAAGCGCGCCCGGCGAATACAGCAATGCCGTTGCGCCAATCAATATCAGCCGTTCAACTGCGCTGTCCATCGTGTTGCTCCTATTCAAAGAGCCGAACAAGGCGGCGTTGCAGCAACACCGCCCGGCAATCAGATGTCGTATTGGAGAACGTTCTCGACACTGCGCACGCCGAGTTTGTTTTCTACGGTCTCCCGAACTTTGCCGTACACAAAGGTATTGAGCGTGAGCACGGCCGTTCCGGCGTAGTATCGAGTCTTGTCCAGCGTCCACTGGACACCCAGCACGTCGTCATCCAGGCTCGGTGCAGACGCCTGGATGCAACTCACCACCATGACAACATCCTGCTTTTCGGTTTCGATACAAGCGCCCATGCCCACCATGCCCCTGGCCTTGTTCTTGCGCTTGTGGTCAAGAATCTTGGCATCGCTTTCCACGGTGGTCAGTTTTTCGAAGGCGCTCTTCGCCAGGTCTGCCAGTACCGTTCCACCCAGCAAGGCACTGCCAGCAGCACCTATCGCACGCACCGCCACAGCACCTACGGTCACAGAGAGCTCTGCCGAGGTTTCCAGCTCGAAGTTGCGCCGAGCAATGGTGAAGCCGAGGTCGCGCATGGCATCGACAAACTTGTCATACCATTCGCGGCTCTGCTTCTGGGCATCGAACGTCTTGTCGGCCACCAGCGTGGCAAAGTGAAATGCATTCTTCACATCGTGACGGCTTTGCGCAGACATGCCTGCGCCGCAGGCCAGCAGGTTGCCTTCGACCAGGATGGCGGCGTCACTGCGGGTGACAACTTGTGTTTCATCGGACATGTGGAAACTCCTTGATGGTTGCCCCTCGGTACGGGGGCAACCACCTTAGTCGGCGCGTTCGCGATGCAACGCGCTGAAGAGTTTCCGCGGCAATCAGTTGGCTGTGGGATACCAACGCGGCGTGTAGGCCCATACCCCACCGCAAAGGCGAGGAAACACGCAGGTTGTAGAGGAGCCGACCAAAACCATAGTGCGCATGTCGACCATTTCCGGCAGCAGTTCGGCCAATGTGACTACCTTCAGCGTCTGCCCGGGCCTACCGATGTCACGCCCAAGAACGACCGGCGTGCCACCCTCGCGGTGCCGGCGCACCACCTCCAGCGCCACGCCCAGCTGGTGCGGCCTGGACTTTGAAATCGGGTTGTAGAACGCCAACACCAGGTCGGCCTGCGCCGCCAGGTCCAGGCGTTTCTCGATGATTGACCACGGCTTGAGGTTGTCCGACAGCGACATCACGCAGAAATCGTGCCCCAGCGGCGCACCGGCCTGCGCAGCGGTCGCCAGCGAAGCCGAGACACCCGGCAGGATCTCAAGATCGACTCGGTGCCAAGCGGGGTCGCTGGACTCATGCAGCGCCTCGAGCACGGCAGATGCCATGGCGAACACCCCAGGGTCGCCCGAAGACACCACCACAACCGAACGACCTTGGGCCGCCAGCTCGAAAGCATGCCGGGCACGCTGCATCTCTTCACGGTTGTCGGTGCAGTGCTGTACCTGGTCGTCACGGAACGGCCCGGCCATGCGCACATAGGTCTCGTAGCCGAGGATGTCCTCGGCACGCGCCAGCTCCGCTTTCACCGCCGGGACCATCAGCTCGGCGGCACCAGGGCCCAGGCCGATCACTGCCAGGCGTCCACGCTTGCGCCCCAGGTGTGCCGTGTCGACCGGTTGTGCGGCCGATGCAATGACCAGGCCCGACTGTTCGATCAGGCGAGCCTCGGGCAAGGCTTCGGCCGCCATGCTGGCCAGCGTGCCGTTCATTGCCGCGAAGCGCAGCACAACGCCCAGTTCTGCGGCAGCCTCGTGCAAGGAAGGCTCGGCCATCGCCTGCTCGGCGACCAACAGGCACGCCAGCGAAGGTTCGGCAATGCCGGCCTCATGCAAGGCGCCACGCACTTGCTCGGCCAGACCGGGCCCGCCTGCGGCGAGCGCCACCACCACAGAGCGAGGGTGGATCAGCAACTCGTCACGGCTGGCCACGCGCGCGTCACAGCCGACATGGATGGTGCGCCGGGCGGTGTCACTGGCCGGCAGTTGCGCCTGGGCAAGCCAGGGCGCGTCACCCTCGACGCGCACGCTTTCGCCGGCTAGCAGGTCGGAGACAAACCGCTTGCCCTGTTCGAGGTCCGCCAGGGCATAGCCCTCGGGCGGGTTGAGCAGACAGGTGCCGAAGCGCAGTTCACCACTGGTGGTGATCGCCGCCGCCACACCCAGCGCCTCGCCGAGTTCGCGCGCCATGACATTGACACCGCTCAGGCCACCCAACAGCGGCACCACCGCGCTACCGTCCTCGGCCACGGCCAGTACCGGCGGCTCGGCGCCTTTCTCATCGAGCAGGCTGGCCAGGCTGCGGATGACGATGCCGGCAGCGCATAGCGCGATAATCGGCGTGGCCTGCTGGTACAGCACGCGCAGGGTGTCGCCAAACCCGTCGTAATACTGATCGGCGCCCTCGACCCGGCCACGCAGGCCATGGATGGTCGCCTGTGGATAACGCTGCTGGATACGCTGCGCCGTAGCCAGGCTGCCGCCGCCGAGGATGACGATGGCCGGCGCCTGTAGCTTGTTCAGCCCTGCCATTTTTCCCCCGGCACGATAATCAGCGAGAAGTACGGCGAGGACTGCGGGTCCACCTCATCCAGCGGCACGATCTTCTGGTTGGCCATGGTCGCCCGCTCGACATACAGCGCGCGCCCGTCCAGGCCCAGCTCGCCCAGCACCTGACGCACCTTGGGGAAGTTGCGGCCCAGCTTCATGATCACCGCCGCATCGGCGTCAGCCAGGCGGCGCTTGAGTTCTTCGCCAGGCAGCACGCCCGACAGCACCGACAGGCTCTGGTTGCGATACACCAGCGGCGCGCCCAGTACCGAGGCGCCACCGAGCATCGAGCAGACGCCCGGGACCACTTCGGCTTCATGCTGCTGGGCGAGGCGGTCGTGCAGGTACATGTAGGAGCCGTAGAAGAACGGGTCACCTTCGCAGATCACCGCCACATCGCGGCCGGCGTCCAGGTGCTCGGCTACCTGCACGGCCGCTTCATCGTAGAAATCACTGATCACCTGCTCGTAGGACAGCGGTGCAGGCAGCACCTCGGTGGTCACCGGGTACACCAACGGCAGCAGGGTCTGCTCGGCTTGCAGGTGCGCCTCGATGATGCCAAAGGCGTTGCCGCGCTTGCCCTTGGCCACGAAGTACGCCACCACTGGCGACTCGCGCAGCAGGCGCAGCGCCTTGACGGTGATCAGTTCAGGGTCGCCAGGGCCTACGCCCAGGCCCAGCAGTCGTCCACGCGCCATCATTCCACCTCCGTGGCCAGGGCGTTGACTGCGGCAGCAGCCATCGCGCTGCCGCCGAGGCGGCCCTGCATGATCACGAACGGCACGCCGCGGCTGTCGGCGGCGAGCATCGCCTTGGACTCGGCAGCACCGACGAAACCAACCGGGAAGCCGAGGATCAGTGCAGGTTTGGGGGCACCGGCATCAATCATCTCCAGCAGATAGAACAGCGCGGTCGGGGCATTGCCGATCACCACAACGCTACCTTCCAGGTACGGACGCCACAGTTCCAGCGCCACGGCAGAGCGGGTGTTGCCGGCGTCCTTGGCCAAGCCAGGCACGCTTGGGTCGCGCAGGGTGCAGATCACCTGATTGTTGGCGGGCAGGCGCGCGCGGGTGATGCCCTCGGCCACCATGTGCGCGTCGCAGAGGATCGGCGCACCCTTGGCCAGTGCCTCACGACCGGCACGGCCGGCACCTTCGGAGAACTGCAGGCCGTCGATCGCGTCGACCATGCCACAGGCATGAATCACGCGCACGGCGAGCTTTTCCAGGTCGGCGGGAATCCGCTCGAGCCGGGCTTCCTCACGGATGATCCGGAAGGAATTGCGATAGATCTCCTGACCATCGCGGATGTAGTCAATCATCAAGGTGCTCCGTCGGCAGGGCGAGCATGGCGCCTGCTTCATTCAAGGTAAGGTCGGTGGCGCGCAGGGCACCCAGGCCCGGCAGGTGCGCGTCACGCAGATAGAGGTCATAGCGGCCCGGTGAACGGGCCAGCAAGGTGGCCGGGGCGACATGGGCCACGGCACAGGAACGCGGGCAGCCGGACAGGTGCACGCTGCCGGGCGCGCCACTGCCCAGCAGGGCCGCCAGCTCCACGGCATCGGCCTTGGTATCGGCCTGGGCCTTGGCACAGCCACTGCTGCCGGTGCAGGCGACCACGCGCGCCAAAGGCTCATCGGCCTGGCAGAGCAGGCCCAGCGACGAAAGCTCGACACGGGCCTGTTCGAAGTTGGCAGCGGCGATATTGGGCAACATCAGGCTTTGCCACGGGCTCAGGCGCAGGCTGCCGTCACCCCATTGGCGAGCCACCCGGGCAACCCCACGCAACATGGCTGGCGTCAGACGGCCCAAGGGCGGCGCAACGCCCAGCGCCATGCCCTGCTGCTGAACAACGCGCCCCAGCCATGGGCGCTCAGTGGCTTCGCGCTTCCATTCGAGCACGACCGCATCGCGGCGGACATCCACACCAAGGCCAGCAATGAAAACGTCGGCAGGGCAACATTGCAGCAGCTGACGCATGCGCGACTGCTCCGCAGTTGCCAGATCAAGAAAGCGTTCAAGCACCGCGCTCACCAGCGCCAGCCCCTGCTCCAACGGCACCGCGCCCAGTACCTGGCCGTCGGCCGGGCAGCTGGCCAGGCCGAATGCCAGCCAGTCACGCTGCTCCAGGCGCAATGCCGAGAGCCACAGGTCGTGGGGGTGTTCGAGCATTGCCACGCCCTCGCCACCGTCCAGCTGAACGGCGAACTTGGCAGACAACTCATGAAAACGCGGGGTAGCTTGCAACAAGTCGAGGATCTGCTCGGCCAAGGGGCGCACGTCCAGCACACTCTGCGGATCATGCCCGGCCAGGGGGCTGAGCATCAGGTTGCGCACGTCGTCGCTGGCGGCATCGCGCGGGCCGAGGCCGGCGGCCAGCAGGCTTTCGACCAGCCCGGCATGATCGCCGCCGATGCCACGGATCTGCAGGTTGCCGCGGTTGGTAGCCTCGATCACCCCGCCCGCGAAACGCTCGGCTGCCACCGCCACTGCGTCTGCCTGGTCGGCCAGCAGCAGGCCGCCGGGCAACTTGATGCGGCAGATGCCGCCGTCACGGGCGCTGACGATGCGCCACAACCCCGGGCAGGCCGAGGGACGGGGTGATGCTGCGGGTGGGTTGGCTGGCGTCAAAGGGGCGTCCGGCAATCGCTGAAAATGCGCTTGAGTGTAGAAGGCGCGGTATTATGCCTGCTTTGTCCGGCGGCATGAAAAGCCGGTGGTCGAGCATCAACAGCGATTGAGCAGAAATTTGGGGGCGCTGCGCGCCCCATCGCGACACAAGGCCGCTCCTACAGGAATCACCGTCCCCTGTAGGAGCGGCCTTGTGTCGCGATGGGCTGCACAGCAGCCCCAGACCCCAAAGAGGTATGAATGACCCCCTGGCTGACAGTAGTAGGCATCGGCGAAGACGGCTTCAGCGGCCTGGGCAAGCAGGCCCGGCGCGCGCTGCTGGGCGCCTCACGGATCATCGGCAGCCCACGCCAGCTGGCGTTGCTGCCGCGCTGCATCAGCGCGCAGCGGCAAGAATGGCCGACCCCGTTTTCCCTCGCCCCGGTGCTGGCCCTGCGCGGTGAGCCCGTCTGCGTGCTGGCCAGCGGTGACCCGATGTTCTATGGCGTCGGGGCCAGCTTGGCGCGCCAGGTGCCGGCCGCAGAAATGCACGTGCTGTCGATGCCCTCTTCCTGTGCCCTGGCCGCCGCCCGCCTGGGTTGGCCGCTGCAAGACGTGCACGTGGTCTCGGTGGTCGCACGCCCCCTCGCGGCGCTCAATGCCCACCTGTACAGCGGTCAGCGCCTGCTGGTGCTGAGCAACGATGGCGATAGCCCAGCCGCCATCGCCGCGCTGCTGCGCGAGCGCGGCTTCGGGCCAAGCCGCCTGCAGGTGCTGGAACACCTCGGCGGCACCGCTGAACGCCAGCTGACAGGCACCGCCGATGACTGGCCCCACAGCGAAATCGCCCACCTCAACCTGGTCGCCATCGAATGCCTGGCCAGCCCTGATGCACCGCGCCTTGCGCGTGTTCCCGGGCTGGCGGACAGCGCCTTCCGCCATGACGGCCAGCTGACCAAGCGCGACGTGCGTGCCATCACCCTGGCGCGCCTGGCGCCACAGCCTGGGGAATTGCTGTGGGACGTCGGCGCGGGTTGCGGCTCGATCGGCATCGAATGGATGCGCGCCCACCCGGCCTGCCGCACCCTGGCCATCGAAGCCGACGAAGGCCGCCAGGGCTTTATCGAATACAACCGCGATGCCCTGGGTGTCCCCGGCTTGCAGCTGGTTCGTGGCAAGGCACCCGAAGCCCTCGCCGAGCTGGAGCGCCCGGATGCTATTTTCATTGGCGGCGGCGTCACCCGCGAAGGCGTACTGCCCCTGTGTTGGGAGCGCCTGCGCCCTGGCGGTCGGCTGGTGGCCAATGCGGTGACCCTGCAAAGCGAACTGGCCCTGGCGCACTTCCGTGAACAGCACGGCGGCGAGCTGACCCGTATCCACGTCGCCCAGGCCCAGCCCTTGGGCGCCTTCGACACCTGGCGCCAGGCGTTGCCGATCACCTTGCTCGACGTGGTGAAACCCCTCGATGCGTGAAGAAACCCGCGAGCAGCCCGCGCCCCTGCGCAGCGGCCTGACCACCGGCAGCTGCGCCACCGCCACCAGCCTGGCCGCCGCCAAGTTGCTGCTGACCGGCCAGTGCGACGACGCGGTAAGCATCACCCTGCCCAAGGGCAAGGTGGTGCAGATGCGCCTGGAATTCTGCCGTCTGATAGACGAACGCGCCGAAGCCGGCACGCTCAAGGATGCCGGCGACGACCCCGACGTCACCCACGGCGCCCTGCTCTACAGCCAGATCCGCTTGCAGGCGCAACCCGGCATACGCTTCGTCGCAGGCAAGGGCGTCGGCACCGTCACCCGCCCCGGCCTGGTGCTGGCAGTCGGTGAGCCAGCCATCAACCCCGTGCCACGGCGGATGATCAGCGAGCACCTGCAGCAACTGGCCGACGACTGCGGCTATTCAGGCGGCTTCGAGGTCACGGTCAATGTGCAAGGAGGGGAGGAACTGGCGCTGAAGACCATGAACCCGCGCCTGGGCATCCTCGGCGGGCTGTCGATCCTCGGCACCAGTGGCATCGTCCGGCCGTTTTCCTGCGCGGCCTATATCGCCTCGATTCACCAGGGCATCGATGTCGCGCATACCAACGGTTATACGCACATCGCCGCCTGTACCGGCAACGCCAGCGAAGACACCATGCGCCGGGTCTACAACCTGCCCGAGATCGCCCTGATCGAGATGGGCGATTTCGTTGGTGCCGTGCTCAAGCACCTGCGCAAGGTGCCGGTGCCACGCCTGACCCTGTGCGGCGGTTTCGGCAAGATCAGCAAGCTGGCCGCCGGCCACATGGACCTGCACAGCCGTCACTCGAGCATCGACCTGCCACAGCTGGCTGGCTGGGCCGCGGATATCGGTGCCGACGCCGAGCTGCAAGCGGCGATCATTGCCGCCAACACCAGCCAGCAGGCGCTGGCCCTGGCGCACGCCGCCGGCATCGCCTTGGGCGATGCGGTGTGCGCCCATGCGCTGGCCTTCGCCCGCAGCGTGGTGCCGGCTCAAGTTGAGGTCGAAGTGTTTGCCATCGACCGCCAGGGCGGCATCGTCGGCAAGGCCAGTGTGCAATGAGCCGCCGCATCCTTTTGCTCGGCGGTGTCAGCGAAGCCTTGGCCATCGCCCGCCAGCTCGGCCCCGAGCACGTCTACAGCCTGGCCGGCATCGGCCGTGTGCCACAGGACCTCACGTGCCAGGTAAGGGTCGGTGGCTACGGTGGCGCTGACGGGCTGGCCGGCTACCTGCGTGAAGCTGGCATCAGTCTGCTGATCGACGCCACCCACCCTTATGCCGCACAGATCAGCCGCAACGCTGCCAGCGCCGCACTGGCCGCCGGCATTCCCTGCTGGGCACTGCGCCGCCCGGCCTGGCAGGCGCAGCCGGGGGACGACTGGCGCGAGGTGGAAGACTGGGCTGGGCTGATCGAAGCGCTCAAACCGTTCCGGCGTCCGCTGTTCACCCTTGGCCGCGAGCCGCTGCAACATCTTGAGGAGATTCCGCCGGAGCAGTTCTGGACCTTGCGGGCGCTGGAGGCATGCCCCGGCAATGACCGTTGCGAAGTGATCGGCGCCCGCGGCCCCTTCCAGATCGATGATGAGCGGGCCTTGTTCGAGCGGCGCCACATTGATGTACTGGTCAGCAAGAACAGCGGCAGCGTAGCCACCGAGCCAAAGCTGGACGTGGCCAGAGAGCGAGGGGTGCCGGTGCTGATCCTGAAACGTCCGAGCTTGCCAGCACTGGATCGTGAATTCACATCTACCGCTCAACTGGCTACCGCCATTTCGGAATATTCCTGCAGCCCATGATGTGGCCCTGTTCCGCCTAGCTGCCGTAAACTCCGGCCCTCCCCTTCGGAAGGCGACACCCATATGGAAATGCAATGGTGGATCTGGCTGGTCTTCGGCATCGGCCTGATTCTGCTCGAACTGGTCCTGCCCACGTTCTTCATCATCTGGTTCGGCATCGGTGCCGTGCTGGTTTCGCTCATCGCCCTGGCCGCGCCCGCCCTGCAACTGGATATGCAGGTGCTGCTGTGGGTGCTGTTCTCCTCGGTGACCACCTTCCTCTGGTTCAAGCTGTTCAAACGCAAGCAACCGGACGTGCGCTGGACCGCCGACAGCGTGATCGGTGAAGTCGGGCTGCTGACCAGCAGCGTCTCGCAATTCCAGAAAGGCCGCGTGCGCTTCCAGAAGCCGCTGCTCGGCAACGAGGAATGGACCTGCGTCGCCGACGGCGACATCCCCGCTGGCGAGCGCGTGCGGCTCGTCGCCATCGAAGGCAACACCGCCCGGGTCATCCGGGCCTGAATCGGCATTTAAAAGGAAGTTAGCATCATGACCAGTCTTATCGTCGTTGGCGCCATTGCCCTGTTCGTTCTGATCACCGTGTTCAAGGGGGTGCGTATCGTGCCCCAGGGCGAAGAGTGGATTGTCGAGCGCCTTGGCCGCTACCACAGCACCCTCAAACCCGGCCTGAACATCGTCATCCCCTACATGGACGTGGTCGCCTATCGCCTGCCGACCAAAGACATCATCCTCGACGTGCAGGAGCAGGAAATCATCACCAAGGACAACGCGGTGATCGTTGCCAACGCCCTGTGTTTCGCCAAGGTGGTAGACCCGCAGAAAGCCTCCTACGGCGTGCAGAACTTCTCGTTCGCCGTCACCAGCCTGACCATGACCTCGCTGCGCGCCATTGTCGGTGCGATGGACCTGGACGAAGCGCTGTCGAGCCGCGAGCAGATCAAGGCGCGGCTGCGTGAAGCGATGTCCGAGCAGACCGAAGACTGGGGCGTGACCGTGCGCTCGGTGGAGATCCAGGACATCAAACCGTCACAGAACATGCAGCTGGCCATGGAGCGCCAGGCGGCTGCCGAGCGTGAGCGTAAAGCCGACGTAACCCGCGCCGAAGGCGCCAAGCAGGCGGCGATCCTCGAAGCCGAGGCGCGCCTGCAGTCGGCCAAGCTGGATGCCGAGGCGCAGATCAACCTGGCCGAGGCTTCGGCGCGGGCAATCTCGCTGGTCAAGGATGCGGTGGGCAACGAAACCGTGCCGGCCATGTACCTGTTGGGTGAGCGCTATGTCGGGGCCATGGAGAACCTGGCCAGCAGCAGCAATGCCAAGGTCGTGGTACTGCCAGCGGACCTGCAGGAGACCGTGCGCGGCCTGATGGGCCGCAACAAGGCTTGAGCATTCCGGGGCTGCCTGGCAGCCCCAGACCACCTCACCTGCGTCACTTCACCGCACCCCACCATTTTTACCTATACTCCGCCTTACAATACCGCCCACGATTCCTGACCGGATCTCTCCATGCCCCCACGTCGGCACATTGCCTGGATAGCCTGCCTTGCAGTGCTGTTCAACCTGCTGGCCATGCCGCTGTCTTCTGCCGCGCCCAAGGGCCCGGCCGAGCAGCTGCTGTGGGGGGCTTTCTGTTCCAGCGTCGCCGGCAAGGCCAAGCCCGATGTCCAGGCCCTGGCCAAAATCGACCTTGGCACGCAAAGCGACCAGCACGCCAACATGCAGCATTGCTGGTGCTGTTCGGGCGCCGCACCGCTGCTGGCCCTGCCGGGTTATCCGCCGCAATTGCACAACCCGCCGACGCTGTTGGCCGGGCGCGAGCCGTCACCCGCCAGTTACCAACCCACGCCGCGCCAACTCTGGCCTGCGCTCAATCCCCGTGCCTCTCCGCTGGTCTGAGTTTTTCATGCTGCTCGCCTGAACCTCACTGATCGGAGACACACCATGCTCAAGCAAGCTCTTGCACTGGCTGCCCTGCTGCTGCCCGGCGCTTACGCCAACGCCCATGAATACAGCGTGGGCGACCTGCACATCGCTCACCCGTGGTCGCTGCAACTACCGCCCAACTCACCTAACGTCGCTGCGTATTTCGTCGTGCACAACAACGGCAAGGCCGATGACCGCCTGCTCAGCGTCGACAGCCCGATCAGCGATGACGCGCAGTTGCATGAACACACCCTGAGCGCCAGCGGCGCGATGAAGATGCAGCAGGTGCAGAGCGTGGTGGTGCCCGCCGGCAAGAACCTGACCTTCGCCCCCAGCGCCTACCACGTGATGCTGATGCAGCCCAAGGACCGCAGCCTGCTCACTGACGGCAAGCGCTTCCCGATGACCCTGCACTTCGAGAAGGCCGGCAACATCACCGTCGACGTGGCCGTGCAGAAACAGGCGCCATCGGACCAGGCTCACGAACACGCGCACTGACACCCGCTGACAGGCGCTCGCCACCATGAGCCTGCCGCGCGACAGCCTCAGCCGTACCACCCGCCCTGAACGCAGGCGCGTCGGTGGCGGCTGGCTGAGCCTGTTCGCCATGTGGATGATCTTCATCGGCCCGCTGATTTCCCAGTCGATGCCGATGGATCACCACGCCGGCATGAGCATGCCGATGGACATGTCGATGTCCATGCCGGCCGGGCACGCCCACGCAAGCGACAACCATCACAGCCACGGCAACGACGGCCAGCTGCATGTGATGTGGGAAAAGTGCGGTTACTGCAGCCTGCTGTTCAACTGCCCGGCCTTGCCGCAAAGCCTCAGCCCGCTCAGCGTCGCCAGCGCAATTCCCCCCATCCTCCTCCCCGCACCTACGCGCCAGGGTCATGCCCGGCAGGCCGTGTTCCCCGGTGCGCGCAGCCGCGCGCCGCCCGTTTCGATCAGCGTCTGACACCCCGTTATCGCACGGAGCCAGGAGGCTTCGCGCAGACTCATGACTGATCGACTGGAATCACTATGTCCGGCTGCACCCCTGTTTTTGCCCCCTCCCTGCGAGGGACATTCGCCGCGCTGTGCGGCTCGCTGCTCGCACCCGTGGCCCTGGCCGCTGATCTTGGCCATGAAGGCCCCGAGGCCGAGCTGAGCCCGACGGTAATCACCGCGCTCGCGCCGAGCTCGCCGCTGACCGTGGTCACCAACCCCAAGGACCCGCGCCAGCCCGTGCCGGCCAGCGACGGTGCCGACTACCTGAAGACCATCCCCGGGTTCTCGGCCATCCGCGCCGGTGGCACCAACGGTGACCCGGTACTGCGCGGCATGTTCGGCTCGCGCCTGAACATCCTCACCAACGGCAGCGTGATGCTCGGCGCCTGCCCCAACCGCATGGATGCCCCCACCTCCTACATCGCTCCGGAAACCTACGACCGCCTGACCGTGATCAAAGGCCCGCAAAGCGTGATCTGGGGGCCAGGCGGCTCGGCGGGGACCATCCTCTTCGAACGTGAACCGGAGAAATTCGGCAGCCTCGGCAGCCGGGTCGACGCCAGCCTGCTGGCCGGCTCCAATGGCCGCTTCGACAAGGTGCTCGATGCTGCCGCAGGCAACAGCCAGGGTTATGCGCGCTTTGTCGGTAACCAGTCGCACTCGGACGATTACCACGATGGCAGCGGCGACACCGTGCCTTCACGCTGGGAGAAATGGAACGGCGACGTGGCACTGGGCTGGACGCCCGATCAGGACACGCTGCTCGAACTCACCGCCGGCAAGGGCGACGGCGAGGCCCGCTATGCCGGGCGTGGCATGGACGGCGCGCAGTTCAAGCGCGAAAGCTTGGGCCTGCGCTTTGAAAAGTCCAACCTCGGCGAGGTGCTCGACAAGGTCGAGGCTCAGGTCTACTACAACTACGCCGACCACGTGATGGACAACTACAGCCTGCGTACCCCCTCGGGCACCGGCATGATGGCCGGCCCCATGGCCGCCGCGGTCGACCGCCGCACCTTGGGGGCACGGATCAAGGCCACCTGGCGCTGGGCCGACGTGCAACTGGTCAGCGGCATCGATGCGCAGACCAACGAGCACCGCGCACGCAGCGCCATGGGCATCGACACCTACAAGGACAAACCCTGGGAAAAGGATGCCGACTTCCACAACTACGGCGCATTCGGCGAACTGAGCTGGTACGCCACCGCCGAAGATCGCCTGATCACCGGTGCCCGTCTGGACCGTGCCTCGGCCCGGGACTTCCGTAGCAACAGCGCCACCAACGGCGACACCCGCGCCGATACGTTGCCCAGCGGTTTCATCCGCTACGAGCACGACCTGGCAGCACTGCCGGCTACCACCTACATCGGCTTGGGCCACGCCCAGCGTTTCCCGGACTACTGGGAGCTGTTCTCCCCGAACCAGGGCCCTGCCGGCTCGGTGAATGCCTTCGACAGCATCAAGCCTGAGAAAACCACCCAGCTCGACTTCGGCATCCAGTACCGCGACGAGCGCCTGGAAGCCTGGGCTTCGGGCTACGTCGGGCAGATCCGTGACTACATCCTGTTCGACTACCGCACTGGGATGATGGGCATGAGCACCACCCAGGCGCAGAACATCGACGCCCGCATCATGGGCGGCGAACTGGGCGCTGCGTACAAGCTCAGCGAGCGCTGGAAGGCCGATGCCACCCTGGCCTACGCCTGGGGCAAGAACAGCAGCGACGGCAAGGAACTGCCACAGATGCCGCCGCTGGAAAGCCGCCTGGGCCTGACCTACAGCCGCGACAGCTGGAGTGCAGGGGCCCTGTGGCGGCTGGTGGCGGCGCAGAACCGCATTGCCGAAAACCAGGGCAACGTGGTCGGCAAGGACTTCGACGAGAGCGCCGGCTTTGGCGTGTTCTCGCTCAATGGCGCCTACAAGGTGAACCACAACCTCAAGCTCAGCGCGGGGGTCGACAACCTGTTCGACAAGACCTACGCCGAGCACCTGAACCTGGCCGGGAATGCCGGGTTCGGCTACCCGGCCAATGATCCACAGCCGGTGAACGAGCCAGGCAGGACCTTCTGGACCAAGGTCGATTTCAGCTTCTGACAACAACAACAACGGGCGCGGCTTCGGGCGCGCCCATCAGCTGGTCAAACAGGAGGTTCCCATGAGCGGAACACGCGTTTCCTTCTACAACCTGGCCTGGCGCTGGCACTTCTACGCCGGGCTGTTCGTCGCCCCTTTCATGATCCTGCTGGCGATTACCGGGATCATCTACCTGTTCAAGCCGCAGCTCGACCCGCTGCTGTACCGTGACCTGATGGTGGTCGAAGCCGGCCACCATCGACAGGGCGCCGACACGCTGCTGGCCGAAGTGCGCCAGGCCTATCCGAAAGGCCATGTCGGCCAGTACCTGCCACCGATCAATGCCGAGCGCAGCGCGCAGTTCGTGGTGCATGACGCTGGCCGCGAGCTGAATGTGTTCGTCGACCCGTACAGCGGTAAGATCCTTGGCGAGCAGGACGGCAAGCAAAACCTGCAGGCCATCGCCCGTGCCCTGCACGGCGAGCTGATGGTCGGCACGGTCGGTGACCGCCTGGTAGAGCTGGCTGCTGGCTGGGGCATCGTGCTGGTGGTGTCCGGCCTTTACCTGTGGTGGCCACGCGGGCGCAATGGTGCCGGCGTGCTGTGGCCACGCTTCGCAGCGAAAGGCCGGTTGTTCTGGCGCGACCTGCATGCGGTGACCGGGTTCTGGGGTTCTGCCCTGCTGTTGCTGATGCTGGTCAGCGGCATGACCTGGACCGGCATGTGGGGCAAGCAGTACGCCGATCTTTGGAACCGCTTCCCCGCGGCCATGTGGAATGACGTGCCCAAGTCGGACCAGGAGGCCCGCGAACTGAACAGCGCGCACCGCCAGACCGTACCGTGGGCGATGGAGAACACGCCGATGCCGCAATCCGGCGCACATGCCGAGCATGCCGGGCATCACATGATGGACAGTGCACCGGCGGCGCCGCAGGTGAGCCTGCAACAGGTGCAAGACATCGCCACGGCACGTCAGGTAGAGCCGGGCTACAGCATCACCGCGCCGACCGCTGCCGAAGGCGTTTATACCATCGCCGTATTCGCCGACGACCCGCGCAACGATGCGACCCTGCATATCGACCAGTACACCGGCAAGGTACTGGCCGATGTGCGCTGGCAGGACTACAGCCCCGTGGCCCGCGCTACCGAGTTGGGCGTGATGCTGCACGAGGGCAAGATGTTCGGGGCGCTGAACCAGATCATCATCCTGCTGGTGTGCCTGATGATCCTGCTGGGGTCGGTGAGCGGCCTGGTGATGTGGTGGAAACGCCGGCCCGAGGGCGGGCTGGGCGTGCCGCCGCTGCGTCATGACCTGCCGCGCTGGAAGGCTGCGGTGGGGGTGATGCTGGTGCTGGGCGTTATGTTCCCTCTGGTAGGGGTGTCGATGGTGGTGATGTGGGTGGTGGATAGCCTGGTCGTCAGACGCCGCCGGGTGCTAGTCAATGCCTGATTGTTGACCTGCACCGGCCTCTTCGCGGGTTTACCCGCGAAGAGGCCGCCACAGGACAAATGCTGCCCCGCAATAGTCGAGTCGATCTGTCGCGCCCCGATCTGGCACGCGCGTGTTAGCCTAACCGGCTACCTCTGACAAGAAGACTGACCTTTCAAGGGAATGCAGCTTGATGACGCACACTTCTCCCAACGCGCCAGATGAACAACATCTGCAGCGCAACCTGACCAACCGCCATATCCAGCTGATCGCCATCGGTGGCGCCATCGGCACCGGCCTGTTCATGGGCTCGGGCAAGACCATCAGCCTGGCGGGGCCGTCGATCATCTTCGTCTACATGATCATCGGTTTCATGCTGTTTTTCGTCATGCGTGCCATGGGCGAACTGCTGCTGTCGAACCTCAACTACAAGTCGTTCATCGATTTTTCCGCCGACCTGCTCGGCCCCTGGGCCGGCTACTTCACCGGCTGGACCTACTGGTTCTGCTGGGTGGTCACCGGCATCGCCGACGTGGTCGCCATCGCCGCCTATACGCAGTTCTGGTTCCCCGACCTGCCGCAGTGGATACCGGCGCTGACCTGCGTCGGGCTGCTGCTGTCGCTGAACCTGGTGACGGTGAAGATGTTCGGCGAGCTGGAGTTCTGGTTCGCCTTGGTCAAGATCGTCGCCATCCTCGGCCTGGTCGCCACCGGCCTGTACATGGTCATCACCGGCTTCACCTCGCCAAGCGGGCGCACGGCACAGCTGGCCAACCTGTGGAATGATGGCGGCATGTTCCCCAATGGCCTGATGGGCTTCTTCGCCGGTTTCCAGATTGCAGTATTCGCCTTCGTCGGCATCGAACTGGTCGGCACCACCGCCGCCGAAGCGAAAAACCCCGAGCGCACCCTGCCGCGGGCAATCAACTCCATCCCGATCCGCATCATCGTGTTCTATGTACTGGCATTGATCGCCATCATGGCGGTGACGCCATGGCGCGACGTGGTGCCAGGCAAGAGCCCGTTCGTGGAACTGTTCGTGCTGGCCGGCCTGCCGGCGGCGGCGAGCATCATCAACTTCGTGGTGCTGACCTCGGCAGCCTCGTCGGCCAACAGCGGCGTGTTCTCCACCAGCCGCATGCTCTACGGCCTGTCACAAGAAGGCGATGCACCCAAGGCGTTCGAGAAACTGTCGAGCCGCTCGGTGCCGGCCAACGGCCTGTTCTTCTCCTGTACCTGCCTGCTGCTGGGTGCAGTGCTGATCTACCTGGTGCCGAACGTGGTCGAAGCGTTCACCCTGGTCACCACCGTTTCGGCGGTGCTGTTCATGTTCGTCTGGACGCTGATCCTGCTGTCGTACCTGAAGTACCGCAAGCACCGCGCCGCGCTGCACCAGGCGTCGAACTACAAGATGCCGGGCGGGCGCTTCATGTGCTACGTGTGCCTGGTGTTCTTTGCCTTCATCCTGGTGCTGCTGAGCCTGGAAGCGGATACCCGCTCGGCGCTGGTGGTGACGCCGATCTGGTTCCTGCTGCTGGCGGTCACCTATCAGTTCGTGCGTAGCCGTCGTCATCCGCGCTCGGCTGTGCGTAACGGCTGATGTTGCTGGGGCTGCTGTGCAGCCCCAATCCTGTGCACACCCCTATCCCAGGCACCAACCTGGATCGGCAAAACGCCCCAACACCTCGCACAACCCCTCTATTGCGCACCTTCCGCCACTAGGCACACCCCTTGCAACGCCCCTCCCCGCTTTGGCCAACACCATAAAAACTCAGCGGAGAGAGCACATGAAGCGTCGCAGTCTGATCAAGGCCTTTACCCTCAGCGCATCGCTTGCGGCGATGGGCCTGAGCTGGAGCATCCAGGCCGCCGAAACCATCAAGGTCGGCATCCTGCATTCGCTGTCGGGGACCATGGCGATTTCCGAGACGTCGCTCAAGGACATGGCGCTGATGACCATCGACGAGATCAACGCCAAGGGCGGCGTGAACGGCAAGATGCTCGAACCGGTTGTCGTCGACCCGGCCTCCAACTGGCCGCTGTTCGCTGAAAAGAGCCGCCAGCTGCTGACCCAGGACAAGGTCGCGGTGGTGTTCGGCTGCTGGACCTCGGTGTCGCGCAAGTCGGTGCTGCCGGTGTTCGAGGAACTCAACGGCCTGCTGTTCTACCCGGTGCAGTACGAGGGTGAAGAGATGTCGCCGAACGTGTTCTACACCGGCGCCGCGCCCAACCAGCAGGCCATCCCGGCCGTGGAATACCTGATGAGCGAAGACGGCGGCAGCGCCAAGCGCTTCTTCTTGCTGGGCACCGACTACGTCTACCCGCGCACCACCAACAAGATCCTGCGCGCGTTCCTGCACAGCAAGGGCGTGGCCGACAAGGACATCGAAGAGGTGTACACCCCGTTCGGCCACGCCGACTACCAGACCATCGTCGCCAACATCAAGAAGTTTTCCGCTGGCGGCAAGACGGCGGTCATCTCCACCGTCAACGGCGACTCCAACGTGCCGTTCTACAAGGAGCTGGCCAACCAGGGCCTGAAAGCCACCGACGTGCCGGTGGTGGCCTTCTCGGTGGGCGAAGAAGAGCTGCGCGGTATCGACACCAAACCGCTGGTGGGCCATCTGGCGGCGTGGAACTACTTCGAGTCGGTGGATAACCCGGCCAACCAGAAGTTCGTCGCCGACTGGAAGGCCTACGCCAAGGCCAAGGGCCTGCCAGGCGCCGACAAGGCGGTGACCAACGACCCGATGGAAGCCACCTACGTGGGCATTCACATGTGGGCCCAGGCTGCCGAGAAGGCCAAGTCCACTGATGTCGACAAGGTGCGTGAGGCACTGGCCGGGCAGAGTTTCAAGGCGCCTTCAGGCTTTACCCTGACCATGGACAAGACCAACCACCACCTGCACAAGCCGGTGATGATCGGCGAAATCCAGGATGACGGGCAGTTCAGTGTGGTGTGGGAAACCGAGCAGCCGCTGCGGGCACAGCCGTGGAGCCCGTTCATTCCGGGTAACGACAAACGGCCGGACTATGCAGTGAAAGGTAACTGAGTGCACTGGGGCTGCTCTGCAGCCCATTCGCGGGCTCGCCCGCTCCCACATCCAGACCTGCAAAGTAACTGTGGGAGCGGGCATGCCCGCGAAGAATCCACCGCCGATTTCCAGGATTGCCCGCATGCTCAGACTCCTGTTCACCCTCCTGCTGCTCCTGCCCCTGGCCACCCAGGCCAGCGAGGGCGAATTCTTCCTCACCGCCAAGCCCGCCGAGCAAGCCCAACTGCTCGAAGGCTGGGCGGCGCAACCCGATGCCGCGCGCCTGCCGCTGCTGGACAACCTGCGCCAGGGCCGCATCGCCGCCGATGACACGCGCAAAGTGCGCCTGAACAACCGCCTGCGCGGCCTGATCGACAACGCCCTGGCCAGCCACCAGTTACTCAGCAACGAGAGCGCCACCCGCCTGGCCGCCGCCCAGCAACTGCAGAAGAGCGCGCAGCCCGCGCAGATGGCCTTCCTCGACCGGCGCTTCGCCCTCGAAGTGGACCCCGCAGTGCACGCCGCCCTCGGCCTGGCCCTGGCCAACCTTCAACTGGGCGCCAGCGAACCTGCGGTACGCCTGGCCGCCGTGCGTCTGCTCGGTGAAACCGGTGACCCGCTGGCTCGCACCCGCCTCGAAGCCTTGCTGCAACCCGACGCCGAGAGCGACGCGGCCGTGCGCACCGCAGCCGAAACCAGCCTGGCCCAGGTCAAGCGCAAGCTGCTGGTCGGCGAACTGCTCGGCCAGGCCTTCAGCGGCCTGTCGCTGGGCTCGATCCTGTTGCTGGCGGCGCTCGGTCTGGCGATCACCTTCGGCCTGCTTGGAGTGATCAACATGGCCCACGGCGAGATGCTCATGCTCGGCGCCTACAGCACCTACATGGTCCAGGTGCTGCTGCAGCGCTACGCCCCTGGCGCCATCGAGTTCTACCCACTGATCGCCCTGCCTGTGGCCTTCATGGTCAGCGCCGGGGTCGGCATGGCGTTGGAGCGAACCGTCATCCGCCACCTGTACGGCCGCCCGTTGGAAACCCTGCTGGCCACCTGGGGCATCAGCCTGATCCTGATCCAGGCCATCCGCCTGCTGTTCGGCGCGCAGAACGTCGAGGTCAGCAACCCGGCCTGGCTGTCTGGCGGCATCCAGCTGCTGCCCAACCTGGTGCTGCCGTACAACCGCCTGGTGATCATCGGCTTCGCCCTCGCCGTAGTCCTGCTCACCTGGCTGCTGCTCAACCGTACTCGGCTGGGGCTGAACGTGCGCGCCGTCACCCAGAACCGCAACATGGCTGCTTGCTGCGGCGTCTCCACCGGGCGTGTCGACATGCTCGCCTTCGGCCTCGGCTCGGGCATCGCCGGGCTCGGGGGCGTGGCCCTGAGCCAGGTCGGCAACGTCGGCCCGGACCTGGGCCAGAGCTACATCATCGACTCGTTCCTGGTGGTGGTGCTCGGCGGCGTCGGGCAGCTGGCCGGCAGCCTGTGGGCAGCGTTCGGCCTCGGTATCGCCAACAAACTGCTGGAGCCGCAGATCGGTGCGGTGCTCGGCAAGATCCTCATCCTTGCGTTGATCATTCTGTTCATCCAGAAGCGCCCGCAAGGCCTGTTCGCCCTCAAGGGACGGGTAATCGACTGATGAACCAGCCACTGCTTGTCACCGCTACGCAAAAGGCCGGGCCACGGCTGTCGCTGGCCATTGGCGCGGTCGTCGTCCTGCTGCTGGTGGCGCTGCCGCTGCTGTCGCTGCTGCCGGCTGACCACGCGCTGCACGTGTCGGCCTACACCCTGACCCTGGTCGGCAAGATCCTCTGCTACGCCATCGTCGCCCTGGCGCTGGACCTGGTCTGGGGCTATGCCGGGTTGCTGTCGCTGGGCCACGGCCTGTTCTTCGCCCTCGGCGGTTATGCCATGGGCATGTACCTGATGCGCCAGGCAGCCGGTGACGGCCTGCCGGGGTTCATGACCTTCCTCTCCTGGACCGAACTGCCCTGGTACTGGGCCGGTACCCAGCACTTCGCCTGGGCCCTGTGCCTGGTGGTGCTGGCGCCGGGGTTGCTGGCACTGGTGTTCGGCTGGTTTGCCTTCCGCTCGCGGATCAAGGGCGTGTACTTCTCGATCATGACCCAGGCGCTGACCTTCGCCGGCATGCTGCTGTTCTTCCGTAACGAAACGGGCTTTGGCGGCAACAACGGCTTCACCAGCTTCCGCACCATCGTCGGTTTCGACATCGCCGCCCAAGGCACCCGCGCGGTGCTGTTCCTGCTTACCGTCGGCCTGCTGCTGGCCAGCCTGTACCTGTGCTGGCGCCTGACCCAGAGCAAGTTCGGCCGCCTGCTCACCGCGGTGCGCGACGCTGAAAACCGGCTGATGTTCTGCGGCTACGACCCGCGCGGCTTCAAGCTGCTGGTGTGGGTGCTAAGCGCCGTGCTGTGCGGCCTGGCCGGTGCGCTGTATGTACCCCAGGTGGGCATCATCAACCCCAGCGAGATGTCGCCGACCAATTCCATCGAAGCGGCCGTGTGGGTCGCCCTGGGCGGGCGCGGCACGCTGATCGGCCCGCTGCTCGGTGCCGGCCTGGTCAATGGCATGAAGAGCTGGTTCACCGTGGCGTTCCCGGAGTTCTGGCTGTTTTTCCTCGGTGCGCTGTTCATCCTCGTGACCCTGTACCTGCCCAAGGGCGTAGTGGGCCTGTTGAAGAAAAGGAGCCAGCCATGAGAGGCGTGCCCCCCGTACACCCGGAATTCATGCTCGAACCGGTGTTCGACAACCTCGGCGCCGGCCGCGACGCCATTGGCCTGGGCCAACGCCGCAAGGCTGGCCTGGACACCCGCCACGGCACGGTGCTGACCCTTGAAGACATCAGCGTCAGCTTCGACGGCTTCAAGGCCCTCAACGCGCTGAACCTGTACATCGGCGTTGGTGAACTGCGCTGCATCATCGGCCCCAACGGCGCCGGCAAGACCACGATGATGGACGTGATCACCGGCAAGACCCGCCCCGACACCGGCAGCGCCTTCTTCGGCGACACCCTCGACCTGACCCGCATGAGCGAGTACCAGATCGCCCAGGCCGGCATCGGCCGCAAGTTCCAGAAGCCCACCGTATTTGAGGCGCTGACGGTGTTCGAGAACCTTGAGCTGGCCCTGAAGGCCGACAAGTCGGTGTGGGCCAGCCTGGCCGCGCGCCTGAACGGTGAACAGCGCCAGCGCATCGAGGAAGTGCTGACCACCTTGCGCCTGCTGCCGCTGGCCCAGCGCCAGGCAGGCCTGCTTTCGCACGGGCAGAAGCAGTTCCTGGAGATCGGCATGCTGCTGGTGCAGGAGCCGCAACTGCTGTTGCTGGATGAGCCGGTGGCGGGCATGACCGACGCCGAGACCGAGTTCACCGCCGAACTGTTCAAGGGCCTGGCCGGCAAGCACTCGCTGATGGTGGTGGAGCATGACATGGGCTTCGTCGGCAGCATTGCCGACCATGTCACCGTGCTGCACCAGGGCAGCGTGCTGGCGGAAGGTTCGCTGGAGCAGGTGCAGGCGGATGAGCGGGTGGTCGAGGTTTATCTGGGCCGCTAGACACAGGAAGCCTGTGTCGGCCCATTCGCGGGGCAAGCCCGCTCCTACAGGGGAAACGCGATCCTTGTAGGAGCGGGCTTGCCCCGCGAAGAGGCCGGCACAGGCACAGCAACACTTTCAGGAACACGCACATGCTCAAGATCGACACCCTGCACCAGTACTACGGCGGCAGCCACATCCTGCGCGGCCTGTCCTTCGAAGCCAAGGTCGGTGAAGTCACCTGCCTGCTCGGGCGCAACGGGGTGGGCAAGACCACCCTGCTGCGCTGCCTGATGGGCCTGGTGCCAGCCCGCGAAGGCAGCGTCGAGTGGGAAGGCAAGCCGATCACCACGCTCAAGCCCCAGCAGCGGGTGCACGCCGGGATCGCCTACGTGCCCCAGGGCCGGGAGATCTTCCCGCGCCTGACCGTCGAAGAAAACCTGCTGATGGGCCTGTCGCGCTTTCCCGCCCGCGAGGCACGCGAAGTACCTGCATTCATCTACGAACTGTTCCCGGTGCTGGAGCAGATGAAACAGCGCCGTGGCGGCGACCTGAGCGGTGGCCAGCAGCAACAGCTGGCCATCGGCCGTGCCCTGGCCAGCCGCCCGCGGTTGCTGATCCTCGACGAGCCCACCGAAGGTATCCAGCCGTCGGTGATCAAGGAAATCGGCGCGGTGATCCGGCGCCTGGCCGAGCGCGGCGACATGGCCATCCTGTTGGTCGAGCAATTCTACGATTTCGCCGAAGAACTGGCCGACCAGTACCTGGTCATGGCCCGTGGCGAGATCATCCAACGTGGCCGCGGTGAAAACATGCAGGCCGAAGGTGTGCGCGGGCTGGTAACCATTTAACCTGCAATCAACGACCCTGCGAGACGCTGTCATGAGTTACGAAATCCGCGACGCCCTGGCCACCGACGTGCCAGGCATCCTCGACATCTACAACGACGCCGTGCGCAACACCACGGCGATCTGGAACGAAACCCCGGTGGACCTGGGCAACCGCCAGGCCTGGTTCGACGCACGGGCGCAGCAGGGTTACCCGATCCTGGTGGCCGTGGATCACACCGGCGTTCTGGGGTACGCGTCGTTTGGCGACTGGCGGCCGTTCGAGGGCTTCCGCCTGACCGTGGAACACTCGGTGTATGTGCGCGGTGACCAGCGTGGCAAGGGCCTGGGGCCGGTGCTGATGGCAGCGTTGATCGAGCGTGCGCGTGGGTGCGGCAAGCATGTGATGGTTGCGGCCATCGAGAGCGGCAATGCCGCGTCGGTGCGCATTCATGAGCGGCTGGGCTTCGTGGTGACCGGGCAGATGCCGCAGGTGGGGGTGAAGTTCGGCCGCTGGCTGGATCTGACCTTCATGCAGCTGGTGCTGAACCCGGGGGCTGAACCAACCTGAGTCATGCAGGCCCGGCCTCTTCGCGGGACAAGCCCGCTCCTACAGGTATCGAGTGACCCTGCAGGCGCGGGCTTGTCCCGCGAAGAGGCCGGGCCTGCACACCTTACATCTGGGTAAATCGGCCCAACCGCTGCCTCAGCATGCTGTTTTCACTGCGCAACTGCTGCACTTCCTGCAGCAGCTCCAGCGCCAGCGCCACCCCTTCCCACTCCAGTTCAAGCTCCTGATGCAGCTTCGCCGCGCGCTTGGCCAACAGCGGCGCCTGATCGTCGAACACCCAATCCTCCGGCGTTCGCCCCGAAGGTTCGACAATGCCGTGTTCGACAATCTCGATCACGCAGTCAGCCGTGATATCGGCCTCCTGACACAGGGTACGCATGTCCAGTTGAACGATCAGGGTGCTGCTCATGATCACTTACTCCATTGTGTCCTCGGGTCGAACGCCGCTTTCTCGGAAAGCTGGGTCCACAGTTCACGGGTAGCCGCATCGGAGGCTGGCGGCATCACCACTTTCAGCTGCGCGTAAAGGTTACCGCGCTCGCCGTTCTTGTTCGCCAGGCCCATGCCCGGCACGCGCAGGCGCTGGCCGCTCTGGCTGTCGGGGCGGATGGTCAGGTTGATCTTGCCGGTCAGGGTCGGCACCGCCACCTTGGTGCCCAGGGCTGCTTCCCACGGTGCCAGCGGCACGGTGATGATCAGGTCATGGCCTTCGACATCGAACAGCGGGTGCGGTGCCATGCGCACGGTCAGGAACAGGTCGCCGTTGGCGCCGCCGCCAACACCTGGCGCGCCCTGGCCCTTGAGGCGGATGCGCTCGCCGTCGGTGACCCCGGCGGGGATCTTCACGTTCAGGGTCTTGGTGGTGAACCCGGTGCGCTGGCCGGCTGCGTTGGTCTGCGGCACCTGGAAGCTGATCTGCTTGGATTCCTTGCTCAGGGTTTCTTCCAGGAAGATTGCCAGTTCCAGTTCCACGTCCTGCCCTCGCCTGCCGGCGCTGCGTTGTTGTTGCCGGCCGCCACCACCACCGAACGGGTTACCGCCGCGGGCACCGAAGATCGAGCTGAAGAAGTCGGAGAAGTCGCCGCCCTCGAAGCCGCCGCCAGCGCCACCCGCACCGCCACGGCTCTGCCAGCCTGGTGGCGCCTGGAACGGCCGGCCGTGCTGGCCGCCGTACTTGCGGATCTCGTCGAACTCGGCACGCTTTTGCGCGTCACCCAGCACCTCGTAGGCCTCGTTGGCCTCCTTGAATTTGTCCTCGGCGTCGCGCTCCTTGCTGACGTCAGGGTGATACTTGCGCGCCAGCTTGCGGTACGCGGCCTTGATCGCCTTCTCGTCCGCCGTGGGCTCTACGCCGAGTATCTTGTAATAGTCTTTGAAGTCCATCGTTGGATCACCAATGTGAATTTTCGTGTTGCATCTGAAGATAGGGGTCAAGCATAGCCTTTCAAGGTTCGCTTGGGGTTGCTTCAAGGCAGACGATCGGTCTTGATTCTGTAGCTAACTGGCATACACTGCGCGGCCGTTTTGCCTCCGGAAGCTTTTTCCCATGTCTGACGTATCGCCGGCCCGCGCGCTGGGTATCGACTTCGGCACCTCCAACTCCACGGTCGGCTGGCACCGCGAGGGCGCCTCGTCGCTGATCCCCCTTGAAGACGGTAAGATCACCCTGCCGTCGGTGGTGTTCTTCAACATCGAGGAGCGCCGCCCGGTGTATGGCCGCCTGGCACTGCACGAATATCTGGAAGGCTACGAAGGCCGCCTGATGCGCTCGCTGAAGAGCCTGCTGGGTTCCAAGCTGATCAAGCATGACACCAGCGTGCTGGGCAGCGCCCTGCCGTTCAAGGACTTGCTGGGCATGTTCATCGGCGAGCTGAAAAAGCGCGCCGAGGTTGCCGCTGGTCGTGAATTCGACCAGGTGGTGCTGGGCCGCCCGGTGTTCTTCGTCGACGAAGACCCGGCCGCCGACCAGGAGGCCGAAGACACCCTGGCCGACGTGGCGCGCAAGATCGGCTTCAAGGACGTGTCGTTCCAGTACGAGCCGATTGCCGCTGCGTTCGACTACGAGTCGGGCATCAGCCGTGAAGAACTGGTGCTTATCGTGGATATCGGCGGTGGTACGTCGGACTTTACCCTGATCCGCCTGTCGCCCGAACGCCACCTGGTGGCCGAGCGCCAGAGTGACATCCTCGCCACCGGTGGCGTGCACATTGGCGGTACCGACTTCGACAAGCAGCTGAGCCTGCAGGGCGTGATGCCGCTGTTTGGCTATGGCAGCCGGATGAAGAGCGGTGCACTGATGCCGACCAGTTACCACCTGAACCTGGCCACCTGGCACACCATCAACGCCCTGTACTCGCAGAAGTCGCAGCTGGCCTTGGGCAATATGCGCTACGACATCGAGGACACCCTGGGTATCGATCGCCTGTTCAAGCTGATCGAAGAGCGCGCCGGGCACTGGCTGGCGATGGAAGTGGAAGCCAGCAAGATCGAGCTGACCGAGCAGGTCAGCCGTCGCGTGGACCTTAGCCGCGTGGAACGCGAGTTGGGTGTGGACTTGACCCGAGCGCTGTTCGAAGAAGCCATCGAAGGCCTGCTGGAGCGGGTACGCGGCAGTGTGAGCGAGTTGCTGGCCAAGGCCGGCGTGAGCGCGGGCCAGGTCGATACGGTGTTCTTCACCGGCGGTTCGAGCGGCATTCCGGCACTGCGCAACAGCGTGGCGGCGATGCTGCCGAATGCGCGGCATGTGGAAGGCAACATCTTTGGCAGCATCGGTAGCGGCCTGGCCATCGAGGCCCGCAAGCGCTACGGCGCTGCCTGATACCTCTCTGTAACCTGTGCCGGCCTCTTCGCGGGCTTGCCCGCTCCCACAGGGATCGCACAGTACCCGAAAGCTGTGCAGTCCCTGTGGGAGCGGGCGAGCCCGCGAAGAGGCCGGTACAGGTCAACAAATAATCAGACCAGCTCGGCCCGCCGCAGCTCACTCTTCAGGTAGGCGTAATACACGGGCCCCGCCACCACCCCCGGCAAGCCGAACGCCGCCTCGAATACCAGCATCGCCAGCAACAGCTCCCATGCCTTGGCCCTGATCTGCCCACCGACGATCTTCGCGTTGAGGAAGTACTCGACCTTGTGGATCACGATCAAATAGCCCAGCGCCGCCGCCGCCACCCAGATCGACAGCGACATGCCGACGATGGTGATCAGGGTATTGGACATCAAGTTGCCGATCACAGGCAGCAGCCCGAGCAGGAAAGTCAGCACGATCAGCGTCTTGGTCAGCGGCAGGTGCACGCCAAACAACGGCATCACCACGGCGAGGAAAATGCCGGTGAACGCGGTGTTGAGCATCGAGATCTTGATCTGCGCGAAGACGATGTTGCGAAACGCCTGCACCAGCAGGTTCAGCCGCTCGAACAGCGCCGCGGCCAGGGGCTTGCGCCGTGACACGTCAGGAATGCGCTGCAGGGCGATGATAGCGCCGAGGATCATACCGATCAGCAGCGTCACGAACATATGCGCCATGCCCTTACCGACCAGTTGCAGGTCGCTCAGGTGACTCTTGATCCAGTCACCGATGGCCACCTTGAACTCCGCCGCACTGGCCGGCAGGTAAGCTTCAATGAACGGTGGCAGCTGGCTGCGGGCGCGTTCGACCAAGGTCATGAACTTGTCCAGCGAGGCGCCGGGGTTCTCGGCTTCGTGCAGCAGGAAGCTGAAGGCACCGGCAATCAGCAGGGTCAGCATACTGACCACCAGCACCCCCAGCAGCGCCACGGCCAGCCAGCGCGCACGCTCCCCGGCGATCAGCGGTTGCAGGCGTGGGGTGAGCATGTTCACCAGCTCGAACACCAGCAGCCCGGCGAGCAGGCTGGGGAGCAGTTTCAAGGGGAGGGCCAGCAACAGCCCAGCCATGACGATGATCAGGCTGGCCAGGGTGATCTGACGGGGGGTGAAAGTCATACAGCCTCGACGGCAGACGGCGGGAATGCCCGCAGTCTGCCAGCCTTGAGGGCGCAGGTCACTTCTTCTTCAGACAGTCGCTCATGAACGTCTTGCGCTCGTCACCTTTCAAGGCTTTGGTGGTGGCGTCAGCGTTGCAGGTCTTCATCTTCTCCTGCTGCGACTGTGGTACGTCTTTCTTCAGGCAGGTGCTCATGAACGCCTTGCGCTCATCGCCCTTGAGGGCCTTGGTGGTGGCGTCGGCGTTGCAGGTTTTCATCTTTTCCTGTTGCGCCGTGTTGGCGGCAAATCCTTGCGCACTGAACAACACGGCCAACACCAGCAGAGGCATGTGCAGCATTTTCATGGAGTGGTCTCCTTGACTCCGTGCCCGATGCACGGACATGCGCCTGAGTGTAGACAAGATTTTTTACATTTTGCCCGGGCATGGGCCTTCATAATGGCCAGCCAGGCGTCACTGCCAAAACGAAAGAGTCTGTTGCTGCATGAATTACGCGTTCCCCCTTTTCGCCATCCTCATCTGGGCCGGCAATACCGTGGTCACCAAGATGTCGGCCGGCGCCATCCACCCTGCCGAAATCGGCTTCTACCGCTGGCTGCTGGCCGGCGCGCTGTTCACCCCTTTCCTGCTGCCCGCCGTGTGGCGCAACCGTGCGGCCATCCGCCCGCACCTGGGCAAGGTCGCCATCCTCGGCGTACTGGGCATGGCCGTGTATCAGAGCCTGGCGTACTTTGCCGCCGGCATCACCAGCGCCACCAACATGGGGATCATCCTCTCGCTGATGCCATTGATGTCACTGGCGCTTTCCATCGCCTGGCTGGGCCAGCGCCTGAGCTACGGCGCCTTGGCGGGTGCCGTGGTGTCGTTCGTCGGCGTGCTGGAAGTGGTCTCCGCCGGCCAACCGGGCATTCTGCTGGAACAAGGCTTGAACAGCGGCGACCTGCTGATGCTGGTGGCGACCTTGGCCTACGCGCTGTACAGCTTCCTGTTGAAGAAATGGCAGCTGCGCCTGCCACCGCTGCAGCTGCTGTACCTGCAAGTCTTGGTGGCGATCCTGGTGTTGCTGCCGCTGTTCCTGCTCTCGGACAAGACTGGCCTGAACGGCCACAATATCGGCCTGGTGCTGTACGCCTGCGTGCTCGCCTCGATGATCGCCCCGCTGGTGTGGATGCAGGCCGTGCACCGACTGGGGCCAAGCCGTACCACGCTGTTCTTCAATCTGCTACCGGTGGTGACCGCACTGATCGCCGCGGTGGTCCTCGACGAACGGCTGGCCAGCTATCACCTGATCGGTGGTTTGCTGACCTTGGTCGGGGTGATTCTGGCCGAGCGCTGGACCACGCCGGTACGTCGCTAGAGCCCCGCCGCCTTGAGCCGGGCCGCATGCTCGGTGAACAGCCGCAGCGGCTCGGCACCCTTACCCACGGCGCCCAGCGACTGGTTAACGATATCCAGATGATCGAGCGGAAAGTCATCGCCGATCACCTGCCCCAAGTGCGAGCTGAATCGCCCGACCATGCCGTCGCAATGGCCCCTTTCCTTGACGAAACTGCGCGCGAACAGCCGGCAGAAGTAACTGCTGCCGTCGAAACGGTTGCGCCCCTGATCGGTCAGCCCGGGCTGCACGGTGCCGGACCAGGAGTAGTAGCGCACGCCATTCACTTCATACGCCCCCTCCCCACCCCAGGTTTCCGGCAACCCCTGTGGATAAGCCTGGTTGAACAGGGCCACGCCGGCGCAGGTCAAGGCCTGGTGCGAGGCATGCACGTCGACCGGCAGCGGGTCGCGCCGCCAGCCGGTTTCCAGCCATACCAGCATCACCGCCAGGCCATGCAGGATGGCCTTGAGGATGCGCCCCTGGGGTGAATCACCTGGCGCCGTACGCTCAAGGTGGTCGGCCAGCTCCGAACCCTGATTGGGCCCCGCCACGGATGTGACCGAGGCCACCCTATCCGGGCGTTTGGCCGCCGCATAGCGCGCGTTCAGTGCTCCCTGGCTGTGGCCGATGAGGTTGACCTTTGCCGCGCCGGTGCGCTGGCAGATGTCTTCGATGATCGCCAGCAACTGCTCACCACGCACCTCGTTGGAATTAAGCGGCGAGACCTGCACCGGGAACACCTGCGCGCCGCCCTTGCGCAGGGCCGGGACAATGCCGAACCAGTACGGGTAGAGCAGCACCCGAACAAAACCGAGCATGCCCGGCACCAGCACCAACGGGTATCGCGTGGCCAATTCCTGCTGCATGGCTTGAGCCCCCTTTCCGTGGACGTTCGGCCAACACTAGCGCCGCTTCGATGACCATAGCAATCGAACTCCTGACGCACCGTGCGGTTCCAAACCAGAACAGACCCTTTGCAAGGAGCGGGACCATGTACAAGCAGACCCTGGCAATCCTTCTGGCTGGCGCAGCGCTGGCCGCCTGCAGCAACCGCCCGGAAAACCCGGTGGACTACGTCACCTACCGCGACGAGCCGCTGGTCAAGCAGGTGGAGAACGGCATGACCATGCAGAAGGTCATTGCTATCGGCGGCAGCCCGTCGAACGTGATCGACCTGCCTCACGGGGGTACCTGCAACGACTACATCCTTAACCGCGACGGTCAACAACAGCCGTACTACGTGCGCTTTGACGCCACTGGCCATGTCGATGCCAAGGGTTTCAAGACTTGCAAGCAACGAGAAGAGGACAGCAAAGCCGCCCTCGGCGCTTGAGCGTCCCGTCCCACTTTGACCTACCGTCCTGATCTGTTTGGAGACAATCATGAGCAATGTTGAACTGACCGATGTGCAAACCTTGCGCGAGCGTGCCCGCCAGCATGTAGAGCAAGGCGCGGTGACCGAGGGTTACCACGCCGACCGCCAGGAGATCCTGCGCCTGCTCAACGAGTCGCTGGCCACCGAACTGGTCTGCGTGCTGCGCTACAAGCGCCACTACTTCATGGCCAGCGGGATCAAGGCCAGCGTGGCCGCCAGCGAGTTCCTCGAGCACGCGAACCAGGAAGCCGAGCACGCCGACAAGCTGGCCGAGCGCATCGTACAGTTGGGCGGTGAGCCGGATTTCAACCCGGACAATCTGAGCAAGAATTCCCATGCGCAGTATGTTGCGGGCAATTCCCTTAAGGAGATGGTACTGGAAGACCTGGTGGCGGAGCGGATTGCCATCGACAGCTATCGCGAGATCATTCAGTACATCGGCGACAAAGACCCTACGACCCGGCGGATCTTCGAAGACATCCTGGCCCAGGAAGAAGAGCACGCGGACGACATGTCCGATCTGCTTCAGGGGCTGTAATGGCTGAGGGGCGCTTTGCGCCCCTTTCTATTTCTGTTTTTTCACCGCAGCCGGCGCATTGCCGGCTTTCATCTGCTGCAGCAAAGGTGCGCACTGGTTGGGCTCATCACCGCTGCTGGGCGCCACCAGCGCCAGCAACCCGGCTGCCGGCCCGGCAACCACGCCCAACGCCACCATCCCCGCCCCGCGCAAGGCCAGCGGCACCGCCTGAACCCCTGCGCTCGGTTTGACGAAAGGCCCACGCACATACAGTGGCGACCGCAGCGAGAACAACCGCAACCCCTTGGATTCCGGGGTGACCTTCAAGTCCAGCTGCTCACTGGCAAAGTTGGCCGTGCCGTTGATGTAGATGATCGCGTTCTCGGTATCGAAGATGAACAACCGCGTAGTCGCCAGCCCGTCCTTGATCCCGACATCCGCCGCCGCGCAGTTGATCTTGACGTCCTCGTCACCGAACAGTTTGCCCACCACATAGTTGCCCACATTGAGCCCGGCGATCTCCATCAGGCTGCGGCTGATGGCGCCATCATTGATCAGCAGGCGCAGGTTGCCATTAGCCGTGCCCAGCAACGCCGCCACCGAGTTGCCACGGCCACTGATGTCGGCATCGCCGTTCAGCTCGCCGAAACTGGTCTGCATCGGCGCAAAAGTGGGGAACAGCTGCTTGAGCTTGAAGCCACGCGCCGTCAGCTGTGCGCGGCCTTGCAGCGGCACGTTGCGGCCATCGAGGCGGATGTTCGACGCCAGGTTGCCACCGGCCACGCCAAAGCGCAGCGGCTCCAGCCGCAGCAGGCCGTCTTCGAGGATCACGTGGGCGGACAGGTCGTTGAAGGGCAGTTTTTCACTGTGCACGATGCGCTTGCCGGCAAATGTGACGTCGGCGTCCATGGCGCGCCAGCGTTCAGTGCGGAACTCCTCCACCGGCAGCACCTTGTCAGCCGGCTGTTTGCTGGCACCGCCGCGGGCTTTCTGTTCGGCATTGGAGTCGGCGCCAATCAGCGGGGCCAGGTCCTTGAACAGCAGCTGGTTGGATACCAGGTTACCGGAGAGCTTGGGCCGCGGCTGGCTGGCAACGAAGGCCAGGTCGCCGTGGATGTCGCTGTCGCCGATCTTGCCGTTGAAACCCTGGTAGTTGAAGGCCGCGCCCGCAGCAGCGTGCAGGTTTGCGCTGAGCCGACCATCGGTGGAATAGGCCGGCGTGTCGGGCAACGTCACGCCGGTCAGCGGGTAGAGGTTGCCCAGGCTCGCGCCGGACAAGCGCAGGCGCAGGTCCAGCGCGCCGAGGTTGCGCGGGTCGGTCAGGGTGCCGGCGAGCACCACATGGGTATCGGCGATGTGCACGTCAGCCTGCAACGGGAACGGCTGGCTGGCATCCTGCAGCGCCAGCAGGCCACCGATCTTGCCGGTGCCGGACACTGGCTGGCCCTTGTAGCGGCCTTGGGCCTTGAGCCCGAACGCGTAATCCTGGGCGCCTCCAGCCTTCTCGGCATTTGCCTTGCCGACGATTTCACTGAAGGGGATCGGTTTGCCGAGCGGGTCGATCTGTACCTTCATGCTGGTTTTCAAAGTCTGGTCGTCGAAGCTGACATTACCTTGGTCAAAACCAATGGCACCGATGTCCAGCTGCCACTTGGACGGCTCTTCGTTCTCGGCCTTGGGCCCGAAGTCGAAGTTCCAGTTGGCGCGGCCATCGGCCAGGCGTGTCAGGCTGGCGGTGGGCTTGGTCAGGTCGATGCGTGGGATGCTGATCTGCTGGAACAGCAGCGGCAGCGGCGCCAGGCGGAACTCCACACGCTCCAGGCCGACCATCTGCGGCTCCTTGAGCCAGTCGGGGTTGCCCAGGGTCAGGTCTTCGGCAATCAGGTGCGGCCACGGCACCCAGGCGCGCCAGCCGCCTTCTTCCGGCTCGGTGCGCCAGTGCACGGCCAGGTTGCCATTGATAGCGAACGGCCGGTGCAAGGCCTCGGACACCTTCTCATTGAGCAGCGGCTTGACGCGGTTCCAGTCAAAGGTGGCGATGATCACCACCAGGATCGCCAGCAGGGTGAACAGGGTGGTCAAGGTCCAGATGAGGATTCTGGCGGGACGCGTCATTGCGGAATTCTCCTGGCGGCATGGCGAAAAGCAGGCGTAACGATGGCATTCATATCTCCGACTGATGAAAACCCGCTGGGTTTTATCGAAGACGGCCATGATAGCCAGTTTTTTCCGGTTTTTTGCTTGGCTTTTGGTCTCGGCCAATGGCTCGTGTGACTTCAAGTCATTGCCGGCAAATAGCCACACAACACCTCAAAAGTACCGAGATAGAGCCTTTGTAAAACGCTATCAATACGGTCGATTGTTACCATTACCCGTATGAACTTCTCTCTGGCGTCACCGCGCGTAGCATTGGTTTCGTACCCACTTTCCAGCCCCCGAGAGGAGCACCGAACCATGAAACGCACCCTGCTGACCCTGACCCTGTCCATCCTTGCTGCCAACGCCTTCGCCCTGCCAGCTGCCGACCAGCACCTGACCGCCGAATCGCGCTCCAGCGCCGCAGAAATCGCCCAACCGCTGAACACCGTTGCCGAAGGTGGTTCGGACCGTCTGATCGAACAATCTGGCCGTGTAGCCGAAGGTGGCTCGGATCGCCTGATCGAACAGTCTGGCCGTGTAGCCGAAGGTGGCTCGGATCGC
>NZ_BCBA01000036.1 GCF_001320245.1 Pseudomonas sp. NBRC 111124
CTGGTTGAAATCAGCCATGTGAGCTGATCGCCATGACCGAAAAGAACAATCTCTGTCACACCGCTTGCTCCCCTCCCAGCCCGGTCCATTGACCGGGCTTTGTTTTTTTATCTAGAGTGCCCAGCCTTACCGTCACAGAAGCCCACCCCATGCTGCCGCGCGCCGAACAGAAGCTACAGACCCGCCAGGCCCTGCTGGACGCCGCCTGCCAGCTCATGGAGAGCGGCCGTGGCTTTGGCAGCGTCAGCCTGCGCGAAGTGGCCAAGGTGGCAGGCATCGTACCCACCGGCTTCTATCGGCACTTTCCCGACATGGATGCCCTGGGCCTGGCACTGGTAGCCGAAGTCGACACCACGTTCCGCCAGACCATCCGCCTGGTGCGGCATAACGAATTCGAACTTGGTGGCATCACCGATGCTTCCGTGCGCATCTTCCTCGACGTGGTCTCCGCCCACCGCGCGCAGTTCCTGTTCCTCGCCCGCGAGCAGTACGGTGGTTCCCAACCCGTACGCCAGGCCATCGCCCGCCTGCGCCAGGACATCAGCGACGACCTGGCCACCGACCTTGCGCGGATGAAGCGCTGGCAGCACCTGGACAATGCCGCACTGGCGGTGATGGCCGACCTGGTGGTGAAGACCGTGTTCGCCACCCTGCCGGAATTGATCGACAGCCCGGAACCGGGTTATCCACAGGTGCTCAGCGCCCAGGAAAAGATCACCCAGCAGCTGCGCTTCATCTTCGTCGGCGCGCGCCACTGGCAAGGGCTGGGCAACCCGCAACCCTAGTTCTGCTACCATGGCGCCCTGCCCGAAAGCGACGAGCGCCGACATGCCCAACCCCCGCCCTACCCTGCCCGAACTGGCCCGCTTCAACCAGCACTTCGCCGAACGCATCGTGCCGCTGTGGCAAGGCCCGGGCTGGAATGCCGACATGGCCCTGCCCTACGAAGCCCTGGACGCCCAGCACCGTCCGTTGCCGGTGCAGCGCTACCGGGCCATGGCCTGTGCACGTCAGCTTTACCTGTTCAGCAGCCGTATCGAGCAACCGGGCGCAGCCGAGCGGGCGGCGGCACTGTTCCGTTCGTTGCAGAAGCACTTCCACGATGCCGAACACGGCGGCTGGTTCTACAGCATTGATGCCCAGGGCAAGCCACTGGACCGGCGCAAGGACCTCTACACCCATGCATTCATCGTCTTTGCTTGCGCGCACTACTGGGGCAAGGTCGGCGAAGGCTTGGTTGAAGCCACCCTCAATGCTGCCCTGGAAGTGCTCGACGAGCAGTTCGCTCGGGATGATGGCCTGTATGAGGCCAGCCTCGGCGAAGGCTGGACCGACCTCGGCAGTGGCCCATTGCAAAACCCGCAAATGCACCTGGCCGAGGCCTTCCTGCAGGTGCTGGCAGTGCGCGAAGACGAGCACGTGCAACAATCGCTGCTGCAGTTGTGCACAGCCCTGCAAGCGCATTTCATCGAACCCCAGCATGGGCTGATGCTGGAAAAACCACGGGGCGCTGTGGATAACTGGTTCGAGCCCGGCCACCAGTTCGAATGGTTCTACCTGCTGGAGACCTCGCCGCTGCTGCGAGGGACGCCACTGCACGCCTCCATCGAGCGGGCCTTCGGCTATGCCGAACTTTGCGGGGTCAACAATGCGGCAGTGCTGGCCATGCTCGACGTGGAAGGCAACGTGCTCGATGCGACCCAGCGGATCTGGGCGCAGGCGGAATACCTGCGGGCGCTAGTTTTGCGCCCGGGGAATGAGGCGAAGCTGCTGGTCCAGTTGAAGGCGATGGAACAGCAGTTTCTGCATACCGGTGGCTGGTATGAATGCCGGGATGGTGAAGGAGCCGTGAGCCGGCATGACATGCCGTCGACTACACCCTATCACCTGGCGACTTGCCTGGAAGGCTTGCAGCGCCTGACGTGACGCATTCGCGGGGCAAGCCCGCTCCTACATGAATTACGCGATCCTTGTAGGAGCGGGCTTGCCCCGCGAAAGGGCCCTCGGATCAGTCCCTGGTGGAGCGGTCGATCGACAGCCCCGCGAAGTCCTGGCGCACCGGCATCAGCTCAAGGCTGTTGATGTTGATATGCGCCGGCTGGTTGAGGATCCAGAAGATCGTCTCGGCAATGTCCTGTGGCTGGATCGGCTCGGCGCCTGCGTATGTTGCGTCGTACTTGGCCTGGTCACCGCTGTTGCGCACCAGCGAGAATTCGCTCTCGCACAGGCCCGGCTCGATGTTGCTCACCCGCACGCCGGTGCCGCGCAGGTCGCAGCGCAGGCTCAGCGAGAACTGGCCGACGAAGGCCTTGGTGCCGCCATACACGTTACTGCCCGGGTACGGGTAATTGCCCGCCACGGAACCGACGTTGAGGATCGACGCGCCGCGACCATGGGCGATCAGGCGTGGCAGCAACAGATGGGTGGTGTACATCAGGCCCTTGATGTTGGTGTCGACCATGGTGTCCCAGTCGTCCAGGCTGCAGTTCTGCGCCGCATCCACACCCAGCGCCAGGCCGGCGTTGTTGACCAGGCCGCGCAACTTGTCGAAACCGGCCGGCAGGCTCGCGATGGCCTGCTCCATGGCCTTGCGATCACGCACGTCGACAGCCAGGCCGTGCACTTCGGTCTTGGCCGACAGTTCGGCGCACAGGGCATCCAGACGTTCCTTGCGACGGCCGGTGAGCACCAGCTTCCAGCCGGCCTCTGCAAAACGGCGGGCAGTGGCCTCGCCAAAGCCGGAAGTGGCGCCAGTGATGAATACGGTGGACGTCATGCTCTGTTCCTCACGGTAGATGGTCATGGCAGGTTCGCAGCATGCCCGTGCCGAACGCCGTCAGCAAGCCAATCGGGCCGCTGTTCATTTTTTGTACATGTTCCGCAAACCCTTGCCACAGAGGGGCCGGCGCCAGCTATGCGCATGTTATCCACAAAGCTTTCCCCACGGATTGGGGGCAACTTGTCCACTGTGCGGAACCCTTTCAGCGTATCGCGGTCACTGGATATCTTTTCGGTGATGGCGCAACGCTTTCAAGCATGCCGTCTACAGCGGTCTGTCCAAGGCTTTCCCACAGACTTATCCACAGGCTTTGAAGCGTTCATTGCAAGGTATGGACTGTGCAGAAAAAGCCTGTGAAACCAGGCAGGAAGGGCAACTGATCAAATTATGATCAGAGCCTTGCAGGCCTTGCAAATAAAGGGATAGAGCGAGGTGCCACCATGTTTTCCACAGGCGGTTCCACATTAATCGTGGAAAAGATTCAACCTGTGGAAACAAGAGCTTGCGAGGGGATTGTCGAGTGGCTCGAGAAAGATATGCGACAAGTTGTCCACATTTTAGATGGGGCTGCATTGCAGCCCCGACTTGAACTCAATGCCCGCCGAGGTACGCGTTGCGCACCTCTTCATTGACCAAAAGCTCCTGCCCCGTCCCGCTCATGCGGATCTGCCCATTGACCATCACATACGCCCGGTCCGACAACTTCAGCGCATGGTTGGCGTTCTGCTCTACCAGGAAGATGGTCATCCCGGTCTTGGCCAGTTCACGCAGGGTCGCGAAGATCTGCTTGACCACGATCGGCGCCAGCCCAAGCGACGGCTCGTCCAGCAGCAACAGCTTTGGCCGGCTCATCAGCGCCCGGGCAATGGCCAGCATTTGCTGCTCGCCGCCGGACATGGTCATCGCCCGCTGGTTGCGCCGCTCCTTCAGGCGCGGGAACAGTTCGAACATGCGCTGCATGTCTTCAGCGGCGTACTTGTCGCCGATGGGGATGGTGCCCATCATCAGGTTCTCCTCGACGGTCATGTCGGGGAACACCCGGCGCCCTTCCGGCGACTGGGCGATGCCGTTGGAGGCGATGTAGTGCGACGACTTGCGGGTGATGTCGGTGCCCCGGTAAACGATATGCCCGGACGCCGCCCGCGGCTGGCCGAAGATCGACATCAGCAGGGTCGACTTGCCGGCGCCGTTGGCACCGATCAGGCTCACCGTCTCGCCTTCGTTGATGTGCATCGACACCTTCTTCAGGGCCTGGATCGGCCCGTAGAACACGTCCAGTTCCTTCAGTTCGAGAATGGGTGCACTCATACCAGTTCCTCTTCGTCGGCACCCAGGTAGGCGGCGATCACCGTCGGGTTGTGGCGGATTTCCTGCGGGGCGCCTTCGGCAATCACGTTGCCGTGGTCGAGCACAACGATATGGTCGGAAATGCTCATGACCATGCCCATGTCGTGTTCGATCAGCACCACGGTGATGTCGTGCTCGTCACGCAGCACACGGATCATGCGGCTCAAGGCTTCGGTCTCCTGCGGGTTGAGGCCGGCAGCCGGCTCGTCCAGGCAGATGATCTTCGGCCGTGTGCACATGGCCCGGGCGATTTCCAGGCGGCGCTGCTGGCCGTATGACAGCTCACCGGCCAGGCGGTTGGCGCAGTCGACCAGGTCGACCACTTCCAGCCAGTAGAACGCATGGTCCAGGGCGTCGCTCTCGGCCTTGCGGTAGGCCTTGGTGTTGAGTACCCCGGCCAGCAGGTTGCGGTTGACCCACATGTGCTGGGCCACCAGCAGGTTTTCCACCACCGACATTTCCTTGAACAGGCGAATGTTCTGGAAGGTCCGCGCCAGGCCGGCGCGGTTGACCAGGTGGGTACCGCCGAACATCTTGTAGTACAGGCGGTTGGCAAAGCGCGCAGGCGACACGAAATCCGCCGCCTGGAAGCGCTCGCCAAGCAGCTCGATGACATTGGTGTGGCTACCGCGCGCGTTCAGCTCGATGCGCCCGCCGCTGGCCTTGTAGAAGCCGGTCAGGCAGTTGAACACGGTGGTCTTGCCGGCACCGTTGGGGCCGATCAGGGCGAAGATCTGGTTGCGCTTGACCTTCAGGCTGACGTCGCTGAGCGCCTTGATGCCGCCGAACTGCATCATCAGGTTGTCGACCGAGAGAATGATTTCGTCGCTCATGGCGCTACTCCTTTACGCGGGGTCACACCGGTGCGGCTGATGCGGATCAGCCCACGCGGTCGCCAGATCATCATCAGCACCATCAGGACGCCAAACAGCAACACGCGGTACTCAGAGAAGCTGCGCAGCAGCTCCGGCGCGACGGTCAGCACGAACGCCGCGATCACCACGCCGACGGTCGACCCCATGCCACCGAGCACGACGATGGCGAGGATCAACGCGGACTCGAAGAAGGTGAACGACGACGGGTTGACGAAGCCCTGGTAAGTGGCGAAGAACACCCCGGCAAGGCCCGCAGTGGAAGCACCGAGGGTGAAAGCCGAGAGCTTCACCAGCACGTGGTTCAGGCCCATCGACCGGCAGGCGATTTCATCTTCGCGCAGCGCTTCCCAAGCGCGGCCGACCGGCATGCGGGTCAGCCGGTGCTTGATGTACAGCACCGCCAGCACGACCAGGAACAGCACGGTGTAGATGAATACGAACTTGAGGTTGGCGTTGTAGTCGATGCCGAGGAACTCGTGGATCGGCACACCCCCGTCCTTGGCCCTGCGGCCGAATTCCAGACCGAAGAAGGTCGGCGACGGCGCCGGCATACCGTTCGGGCCGCCGGTGAAGGACAGCCAGTTGTTCAGCACCAGGCGGATGATCTCGCCAAAGCCCAAGGTCACGATCGCCAGGTAGTCACCGTGCATTCGTAAAACCGGGAAGCCAAGGATGCACCCCGCCAGCGCTGCGGCGATGGCCGCCAGCGGCAGCACGCTCCAGAAGCCCAGGCCCAGATACTGGTAACCCAGCGCCAGGCCATAGGCACCAATGGCGTAGAACGCCACATAGCCCAGGTCGAGCAAGCCGGCCAGGCCGACCACGATGTTCAGGCCCAGGCCCAGCAGCACGTAGATCAGGCCAAGGATGACCACGGTCAGCAGGTACTTGTTGGCAAATACCGGGAAGATGATGGCGATCACCACCAGCGCCGGGATGATGTAGCGCAACCGCGACTTGTAGTCCGGCGAATTGACGTGCACACCCGAGCCGCCGCTGTCGAAGCCTTCGAGCATGCGCCGCCCGGCGGCGGTCTGCACAAACAGGCTGAGCAGGAAGCGCCCGAGCATCACTCCGCCAACCAGCCACGCCACCCGGCGTGGTTCGGCGTTGAAGGTGTAGCCGTCGAGCACCACGCCGACGATCGGGCCGAAGACAATGAGCGCCAGCAGGCCGGCGACGATGGTCTCCAGCAGGCTGCGTTTGATATCGAAACCTTTGGTTTCAGAGGCAGAGGCAATCTTGGCAATCGACATGTTCACACCTTAGCCACGAGCGGGCGACCCAGCAGGCCTTGTGGGCGGAAGATAAGGATCATCACCAGCAGCGAGAAGCTGAACACGTCCTTGTAGTCGGAGTTGATCAGGCCAGAGAACAGCGACTCGGAAATCCCCAGGATGATCCCGCCGAGCATGGCGCCTGGCAGCGAACCGATGCCGCCCAGTACCGCGGCGGTGAACGCCTTGATACCGATGATGAAGCCGGCGTAGAAGTCGAAGGTGCCGTAGTTCAGGGTGATCAACACGCCGGCCAGCGCGGCCATCACCGCACCGATGACGAATACGTAGGAAATTACCCGGTCGGTGTTGATACCGAGGATCGACGCCATCTTGCGGTCTTGCTGGGTGGCGCGGCACATGCGGCCGAGCTTGGTGTACTTGATCACGTAGGTGAGCAGGCCCATGCCGACGAACGCTGCCACCAGGATGAAGATCTTGGTGTAGGTCAGTTGTACGAAGCCGGTGCCGACGTCAATGCGCATGGCACCTTCGAGCAGGGTCGGCACGCCTTGCTGGCGGGCGCCCTGGCTGATCTGTGCGTAGTTCTGCAGGATCAGGGAGATGCCGATGGCACTGATCAGCGGTGCCAGGCGGGTGGAGTTGCGCAGAGGTTTGTAGGCGATGCGCTCGATGGTGAAGCCATACACGCCCGTGACGACGATGGTGAACAACAGTGTGCCCAGCATCAGCAGGGGGAACGACTCGATACCGAAGTAAGCCAGCAATGCCAGGCTGATCGCCGCCAGGTAAGCGGAAATCATGTACACCTCGCCGTGCGCGAAGTTGATCATGCCGATGATGCCATAGACCATTGTGTAGCCGATGGCGATCAGGCCATAGACCGACCCGAGGGTCAGGCCGTTGACCAGTTGCTGCAGGAAAATACCATCCATAACGCAATCTCACCTGAGCGAGACGACACCAGTGCTGACGACCACAAGCCACGGATGAAGCGGGCCTGGCGGCGCAGAACCGTGCACGTCTCCGAATAAGGACCGCAGGGGCAATGGCCCGGACGGGCGTCCGGGCCAGGTGCCGTTATTATTTTTGTTTTTCCAGCTGGTGGTACTTGCCGTCCTTGTCCCACTGGTAGACCACGTAGTCAGAGACGGTCAGGTCGCCCTTCTGGTCCCACTTCTTCTCGCCCATGACGGTCTTGACCGGGTTGGCTTTGAGCCACTTGGCAGCGTCTTCGCCCTTGTTCGACTTGGAACCGTTGAACGCGGCAGCCAGGGCCTGCAGCGAGGCATAGGCGTACAGGGTGTAGCCTTCCGGTTCGGTACCGGCCTTGCGGAACTCTTCCACCACCGCCTTGCTGTCTGGCAGCAGGCGCGGGTCGGCGCCGAAGGTCATGTAGACGCCATCGACGTACTGCGCGCCGCCGGCGGTGGCCACCAGTTCGTCGGTGACGATGCCGTCATCGGACATGAACTTGACGTCCTTCAGGCCCTGCTCGCGCAGCTGGCGTACCAGCGGGCCGGCTTCCGGGTGCAGGCCACCGAAGTAGACAACGTCGGCACCGGCGGCACGGATCTTGGTGACCACGGCGCTGAAGTCTTTCTCGCCACGGGTCAGGCCTTCATACAGCACCGGCTTGACGCCTCGCTTCTCCAGCTGTGCCTTGGTCGCATCGGCCAGGCCTTGGCCGTAGGTGTCCTTGTCGTGCAGCACCGCTACTTTCTTGCCTTTGAGCACGTCGACGATGTAGTCGCCGGCGACGATACCCTGCTGGTCATCACGGCCGCACATGCGGAACATGGCGGAAAGACCACGCTCGGTAACCTGTGGGTTTGTGGAGCCCGGGGTAATGGCGATCACACCGGCTTCGTCATACACCTCGGAGGCCGGGATGGTGTTGGAGGAGCAGAAGTGCCCGACCACGCCGATCACCTTGTCCTGGTCGACCAGGCGGTTGGCCACGGCCACGGCCTGCTTCGGCTCGCAGGCGTCATCACCTTTCACCAGGACGATTTTCTCGCCGTTCACGCCGCCAGCAGCGTTGATCTTGTCGGCCGCTGCCTGCGCACCTTTCATGTACTGCTCGCCAAACGCTGCGTTGGCCCCGGTCATGGGGCCAGCGACGCCGATCTTGACGTCGGCCTGAACATACGAAGAAACACCCAGTGCCGTAGCTACGGCCAGAGCCAGGAAACCTTTCTTGTAAAACGTCTGCGACATGAGGTGGTGCTCCTAGAGTTTTTTTTGGTTGGCACTACAACTTCTCAGCCCTGTGCTCAGAGCAAGGGCCGTGCCATCGGTTTTGTCTTCCGGGCAAACACACTGTAAAGGTCGACCCCAGGCGACCGACGGCCTTTTCTTTATTGAGCGTGCAACCGTCTGCCACGCGGCAGGCGCCACCACACGTACAGACAAGGAGCAACCGCTGAGTGCCATCATTGCAACCCTGGCAAGTGTTTACGTGCAACCACCCTGTAACAGTGGACGTCACCGAAGTGCACACCGCTGGTGCGCGACTGCTACAGGTGGCACTGTTTCAAGGCTAGCTGGTGCACGGAAAAAGCCACTTGTTTTGGCTGTTAAGTCCCCTTTCGCGGGCTCGCCCGCTCCCACAGAGGCCGGCGCAGACACAACAAGATCGAAAAGGCTGGCACAATGTCCACCATTCGCCGTTTCCGGAGCCCCCTTTGATGAGCGAGAGCGCATTCGCCGAGCGCATCGTGCACAACCTGCTCGACACCGACTTCTACAAGCTCACCATGATGCAGGGCGTGCTACACAACTACCCAGACGCCGATGTCGAATGGGAATTCCGCTGCCGCAACGGCGAGGACCTGCGCCCCTACCTTGGCGAGATTCGCCATCAGCTGGAACTGCTCAGCGACCTCACCCTGGATGATGGCCAGCCGGCCTTCCTTGAACGCATCAGCTTCCTCAAGCCCGACTTCCTGCGCTTTCTGCGCCTGTTCCGCTTCAACCTGCGTTATGTGCGCATCGGCATCGAGAACGACCAGCTGTTCCTGCGCCTGAAAGGCCCCTGGCTGCACGTGATCTTGTTCGAAGTGCCGCTGCTGGCCATCATCAGCGAAGTGCGCAACCGCCACCTGCACCCACGCATGCGCCTGGCCGATGCCCGGGATCAGCTGTACCGCAAGTTCGACTGGCTGCGCGCCCACGCCAGCGACGACGAACTGGCCGACCTGCAGGTCGCCGATTTCGGCACCCGCCGGCGTTTTTCCAGCCGCGTGCAGGAGGACGTGGTAAAGGTGCTGCGCGACGACTTCCCGGGCCGCTTCGTCGGCACCAGCAACGTCGACCTGGCATGGAAACTGGATATCAAGCCCCTGGGCACGATGGCCCACGAGTGGATCATGGCCCACCAGCAACTCGGCCCGCGCCTGATCGACAGCCAGATCGCCGCGCTGGACTGCTGGGTCCGCGAGTACCGCGGCCTGCTCGGCATTGCCCTGACCGACTGCATCACCATGGATGCCTTCCTCAACGATTTCGACTTGTACTTCGCCAAGCTGTTCGACGGCCTGCGCCATGACTCGGGCGAGCCGGTGACCTGGGCGGAGAAGGCCATCGCCCATTACCAGAAGCTGGGTATCGACCCGATGACCAAGACCCTGGTGTTCTCCGATGGTCTCAACTTGACCCGCTCGCTGGAAATCTTCCGTGCCCTGCGCGGTCGCATCAACGTCAGTTTCGGTATTGGCACCAACCTCACGTGTGACATCCCGGGTGTGGCGCCAATGAACATCGTGCTTAAAATGACCGACTGCAACGGCTCGCCAGTGGCGAAGATCTCGGACGAAGCCGCCAAGACCCAGTGCCGCGACGAGAACTTCGTCGCCTACATGCGTCACGTATTCAAAGTCCCCAGCAAGGAGTAACCCATGCAAGCGGTTCAGCAAGAGATTGCCCAGGCGCTGAAGGTCCAGCCGCCATTCGCCGACGCCGCTGCGCTCGAGGCCGAAGTGGCCCGGCGCGTGGCGTTCGTCAAGGACTGCCTGGCCAATGCCCGGCTCAAGACCCTGGTACTGGGCATCAGCGGCGGCGTCGATTCGCTGACCGCCGCCCTGCTCGCCCAGCGTGCCATCAACGAGCTGCGTGCCGAAACCGGCGACAAGGCCTACACCTTCATCGCCGTGCGCCTGCCGTACCAGGTTCAGCATGACGAGCACGACGCGCAGGCCTGCCTGGAAGTGATCAAGCCCGATGAAGTGCACACCGTCGACATCGCCCCGGCTGTGCGCGCATTGGCAGCGGAAGTGGCGGAGTTGAAGAACGGCTCGCCGACCCTGGTGGACTTTGTGGTCGGCAACGTCAAGGCGCGTACCCGCATGGTTGCCCAGTACACCATCGCCGGTGCTCGCGCGGGCCTGGTGATCGGCACCGACCACGCCGCCGAGGCAGTGATGGGCTTCTTTACCAAGTTCGGAGATGGCGCTTGCGACCTGGCGCCGCTGAGCGGGCTGGTGAAAAACCAGGTACGGGCGATTGCGCGCAGCTTTGGTGCACCGGAGTCACTGGTGGAGAAAGTGCCGACTGCGGACCTGGAAGACCTGGAACCCGGCAAGCCGGACGAGGCGTCCCATGGCGTGACTTACCAGCAGATCGATGCCTTCCTGCATGGGTTGCCGGTGGATCAGCAGGCGTTCGACATCATCGTCGCCACCTACCGCAAGACCCAGCACAAGCGCGAACTGCCGTTCGCCCCGTGAAAACGACCGGGGCCGCTAAGCGGCCCCGGTTTTCACTGCATGCTTACTTGAGCGTGACAGTGCCTTTCATCATCGAGATGTGGCCTGGGAACGAGCAGAAGAAGCCGTACTTCTGATCAGCTGCCAGCTTGGATACATCGAACGTCAGCTTGTCTGTCTCGCCGGCACCAATGATCTTGGTGTGGGCGATGACGCGCTCATCTCCGTCCTTCAGGTAGTTCTTCTCAATCCCTGCAGCCAGGCCGTCGGTTGCGATCGGCTGCATGTCAGCTTCTTTGCTGATGACCACGTTGTGGCCCATGACGTTCTTCGGCAGGCTGCCGGAGTGGGTCAGGTTGACGGTGAATTCCTTGCAGCTCTTGTCGACGACGATGTCCTTGGTGTTGAAGGACATCTGATCGGTCGAGTCGACAGTAACCGAACATTCGGCTGCGAAGACAGAGGCGCTGGCGAGGGTCAGCAGGGATACCGCTACAGCTTTCGCAAACATCATGAATCTCCTTGGCAGGGTTTTATCAATTGCGAGACTGCCTGAAACCGTTCAGCCCCCTGCTGATATGGGTCAAGGGGGTGTCAAGTGGCCAGCCAATAGAATTGTTCAATGGATTGTATACAACCAATCTAAGGGCACATCATGCCCTTTTACTAGACGATGGGACAACCCTCTCATTCAGGAGCAATCGAAATGTCCCTCGCAAGTTTCATGAACAGCCTGCTTGCCGCCTACGCCCACGGCGCCACGGGTGCCAGCTGCGAATTCGCCCGACCGGAGTGAAACCGACATTGGAGACGTCAGACTATTCGCTTTACCCTGTCAGCGATATGACTGGAGAAACGCGATGTCTGTACGTTCCGTTTGTGTGTTCTGTGGCGCCAGTATCGGCGCCAACCCTGCCTACCGTGAAGCGGCCATCGCGCTTGGCCAGGCCATTGCCCGCCGCGGCCTGACCCTGGTCTACGGCGGTGGCGCAGTCGGCCTGATGGGCACCGTCGCTGATGCGGCGATGGCTGCCGGTGGCGAAGTGATCGGGATCATCCCGCAAAGCCTGATGAACGCCGAGATTGGCCACAAGGGTCTGAGCCGACTGGAGGTGGTCGATGGCATGCACGCGCGCAAGGCGCGCATGGCCGAACTGAGCGACGCCTTCATCGCCCTGCCGGGTGGCCTGGGTACGCTGGAAGAGGTGTTCGAGGTGTGGACCTGGGGGCAATTGGGCTATCACGCCAAGCCGCTGGGGCTGCTCGATGTGAATGGTTTTTACGAGAAGCTGGGCGGGTTCCTCGACCATATCGTCGAAGAAGGCTTCGTGCGGCCGCAGCATCGGGCCATGTTGCTGCTGGCGCAGCAGGCGGATGAGTTGCTGGACGGGATGGAGCAGTTCGAGTCGCCGGTGTTGCCTAAGTGGGTCGACAAGCAGCCTGATTGAAGGCTGAAATCCTGGGACCGCTGGGCGGTCCTTTCGCGACACAAGGCCGCTCCTACAGGAGAATGCATTTCCCTGTAGGAGCGGCCTTGTGTCGCGAAAGGGCTGCAAAGCAGCCCCAAAATGGATCAATCAACGCGGGATGACTGGCTGGCGCGGCTTCTTGCCCTTGCCACCACCACCCTTGGCGGCTTCCTTGCGCTCCTTGGCCGCCTGCTGGTTGCGGGCGAACGCTTCGGCCTTGGCCTTCTCGCGCTTGTCCCACGGTTTGCTGCCATCGCTGGCACGCGGCGGCAGGCCGGTGTGCTGGGTGAGGATCTTCTGATCCTTGCCCACCTTGTGGCTGCCGGCCGGGGTCGAGTTCTTCCGGCGTGCGCTCTGGTAGCTGTCGCTCTGCGGCTGGTGCAGCGGGATCAGCTGATGCTTGCCCGGCCCGATCAGGTCGGCGCGGCCCATGCGCTCCAGTGCCTCGCGCAGCATCGGCCAGCCTTTCGGGTCGTGGTAGCGCAGGAACGCCTTGTGCAGGCGGCGCTGCTCCTCGCTCTTGACGATCTCCACCCCTTCGCTCTTGTACGTGACCTTGCGCAGCGGGTTCTTGCCCGAGTGGTACATGGCCGTGGCCGACGCCATCGGCGACGGGTAGAACGCCTGCACCTGGTCGGCGCGGAAGCCGTTGCCCTTGAGCCACAGGGCCAGGTTCATCATGTCTTCGTCGGTGGTGCCCGGGTGCGCGGCGATGAAGTACGGGATCAGGTACTGCTCCTTGCCCGCCTCTTTCGAGAACTTCTCGAACATGCGCTTGAAGCGGTCGTAGGTGCCGATACCCGGCTTCATCATCTTGTCCAGCGGGCCACGCTCGGTGTGCTCCGGGGCAATCTTCAGGTAGCCGCCAACGTGGTGGGTGACCAGTTCCTTGACGTACTCCGGCGATTCCACCGCCAGGTCGTAACGCAGGCCCGAGGCGATCAGAATCTTCTTCACACCTGGCAGGGCACGGGCCTTGCGGTACAACTCGATCAACGAGCTGTGGTCGGTGTTGAGGTTCTCGCAGATGCCGGGGAACACGCACGACGGCTTGCGGCAGTGCTTCTCGATGTCATGGCTCTTGCAGGCGATGCGGTACATGTTGGCGGTCGGGCCACCAAGGTCGGAGACCACGCCGGTGAAGCCCGGCACCTTGTCACGCATCTCTTCGATCTCGTGCAGGATCGATTCGTGGGAGCGGTTCTGGATGATGCGGCCTTCGTGCTCGGTGATCGAGCAGAAGGTGCAGCCGCCGAAGCAGCCACGCATGATGTTCACCGAGAAACGGATCATCTCGTAGGCCGGGATGCGTTCCTTGCCATAGGCCGGGTGTGGAATACGCGCGTAGGGCATGCCGAACACGTAGTCCATTTCCTCGGTGCTCATGGGAATGGGTGGCGGGTTGAACCACACATCCACTTCGCCATGCTTTTGCACCAGGGCGCGGGCGTTGCCCGGGTTGGTCTCCAGGTGCAGCACGCGGTTGGCGTGGGCGTAGAGAACCGGGTCATTGCGCACTTTCTCGAACGATGGCAGGCGGATCACCGATTTTTCCCGGGTCACGCTCGGGCTGTCGAGGATCTGCACCACTTTGGCTTCGTTCGGGTCTTCCTGGTCGCCCTTGGCCTGCTCGATGGCACAGGCCTGGGTGTCCTGGGTGTTCACGTACGGGTTGATGATCTTGTCGACGCGGCCCGGGCGGTCGATACGGGTGGAGTCGATCTCGTACCAGCCTTGCGGCGTGTCACGGCGCACGAACGCGGTGCCGCGTACGTCGGTGATCTGCTCGATGCTTTCGCCCTGCGACAGACGCTGGGCGACTTCGACGATGGCGCGCTCGGCGTTGCCGTACAGCAGGATATCGGCGCTGGCGTCGATCAGGATCGAATGGCGGACCTTGTCCTGCCAGTAGTCGTAATGCGCGATACGGCGCAGCGAAGCCTCGATGCCGCCGAGCACGATCGGCACATGCTTATAGGCTTCCTTGCAGCGCTGGCTGTACACCAGGCTGGCACGGTCCGGGCGCTTGCCCGCCAGGCCACCCGGGGTATAGGCATCGTCGGAACGGATCTTCTTGTCCGCCGTGTAGCGGTTGATCATCGAGTCCATGTTGCCGGCCGCGACGCCAAAGAACAGGTTCGGCTCGCCGAGCTTCATGAAGTCGTCTTTGGACTGCCAGTTCGGCTGAGCGATGATGCCCACGCGGAAGCCCTGGGCTTCCAGCAGGCGGCCGATGATGGCCATACCGAACGACGCGTGGTCGACGTAGGCATCCCCGGTCACGATGATGATGTCGCAGGAATCCCAGCCGAGCTGATCCATCTCCTCCCTGCTCATCGGCAGGAATGGTGCTGGCCCGAAGCATTCGGCCCAGTACTTGGGATAGTCGTAGAGTGGTTTGGCTGCTTGCATGTCAGTGACCGGTTCTGGTGTGCAGGGAAATCGCGGGCGCGGAATATAGCACAAATTTTGACCAAATCCGACGGTGGTTGTCGGATTCATGGGATGCCTGCTTGGCGATCAGGCCGGTGGCTTACTCATCGTCGTCGAAGTTGTACATGCCCGGTGCGAGGTTCTCGAAGCGGGTGTACTTGCCGATGAACGCCAGGCGCACGAAGCCGATGGGGCCGTTACGCTGCTTGCCGATGATGATTTCCGCCACGCCCTTGTGTTCGGTCTCCGGGTGGTACACCTCATCCCGGTATACGAACATGATCACGTCGGCGTCCTGCTCGATTGCACCGGATTCACGCAAGTCGGAGTTGACCGGGCGCTTGTTCGGCCGCTGCTCCAGGGACCGGTTCAGCTGCGACAGGGCGATGACCGGGCAGTTGAATTCCTTGGCCAGGGCCTTGAGGGAACGGGAGATCTCGGAAATCTCGTTGGTCCGGTTGTCACCGGCCGAGCCCGGAATCTGCATCAACTGCAGGTAGTCGACCATGATCATGCCGATCTCGCCGTGCTCACGGGCCAGGCGGCGGGTACGCGCGCGCATTTCCGACGGGCTGATGCCGGCGGTATCGTCAATGAACAGCTTGCGGTCGTTGAGCAGGTTGACTGCCGAGGTCAGGCGAGGCCAGTCGTCATCGTCCAGCTGGCCCGAACGGACCTTGGTCTGGTCGATGCGGCCCAGCGACGAGAGCATACGCATGATCAGCGATTCGCCTGGCATCTCGAGGGAGAACACGAGCACCGCCTTTTCGCTGCGCAGTACGGCGTTTTCCACCAGGTTCATGGCGAAGGTGGTCTTACCCATCGACGGACGGCCGGCGACGATGATCAGGTCGGCTGCCTGCAGGCCGCTGGTCTTCTCGTCGAGGTCGGTGTAACCGGTAGAGATACCGGTGATATCGCTGTCGGAGTTGAACAGCGTGTCGATACGGTCAATGGCCATGGTCAACAGGTCGTTGACACCCACCGGACCACCGGTTTTCGGACGCGCCTCGGCGATCTGGAAGATTTGCCGCTCAGCATCGTCGAGGATCTCGGCAGCGTTGCGCCCTTGCGGGTTGAAGGCGTTGTCGGCGATGTCGGTACTGATGCTGATGAGCTGGCGCAGCGTTGCCCGCTCGCGAATGATCGCGGCGTAGGCCTTGATGTTGGCCACCGACGGGGTGTTCTTGGCCAGTTCGGCCAGGTACGCCAGGCCGCCGATCTGCGACGACAGGCCTTCCTTGTCCAGCTGCTCGTGCAGGGTTACCACGTCGAATGGCTGGTTGGCGTCGGCCAACTTGTGCACGGCACGGAAGATCAAGCGGTGGTCATGCCGGTAGAAGTCGCCATCGGACACCTGGTCCAGCACCCGCTCCCAGGCATTGTTGTCCAGCATCAGGCCACCGAGCACAGCCTGTTCGGCCTCGATGGAATGCGGCGGCACCTTCAGGGCAGCGGTTTGCAGGTCGAGTTGTTCGGAGTTGGTGATCTCGTTCATGGCCACGAAAGAATTCTGGAGGATGAAAAAGACAAAGGGCACGGCCTGAATGAACAGGACCGTGCCCGATGTTAACCGGCTATCCCGAAAGGGACCACCGGTCAGCGCAGCTTAGGCAGCTACGACGACCACACGTACGGTGGCTTCAACGTCGCTGTGCAGGTGCACGGCTACGTCGTATTCGCCAACCTGACGGATGGTGCCGTTCGGCAGACGAACTTCAGCCTTGGCCACTTCAACGCCGGAGGCGGTCAGGGCGTCAGCGATGTCGTGGGTGCCGATCGAACCGAACAGCTTGCCTTCGTCGCCAGCGGTGGCAGTGATGGTCACTTCCAGCTCGGCCAGTTGGGCAGCGCGGCTTTCAGCCGACGATTTACGGTCAGCTGCTGCTTTTTCCAGCTCGGCGCGACGCTCTTCGAACGCAGCCAGGTTGGCGGCGTTGGCAACGGTGGCCTTGCCGAATGGCAGCAGGAAGTTACGGCCGTAACCAGCCTTAACTTTTACTTTGTCGCCCAGGTTGCCCAGGTTAGCGACTTTTTCCAGCAGGATCAGTTCCATTTGGTAAAACCTCTTAACTTTTAACCTTCACCGTTCGCGGAGTCTTTCCCCGGAGGGGACTTGCGACCGCGAAAATCAATCAGGCTGTCGACAATGGCCAGGACCATCAGCAACGGGTAGATCAGCTGCATGATCAGCGGCAACGTCACGTACATGCCCACCAGCCAGAAACCGGCCAGTCGCCCCTGTGCCACCAGCCCGTGCATCAAGGCGATGCCGGCCAGCACCAGAACCAGGCTCGACGCCGATGCCAGGATGATGAACTGCGACCCGATAAACGGAGCCACCACCATCACTGCCACCAAGACCGCCATGGTCTGTTTCGGCAACTTCAGCGCGCGAAATTCGCGGGCGAAGCCTCCAGGGTTGTACAACGCTGCCTGCCAATAACGCGCCAGCACCAAGGCCAACACGCTGAACAATTGCACCGTCACTGCTGTGGAAGCGACCAGCACAGGGCGGATCAGCTCACCGGAGAGCACCGGCTCGCCTTCGATTTTCGGCATGGCTTCGGCAAACGCCTTGGCCAGCACATCGAAGGTTTGCGCAAGCGCCATGTCGAGCACGAGGCTGAAAACCACGGCGAACACGGCACTGGCGACCAGCACACGGCTCCAGGGATGCTCGGCGCGCAACAGCGCAGCCAGGCCCAGGGCACCGGCAATCACCAGAAAGGTGATCGGATCGCCCATGAACCACACGGCCAGCCCGGCCAGCAGGCCGCCGGCGATGACCGTTGAAGCATCCTTGAACCCACGCCGCAGCAGCACAAGGCTGCCGGCAGCGGCACTCAACCAGAACAGCAGCGGCAGTACCGCGCTGATGACCACCACCAGGGTGGCCTGCACACGACCGCGCATGATGAAACTTGCTAACGCTCGCATGCTAATCCCTTACTGCTTGTCGACGACCCGGTCTCAGCGGCCGTGGCTGTCGGTGTAGGGCAGCAGGGCCAGGAAGCGGGCGCGCTTGATAGCGGTAGCCAGCTGACGCTGATAACGAGCTTTGGTACCGGTGATACGGCTTGGAACGATCTTGCCGGTTTCGGATACGTAAGCTTTCAGGGTGTTGAGATCTTTGAAGTCGATCTCTTTCACGTCTTCAGCAGTGAAGCGGCAGAATTTACGACGACGGAAGAAACGTGCCATTTAATAGGCTCCTCTAAAGGTCCGTGGATTACTCGTCAGCGTTATCGCTGGAGTCGCTGTCATTGCTGTCGTCGCCGTCGGCGGATTCAGCATGCTCAGGACGCTCACGACGCTCACGGCGCTCGCTGCGGTTTTCTTCAGCCTTCAGCATCTCGGACTGGCCAGTTACGGCTTCGTCGCGACGGATGACGAGGTTACGGATAACGGCATCGTTGTAGCGGAAGTTGTCTTCCAGCTCGGCCAGGGCCTTGCCGGTGCACTCAACGTTCAGCATCACGTAGTGAGCCTTGTGAACATTGTTGATTGCGTAGGCCAGTTGACGACGGCCCCAGTCTTCCAGGCGGTGGATCTTGCCGCCATCTTCTTCGATCAGCTTGGTGTAACGCTCAACCATGCCGCCGACTTGCTCGCTCTGGTCCGGGTGAACCAGGAAGATGATTTCGTAATGACGCATGAATGCTCCTTACGGGTTAGTAGTCTGCCAGCGAATCTGGTCAGACAAGGAGTGAATGACACTGTATGTCTTGCACGGAGGGGAGGCACATATGCGCCTGCCAGCTCGGCAAGGGGCGCAATTGTAGAGAAGGCGGGGCGCACAAGCAAGGTAATTGGTGATTATTTGAACAGCCTGAAACATATTCAGAAAGTGTCAGACTCCCTTCGCGGGCACGCCCGCTCCCACGGGAAACCTGCAAGGCCAAAGGCAGCAGTAAACCTGTGGGAGCGGGCGTGCCCGCGAAGGGGCCGGTACAGGCTGAAGGTCAGCGCTTGGCCTGGCGCTGACGCACGGCCTCGAACAGGCACACGCCCGTCGCCACCGACACGTTCAGACTGCTGACGCTACCGCTCATCGGCAGTTTCACCAGGAAATCGCAATGTTCGCGGGTCAGTCGGCGCATCCCCTTGCCTTCCGCGCCCATGATCATCACCAGCGGGCCGGTCAGGTCCTGCTGGTAGATCTCCTGCTCGGCCTCACCCGCGGTGCCCACCACCCACAGGCCCCGCTGCTGCAACTTCTCCAGCGTGCGCGCCAGGTTGGTCACGGCCACCAGCGGAATCACCTCCGCCGCGCCGCAGGCCACCTTGCGCACTACCGGCGTCAGGGTCGCCGACTTGTCCTTGGGCACGATCACCGCCGTGGCACCGGCCGCATCGGCGGTGCGCAGGCAGGCGCCAAGGTTGTGCGGGTCGGTCACGCCGTCCAGCACCAGGATCAGTGGCGGTGTTTCGCTGCGCTCAAGCAGTTCCTCGAGCATCAACTCGCCCCACACCTGGCTCGGGCTGACCTCGGCGACCACGCCTTGGTGCACGCCTTCGACCCAGGCATCCAGCTCACGGCGCTCGGCCTGGCCGACCGGCACGCGGTTTTCCGCAGCCAGTTCCAGCAACGCTTGAATGCGCGGCTCGCTGCGCCCTTCCGACAGCCAGATCTGCTTGACCCGCTTCGGATGGTGCTGCAGCAATGCCTGCACGGCGTGCACGCCGTAGATCTTTTCCAGCTGACTCATGACTTGCTCTTGCTCTTGCGTGGCGCACCGGACTTCGGCGGGCCTTTACGGTGCTTGGTCGGCTTGCCGGACGGCTTGCCGCCCTTCTCCGACTTGCTGCTGGCATGGCCGCCGGTACGCGCCTCGCTCATCAGCGCCTTTTTCATTTCGCGGCTTTTGCGCACTTCGGCGTTGCGCTGCACGGCGTCTTTCGGGAAGTACGCTTCGGCAGTTTCGCTCTTGCGGCTGCGCGGCTTCGGCGTGGCCTTGGCCTCGACCGCTGGCTCGGCCTTCTCTGCCTTACCGGCCGCTGGCGCGGCAGCACCACGGCCCTTGCGACCGATCGGCGCGCTGAGCTGCTGCTCGGAGACTTCGAAGTCGATCTTGCGCTCGTCGAGGTCGACGCGCATGACCTTGACCTCGATGGTGTCACCCAGGCGGAAGCTGCGCCCGGTACGCTCGCCCGACAGGCGGTGGTGCACCGGGTCGAAGTGGTAATAGTCGCCCGGCAGCGCACTGACGTGCACCAGGCCTTCCACGTAGATATCGGTCAGTTCGACGAACAGGCCGAAACCGGTGACCGCCGTGATTACGCCCGGGAAGGTCTCGCCCACGCGGTCCTTCATGAACTCGCACTTGAGCCAGTTGACTACGTCACGGGTGGCTTCGTCGGCGCGGCGCTCGGTCATCGAGCACTGCTCGCCGAGCTGGTCGAGGGCATTCACGTCATACGGGTAGATACGCGCCTTGGGGATGCTCATGGCGCCGGCACGCTTGACGTGCGGGGTATCGACCTTGGAACGGATGACGCTGCGGATGGCGCGGTGCACCAGCAGGTCCGGGTAACGGCGGATCGGCGAGGTGAAGTGGGTATACGCCTCGTAGTTCAAGCCGAAGTGGCCATTATTGTCAGTGCTGTACACCGCCTGGCTCAGCGAACGCAGCATCACGGTCTGGATCAGGTGGAAGTCCGGGCGCCCGGCGATGCTCGCCAGCAGGGCCTGGTAGTCCTTCGGCGAAGGGTCCTTGCCCTTGTGCAGGGTCAGGCCCAGCTCGCCGAGGAAGGCGCGCAGTTTTTCCAGGCGCTCCGGCGGCGGGCCGTCGTGCACGCGGTACAGGGCTGGCACTTCGTGCTTCTGCAGGAACGCTGCGGTGGCGACGTTGGCCGCCAGCATGCATTCTTCGATCAGCTTGTGGGCATCGTTGCGCACGGTCGGGCGAATTTCGGCGATCTTGCGCTCTTCACCGAAGATGATGCGGGTTTCCTGGGTCTCGAAATCGATGGCACCCCGGGCATGACGGGCGTCCAGCAGAACCTTGTACAGGTTATACAGGTTCTTCAGGTCCGGCACGACCGCCTTGTACTCCTCGCGTAGCGCCTTGCCCTCACGGGTGCGGGCATGTTCGAGCATGCTGCTGACCTTGTTGTAGGTCAGGCGGGCGTGGGAGTGAATGACGCCTTCGTAGAACTGGTAGTCGACCATCTGGCCGGCTTTGTTCATGGTCATTTCGCAGACCATGGCCAGGCGATCGACATGCGGGTTCAGCGAGCACAGGCCGTTGGACAGCTCCTCGGGGAGCATCGGCACCACGCGCTCGGGGAAGTACACCGAGTTGCCGCGCTGCTGGGCTTCGTTATCCAGGGCCGAGCCCAGGCGTACGTAACTGGAAACGTCGGCGATCGCCACATACAGGCGCCAGCCGCCGGAGAACATGCGCAGCTTGCCCAGTGGTTCGCAATAGACGGCGTCATCGAAGTCGCGGGCATCCTCGCCGTCGATGGTGACGAACGGCAGGTGGCGCAGGTCGATGCGCTTCTCTTTGTCCTTCTCTTCGACTTCGGAGCGGAACTTGCGCGCTTCCTTGACAACGTCATTGGGCCAGACATGTGGAATGTCGTAGCTGCGCAGGGCAACGTCGATTTCCATGCCCGGGGCCATGTAGTTGCCGATCACCTCGACCACATCACCTTGCGGCTGGAAGCGCGGGGTAGGCCAGTGGGTGATCTTGATCTCGACGAACTGGCCGATCTTGGCGCCACCGTTACGCCCTGCGGTCACCAGCACTTCCTGCTGGATCTTCGGGTTATCCGGGGTCACGTAGCCGATGCCGCCCTCTTCAAAGTAGCGGCCAACGACGCTTTCATGGGCGCGGGAGATGACCTCGACGATCACGCCCTCACGGCGGCCACGGCGGTCGGTGCCGGATACGCGCGCCAGCGCGCGGTCGCCATCGAAGGCCAGGCGCATCTGCGACGGGCCGAGGAACAGGTCATCGCTACCATCATCAGGGATGAGGAAGCCGAAGCCATCGCGATGACCGGAGATACGGCCACAGATCAGGTCGAGCTTGTCCACCGGGGCATAAGTGCCGCGCCGGGTATAGATAAGCTGACCATCGCGCTCCATGGCACGCAGGCGACGGCGCAGGGCTTCGATCTGGTCTTCTTCATACAGACCAAACTCTTTCGCCAGCTCCTCGCGCGCAGCGGGTTCGCCACGGTCGGCAAGGCGCTGCAGGATCAGCTCACGGCTGGGAATGGGGTTGTCGTATTTTTCCGCTTCGCGAGCGGCCTCGGGATCGAGGGATTGCCAATCGGCCATCAGAAGGGGTTCACCTTGGGGTATATAGATATGAATTCTGGCATGTGTGTATTGAAACCGGAAATGTCAGCCTTGGACAGCCCCCGCTGCTGTGTATAGAGAGGGGCAATAGGCCTTCGGAATCAACAAGTTGAATTTTTTGAATTTTTTTTTGCTTGGGGGGTTTACAGCCCCCCGGGCCGTCCGTATAGTGCGCACCACAACGACGGACAAGCCCGAAGTTGTAGTAGAGATGAGCGGCGCTGTAAAGCATCTTTTATCTCGAATGTGTGCCCAGGTGGCGGAATTGGTAGACGCGCTGGTTTCAGGTATCAGTGACCGCAAGGTCGTGGAAGTTCGAGTCTTCTCCTGGGCACCAAATATTTTCAAGTAACAGATGACCAAGGATCTGTTATTACTGTGTGAAAGCGAACGATAGTCGCCTTCTGCAGATGATGTAAAGCTTTGCCCAGGTGGCGGAATTGGTAGACGCGCTGGTTTCAGGTATCAGTGACCGCAAGGTCGTGGAAGTTCGAGTCTTCTCCTGGGCACCATACAAAAACCCACTAGCTTGCTAGTGGGTTTTTTCTTGCCTGCGATTTTTGCATCCCCCCTTCTCCCCTCGCAGCCCCGGCATTGCACGTTAGTCTGCCGATGAATTTCTCGTCACCCGGCCACTTGAGAAACGATTTCGTTTACCATTGTTTCCGAATATGTAGCCGTAAGCGAGGAAGTACCCGCATGACGATCCGCCCGCAACCGCTGATGCGTACACTGGCTGCCGCAGTTCTGAGCCTGGTGATCGGCGCTCCGGCCGCCCTGGCAGACGAACCGATCACGCTGACCATGTACAACGGCCAGCACAAGGAAATCGGCGAAGCCATCGCCAAGGCCTACGAGGCCAAGACCGGTATTCACATCAATATCCGCAAAGGCAGCAGCAACCAGCTGGCCAGCCAGATCATCGAGGAAGGCGACCGCTCGCCGGCCGACATCATCTATACCGAAGAATCGCCGCCGCTGAACAACCTGGGCGAGCTGGGCCTGCTGGCCAAGATCGACGACGCCACGCTGAATATGCTGCCCAAGGAATACGTCGGCGCCAACGGAACCTGGATGGGCGTGACCGCCCGTACCCGCGTGGTGGTGTACAACCCGAAGAAAATCGACGAGAAAGACCTGCCCACCACCGTGATGGATTTCTCCGGCCCTGAATGGGACGGCCGTGTCGGCTACGTGCCCACCAGCGGCGCCTTCCAGGAACAGGCCGTGGCCATCCTGAAGATGCACGGGCGTGAGGCCACCGAAGAATGGCTGACCGGCCTGAAAGCCTTCGGCAAGACCTACACCAACAACATGGTCGCCCTCAAGGCCGTGGAAAAAGGCGAAGTCGCCGCGGTGCTGGTCAACAACTACTACTGGTATGCCCTGGAGCGCGAGCGCGGCAAGCTCGACTCCAAGCTCTACTACCTGGCCGACGGCGACGCCGGCAACCTGGTGACCATCTCCGGCGCTGCCGCAGTCAAGGCCAGCAAGCATCCGAAGGAAGCCCAGGCCCTGCTCAACTGGATGGCCAGCGAAGAAGGCCAGCGCGTGATCACCCAGACCACCGCCGAGTACCCACTGCACAAAGGCATGGTCTCCGACCGCGGCCTGAAGCCGTTCGAAGAGCTGCGCCCGCCGAAGATCTCGCCAGCCGACCTGGGTAATGCCGAGGAAGCAATCGAGCTTGAACGCGAGGTCGGCCTGCTCTGATGACCGCCGCCCTGTCTACGCCTGCGCAGGTACGCTTCGTACCGCGCCGCAAGCGCCCCTCTATCTGGGTGCTGCTGCCTGTGCTGTTCCTGGTGGCGATGAGCTTGCTGCCGTTGCTGTACGTCGCGATGAAAGCCTGGGAAGCCGGCTGGCGCGAAGCCCTGCACCTACTCTGGCGCCCGTTCGTCTGGGGCCTGATGCGCAACACGCTGATGCTGATGGCCGGGGTGACGCTGGCGTGCATGGTGGTCGGCATGGCCCTGGCCTGGCTGCTCGAGCGCAGCAACCTGCCCGGCCGCCGGCTGTGGGGCGTGGTGCTGTGCTTGCCGTTCGCCGTACCGTCGTTCGTCAGCAGCTTCACCTGGGTATCACTGAGCTCGGACTTCGAAGGCCTGGGCGGGGCGATCCTGGTCATGGCACTGTCCAAGTACCCACTGGTGTTTCTGCCGGTGGCGGCGACGCTGCGCAACCTCGACACATCGCTTGAAGAGTCGGCACGCACCCTGGGCTACAGCCGCTGGGGCGTGTTCCGCAAGATCACTCTGCCGCTGCTGTGGCCATCGATGCTGGGCGGCGCACTGCTGATCGCCCTGCACATGCTGGTCGAGTTTGGCGCGCTGTCGATCCTCGGCCTGCAGACCTTCACCACGGCGATCTACCAGCAGTTTGAACTGGAATTCAGCAACGCCAACGCCGCCATGTTGTCAGCGGTGCTGTTGGCGATGTGCCTGATCATGCTCTGGCTGGAAATGCGCGTACGCGGCAAGGCCCGGCATGTGCGTATCGGCCAGGGCGTGGCACGTCGCGGGCAGCCGGTGCGACTGCGTGGCTGGATGCCGTTGGCGCAACTGTTCTGCCTGGGCCTGGCGATTCTCGGCAGCGGTATTCCGCTGGCGATGCTGGGTTACTGGTTGAGTGTGGGTTCGTCGGCCGCCTTCCCGGTGGCGGCGATCAGCAAAGCCCTGCTGACTTCGCTGTCGGTGTCGCTGGGTGGCGCAGGGTTCTGCGTATTGCTGGCATTGCCAGTCAGTTTCCTGGTGGTGCGCTACAAAGGCCGCCTGGCACTGTGGGCCGAACGCTTGCCGTACCTGCTGCACGCCCTGCCCGGCCTGGTGATCGCTCTGTCACTGGTAGTGTTCTCGCTGCACTACGTGCCGGCGCTGTACCAGACCACCGCACTGTTGCTGCTGGCTTATGCGCTGCTGTTCCTGCCCTTGGCCCAGGCGCCGGTACGCACTGCGTTGAACAAAGCTTCGCCGACCCTCGAAGAAGCGGCCCGCACCCTCGGTGCCAGCAGCTTCGCAGCGTTCTGTCGGGTGACCCTGCCGATCATCTTCCCGGCCATGGCGGCGGCCTTTGCCTTGGTGTTCCTTGATGCCATGAAGGAACTCACCGCCACCCTGCTGCTCAGCCCGACTGGCATGACAACCCTGGCCACCGAGGTCTGGGCGCACACGGCCAACGTCGAGTTTGCGGCGGCGGCGCCTTATGCGGCGTTGTTGATTGTGGTTTCGGGGCTGCCGGTTTATCTGTTGACTACGCGAATGTATTTGAACAAGGCTTGATCGCTTGCCCAGGCCGCCATGCGGCCTAGGCATTACGCCATTTGAACAAATCATTTCAACGCTTGAAACGATGGCCCTGCAGGTTGCCCAACATCCGCCGCACGATCACCCCATGAACCCTTCCGACCGGCACCATGTACAAACGGCCGAAGGTGTTGAAACATTTTACCGATGTGGTCACTTTCAACTGCGGGGCGCTGCACTCCCCTGTCGACACATCCATGCAGACCATCACGGCAAGGTGCGTATCACGCGACGTCAACACCAGTTGCTGGTCGCTGATGGCCTCGACGGTGAAAAAGTCCAAGCGCTCGCCAACAGCTGGCACATGCGCTGGATCGCGGCGAGTGAAGCCGTTGATATCGGCGACATTGAAACGGCGTGAGATGAAGTCGCGAACGCGGAAGGCCCTGGCCAGCCAGCCGGGGACGTCCGAGGTCATGGCGCAGTAAGCTTGCAGCGCGGTCATCGGGACAGTGAGCTGTACGCTGTCACTGTGCAGGAAATTCAGGTCGGCCTGGGCGGCGACCAGTTGGGCGGACATGAGCAACTCCGTTTGTCATGTGTCGCCGACAGCATAGCAACATGACTCGCTGTAGGAGCGGCCTTGTGTCGCGAAAGGGCTGCGCAGCAGCCCCGGGATTTCTGCTTTAACGCTGAACTTGCCGGGGCCGCTATGCGGCCCTTTCGCGACACAAGGCCGCTCCTACAAGGGACCGCGCAAGCTTCAGGCCCGGAACTGACCGAGACTGGCGCGCAGCTGGGCCGCCAAGTCATCCAGCACCTTGCTGCTGGCCGTGGTCTGCATCACTACCTCGGCCGAACGCTCGGCCTGGGCATGGATATTCTCCACCCGCCCCCTCACCGCCTGTGCGCCATGGGCCTGTTGCTCGGCAGCGCGAGTAGCCAGCCCGATAGCCGCATGTACCTGCTCCACAGCGGCCTGCACAGACTGCTGGCGACGCTCGTTGTCCCGCAACACCAGCAGCCCTTCATTGGCCTTGAGGCCGGCCTGGCCGATGGTCGCCACCGCTTCCTTGGCGCCTTTCTGCAGCGCGGCAATATGCGCCTGAATGTCACCGGTGGAACTTTGCGTCTTGCTCGCCAATGCCCGTACCTCGTCCGCCACCACAGCAAAGCCACGGCCGGTTTCGCCAGCGCGTGCAGCTTCGATTGCGGCGTTGAGGGCCAACAGGTTGGTCTGCTCGGCAATGCCGTGGATGACCGTCAGCACGACTTCGATTTGCTCGCTTTGCTTGGCCAGGCGCTCGATAACCTGTGAGCCGGTTTCGACCTGGCCCGCAAGGTTCTCGATCAGGCTCGCCAGTTGCGTCGAGGAGCGGCTGTTCTCATCGGTTGCCTGACGAATATCCACCACCTGCTGCAACGCCGCCTGCATGGCATTGCTTTCGGCCTGGGCCTCGTCAGCCATGCTTGACAGGTCGCGCAGGCTGGCGGCCACTTCGTCACGTTGCAACGCCGCTGCGGCATCGGCTCCGGCATTGCGCTGGGCCATGGTGCCGATCTCGACGCCGGTACGCTGAGCTACTTCACCGGCCTCTCGGACGATGGGCTGCAGCTTGTCGACGAAGCGGTTGACTGCCGAGGCCATGTCGCCAATCTCATCCCGGCTGTCGAGGGTCACGCGCTTGGTCAGGTCGCCTTCGCCAGCAGCCAGGTCGTTGAGCGCGGCGATCAGCAGGCGCAGCTTGCTCAGCACGCGCCGGCCCAGCACTACGGCCACTACCAGCAGCACACCCAGGCCAACCACAACCAGGCCCAGGCCGATCCGCCAGCGCAGCTCGCCAGCCGCATCACGCACGGTCTGTGCGGTATTGGCCTGCATGGCAGCAGCACTGGCCTGCGCGGTTTGCAGGCGCTCGCGCAGGGCCTTGCCACTGTCGGCGGCCGCCGCACCCAAGCTATCGCCGACCAGCTGCTCGCCACTGGCAATCAGGGCATTGAAGCGCTGATCAAGGGCCTTGAGCTGCTGATCCACACCGGCCGTGGAAACCCCCATCAGGACTTTGCCGATCTCGGCACCATTGGGGTTGATCGACGCTTCGACGAAATACACCGATGGATCGCGGCGCGCGGCGTCGAGCACCTTGTCCAGCGCCCGCTCGCCCTGCCCCTTCTCGATCAGCGCCTGGTTGATGGGGTTCTGCCGGTTCAAGTAACGGGTCAGGTGCTGGCCTTGGGCATCGTCATAAATCACGAACAGTACGTTGGGGTTGCGCTGGGCGCGGCGGGCGAAGTCGGAGAGCATCGGCACGTCGTTATCCCAGATCGCTCGCGGGGCGACCGAGGCCAGCAGCTCGGCCATGTCGTTGGCCGAATCCTTGAGGTTTTTCTCCAGGGTGGCGCGCAGTTGCTGCTGTTCATCCTGCAGCCGCGTGGAAAGGCCCGCACTCAGCCGCTGGCGGGTGCTGCTGGAAAGGCTCTCGAGGCCCCCGCGCACGTCCTGCCCGGCCTGCTCCAGCTCGCTGGCGAGCTGGCGGCTGTCTTTACCCAGGCGCTCACCCAGGTCAGCCTCCAAGGCCGTCACGGTGCTACGGGTCAGCGCAACAGCAACCAGCACCTGCACCAAAAGGGCGATACCAAGGGCAACAAATACAGGCCGCAAGAGGCGGCTTCGTAACAGTGAAAGGATGGCAGACACGGTGTAACCCTCGTGTTTACTGGCGCCACTATTTTGATGGCATCTACAGAAACTTCTTACAGCAAGGGTTATGCCGTACACAGCAGGGATAAGCGCCAAGGTCTAGCAATGCCACCCGGTCGCGCCACAAATGAAAACGCCGCGATCCTTTTCAGGACCGCGGCGTCAGATCAGCCTGGAGGGCAGATCAGGCGAACGGATGACGCAGGACGATGGTCTCGTTGCGGTCCGGGCCGGTCGAAATGATGTCGATCGGCGCGCCTACCAGCTCTTCGATGCGCTTGATGTAGTCACGCGCAGCTTGCGGCAGCTCTTCCAGGGTTTTCACGCCCAGGGTCGACTCGCTCCAGCCTGGCATCTCTTCGTACACCGGCTCCAGGCCGATGTAGCTGTCGGCATCGGAAGGGGCGTCGATGACGGCACCGTTCTCGTTCTTGTAGCCAACACAGATGTTGATGGTTTCCAGGCCGTCCAGCACGTCCAGCTTGGTCAGGCAGATGCCCGAGATGCTGTTGACGTCGATGGCGCGACGCAGGATGACGGCATCGAACCAACCGCAGCGACGGGCACGCCCGGTGGTCGAACCGAACTCGTGGCCACGCTTGGCCAGGGTGGCGCCGGTCTCGTCGAACAGTTCGGTCGGGAATGGACCGGAACCCACGCGAGTGGTGTAGGCCTTGGTGATGCCCAGGATGTAGTCCAGGTACATCGGGCCAACGCCGGAGCCGGTGGAAATGCCGCCAGCGGTGGTGTTGGAGCTGGTGACGTACGGGTAGGTACCGTGGTCGATGTCCAGCAGCGAACCCTGGGCACCCTCGAACATGATGTCCTTGCCGGCGCGGCGCAGGTTGTGCAGCTCGGCGGTGACGTCGAGCATCATCGGCTTGAGCTGCTCGGCGTAGGCCATGCACTCGTCCAGAGTCTGCTGGAAGTCGATGGCCGGCTCTTTGTAGTAGTTCACCAGCTGGAAGTTGTGGTAATCCAGCAGCTCACCCAGCTTGGCAGCGAAACGCTCGCGGTGGAACAGGTCGCCAACGCGCAGGCCGCGGCGCGCGACCTTGTCTTCGTAGGCTGGGCCGATGCCACGGCCGGTGGTGCCGATCTTGGCTTCACCACGGGCTTTTTCACGGGCCTGGTCGAGGGCCACGTGGTACGACAGGATCAGCGGCGCAGCCGGGGAGATGCGCAGGCGCTCGCGCACCGGTACGCCCTTCTCTTCCAGCTTGGTGATTTCACGCATCAGGGCGTCCGGCGCAACAACTACGCCGTTGCCGATCAGACACTGTACGCCTTCACGCAGGATGCCCGAGGGAATCAGGTGCAGAACGGTTTTTTCACCGTTGATCACCAGGGTGTGGCCCGCGTTGTGGCCACCTTGGTAGCGCACTACGGCGGCAGCATGTTCGGTCAGCAGATCGACGATCTTGCCTTTGCCCTCATCACCCCACTGGGTGCCCAGGACGACGACATTCTTACCCATTACATTGGTCCTCATTCACGCAAACTTGGTTGCCGGCCTTTGCCGACGCAGAAACTCACTGGGCCAGCGGCAGAACCTGCCAGCGCCCGTCTTGCTGAATCAATTGCCGATCACAATCCGCCTCGAGAGCAGCACTCAACGGCTGGCCAGGCAGAGCCTGGACCACACGCTGGCCCTCGTTGCGCAACTGGCAGACCTGCTGCCAGAGGGCCGCGTCGCCACTGTCCGGCATCCAGATGCCGCCAGCTGGCAATACGACCTCCGCTCGCCCCAGTGTGACCAGGGTCTTCAAATCCGTGGAGAAACCGGTGGCCGGGCGTGCCCGGCCAAAGTCGGCGCCGATGTCGTCATAGCGTCCGCCTTGGGCGATCGATTGACCTTCGCCCGGGACGAACACGGCGAACACCACGCCGGTGTGGTAGTTGTAGCCGCGTAATTCGCCGAGATCGAAGTACAGCGGCAGGCCCGGGAAGCGCGACGCCAGGCGATCGGCGATCGCCAGCAGGTCGTCGAGCGCTGCCAGTACGCTGGCCGGGGCACGGCCCAGTCGCACACGGGCTTCGGCCAGTACTTCACGGCCACCGCACAGTTCGACCAAGGCGCGCAGCATGTTGCCCAGGTCCTTCGGCAGGTCGGCGGTCAGTGCTTGCACTTCATCGACCGACTTGCGCTGCAGGGCGTCGAACAGCTGCTGCTCGACCGCACCCGACAGGCCGGCGGCACGGGCCAGGCCGCGGTAGATACCGACGTGGCCGAGGTCCATGTGCACATCCGGCACATCAGTCAGTTGCAGCGTGGCGAGCATCAGGCTGATGACCTCGACGTCGCTGCTCGGGCTGGCATCGCCGTACAGCTCGGCACCCAGCTGAATCGGGCTGCGCGAGGTGGACAGGGCTCGCGGCTGGGCGTGCAGCACGCTGCCGGCGTAGCACAGGCGGCTTGGACCTTCACGGCGCAAGGTATGGGCGTCGATGCGCGCCACTTGCGGGGTGAAGTCGGCGCGGAAGCCCATCAGGCGGCCCGACTGCGGGTCGACCACCTTGAAGGTGCGCTGATCCAGGTCCTGGCCGGCGCCGGTGAGCAGCGACTCCAGGTACTCGATATGCGGGGTGACGACCAGCTCGTAGCCCCAACTCTGGAACAGGTCCAACACCTGACGGCGCGCGATCTCGATACGCGCAGCCTCAGGTGGCAGTACTTCCTCGATGCCATCTGGCAGCAGCCAGCGGTCTACCGTTGCCATTACGCCTTTTCCCCTCTGGTCCGGGCGGCTTGCCAGCAGGCGAGCCGTCAGTAAAGCCGGTATCGCGCACAGCAGCGGGCAGCACTGATCCCAGCGCAGCCACCGTACCCGATACCCTCAAATTGCCTTGCGACCTGACCAAACCGTCAACTGGCGCTTTGCCAATCAACCTTGCAGACGCAAAAAAGCCGGGAAATTTCCCGGCTGCCTCATCATACACCCCTTTTCATTCAGGATGCACCCCGCCTGGTGTTTTAGCTGCCAGGCGGGGCGCCGCTGCATGAAAATCAGGGCCTGAGCATCACGGTTTGCTCTTGTCCAGGAAACGGAAGAATTCGTTCTTCGCGTCCAGGACCAGCACGTCGCTCTTGCTCGAGAAGCTGTCGCGGTACGCCTGGAGGCTACGGTAGAACGCGTAGAAATCGGCGTCCTGAGTGTAGGCCTTGGCGTAGATAGCGGCCGACTGGGCGTCGCCATCACCGCGGGTCTCTTCCGCTTCGCGGTAGGCTTCGGCCAGCAGTACACGGCGCTGACGGTCGGCATCGGCGCGAATACCTTCGGCCAATTCGTTACCTTTTGCGCGGTGCTCGCGGGCTTCACGCTCACGCTCGGTGCTCATGCGATCGAACACGCTGCGGTTGACTTCCTTCGGCAGGTCGATGGCCTTGACGCGCACGTCGATGACCTCGATACCCAGCTCCTTGCTGGCCATGCGGTTAAGCGATGCGGTGATGTCAGCCATCAGCGCGTCACGTTCACCGGAAACCACCTCGTGCAGGGTACGTTTACCGAACTGGTCACGCAGGCCGCTTTCCAAGCGACGCGACAGACGCTCGTCGGCGATCTGCTTCATGCCGGAAGTGGCGGTGTAGAAGCGCTCGGCATCCTTGACGCGCCACTTGGCGTAGGCGTCGACCATCACCGCTTTCTTCTCCAGGGTCAGGAACCGCTGGGTCGGGGCGTCGAGGGTCATCAGCCGTGCGTCGAACTTGCGTACCTGGTTCACGTACGGAATCTTCACGTGCAGGCCTGGCTGGACATCCGCCTGGACCACCTTACCGAAGCGCAGCAGTACTGCACGCTCGGTCTGGGACACGATGTAGAAGCTGTTCCAGGCCACAATGGCCAGGACCACGGCGGCGATCAGGGCGATCAGCGATCGGTTGCTCATCAGCGGCTCTCCCTAGTACGCAGTGGCGGCTGTTGCTGTTGCAGGTCCTGCGCCGCACGCGTGGCCGCATCGTTGACCGACGGGCTGACGCTGTTGCTTGGCGCGGCCGCGTTGCGGCTGCCTTCTACCATCTTGTCCAGCGGCAGGTAGAGCAGGTTGTTCTGCCCGTCCTTGGCCGTGACCAGGACTTTGCTGGTATTGCTGTAGACCTCTTGCATGGTTTCCAGGTACAGGCGCTGACGGGTCACGTCGGGAGCCTTGCGGTACTCGGCTACCAATTTGGTAAAGCGATCGGCCTCACCCTTGGCGCGGGCGATGACTTCGTCGCGGTAACCGTTGGCGTCCTCGATGATGCGCTGGGCCTGACCACGGGCTTCCGGCACCACGCCATTGGCGTAGGACTCGGCCTGGTTGCGGGCACGTTGCTCGTCTTCGCGGGCGCGGATCACGTCGTCGAAGGCTTCCTGCACTTCACGCGGGGCTGCCGCGCTCTGTACGTTGACCTGGGTGACGGTGATACCGGTGCGGTAGTTGTCGAGGAAGCGCTGCAGGCGTTCGCGGATATCCACGGCCATCTGCTCACGGCCCTCGGTCAGCACCTGGTCCATCGAGGTGGAACCCACCACGTGGCGCAGGGCGCTGTCGGTCGCATGCTGCAGGCTGACCTCAGGCTGGTCGACGTTGAGCACGAAATCCTGGAGGTTGCTGATCTTGTACTGGACGGTCAGCGGCACCTCGACGATGTTCTCGTCCTCGGTGAGCATCTGCCCCTGCTTGGTGTAGGCACGCTCGCGCGTGACGTTTTCCATGTACTTGCGATCGATTGGCGGGAAGTAGATGTTCAGGCCGGGACCGACCGTCTCATAGTACTTGCCGAAGCGCAGCACCACGGCCTGCTCCTGCTCGTCGACCACGTACACGGCGCTGTACAGCCAGATAGCCGCCAGCACTGCCAGGCCGATGCCCAGCAGACCGTAGCCGCCACCCTTGCCGACATTGCGGTCACCGCCGCCACGTTTCTTGCCACTGCCGAACATGCCGTTCAGGCTGTCCTGCAGCTTGCGGAAGGCCTCGTCCAGATCTGGCGGACCCTTCTTGTCGCCACCACCGCCGCCACCGCGACGGCCGCCCCAGGGATCCTGATTGTTCGAGTTGCCACCCGGCTCGTTCCAAGCCATAGCGCTCTCCATCTGATAAAGCAAAGACGCGCCCACGGCGCGCCGTCCAATGCTACAGAATGCCTGCCACTGCTGCCCGACGACCTCGCCGGGCATTTATTGCAAAGTGTGTTGCTCGACAAACACTTGCGGCTCCATGCCTTCACGACTGACCAGGCGATTCAACTCGACCCTGGGCAGGCGAACACTCAGCAGGCTGCGCCCTTCTTCGTCATGCTCTTCACTCCGCACGGCCCCCAAGGCAAAGAATTGCGCGCGCAAACGGGCAAAACGCTGCTCCAGACACAGGGTACCGACAAACAGATCATCCCCCAGCAACTCGGCAATCGCCTGGCCGACCAGCTCCAGGCCACGTCCATCTCGTGCCGATACCCAGACCCGCTGCGGTTTGCCATCGGCATCGCGCTGGATCTGCGGCTCGACATCTTCAAGCAGGTCGAGTTTGTTATAGACCTCAAGGATCGGCAAGCCTTCGGCACCGATCTCACCCAACACGGCCAGCACTTGTTCGATCTGTTCCATGCGCTCTGGCTCATGGGCGTCGATCACATGCAGCAGCAAGTCCGAGTTGCTCGACTCTTCGAGCGTAGCCCGAAATGCCTCGACCAGCTTGTGCGGCAGGTGGCGAATGAAGCCCACGGTATCGGCCAGCACGATCGGACCGAGGTCGGCCAGTTCGAGCCGGCGCAAAGTCGGGTCGAGCGTGGCGAACAGCTGATCGGCCGCGTACACCTCGGATTCGGTCAGGGCATTGAACAGTGTGGACTTGCCGGCGTTGGTATAACCCACCAGCGACACCGAAGGAATGTCCGCGCGCTTGCGGCCACGGCGGGCCTGCTCGCGCTGGCTGCGCACTTTTTCCAGGCGCCCCTTGATCTGGCGGATACGAACCCGCAACAGGCGGCGGTCGGTTTCCAGCTGGGTCTCACCCGGGCCACGCAGGCCGATACCACCCTTTTGCCGCTCAAGGTGGGTCCAGCCGCGCACCAGCCGCGTGCTCATGTGGTCGAGCTGGGCCAGTTCGACCTGCAGCTTGCCTTCATGGGTACGCGCCCGTTGGGCGAAGATGTCGAGGATCAGCCCGGTACGGTCAAGCACACGACACTCGAAGACACGCTCGAGGTTGCGTTCCTGACTGGGCGTGAGGGTGTGATTGAAAATCACCAGGTCTACCTGTTCGGCTTTGACCAGGTCGCGCAATTCCTCGACCTTGCCGCTGCCAATCAGGTATTTGGCCGTAGGCTGATGCCTGGCTACCGTGGCCAACGAGACGATGTCGGCACCTGCCGACAGTGCCAGTTCCTGAAACTCCTGCGGGTCTTCGCGCGCCTCAGGGTTCTGACCTTCCAAGTGAACGAGCAACGCCCGCTCACCACCACCGTGGCGCTCAAAGAACAATGCAGGCTCCTATCAGGCGTTGCCTGGCTCGCTGTCGCCGTGCTCGCCGTCGGTCGGGCTTGGCAGGCGCACCGGACGGGCCGGAACGACGGTCGAAATGGCGTGCTTGTAGACCATCTGGCTGACAGTGTTCTTCAGCAGCACCACGAACTGGTCGAAAGATTCGATCGAGCCCTGCAGCTTGATCCCGTTGACCAGATAGATCGATACCGGGACCTTTTCCTTTCTCAGTTGATTCAAGTAAGGGTCTTGTAGCGAATGCCCTTTTGACATATGCCGCACTCCTGTAAGGATAAATAAATAGAAAATCAGAAAAATTGATAAGTCAGGCCGCCCCTTCGCAAGAATAGACGGCAATCAGCAGGGACTCAGCTCAATATGGAGACGGCCCCAAGGTATTTCAAGGTGCGGGACAGATTGTCGCAGGCCAGGCTGTCAAGCCAGTGCACGTCAGGCCAACCACGCAACCAGGTGAACTGCCGCTTGGCCAGCTGTCGAGTGGCAATGATACCGCGTTCTCGCATCTCATTCTCAGTCAGCTTGCCGTCGAGGTAGTCCCAGACTTGTCGATACCCCACTGCCCGTATAGACGGCAGTCCGGCGTGCAAGTCACTTCTGGCTCGCAGCGATCGGACCTCGTCGACGAAGCCCTGTTCCAGCATCTGCGAAAATCGTAACGCAATTCGCTTATGCAAAATGTGACGATCCGCAGGTGCAATCGCCAAACTCGCGACAGTATAGGGCAAATGCCCGCCAGCGCCTGCGTCTGCGCCGCTACTTTCCGCGAATTGACGCTGACGGTGCACTGTCATGCTTTCACCACTCACCCGGTACACTTCCAGCGCACGGATCAGCCGCTGCGGGTCGTTGGGGTGAATACGCGCTGCCGACTCCGGGTCCACCTCCGCCAGTTGCCGGTGCAATTCGGCCAGGCCCAACGCCTCTGCCTGGGCCTCGAGCTCGGCGCGCACGGCGGGATCGGCCGCCGGCATGTCTGCCAGCCCCTCGATCAGCGCCTTGTAATAAAGCATGGTGCCGCCGACCAGCAGCGGAATCTTGCCACGCGCGGTGATATCGGCCATCGCCTCGAGGGCGTCGGCGCGAAACTGCGCGGCGGAGTAGCTCTCGGCCGGGTCGCGGATGTCGATCAACCGGTGCGGGTAGGCCGCCAGAATCGCTTTGGAAGGCTTGGCCGAGCCGATGTCCAGCCCGCGATAGACCAGCGCCGAATCGACGCTGATCAGCTCGCAAGGCAGAACCTTGGTCAGCTCGATGGCGAGGTCGGTCTTGCCGGCCGCCGTCGGGCCCATGAGGAATATCGCAGGGGGTTTGCCGCTCATGTCATCGACCGCGCAGGAATAGTTTGTCCAGGTCGTCCAGGCCCATCTGGGTCCAGGTCGGGCGACCATGGTTGCACTGGCCGCTGCGCTCGGTGTTTTCCATGTCGCGCAGCAGGGCGTTCATCTCGGGGATGGCCAGGCGCCGGTTGGCGCGCACGGCGCCGTGGCAGGCCATGGTGCCAAGCAGTTCATTCAGGTGCGCCTGGATGCGGTCGCTGGTGCCGTATTCCATCAGGTCGGCAAGCACATCCTGGACCAGGCGATTGGCCTCGGCCTGCTTGAGCAGCGCCGGAATCTGGCGAATCGCCAGGGTTTCAGGGCCCAGGCGCTGCAGCTCGAAGCCCAGGCGCTGAAACCACTGGCCGTGCTCTTCGGCGCAATCAGCCTCGCGCTGGCTCAGCGCCAAGGTTTCCGGCACCAGCAGCGGCTGGCCACTGAGGCCTTCACTGGCCATGGCCACCTTGAGCCGCTCGTACATGATGCGCTCGTGGGCCGCGTGCATGTCCACCAGCACCAGGCCAACGGCGTTCTCGGCGAGGATGTAGATACCCTTGAGCTGCGCCAGTGCATAACCCAGCGGCGGGATGTCGCCCTGGCTTTCCGGCAGCGCCGAAGGGGCTGGCGCACCTTCGGCCAGTGGTTTGTAGAACTCGCGATACACCGCTTGGGACTCGGCAGCCGGCAACGGCTGCGACGGGCGTGGGGTGTACTGATATTGGTAACCGGCGCCACTGCCGCCATTGGAAATGGCGCGCTGTGGCTGTTCGAGCACTGGCGAGGCCAGGCGCATTTCGCCCTGCGGGCCGAACTCACCGACCAGCTGGCCCGTCGGGCGAATCAGTTCAGGCACAGCGGCAGGCGCAGCCAGCTGGTCTTCCGGGCGCACGTCAGCCAGGGCACGGTGCAGCGTGCCATAGAGGAAGTCGTGCACCGAGCGGCCTTCACGGAAGCGCACTTCGTGCTTGGTCGGGTGAACGTTGACGTCGACACCGTTCGGCTCAAGTTCGAGGAACAGCACAAAGGTCGGGTGCCGGCCGTTGAACAGCACGTCGCGATAGGCCTGGCGCACGGCATGGGCGACCAGTTTGTCGCGCACCGCACGGCCATTGACGAAGAAGTACTGCAAGTCGGCCTGGCTACGCGAGAACGTCGGCAGGCCGACCCAGCCCCACAGCCTCAGGCCATTGCGCTCGACGTCGATCGGCAGCGCCTGCTCCATGAAGCCCGGCCCGCAGATGGCACCGACCCGCCGAGCACGAGCAGTTTCGTCATGTGCCTCATGCAGGCTGAGGATGCTCTTGCCGTTGTGGCGCAGATGGAAGCCGACATCGAAGCGGGCCAGGGCCAGGCGCCGGATGACTTCCTGAAGGTGATCGAATTCGGTCTTTTCAGCCTTGAGGAACTTGCGCCGGGCCGGGGTGTTGAAGAACAGGTCGCGCACCTCCACCGAGGTGCCAACCGGATGCGCGGCGGGTTGCACGCGCGGGGTCATGTCACGGCCTTCGGTCTCGACCTGCCAGGCTTCGCCGGCACTGGCCGTACGCGAAGTCAGGGTCAGGCGCGCCACCGAGCTGATCGATGCCAGGGCCTCGCCACGGAAGCCCAGGCTCAGAACGCCTTCAAGGTCTTCAAGCTCGCGAATCTTGCTGGTGGCGTGACGGGCCAGGGCCAGCGGCAGGTCATCGGCGGAAATGCCACTGCCATCGTCACGCACCCGCAGCAGCTTCACGCCGCCCTGCTCGACCTCCACGTCGATGCGCCGAGCACCGGAGTCCAGGCTATTTTCCAACAGCTCCTTGGCCACCGACGCAGGGCGCTCGACCACCTCACCCGCGGCGATCTGGTTGGCCAGCCGCGGGCTGAGCAGCTGGATGCGTGAACCGCCACTCATTGCGAAGCCAGTGTGGTAGCAGGGATATCGAGGTGCTGGCCGACCTTCAGCTCGTCGGTCTTGAGGCTGTTGGTGCTGCGCAGGCTGGCCACGCTGACTTGATAGCGCACGGCAAGCATCGCCAGGGTTTCGCCCGGGCGCACCGTGTGTTCACGTGGCCCTTGGGCGATCTTGCCACTGTCACGTAACCAGGCAACGTAGGTGCCCGGCGGCGGGTTCTGCTGGAAGTACTGGCGCACGCCGGTATGAATCGAACGCGCCAACGCTTGCTGATGGCTGGCACTGGCCAGCTTGGTCGCTTCGTTGTTGTTCGAGATGAACCCGGTTTCAACGAGGATCGATGGAATATCTGGCGACTTCAGCACCATAAAGCCTGCCTGCTCCACCCGCTGCTTGTGCAGCGACGTCACGCGCCCCATGTTGCCGAGCACCTTCTGCCCGACGTTCAGGCTGGAGCTCAGCGTTGCAGTCATCGACAGGTCGAGCAGCACGCCCGCGAGCATGCGGTCCTTGTCGTCGAGGCTGACGTTGCCGGCACCACCGATCAGGTCGGAGCGGTTTTCCGTGTCGGCCAGCCAGCGTGCCGTCTCGGATGTGGCACCCCGGTCGGACAGGGCGAACACCGAGGCGCCGAAAGCGGCGCGCGACGGTGCAGCATCGGCGTGGATGGAAATGAACAGGTCGGCACCCTTCTTGCGGGCGATCTCGGTGCGCTTGCGCAGCGGGATGAAGTAATCACCGGTGCGGGTCAGCTCGGCACGGTAGCCCTTCTCGGTGTTGATCTGGCGCTGCAGCTCCTTGGCGATCTGCAGCACGATGTCTTTCTCGTGCTGGCCGCGGGAGCCGGAAGCGCCCGGGTCTTCGCCGCCATGGCCGGCATCGATGGCGACCACGATGTCGCGCTTGCCACTTGGCACCGGTGGCAGCTTGATCGCTGGCTGAGCCGGGCTTACCGGCACAGCGGGCGTGGTCGCTGGGGTTTGCACCGGCGTTGGCGGCGGGGTCGGCGCGGTGGCGGCGATGGCGTCGGCTTCCTGGTCGTACAGGTCGACCACCAGGCGATTGCCATACTGGGCATTGGGCGCCAGGGTAAAGCTCTTGGGCGTGACCGACTTTTTCAGATCGACTACCACCCGCAGGTCGGTGGGGGTCCTCTGGGCCGAGCGCACGCTGCTGATCGGCGTATTGGAGGTCGACACGTTCAAAGGCGCGGCCAAGGTCGCGCCGTTGATGTCGATCACCAGGCGATCGGGTGCGCTGAGGGTGAAGACACTATGCTGCACGGGGCCAGACAGGTCGAAGACCAACCGCGTGTTGTCCGGCGCACGCCACAGGCGCACGCTCTTGACTTGAGTGACGGCCAGAGCGTCAACGGTCACCGCTGTCAGCAGCAATCCAACGACAGCGACCAGTGCGCGTATGCGCATACCTACCCCACTTACTGTTTATAGTGTGCGGCCAGTGCAGTGCACCAGGCCTCGCCGCGAGCCCCCTGCGGCGTAAGGTCAAGCGAGCGGCCGCCCGCTTGGGGGCTTATGGTAATGGTCAGGTCGGGCTTTGGCAAAACGCCCGCACCCTTTTGTGGCCATTCGAACAGGCACAGCGGATCGCCCTCGAAATAGTCACGAATCCCCATGAACTCCAGCTCCTCCGGGTCGACCAGGCGATACAGGTCGAAATGGAAGGCGCGCACCTCACCGATTTCGTAGGGTTCAACCACAGTGAAAGTCGGACTTTTCACTGCACCAGTATGGCCCAAGCCACGGATCAGGCCACGCGAGAGCGTGGTCTTGCCGGCCCCAAGGTCGCCTTCCAGAAAAATCACGCCACGACCGCCGGTCACTTCGGCCAGCTTTGCGCCGAAATCGACCGTGGCCGTTTCATCGGCCAGAAACAGGGTTAAGCCAGACACGCAGAATGCTCCTCCAACAACTCACGAATGATCGGCGCCAGATCGCTGGCTGCCAGGCCTCTACCTTTGACACCGAGACGTTCGCCAGCGCAGGCGTGCAGCCATACCCCCAGGCCCGCCGCGCTCCAGGCATCCAGCCCTTGGGCCAACAGCGCTGCCAGCACACCGGTCAGCACGTCACCCAAGCCGGCGCCGGCCATCGCCGGGTGGCCTCGCTCGCACAGCGCCAGCTGCCCGGTGGGGTCCGCCACCAGGGTTCCGGCGCCCTTGAGCACGCAGACACTGGCATAGCGCCGGGCCAGCTTGCGCGCGGCGCCTGGGCGGTCAGCCTGCACGGCTTCGGTGGATATACCCAGTAGCCGCGCCGCTTCCCCCGGGTGCGGGGTGAGGATGCTACCACTGGGCAGTGCCAGTGGCGTGCGGGCCAGCAGGTTCAGGGCATCGGCGTCCCACACCTGCGGCCGCTCGGCGTTGGCCACTGCAGACAGCAGGCTGCGGCCCCAGGCTGCCTGACCCAGGCCGGGGCCCACCACCAGCACCGATGCACGCTCCAGCACGCCGATCAACTGGTTGGCCGACTCGACCCCAAGGCACATGCTCTCCGGCAGGCGCGCCAGCCCGGCCACGACATGCTCCGGGCGTGTCGCCACGCTGACCAACCCGGCGCCGCAGCGCAGCGCAGCCTCGGCACTGAGCAGCACGGCGCCGCCGGTGCCCAGGTCGCCACCGACGACCAGCACATGGCCGAAGTCGCCTTTATGGGCAGGCGCATGGCGAGCCGGCAGGCGTGCGACAGTCACGCTGCTGAGTCGTTGCGGGGCATTGCTGGGGTGTTTGGTCTGCGGCATGGGGTCAAAGGCTCTAATGTCTGGCAGAATTATACGCACCTGAGCCCGTATTGCCTGCCCATCCATGTCTGCCTGTACACCTGACCTCGCCCAACTGGCCCAATCCATCAAGATCTGGGGCCAAGAACTCGGTTTTGCCCATGTCGGCATCGCCGGTGTCGACCTTGGCGAACACGAACAGCACCTGCAACGCTGGCTCGACGCCGGCTACCAGGGCGAAATGGAATACCTCGGTGCCCACGGCAGCAAACGCGCCCACCCCGACCAGCTGATACCCGGCACGGTACGGGTGGTGTCGCTGCGCATGGACTACCTGCCCGGTGACACGCAAATGGCGCAACGCTTGGCCCAGCCGGAAAAGGCCTACGTGTCGCGCTACGCACTCGGCCGGGACTACCACAAGCTGGTACGCAAGCGTGTGCAGTTCCTGGCAGACCGTATTCAGGAAGCGATCGGCCCATTCGGCTATCGCGCCTTCGTCGACAGCGCACCGGTGCTGGAAAAGGCCCTGGCCGAACAGGCCGGGCTTGGCTGGATCGGCAAGAACACCCTGCTGCTCAACCGCAAGGCCGGCAGCTACTTCTTCCTCGCCGAACTATTCGTCGACCTGCCGCTGCCGGTGGACGAGGCACATACCAGTGAACACTGCGGGCGCTGCCAGGCCTGCCTGGACATCTGCCCCACCCAGGCGTTCGTCGGGCCTTACGTGCTGGATGCGCGACGTTGCATTTCCTACCTGACCATCGAGTTGCGCGGGCCTATTCCGGTCGAGTTGCGCTCGATGATGGGCAATCGCGTATTTGGCTGCGACGACTGCCAGATAGTCTGCCCGTGGAACCGCTTTGCCAATCACAGCAAGGAGCAGGACTTCCAGCCGAGACACGGGCTGGAAAATGCCGAGCTGGCTGAAATGTTCCTGTGGGACGAGCGCACCTTCCTGCGCAAGACCGAGGGCGGGCCTTTGCGGCGCGCGGGGTATGAGCGATTTTTGCGCAACCTGGCGGTGGGGTTGGGTAATGCTCCATCGACGATTCCGGTGATCGAGGCATTGAAGGCCAGGCGCGCAGATGAGTCGGAGCTGGTGCGCGAGCATGTGGAGTGGGCGCTAGGGCGGCACGGAATCCGCTAGTCAAGCGCCCCACAGGGGCCTCATCAAGACTACTGCTGATCGTTATAGTGAAACTTGGGCATTTCCCAATGGAAACGGATCGCCAGCAAGCGCACCAGGAAGCCACCAAACAAGGTCAGCAGCATCGCCTGCTCCGCCGGTACCTTGAAGTACACGCAACCCAGATAGAACCACGCCGCTGCGAATGACACGCTGGCATACAGCTCGCGCCTGAACACCAGCGGGATGTCGTTGCAGAAAATATCCCGCAAAATCCCGCCAAACACTCCTGTGATCACCCCGCTGATCGAGGCCACCAGCATGCCCTGCCCCATCTCCAGCGCAGTCATGCAGCCGATCAGGGTAAAGGCCACCAGGCCCAGGGCATCCAGCACCAGAAACAGCGAGCGCAAACGGCGCATCATCGGCGCGATGAAAATCGTCAGCAGGGCGGCGAAGCTGGTCAACACCAGGTATTCCGGGTGCTTCACCCAAGTCAGCGGGTAATGCCCGAGCAGCACGTCGCGCACCGAGCCGCCACCCAGGGCGGTCACGCAGGCGATCAGCACCACGCCAAACCAGTCCATGCCGCGGCGACCGGCAGACAGGGCGCCGGTCATGGCTTCGGCGGTGATCGCAATAAGGTAGAGCATCAACAACATGGCGCGGGTCCGTGCGGGAAAGGCGCGCAGTCTAACCAGTTGCCGTAGGCACCAAAAGAGGGCGTGAGCACAATAACTGCGCCCTTTCGGTTCATACCTTGATGAAATGCTCGCGGTAGTGACGCAGCTCGGCGATCGACTCGCGGATATCGTCCAGGGCCAGGTGGGTGCTGCCTTTCTTGAAGCTGTCACGCACGTCCGGCGCCCAGCGCGCGGCCAGCTCTTTCAGGGTGGAGACATCGAGGTTGCGATAGTGGAAGTAATTTTCCAGGCCACGCATGTGCCGGTAAAGGAAACGGCGGTCCTGGCAGATGCTGTTGCCGCAGATCGGCGACTTGCCTTTCGGCACCCACTGCTCGAGAAAGGCGATGGTCTGCGCTTCGGCTTCAGCCATGCTGATCTTGCTGTCGCGCACGCGCTGGGTCAGGCCCGAGCCGCCATGGGTGCGGGTGTTCCACTCGTCCATGCGCGCCAGCACTTCGTCACTGTGGTGGATGGCGATCACCGGGCCTTCGGCCAAGGTGTTCAGCTCGCTGTCGGTGACGATGGTGGCCATCTCGATGATGACGTCGTGGTCCGGATCCAGACCGGTCATTTCCAGATCGATCCAGATCAGGTTCTGTGGGTTCTGCATGTAGGGGGCTCCTCGTATAGGCCGTCATAGTAGCCTAGCGACACTGGCCTGCGCATGCGCGGCGCAAAGGTAACCAGAATGGTCCATGAGCTGGCGTGCTAAACTGCCTGCCGTTTTCAACTTGCCCCACCTTGGAAGGTCCATGGCCAAACGCCAGCTCAATCGTCGCCAGAACTGGCGTATCGAAAAAATCCAGAACGAACGCGCCGCTCGCGCCGCCAAACGCGAGCAGCACGTGCTGCTAGAGCTGGAGGGCGGCGACCTGGGGCCGGAACAGTTGGGCCTGGTGATCGCCCACTTCGGTGTGCAGGTCGAGGTCGAAGCCCAGGACGGCGAAGTCGCCGGGCAGGTATTCCGCTGCCACCTGCGGGCCAACCTGCCGGCACTGGTCACTGGCGACCGCGTGGTCTGGCGTGCCGGCAACCAGGGCATCGGCGTGATCGTCGCGCAGATGCCGCGCAGCACCGAGCTGTGCCGGCCGAACAACCATGGCCAGCTCAAGCCGGTCGCGGCCAACGTCGACCTGATCGTGATTGTCTTCGCCCCGGCACCAGAGCCGCATCCGAACCTGATCGACCGTTACCTGGTCGCTGCCGAGCACGCTGGCATTCGCCCGCTGCTGTTGCTGAACAAGGCCGACCTGATCGACGACGAGAACGGCCCTGGCCTGCATGCACTGCTCGAGGTCTATCGCGAGCTGGGCTACCCGCTGCTGGAAGTCTCCGCGCACCACGGCGACGGCATGCAGCGCCTGCAACAGATGCTCGACGGGCACATCAGCGTGTTCGTCGGTCAGTCCGGCGTGGGCAAGTCGTCGCTGGTGAACAGCCTGCTGCCGGATGCCGGCACCCGCGTCGGTGACCTGTCCGAATGGTCCGGCCAGGGTCAGCACACCACCACCACGGCGCGCCTGTATCACTTCCCCAACGGCGGCGACCTGATCGACTCGCCAGGCATCCGCGAGTTCGGCCTCGGCCACGTCAGCCGTGACGATGTGGAAGATGGCTTCATCGAGTTCCGCGACCTGTTCGGCACCTGCCGCTTCCGCGATTGCAAGCATGATCGCGAACCAGGGTGCGCGCTGCTCAAGGCCCTCGAAGAGGGTCGAATCAAGCCGCAGCGAATGAACAGCTACCGCTCGATCATTGCCAGCCTGCCCGAAGATGCCTACTAATTTGTAGGAGATGTTACCGGGGCGCGTAGGACGCCTCCGGTTTTCCTGCCATCTATTGCCCTACTCCTCGCTTTCCCTGAAGGTCATGACTTCTATCAGGGAGGGCAACCGCGATGCCGGTTTTTATCAGTTACCGCCACGAAGAGCGGCTCGACGCCTTTATTCTCAACGAACGCCTGCTGCTCGAAGGTATTACCGCGCAGTTGGTAGCGTTCGGCGGCGACGGCCAGCCCTACGACGACCTCTATGGCAACGCCTGCCAGCAGATAAGCGATGCAACTCACTGGATTGGCCTGCTGCCCGCAGAACCCGACCAGGACTGGTGGACCGCCTGGCTGCTGGGGGCTGCCGTGATGGCTAACCGACGGGTCAGTTTTTATTGCAAAGCGGACGGCGAACTACCGGCACACCTAGGCAAGTGGCCAGTCATGCGCGAGCGCGTGCATATCGACCTGTTTGTGAGGGCGTATCACGACGAGCGCACGTTCCAACGGGCAATGGTGTTACCGAAAGGGGGCATAGCGAGTGCCGACCGGCACAACGCAGACTTTTTTCATGCTGATCTCAAGGCCAAGATCAGGCGGGGGTTTTGAGCCATAGGGCCGCTTCGCGGCCCCTGACAGCATTTACTGACCCTTTTGCTCATCCATCTTCAGGGTGCCATCCTCGAAGATGTTCAACTTCTGGCGCAGTTCGCGCGGTTGCATTGGCGCCTCGGCAGCGGCATTCCCTGCCGCCGACGCTGCAGGAGCCGCCGCCCCAGGCGCTGCACCCGCTGGCGAAGCTGGCTGGGCGGGTGCCTCGGGCGCGCCCTGCTCACCCTCGATGTTGCGCTGCGCTTTCTTGGTCAGGACGATGATATCGATACGACGGTTGACCGGATTGAACGGGTCCTTACGGTCGAACAGCGACGACGAGGCATACCCCACCACCCGTGCCACCTGCCCATCCGGGTAGCCACCGGCAACCAAGGCACGACGCGCGGCGTTGGCGCGGTTGGCCGACAGCTCCCAGTTGCCGAAGTCGCCAGTACCAGCGTACGGTTTGGCATCGGTATGGCCACTGATGCTGATCTTGTTCGGCACCGCCTTGATGGTGTCGGCCATGGCCAGCAGGATGTCTTCGAAATACGGCTGCAGGCGCGCGCTGCCGATATCGAACATCGGCCGGTTCTCGGCATCCATGATCTGGATCCGCAGGCCGTCCTGGGTGATCTCGAACAGGATCTGATCCTTGAACTTCTGCAGCTGCGGGTTTTCTTCGACCTTGTTCTGCAGTTCCTGCAGCAGCAGCTCGAGGCGCTCACGCTCGACCTGTTCGGCCATGGTCTCGACCTGGTCCTTGTCCAGCTGGATGCTGGTGTCAGGCGTAGGTTCGGACTTCTGCTCCGGGTTGATGGTTTTTTCCGGCGCCAGCTGCGGCGAGCCACCCAAGTCGATGATGTACGGCGTGCCGCTCTCGGAAAACCCGATCGGGTCCTTGAAATAACCGGCAATGGCGATCTTCTGCTCTGGCGTAGCCGTGGATAGCAGCCACAGCACCAGGAAGAACGCCATCATCGCCGTGGCGAAGTCGGCGAAGGCGATCTTCCAGGCGCCGCCATGGTGCCCGCCACCGAAGCGCTTGACGCGCTTGATGATTATCGGCTGATTGTTTTCCATGACTCAGCGACCGCGAACCGCTTGTTCCAGCTCGGCAAAGCTTGGGCGATGCTTCGGATACAGCACCTTGCGCCCGAACTCGACGGCCAGCGAAGGCGGCATGCCGGAAGCCGAGGCCACCAGCGATGCTTTAATCGACTCATAGAGGTTGAGCTCTTCCTTGGCGTCATGCTCCAGGCACTTGGCCAAAGGACCGAAGAAGCCATAGGCGGCGAGAATACCGAAGAAGGTACCCACCAGCGCCGCACCCACGTGCATGCCGATGGCCTTCTGGTCGCCATCACCGAGCGATGCCATGGTCACCACGATACCCAGTACCGCCGCGACGATACCGAAGCCAGGCATGCCGTCGGCGATACCGGTGACCGCGTGCGACGGGTGCTCGAGCTCTTCCTTCATGCTCAACAGCTCCATGTCGAACAGGCCTTCGAGCTCGTGGGGGGCCATGTTGCCCGTAGACATGATACGCAGGTAGTCGCAGATGAACGCGGTCATGCGCTCGTCGCCCAGCACCGCCGGGTACTTGGCGAAGATCGGGCTGGAGGCGGCGTCTTCGATATCGCTCTCGATCGCCATCATGCCTTCGCGACGGCTCTTGTTGAGGATTTCGTACACCAGGCCCAGCACTTCCAGATAGAAAGCATGGGAGAAGCGCGAGCCGAACATCTTCATCGACTTTTTGATTACATGCATGGTCATGTAACCAGGGTTGGCCTGCATGAAGGCGCCAAAGGCTGCACCGCCGATGATCAGCACTTCGAACGGCTGGATCAGCGCCGCGATCTTGCCGTGGGAGAGTACATATCCGCCGAGCACGCTCGCGAATACGACGATGATGCCGATAATTTTAGCCATAGGATCAAAGCACTTGCTGTCGTGGTCAGGGAGTGGGACGGGAGCTTTAAAACTCTTCTTCTACTTATCGGCAGAACTGCGCCAGACTATAGCCACCAAATGCGAAAAGCCAGATCGGACTGATGTCAAAATGCCAATGGAATCCAAGGTGCCCACTCAGAATCCGCGTACGGTAGAAGCCTGGGTCAAGCTGCTCGACGGTGTTCGTGTACCGGTCCCGAAGCAGAGTTACGACCGGGTCATGAGCGCGATCAATGACAATCGCCGCTCGTTGCGCGATATCGCCGAACTGATGCAGGACAGCCCCGCCTTGGTGCTGTCGGTGATGCGCGAGGCCAACCACCCCGCCAACGCCAGCCAGGCCGAACCCGCCGAAAGCCTGGAAATTGCCCTCAACCGACTGGGCCTGGCACGCAGCAGGGAACTGCTGATGCGCCTGCCTTCCCTGCCGGAAGATGAGATTCCACCCGTGCTGCGCCAGTTCCTGCTGATCAGCCAGCATGCCGCGCAACAGGCCAGCGGCCTGTTTGCCAGCCGCCTGGCGCGCCTATGGCAGGAGATCCACTGGGGCAGCCTGCTGTTCCTCTCCCCCCTGTGGCCGCTGGCCGTGGTCCAGCCCAAGCTACTGGACGCCTGGGAGTTGCGGGTTATCCACAAGGGTGAAACTGCGGCCGACGTGGAGCAGGAGCTGTTCGGCGTGCGCATCTTCGCCCTGTGCCAGGCCATGGCCGAACACTGGCGGCTGCCCAAGTGGGTGACCCAAGGCTATCGCCTGCTTCTTGAGGAGCGCGACCAACTGGCCATGGTAATGAGCATCGCCCGCGAGGAAGACCTGCTTACCCAGCAGCATCGCCTGGATGAAGCACCCGGCCTGCGCCGCTGGTTCAACGAACCGGCCAATACTGTGCTGCTGGCCAACAACCTGGCCCTGGCGGCGCAGGTAGGCTGGGACAACCCTCACCTGCTGCGCTGGCAGTTGCTGACCGCGCTGTACCTGCAGACCTCGCTGGAAGATGTGCAGCAGCAGGTGCACCAACAAGCTGCGGCCAGCGCCCGACGCCACGCCCGCCATGCCCTGTTCCACCCTGCCGAGGCGCTGATCTGGCCCTGGGACCAGCGTCGCCCGCACCCGGACATGCTCACCCCGCCGCCGCCTTCCAGCGAGGCGCTTGGACGCTGGCGCAAGCTCTGCCAGGAACTGCTGGCCCAACCCAGCCCGTTCGCCAATGCCGTGCACCTGGCCACCAATGCGCGAGAAGCCTTGGAAGCCTGCGGGATGCAACGCATCATGCTGTTTAGCCTGGACAAGGCCAGCGATTACCTGCGCGTGCAGCAAATCGCCGGCCTGCCCAAGGAGGCAGGCGGCATCGCTCTGGACATCGAGCAGAACAAGCTGCTGCAAAAGCTGATGAGCAAGGTCGGCCAGCTGCGGCTGACCCCAGACAATCATGCCCAGTTCTGGGCGCTGCTGCCGGCCCCGCTGCGCGCACTGTTCCACAGCGAACACCTGTTGCTGCGCTCACTGGCCGTCGGCGAACAGGTGCTGATGCTGGTGGTGGCCGACCAGGGCGGAAAACCACTGGCCGATGTCAGCGTCCAGGCCTTCGGCAAGACTTCGCAATGTATTGAGCGTGCGCTGGCGGTGTTCGCCAACCGCAGCGCCTGAGCCTTGCGCTACAATCGCCCCTCTTTCCACACTGGAGAACGTGGATGACTGACTTTTCCGGCCTGCCTTTGGTGATCGAAGCCGCAGACCTGTTGCCGCGCCTGGACTCACCCCAGCTGATCCTGGTCGACCTGAGCAGCGCCAACCGCTATGTCAGCGGGCATATCCCTGGCGCCCGCTTCGTCGAGGGCAAGCGCACCCAACTGGGTCAGCCTCCGGCACCCGGCCTGCTGCCCGCCCTGGCCGACCTGGAAAAGCTGTTCAGCGAACTGGGCCACCGCGACGACGCCGTCTACGTGGTGTACGACGATGAAGGCGGCGGCTGGGCCGGCCGCTTCATCTGGCTGCTCGATGTCATCGGCCACGAGCGCTACCACTACCTCAATGGCGGCATCCAGGCCTGGCCGGCGGACAAACTCTCCACCGACGTGCCAGTACCCGGCGGCACGCCCGTGCACCTGCAACTGCACGGCGAACCGACCGCCACCCGCGAATACTTGCAAAGCCGCCTGGGCGCCGATGACCTGGTTATCTGGGACGCGCGTGCTCCGCAGGAATTCAACGGTGAAAAAGTCCTGGCAGCCAAGGCCGGACACATTCCCGGCGCGGTCAATTTCGAATGGACTGCTGGCATGGACCTCAACGATCACCTGCGCATCCGTGCAGATATCGCTGAAGTGCTCCAGCAACTGGGCATCACCCCGGACAAGGAAGTGATCACCCACTGCCAGACCCACCGCCGCTCCGGTTTCACCTACCTGGTGGCCAAGGCCCTCGGTTACCCACGTATCAAGGCTTACGCCGGTTCGTGGAGCGAATGGGGCAACCACCCGGACACGCCTGTCGAAGTTCAAGGACAATCAACTCAATGAAATCCCGTCTGTTCATCATCAGTCAGTACCTGCTGCCGCACCACTTGCTGTCGCGCCTGGCTGGCTGTGTGGCCGAATGCCGTGCACGCTGGTTCAAGAACGCCTTCACCGCCTGGTTCGCCAAGCGTTACCAGGTGAACATGAGCGAAGCGCTGGTCGAAGACCTCACCGCCTACGAGCACTTCAACGCCTTCTTCACCCGCGCCCTCAAACCTGGCGCTCGCCCGTTGGACGAAACCCCGGGCGCAATCCTCTGCCCGGCCGACGGTGCCGTCAGCCAACTGGGCCCGATCGAACACGGTCGTATCTTCCAGGCCAAGGGCCACAGCTTCAGCGCACTTGAATTGCTTGGCGGTGATCCGGCACTGGCTGCGCCATTCATGGGGGGCGAGTTCGCCACCATCTACCTGTCGCCGAAGGATTACCACCGCGTGCACATGCCGCTCGCCGGTACCCTGCGCGAGATGGTCTACGTGCCGGGCCGCCTGTTCTCGGTCAACCAGACCACCGCCGAGAACGTTCCGGAGCTGTTTGCCCGCAACGAGCGCGTGGTGTGCCTGTTCGATACCGAGCGCGGGCCGATGGCCGTAGTGCTGGTCGGCGCCATGATCGTCGCCTCGATCGAGACCGTGTGGGCCGGCCTGGTCACCCCACCGAAGCGTGAGCTGAAGACCTTCCGCTATGACGAAAGCAGCCGTGCGCCGATTCACCTGGAGAAAGGCGCCGAGCTGGGCCGCTTCAAGCTGGGTTCGACCGCCATCGTCCTGTTCGGGCCAGAGCAGGTGAAATGGGCCGAGACCCTGGGTGCAGCTTCGGCGGTGCGCATGGGTGAACTGCTGGCAACCCCTGCCCAGGCTTGACCCTGGACGCAAAAAAAAGGCCCTGCATGTGCAGGGCCTTTTTTGTCTGGCGATTAGCCGCGGGCGTCGCGGTCGCGCAGGCCCAGCAGGTACAGCACGCCATCCAGCCCCAGGGTGGAAATCGCCTGCTTGGCCGATTGGCGCACCAGCGGCTTGGCGCGGAACGCGACGCCCAGGCCGGCCAGCGACAGCATCGGCAGGTCGTTGGCGCCATCACCCACGGCGATGGTCTGTTCCAGCTGCAAGCCTTCTTCGCTGGCCAGCTGCTGCAGCAGTTCCGCCTTGCGCTGGGCGTCGACGATCGGCTCCACGGCCACGCCGGTCACCTTGCCATCGACCACTTCCAGTTCGTTGGCGAATACGTAATCGATACCCAGGCGCGCCTGCACCTGCTTGGCGAAGTATGAGAAGCCGCCGGACAGGATCGCCGTCTTGTAGCCCAGGCGCTTGAGTTCGGCGAACAGGTTCTCGGCACCTTCGGTCAGGCGCAGGGAAGCGCCGATCTCGTCGAGTACGCCGACATCCAGGCCCTTGAGCAGCGCCATGCGCTCCTTGAAGCTTGCGCGGAAGTCCAGCTCGCCACGCATGGCCCGCTCAGTGATCGCGGCAACCTGTTCACCCACACCGGCCGCCTTGGCCAGTTCGTCGATGACTTCAGCCTCGATCAGCGTCGAGTCCATGTCGAATACCGCCAGGCGGCGGTTGCGGCGGAACAGGTCATCTTTCTGGAACGCGATGTCGATGCTCAGCTCTTCGGCCAGCGCGAAGAAGTCGGCACGCAATGCCTGGGCGTCACTCGGCACACCACGCACGGAAATTTCCAGCGCCGCCTTGCCCTTCTCGCTCGGAGCACCAAGGGAAACCCGCGCCGACAGGCGCTCGATACGTTCGATGGTCAGGCCATACTGGCTGATGATCGCACTGACGCGTTGCAGTTGCTCCGGGGTGATCTTGCGGCTGAGCAGGGTCGCGATATGCCGCGCTTCGCCCTGGGCATCGGCCCAGTGCTGGTAGTCGGCCTCGGAAATCGGCGTGTAGCGCGCCTGCAGGTTCAGCTCGTGGGCCTTGGACTGCACGCTCTGCAGCAGGCTGGTGGCCACTTCGTTGTCGGGGATGTCGACCAGAATGCCGAACGACAGAGTGCCGTGCATCACCGCCAGGCCGATGTCGAGGATGTTCACACCGCCCTGGAGCAGGACGCCGGTAATGGCGGCGGTGAGACCGGGGCGGTCCTCACCGGTGATGTTGATCAGAACGATTTCGCGCACAACCTGGCTCCGACTTCGATGAAAAATGCGCATTCTACCGATTTTCCATGACGATCGGGCGCCAACTCTACTTTGCCGACAAAACACTGCTCGCTATACTGCCCAACACTTTTATGCCATTAAGAGCCGAGCTCTGTGAACCGGCCCACGCCCGTCAAAACCGATAACTTCTTCATCATGATCTTCCGAGCCCTGCGCCAACGTCGCGTGCCCTTGGCACTGCGCATCGCCACCACCAACATTTTCCTGGTGGCGCTGGCGTTGGTGATCTATGCCTGTGTGATGGGCCTGCAGTTCAAGCAGGCCATGCACGAACAGGCTGACGCCCTCGGCCAGAGCCTGACCACCCAGACCGCCACCTCGGCCACCGAGCTGCTGGTGTCCAACGACATCCTCAGCCTCAATGTGCTGCTGGGCAACCTGGTGAAGAACCCGCTGGTGGCCCATGCGGCCATCTACAGCGTCGACAACCGCATCCTCGCCGAGGCCGGTCAGCGCCCGCGCAACAGCCTGCTGGGCGAAGCCGAAGGCCTGTACCAGACCAAGATCACGTTCCAGGACGTGACCGCCGGTCAGCTGCGCATCAGCCTGGACATGAACCAGTTCCAGCAGCCGATGCTCATCAGCCTGCAGAGCATGGGCATCCTCGCCGCCATCCTGCTGGCCCTGGCGCTGAGCCTTAGCCTGCGCCAAGGTCGCCACATCACCCTGCCGCTGCTGCAGCTGCGGGTATGGCTGCGCGACCCGCACCCTTACACCCCCGCCATCGACCGCCAGGACGAGATCGGCGACATCGCCCGCCAACTGCACGCCCGCCTGGCACCACCACCTCCGCCTGAGCCGGAGCCGGAGGAAGAGGCGTACGAAGACGAGTTCGACGAGCTGCACGACGAAGTCCCGGTCAAGCCTGCACAGCGCGCCAAGGCAGTGGTCCAGGCAGACGAGGACGACGACGCGGCTTTCGCCGGGCTGCTGGACGACGTGGAGCACCCCGCGGCCAAACCTGCCGCGGTCGAATCCGACGAGCCACAGAACACCGCCGTGCTGGCCGTTCAGCTGGGCTCCCAGGAGCAACTGCGCCGCCTGCCGCGCACGCGCCTGACCGAGCTGCTGGAACGTTACCGTGGCTGCCTGGAGCAGGCTGCGTCGCTGTATGAAGGTGAGATTCACACGCTCAACGATGGCAGCACCCTGGTGCTGTTCCACAGCCGTGACTGCGGCGAGGATTACCTGACCAACGCCATCTGCTGCGGCGAGTTGCTGCGGGCGCTGGGCCATGCCCTGCAGATCGAAGTAGCCGACAGCGGCATCACCCTGCAACTGCAGCTGGGCCTGGCACTGGGCGATGATCTGCAAGGGCTGGAGCAGGTAGACCTGCTGATGGCCGAGAAGGCCCAGGACGCGCTGGCCCTGTCGCAGCACAGCCGCAACCTGCTGCTGGTAGAGCGCCAGATCACTGATGACGAGCTGATCCGCAAGCGCGCCCGCATCCGGCCGATTGCCAGCCCTGAAGGGGCTTGCTGTGTGGAGCGGTTGCTGGAGCCCTACCCGTCGATGCTGGAGCGCCAGTTGGCGCGCATGCACGAACGCCGGGCCTGACTTCAGATCCTAAGGGCCGCTTTGCGGCCCCAGCCATTTCAGCGACCCACAAAAAAGCCCGCGAGCATGCGGGCTTTTTTGTGGCTGTCGGATCAGAACCGATAGACTTCCATATCGGTGCGAATCGGCGAAGCCATTGGAATCTTCGACTTCTCCGGTTCTTTCTTGACCTGCACCGGTGCGGCTTGTTTCTTCGGTGCTTCTTCAGCAACCGCCGGCTGATTGGCCAGCGGTTTGACCGCCGAGCTCAACTGTTCGGCCAGCTTCTGCAGCAACTGCCCCTGGGCCTGAACCTGGGACGACTCGCTACCCGCGTGCTGCTGCTCTAGGTGAACGATACGGTTGTCACGCACACGGCCACGGCGGTCGAGCAGGCGCCATTGCGCATCGAGAATCGCCGGCTGGTTCTTGCCCGAGTCCAGGCGAGTGATCGACAGCAGTACCTGCACATCCGGGGTAAAGCCTGTGCTGGCCGGAGCCAGCACCACGCGCTGGCTGTCCAGGCGCCAGGCCAGCTGGCGCACCAGCAGCTGATCGATGTCCGCCGACAGGCTACCGGCCCAACGACCGTCGGTCGCCGAACTCAGGCTGCCGTCGGCCTGGCGTTGCAAGAAGGTTTCGCGCTGCAGGTAATCGGCTACCGACACCGGGCCAAGCACCACGGCCATGCCCGCGCTCTGCGAAGGCTGGCCAGGATCACCGCTGTCGAGTTGGTACAAGGCAACCGGCTGGTGCATGCTGCACCCGCTCAGCCCCAGCAAACCCGTCATCAACAGCGCAAATGGAAGGCGCAGGAATTTCATTCAACCCATCCAGGCGGTCGCCACCAGGCAAACCGCAGTGATACTCATAGAGATTCAATCGGGCACTCGGCCACGCCGGCACCGCAGGGGCACTATCATCCGCGAAATATCGGTTCGACTCCAGCATTTCTGCCTGGAACGGCGCTGAAATTGCCGTTCCAGACATTTCGTCGGATTATACCGGCACTTCCACCTGCAGGCTGTCGACCCGCTGGAAGCCGCGAGGCAGCTTGCTGCCGCGTCGGCCACGTTCACCCTTGTAGTGCTCCAAGTCGTCTGGCTTAAGAGACAGGGTACGCTTGCCGGCTTGCAATACAAGGGTTGCACCCTCGGCAATCACGGCCAGATCGGTGACAAATTCTTCACGACTGGCCACCCGATCACCGGGCACACCGATGATCTTGTTGCCCTTGCCTTTGCCCAGCTGTGGCAGGTCGGAAACCTTGAACACCAGCAGGCGACCTTCAGTGGTCACCGCCGCCAGCCAATCCTGTTCACGGTCGGCTACCGGGCGTGGCGTCATGACCTTGGCACCGTTAGGCAAACTGAGCAGGCCTTTGCCAGCCTTGTTCTTCGCCTGCAGGTCCTCCCCCTTGACCACGAAGCCGTAACCGGCGTCGGAGGCCACCACGTACAACGCGTCATCGTCTGGCAGCAGCACGCATTCGAAGGTCGCCCCGGGCGGAGGCGTCAGGCGGCCGGTCAGCGGCTCGCCCTGGCCACGTGCCGATGGCAGGGTATGCGCGGCCACCGAATAACTGCGCCCGGTGGAGTCGATCAACACAGCGAACTGGTTGGAGCGCCCGGCAGCGGCGGCCTTGAAGCCGTCGCCGGCCTTGTAGGACAGCCCGGTGGCATCGATGTCGTGGCCCTTGGCGCAACGCACCCAGCCCTTCTCCGACAGCACCACGGTGACCGGCTCGGTCGGCATCAGCTCATTTTCCGACAGGGCCTTGGCTTCGGTGCGCTCGACGATTGGCGAGCGGCGCTCGTCGCCATAGGTCTCGGCGTCCTTGATCAGCTCGCTGCGCACCAGCTTGCGTAGCTTGGCATCGCTGCCCAACAAGGCCTGGAGCTTGGCCTGCTCCTTGAGCAGTTCGTCCTGTTCGCCGCGGATCTTCATCTCTTCCAGGCGCGCCAACTGGCGCAAGCGCGTCTCGAGGATGTAGTCGGCCTGGATTTCGGTCAGCTGGAAGCGCTCGATCAGGGCCTGCTTGGGGTGCTCCTCGGTACGGATGATATGGATCACTTCATCCAGGTTGAGGAACGCAGTGAGCAAGCCTTCCAACAGGTGCAGGCGCTTCTCGACCTTGTCCAGGCGGTGCTGCAGGCGGCGGCGAACGGTGTGGGTGCGGAACTCCAGCCACTCCAGCAACAGTGCGCGCAGGTTTTTCAGCTGCGGGCGGCCGTCGAGGCCGATGATGTTGACGTTGACCCGGTAGCTGCTCTCCAGGTCGGTGGTGGCGAACAAGTGCTGCATCAGCTCGTCGGCATCGACGCGGTTGGAACGCGGGATGATGACGATGCGGCATGGGTTCTCGTGATCGGACTCGTCGCGCAGGTCGGCGACCATCGGCAGCTTCTTGGCCTGCATCTGTGCGGCGATCTGTTCCAGCACCTTGGCCCCGGAGACCTGGTGCGGCAAGGCAGTGACGACGATGTCGCCCTCCTCGACGCGGTACACGGCGCGCATGCGGATCGAACCGCGGCCGCTCTCGTAGATCTTCTGGATTTCCGCACGCGGGGTGATGATTTCGGCTTCGGTCGGGTAGTCCGGGCCCTGGATGTGTTCGCACAGCTGCTCGATGGTGGCCTTGGGCTCGTCGAGCAGGCGCACGCAGGCACTCGCCACTTCGCGCAGGTTGTGTGGCGGCACGTCGGTGGCCATGCCCACGGCGATACCGGTGGTGCCGTTGAGCAAGATGTTCGGCAGGCGCGCCGGCAGTACCGCAGGCTCCTCCAGCGTGCCGTCGAAGTTCGGTACCCAGTCGACGGTGCCCTGTCCTACTTCGCTGAGCAGAACTTCCGAGTAACGCGACAGGCGCGCCTCGGTGTAACGCATGGCGGCGAACGACTTAGGATCGTCCGGCGCACCCCAGTTGCCCTGGCCGTCGACCAGCGTGTAGCGGTAGCTGAACGGCTGCGCCATCAGCACCATGGCCTCGTAGCAGGCCGAATCGCCGTGGGGGTGGAACTTGCCGAGCACGTCACCTACGGTACGGGCGGACTTCTTGTGCTTGGCGTCGGCATTGAGCCCCAACTCGCTCATGGCATAGACGATGCGTCGCTGCACCGGCTTGAGGCCGTCGCCGATGTGCGGCAAGGCCCGGTCCATGATCACGTACATGGAGTAGTTGAGGTAGGCCTGTTCGGTGAAGTCAGCCAGCGAGCGGCGTTCGACGCCGTCCAGGCTGAGTTCCAGTGAGTCGCTCATGCGGGCCTCGTCATTTCAGGTTCTGGCGCAGCAGCATGGTGCCGCCGCGCTGGGTAAATTCAAGTTGTTTCAGGGCACTCATGCCCAGCAGCACGGCTTCCCCGTCAAGGCCGGGCACCACCAGGGCGCGCACGTTCTGCAGGTGGATATCGCCCAGTTGCAGGGCATCCAGCCGGGTGCGGTAGCCTTCGGTGCGGCCGTTGGCGGTGCTCAGCACCACCGGGCTGCCGCGCTGCAGGTTCAGGTCCTTGGCCAGCGACTCGGGGATCGCCACGTCGGTGGCACCGGTGTCGAGCATGAAATGCACCCCCTGGCCATTGATCGTGCCGTCCAGCACGAAGTGGCCCTGGCCATTGCCCAGCAGGCGCACTTCGACGAAACCGTCGCCGTGGGTCGACTGCACCTGTGTGTTGGGGTTGCGCTCGTGGTCTTCCCATTGACCGAAGAAACGCGTGGCAAGGAACAGCCCCGCCGCCCAGGCGACGATCATCAGTACCTTGCCGGCGCGTTTGCCCGGTGGCTGGCTCATGGCTTGGCGCTCCAGCCGCCCTGCGGCGCTTCGAAGCGCCAGACGATCGGCCGGCTTTCACCATCGGCGCGAGCACCGTTGTTGTTGTCCAGGCCAATCCAGGCGCCCTTGGCGTCGATCACCAGGGCCTCGGCCAGACCGTAGGGCTGGTCGTAGCGCCGCTCCGGCAGCAGTGCCTCGGCGGCGAACGACCAGCACTGTTCGACCTTGCCATTGTCGGCATCACGTCGGCACACGCGGTAGGCGTTGCGCTCGAGGGTGAACAGCTTGCCCTCGAACCAGGCGAGGTCGGCGAAATCGCGCGACAGCGCCCGTGGGTTGGGCATTTGTGGTGGCTGCATCTCGACCCCGGCTTCGCTCAGCAACACGCAGCTGCGCCCGCAGGTCCACACCGACTGCTGGCGCTCGATGGCCATCAGGCCACGGCGCTCGCGCTCGGCCGCCAGCCACAGGCGGTCACCTGCCGGGTTGATCGCCAGGCCCTCGAACAGGGCATTGAAATTGAGCAGCATGCCGCTGGCACGGGCCTGACGTACCATCGCCGGGTCGATCTTCAGCCAGTCCGGTTCACCCTCGGCTGGCAACTGCAGCACCGCCGCATGGGCCTCGCTGACCAAGTACAGATTACCCGCCTGGTCACAGGTGATGCCTTCGTAATCCAGCTCGCCACCGCGCACGTAGGACGCCGCCCAGTTACGCGACTTCAAGCCCCACGGCAAGCCGCTCTCGGGCACCGGCGGCGGCGTGAATGTAAGCGGCTGCGCGCGCCAGACGGTGCTCTGCTGATCAAAACGGTAGATGCGGTCATCATCACGATCGGAAACACCCCACAACCCGCCCCGGCATTCGACCAGGCCAGACAGGTTGCCGCCGCGCATGCCCTCGACCGGGTGCTCGGATGCCAGTTTCAGCTCCGGCCAGTTGCCCGCCAGGCTCGGCAGGGCAACTAACGTGAGCAATGCTGCAAGCAACAGACGAATCAAACCATGACCTCAGCCAGGTTCCCTTTGGTTTCCAACCAGCTCTTGCGATCACTGGCGCGCTTCTTGGCCAACAGCTTGTCCATCAGCTCGCAGGTCGCTTCGACATCTTCCAGGGTCAACTGCACCAGGCGCCGGGTGTTCGGGTCCATGGTGGTTTCACGCAGTTGCGGTGGGTTCATCTCACCCAGGCCCTTGAATCGGGTGACCTGCGGCTTGCCGCGCTTCTTCTCGGCCACCAGGCGGTCGAGGATGCCGTCACGCTCGGCTTCGTCGAGGGCGTAGTAGATTTCCTTGCCCAGGTCGATGCGGTACAGCGGCGGCATGGCGACGTACACATGGCCGGCCTCGACCAGCGGACGGAAGTGCTGGACGAACAGTGCACAGAGCAAGGTGGCGATGTGCAGACCGTCCGAGTCGGCGTCGGCGAGAATGCAGATCTTGCCGTAGCGCAGCTGCGTCAGGTCGGCTGCGCCTGGATCGACACCAATGGCCACGGCGATGTTGTGCACTTCCTGGCTGGCCAGCACTTCGCCGCCGTCCACTTCCCAGGTGTTGAGGATCTTTCCGCGCAGCGGCAGGATGGCCTGGAACTCTTTGTCGCGGGCCTGCTTGGCCGAACCACCGGCGGAGTCACCCTCGACCAGGAACAGTTCGGCACGCATCGGGTCCTGCCCGGCGCAATCGGCCAGCTTGCCTGGCAACGCCGGGCCCTGAGTGATGCGCTTGCGTTCAACTTTCTTGCTGGCCTTGAGCCGCCGGCCGGCATTGCTGATGGCCAGTTCGGCCAGCTGCATGCCCAGTTCGGGATGGGCGTTGAGCCATAGGCTGAAGGCATCCTTGACCACACCGGAAACGAACGCCGCCGCCTCGCGGGACGACAGGCGCTCCTTGGTCTGGCCGGAGAACTGCGGCTCCTGCATTTTCATCGAGAGCACGAAAGTAATGCGCTCCCAGACGTCTTCCGGCGCCAACTTGACGCCACGCGGCAGCAGGTTGCGGAACTCGCAGAACTCACGCATGGCATCGAGCAGGCCTTGGCGCAGGCCGTTGACGTGGGTACCGCCCTGGGCGGTGGGGATCAGGTTGACGTAGCTTTCCTGGACGCTGTCACCCCCTTCGGGCAGCCACAGCAGCGCCCAGTCGACGGCCTCCTTGTTACCCGCCAGGCTGCCGCAGAAGGGCTCGTCGGGCAGGCGCTGGAACTCGCTGACCGAGTCGACCAGATAGGAACGCAGGCCGTCCTCGTAGTGCCACTCGACCTTTTCGCCGCTGGCCTTGTCCTCGAAGCTGACCAGCAAGCCCGGGCACAGTACGGCCTTGGCCTTGAGCACGTGCTTGAGACGGCTGATGGAAAACTTGGGCGAATCGAAATACTTCGGGTCCGGGCTGAAGTACACGCTGGTACCGGTGTTGCGTTTGCCGACCGTGCCGACCACTTCCAGCTCGCTGGCCTTGAAGCCATCGGCGAAGGTCATCTGGTACTCGTTGCCGTCGCGTTTGACGCGCACGCGCACCTGGGTCGACAGGGCGTTGACCACCGAAATACCCACGCCGTGCAGGCCGCCGGAGAACTGGTAGTTCTTGTTGGAGAACTTGCCGCCAGCATGCAGCTTGGTGAGGATCAGCTCGACGCCCGACACGCCCTCTTCAGGGTGGATATCCACCGGCATGCCACGGCCATCGTCGCTGACTTCCAGCGAATGGTCGGCGTGGAGGATGACCTGCACCGAACGGGCGTGGCCGGCCAAGGCTTCGTCGACACTGTTGTCGATGACTTCCTGGGCCAAGTGGTTAGGCCGGCTGGTATCGGTGTACATGCCCGGGCGTTTACGCACCGGGTCGAGGCCGGAGAGGACTTCGATGGCGTCTGCGTTATAGGCGCTAGCGCTGGGATTGGCCATGGATTCTCGTCGTCAGTCTGGTGAATGCAAAAAAGATCAAAATACAGAAAAATCGAGCGCCGCATACTGCTGCCGGGCAATGCCGGCAAAGGCCAGCAGGCCTGGCAGTTGCTGGGCGAAGCCCTGGTAGCTGTGGTCGCCACCGGCCTGGATACGCAAGGCGCAAGCCCGGTAATACTGCTCGGCGTGGCGATAGTCCAGGGTTTCATCGGCGGTCTGCAGCCACACTTGATAGCGGCCTGGGTCGGTCGGTGCCGGCACTTCCAGCTCGGCCAGGGCCTGCACATGGTCCAGGGTCAAGTCCCACGCCTCGCCAGTGTAGTGGTTGCGCTGGGTACCCAGATAACCGTCGAAGCGCTTGTGCGGGGTGACTGCCGGGTTGACCAGCAGGGCTTTGAGCCCATGCCGCTCGGCCAGATGGGTGGCATAGTAGCCGCCGAGCGAACTGCCGACCAGCAGGGGCGCGCCGAGCTCGGCAATGGCAGCCTCGAGCTGGGCCATGGCCTGGCGTGGGTGATGGTGCAAGTCCGGGACGCGCAGCTGCTGCGAAAGGCCCAGCTGCTGCATCACCGCCGCGAGCTGGCGCGCCTTGGTGGAAAGCGGCGAGCTGTTGAAGCCATGGATATAGAGGATGGAACCCGACATGCTGCCCCCGGAATCTGTGGCTTCGCACCCGATCGAGCGGGCACAGGGACGCGCAGTGTAGCGCGTTCGCCGGGTTTTGGCGCCGCGGCAGGGATTTAGCAACAAATTCTTCTATAGCCGGGACTGCACGCAGCCCCAAGCGCTTCAGTACCCTGGGCTATTGAAGTCGAGCATCACTTCAAAATCAGCAGCCCGCTCAACGCCAGTCTCCAGCCGCCCATCGGCATGCAAGCGCATCCAGCGATAGCCAGGCTGCTCTTCGCTGACCTTGAAGTCCTCGCTGCCTGCCGCGAACTGAATGCAGGTTGACGGCGTGGCCAGCAGGCGCAAGCCATCGCGCTGCTCATCCCATTCCTGATGAATATGCCCCCAGAGCAACGCCTTCACCTGTGGATAACTGCGCAGGCGCTGCAACAGATCATCGGCATTGCGCAATCCGATCGGGGCGATCCAGGCGCAACCGATATCCACCGGCTGATGGTGGCAGCACACCAAACAATGCCGTTCGCCAGCCGAGGCCAAGGCTTCATCGAGAATCGACAACTGGTCCTGCTCGAGCAACCCATGGGTCGCGCCCGGTACCGCCGTATTAAGCATGACCACGCGCCAGCTGCCGATGTCGGTCACCGACTGCACCAGCTCTGGCGCAACGTCGGCCATGACCTTGGCTTCATCATGGTTACCTGGCAACCAACGGCTCGGTGCGGTGAATACGCGGGTCAGCTCACGAAAGGCGTCATAGGAGGCGACACTGGCATCCTGGGACAGGTCGCCGGTACATAGCAGCAAGTCGACACGTGGCTGTTCGCGCTGCACCTGGGCCACCACGTGGCGCAGGCTGTCGCGGGTTTTGACGCCCAGCAAGGTGCCCGCCGGGTCGGCGAACAGGTGGGCGTCGGTCAGTTGCACCACATGCACGGGCGCAGGGGAAGGGTCTGGGTTCGGCAACGGCCGTCTCCTCGAACGGATTCTGCACGAATTATGGCGCCGGAACGGTTACGAGCAAACACTCGAAACCGACCCAGGTCACATTTCAGCGCACACTTGCCAGTTCGTGGCCGCAGGCCAGGCAATGGCTGAGCCATTCACCGAGGAACAGATTGAGCTGCGCCTTCTCGTCCGGCTGGTGCATGGCCTGATTGGGGTACGGGTAGATGCTGCGTAGGCGACGGGTATGCTCGGCGCTGATCACTTCGGCCATGCGCGCATCGTGATACACCTGCACCTCCAGGTGCGGCACCGGCAGCCAGGGCAGGCTGTGCTCCTGGCGCACGCGCAAGGTGGTGGTGTACGGGCAGGCCAGCAGCACATCGAGCACCAGTACGCCAAGCATCTGGTCGCCCTGGGTCATGCCGATGCGCCGCGAGCTCTGGGTGGTACGCATATCGGGCAGCAGACGCATGAGCCGGGCATAGTTGGCCTCGCAGGCTGCTTGCAGCCCGGCCAGGTCGACCCGATAACGCTCACGCAAAAGGTTCACTTCCACATACCTCGGACTTCATCTTTGTTCAGCGCCAGCCACTGCAGGCTGATGATGGTCGCTGCGTTGCAGATTTGACCATCGCGCACTGCTTGCATTGCATCATCGAACGACCATACGCGTACACGGATGTCCTCGCTCTCTTCTTCCAGGCCATGCAGCCCACCCGCGCCTTCACTGGTGCAGCGGCCCAGGTACAGGTGCACGTACTCGTCGCTGCCGCCTGGCGAGGGGAAGTAGCGGGTGATCGGCCACAGGGCGCCTATCGCCAGCCCGGCTTCTTCCTCGGCTTCGCGATGGGCAACGTTCTCCAGCTCTTCTTCCCGGTCGATCAGCCCGGCGACCATCTCGATCAGCCAAGGGTTTTCGACCTTGCCCAAGGCGCCGACGCGGAACTGCTCGATCAACACTACCTCATCGCGCAGCGGGTCATACGGCAGCACACAGACCGCATCGTGACGCACGAACAGCTCACGGCTGATCTCACGGCTCATGCCACCTGCGAACAGTTCATGGCGCAGCTGCACCTTGTCGAGCTTGTAGAAGCCCTTGAAGCAGTTGTCCCGCTTGACGATCTCGACCGCCCTGGGCGCTGAATTCAACGTGTCTGACATGGGAATCCTCATGACCTCAATTACCGCATCGCGCCATCCTACTCTGCACGGTTGCCCGTTTCACCCCTTTCCGGCAACCGTTCGCCCACTCGGGACAGCACGTCTTCACTCTGTTAGCTTAGTGGCGAACTGAAGGCCGCGCAGACGGTCAAAGGCCGACTTTTCCCTGTTCTGCAAGGATCACCATGACACTTGTCAAACTGACATCCGTGGCCGTGCTGGCACTCGCTCTGGGCGCGTGCCAGAGCCTGTTCGCACCCAATTACCGGGCCCCGCTCGAGGTCAAGCGTGATGCCTGGGAGCACGTCAAACCCGGCTGCAGCGCAAGCGACTGCCCGCTGGTGAACATCGATACCGTGCACTTCCCGGCCCAGCCCAAGCTCGATGCCATCGTCGAAAAGCGCCTGCTGCAGCTGACTGAAGACAATCAGCATGGCACCGCGCCAAGCACCCTGCAGGCCTACGAGCAGCAATACCTGGCCAATGCCGACAAACGCAACAGCAGCTACCTGCAAGCCAAGGTACGCGAGCAGCATGACGGGCTGGTGATCATCGAGCTGTCCAGCTACCTCGACAGCGGCGGCGCCCACGGCATGCCAGGGCGCGGTTTCATCAACTATTCGCGCAAGCTGGACAAGGTGCTGACCCTGCAGGACATGCTGGTGCCAGGCCAGGAAGAAACCTTCTGGAAGACCGTGGAAGAGTCGCACCGTGCCTGGCTGATCAGCGTGGGCATGGACAAGGATGCCGAGTTCGTCAAGACCTGGCCCTTCAAGCGCTCGCCGCACATCGCCCTGACGTACGGCGCGCTGGTGGTGAAGTACGAGGTCTATGCCATCGCGCCCTACTCCATGGGCCACGTGGAACTGAAAATCCCTTATCCACGCCTGAACGGCGTGCTCAAGCCTGAGCTGTTTCCCGGCCGCGGCTGAAGCTCAGTAACCCGTGCAGCCCACCTGCCAGCAGCAATGCTGGCAGGGTAGCCCCCAGCTCCGGCGCCTCGGCGGCGATCACGTGATAGGCCGCCACACCCACCACCCAGGCCACCAGCGCCTGCCAGTGCAAACCATCGACCTGAGCCGGCAGGCCGCGACGACGGATCACGTAGTGGTCCATCAGCACCACGCCGAACAGCGGTGCGAACACCGAACCGATCAGCAGCAGGAAGTTCTCGTACTGGGCAAGTGGTGCCAGCAGGGCAATCAGGGTGCACAGCACACCAATGGCCAACGCCAGGTGCTCGATCTTCAGCGGCAACAGCACACCCGTGGAAACGGCCGCCGAGTGGATATCGGCGAAGGCTTTTTCCGACTCGTCCAGCAGGATCAGCAGCAGCGGGATCCCCATGCCTGCACCTGCCAGGGTGAGCAGCAGCGCATTGGCGTCGCCACTGGCGGCAAAGGCCAAGGTATAGGCCACGCCTAGGCTCATCAGCCAGGTGTTGCCGATGAAATAGCCCAGCACCGTACCGCCAAACACATGCTTGCCATTGCGGGCGAAGCGCGAATAGTCGGCAATCAGCGGCAACCAGGACAGCGGCATGGCGATGACGATGTCAAAGCCCACCGCCAGCGACATCGAACCGTCCCCGGCGCGGCTCCACAGTTCAACCAGGTCGGCCTTGGCGAACAGGTTCCAGGTCAGCCACAGGCAGGCGCCCAGCAATACCCAGATGCCCCAGGCGCGCAGCACCTTGCGCACGAACGCCAGTGGGCCGCTGACTGCGAGCAGGGTAGCCAGAGCGCCGAAGCACAGGGTCCAGAGCATCGGGCTGTTCCAGGCGCTGCCTTCACCAAACGCCCGAGCCCCCAGCAGGCTGGCAGCATCACGCATGACGATGATCTCGAAGGCACCCCAACCCACCAGTTGCAGCAGGTTGAGCAGTGCCGGCAAGCGCGCGCCATGACGGCCCAGGCTCAGCTTCAGGGTGCCCATGGCCGACAGGCCCGTGTCACTGCCGATGACCCCGGCGGCGCCGAGCAGCAGCACACCGACCCCGGTGCCAAGGGCAATGGCCAGGACCGCGCCGGCCAGGCCAAGGCCAGGGGCCAGCATGGCGCCGACCTGCAGGACCATCAGGCCGATGCCGAGGGAAAACCATAGCGAGAACAGGTCACGGGCGCCGAAGACGCGCTGGTGGGTGGGGACCGGGTGGTCGGGGGAGAATTGGCTGGGTGATGTCATTGTTGTATTCGCAGGAAGAATGGATGTGGCACTGGCTACTCTCCTCGTGTAGGAGCGGGCTTGCCCCGCGAAGGCGTCAGACCTGCTATGCGTGAATGGCAGGTCTGACGCCTTCGCGGGGCAAGCCCGCTCCTACACAAAGGAAACGTGGCGCTTTTTAGACTTTGTGGTACAGCTGGCTGCCTTCCTGGCGGAACCGCTCGGCCTGCTCGCGCATGCCTTGCTCGACGGTCACGTCCACGGCCTCGATCTTGGCTGCGTACTCACGCACTTCCTGAGTGATCTTCATCGAGCAGAACTTCGGCCCGCACATCGAGCAGAAGTGCGCGACCTTGGCCGACTCCTTGGGCAGGGTCTCGTCGTGGAAGGCACGCGCGGTGTCCGGGTCCAGGCCCAGGTTGAACTGGTCTTCCCAGCGGAATTCGAAACGCGCCTTGGACAAGGCGTTGTCACGAATCTGCGCGCCCGGGTGGCCCTTGGCAAGGTCGGCAGCATGGGCGGCGATCTTGTACGTGATGATGCCGGTCTTGACGTCATCCTTGTTCGGCAGGCCCAAGTGCTCCTTGGGCGTGACGTAGCAGAGCATCGCGCAACCGAACCAGCCGATCATTGCCGCACCAATGCCCGAGGTGATGTGGTCGTAACCCGGGGCGATGTCGGTGGTCAGCGGACCGAGGGTGTAGAACGGCGCCTCGTCGCAGCATTCGAGCTGCTTGTCCATGTTCTCCTTGATCAACTGCATCGGCACGTGGCCTGGACCTTCGATCATGCACTGCACATCGTGCTTCCAGGCGATCTTGGTCAGCTCGCCAAGGGTTTCCAGCTCACCGAACTGGGCCGCATCGTTGGCGTCGGCGATCGAACCCGGGCGCAGGCCGTCACCGAGCGAGAAGCTCACGTCGTAAGCCTTCATGATTTCGCAGATCTCGTCGAAGTGCGTGTACAGGAAGTTTTCTTTGTGGTGCGCCAGGCACCACTTGGCCATGATCGAGCCACCGCGGCTGACGATACCGGTGACCCGCTTGGCGGTCAGCGGCACGTAGCGCAACAGCACACCCGCATGGATGGTGAAGTAGTCCACGCCCTGCTCGGCCTGCTCGATCAGGGTGTCGCGGAACAGCTCCCAGGTCAGATCCTCGGCCACGCCGTTGACCTTCTCCAGGGCCTGATAGATCGGCACGGTACCGATCGGCACGGGTGAGTTGCGGATGATCCACTCGCGGGTTTCGTGAATGTGCTTGCCGGTGGACAGGTCCATGACGGTGTCCGAGCCCCAGCGGATGCCCCAGGTCAGCTTGGCCACTTCTTCCTCGATCGAGGAGCCCAGGGCGCTGTTGCCGATGTTGCCGTTGATCTTCACTAGGAAGTTGCGGCCGATGATCATCGGCTCCACTTCCGGATGGTTGATGTTGGCCGGGATGATCGCACGGCCACGGGCGATTTCCTGGCGGACGAATTCCGGGGTGATCTCTTTCGGGATGTTGGCACCGAAGCTGTGGCCGGCGTGCTGCTCGTTCAGCAGGCCAGCAGCGCGGGCCTCTTGCAGCTTCATGTTCTCGCGGATTGCCACGTATTCCATCTCGGCTGTGATGATGCCCTGGCGGGCGTAATGCATCTGCGAGACGTTGGCGCCAGCCTTGGCCCGGCGCGGGTTGCGCACGTGGGCGAAGCGCAGCTTGGCAAGTTCGGCATCGTTCAGGCGCTGCTGGCCGAAGTCGGAGCTCAGGCCCTCCAGGCGCTCGGTGTCACCGCGTGCATCGATCCAGGCCGAACGTACATCGGCCAAGCCCTTGCGCACATCGATGATGACGTTGGGGTCGGTGTACGGGCCAGAGGTGTCGTAGACCAGTACCGGCGCATTGCTTTCGCCGCCGAAGTCGGTCGGGGTGTCGTCCAGGCTGATTTCGCGCATGGGTACGCGGATGTCCGGGCGCGAGCCTTCGACGTAGACCTTGCGCGAACGCGGGAAAGGTTGCACGGACTGCTGGTCGACTTGCGCCGATTCGCTGAGGTTGATCGTTTTTTCTTGTTTGGTCATCACAGGCTCTCCAGACGGCTTCCTAGCAGGGGAATGTCGGGGTGAACCTGAAAGACGTGGGCGCACCCTTGGACGGGTGCAGTGCCGGATACGGGGGTGCCTGAAGCTGCATGCAGCTGCGACATTCCCGGACCTGGCACAAGAGGCTCCCCGGGAAGGCGAGCAATCTTGTTCCCTACGCAGGCGCTAACCTGATCAGGTTCAACGGGATCCGCACCTCTGCGATCTCAGCCTTTGCTTCAAGGCACCCCGACAAGAACATGCGCAGTCTAGACTGGAGTGGTCGGCAAAGCCAAGCGGGTAAAACGCAGGGGAGATGAAAGGCGCAACCTATGATTGTTGGCGGATGCGCATGGCACTACACTGGCCCGTCGCTCGATACTCAACAGTTCAGTAATTAAATTTCGTACAAGGATTGCCTCTATGCTGCGCAAACTTTCACTGGCGATAGCCGTGTCTTGTGCGTCCAACGGAGTGGTCTGGGCAGCGGACATGCCCACGACGGTAAAGACCGATTTGGTCAGTGTTTACCAGGAAGCGGTCGACAACAACGCCGATCTTGCTGCCGCTCGTGCCGATTATGGCGCCCAGAAAGAAGTGGTGCCGCAGGCTCGCGCCGGCCTGCTGCCGAACCTCTCGGCCGGTGCCGAGATGCTCAATACCCGCACCAAGATCGACCAGCCGTCGACCACCGCCAACCGCAGCGGCAACACCTGGAGCGCGACCTTGGCGCAACCGATCTTCCGTGCTGATCGCTGGTTCCAGCTGCAGGCTGCCGAAGCGGTCAACGAGCAGGCGGCGCTGCAACTGTCGGCTACCGAGCAGAACCTGATCCTGCAAACTGCGCAGGACTACTTCTCCGTGCTGCGTGCCCAGGACAACCTGGCGGCGACCAAAGCAGAAGAAGCCGCCTTCAAGCGCCAGCTGGACCAGTCCAACGAACGTTTCGACGTCGGCCTGTCCGACAAGACCGACGTGCTGCAATCCCAGGCCAGCTACGATACCGCTCGGGCCAACCGGATTGTCGCCGAGCGCCAGGTGCAGGATGCCTTCGAGGCCCTCATCGCCCTGACCAACCGCGAGTACAGTTCGATCCAGGGTGTGGTCCACACGCTACCGGTGAAGGTGCCGACCCCCAACGACGCCAAGGCCTGGGTGGAAACCGCCGGCCGCCAGAACCTCAACCTGCTGGCTACCAACCACGCCGTTGCCGCCGCCGAAGAAACCCTGCGCCAGCGCAAGGCTGGCCACGCACCGACCCTCGATGCGGTGGCCAAGTACGAAAAAGGCGACAACGACAGCCTGGGCTTCACCAACCCGTCACCACTCGGCCAGCGCTACAGCGGTGACGTGGAGCAGACCAGCGTCGGCCTGCAGTTGAACATCCCGATCTACAGTGGTGGCCTGACCAGCTCGCAGGTTCGCGAGGCCTATCAGCGCCTGACCCAGAGCGAACAGCAGCGTGAAAGCCTGCGCCGCCAGGTGGTGGAGAACACCCGTAACCTGCATCGCGCGGTGAACACCGATGTGGAACAGGTGCAGGCGCGCAAGCAGTCGATCATCTCCAACCAGAGTGCGCTGGAAGCCACCGAGATCGGCTACCAGGTCGGTACCCGCAACATCGTCGACGTGCTCGACGCCCAGCGCCAGCTGTACACCTCGGTGCGTGACTACAACAACAGCCGCTACGACTACATTCTCGACAACCTGAGCTTGAAACAGGCCGCTGGGACCCTGAGCCCGCAGGATCTGCAGGACCTCAGGCAGTACCTGAAACCGGACTACAACCCGGACAAGGACTTCCTGCCGCCGGACTTGGCCGCAGCAGCTGCCAAGAACTTCGAGCGCAGGCCTTGAGACCGGTGTTGGCTTCTTCGCGGGTTTACCCGCGAAGAAACCAACACAAAACTCAGCTGAGAAGTTTGTCCAGCCCATCCAGCAAGCGCTGCAAGGCGCCCTGGTTGGCCTGCATCACAGCCCTGCCCGCCTCACCCATGCGCTGCGCATCCTGCGGCAGCTCGATCAATCGCCGCACCGCCTCGGCCAGCCCGTCGACATCATCGACCTGCTGCAACGCCCCCGCCTCGCGCAGCATGGCGCTGATTTCGAGGAAATTGAACACATGCGGCCCCATGAGTACCGGCAATGCCAATGCCGCCGGCTCCAATGGGTTATGGCCGCCGGTGGCCACCAGGCTACCGCCGACAAAGGCGATATCGGCCAGGGCATAGAGGAACAGCAACTCACCCATGGTGTCGCCGAGCATCACTTGCGTGCGCGCATCCACTGGCGTGCCGGCAGAACGGCGGACCGTAGCGAACTGCTCGGCGCACAAGGCATGCACGGCATCGAACCGCTCAGGATGACGCGGTACCAGGATCAGCAGTGCATCGGCGTGCACCTGCAGTAACCGCTGGTGCGCCTGCAGGATCAGGGCATCCTCACCCTCGTGAGTACTGGCAGCGATCCACACCGGGCGCAGTTGGGCGCCCCACTGTTCGCGCAATGCCTGGGCACGGGGCTGCAGGTGCTCATCGACCTTCAAGTCGAACTTGATCGAACCGGTGACCTGCACGCATTCGGAGCGAGCCCCCAAGTCACGGAAGCGCTGGGCTTCGGTTTCGGTCTGCACGGCGATCAGGCTCATTTCTGCAAGCATCGGCCGTGTCAGCTTGGCAAAGCGCCCATAACCACGGGCTGAGCGCTCGGACAACCGGGCGTTGGCCAAAGCCACCGGAATGCCGCGCTTGGCGCACTGGTGGATGTGGTTGGGCCACAGTTCGGTTTCCATGATGATGCCCAACTGTGGGCGCACATGGTCGAGAAAGCGCCCGGCCGCCCACGGCAAGTCGTAGGGCAGGTAGCAATGCTGGATGCGCGGCTCATCGGCGAACATCGCGCGAATGCGCTCGGAACCGGTCGGGGTCATGCAGGTGAGCGTGATCGGCAGGTTCGGGTAGGCCTTGAGCAACGCCCGCACCATTGGCGCGGCGGCAATGCTTTCACCGACCGATACCGCATGCACCCAGATCCCGCCTTGGCGCATGGCCGGCAGGTTGCAGGCAAAGCGCTCACCGATGCGCTGGCCGTAGGCCGGCGCCTTGCGCGCGCGCAGGTACAGGCGTAGCGCAACCAGCGGCAGGCCCAGGTGAAACAGCAAGGTGTAAAGTGTTCTGTTCATGGCGGCGGAGTTTACCCGATCGCGCGCAGGTGCACCGCAAAGCGCTCGGCCAACCATTGCGCGGCCGGGCCCAGCGGTTCATCGCGGCGCCAGGCCAGCTCCGCCACCAGCGCGGGCGGGCGCCATTCGCTGTCGAGTTCGACCATGTGCGCCTGGTAGGTCGGGTACTGCACCACATGCCGTGGCAGCCAGGCCCAGCCCAGCCCGCGCATCAGCAGTTCAGCCATGGCATAGAAGCTGTCGGCACGCCACACGTGCGGGCTGATCGCCTCGCCGCCGGGGTAGCCACTCTGCTGCGGGGTGATCAGCAGTTGCCGGTGCCGGGCCAGTTGCTGGCGGGTTACCCGGCCCTCATCCGCCAGCGGGTGGCCGGCCGCGCATACCGTGACCATTTCCACGCTGCCCAGCGCTCGCCGCTCCAGCGCCGCCGGGATGCGTTCGTGGTTGAAGAACAACCCCAGGTCGGCACGCCGCTCGGTCAACTTGCGCGCCACATCGCCCTGTGCGCCACTGGCCAGTTGCACCTCCAGGTAGGGATAACGGCTGGCCAGTTCATCGAGGCTGTCGATCACCGGCTGATAAGGCATGGCCTCATCCTGGGCGACCCTGAGCAGCGCTTCCTGGCCACGCATCAGCGCCAGCGCGCGGCCATCCAGCCGCTCGCACTGGCGCAACAGTTCACGGGCATCCTCCAGCAATGCGGTCCCATTTTCGGTTAGTTTCGGCTGCCGTCCGCTGCTGCGCTCGAACAGCATCACGCCCAGGTCGGTTTCCAGCAGGGCGATGGCATTGCTGATGGCCGATTGCGCCTTGCGCTGTTCGCGGGCAACCGCCGAAAACGAGCGCAATTCGGCGACACGCAGGAAGGTGCGCAGTTGTTCCAGGTTCCATTGCTCAGCCATCAACCTATCTCCCATGCGGATAGGTAATGACTTTACCGCATCTGGGCAACCGCTAGAATGCCGAGCCAGTTACCGGAGAATCCTGCCATGAATGCCTATACCTATCTCGCCATCGCCATCTGCGCCGAAGTCATCGCCACCGCCTCCATGAAGGCGGTCAAGGGGCTGAGCACGCCGCTGCCGTTGCTGCTGATGGTGGTCGGTTACGGCATCGCGTTCTGGATGCTGACCCTGGTGGTACGCAGCATACCGGTGGGCATCGCCTATGCCATCTGGTCAGGCCTTGGCATTGTGCTGATCAGCGTGGCAGCGCTGGTGGTCTACGGGCAGAAGCTGGATGTACCGGCCATGCTGGGCATGGCGATGATCGTGGGTGGTGTGGTTGTGATACAGCTGTTTTCCAAAACTGCCGGGCACTGAGGCAGCCTGTATACTTGCCAGCTGTCCCAGTCTTCGAGGTACCGCCATGCCAACCGCCATTTCCACTGACGTGCTGATCGTCGGCGCCGGGGTCGCAGGCCTTTGGCTCAATGCCCGCCTGCGTCGCCAGGGTTACTCGACTGTGCTGGTGGAACGTGCCAGCCTCGGTGGCGAGCAGACCATCAAGTCCCAGGGCATCATTCACGGTGGTACCAAGTACGCCTTGCACGGCGCCCTGACCGGCGCCTCCGAGGCCATCGCCGATATGCCACGGCGCTGGCGTGAAGCGATCGAAGGCAACGGCGAACTGGACCTCACGCGCACCCGGCTGCTTTCCGATGCCCACTACCTGTGGTCGCCCGGCACCCTGGCCGGCAACCTGACCAGCTTTTTCGCCAGCAAGGCCGTGCGTGGCCGGGTCGATCAGGTAAAGGGCGAGCAATTGCCTCCCGCTCTGCAAGACCGTGCCTTCAAGGGCAAGGTCTACCGCCTGGCCGAGCTGGTAATCGATGTGCCCAGCCTGCTTGCCAACCTCGCCGAACTGGCCGGTGACAGCCTGCTCGCTGGCGAACAGGTCGAACCGCTGCGCGAAGGCGACGAACTGGTCGGCCTGCGCGTCGACGGCCGCGAAATCCGCGCCCAACGCATTGTCCTCAGCGCTGGCGCGGGCACAGAAGACCTGCTGCATGCCCTGGGCCTGAAGCAACCGGCCATGCAGACCCGGCCGCTGCACATGGTTCTGGCCAAGGGGCCAAACCTCAAGCCGCTGTATGCGCACTGCCTGGGCGGCGGGCCGAAGCCGCGCGTGACCATCACCACCCACCCGGCCGCTGATGGCCAGTGGGTCTGGTACCTCGGCGGCGACATCGCCGAAGCCGATGGCGTGGCCCGGGAGCCCGCAGCACAAATTGCTGCAGCGCAGAAGGAAATTGCCAACCTGCTCCCTTGGGTCGATCAAGGCCAGGTGCGCTGGGCCACCCTGCGCGTCGATCGCGCCGAACCCGCGCAGTCCGGCCTGGTCCGTCCCGACAACGCCTTCCTCGCCGAACAACAGCGCCTGCTGGTGGGCTGGCCGACCAAACTGGCACTGGCACCGGACTTCAGTGACCGTGTACTGGCCAGCCTCGAACGCGATGGCGTACGCCCCGCAGCCCAGCCCGATCTTGCCGGTTTGCCGCGCCCGGCCTTGGGTGTACCGGCCTGGGAGCAACTGCTGCCATGACCTTGCCAACCTTGCACGGCTTGCACCGCCCCTTGGGCAGCACCGGTTTCAAGGTGTCGCCACTGGGCCTGGGCACGGTCAAGCTGGGCCGCGACCAGGGCGTCAAATACCCCAATGGCTTCACCATCCCCGGCGATGACGAGGCTCGAATGCTGCTGGCCCAGGCCCGCGAGCTGGGTATCAACCTGATTGATACCGCTCCGGCCTATGGCCGCAGTGAAGAGCGCCTGGGGCCGCTGCTGCGCGGCCAGCGTGATGAGTGGGTGATTGTCAGCAAGGTGGGTGAAGAATTCGAAGACGGCCAGTCCAGCTTCGACTTCAGCGCCGCTCACACCCGCCGCTCGGTGGAGCGCAGCCTGCGCCGCCTGGAAACCGACCGCATCGAACTGGTGCTGGTGCACTCCGATGGCAACGACTTGGCAATCCTCGAGCAGCAGGAGGTCTACCAAACCCTCGCCGCACTCAAGCAGGAGGGCAAGATTCTCGGCTATGGGCTTTCCGGCAAGACCGTCGCCGGCGGCCTGAAGGCGCTGGAACAGGGTGATTGCGCCATGGTCACCTACAACCTCAACGAGCAGGCAGAACGCCCGGTGCTGGACTACGCTGCCGAACACGGCAAGGCCATACTGGTGAAGAAAGCGTTGGCCAGCGGGCACATCTGCCTCGCGCCCGGGGTCGACCCAGTGCAGGCCAGCTTCGAGCTGCTGTTCGCCCACCCGGGCGTGAGCAGTGCTATCGTCGGCACCATCAATCCGTTGCACCTGGCCCACAATGTGGCCACCGTCGCCCGCATCCTGGGCCAGCATTGAGTTGCCACCCAGCCGAGACGGGCCTGGAGACTGACCCGACGCAAGGAGGAGCCTCGTGGCGCGTACGCTGATCCGCAAGAACCCGAGCAACTTCAAGACACTGCCGCTGCATGTCGAAGCCACCCCCGAAAGCCTGGTCTACCAGAGCATCGGCATGCCCTTGAACTTCGCCCAGACCCAGCAGCGGCGGCGGGCCATCCAGCTCGCCGACAAACAGCGCTTCGTAGTCGAACTGGCCAACCTGGGCGTTTCCGTGCGCCTGACCCTGCATTGGCAACACCGTGATTACTGGGTGCTGGTAAGGCAACGCCGCCAGGACCGCGGTGACGTAGTGCTGAAACTGATTTCCGGCTATGTCCCCGCCCAGGAGCTCAACTTGCCGCTGCACACCGCCGTCCAGGAGGTGGCTGAAGAATGTCTGCTGGAAACCCCGGAAGGCTGGCTGAGCGGGCGCTTCAACGACACCTGGCTGCCAGCCCCCTATGCCGCCGCACTGCATTACCGCGATGCCTTGCCCTTCGTGCTGACGCCAGAGTCGGGCGCTGCCCGCCCGGTGCATTGCGGCAATCTGATGTTGCTGGAACGACCAAGGGCCTATGTGCACTTGCCGACGGCTTCACTGCAGTTGATTTACGACATGCGCCTCCAGGTGCCCAAGGAAGCCAAGAAGCTGAGCCTGTTCCATGTCGATGAGCGGCTGGAAGGCGACCAGCTGGTAGCGCGGCTCAACCGCAAGCGGCCGGATCTGTACCTGATGCCGGTGCAGGATGGGCAGCCCTTGGCCGAGCTGTACACGTTGAAAAAGGATGAGCTGGTACCGGCGAGCACCCGTGGGCTGTACCTGGCAGAGAGCTTTGCCCGGCAGGATGGCTGGGTGGTGGCCGATGAACGGATTCGCTGGAAGGATTGGGTGAAGCAGCAGGGGCTGGTGGAGCGCAAGGGGGTGCCAGCTTCGCATTTGCAGCGCTTTGGCGACAAGGCACGGGCACTGCTGGAGCGGGCCCGGACTTCACTTCATAAATAGCAGTTGGGGCTGCATGGCAGCCCCAACGATCGATCAGTTCTTGCGGATCTTCTCGACGATGGCTGTAGTCGAGCTGTTTTCGACCAGCCCAAGTACCTTCACGGTACCGCCATAACCCTTGACGATATCGGCACCCACCACCTGGTCGATACCATAGTCCCCACCCTTGACCAGTACATCCGGCTTGACCTGGCTCAGCAGGTTTTCCGGCGTACCTTCGGGGAAGCTGATCACCCAGTCCACCGCGCCCAGGCCGGCCAGCACCGCCATGCGCCGGTCAACGCTGTTGATCGGACGGCCCGGCCCTTTCAGGCGGCTGACCGAGGCATCGTCGTTGACCGCAACGATCAGGCGATCACCCTGTGCCCGCGCCTGCTCCAGGTAGGTGACATGCCCGGCGTGCAGGATATCGAAGCAGCCATTGGTGAAGACAATTTTCTCTTTGTGCGCCCGTGCATCGTCGATAGCCAGCAGCAGTTGCTCCAGGCCCAGCACACCACGCTCTGAGCCCTCCTCACGCTGAATCGCCCGACGTAGCTCCGGCGCACTGATTGCGGCGGTACCCAGCTTGCCGACCACGATGCCCGCAGCCAGATTGGCCAGCGCCACGGCATGTGGCAAGTCTTCGCCTGCAGCGATGGCAGCTGCCAGGGTAGAGATGACGGTATCGCCGGCACCGGTCACATCGAACACTTCGCGAGCCCGGGCTGGCAGGTGCAGCGCTGGCTGACCGCTGCGCAGGAGGGTCATGCCGTGTTCGCCGCGGGTCACCAGCAGCGCGCCGAGGTCCAGGTCCTGCAGCAACTGCAGGCCTTTGGCGACCAGTTCGGCCTCATCGGCGCAGCGGCCGACGATGGTCTCGAACTCGCTGAGGTTCGGGGTGATCAGGCTCGCGCCACGGTAGATGGAAAAATCCTTGCCCTTGGGGTCGGCCAGCACGGGAATGCCCTTGGCACGTGCAGCCTGGATCAGGCTCTGGTGGTTCTTCAGTGCGCCCTTGCCGTAGTCGGACAGCACCAACACCTTGACGCCCTCGAGCAGCGTATCGACTTCCTCACCCAGCGTCAGCGGGTCGGTGGCGAACGGTTCTTCGAAATCGATGCGCAGCAATTGCTGGTGACGGCTCATGACCCGCAACTTGACGATGGTCGGCTGGTGCGCGATGCGCTGAAACACCGAGCGCACGCCTGCGGCCTGTAGGCTGTTGGCGAGGCTGTCGGCAGCCTCGTCCTGGCCGGTGACACCGATCAGCGAAGCTGGCGCGCCAAGGGCGGCGATGTTCAACGCAACGTTGGCCGCGCCGCCGGGGCGATCCTCGATCTGATCGACCTTGACCACCGGCACTGGCGCTTCAGGCGAGATACGCGAAGTACCGCCATGCCAGTAGCGGTCGAGCATGACATCGCCGACCACCAGTACCGGGGCTTGATCGAAACGCGGCATGGACAACTTCATGGGCAACCCATATGAAAATAATGAACAGGGGCAGGATATTAGCACAGGGTAGGCGACGGCTTTACGGCCAGATACACCCTGGTAAATTCCCGTGACAATCGGGGCCGATGCGGCCCCGATCAAGGCGGGTCAGGTGATATCGGCCTTGGCCGGCTCATCCAGGCCCATGGCATGCAGGCGGGCATAATGGCCATTGGCCGCGAGCAATTCGGCATGGGTGCCGCGTTCGACCAGACGGCCTTGGTCCATCACCAGGATCAGGTCGGCCTTCTCGATGGTCGACAGACGGTGAGCGATCACCAGCGTGGTGCGGCCCTCCATGACATGATCCAGGGCCGCCTGGATATGCCGCTCGGACTCGGTATCCAGCGCCGAAGTCGCTTCGTCGAGGATCAGCAGCGGCGCGTTCTTAAGCAGTGCCCGGGCAATCGCCAGGCGCTGGCGCTGGCCACCGGAGAGCAGCACGCCGTTCTCACCGACTTCGGTATCGAAGCCTTTCGGCAGGCGGTCGACAAACTCCTTGGCGTAGGCGTCTGCAGCGGCTGCCTCGATATCGGCCCGCGGAGCGCCCGCCAGGTCGCCATAGGCGATGTTGTTGGCCACGGTATCGTTGAACAGCGTAACGTGCTGAGTCACCTGGGAAACATGGCGGCGCAGGTTACGCAGGCGGTAATTCTCGATCTCCACGCCATCGAGCAGGATCTCCCCCTGGTCGTGGTGGTAGAAGCGCGGAATCAAGGCCGCCAGGGTCGACTTGCCGCTGCCCGAGCGCCCGACCAGTGCAATCATCTGCCCAGGCTCGGCGACAAAGCTGATTTCACTCAACACTTCGCGCTCGGTACCGGGGTAGGTGAAGCTCAGGTTGCGCACTTCGAGGCGACCTTGCACACGGTCCTTCTCGACGGTGCCGGTATCGACCTCCGGCTCTTCGTCCAGCTGCTCGAAAATGCTCTCGGCACCTGCCAGGCCCTTCTGGATGGTCGAACTGACTTCCGAAAGCTGGCGGATCGGCTTGGGCAGCAGGCCTGCCGCCGTGATGTAAGCCACCAGGTCACCGGCAGTGGATTCACCACGCAGGAACAGCACCAGGAACATCAACGCCGCCATGGCGCTGTAGATCACCAACTGCAGCAGCGGCGTGTACAGCGAGCCAGTCTTGGTCATGTGCAGCTGCTTGTCGGTGTTGCTCTGACTGGCGTTGCCGAAGCGCTGTTGTTCGTAGGCCTCACCGCCAAAGCTGCGCACCACCCGGTAACCCTGGATGGTCTCAGACGCGACGTGCGTCACGTCGCCCATTGCGGACTGTATCTTCTTGCTCTGCTTGCGGAATTTCTTGCTGGCAATGCTGACCATCACCGCGATCACCGGCAGGATGGCCACCATCACCAGGGTCAGGTGCCAGTTCATCCACAGCAGGTAACCGAACAGGAACACCACCGTCAGGCCTTCACGGATAACGACCTTGATCGCATCGGTGGCAGCACCGGTGACCATGGTCACGTTGAAGGTGATCCGCGAAATCAGGTGGCCCGAGTTGTGGTTGTCGAAATAGCGATTGGGCAGCACCAGCAGTTTGTTGAACAGTTCTACGCGCAGGTCATGCACCAGGCACAGGGAGACCTTGGCCAAGAAATAGTTGCCCAGGAACGAGCCCAGGCCTTGCCACGCCGCGATGAGGATGATCAGCAGCGGCACAGCCTGCAGCAACTGCAGGTCGCGCAGATAGGGGACATTGGGGAACAGGACCGCTTGCGGGTTGCTCAGCCCGTCAACGAAATATTTGAGAATCCCGGCCAGCATGGGCTGGGTCGAAGCAAAGATCACAAAACCGACAATGCTCAGCAGGAAAATGCCGACATAGGGTTTCACGTAACTCAGCAGCCGGAAGTAGATCTTCAGGCTGGAGCTGTGCTCCGCCGGTAGCGGTGTTTCGGCCATCATCGAGCTCGCTGTTCAGGTTGAACCGGAAATTTTACCACAGGCGTCATTTTCGGCACGTACCCATGGCAACAACATGACCAGAGCCACCGGCAACCAGCTGACGAACCACTCGGCGCGCGGTGTGGCCGTCAGGCTGGCAGCATCGAACTGCATTGCCATGGTCGAGAAGACCCACAGGCCGAGCAGGATCTTGCCCATCGGGGTATGCCGCGCACGCACGATCTCCCCCAGGGCAAACAGCCAGACTGCAGCCCACAGCACCATACCGGGCAGCCCCAGTTCCAGGGCAACGTGGGTGAACATGTTGTGGGAATGATCGAACTCGAGACCTGCGGCGTTCACCCTGTAGGCGGAACCAAGACCCAGCCCGCCCCACGGGTGCGCATGGATCATGTTCAACACGGCCTCAAAGATCTCCGGGCGATAGGACGCACCACGGACGGTGAGCAAGTCATACATGACGTAGATGGCCAGACCGATGGTAACAACTGCAATGATCGCAATCATGCGACTGAGCCGGTCACGGCACCAAAGCGGCGCAAGTATCAGAGTAAACAGCAGAGACAACACTGCACCGCGGCTCTGACTGAGCACGACGAAGGCTCCCAGGCAGGCGAGGGCCAGCAGCCAGCCGACCTGGGCAAGCCGTTGCCGAGGCATCTGGTACAACAACAGCATTGCTGCGGCAGCCACGACATAGGCACCGAGGATGGGGTGCGAAATTCCGCCGATTCCGGCCAGCCGGCCTGTCAACGGCGCGCCCTGCTGGCCATAGAAATGGACGATGGACAGGAAGGCGGCGAACGCCATCACAGCGCTCCCCGCCTGCAGCAAGTGCCGAATACGGGCGACGCCAGCCTGGGCCAACACGGGGAAGGCCAGCAGGAACACGAGGATGTACAGCAGGCGCTTGGCCTCGCGCCCGGCATCTTCGGCAGAGGTCCAGGCCAGGCTGATCAGCCCCCACACCATCAGCAACAGTATGCTGCCCCACAGCGCCGGCTGGCGTCGCCAGGCTTCGACCAATACACGCCGAGCCGGCCATGCCAGCAACAGCACGGGCACCCACAGGAACACGACCAAACCTTGTTGGTATAACTTGTTGCTTGGCGCCAGGGCAATCGCCCCGAAGAACCACACCACACCAAACCCCAACCAGGCCTTAACCCAGCTTTTCTCGTAAACCATAGGTCCCCTCGGCCAATCAACGACACCATGCATTGGTGCTTCAGCATTATTTTCGGCATTATTGCCGGCCAATCTGTTCGCCAGACGACAAGGCTCAACTCATGCAATGCTCCCGGCTCTCCCAGGTCGACTTCGATCAGCTGATACTTGGCGCCCAGGTACTGGAGGCTGACAGTCATGGTGCCAAAGTCTACCTGCTTGGCGATGGTAATTTCCTTAAGGTCTTTCGCCGCAAGCGTCTGATTTCATCTGCACTGCTGCGCCCTTACTCGCAACGCTTCGTCGACAACGCCGCCCGCCTTGCACAACTGGGCATCCCTACCCTCGAGGTGATCAGCCAGCACAAGCTCGATGTGCCGGGCAGAACCGCAGTGCTATATCGCCCCTTGCCAGGACGCACCTTGTTGCAAATGTCTCGCGACGCCGGCTTCAGCTGGGACAACTACTTGCCCCGCCTGATCGAGCTGATCCGCCACCTGCACCGCAGCGGCATCTACTTCCGTTCCCTGCACCTCGGGAATGTAGTCGTCACACCCGACCAACGCCTCGGCCTGATCGACGTGGCGGACATGCGCTTTCTGCGCCCGCCACTGTCCGCCCGCATGATTCGCCGTAACGTGCAGCACATGGTGCGTTACATCGAGCGAGAGAACCTGGGTGACCGATTCCCCCTCGCCGACTTCGAAGCTGCCTTGCTGCCGCGCTGACCTCAACCGCGCAGCAGGCTGTGCGCCCCATTGCAGAACGCCTGCCATGCCGCCTCCGGCGCCAGCGTCTGCCGCTGCCGGGCGGCCACCGCCAGTGCGCGGGGCACATCACAGCGCGCGATCTCGCACCCCCAGGCCTCCACGTCGCCAACCGGCAAGTAACAGCCCGATTCCTGCAGTTGCTCCCTGAATACCGGCAAATCGCTGCAGACTACTGGCACATCTGCCATGACGGCTTCCTGCACCACAAGCCCCAGGCCTTCGGCACGCGAAGGCACCAAGAGCCAATCAAACGCTCGATACAGTTGCTGCAATTCATCATGATGTCCACATAGATGTACGCTATCTGTCAGGCCCAACTCATCGATCCGCGCCTGCAGGCTCGTGCGTAGCGGGCCATCACCAACCATTGCCAGCTGCATGCCTGGCTGGTGCTCCATAGCCTTGGCAAATGCCTCGATGAGCATCTCGAAACCTTTGCTTTCGACCAGCCGGCCCACCGCGCCGAGTATCGGGCCACCGGTTTGCGGCAGTGCCAGCGCCTCGCGCGCGCGCTCACGAGAGAGCAGTGGCCTGGTAAAGGCCTGCGGGTCGAACGCCATGCGCAGCGTCTGCACCGGCCGGCCAATGTCCTGCTCCAGGGACCGCGCGAGGGTATGAGAGACGGCCGCAATACTCAGACGCTCGGCGGGCAGCCGGTTCAACAGGCTCACATCGCGGGGGGTCAAGCGTGTCATACCATGGAACAGCACCTTGGCACGCACCTCGGGGAGGTGCTGCAGCACCGGCAACACCAACCGTGCGACACCCAGGCCGTCGAGCAGGATCACATCGGCCTCGGCGCCCTTCAACGCCCTGTGCAGACGCAGGCGTAGCCAGGGACGCAACAAGCGCCAAAGGTGTTTGCCTTTCAACGCTCGCTGAGGCATGTGCCATACACGAGTGGGACCTCGCCCATGGCACAGCTCACCGCCCAGCAGCAGCCAGTTACTGATGCGGGCGTCGGCCCCCGCTTGCGACAGCACTTGTTGATGGACTTTATGGATGGACATGTACGGAGAACCGCCTGCCCACATCATGTTGACGATATTCATGGGGATAGCGCCGCTCTCCCGTGCAAGCCAGGTGGGACTGCAACGTCATTGACAGAAAAAGATGATCCCATGCCGACAATAGCGCCCAAGAACCGCGTCAATGCCCGTCTTGCCCCGGCGAAGCGCCGGGGAAGCGCCCTTGCTCCAGCATAGGCTGCAATATTCAGATCAGAAGCCCAGTTTCAGGCGCAAGCGTTGCCACACGGACAAAGGCGGATGGGGCCTCAGCGCCGGGCGCATGTGCTCCACGATGCTTTGCCCGACGGCAGCGAAACTGAAACGTGACACTGCCAGTTCGCGCCCGTTTCTAGCGATGTGCTGTGCGAGCGCAGGATCGCCCCGCAAGGTGCGCAACTTGGCCTGTAACGTCGGAATGTTGTCATAGAACACGACGTTGACCATGTCTTGCAGGCCCAACGCGCGATTCTCCGCTTCGCCCTGGTCGTATGCCAGCAGCACGCAGCCACAGGCCATGGCTTCGAAGTTCTTGATCATGTACTCGCCCATGCCAACGTCGGCACTGACGAAGAACTGGATACGGTTGAGCGTGTTGCAATAGTCCTCGCCCGACTTGGTGCGGGTCACCACCAGGTTCTCGACCTGCCCCAGCTCATCCAGCAGCGCCTTGCGCCCGCTGTAGGCAACACTGTTGGTGCTGCCGACGAACGCCAGTTCGATATCGCGCTCGCGGCCCTGGTCGGCCAGCAGTTGCTCATCGTAGCCCTTGGGCACGAACACCGCGTCAAAGCCCTCCTGGCGCAGGCGCTCGCTGACCATGTAGCCCGAGCTGATCACCCGCGCCCACGGCAGCTTGCGGTAATGCGCGCTGAACTTGCCGGTGTACTTGCAAGGGATGTAGTTCTGGTAGGCATCGTGCTCGAGAATGACCAGGTTCGGCACCGTGCGAATGAAGGCTGCCTGACGGATCTCTTGCTTGAAACGCAAGAAAAAGACAATGCGGTCATAGCGTTCGACCTGCACTTCACGCTTGAAATAACGGCGAAGGTTGCGCTGATCATCGCTGGTCAGCCAGCGCAGGTCGCACTCACAGTTGGCCGCGACGCCGTCGTACAGGCGATCGAGGATCGCACGCTGTTCCTTCTGTACCAGAAATAGGACTTTCATTGCTTTCCTTGGGCGCTCTGCGCCATCGCGGTCGGGTTTACAGCTCACGCCGCCAGAACAGTTCGTGCCGGCGCACGGCCTTGCGGAAGAACTCGTTCTCCCCATAAGGCGACGCGCGGCGCCCGGCCAGCCAACGCTGCAGCAAACGGCGCAGACGGCGCTTGAAGGGGGGCTGGGGCTGCAGGTCGTGCATCATGCCCAAGGCCATGGCCTTGTCTTGCTGAGTAGCTGAATCCAGTGACAGCGTGCACGGCGCCCAGGCTTGTTCGGCGCTCAGTTGCGGAGGCAGGGCCACACCATCGCCGCTGTCGCCCATTGGCCAGCGGTCATTGTCGTGCAGGTGGTTGGCGTAGCACAGCAGCGTCTGCGGCTGCCAGGCCAGCCCTTGCAAAGCCTCCATGACAGCCGCCTGGGCACAGACATGATCAGGGTGCGGGTCGAGCTGCGGGTGCGGCATGACCAGCACTTCAGGCCTGGCCATTTCCAGCAGGGCGCGCAGGTCGGCCAGCAGGTTGTGCCAGGTGGGCGCACCATCGTGGTCGGCCGGCAGCGGGAATGGGTTGAACCGTCGGAACAGGCGGATATCGGCCATGTCCGCTTCGCGGGACGCGACAGGCTGATCAGGGGCCGCCTGCATGGCGGGCAGCTGCAGGCAGAAATACCCCAGTTGCACGCAACGCGACTCCGGCACACCTGCCCAGCGTGGCACGGCGATACTGTCCCAGGCGCGCAGGCGGCCCTTCAAGCGGGCGGCCTCCGACTTGCCCAGCCCCATCTGCTGATAGTGCTCGGCCTCGATCTCCCCCGCCGTCACGGTCACCACCCAGGTTTCATCCGCCTGGCTGTACAAGCCATAGGCTGCCAGCTCGGCATCATCGGCATGCGGAGCGATCACCATCACGCGGCGGCGCTGCAGCTCGACACAAGGGGTTACCCACAACCGCGGCTCACCCAGCAGTCGGCAATGGCGCCCGCGCAGGCGCAACGTGCCGGCCTGTAAAGGAGCGGCCAGCCCGGTGAGGTTGAGGAAGCGCAGCCCATCGACACCCCGCTCGAAGGTTTGCTGGTCAGCGAGTTCGCCGCCAAGCAGCTCGACTCGCGGATCGAGGAAACGCCCCAGCCAACCGCTTTTTACCCGCACTTCAAGCACCAGGGTTTCGTCTCCCCGCAACGCCGTCTCCACCGTGAGCAGCCCGTCACGCAGCACGACCGGCGCTTCTTGGCTCAACTCGCCGAAGTCATAGGCGTAATCTTCACCAGGCGCATAGAACAGGTGATCGGCGAACCAGGCTTCGTGAGCAGCCCAAAGCAGCGGTAGCAGCAACAGCGGCAGCCACCACCAGGTGAAGACACCCAGCGCCACCAGCACGACGAGACTCACCAGCAAGCCGAGGCGCTTGTTGCGCCGATGGCGCTTGAGCAACTGCTGCTTGCGGCTCACGCCTGGAATACCGGCACAGGGTTGCACCAACGGTCCTTGTACTCACGGTCGGCACGGCCGAACGAGAAACGCAGGGGCTTGTTGCGCGCGCGGGCATCTTCCCAGGCGGCCTGGGTATTGAGGAAGCTCAACACGCTACCCGGGCTGAAGGCCTTGGTTTCAGGGTCGACGCCGCCGTTGATGTATTCCACGCTGATCCACTCCGGCGCTTCGACGCGGTATACCAGCTGAATGGCGATCGGCTTGTCGTCGAGCATCAGCACCGAGCCGATCAGCAGTTCACGCAGGCGCTGCAGCACGTCGGCCATGCGCTCGGCACCGGTGGCCGGGAAGCCCCAGCGGCGCTGGAACAGGTCGCAGTACATGGCGGCGATCTGCTGCGCGCTGAAATCGCTGATCGGACGCACAACGCCACCCGCTTCTTCCAGCAGGCGCAATTCGCGGCGCTGGTTGTAGCGGAACTTCTTGGAAAGGTCTTCGGGGGCGCGGGCCATGGCCAGCTGTTCCTTCTGCACCTTGAGGCCGCTGAAGCGGCCCTGGCTCAGCTCGGACAGGTAGCGCGCGGCATGGCGCAACGGCGCGCTGGCATCGGCCGCTGCCGGCAGAATGATCTCGGCATTGCCAAGGTCGAACAGGGCTTTCTTGCCGGCACGCTTGAGCACATCCTTGGACAGCGCCAGATGACGCCCCCAGGTCGGAATCGCGGCTTTGAGCTCACCGGCCTGGAACCAACCCAGATAACGCACGGGTATCTGCGCCAGGTCAGCCAGTTGCTCGACCACCAACGGGTGCGTCGCGACGCTGCCACCGAAACGCGCCCACGCCTCGGCGTAGGCTGACGCATCGATGACCTGCCAACCGCGCTCGCGGATGGCCTGGATATGATTGAGCATCAAGCCTTCCCCACCCATGCACGAACGTGTGGCAACTGCCAGAACGCTTCGCGTACGGCCTGGTCGGAGAAGCGCTCTTGCAAGCGTTGCAGCATATGCGCGGCGCAGGCTTCACGCTGCTGCGCATCCAGCGCGGCCATGTGGCGAAGGGCCTGCGCCAGTTGCGCGGCATCGGCCAACGGGAACAGCACGCCAACACCCTCGACCACTTCACGTGCACCACCGCAAGCCGTGGCCAGCACCGGTACGCCGGCGACCATGGCTTCGAGCAGGACCATGCCGAACGGCTCATGGTCGGAGCTCAGGGCAAACACATCGAAGGCCTGGAAATAGCGACGGGCATCCGGCACCTGGCCAAGGAAGTCCACCTGCCCGGATATTCCCAGCTCGGCAGCCAGTGCCTTGAGCTTGGCTTCCAGGCGGCCCTTGCCGAGGATGGCCAAGCGTGCGCCAGCCGGCAAATCCGGAAGCGCCTGGGCAAAGCCACGCAGCAAGGTCGCCTGATCCTTGTCAGGATGCAGGCGACCGACATTGCCGACCACCCACGCCTGTGCATCCAGGCCCAACGCCTCACGGGCCTCGGCACGGGGCACCAGGGCAGCTTGCAGGGCGTCGATGTCGATACGGTTGTACAGCGTCTGAATGCGCTCGGCCGGCCACTGCGGCAGGCAACGGCGCATGTCGTCACGCACCGCATCCGATACGCCCAGCAGACTCAGGCGCTTGCTGAACAGGTTGGCGAACAGGCGCCGCCCCTTGCGCTCATAGTCGCCAAACGCATGGTGCACGCCGATCACCGGCAAACCGGTGCCCAGCAGCGCGACATAGATCGGCTTGAAACGGTGAGCGATGCAGAAACTGAAATTGCGCTCGGCGGCGATGCGCCGCAGGGCACGAATCGCACCGAGCTTCAGGCCACGCACGGCCTTGGAGCTGAATTCGAGAAACAGCACCTCGTCAGACGCGCAACCTGCCGCAACCTGCGGGTCGGCGGCGCCAGTGAGGAACACAGTGGTGACCTTGTAGCCGCTGCCCTGGAACAGGCTGGCGTACTGACGGGCACAATCGAGGAACGGCCCGTCATAGCCATGGCAGAACTGCAGGACCCGCGCTTCAGAGCGGCTGGTCATAGGCGGCTGCGCCGTCCTTCACGACCAGGATGTCTTCCATGATCAGGTACTGCAGGTCCGAACCGAAGAACATGTTCAGCGCATCGGTCGGCGAGCAGATCATCGGCTCGCCGCGGCGGTTCAGCGAGGTGTTCAGCGACACGCCGTTGCCAGTCAGGTCTTCCAGCGCCTTCATCATGTCGTAGTAGCGCGGGTTGTATTCACGCTTGAGCACCTGGGCACGCGATGTACCGTCCTCGTGGACCACTTCCGGTACGCGGGTCTTCCACTCTTCAGCCACTTCGAAGGTGAAGGTCATGAACGGCGCGGGGTGATCGACCTTGATCATCTGCGGGGCGACGGTGTCGAGCATCGACGGGCAGAAAGGTCTCCAGCGCTCGCGGAACTTGATCTGGTGGTTGATACGGTCTGCCACGCCAGCCACGCTCGGGCAACCGATGATCGAACGGCCACCCAGCGCGCGAGGGCCGAACTCCATGCGCCCTTGGAACCAGGCCACCGGGTTGCCGTCGACCATGATCTGGGCGATCTGCTGGGGCATGTTGTCGAGCTTGCGCCACTTCGGCTGGCTCGGATGACGAGCGCAGGCGGCGATCACGTCTTCATTGGAATACGAAGGGCCGAGATAGACATGCTCCATCTTCTCGACCGGCACGCCACGGGCGTGGGAAACATAGGCCGCAGCACCAACGGCGGTACCGGCGTCGCCGGAAGCCGGCTGGACGAACAGCTCCTTGACGTCGGAACGGGCGATGATCTTCTGGTTGAGCTTGACGTTCAACGCACAGCCGCCAGCGAAGGCCAGCTTGCCGGTTTCACGCAAGGTGTCGCCCAGGTAATGGTCGATCATCTGCAGGGCGATTTTCTCGAACAGCGCCTGCATGCTGGCAGCGTAGTGGATGTACGGCTCGTCGGCGATGTCGCCTTCGCGTTTGGGACCCAGCCATTCGATCAGCTTCGGCGAGAAGTAGAAGCCTTTGCCCTTCTCTTTATGGCGACGCAGGCCGATGACGTTGGCGTATTCGGTGTTGATCACCAGTTCGCCGTTCTCGAAGCTGGCCAAGCGGGAGAAGTCATATTTGCTGGCGTCGCCGTACGGCGCCATGCCCATGACCTTGAACTCGCCGTCGAGCATTTCGAAACCGAGGAATTCGGTGATCGCGCCGTACAGGCCACCCAGCGAGTCCGGATCGAAGAATTCCTTGATCTTGTGGATCTTGCCGTTTTCGCCGTAGCCGAAGAAGGTGGTGGCGTACTCACCCTTGCCGTCGATGCCAAGGATCGCGGTCTTTTCCTTGAAGCCCGAGCAGTGGTAGGCGCTGGACGCGTGAGCCAGGTGGTGCTCGACCGGTTCGATCTTGATCTTCTTCGGGTCGAAGCCCAGTTGCTCCAGGCACCAGACGATCTTCTTGCGGTAACGCTTGTAGCGACGGTTGCCCATCAGGATCGCGTCGAGGGCGCGGTCAGGCGCGTACCAGTAGCGCTTGGCATAGTGCCAGCGGGCCTTGCCGAACAGGCTGATCGGGGCGAACGGAATGGCCACCACGTCGACGTCGGAGGGCTTGATGCCCGCTTGTTCCAGGCAGAATTTCGCCGACTCGTAGGGCATGCGGTTCTTCGCATGCTTGTCACGCACGAAGCGCTCTTCTTCGGCGGCGGCAATCAGCTTGCCGTCAATGTACAGGGCCGCGGAAGGGTCATGGCTAAGGGCGCCGGACAGGCCAAGAATCGTCAATGCCAAGGGATTAGCCTCTTCATTCGGTAGAGATGCGCCAGCGGCCTCATGGGCGGGTGGCGGCTAAAGGGCGAGATTATAACGCAAACGTCAGCGGCTGCGCGGTCGTTGTAGGAGCGGCCTTGTGTCGCGAAAGGGGCGCAAGGCCGCTCCTGCAGGAGATTTGTAACGCCTGATTATTCGGCGATCAGCCAGTCCATACGGAAGCTGCCGGCAGTCTGCGCCAGCTCCTTGGCCAGCCACGGCAGCAGCTCGCGCAACTCTTCTTCCAGCCCCCAAGGCGGGTTGGCGATGGCCAGACCAGAACCGTTCAGGCCCTGCGGACTGTCCTGGTGATGCACATACAACTCCACCCGCAGCAGCTTCGGCGCGCCGGTGCTGGTCAGGTCCTGATAGAAGCGGGTCAGCGAGCGCTGGTCCTTGATCGGGTACCAGATGGCCGCGACGGTCTGGCGCATGCGGCTGATCGCCTCTTTCATCGAGGTGGTGCAGCGCTTGAGCTCGTCAGCTTGCTCGAACGGCGGATCGATCAGCATGATGGCGCGCTTTTCCTGCACCGGCAGCAATGCCCGCGGCACATGCCAGCCTTCGCCCAGATGCACGACCACACGCGGGTCTTTCTTCATATTTTCTTTGAGCAGCGGCCCGTCTTCAGGGTGCTTCTCGTTGAGCAGTGCACGGTCCTGCTCGCGCATCAGGCGACGGGCCAGCTCGGGCGAACCCGGGTAGTAGCGCAGCTCACCATTGGCATTCAGGCGCTTGATGATGCGCAGATAGTCCGCGGCCTGGGCCGGCAGGTCGTCGCGGTTCCACAGGCGGGCGACGCCTTCCAGGTACTCGCCGGTACGGGTCGCCTGGTCGCCCTGCAGGTCGTAAAGACCGAGGCCGGCGTGGGTGTCGATGTAGGCGAACGGCTGCTCCTTGCGCGACATCAGGGCGATGAGGCGGGTCAGCACGATATGTTTGAGGACGTCGGCATGGTTGCCGGCGTGGAAGGCGTGACGATAGTTCATGGCAACTCCTGCGAAGGCGGCAAGTTTACCTTGCCTTGCAGGCGGAGTCAGGCCTGACTGCTGATCGGCGGGCCCGCGAAGCAGGCACCGCCGACTCAACGGGTATTACTTGTCGGCGTGATAAGCCGCATCAGCGGTTTCGAAGCGCTGCACCATTGCCTGAGACGGGCTGCCCAGCTTGCTTACCAGGATGATGGCGATGCTCGCCAGCAGGAAGCCAGGGATGATTTCGTACAGCCCCCAGGTATCGATCTGCTTCCACAGGATCACCGTCAGCGCACCGACCACGATACCGGCCAGCGCGCCATTACGGGTCATGCCCTTCCACAGCACCGAAATCAGCACCACCGGACCGAAGGCTGCACCGAAGCCAGCCCAGGCGTAGGCCACCAGGCCCAGTACGCGGTTTTCCGGGTTGGCGGCCATGGCAATGGCGATAAGGGCAACGGCCAGCACCATCAGGCGACCCACCCAGACCAGCTCACCCTGCGAAGCATTCTTGCGCAGGAAGGCCTTGTAGAAGTCTTCAGTCAGGGCACTGGAGCAAACCAGCAGCTGGCAGCTCAGGGTGCTCATCACCGCCGCCAGGATGGCCGACAGCAGCACACCGGCGATCCACGGGTTGAACAGGATCTTGGCCAGCTCAATGAACACCCGCTCATGGTTCTCGGTGACCGGGCCTGCCAGCTCAGGGTGCGCCGAGAAGTAGGCGATACCGAAGAAGCCCACGGCGCAAGTACCGGCCAGGCACAGGATCATCCAGGTCATGGAGATGCGACGGGCGTTGGCGATCGACTTCACCGAGTCGGCGGCCATGAAGCGCGCCAGGATGTGCGGTTGGCCGAAGTAACCCAGCCCCCAGCCCATCAGCGAGATGATACCGACAAAGGTCGCGCCCTTGAGCATGTCGAAGTTGGCCGGGTTCTGCGCTTCGATGGCCAGGAAGGTGGTGTCGAAACCACCGGTGGAGATCAGCACGATCACCGGCGTGAGGATCAGCGCGAAGATCATCAGCGAGGCCTGCACAGTATCGGTCCAGCTCACCGCCAGGAAACCACCGACGAAGGTGTAGGCGATGGTCGCTGCAGCACCGGCCCACAGGGCCGTCTCGTACGGCATGCCGAAGGTGCTTTCGAACAGGCGGGCACCGGCAACGATGCCGGAGGCGCAGTAGATGGTGAAGAACACCAGGATGACGATCGCCGAGATGATCCGCAGCAAGCCACTGTGGTCTTCGAAGCGGCTGGAGAAGTAGTCCGGCAGGGTCAGCGCGTCACCGTTGTGCTCGGTCTGCACACGCAGACGGCCAGCGACGAACAGCCAGTTCAGGTAGGCACCGACAGTCAGGCCGATGGCGATCCAGGCTTCGGAAAGGCCGGAGAAGTAGATGGCGCCCGGCAGGCCCATCAGCAGCCAGCCGCTCATGTCGGAGGCTCCGGCCGAGAGCGCGGTGACCACGCTACCCAGGCTGCGACCGCCAAGAATGTAGTCGGAAAGGTTGTTGGTGGAGCGATAGGCCGCGAAACCGATCAGCACCATTGCCGCGATATAGATCACGAAGGTGATCGTTAGTGGATTGCCCATGCGTGTGCCCTGGCGTTTGTTTTTATCTCATGCGCAACCCTCCTCGCAGACGGTTGCACCCAGGCGGCGAATCCTATGCAACAACGCAAAGTGGGTGCAACCATTTTTCATTTGCAAGTTGCACCCACCCGTGCGCATTACGGGAAATTCCATTTTTTGCTCCGTTTTGGAGCAAGAACACGTTTTATTCATAAGAAACCGCACCGTTATGAACTCTTTTTAATCTGTAGGAAGGTTCGTCAGACGAGTTGCACCTTTTCTTCAAAAAATTCGGGTTGCACCTGGTTGCACCCAAAAACGCCTACCGCTAATCTTGGCGCAGCTTAAGCCACAACCGTGGCAATAATGAGGATAAGAAAATTGGCGACGACCACCCTGGGGGTCAAACTTGACGACCCGACCCGTGAGCGACTCAAAGCAGCTGCGCAGTCCATCGACCGCACGCCGCACTGGTTGATCAAGCAAGCGATCTTCAATTACCTGGAGAAGCTCGAGGGTGGCGCTACCCTGACCGAACTCAACGGTCATGCCAACAACCTGGCCGACGACGCTGGCGAAGTACAGCCAGACCACGCCCACCAGTGCTTCCTAGAATTCGCCGAGAGCATCCTGCCGCAGTCGGTTCTGCGCTCGGCGATTACCGCCGCCTACCGCCGCCCCGAGCAGGAAGTGGTACCGATGCTGCTGGAGCAGGCGCGCCTGAGCGCTCCGCTGGCCGAAGCCACCAACAAGCTCGCCGCCGGCATCGCCGAAAAACTGCGCAACCAGAAGAGTGCTGGTGGCCGTGCTGGCATCGTTCAGGGCCTGCTGCAGGAGTTTTCCCTGTCGTCCCAGGAAGGTGTTGCCCTGATGTGCCTGGCTGAAGCCCTGCTGCGCATCCCTGACAAAGGCACCCGCGACGCCCTGATCCGCGACAAGATCAGCAACGGCAACTGGCAGCCGCACCTGGGCAACAGCCCGTCACTGTTCGTCAACGCCGCCACCTGGGGCCTGCTACTGACCGGCAAGCTGGTCTCCACGCACAACGAAGCCGGCCTCACCTCCTCGCTGACCCGCATCATCGGCAAGAGCGGCGAACCGATGATCCGCAAGGGCGTCGACATGGCCATGCGCCTGATGGGCGAGCAGTTCGTGACCGGCGAAACCATCGCCGAAGCCCTGGCCAACGCCAGCCGCTTCGAAGCCAAGGGCTTCCGCTACTCCTACGACATGCTTGGCGAAGCCGCACTGACCGAGCATGACGCACAGAAGTACCTGGCGTCCTACGAGCAGGCGATCCACTCGATCGGCAAAGCCTCCCATGGCCGTGGCATCTATGAAGGCCCGGGCATCTCGATCAAGCTCTCGGCACTGCACCCGCGCTACAGCCGCGCCCAGTACGAGCGCGTGATGGAAGAGCTGTACCCGCGCCTGCTGTCGCTGACCCTGCTGGCCAAGCAGTACGACATCGGCCTGAACATCGATGCCGAGGAAGCCGACCGTTTGGAGTTGTCCCTCGACCTGCTCGAGCGCCTGTGCTTCGAGCCGGCCCTGGCTGGCTGGAACGGTATCGGCTTCGTGATCCAGGCCTACCAGAAACGCTGCCCATACGTGATCGACTACGTCATCGACCTGGCCAAGCGCAGCCGCCACCGCCTGATGATCCGCCTGGTAAAAGGCGCCTACTGGGACAGTGAGATCAAGCGCGCCCAGGTTGAGGGTCTGGAAGGCTACCCGGTCTACACCCGCAAGGTGTACACCGACGTGTCCTACGTCGCCTGTGCCCGCAAGCTGCTGGCCGTGCCGGAAGCCATCTACCCGCAGTTCGCTACCCACAACGCCCACACCTTGTCGGCCATCTACCATATCGCCGGCCAGAACTATTACCCGGGCCAATACGAGTTCCAGTGCCTGCATGGCATGGGTGAGCCGCTGTACGAACAGGTTGTAGGCAAGGTCGCCGACGGCAAGCTGAACCGCCCGTGCCGCGTGTATGCCCCGGTCGGTACCCACGAAACCCTGCTGGCCTACCTGGTCCGCCGCCTGCTGGAGAACGGCGCCAACACCTCGTTCGTCAACCGCATCGCCGACCACTCCATTTCCATCCAGGAATTGGTCGCGGACCCGGTGAGCAGCATCGAACGCATGGGCACCCAGGAAGGCAGCATCGGCCTGCCGCACCCACGCATCCCGCTGCCGCGTGAACTGTATGGCAGTGAGCGTGCGAACTCGGCCGGCATCGACATGGCCAACGAACACCGCCTGGCATCGCTGTCCTGCGCCATGCTGGCCACTGCCAACAACGACTGGAAGGCCACCCCGCTGCTGGCCTGCGCCGCCAGCGAGGCTGCAGCTGTACCGGTACTGAACCCGGCGGACCACCGTGACGTGGTCGGCCATGTGCAGGAAGCCACCGTCGCCGACGTCGACAATGCCATCCAGTGCGCCCTGAACGCTGCCCCCATCTGGCAGGCCACTCCGCCCGCTGAACGTGCCGCGATCCTCGAGCGCACCGCTGATCTGATGGAAGCCGAAATCCAGCCGCTGATGGGCCTGCTCATCCGTGAAGCTGGCAAGACCTTCGCCAACGCCATCGCCGAAGTGCGCGAAGCCGTGGACTTCCTGCGCTACTACGCGGTGCAGGCACGCAACGACTTCAGCAACGACGCCCACCGCCCACTGGGCCCGGTGGTGTGCATCAGCCCGTGGAACTTCCCGCTGGCGATCTTCACCGGCCAGGTAGCCGCCGCCTTGGCTGCCGGCAACCCGGTGCTGGCCAAGCCGGCCGAACAGACCCCGCTGATCGCCGCCCAGGCCGTGCGGCTGCTGCTGGAAGCCGGCATTCCGGAAGGTGTTCTGCAACTCCTGCCGGGCCGTGGCGAAACCGTCGGTGCCGGCCTGGTCGGTGACGAGCGCGTCAAAGGCGTGATGTTCACCGGCTCCACCGAGGTTGCCCGCCTGCTGCAGCGCAACGTCGCTGGCCGCCTGGACAACCAGGGCCGGCCGATCCCGCTGATTGCCGAAACCGGCGGCCAGAACGCCATGATCGTCGACTCCTCGGCGCTGACCGAGCAAGTAGTGATCGACGTGGTGTCCTCGGCCTTCGACAGCGCCGGCCAGCGTTGCTCGGCCCTGCGAGTGCTGTGCCTGCAGGAAGACTCCGCAGACCGCGTGATCGAAATGCTCAAGGGCGCCATGGCCGAAAGCCGCCTGGGCTGCCCGGACCGCCTGGCCGTGGACATCGGCCCGGTGATCGACGCCGAAGCCAAGGCCGGTATCGAGAAGCACATCCAGGGCATGCGCGAGAAAGGCCGCTCGGTCTATCAAGTGGCAATCGCCGATGCAGCCGAGATCAAACGCGGCACCTTCGTGATGCCGACCCTGATCGAACTGGACAGCTTCGACGAACTGAAACGTGAAATCTTCGGCCCGGTACTGCACGTGGTGCGCTACAACCGCCGCAACCTCGACCAGTTGATCGAGCAGATCAACGCGTCCGGCTACGGCCTGACCCTCGGCGTGCACACCCGCATCGACGAGACCATCGCCAAGGTGGTGGAAACCGCCAACGCCGGCAACATGTACGTCAACCGCAACATCGTTGGCGCCGTGGTCGGCGTGCAGCCATTCGGCGGTGAAGGCCTGTCGGGCACCGGCCCGAAAGCGGGTGGTCCGCTGTACCTGTACCGCCTGCTGTCGACCCGCCCGGCCGACGCCATTGGCCGCCACTTCCAGCAGCAAGATGGCGCAGGCCAGCCGGACCGTGCCCTGCACGACCAGCTGATCAAGCCGCTGCATACGCTCAAGGCCTGGGCCGAGAGCAACCAGCAGGCCGACCTGGCCGCCCTGTGCAGCCAGTTCGCCGGCCAGTCGCAGAGCGGCATCGCCCGCCTGCTGCCCGGCCCGACCGGCGAGCGCAACACCTACACCATCCTGCCGCGCGAGCACGTGCTGTGCCTGGCGGACAACGAAGCCGACCTGCTGGCGCAGTTCGCGGCCGTGCTGGCGGTGGGTAGCTCGGCGGTGTGGGCTGACAGCGAGCCAGGCAAGGCCCTGCGTGGCCGCCTGCCGCGTGAGCTGCAGGCCAAGGTCAAGCTGGTGGCGGACTGGAACAAGGATGAAGTGGCATTCGACGCCGTGATCCACCATGGCGACTCCGACCAGCTGCGCGGCGTGTGCCAACAAGTGGCCAAGCGTGCCGGGGCGATCGTCGGTGTGCACGGGCTGTCCAGCGGTGATCACCAGATTGCGCTGGAGCGCCTGGTGATCGAGCGGGCGGTGAGTGTGAATACTGCGGCGGCGGGCGGTAATGCCAGCCTGATGACCATTGGCTGACGCCTGGGGTTGTTGATGAAAAAGGAGAGCTTTGGCTCTCCTTTTTTTTGGGCGTGTCTTGGGGATTATTACGGCACCACCCTCCCACACCCCCACTAACACTTCAACGGTTTAACCTGACGACGCAACCACCATAGACTCCAACCTTTGATGACCTCTGAAGAAAAGAGCAATCCCCCCCATAGCCAATTATTGACTTCAGCAGTGATCATCGGCAGAACCAAGACCACCGAAATTGACGGAACAATAAATAAATATCTAAATGGCAACTGCATCATCGCCAGATAAACAACCCACTTTTTCCTTGCATAAAAACCGATACACGAGACGGCTACCGAGCCCTGCAAAACCAGACCGGCCCATATCAGTGCCTCCGGACCGTCCCAACTACGCATAACATCGAGCCCACTTTTAAAATCCGACCAGAACGGCACCCCTCCACGGGCGGCGCTACGCAGAGAATATAAACAAAGGTAAAACGCATCCATGCCAGCCCAAACCAGGAACAAAGATTGCTGCAGCCTAACCTTTAACTCAGTCAATATGCACCTTCCCGAAACTCATATACCTCGTTAGCCACCACAGGGCGCCAATGCCAAGACTGGCCACTTATCGCCCATTCATCACTGGCCTCGACAAAATATTGCGTTGTTCTCCGCACAGCCCCACAGCGGTGCACTGCTGACAACCTGACGAAATCACGCTCACTGGCTTTTAACGGCACCCACCTCTGACTCACAACGCGCCTGGTATTGGCATAGTCTTTACCCTCGCTTGCAAAAAGACGCCCTTCGTCACCTCGCGAAGTTATGAAGTTTGCCGCGAAGGCTACACTGGACCAGAGCCGATCTGTATCAATACTAAAAGTGCTCCACTTACCAGGCCCCGCAGCCTCCTCATATCGACTTTCATGCTGTTGACAATCCGTTTTTGATGGCGCCCACTTCAACGCGGGATAACACGTCACGTCAATGGGATAGCGTACCTCCTCGCGAAGAAGAAACCATCTCCCCTCACCCATCAATTTTGAAGCTCGCTCTATTTCATCGCCGAGCAATGCTCGCCCCACAGGCAAACCACAATCTTCAAGAAATTCGCTCAGCCCGCGCAGCTGAGTATTTCTTTGCAGTAGATCTCGGACTACGGACTGGGCAAAGAAAGGATCTTCAATCCTGCTGATTTCTTCTTTCCAAACATCGCGCCAATGACAAATTCTAGCCACAAGACTTCCTCCCTAGCAAAGAACAACATCTACCTCTTTTTTCATTGCTATGGTTGTAGGAATTGTCCACGATGGATGTAGGTATGTTCCTATCCTGCGAATGGCTAGCGGGCGCTCCTGCCACCTAGATGACTGCCTCATCATCACTCACGCTTATTAACCTGCCCTTTACTTCATGGTTCCGCCAGACTCGCAGCATCCCGCCCAAGGACCCCTACCATGCCCGAGACCCTGCTCAGCCCGCGCAACCTCGCCTTCGAACTCTACGAAGTCCTCGACGCCGAAGCCCTGACCCAGCGCCCGCGCTTTGCCGAACACAGCCGCGAAACCTTCGATGCGGCCCTGACCACCGCGCGCACCATCGCCGAAAAGTTCTTCGCCCCGCATAACCGCAAAGCCGACGAAAACGAGCCGCGTTATGTAAACGGCCGCGCCGAACTGATCCCGGAGGTGAAGCCCGCTGTCGATGCATTCCTCGAAGCCGGCTTCCTCAACGCCAACCGCGACTTCGAAGTCGGCGGCATGCAGTTGCCCAGCCTGGTCTCGCAAGCCTGCTTCGCCCACTTCCAGGCGGCCAACGCCGGTACCACGGCCTACCCGTTCCTGACCATGGGCGCGGCCAACCTGATCGAGAGTTTCGGTACCGAGGAACAGAAGCGCCTGTACCTGCAACCCATGATCGATGGCCGCTACTTCGGCACCATGGCGCTGACCGAACCCCACGCCGGCTCGTCGCTGGCCGATATCCGCACCCGCGCCGAACCTGCTGGCGATGGCACCTACCGGCTCAAGGGCAACAAGATCTTCATCTCCGGTGGCGACCATGAGCTGTCGGAAAACATCGTGCACATGGTGCTGGCCAAGCTGCCGGACGCACCGCCGGGCGTTAAAGGTATTTCGCTGTTTATCGTGCCTAAATACCTGATCAACGACGACGGCAGCCGCGGGTCGCGCAACGACGTGCTGCTGGCCGGGCTGTTCCACAAGATGGGCTGGCGCGGCACCACCTCCACTGCATTGAATTTCGGCGACAACGGCCAGTGCGTCGGCTACCTGGTCGGCCAGCCGCACCAGGGCCTGGCCTGCATGTTCCAGATGATGAACGAGGCACGCATCGGCGTCGGCATGGGCGCGGTAATGCTCGGTTACGCCGGCTACCTCTACTCGCTGGAATACGCTCGCCAGCGGCCCCAAGGCCGGCTGCCGGACAGCAAGGACCCGCACAGCCCAGCCGTGCCGATCATCGAACACACCGACGTGAAGCGCATGCTGCTGGCGCAGAAGGCTTATGTGGAAGGCGCCTTTGACCTGGGCCTGTACGCTGCGCGCCTGTTCGACGATACCCACACCGCCAGCGACGAAAGCGCACGCAAACAGGCCCAGGAGCTGCTCGACCTGCTGACCCCGATCGTCAAGTCCTGGCCCTCGACCTTCTGCCTAAAGGCCAACGAACTGGCGATCCAGATTCTCGGCGGCCACGGCTACACCCGTGAGTACCCGGTGGAGCAGTACTACCGCGACAACCGCCTGAACCCGATCCATGAAGGCACCGAGGGCATCCAGTCGCTCGACCTGCTGGGCCGCAAGCTGGCGCAGAACAACGGTGCCGGTCTCAAGCAACTGATTCGCCTGATCGCCGCAACGGCCGAGCGCGCCAGCCATCATCCGGGCCTGGACAACCTGCGCCAACCGTTGGAGCAACTGGTCAATCGCCTGCAAACGGTAACCCTGGCCCTGCTCGGCGACCTGGCACAGGGCAAGGTTGCCGGCGCCCTGGCCAACTCAGCCCTGTACCTCAAGGCCTTCGGCCACTGTGTAGTCGGCTGGCGCTGGCTGGAACAGGCCATCCACGCCGAACTCGGCCTGCTCAAGGGCAACCCCGCCGATCGCGACTTCTACCTCGGTAAACTGCAGGCCGCGCGTTATTTCCTGACCTGGGAAATTCCTGCCTGCCATAATGAGCTGGCATTGCTCGAGGCACGCGATGATACGTGCCTGGCCATGCAAGACGGGTGGTTCTAGGGGGAGCCACCGTGAAAACGGAGGCTTCCAGATGTTCGATTCCAGCGCCTTGCTGCGCCAGCGCTTCGCCGCGCTGCGCAGTACGGCCGAGCTGTTTTCCCTGCGCCATGTGAAACAGTCGCACCAGGCGCTTTCGGTTCGTCGCAATGTTGCAGAGCCACCGCACTTCAGCCAGGACGAGGGCGCCATGCTTACCGTACGGGTTAACGGCGTAGAGGCCTATGCGGCCACCGCCGACCTGTCGCAGGCTGGCCTGCAACGGGCGCTGGAGCAGGCCGAGGCGCTGGCTCGTCAGGTCGCCCGGCACAGCCTGCTTGACCTGCGTGAGCAGCCGGTGACCAGCGCCCGTCACGATCACATTTCGCCCAACTTTGACCAACCTGTGCCAAGCCTGGCCGACTGCCTTGGCCTGCTCGCCGCCGAATCCGCCAGCGTGCCCAAGGACAGCCGCCTGGTGGACTGGCAGGCCAGCCTGGGCCTGAGCCTGGTCGAGCAGACCTACCTGAACTCGGCCGGCGCCGAACTGCGCCATGCCCAGCGCTTCCTGTTCCCCGGCCTGAGCGTCACCGCCAGCGACGGCCAGGACAGCCAGAGCCGCAGCCTGGGCCGCGACAACTTTGGCCAGCAAGGCGGCTTCGAGATCATCGAGCGCTGTGGCCTGGTCGGCGCCGCCCGCCTGGTCGCCGACCAGGCGCTGCAGCTGCTGTTGGCGCCGAACACCCCTAGCGGCCTGCGTGACCTGCTGCTGATGCCCGACCAGATGATGCTGCAGATCCACGAATCCATCGGCCACCCGCTGGAGATGGACCGTATCCTCGGCGACGAGCGCAATTACGCCGGCACCAGCTTCGTCAAGGCCAGCGACTTCGGCCACCTGCAATACGGCTCCAACCTGCTCAACGTGACCTTCGACCCGACCATCGGCGAAGAGCTGGCCAGCTACAGTTTCGATGACGACGGCACAGAGGCCAGCAAGCAGTTCCTGATCCGCGATGGCCTGCTGCTGCGCCCGCTTGGCGGCGCGCTGTCACAATTGCGCTCAGGCCTGGATGGCGTAGCCAACAGCCGCGCCTGCAGCTGGAACCGTGCGCCCATCGACCGCATGGCCAACCTCAATATCGAACCGGGCGACCAGCCTCTGGATCAGCTGATCCAGGGCATCGAGCACGGCATCCTGATGCGCACCAACCGCTCCTGGTCCATTGACGATGCGCGCAACAAGTTCCAGTTCGGCTGCGAATGGGGCCAGCTAATCCAGAACGGTGAGCTCAAGGGCATCGTCAAGAACCCCAATTACCGCGGCATCTCCGCGCAGTTCTGGCGCAACCTCGCGGCGGTCGGCGACCGCAGCACCTTCCAGGTCCTGGGCACGCCCAACTGCGGCAAGGGCGAACCCAACCAGGTGGTGCGGGTCGGGCACGCTTCGCCCGCCTGCGTGTTCCGCCAGATCGACGTATTCGGAGGAGACGCCTGATGAAACACGTTTTCGAAGCCCTGGTCGGGGATGTGCGCGCTGCACTGCAAGCGGGTGAGCAGTTCACCCTAGGCTACAGCGCTGAACAGTCGCAATTTGTGCGATTCAACCACGCCAAGGTGCGCCAGGCCGGCGAAGTGAGCCAGGCCAGTGCGCAACTGCGGTTGATCCATGATGGCCGCCAGGCAGAACAGCAGGTGACCCTGAGCGGCGACGCGCAAGTTGACCAGCAACGCTTGGTCGCAGCGCTGGAGCAGTTGCGCCAGACCCTGCCACTGCTGGCTGTCGACCCGTATCTGCGCCTGGACGACAGCGCCTGGCACAGCCTGAACCAACAGCAACAAGCGCTGCCCGAGCTTGACCAGGTGTTGGCCTTGCTCGACCGTGAAGCCGGTGACCTGGACCTGGTCGGCATCTACGCTGCGGGCCCGATCTGCCGGGGCTTTGCCAGCTCGTTCGGGGCGTTCGGCTGGCACCAGGCCAACAGCTTCAATTTCGACTGGAGCCTGTTCCACAGCAATGGCCAGGCCGTCAAGGCCAACTATGCCGGCCAGCAGTGGAGCGCCGCCGACTTGACCGCCCGTCTGCGCCAGGCAAGGGAGCAGCTGAGCTTCCTCGGCCGCCCGGCTGTGACACTCAAACCTGGCAGCTACCGCGCCTACCTGGCGCCCGCCGCCATGGACGAAATCGCCGGCATGCTGTGCTGGGGTGGCTTCTCAGCCCAAGCCCTGGCCACCGGCAACAGCGCCCTGCAGCGCCTGTACAGCGGCGATGCGCAGCTGCATCCGATGGTGAGCTTCAGCGAACAGGTCAGCGGTTCGCTGAGCCCGGCATTCTCCGACGAGGGCTCGCCGCGCCTGGATGTGACGTTGATCCAGCAGGGTAACGCGCTGCAGCGGCTGGTCAGTGCCCGCAGCGCAGCCGAGTTCAAATTGATGGCCAATGGCGCCGACAGCTACGAGTCACCGTGCGCGTTGAGCCTGGCGCCGGGTGGCTTGCCCAGCGCGCAGATTCTTGAGCGGCTCGGCACCGGGCTGTACATCAGCAACCTGTGGTACCTGAACTACTCCGACCTGCCAGCGGCGCGCATGACCGGGCTGACCCGTTTCGCCACGTTCTGGGTGGTGAACGGCGAGATCCAGGGGCCGGTGAGCACCATGCGCTTCGATGACAGCCTGTACAGTTTGCTTGGCAGCCAGCTGGAGGAGCTGACTCAAGAGCGCGAGATGATCCTGTCGACCAGCACCTATGGGCAGCGCAGTACCGGGTCGAGTCATCTGCCGGGGGCGCTGGTCAAAGGGCTGACCCTGACATTGTAATTGGCAGTACCGGCCTCTTCGCGGCTAAAGCCGCTCCTACAGGGATCGCACTCCTCTGTGGGAGCGGCTTTAGCCGCGAAGAGGCCGGAACAGGACAGAAGAGGACGTCATGCCCGATCGAGCACCGCTGGACCCGACCACCGCCCGCTGGCTGCCCTGGGTGGTGGCCATCGCCTTCTTCATGCAGTCCCTGGACGGCACCATCCTCAACACCGCCCTGCCGGCCATGGCTCGTTCGCTGGCCGAAGACCCGCTGCGCATGCAGGGCGTGATCATCGCCTACATGCTCACCGTCGCCCTGCTGATTCCCGCCTCGGGCTGGATCGCCGACCGCTTCGGTACCAAGCGCATCTTCTTCGGCGCCATCCTGCTGTTCAGCTTCGGCTCGCTGCTGTGCGCCACGGCCAACAGCCTCGGTTTCCTCATCTTCGCCCGCATCGTGCAGGGCCTGGGCGGCGCGCTGATGCTGCCGGTCGGGCGCCTGGTGGTGCTGCGCGCCTATCCGCGTACGGAGCTTGTGAGGATCATGAGCTTCATCACCATCCCCGGCCTGCTCGGCCCGCTGCTGGGCCCGACCCTGGGCGGCTGGCTGGTGGAGATCCTCAGCTGGCACTGGATCTTCCTGCTCAACCTGCCCGTCGGTGCACTGGGCTGCTATGCAGTGTGGAAGTTCATCCCAGACCTGCGCGGGGCCGAGCGCACCCGCTTCGATGGTCCCGGCTTCATCCTGTTCGGCACAGCGATGGTACTGATCACCATCGCCATGGAAGGCCTGGGCGAGCTGCACCTGCCGCACCTGCGGGTGATGTTGCTGCTGTTCGCCGGTATGGCTTGCCTGGCCGCGTACTGGCTGCGCGCCGGGCGCGACCCGGAGCCGCTGTTCTCACCCAGCCTGTTCCGTGTGCGCACCTTCGCCATCGGCATCCTCGGCAATCTGTTCTCACGCCTGGGCAGCGGTGCCCTGCCGTTCCTGGTGCCGTTGTTGCTGCAGGTGGCGCTGGGCTATTCGCCGGCCCAGGCCGGCATGAGCATGATCCCGCTGGCCGCCTCGGCGATGCTGGCCAAGTCCGTTGCCCGGTCACTGATAGAGCGGCTGGGTTATCGCATCGTGCTGACCGGCAACACCTTGCTGCTGGGCATCCTGCTGGCCAGCCTGGGCCTGGTCGACGAGCAGACTCCGTATGCACTGCTCTTGGTACAGCTGGCCCTGCTCGGTGCCGTCAACTCGATGCAGTTCACGGCCATGAACACAGTGACCCTGATCGACCTCGACGACGCCAGTGCCAGCAGTGGCAACAGCCTGCTGTCGGTGGTCGCGCAGTTGTCGCTAAGCCTCGGCGTGGCCTGCGCCGGTGCCCTGCTCGGCGGTTTCACTGCGGCGGGCAGCGCCGAGGGCGTGGAGACCACCCTGGGCGCGTTCCAGCTGACCTTTGTCACCATCGGCGTAATGGCCATGCTGGCGGCGGCCATCTTCCTGCAACTGTCGCCGACGGACGGAAGGCGTGCCCGTCGTCCGGAACAACACATGGAGTCGTAGGGCGAATGGCCACGAGGCTGGTAGACTGTGCGACATTTTTCGCTTTGCACCACAGGCCCGCCTCGTGACCACCGAATCCACCGCCTTTGCCACCCTGCCGCTGTCCACCGCCATGTTGGCCAACCTGGACGCCCTCGGCTATGCCTCGATGACACCGATCCAGGCCCAGAGCCTGCCCGTCATCCTGCGCGGCCAAGACCTGATCGCCCAGGCCAAGACCGGCAGCGGCAAAACCGCCGCCTTCGGCATCGGCCTGCTCAACCCGATCAACCCGCGCTACTTCGGCTGCCAGGCGTTGGTGCTGTGCCCGACCCGCGAGCTCGCCGACCAGGTGGCCAAAGAACTGCGCCGCCTGGCCCGCGCCGAGGACAACATCAAGATCCTCACGCTCTGCGGCGGCGTGTCGCTGGGCCCGCAGATTGCCTCGCTGGAACACGGCGCGCACATCATCGTCGGCACCCCAGGGCGCATCCAGCAGCACCTGGACAAAGGCACCCTGGTGCTCGACGGCCTGAACACGCTGGTGCTGGACGAAGCCGACCGCATGCTCGACATGGGCTTCTTCGACGCCATCGCCAGCATCATCGGCAAGACCCCGTCGCGTCGCCAGACCCTGCTGTTCTCGGCCACCTACCCGGCCGGCATCGAGCAGCTGGCCGCTGACTTCATGCGCAAGCCGCAGCAGGTCAAGGTCGAAAGCCTGCATGCCGACAACCAGATCGAGCAGCGCTTCATCGAGATCGATCCTCAGCAGCGCCTGGAAGCCGTCACCCGTGTGCTCGGCCACTATCGCCCGCAATCGTGCGTGGCGTTCTGCTTCACCAAGCAGCAGTGCGAGGACGTGGTTGCCCACCTGACCGCCAAGGGCATCGTCGCCCAAGCCCTGCATGGCGACCTGGAACAGCGCGACCGCGACCAGGTGCTGACCATGTTCGCCAACCGCAGCAGCTCGGTGCTGGTGGCCACTGACGTGGCGGCCCGTGGCCTGGATATCGATGGCCTGGACATGGTCATCAACGTCGAACTGGCGCGTGATGCCGAGATCCATGTGCACCGCGTCGGCCGTACCGGCCGCGCTGGCGAGAAAGGCGTCGCGGTCAGCCTGGTAGCGCCAGCCGAAGGCCACCGCGCCCAGGCCATCGAAGACCTGCAGAAGAGCCCGCTGCGCTGGGACCAGCTGGACAGCCTGAAGAACCAGGGCGGCGCGCCGATGCTGCCGCTGATGAGCACGCTGTGCATCGCAGCCGGGCGCAAGGACAAGCTGCGCCCGGGTGACATTCTGGGTGCACTGACCGGCGATGCCGGGATCCCGGGCAAGCAGGTAGGCAAGATCGCCATCTTCGACTTCCAGGCCTTTGTGGCCGTTGAGCGAGCGCTCGCCAAACAGGCCATGCAGCGCTTGAACAGCGGCAAGATCAAGGGCCGGGCCCTGAAAGTCCGTATCGTCTGACCTATTTTGGGGCTGCTTTGCAGCCCTTCGCGACACAAGGCCGCTCGTACAGGAACATGCGATTCCCTGTAGGAGCGGCCTTGTGTCGCGAAAGGGCCGCGCAGCGGCCCCGGCTATCTACGAGGTAACACCGTGCACTCCACCGACGTGATCATCCTCGGCGCCGGCGCCGCCGGCCTGATGTGCGCCCAGCTCAGCGCCCGCCGTGGCCGCCGGGTACTGCTGCTCGACCACGCCAACAAGCCCGGCAAGAAGATCCTCATGTCCGGCGGCGGGCGCTGCAATTTCACCAACCTGTACACCGAGCCAGCCAACTTCCTTTCGCAGAACGCACACTTCTGCAAGTCGGCCCTGGCCCGCTACACCCAGTGGGACTTCATCGAACTGGTGAGCAAGCACGGCGTGCCGTACCACGAGAAGAAGCTCGGCCAGCTGTTCTGCGACAACAAGGCCAGCGACATCCTCGACATGCTGCTGGCCGAATGCGACGCAGCCGGCGCCGAGATCCGCATGCACACCAGCATCGAACAGATCGAGAAGACCGAAACCGGCTATCTGCTGCAGACCAGTGGCGGCCAGTTCACCTGCCAATCGCTGGTGATCGCCACCGGCGGCCTGTCGATCCCGACCCTCGGCGCCACCGGCTTCGGTTACCAGGTGGCCCGACAGTTCGGCCACACCCTGCTGCCGACCCGCGCCGGGTTGGTGCCGTTCACCATCACCGAGCCCCAACTCAAGGCACTGTGCACCGAGTTGTCGGGCACCTCGCTGGACTGCACCGCCAGCTGCAACGGCACCAGCTTCCGCGAGAACCTGCTGTTCACCCACCGTGGGCTCAGTGGCCCGGCGATTCTGCAGATCTCGTCGTTCTGGGAAGCTGGCGACACGGTGGAGATCAACCTGCTGCCCGATCGCGATGCACTGACCTGGCTGCAGCAGGTGCAGGCCGAACGCGCCAACGCCGAACTGAAGACCGTGCTGGGCGAAGTGTTTACCCGCAAGCTGGCCAACCTGCTGGCCGAGCAGTGGTTCGAGTCGCGGCCGATGAAGCAGTACACCCCGGCGGAACTTGCGCAGATCGCCGAGAAACTGGCGAACTGGCAGGTGGTGCCGGCCGGTACCGAAGGCTACCGCACTGCTGAAGTGACCCTCGGTGGCGTGGACACCCGTGAAGTGTCGTCCAAGACCATGGAATCGCTGAAAAGCCCCGGCCTGTACTTCATCGGCGAAGTACTCGACGTCACCGGCCACCTGGGCGGTTTCAATTTCCAGTGGGCCTGGGCATCGGCCAACGCCGCTGCGCAGTTCGTGTAGAGTAGAATCCATTCAGCAGCACGGAACGCTTCTTGCTGGCCGTGCTGCAATGCATTCATTCGATCACTGCCTAGCGGGCCATCATGTCATCGAGTTCGTTCCGTCAGTCACTGCGTCGCCTGTGGGGCCAAGACAAGTTCAGTTATAGCATCCGGGTTACCATCGCCCTCACCGGCAGCCTGGCCCTGTGCTGGTACCAGAACGAGATGGCCCTGCTGATTCCGCTGTTCCTCGGCATCATCGCCAGCGCCCTGGCCGAGACCGATGACAGCTGGCAGGGCCGCCTCAGCGCCCTGGCCGTTACCCTCCCCTGTTTTGCCATCGCAGCACTGGCAGTCGAGCTGCTGTTCCCCTACCCATGGATCTTCGTCGGCGCCTTGGCGCTGGCCGCGTTCGGCCTGACCATGCTCGGTGCCCTTGGCGAGCGCTATGGCGCGATTGCTTCGGCAACGCTGATCACCTCGGTGTACACCATGATCGGCGTGGACCAGCGTGGCGGGCAGGTCACCGACTTCTGGCACGAGCCGATGCTGCTGGTCGCGGGTGCAGCTTGGTACGGCCTGCTCTCGGTGCTGTGGCAGGCGCTGTTTTCCAACCAGCCGGTGCAGCAGAGCCTGGCCAGGCTGTTCTTCGAACTCGGCAGCTACCTCAAGCTCAAGGCCAGCCTGTTCGAGCCGATCCGCAACCTCGATGTCGAGGCCCAGCGCCTGGAGCTGGCGCGGCAGAATGGCAAGGTGGTGGCGGCACTCAACGCGGCCAAGGAAATCATCCTGCACCGGGTCGGCAACAGCCAGCCGAACTCCAAGGTCAGCCGCTACCTCAAGCTGTACTTCCTGGCCCAGGACATCCACGAACGCGTCAGCGCTTCGCACTACCCTTACAACGCCCTGAACGAGGCGTTCTTCCACAGCGATGTGATGTTCCGCTGCCAACGCCTGCTGCGCAAACAGGGTGCCTCCTGCCAGGAGCTGGCCCGCTCGATCCGCTTGCGCCAGCCTTTCGTGCTGGCTAGCGGTTTCGCCGAAGCACTGGAAGACCTCAACGCCTCGCTTGAACACCTGCGCATCCAGAGCAACCCGGCCTGGCGTGGCCTGCTGCGTTCATTGCGGGCCCTGGCCGCCAACCTGGCGACCCTCGACCGCCTGCTCAGCGCCGCCAGCAACCCCGACAGCCTGGCCGATGCCAGCGACAGCAGCCTGCTCGACCGCTCGCCACGCACCCTGAAAGACGTGTGGACGCGCCTGCGCACCCAGCTGACGCCGACCTCGCTGCTGTTCCGCCACGCCTTGCGCCTGCCGCTGGCGCTGTCGATCGGTTATGGCATGGTGCACCTGATCCACCCGACCCAGGGTTACTGGATCATCCTCACCACACTGTTCGTCTGCCAGCCCAACTATGGCGCCACCCGACGCAAGCTGGTGCAGCGGATCTTCGGCACCGCGATCGGCCTGACCGTCGGCTGGGCGCTGTTCGACCTGTTCCCCAACCCGGTCATCCAGTCGCTGTTCGCGGTGGCTGCGGGGGTGGTGTTCTTCGTCAACCGCACCACCCGCTACACCCTGGCCACCGCAGCGATCACCCTGATGGTGCTGTTCTGCTTCAACCAGATCGGCGATGGCTACGGCCTGTTCCTGCCGCGCCTGTTCGATACTTTGGTCGGCAGCCTGATCGCCATCCTCGCGGTGTTCCTGTTCCTGCCCGACTGGCAGGGCCGGCGTCTGAACAAGGCATTGGCCAACACCCTGAGCTGTGCCAGCGAGTACCTGCGCCAGATCATGCAGCAATACGCCCACGGCAAGCGCGACGACCTCGCCTACCGACTGGCCCGACGCAATGCCCACAACGCCGACGCGGCGCTGTCGACCACCCTGGCCAACATGCTCATGGAGCCGGGGCATTTCCGTAAGGAGGCCGATGTCGGCTTCCGCTTCCTGGTGCTGTCACACACCTTGCTCAGTTACCTGTCAGGGTTGGGCGCGCATCGCGATACCGCCTTGCCGGCAGAGGTGCAGGAACAGCTGATCGATGGCGCCGGGAAGAGCCTGGCCAATAGCCTGGACGAGATTGCCAATGGCCTGGCGGCACGGCTGCCGGTGGCGATTCACAGTGATGCCGAAGAGGCACTGGCCGATGCCCTGGAGCAGATGCCGGAAGAGCTGGATGAGCACCAGCGTTTGGTACAGACGCAGTTGGCGTTGATCTGCCGTCAGCTGGGGCCGTTGCGCACCCTGGCGGCCCACCTCATCAAAGAGGCACCGGCAGCCTGAACCGCCTGAGGTCAGAAGCCATGCTGGTGCATCAGCCTTGCATAGCTGCCATCGGCCTTCATCGCGGCGATGGCCTGCTCGAAGCGTTCGACGATCTGCTGGTGATCAGGGTGTTTCAGGCTCACCAGAATATGCAGGGAATTCTCCCCCAGCAGCGGCTCCATCAGCGCCACGCTATCGCGCACGGCCTGCGGCTCGCGCTGCAGGTTGTAGCGCGCCACATATTCATCCTCCACCGCCAGGTTCACTCTGCCGGCCGCCAGCATGCGCACAGCGGTCGAGAAATCGCGCACCGCCACCTTATGCAAGCGGGTATCGCCATCGAAGGCCGGTGAATAGGCGTAGTCGCGCACGACCGCGATGCTGAACGGGTAAAGGTCAGCCTGATTTTTGTAGCGGAATGTGTCGCCCTTGCGCTTGAGCAGGCGAATGCGGTTACTCAGGTAGCCCTTGGAAAACTGCCCGATCTGTTTGCGCGCGTCATTGAACCAGGCATTGATCAGCACGTCATAGCGCCCTTCGCCAATGCCCATCAACGCTCGCGCCCAAGGCACTTCTTCGTAGCCGCTGGCATATCCGGCGCGGGCCAGCGCCGTGGTTACCAGGCTGGTGGCCAGGCCACCACCGGGCATGGTGCTGTCGGTGAACGGAGGCCAGCTGTCGGCAACCAGCCGCAGCCTCTCCTGGCCGAGTGCAGGCGTTGCCAGCATGACACTCAGCAAACCCAACGTGCAAAGCAGCGGCCGCATGCAGAAGTCCTTTTGCAGTGGAAGGCACACGCTGTAGAAGGCGATTCGCAGATGAGAGTACACAAAGCCGTTGCCTGGGGCAGCGGCCAATAATGTCATTTAGCCTCTATTTTGGCCGAGCTGCGAAAATTTGCGATGATCGGCCATCACTTTCAGGAGTTCTCATCATGTCCATCCAGTGGCTCTGCAAGCATCACTCCGACCTCGACAAGCATGAACTCTACGCCATCCTGCAATTGCGTACCGCTGTGTTCGTGGTCGAGCAACGCTGCGCTTACCAGGAAGTCGATGGCCAGGACCTGGCGGGCGACACCCTGCATCTCATGGGCTGGCAGGATGACAAGCTGGTGGCCTACCTGCGCCTGCTTGATCCGCAGTCCCAGGGCGGCGATGTGGTCATCGGGCGGGTGGTGACCTCACCCGAAGCACGCGGGCTGAAACTCGGACATCCGCTGCTGCTGAAAGGGTTGGAGGCGGCCGGCCACTGCTGGCACGGCACGCCGGTTTACCTGTCAGCCCAGGCACATCTGCAGGGCTTCTATGCCCGGCACGGGTTCGAGGTGGTGGGGGAAGAGTACCTGGAGGACGATATCCCGCATATCGGCATGCGCAAGGTCATGGATAGCCCAGTACTTCCCTGATCTGCCGCAGGTGCCGGATGATCCACTGCTTGTCGATCGCACCCCAGTCATGGATGCGGTAATGCCCGGCATGGTTGCGCGCACCTTCCTGCTGCTCGAACTCGCAGACGATGTCCAGGTCGGCGAGTGCGGCAATGGTGTCCTGCGCCGTACGCCGTGGCATGCCGGTGGCCTCCATCAGCGCCGGCACGCTGGTGGCGGTCTGGCTGTCGATCAGCCAGGCTACGTACAGGCGACGGTAAAAACTGCTCTTGGTCTTGCTCACATCCATGCTGCGTGATCCTTACAGGTTGCCTGGCAACTCCCGGTAGGTCAGGTAGACGCGCAGGTCGAATTCCAATTGGTGGTAAGCCGGCTCCATGTGCTGGCAGAGCTGGTAGAACGCCTTGTTGTGATCGCGCTCGCGCAAGTGCGCCAACTCGTGCACGACGATCATGCGCAGGAATTCCGGCGCCGCTTCCTTGAACAGCGAGGCAATGCGGATTTCCTTCTTTGCCTTGAGCTTGCCGCCCTGCACCCGCGACACCGCCGTATTGAGCCCCAAAGCCCGATGGGTCAGGTCCAGGCGGTTGTCGAACAGCACCTTGTCCAGGTTCGGCGCGCTGCGCAGATATTGCTGGCGCAGGTCCTGGGCATAGCCGTACAGCGCCTTGTCGCTCTGCACGTCATGGCGGCCGGGGTAGCGGCGCTGCAGGTACTCGCCCAGGCGGTCGCTGTCGATCATCTGCCGCACCTGCTCCTGCAGGTGCGGTGGGTAGGCTTGCAAATAGCGTAATACGGTCATGGCACGGCATTCGGCGTAACGAATGCCGATTCTAGCCAATCACGACCGCAGCCAGGGAAAAATCGCCGGGAAGGCGGTAGCATCCGCCGCCGTCATCGGGCGAGCGACCAGAAAGCCCTGTACATAAGCGCAACCGTTTGCCTTCAACCACGCAGCCTGGGCCTCTGTTTCAACACCCTCCGCGATCACGGTAATGCGGTAATCCGCGCACAGGCTGATGACACTGCGCACCAATGCAGCATCCACTGCTGAATCCGGCAGGCGCGCCACCAGATGGCGGTCCAGCTTCAACGTGTCGATAGGCAGGTCGCGCAACATGCGCAGCGAGCAGTCGCCCGCGCCGAAATCGTCCAGCGCCACGCGCACGCCCAGCTCACGTAGGCGGTGAATCTGCTTGATCGCCGTGTCGATGTTGTACATCAGCGAGGTCTCGGCCACCTCGACCTCCAGCTGCGCCGGATCGAGCTGATAGTCCTGGATCACCCGCTGCAGTTCATCGACCAAGCTGGGCATGGTGAACTGCGCGCGGCTCAGGCTGATACCCAATACCAGTTCCGGGGCGAAACGCTGGCACCAGGCCTGACGCTGGGCGGCGCCCTGGCGGTAGATCCAGCTGGCCAGGCGATTGATCAGCCGAGCTTCTTCCAGCAAGGGTATGAACAGCCCTGGCGGCACATCGCCTACGCTGGGGTGCTGCCAGCGCAGCAACGCCTCGAAGCCCCGCAGCTGGCCGTCGGCAAAGGCCACCTGGGGTTGGTACACGAGGGTGAAATCCTGGACCTCGATGGCATTGCGCACGCTGTCTTCGAGCATCAGCCGCGAGCGGGCGCGACCGTTGAGTTCCTGATCATAGAAGCGATACTGCTGGCGACCGGCCTGCTTGGCCGCATACATCGCCGTATCCGCGGCGCGCAGCAACCCCTCGACATTGCCACCACAGTCGGGGTAGGTGGCGATGCCGATGCTGACACCCAGGCACACATCCAGCCCATCCACCTGCTGCTGGATCGACACGCGCTCGAGCAGCTTCTCGGCATGGCGCCCGGCCTGTTCCGGGTAAGGCAGCCGGTCGAATAGCGCGGTGAACTCGTCGCCGCCCATGCGCGCCAGCAACGCTTCGCTGCCAAGGCAGTCCTTGATCTGCTCGGCCACCCAGCGCAGCACTCGGTCTCCGGCCTCATGGCCCAGCGAGTCGTTGATCCGCTTGAAGCCATCCAGGTCCATGTACATCAGGGCCTGGGCCTTGTTCGAGCGCTCGCCGCGCAGCAAGGCGCCCTCGGCGGCCTGGTAGAAACCGCGGCGGTTGAGCAGCCCGGTCAAGGGGTCGGTCACCGCCTGGTATTCGAGCTGCTGGTGCAGGTTGCGCTCCACCGACATGTCCAGCACCGTGACCACCATGGCCTGCTGCTCCGCCGGTAGCGGCGCGCATGACAGGGCCACGGGTAGCAGCTGACCATCCGGGGCGCGCAGGTGGGCATCATGGACCCGCACGATCTGCCGCGCGAGATAAGCGTTGTGAAACGCCGATTCGCTCCACAGGGTGGCGTTGGCCGCCTGCAGCAAATCGAGCAGATGGATGCCCTGCAGTTGCTCGACCGGGGTATGCATCAGGCGCGAGATCGCCGGGTTGGCAAAGCTGATGACGCCCTCGGCGTCGACCACCAGGATGCCTTCGGCGGCGTTCTCCAGGATCGAAGCGTTGAACGCCCGGGCCGCTTCCAGCTCGCGGGTCAAGCGCTGCAGCATGCGCCGGTTGCGCTGCTGGTCCAGCTGCGCCTGCACCTTGGGCTTGAGAATCTGTGGATCGAACGGCTTGAACAGGTAGTCCACCGCACCACTGGCGTAGCCCTTGAGCACGGCGGCATCGGACTGCTCGTTGGCGGTAAGAAAGATGATCGGGGTCAGCCGGGTTCGTTGGCTGCCGCGCATCAGGCGGGCGACCTCGAAGCCGTCCATTTCGGGCATCTGCACATCGAGCAGCACCAGATCGACCTCGTGTTCGAGCAACGTACCCAGGGCTTCCATCCCTGAGCTTGCCGTCAACACGTGCCAATCGTTGCGTGCCAGCAAAGCGCGCATGCTAATGAGGTTTTCCGGGTAATCGTCCACCACCAGAAGAACCGATTGGCCATCCAGTGGTTGAGGGTAAGCGCCATCCATGCTGCTTCTCTTGTTTGACCGACTTCGACTAGCTATTGGATCCGATTCTTACTCTAGACCCGCCTATGCGACAAGCAATGGAATCAGATCGCTATCAGTGATTAAGTTTCACGGTAGCCGACTAACGGTTGCCTTGCAGCATTTTCGACGCATAAAAAAACCCGCAACGCTGCGGGTTTTTCGCTATTGCACCTGAATCAGTTGACCTTGGCGGCCAGCTCACCCTTCAGGTAGCGCTGGAACATGCCTTCCAGGGAGATCGGCTTGATCTTCGAGGCATTGCCGGCAGTACCGAACGCTTCGTAACGGGCGATGCACACGTCGCGCATGGCCTTCACGGTTTCACCGAAGAACTTGCGTGGGTCGAACTCGCTCGGGTTCTGTGCCATCAGACGGCGCATGGCACCGGTGGAGGCCAGGCGCAGGTCGGTGTCGATGTTGACCTTGCGCACGCCGTGCTTGATACCCTCGACGATCTCTTCGACCGGTACGCCGTAGGTCTCTTTGATGTCGCCGCCGTACTGGTTGATGATCGCCAGCCACTCTTGCGGTACCGAGGAAGAACCGTGCATCACCAGGTGGGTGTTAGGGATGCGCTTGTGGATTTCCTTGATGCGGTCGATGGCCAGCACGTCACCGGTAGGCGGCTTGGTGAACTTGTAGGCGCCGTGGCTGGTGCCGATGGCGATAGCCAGGGCGTCGACCTGGGTCTTCTTGACGAAGTCGGCGGCTTCTTCCGGGTCGGTCAGCATCTGGCTGTGATCCAGCACGCCTTCGGCACCAATGCCGTCTTCTTCACCGGCCATGCCGGTTTCCAGCGAACCCAGGCAGCCCAGCTCGCCTTCCACCGAAACGCCGCAGGCGTGGGCCATGGCCACGGTCTGCTGGGTAACGCGCACGTTGTACTCGTAGTCGGTCGGAGTCTTGCCGTCTTCACCCAGCGAGCCGTCCATCATCACCGAGCTGAAGCCCAGCTGAATGGAGCGCTGGCACACGTCAGGGCTGGTGCCGTGGTCCTGGTGCATGCACACCGGGATGTGCGGGAATTCTTCGATGGCGGCCAGGATCAGGTGACGCAGGAAGGGGGCACCGGCGTATTTGCGGGCGCCGGCCGAAGCCTGGACGATCACTGGGGAGTCGGTCTTGTCGGCCGCTTCCATGATGGCGCGCATCTGCTCGAGGTTGTTGACGTTGAAAGCCGGAACGCCGTAACCGAACTCGGCGGCGTGGTCCAGCATCTGGCGCATGCTAATGAGTGCCATTGTGTATCTCTCTCCCGACAAGCGTCGTTTGTTTCGTGCAAGCCTGCCGCAGGGGCGGTTGCTGTTCAAGTAGTGTGGGCCGCCAGTGCGGCCCGGCCAGTCACGGTGCCTTGCAGCCCCGCCCAATCAGATCGTTGGTTGCCACCCAGTACACCAAGCCTTCTTCGCCCTTGGTGTGGAAGGCCAGCACGCCATCGCTGTACAGCGCGCCAGAGGCGCCCGGCTCGGATTTCAGCCGATAGACCTGGTCACCGCCACCGAGGCGTACGTCAACCTGATCCCGTTGTGCATCCGCGAAGCGCCACAGCACTTCGGCCTGGGTGTCGCAGACCCAGCGGGTCCAGTTGTCCGCCGGGGCGGAAGGTGCAGGCTGTATCAGCGAGCATCCCGCCAGTGTCGCCAGGGCCATGGAGGCCAGCAGCGCTTTCATTACATATCCTCTAGATGACCACACAGCGGTCGCTTGGTTGCCTGCCCCGACGAAACGCACCGTCTCAGGGGCAACCCGGCGCTTGGCGCTGGTGTTCTTCGTCGTACTTTTCCATGCCTTCCGGGCCTACGCGCTTGCTGATCACCGGCACGGTCTCGGCCTGCCACTCAGACTGGTAGCAGCCCCCCTTGGGCGGCTGCGCCGGGTCGGTGTCCGGCGACGAACTGCTGGAGCAGGCGCCCAGCAGACCGGCCAGGATCATCACAGGCAATTGCTTGACCATCAGGTCGCTCCCTTTGCCAGGCGCCGCCATTGTCAGGCTTTTGCCCGCTCTTCCAGGATCGCCACGGCTGGCAGCACCTTGCCTTCGACGAACTCGAGGAAGGCACCGCCACCGGTAGAAATGTAGGAGATATCCTTGCTGACGCCATATTTGTCGATGGCAGCCAGGGTATCGCCACCACCGGCGATGGAGAACGCGGCGCTGTCAGCGATGGCCTTGGCCAGCACTTTGGTGCCGTTGCCGAACTGATCGAACTCGAACACGCCAACCGGGCCGTTCCACAGGATGGTCTTCGACGACTTCAGCAACTCGGCGAAATTGGCAGCGGTCTGCGGGCCGATGTCGAGGATCATGTCGTCGGCGGCTACGTCGGCGATGGCCTTGACGGTGGCTTCGGCGTCCTCGGCGAACGCCTTGGCAACCACGACGTCGACCGGCAGCGGTACGCTGACCTTGGCGGCGATGGCCTTGGCCGTTTCGACCAGGTCAGGCTCGTACAGCGACTTGCCAACCGGGTGGCCGGCAGCGGCCAGGAAGGTGTTGGCGATACCGCCACCGACGATCAGCTGGTCACAGACGCTGCTCAGGCTGTTCAGCACGTCCAGTTTGGTCGATACCTTGGAGCCGGCAACGATGGCCGCCATTGGCCTGGCCGGGGCCTTCAAGGCCTTGCCGAGGGCGTCCAGCTCGGCCGCCAGCAGCGGGCCGGCAGCCGCGACCTTGGCAAACTTGGCGACGCCATGGGTAGAGCCTTCGGCGCGGTGAGCGGTGCCGAAAGCGTCCATCACGAACACGTCGCACAGGGCGGCGTACTGCTGCGCCAGCTCGTCAGCGTTCTTCTTCTCGCCCTTGTTGAAGCGTACGTTCTCGAACAGCACCAGGTCACCGGCATTGACCTGAACACCGCCCAGGTAATCGGCAACCAGCGGCACTTCGCGGCCCAGGGCCTTGCTCAGGTAATCGGCAACCGGCTTGAGGCTGTTCTCGGCAGAGAACTCGCCTTCGGTCGGGCGGCCCAGGTGCGAGCAGACCATTACCGCCGCACCCTTTTCCAGGGCCAGCTTGATGGTCGGCAACGCTGCGAGGATACGCGCATCGCTGGTTACCACACCGTCCTTCACAGGTACGTTGAGGTCCTCGCGGATCAGTACGCGCTTACCTTGCAGGTCGAGGTCGGTCATCTTCAACACGGTCATGAATGCAGTCCTTCAGGGCTGTTTGCTGCGGGTTGGGTGTACGACGTGCAGATAGTGTTCGGCAACGTCGAGCATACGGTTGGCGAACCCCCATTCGTTGTCGAACCAAGCCAGCAGGTTCACCAGGCGAGGGCCTGAAACGCGGGTCTGGCTGGCATCGACGATGGCCGAATGCGGGTCATGGTTGAAATCACAACTGGCGTGAGGCAGCTCGGTGTAGGCCAGCAGGCCTTTGAGCGGGCCGCTTTGTGCCGCCTCGCGCAGCACCCGGTTGACCTCGGCCGCGCTGGTATCGCGGGCGGTCTGCAGGGTGATGTCCAGGCACGAGACGTTGACGGTCGGCACGCGTACCGCTTTGGCCTGAATTCGCCCGGCAAGTTCCGGAAGCAGGCGTTCGATGCCGCGCGCCAGGCCCGTGGACACCGGGATTACCGACTGGAAGGCCGAGCGCGTGCGGCGCAGGTCTTCATGGTGATAGGCGTCGATCACCGGTTGATCGTTCATCGCCGAGTGAATGGTGGTGATCTGCACGTACTCGATGCCGAATGCCTGGTCCAGCACACGCAGCAGCGGGACGCCGCAGTTGGTGGTGCAGGAGGCGTTGGACACCAAACGTTCGTTGCCCGTCAGGCAATCCTGGTTGATGCCGTATACCACGGTGGCGTCGACATCCGCCTCACTGGCCATGGGCTGCGAGAACAAGACGCGCGGCGCGCCGGCGTCGAGAAAACGCTGGCCATCGGCGCGGGTGTGGTAGACGCCGGAGCACTCCAGCACCAGGTCGACGCCCAGGGCGGCCCAGTCGACGCCTTCGGGGGTGGCGCTGCGCAATACTTTCACGCAGTCGCCATTGATGTGCAGACAGTCGCCATCGACCTTCACCTCACCGGGAAAACGCCCATGGGTGGAGTCGAAGCGTGTCAGGTATTCGATGCTGGCCTGATCGGCCAGGTCGTTCAGTGCAACGACCTCGAAACCGGCCTTTGCCCCACGCTCGAACAGTGCGCGCAGGACACATCGGCCGATGCGGCCGTAACCGTTGAGTGCAACTTTGTAGGGACGCGGGTGGGGCATAGGTGGCTCGTTAACTCCGGCTATTGAACGGGACCGCTGTGCGGCCCTTTCGCGGCACAAGGCCGCTCCTACAAGGGACGGCATGCGCAATACCCTGTAGGAGCGGCCTTGTGCCGCGAACGAGGGCCAAAGGCCCTCGCCTTGCCTGTATCAGTCTTCCAGCAGCTCTTCGGCGGTGCCCAGGATGTTTTCCAGGGTGAAGCCGAATTCCTCGAACAGCGCAGCGGCCGGAGCCGACTCACCGTAGGTGGTCATGCCGATGACACGGCCTTCCAGGCCGACGTACTTGTACCAGAAGTCCGCGTGGGCAGCTTCGATGGCGATACGCGCAGCGACTTCGACCGGCAGTACCGACTGCTTGTAGGCAGCGTCCTGGGCGTCGAACACGCTGGTGCAAGGCATGGAAACCACACGCACATTGCGGCCCTGCTCGGTCAGCTTGACGTGTGCCTGAACGGCCAGGCCCACTTCCGAACCGGTAGCGATCAGGATCAGCTCAGGTTCGCCAACGCAATCCTTGAGTACGTAGCCACCGCGGCTGATGTCGGCGATCTGCTGGGCGTCACGTTCCTGGTGCTGGAGGTTCTGGCGCGAGAAGATCAGCGCCGATGGGCCGTCCTTGCGCTCCAGGGCGTTTTTCCAGGACACGGCCGACTCGACCGCATCGGCTGGGCGCCAGGTGTCCAGGTTCGGCGTGCTGCGCAGGCTGGTCAGCTGCTCGATCGGCTGGTGAGTCGGGCCGTCTTCGCCCAGGCCGATGGAGTCGTGGGTGTAGACGTGAATCACACGCTGCTTCATCAGTGCCGACATGCGCACGGCATTACGGGCGTATTCCATGAACATCAGGAAGGTCGCGCCGTAAGGCACCAGGCCACCGTGCAGGGCAACGCCGTTCATGATCGCGGTCATGCCGAACTCACGCACGCCGTAGAACACGTAGTTGCCGCTGGCATCGTTGGCTTCGACGCCTTTGCAACCTTTCCACAGGGTCAGGTTGGAGCCGGCCAGGTCAGCCGAACCGCCGAGGAACTCAGGCAGCATCGGGCCAAATGCGTTCAGTGCGTTCTGGCTGGCCTTGCGGCTGGCGATGGTTTCGCCTTTGGCGGCCACTTCATTGATGTAGGCCTGGGCCTTCTCGCTGAAGTCGGCCGGCAGCTCGCCGCTGTCACGGCGCTTGAACTCGGCAGCCAGCTCTGGGTAGGCCTTGGCGTAAGCGTCGAAACGCTGGTTCCAGTCGGCTTCGGCCTTGGCACCGGCAGCCTTGGCATCCCACTCGGCGTAGATCTCGGCCGGAACTTCGAACGGACCGTAGTTCCAGTTCAGTTCCTTGCGGGCCAGGGCGATTTCGTCATTGCCCAGCGGTGCGCCGTGGCAGTCTTCCTTGCCCTGCTTGTTCGGCGAGCCGAAGCCGATGATGGTCTTGCAGCAGATCAGGGTCGGACGGTCGCTTTTGCGCGCTGTCTCGATGGCCATCTTGATTTCGTCGGCGTCGTGGCCGTTGACGTTACGGATCACCTGCCAGTTGTACGCTTCGAAGCGCGCCGGGGTGTTGTCGGTGAACCAGCCGTGCACTTCGCCGTCGATGGAGATGCCGTTGTCGTCGTAGAAGGCGACCAGCTTGTTCAGGCCCAGGGTGCCGGCCAACGAGGCGACTTCGTGGGAGATGCCTTCCATCATGCAGCCGTCGCCGAGGAACACGTAGGTGTTGTGGTCGACGATGTTGTGGCCTTCACGGTTGAACTGGGCAGCCAGCACTTTCTCGGCCAGGGCGAAGCCCACGGCGTTGGCGAGGCCTTGGCCGAGCGGACCGGTGGTGGTCTCGACGCCTGGGGTGTAGCCGTATTCCGGGTGGCCCGGGGTACGGCTGTGCAGCTGGCGGAAGGCCTTGAGGTCGTCGATCGACAGGTCATAGCCGGTCAGGTGCAGCAGCGAGTAGATGAGCATCGAGCCGTGGCCGTTGGACAGCACGAAGCGGTCACGGTCGGCGAAGTCCGGGTTGCTCGGGTTGTGCTTCATGTAGTCGCGCCAAAGCACTTCGGCGATATCCGCCATGCCCATGGGGGCACCTGGGTGGCCGCTGTTGGCCTTTTGCACGGCATCCATGCTGAGTGCACGAATGGCGTTGGCACGTTCACGACGGCTGGGCATCGCTGATCTCCTGGGGCTTGAATAGGTGGTGTCACGAAAAAGGCGGCCATTTTCGCCCACTGCGGGGGCCGGGGGCAATGACGGATGGTCGCAGTTGGGGGATTTTCCTGTGATTGGCCCTCATAACGGCGAAAAAACCGTCAGGGTCACCCGCCGATCAGCCAATATCAAAACTTTTTGATATTGAACTTGCGGGGGCAGCCCTGCCTGTCTAGACTGCCGCCCCATGAACCTCCGTGCGCAACCGATCCCTCAGCAAAGCGACACACTGGCCGCCCTGTGCAAGGCCAGTGGCGACGAGCTGCGCCTGAACGTATTGCGTGCCCTGGCCAGTGATTCGTTCGGCGTGCTGGAGCTGGCACAGATCTTCGATGTCGGCCAGTCGGGCATGAGCCATCACCTCAAGGTGCTGGCCCAGGCCGAGCTGGTGGCCACCCGGCGCGAAGGCAATGCGATCTTCTACCGCCGTGCCCTGCCCGACAGCCAGCGCTTCGGCGGGCGCCTGCACACGGCCCTGCTCGATGAGGTCGACGACCTGACCTTGCCGGAAGATGTCCAGGCCCGTATCGCCCAGGTGCAACAACGCCGCGCCGCCACCAGCCAGGACTTCTTCCTGCGCGTGGAAGAAAAATTCCGCGCCCAGCAAGACCTCATCGCCGGCTTGCCGCAGTACCGCGAGAGCCTGCTGGCGCTGCTCGACAAACTGAACTTCGCACCGGCTGCCAGCGCACTGGAGGTCGGCCCCGGCGACGGCGGCTTCCTGCCTGACCTGGCGCGGCGCTTCGCCAAGGTCACGGCCCTGGACAACAGCCCGACCATGCTCGAACTGGCGCGCCAGGTTTGTGAGCGCGAACGACTGAGTAATGTAAACCTGCAGTTGGCCGATGCACTGGGTGCAACGGATGTGGAAGCCGACTGCGTTGTGCTGAACATGGTCCTGCACCATTTCAGCGACCCGGCCGTGGCACTGCGCCAGCTGGCCAAACGGGTGAAGGCAGGCGGCAGCCTGCTGGTTACCGAACTGTGCAGCCATGACCAAGGTTGGGCGCGAGAAGCCTGCGGCGACCTCTGGCTCGGCTTCGAACAGGACGACCTGGCCCGTTGGGCCACAGCCGCCGGGCTGGCCCCCGGGGACAGCCTCTATGTGGGCTTGCGTAACGGTTTCCAGATCCAGGTCCGCCATTTTCAGCGGACGGCTGGCGACATACACCATCGGTAAATTTCAGGAACCTTCGAGATGAGCGAATACTCCCTTTTCACCTCCGAGTCCGTGTCCGAAGGGCATCCGGACAAGATCGCCGACCAGATTTCCGACGCGGTCCTTGATGCCATCATCACCCAGGACAAATACGCCCGCGTTGCGTGCGAAACCCTGGTCAAGACCGGTGTCGCCATCATCGCCGGCGAAGTGACCACCTCCGCCTGGGTCGACCTGGAAGAGCTGGTGCGCAAGGTCATCATCGACATCGGCTACAACAGCTCCGACGTCGGCTTCGACGGTGCCACCTGCGCCGTGATGAACATCATCGGCAAACAGTCGGTGGATATCGCCCAGGGCGTCGACCGCTCCAAGCCGGAAGATCAGGGCGCCGGTGACCAGGGCCTGATGTTCGGCTACGCCAGCAACGAAACCGACGTGCTGATGCCAGCACCGATCTGCTTCTCGCACCGTCTGGTCGAGCGCCAGGCCGAAGCACGCAAGTCCGGCCTGCTGCCATGGCTGCGCCCGGATGCCAAATCGCAGGTCACCTGCCGTTACGAAAACGGCAAGGTCGTCGGTATCGACGCCGTGGTGCTGTCGACCCAGCACAACCCTGAGGTATCGCAAAAAGACCTGCAGGAAGCGGTGATGGAGCTGATCGTCAAGCACACCCTGCCGGCCGAGCTGCTGCACAAGGGCACCCAGTTCCACATCAACCCGACCGGCAACTTCATCATCGGTGGCCCGGTGGGCGACTGTGGCCTGACCGGCCGCAAGATCATCGTCGACTCCTACGGCGGCATGGCCCGTCACGGTGGTGGCGCGTTCTCCGGCAAGGACCCATCCAAGGTCGACCGCTCCGCCGCCTACGCCGGCCGCTACGTGGCCAAGAACATCGTTGCCGCCGGCCTCGCCGAGCGTTGCGAGATCCAGGTGTCCTACGCCATCGGCGTGGCCCAGCCGACCTCCATCTCGATCAACACCTTCGGCACCGGCAAGGTCTCCGACGACAAGATCATCCAGATCGTGCGCGAGTGCTTCGACCTGCGCCCGTACGCCATCACCAAGATGCTCGACCTGCTGCACCCGATGTACCAGGAAACCGCAGCCTACGGTCACTTCGGCCGTGAGCCGCAGCAGAAGACTGTCGGCGACGACACCTTCACCACCTTCACCTGGGAACGCACCGACCGCGCCCAAGCGCTGCGTGACGCTGCTGGCCTGTAATTTTCATACAGCGGTAAACGAAAGCCCCTGCCGAGTGATCGGCAGGGGCTTTTTTTGTGACATATCGGCTGACAACTGCATGGCGCAACGCTCGCTTCCGTTGCCTAGGCTGAGGCTTCCCCTCCGCCAAGCAAGGATGCTGGCCATGCCGTTGATGCTCCTGTTCCTGCTCGCTCTATCGTTCAATGCACAAGCCGCTGGCTGCCCGAACTGGTCAGCGGAGCGGGCACGGGCCGAAGTCACCGCCCTGCGCGAGACGGTCAGCCAATGGGATGACCACTACCATCGCCTGGGCGAGTCGCTGGTGCCCGACGAGGTCTATGACCAGAGCCGACAACGCCTGCTGCATTTGCAAGCGTGCTTCGCGCTAGAGAGCGAGCTGGATTCACTGGCCAGCGCACGTGGGCCGATAGCCCACCCGATCCGCCACACCGGCGTCGACAAACTCTCGAATGAACAGGCCGTCAGCCAATGGATGGCCGGCAAGACAGGCGTCTGGCTGCAACCAAAGGTCGATGGCGTCGCGGTGAGCCTGGTCTATCGCCAAGGTCGGCTAGTGCAACTGCTCAGCCGTGGCGACGGCACCCACGGGCATGACTGGAGCCGGCATATCGAGGTTCTGGAAGGCATCAACCGGCAGTTGCCCAGGCCGATGGACCTGGTTCTGCAAGGGGAGCTGTACATGCGCCTGGATGGCCATGTGCAGGCTCAGGCCGGCAGCGTCAACGCCCGCACCACTGTCGCAGGGCTGCTGGCGCGCAAGCAGCTGGGCCGTGATCAGGGTGTAGGCATTGCGCTATTCGTCTGGGACTGGCCGCAAGGGCCGAGCGATCAAGGCGAGCGTATGGCCCGGCTGGCTGAGCTGGGCTTCGCCGACAGCCAACGTTTCAGTGTGGCCATCAACAGCGCTGACGAGGCTGCTCACTGGCGTATGCACTGGTATCGCACTGCCCTGCCCTTCGCCACGGACGGGGTAATCCTGCGCCAGAACGCGCGGCCGTTCGCCGAACGCTGGCAGAGTAATGCGCCTTACTGGATCGCCGCCTGGAAGTATCCTTTTACCCAAGCGCTGGCCGAGGTACGTGACGTGCACTTTCGCATCGGCCGCACAGGCCGTATCACGCCCATCCTGAAGCTGCAGCCGGTGCAACTCGACGACCGCCGTATTGGCCAGGTGAGCCTGGGTTCCCTGGCACGCTGGCAGGCACTCGACATTCGCCCAGGGGATCAGGTCGCCATCAGCCTTGCGGGGCTGACCATACCGCGCTTCGAGCAGGTTGTGCACCGCGCCACCGAGCGCCACACCGTGCCGGTACCTGCGCTGGATCAATACAATACCTTGAGCTGCTGGCAGGCTAGTGAACACTGCGAAGAACAGTTCATAGCCCGCCTCACCTGGCTCAGTGGCAAGCAAGGCCTGGCCATGCCGGGCACCGGGCCGGGCACCTGGCGACGATTGGTAGAGGGCGGGCTGGTCACGTCGCTGGCAGACTGGTTGGCGCTCGACGCCGAGCGACTGGCCCAGCTGCCTGGTATCAGCGATACCACCGCCAGGCGCCTGCAGCGAAGTTTCGAGACAGGCCGCACCAGGCCGTTCGCCCAGTGGGTCAGCGGCCTTGGCGTGCCGGCACCACGTAACCTGCCACTCGAAGGCGACTGGGCAGCCCTCGCCAGGCGCTCCGCCGCGCAATGGCAAGCCTTGCCCGGTATCGGCGCAACCCGCGCCAGCCAGCTACAGTCTTTTTTCGCAGCGGAGCACGTGCAGGCCCTGGCCCAACAGCTGAGTGAAAGCGGTATTGAAGGGTTTTCAGCTACAGCCCCGTGAGAAGCAATGAGTTTTAACAAAAACCGTTGTAGGAAAATGCCTGGATTGTTCCAGAAATCTCCAACAAGGGTTCCTAAATAGACAAAACCAAGGCAGGATTTGCCCCATCTTTTGCTGCCCCGCCCCCTCAAGGAGGCTTTGATGAAATTGTTTTCCACCCTGGCACTGCTGACCGCACTGGGTCTCGCCGCTGGCGCTGCCCAAGCTGCCCAGCCCGACGATGGCCTGACCGGTTGCGCCGCCAAGCGCAGTGCCATCGAGAACCAGCTGAAAATAGCCCGCGACCATGGCAACAGCGATCAGGTGGCAGGGCTCGAGGAAGCGCTGCGTGGCGTCGACAATTGCACCGACACCGGCCTGCGCAAAGAGCGCGAGCAGAAAGTGCTCGACGCTCGTCATGAGGTGGCGCAGCGCGAGAAGGATCTGAAGAAGGCCGAGAAAAAAGGCGATGCGGAGAAGATCAACAAGCGTAAGGACAAGCTTGCCGAGTCCCGTAAAGAGCTGCAGGAAGCCGTGGAAGACCTCGACCGCTGATCTTGCCTGATCGCCTGTTGACGCAGGCGATCAATGATTGCGGAATTCGGTATGGCACGCCTTGCACGCCGCCTCGACCTTGTCCATCGGTGCCTTCAATTGCGCCGCGTCCAGCGGCTGGGCCCGCGTCACGTCGACCAACTCACCGGTCACGCCCTCCAGCTGCCGGGCAAGGTCATGGAAACGCGCCTGCCGCTCCCACACATCCGCACGCGCGCTGCTGCCCCCCCCATCCCGCACCTGAGGAAAATGCTGCCACGGCGCGTGGGCCAGGCCATCGAGCTTCAACGCACCCTCGGCGAACTTCACCCCGTCGAAGGGCAACCGCCCGCGCAACATGCCGCCCATATCTTCGCTGGTCTTGAGCATGTCCTTGAAGATTGCCTTGCGCTTGCCCAGCGGCGAGTTCGGGTCGACCCGGTCACAGGCAGACAGAGCAAGGGCAGCCAGCAGTACAACGGTCAATCGCTTGAACATCACGGTCACTTCAGCCTGCACAAAGGGGCGGCCAGTATCGCCGCCAGCCAGGCAAAGACCAATAGCCACATATTTTTCAGGGGTGAATTTTCATGTTCGCCACCTACAGGATCACGCTGATGAAATCTGCCCTGCGCCATCTCGCCTGGACGCTGCCAGCCCTGGCCCTGCTGGCCGGCTGTAATGGCGGCGAGAACGCCAAGCCCGAGCCCCACGCCATCGCCACCTACGCGCCGGCCACCTGGAAAGATCTGCCCGCCGTCAGCGATGACGACCTGCTGGCAGGCTTCTATGCCTGGCGCAGCGGCTGCGAAAAGCTCAAGCGCGACCCCGTGTGGGCCGCCACCTGTGAAGCAGCCGGCAGCGACACGGCGAGCGCCGCACAGGTGCGTACCTTCCTCGAGCAGAACCTTCAGGTCTACGGCCTGCGTTCCGCCGACAACAACGCCAACGGCCTGATTACCGGTTACTACGAACCGGTCTACCCCGGCAGCCTGAAGCGCACAGAAGCCGCGCACGTGGCGGTTTATGGCGTACCCGACGACATGATCGTGGTCGACCTGGCCAGCGTTTACCCCGAACTCAAGGGCAAGCGCCTGCGTGGCCGCCTGGATGGTCGTGTACTCAAGCCCTACGACACCGCCGAGGTGATCAGTCGCGATGGCGTCAAGGCGCCCGTGCTGGCCTGGCTGACCGACCCGATGGACCTGCAGTTCCTGCAGATCCAAGGCTCGGGCCGGGTCCAACTGGAAGATGGCCGCCAATTGCGACTGGGCTATGCCGACCAGAACGGCCACCCCTACCGGCCAATCGGCCGCTGGCTGGTGGAGCAAGGCCAGCTGAAAAAAGAAGACGTGACCATGGGCAGCATCCACGCCTGGGCCATGGCCAACCCGCAGCGCGTGCCGGAACTGCTGGCCAGCAACCCTAGCTACGTGTTCTTCAGTGCCCGCCCGGACAGTAACGAAGGGCCGCGTGGCTCGCTGAACGTGCCGCTGACAGCGGGCTACAGCGTAGCCATCGACCGCAAGGTGATCCCGCTGGGTAGCTTGCTGTGGCTATCGACCACGCGTCCTGACGGCACGCCGGTGGTACGCCCCGTGGGCGCTCAGGATACCGGCGGGGCAATCGCTGGCGAAGTGCGTGCCGACCTGTTCTGGGGGACCGGCCCAGAAGCCGGGGAGCTGGCGGGGAACATGAAGCAGCAGGGGCAGATCTGGATGCTGTGGCCCAAGGGCAAGCCCTTGCCTGAGGTGCCGAAGGTCCTCTGACTCGGCGCTGGATTCTTCGCGGGCTCGCCCGCTCCCACAGGTACCGCGTCAGCCCTT
>NZ_BCBA01000037.1 GCF_001320245.1 Pseudomonas sp. NBRC 111124
ACGCATCCGCGTGCTCGCCGATGACGGCGTCAACGTCACCGTGCGCGCTGCGCAGAACATCCGCGAGTTCCGCAAGGAAAGCCTCAAGCACTACAGCGCCGACCTGACCTACACCCTGGTCCGCGCCGAGGGTGGCTTCAAGATTCACCGCAAGGTGATCAGCCTGATCAACAGTGACGATGCCCTCGCCGGCATCGGCTACATCCTCTGAGGCCAGGCCGATGAACGATCAACTGCTCGATGTGATCGTCCAGGCCCGCGAGGTGCAAGGGGGCGACGTGGTCGTCCTCGAACTGGCCGCCGTCGATGGTCGGGCACTGCCGCGCTTTGCTGCCGGTGCCCATGTCGACCTGCACCTGGCACCCGACCTGGTCCGCCAGTACTCGCTGTGCGGCGACCCGGCCCAGGCCAATGTCTATCGCCTCGGCGTGCTCAAGGATAGCCAGTCGCGCGGCGGCTCCGTGGCGGTGCACGACCAGTTGCAGCCCGGCACGCCGATGCGCATCAGTGCACCGCGCAACCTGTTCCCGCTGGCCGCCAACGCGCGACGCTCGATCCTGCTGGGTGGCGGCATCGGCATCACGCCGATGATCGCCATGGCCCATGCCCTGCACGCCCAGGGCCAGCCGTTCGAACTGCACTACCGAGGCCGCTCGCGCAGCCGCTGCGCCTTTGTTGACGAACTGCTGGCTGCGCCGTTCGCCGCCGGCGTGTTCACCCATTTCAGCGACGAAGGCCCCGAACAGCAGCTGGACCTGGCCCGTGTGCTTGGCCCCGGCCGCCCCGGCGTGCACCTGTACACCTGCGGCCCTGCGGGCTTCATGGACTGGGTGATCGAGGGCGCGCGCCAGCAAGGGTTCGACGCACAGCACATCCATCACGAGTACTTCCAAGCCGAGGTCGACACCTCGGGCGACCGTTTCGAGGTGGTCGCCGCGCGCAGCGGCAAGACCCTCCAGGTGCAAGCGGGGCAAACCCTGATTGCCGCCCTGCGCGATGAGGGCATCAAGGTCGAGGTGTCGTGCGAGCAAGGGGTGTGCGGCACCTGCCTGTGCGATGTGCTCGAAGGCGAACCCGATCACCGTGACCACTACCTGACCGATGAGGAGAAACAGAGCAACGAACAGATCGTGTTGTGCTGTTCCCGGGCGCGCGGCAAGCGCCTGGTGCTGGATATCTGAAAACAACAAAAACAATACGTGACAGGCAAGCGGGCCACAGACCTGCAGAGCGCCTCTGCCCAGTTGAATGACTGCCCAGACCTTGTACTGATCACATTTCCAGGATTATCCCATGGACCTCAAATGGCCGTTGCGTGCGAAATCGTTTTGCTTGTGTGTGGGCACCGTCTTACCCCTGACCAGCTTCGCCGACGTGGTGGATGACAGCCACCTGTCGCTGAATTTTCGTAACCTCTACCTGAACCGCAACTTCACCAATTCCAGTGCACCGATATCCAAGGTCGGTAACTGGTCGCAGGGCTTCGACCTGCAGTTCGAGTCCGGCTACACCGATACCCCGCTGGCCGTCGGCCTTGACCTCAATGGCCAGTACGCCTTTCGCCTGGACTCCACCGGCAATGACGGCTCACTGCCGTTCAGCCAGCATCGCCAGCAGGCCGCCGATGACTACAGCCGTGGCGGCGCGACACTGAAGCTCAAATACGCCAAGACCCAGGTGAAGATCGGCGACCAGAAGCCGTTCTACCCGGTCGCCTCCAATGACCCCAGCCGCCAGCTCGACACTATTTACCAGGGTGCGGTGATCGAATCGCGCGACATTGAAAACCTGACCCTGGTCGGTGGGCGTTTCTGGTCGATCGTCACCCGCGAATCGTCCAACCACGAGCGCCTGTACCGTTACGGCACCCGCGACAGCCAGGACAGCGACGGCCTCGATTTTGCCGGTGCCACCTACAACCTCACCCCAGACCTGCAGGGCAGCTACTTCCATGGCGTGCTCAACGACATCTACAAGCAGGACTACGGCGGCATCAAGCACACCCTGAAGTTCGCCGACGGCTACCAGCTGAAGACCGACGTCGGTTACTTCAACAACCGCGAAGACGGTGCCGCGCGCAGCGGCCCTGTGGACAACCGCGCCTACTTCGGCCTGGTGACCCTGGAAAAGAGCGGGCACATGATCGGCGCCAGCTACCAGCGCATGACCGGCGACACGGTGTTCCCCACCCTGAACGGCTACGTGCCGCAACTGTGGCTGCCGAACTGGGCGAGCATCCCCTTCATCCGCCCGGACGAGCGCAGCTGGTCGGTGCGCTATGGCTACAACTTCGTGGCCATGGGCATCCCCGGCCTCAAGCTGTTCACCCGCTACATCAGGGGCACTGACGTCGATCGCGGCCCAGGCCTTGCACGTGACCACGAAAGCGAGCGCGACATCATGCTCAGCTATGTGGTCCAGAGCGGCCCGCTTAAGGACCTGTCGTTCGACCTGAAAAACATGCGTACCCAGCAGAAGTACGGCAATGACTACACCGAGTACCGTCTGATCACTTCCTACACCTGGAAGCTCTGGTAAGTGGCCCGCATGGAGATGGCTCATGACTAACCTCAACACCAGCATCACCCGTGACACCGACCCGCGCACCATGCGCCGCATCGTCATCGCCTCGGTGCTGGGCAACGCCCTGGAATGGTACGACTTCTTCCTCTATGGCACGGCGGCGGCGCTGATCTTCGCCCCGCTGTTCTTCCCCGCCGGCACCGACCCGGTGCTCGGCACCATGGCTTCCTTCGCAGGCTTTGCCGTGGGCTTTCTTGCCCGCCCGCTGGGAGGCCTGATCTTCGGCCACATCGGCGACAAGGCCGGGCGCAAGAAGGCCCTGGTGATGACCCTGGCGATCATGGGCGCGGCGACCTTTGCCATGGGCCTGCTGCCCACCTTCGAGCAGGTCGGCTACCTGGCGCCGGCGTGCCTGGTGATCCTGCGCGTACTGCAGGGCGTGGCCTCGGGCGGCGAATGGGGCGGCGGCGTGCTGCTGCTCAGCGAGAACGCGCCGAAGGACCGCGTCGGCTTCTATGCGGCCTGGAGCCAGCTGGGCGTGTCGGGCGGCTTCGTGCTATCGGCGGCGGCCTTCTACCTGGTGCAGATGCTGCCCCATGAAGACATGATGAGCTGGGGTTGGCGCGTGCCGTTCCTGGCCAGCATCCTGATCTTCGGCGTCGGCGTGTACATCCGCCGGCGCCTGCCGGAGAGCAAGGCATTCGTCGAGGAACAGGCGCAACCGGACAAGCCCGAACACATGCCAGCCATGGAGGTGCTGCGCAAGCACCCCAAGGCCGTGCTGCAGGCAATGGGCATCCGCATTGCCGAGAACGGCAGCGCCTACCTGTTCCTGGCCTTTACCATCGCCTACGCCAAGTTCACCGGGCTGGACACGCAGCTGGTACTGGCGAGTGTGATGGTGGCGATGATCGTCGAGGCCGGCACCATCGTGTTCTGGGGCTGGCTGTCGGACATCATCGGCCGGCGGGTGGTGTATGCCATCGGCTCGGTCGGCTTGATGGTGCTGGCGTTCCCGTTCTTCTGGATGCTCGATACCCACTCGCCGGTGTGGGTGTACCTGGCGGCGTTGCTGGGCATGGCGTTCTGTCATGGCGCGATGATCGGCACCCAGCCGGCGCTGATGGGCGAGCTGTTCCCACCCAAGGTGCGTTATTCCGGGCTGGCCATGGGGCATGAAATTGCCTCGATCTTCTCTGGCGGGTTGGCGCCTTTGGCGGCGACGGCGTTGTTCAGCCTGTACCAGGATGCCTGGCCGGTGTCGGTGATGCTGGTGGTGATGGGAGCGATTACCACCCTGGCGGTGATCAGTATCAAGCCGCAGGCCAAGGCCTAGATTTGCGTTTTTTGCCTGGGCCTTTCCGTGCGGGGAGGGCCCGGGCGTTTTTTTGGGCGTGGGGCTGACGGGTGCCTGGCACAGGATTTTCAGCGCCTGTGA
>NZ_BCBA01000038.1 GCF_001320245.1 Pseudomonas sp. NBRC 111124
GATCGAGCGCCTCAAGGCCTGCGGCAAAGCGCGGCGCCAGCCCGGTATGGTGCAGGCGCTGCACCAAGTCCGCCAGACGCCCATGGCGGTAGGCTTCGATGTCGGTATCGCGATAGTCGTAGAAGCCCACGCCATCGCGCAGTCCATTGCGCCCGCTGGCCATGTTGTCCAGCACCGACGCCGGCGCCTGGTAGCGCTCGCCCAGGTGATGGCTGAGATAGCTCGAGGCGTGGTGGAGGATGTCGCCACCGCCCCAGTCGATGAATTCCAGCAGGCCCAACACCGAGAAGCGCAGGCCGAAACCGGTACGTACCGCCAGGTCGATCTGATCGGCGCTGGCGACACCCTCCTCGACCATGCGCGCCGCCTCGTTCATCACCAGCGCCTGCAGGCGCGGCACGATGAAGCCGGGAGCGGCGTTGCACAGCACCGGCACCTTGCCGATGGCCTGCAAAATGGCCAGCAGTTCGGTGACGACCGTTTCGCAAGTGGCGGCGCTGCGCGAGACTTCCACAAGCGGCATCAGGTGCGCCGGGTTGAGCCAATGGGCGTTGACCATGCGTTCTGGCGAGCTGACCATGGCGGCCAGCTCGGTCACCAGGAAGGTCGAGGTGGTCGAGGCGATGATCGCGCCGGCCGCCACATGCTGGTCGACCCAGGCAAAGGCCTCGCGCTTGGCCGCAAGCACTTCAGGTACTGCCTCGAACACCAGCCTGCACGCTTGCAGCGCCTGGCCACCCTCCTCCACCGTCAACAGTTGCACGCGCGACACCAGCCGCTCGGCCTGCTGCGCACCGATCAGCTCGAGGGCCACCAGGCTTTGCGCCTCGACGGCAAGGTTGCGCCTGACCGCCTCGAAGTAGCTGGCCTGGGCATGCGCCGGCCGCGCCTTCAGGTCGATCAGACTGACGTGCACGCCGGCCTGGGCGAAGGCCAGGGCGATGCCCTCGCCCATCCGCCCGGCACCGACCACGGCAATGTGCCGCAACGGCGCGCTCATGGCGCGACACCGTCACGCAGCAGGGCCGCCATCTGCTCGCGGTCGAGCTCAGCCAGGCCGAGGTTTTCCAGGGTACGGCCTTCGCCATACAGGTCACGCCCGGTCACTGCCGAGGCCAATGCCAGCAAGCCTTGCGCCACCGGTGTCGGCACGCCGGCCCAGCGACCGACCGAGACCAGCAGCGACAGGCCCAGGCGAGTGTCTTCGAGCATGTAGCGGTGCTGCTGCAGGTCGATGTTTTCGCGCCAGTCGCCACTGTCGGTGAGCTTGCCATGGGCACCGCGGCCATACATCCATTCATCGCCCTGGTCGGTGTTGTAGTGGTCGGCCAAGGGGAAATGCGGCGCCGGGTAGCCCAAGGCCTCGCGCACGCGCATGCGTTCGCCGTCGAGCACATTGGTCACCCGGCGGATCGAGGGCTGGGTGCCTTCGTTGTGGATGTCCCACGCTTCGAAATGCTCCAGCGGCCCCGCATTCATCAGGATCAGCGGCGGGTGGATGATGGGCCCTGCGTTCATCAGTGCGCCACTCAGGGCATCTTCGATCGGCTCGACGCTGGGGTAGGCTTCGCGCAGCACGCTGAAGGCATGCGCCGACAGGCGGCTGGGCAGCACGCCGGTCGGCAGGCGCGTGGCGTAGGCACTGATCACCAGCTGGTCGGCGCCCTGCTTGCGCACCAGGTACGGCAAGGTACCGGTTTCGGCAAAGGCCACCTCGGCGCTATTGCCGCAATCGCCCATGGCCTTGGCGAACAGGTAGCTGCCAAAGGTGCCGGGTGGCAGAAACACCACCTGGCCGCTGTTGAGCAATGGCGCAACTTCAGCGGCCAGATCCGCATGGCTGGTCGACGGCAAGGGGATGATCACCAGGTCCGCGCCGTGCAGCGCCTGGGCCAGGTCGCTGACCAGCTGCAGGTTGTCGCCAAGGACCAGGTGACGAGTGCCGCGATAATCGCGCACGGTGAGGCTGCCAATCGCCTGCAGGGTTTTCAGGGCCGCCGCGTCACGGCGCCAGAGCCGGGTAGCATGGCCGCGCTCGGCCATCTCGACAGCCGCTGCATAGCAGCCGTGGCCGCCGCCAAGAACAGTGATTTGCATGGGTGGAGCTCCGCGTGTGTAAGGTAGGCCGATGCTAGCCATCACGCCTGTTGCCAGCGCTGCGGATCGCGCAGGCATCCTACCGATTGCGCAGCTTTCAGCCTTTGAGCGTGTCGCAGGGCCGGCAGCCGAAGCGCTGCCGATACTGCTGGGTGAAATGCGCGGGGCTGTTGATGCCGAAGCGCAGCAGCACCTCGGTCACGCTGCCCTCGCCCTTGTGCAGCGCCTTGTGCACCGCCAGCAGGCGCCGGTCGCGGATGAATTCGACCGGTGTCTGCCCGAGGAACTGGCGAAACCCGTTCTGCAGCGTGCGCACCGAAACGCCGCTGAGCGCGCACAAGGTGGCCAGCGCCAGGGGCTGATCCAGGTTCGCCTCGATATGTTCGCGCGCCCGGCGCACATGGCTGGGCAAGGGTGGGCCCATGGGCTGCAGCAGTGCGTTGGTGTAGTTGTGCGGCAACTGGGTCAGCAGCAGTTGCACCAGGTGATCTACCAGGCCCTGGCGCAACGGCGCCAGGCTCAGCTGCAGGGCGAACAGCCGGCACAGGTAATCCAGGGTCAGCCCCAGCGCATGCACACCGGGGTGGTCGGCCGCCAGCGGCACATCGAATGCCAGCGGCTGTTTCAGGCTGCGCCCCAGCAACTGCTGCAGGTGCAGTTCCAATACGTCACGGGGCATGCTGAGCACTGCATTGCGGCAGGCGCCGCCGGTGACGATACGGCTGCTGTCGAACGGCGAACTGACGCTCAAACCACCTGCCGCCACGGCCGCCTGCTCACGGCCATGACTGACCTCGCATTGCCCCTGCAAGGTGGTACGGAACAGGTACTGCGCACCCGTGCCCTCCAGGCTGACTTCCACCGGCGCATCGTAGTGCAACTGCAGCAGCCGTACCCCGGCAAACTCCACGCCGTTGACCTGCAACTGCGGCGCAGCACCGCCCAGCACCCGCAGCCGATGCGGGCAGAGGTAACGGGCCAGTTGCACCTGCATCTGCGCCACATCCTGCGAATGAAACAGCGGAAAGCGCTCCAGCAGCTGGATATCCGTCAGCATCTCAGGCCTCGGTGGGGTGTTCGCGGCGCATGCTGTCACGGAAGCACTTGCAACCCTTGGCCAGCAGCACGATAGCCAACAGCGAGGCGCCGAAGCTGACCATCGACATCGACGAACCGACCGCCGTCGGGGCGCCGAAGTAGCGGTCGGTGAGCAACGCCACCAGCGTGGTGCCCAGGCCCAGCCCGAGCAGGTTGCTGATCAGCAGGAACACCGCCGACACCTGGGCGCGCACCTGGTTGGGCGAGAGGATCTGCATGGCCGCGGTGGAGGCTGGCATCGGGAACGAGGCGAAGAACATCGCCGGCACCAGCAAGGTCACCGACAGCCACAGTTGGTCGACCTGCGAATACAGCACCGCCGGCACGATCATGCCCACCGCGCCGATCACCCCGGTGCGCATGGCCGCATCGCTGCGCCCGCGCTTGGCCAGGTGGTCGGTGAGCCAGCCGCCGAACACCACGCCGGTGGTGTTGGCCAGCAGCAGGATGGTGCCGAGCATGAAGCCGGCCTGCTCGGGGCTCATACCGAACTTGCGGATGTACAGCGCCGGGGTCCAGCTCATCATGCAGAACAGTGCCATGGCGTAGAACGAGAAGCCCAGGTAATGGCAGCCGAAGGTTGCCCGGTGGCGGCCAATGAAGCGCAGGCCATCGCTGAGGCGGACCTTGCGTACCTGACCGTCGGCATCCAGTTGTGCGCCTTTGCGCTGCGGGTTGCGCACGGTCAGCCAGACCAGCAGGCCGACGATCACCCCCGGCAGGCCGACGATGAAGAACGCCAGCTGCCAGGCTTTCATCGCGCCGAGGAAGGCCACCTCGATGGTCGGCGCGTCCTTGAGCAAGGTGATCACGTAGCCGCCGACCAGGAAGGCAATGCCGCCGCCGACGAACGAGCCGATTGAATAGATGCCCACGGCGCGGCCGAGCTTTTCCTTGGGGAACATGTCGCTGAACATCGAGTAGGCCGACGGCGACAGCGCCGCTTCACCGACACCCACGCCGATGCGCGCCAGGAACATCTGGGTGAAGTTCTTGCTCAGGCCGCAGGCGGCGGTGGCGAAACTCCAGAAGATCACCCCCACGGCAATGATGCGCGGGCGTGAGAAGCGGTCGGCCAGGTAGGCGATGGGCATGCCCATGAAGGCGTAGAACAGCGAGAACGCCAGGCCGTGCAGCAGGCTAAATTGGGTGTCGCTCAACTGCAGGTCGGCTTTGATCGGCTCGATCATCAGCGCCAGGATCTGCCGGTCAACGAACGAAAAGATGTAGGCCACCATGCACAGGGTGACCACATACCATTCGTAGACATAGCGCTTGTTGTGCTGCTTGAGGTGTTGCTCTTGGGTGAGGGTATTCATGCTCGCGAATTCCTGAAGGGACAGCCTGGAAAGGGATTACAAGGCAGTGACCTGTCAGTAACAGGCGAGCGCACGCGGGGCGGGATTACGCATGACCAAGGACCTTTATTGTTATTGGAATGGAGGTCTGTGGGAGCGGGCGTGCCCGCTCCCACAAGAGGTGAGTCAGGGCTCAGTTATTCTGCAGCGCACGTGGCCGGTGGCTGCGTTCCTCAGCCTCTGGTGCCTTGGCGGTCTGCAGCTGGAAGTCGAACGACAGCTCGGCAAAGCGCTCGCCCTGGACACCGCGGTCATGGGCGGCGGCTGCATCGTCGACAAACTGCAGGTCGCCGATCAGGCCGTCGCGGGTGGCGTAGGCGAAGTCGTCCCACAGGTACTTGTCACCGGCGAAGTTGATCTGCGTGGTCAGGTGGCGGTGGCCGGGCGCCGAGATGAAGAAGTGCACGTGTGCCGGGCGCTGGCCGTGACGGCCAAGCAGGTTCAGGCACTCCTGGGTCGGGCCCTGCGGGTCGCAGCCGTAGCCCGACGGCACGATGGAGCGGGCACGGTAGCGGCCTTCGGCGTCGGTGACGATGCGCCGGCGCAGGTTGTATTCGGACTGGGTCGAATCGAAATACGAGTAGGTGCCCTGGGTGTTGGCGTGCCACAGGTCGACGGTGGCGCCGGCCAGCGGGTGGCCGTCGGCATCGAACACCTGGCCCTGGAGGAACATCACCACTCCGGGGTCGGTGCCGTCGTCCATGCGCGCCTCACCTTGGGAAAGCGGTGCACCGGCCACGTACAGCGGGCCTTCAATGGTGCGCGGGGTGCCGCCGCTCAAGCCGGCTTCGGCGTCCTTGGCATCCTGCAGCAGGTCGATGAAATGCTCGATGCCCAAGCCCGCAGCCAACAGGCCGGCCTCGTTACGCCCGCCCAGGCGGTTGAGGTAGTCGACGGCATGCCAGAACTCGTCCTCGCTGATTTCCAGGTCTTCGATCAGCCGCGCGGTGTCCTGCAGCACGCGCAGAATGATCTGCTTGAAGCGCGGGTTGCCTTCAGCCTGGCCAAGGCCGGCCACCTGCTCGAAAAAAGCGTTGATATCGGCGGTGTGGGAGATCTTCACGGTCATTTCTGCTTACCTCGAATTGTTCTTGTCAGGTAGTCGTGGTTCAAGAATGAATCAACGGTCGTCGCTGTGGATCGACGACGGGTGGCGGCACAGGCCGTCGACTTCGATGTCCATGTACGGGAACAGCGGCAGCTGCATCAGCGTGTCGTGCAGCGCCTCGACGCTGGGCACGTCGAATACGCTGTAGTTGGCGTAGTGCCCGGCGATGCGCCACAGGTGGCGCCAGGTGCCCTCGCGTTGCAGGCGCTGGGCCAGTTCCTTTTCGTCGGCCTTCAGTTGCGCGGCCTTGGCCGGGTCCATGTCGACCGGCAGTTTCACGGTCATCTTCACGTGGAACAGCATGTTCAGTTCTCCTGTTTGTTTCAGCGGCGGGCGAAGCGCGCCAGGCGTTGTTCGTCGAGGGTCAGGCCCAGGCCCGGGGTGCGTGGCACGTGCAGTGCGAAGTCGTGGTACTGCGGTGGCTCGTTGACGATCTCTTCGGTCAGCAGCAGCGGCCCGAACAGTTCGGTGCCCCAGGTCAGCTGGCGCAGGGTGAGGAAGGCATGGGCCGAGGCCAGGGTGCCGATCGAGCCTTCGAGCATGGTCCCGCCGTACAGGGCGATGCCGGCCGCTTCGGCAATCTGCGCGGTGCGCAGCACGGCGCGCGGGCCGCCGTTCTTGGCGATCTTCAGGGCGAAGATGCTGGCCGCGCCATCGGCAGCCAGGCTGAAGGCGTCCTCGACGCTTTCGATGGATTCGTCGGCCATGATCGGCGCCGGGCTGCGCTGGTTCAGGCGCACCTGGCCGCCACGGTTGATGCGCGAGATCGGCTGTTCGATCAGGTCGATGCCGTTGTCGCCGAGCACCTGGCAGGCGCGGATGGCTTGCGATTCGTCCCAGTACTGGTTGACGTCGACGCGCACGCTGGCGCGCTCGCCCAGTTCGCGCTTGATCGCCACCACGTGCTTCAAGTCCTGTTCCAGCGGGTTGGCACCGATCTTCAGCTTGAACACCCGGTGCCGGCGGATGTCGAGCATGTGCTCGGCCTCGGCGATGTCGCGGGCGGTGTCGCCGCTGGCCAGGGTCCAGGCCACTTCCAGGCTGTCGCGCACGCGGCCGCCGAGCAGTTCGCTGACCGGCAGGCCAAGGCGCTTGCCTTGCGCGTCGAGCAGGGCGCTTTCGATGCCGGACTTGGCGAAGGTGTTGCCCTTGGCCAGCTTGTCGAGCTTGAGCATCGCGGCGTTGATGTTGTCGGCGGGCAGGCCGATCAGCGCTGGCGCCAAGTGCGCGTCGATGTTGGCCTTGATGCCCTCGGGGCTTTCGTAGCCGTAGGCCAGGCCGCCGATGGTGGTGGCCTCGCCAATACCTTCGACGCCGTCGCTGCAGCGCAGGCGCAGCACCACCAGGGTCTGCTGCTGCATCGTGTGCATGGCCAGCTTGTGCGGGCGGATGGTCGGCAGATCGACGATGATGGCGTCGATGCGCTCGATCAGGGCGTTTGTCATTTTTGTATGGTCCCGTCAAATCAGGCCGCAGGCTGCAGACCCGATACTTCATTTACTTGATTATTCAAGCATTGCGCGAGACCCTGAGGGCCGTCCAATATCAAATGAATCTCCCACCATACCCTGGAGGTCTGATGGAGCTGCGTCACCTTCGCTACTTCAAGGTCCTGGCCGAAACCCTGAACTTCACCCGCGCCGCCGAACTGCTGCACATTGCCCAGCCGCCGCTGAGCCGGCAGATCAGCCAGCTGGAAGAACAGCTCGGGACCGTGCTGGTGCTGCGCGAACGCCCACTGCGGCTGACCGAGGCCGGGCGCTTCTTCTATGAGCAGACCTGCACCCTGCTGCAGCAACTGGAAAACATCAGCGACAACACCCGGCGCATCGGCCAGGGCCAGCGCCAGTGGCTGGGCATCGGCTTCGCCCCTTCGACCTTGTACACGGTGCTGCCAGAGCTGATCCGTGAGCTGCGCAAGGACAGCGAGCTGGAACTGGGCCTGAGCGAAATGACCACCCTGCAGCAGGTGGAAGCGCTGAAAAGCGGGCGCATCGACATCGCCTTCGGCCGCATCCGCATCGACGACCCGGCGATCCAGCAGCAGGTGCTGCGCGAAGACCCGCTGGTGGCCGTGCTGCCCAAGGGGCATGCCCTGGCCGGCGCGCCGCTGACACTCGAACAGCTGGCCAGGGAAGCGTTCATCCTCTACCCCGCCAACCCCCGGCCGAGCTACGCCGACCACATCCTCGCGCTGTTCGCGCACCACGGCATGAGCCTCAAGGTCAGCCAGTGGGCCAACGAACTGCAGACCGCCATCGGCCTGGTCGCCGTCGGGTTGGGCGTGACCCTGGTACCGGAGACGGTGCAACAGCAGCACCGCACCGATATCGAGTACACCAGCCTGCTCGACCGCAGCGCGGTCAGCCCGATCATTCTCAGCCGGCGCAAGGGCGACAGCAGCCCGATCGTGCAGCGCTGCCTGGCGCTGATCGCCCAGCAGGCCGCGAGTGAGCCTTTGGTCTAGTCACGTACGAAGAAGCTGCTGCCCTTGTCCTTCAGCAACGTCACCAGCGCGCCGGCCGCCGGCGACAGGTACCCGTCCGTGCGCACCGACACCGCCACAGTGCGGCGCATGGTGGTCTGCGTGAGCGGCACTTCGCGCAGCCAGGACATGCCCAAGCCATGTTCGAGGGTTTCCCGTGCGGCGAAGCTGAGCAGCTGAGTGCGTGCAATCAGGCGTGGCAGCAACGAGATGGCGTTGGTTTCGATCTGCACCTGCGGCGCTGGCAACTGATGGGCGATGAACACGTTGTCGATCCAGCGCCGGGCGGTCACCGTCGGCCCCGCCAGCACCCAACGGTACTGGCACAGGCTCTGCAGGGTGATGGGGCCAGCGAAGATCGGGTGCTCGGCGCTGGCCACCACGATCGCCTCGTCTTCGAGGATGGGATAGGTGGTGAATTCGGGGTCCATGGCGATCTGCGGTGAAATGATCACCTCCAGCCGCCCGGCACGCAGGGATTCCTTGAGCACATCGTCCTGGGCAATGGACAGCTTCAAGGTCACTTCCGGCGCCCGCTCCAGCAGCGCTGCGGTCAGGTGCGGCAGCAGGTGATCGGCCATGCTCGCCGCGCAGCCCAGGCGGATGTTGCCGACCAGCCCGCTGGCGAAATCGCGCACCTCGCGCTCGGTCTCGGCGATGTTCAGCTGCAGTTGCTTGCCGCGCGCCAGCAGCAGCTTGCCGACATCAGTGAGTTTGATGCGCCGGCCATCGCGCTGGAACAACCGGGTACCCAGCGACTCTTCCAGGCGCTGGATGCTCTTGCTCAGCGCCGGCTGGCTGCGGTTGAGCTTTTCCGCCGCCCGGCCCAGGTGGCCCAACTCGGCGATGGTTTCGAAATAAGTGAGGTCACGCAAGTCCATGATTCATGAATTTCAGTTATAGATTCATCAAAAGTAGAAAATAGACTTGATCGATTGCGCCGTCGATAATTTTCTCCGCTGGCACTGCCAGCCCCCGCCTTAACGCGTTGAAGCTGCGCAAGGAGTACCCACGTTGCAGACCGCCCTACCCGGCTCTTCCAGAACCCTCTTCCAATGGCTCGCCCTGTTGATCTGCGCCGGTGCCTTCGGCCAATTGCTGCACGCCCTGGCCGTCCCGGCCGGGTTGTTTCTCGGCCCGATGCTGGTGGCCATCATCTTCGGCATTTCGGGCGTACAACTGCACCTGCATCGCCAGGTGTTCCGCTTCGGTCAGGGCTGCGTCGGCCTGCTGTTCGCCCACTCGGTGACCTGGGCGGTGCTGGTGTCGATGGCCCAGTCCTGGCACCTGATGCTGATCGCGACGTTCATGACAGTGGTGCTCAGTGCCCTGGTCGGCCTCGGCACGGTGCGCTTCGGTGGCATCCCCGGCAGCACCGCCGCTTGGGGCACGGCGCCGGGGGCGGCTTCGGCGATGGTGTCGATGGCCGAGGAAAACGGTGCCGACAGCCGCGTGGTGGCGACCATGCAATATGTGCGAGTGGTGTGCGTGGTCATGATCGGCTCGCTGGTCAGCCACCTGCTCGGCGCCACACCGGGCGCAAACGCAGTGGCCAATGCACCTGCTGTGCTGCAGGGCCCGCACCTGCTCGACGGCCTGCTCAGCCTTGGCGTGGTGCTGGTGGGCATCACCCTCGGTAGCCGCCTGCCTGCCGGTGCCTTGCTGACACCGCTGCTGCTGGGTGGGGCCCTGCAACTGAGCGGGCTGCTGACCATCAACTTGCCCGGGCCCTTGCTGGCCGTTGCCTATGGTGCCATCGGCTGCTACATCGGCCTGCGCTTCGACCGGCAGACCGTGCGTTATGTGTGGAAGCGTCTGCCGACCATGATCGCCGGGGCAGTGGCGTTGATCGTACTGTGCGCCGCCTGCGCCTATGTGCTGACCCTGGCGATGGGTGCGGACTTCCTGTCGATGTACCTGGCCACCAGCCCGGGCGGGCTGGATGCCATGGCGATCATCGCGGTCGAGACCCATGCCGATGTCGGGTTGGTGCTGGCGATGCAGACGTTGCGGTTGTTCGGAGTGATCTTGACCGGGGCCTTTTGTGCGCGGCAGATCATTCGCCTGACGCGAGGGTAGGTGGAAGGGTGTTCCTGGCTGCAACTCTAAAGGCAGGGCTTGGCGGCCAAGGCAGCCTCGATCTTCGCCACGTCGATCTTGCCCATGTTCATCATGGCGTCGAACGCGCGCTTGGCGGCGGCCCTGTCGGGGTTGGCGATGGCTTCGATGAGGATGCGCGGGGTGATTTGCCAGGAGATGCCCCACTTGTCCTTGCACCAGCCGCAAACACTCTCGCTGCCGCCATGGCTGACGATGGCATGCCAGAGCCGGTCGGTCTCGGCCTGGTCTTCTGTGCTGACCTGGAACGAAAACGCCTCGCAATGCTTGAACGTGGGGCCGCCATTGAGCCCCACGCAGGGGATGCCCATGACGACGAATTCAACGGTAATGACCTCGCCGGCCTTGCCCGAGGGATAGTCCCCGGGGGCCGAGTGCAGCGCCACCACCTTGCTGTCGGGGAAGGTCCGGGCATAGAAATTCGCCGCTTCTTCGGCGTCCTTGTCGAACCACAGGCAAACCGTGTTCTTGGCAGTCATGGCAACAGGCTCCATGGGATAACAGGAAGCCTTGAGTCTAGTCCTTCAGCCCCCGCTGGCGATGGCTGCGGCGGCTGCTCAGATGATCGGCACTGGGTGAGGCAGCAATCAGAAGCGCCCTACTAGCCTCAGAGAAATTTCCCACAACCCACAGATTCCAAGGCACTGCATCATTCCTGACAAACCTCACAAGCGACATTTCGCAAGGAGATACAGGTTTGTCGGACTTCAAATCAAAGTTGCAACACCTCAGCGCCGAACAGATCGAGGCGTTGTACGAGCAGTACATCGGCGGTGAAAAAATAGCACTGCTGCTCGAACGCTACGCCATTGACATCGCCCCCAGCAGCCTGATCAAGGCCTTCCCCCCGGTGCCTTGCGCCGAACTCGAGTGCCCTTATTGCGAAGTCAGCCTGTATGAGCGGCGCAAAAGCCGCTCGGCCCACAGCTGGAACGACAACCTGGCCTACTGCCCGAACTGCGCCCACCGCCATTACTTCCCCGGGCGCAATCAATGGCAGCGCGCTTGCGCCTGCCAGCCCTGCCTGGCGGCACGTGAACGGGCCAGGCAGGCCAAGGCCATCGAACAACGCCAACGCATCCAGTCGCACTGGTCATTGGCAAAGCACCAGCCCGTACCGTTGCACGCGTTGTCGATCACTCGCCAATTGCAGTTGCTGGCCATGCTCGCGATACGCATGGATGCGCAGAGCGAGTGCATCCTGGCTGCAGAAAAAACCCTCGGGGATGCGCGTGTCAGCCCGTCCCTGAGCATGGATTCGAGTATCCTGCTGGCGCTGCACGAGGACCAGATCCTGCTGGTCGACCCCGATTCGCCGCTGGATGCTTTCAGCGACGACCCCACCCCGAAAGCGTGGCAGAACAAGGTGCGCTGGATCGCCAATGTCAGCCTCGACGGCCACCAGCGGGCCGCCCTTGGTCCTCTCTACCGTACCCTGCACAAGGCGCTGTCAAATGGCCCGCAGGCGCATTGGCGCGACGAAATCGCCGCAGCCATCGAGCTGCTTTGCAACGAGGAAGTCTGTGCCTACATCGCCACCCGCAGCGAGGAACACGGCCTGCCCTTCGAGGCCAGAAAAAAAGCCGCGCAAGTGGCCGCACAACTGCTCGAGGTGCACCCCGTGCGGCACATCTGGTCGCTGGCCAACACCGCCGTGCGCGGGGCGTTGTCATTCGTTGCGCGTGCCCAGGTCAGCAAGCTTCACGCCGCCAACACCATCCCCGGAAGCATGCTGTCGATGAGCGAGCGAGCCATTCGGGAACAATGGCAATTCACGCTATCGGGCTACGACACCCATGCCCCGCGCTCAGGCTTCAGCCAGGCGTTGTTCGATGTGTTGCTGCAGCAGGATGATCATGGCCTGTGCCGCACGGTCCGCGACTACATCGCCGACCTGCCGGGCCAAGCGGATGCCAACGGCAGTACGCTGTTCTGCGCCATGTGCGGGTCGAACCTGGTGCATGTGCAGGCGGGCCCGCGGGAAACCATCGTCAATTGCAAGGACTGCCTGGCCAGGACCGTGGTGTCGACCTGAACGACCGCGGGCATTGACCAGCGCTTCGTACGCCCGTGTTCACGGCCTTGCTGTCTGCGGTGGTGAGGCCGTGCTTCTTCGGCTTTGGCATGCTCGGCTCGCTGCGGTGAGTGCCAGCGAGGATAGCAAGGTTGGGCATGCGCGCGCAGCGCCTCTAGCTCGGCTTTTGCAACATTCTGTAGGCAATTCCTACATCCAGCAGTGAACCTGCTGACAAAAATGCGGTCTGTCCCTGACGGTCAATTCACCGACCGGTTCGCCGGCCCCGTCGCTGATCTACAGTGATCGGGCCTATTTTTCCTGTTGCAGCGAAGACCCCACATGCCTGAATCCCGCCCAGCCTCCCTTGCCCTCCCTGCCCTGCGCGGCACCCTGCTCGCCGCCCTGGTGGCTCTAGCCGTCCCCGCGCATGCCGAAGAGCCGGCCAGCGATGCGCGCTGGGTCAGCGACAGCCTGAGCACCTACGTGCGCAGTGGCCCGACCGATGGCCACCGTATCGTCGGCACGCTCAAGTCCGGGCAGAAACTCACCTTGATCGGCAGCCAGGGCAACTACAGCCAGGTGCGTGGCCAAAACGGCGATCTGGTGTGGATCCTCACCAGCGACCTGCAGTCGGTGCCGGGCCAGAACGAGCGCCTGCCGCAACTCGACGCACAGGTGGCGGAGCTGTCCGGGCAGCTCAAGACCATCGATGACAGCTGGAAGAACCGCGTGCAGGGCATGCAGGAAACGCTGGACTCGCGCAAGAAACTCATCGATGAGCTGGAAGCGCGCAACCAGGCCCTCAACGAACAGCTCGACCAGAGCCAGTCGAGCCTGCGCGATACCCAGGCACGCCTGGGCGACGAGAATAAACAGGTGATGATGCGTTACATGGTCTATGGCGGCAGCATCGCCGGCGCGGGCTTGCTGGCGGGGCTGATCCTGCCGGCGCTGACCCGTGGGCGGAAGAAGAATGACCGCTGGTTCTGATGACAGCCATGCGGGCCGCTTCGCAGACTCTACTGCGCAGAGGCCCGCATCAAAAGGGCGCTATCGGCTGCGCGCCTTGTTATAGATGGTTTTGGCCTGGTCGGCGGCAGATTGACACCCGGCCCAGTCTTCCGCATCACGCGCCTTTTTGGCTTGCTCCCATTTCACTTTGAAATCATGCGCCATACCGCCGTGCATCGCCTGGCCACTGGCTTTGTGGTCGGCTTCCAGCTCCTTGATCTTCGCATCGCAATTGGTCTTGGCCTCATCAGCGGCGTGGGCACCAAAACTCACCAAACAGGCAGCCACCAGCAGTGTCACGTATTTCATGTCGCGTTCTCCTGGGTAATGGGAATGATCATCGAGGTACATTTGGCTCGACGCAGGGACAAGCATAGACGGCGATGGGGCAAGTGCTTCAGGGCTGCACTGTGCTTGGCACCAGAGCTTCAGCGCTTATGAGATCG
>NZ_BCBA01000039.1 GCF_001320245.1 Pseudomonas sp. NBRC 111124
GGGCGGCGCTCGATCTCACAGGCGCTGAAATTGCCACGGCGAACAACCTGCCAGCGTTACTCCCGCAAGCACTTCAGCGCCTCCAGCACAAACCCCGTCGCCCGCTCCACCTCTCCCTCTCGGCAGGCAATCCCCAACTGCCGCCACAACCCCGGCCGCAGCGGCCGGCGGGCAATCCGCCGGTCCAGTTCGGCGGCCTCGCCTTCCTGCGGCAGCAAGGTCGCGCCATAGCCGGCGCCTACCAGGCTCTTGATCGCATCGTTGTAGTTCAGCTCGATGCGTGGCTCGGGATACAAGCCTGCCGCTGCAAACCACTCACCGGTCACGCGGGACAACTGGGTACTGCTGTCATTGAGGATCAACGCGCGCTGCCCCAGCCACGCCGGGGTGACCTTGGCCGGTGGTTGCCACTCGGCCGGCACATACGCGAGGATCGGGTCACGCCGCCAGGGCGTGACCCTGATGCCCTTGCCGGCCACCTGCGGCAGCGCCACCAGGCCGATATCCAGGGAGCCTTCGCGCAAACGTGCCAGGGAAGCCCGGGAGGTCAGCACCTGAACCTGCACATCGATGCCCGGATGCGCCACCCGCAGGTGCTCCAGGGCCTTGGGCAGCAGATGGACAATGGCACCGGTGGAGGCGCCCAGGCGCACCCGCCCGGTCAGGCCTTCGACCTGGCGGCGCACTTCGTCCAGGGCCAGGTCGGCATCGGCCAGCAGGCGCCTGGCGCGAGCCAGCAAGGTCTCGCCAATGGCCGTGGGGCGTACCTGGTTGCGGTTGCGGGTCAGCAGCGGCGCGCCGACCCGCGCCTCCAGCTCGGCCACGTGCAGGCTGATGGTGGGCGGTGCCAGGTTGAGCTGGCGAGCGGCTTCGGCAAAGGAGCCCAGGTCAGTGATCACCACCAGCGTACGGAGGCGGTCGAGGCTGATTTCGCGCATGGGTGGCGATCCTTGATTCATGAAAACTGAACGTCAGCATCATGATATTCAAATTTTCTTTGGCAAGGCCACAAGCGAGCATAGGCCATCCCCTCCCGTGACCGGACCCCGACCATGCACACCCCAGTTGTTTTCATCGACGGTGACCAAGGCACCACCGGCCTGCAGATCCACGCCCGTCTGCAAGGCCGCAATGACCTGCGCCTGCTGACCCTGCCGCACGCCGAGCGCAAGGACCCACAACGCCGCAGCGATGCCATCAACAGCGCTGACATCGCCTTGCTCTGCCTGCCCGACGACGCCGCCCGCGATGCCGTGGCAGCCATTGAAAACCCGACCGTGCGGGTGATTGACGCCAGCTCCGCGCATCGCACCACGCCAGGCTGGGTCTACGGCCTGCCGGAGCTGGACGGCCAGCAAGCCGAACGCATCGCCCAGGCCAAGCGGGTCAGCAACCCTGGCTGCTACCCGACCGGCGCCATCGCGCTGCTGCGTCCGCTGGTCAAGGCAGGCCTGCTACCGACCGACTACCCACTGAGCATCCACGCCATCTCCGGTTACTCCGGCGGTGGTCGCGCGGCGGTCGAGCGGCACGAGACGCCGGGTGCCGAACACACCCCAACCTTGCAACTGTATGGCCTGGAACTGGCGCACAAGCACGTGCCGGAAATCCAGCTGCACGCCGGCCTGTCCGCACGGCCGATGTTCCTGCCGGGTTACGCGGCCTATCGCCAGGGCATCGTCCTGAGCATCCCACTGCAGTTGCGCCTGCTGCCGGGTCAGCCCCGCGCCGAGCAGTTGCAGGCTTGCCTGGAGCAGCACTACCAGGGCGCCCGCCATGTGCAGGTGATGCCCCTGCACCAGCAGGGCCCGGCCACCCCGCTCGACCCCGAGGCGCTGAATGACAGCAACGACCTGCGCCTGGCGCTGTACGCCAACCCCGAGCATGGCCAGGTGGTGCTGACGGCGGTATTCGACAACCTCGGCAAAGGCGCCTCGGGCGCGGCGGTGCAGAACCTCGACCTGATGCTTGCCGCGATGCGCGGCTAAAAAGGGTTTAGACTGTGCACCCCGCGCCAGCCCGGCGCGGGGTGAGCCAACCGCAGCCGGAGCCCGTCCACCGATGTTCATCCTGAGCCGCCTCGACAGCGTGCCGCCCGAGTCCTTCCAGAACCAGATCCGCGAGCTGGTGATTCATAACGTTGGCGAACTGAGCAGTGTCGCCATTCGTGCCGAGAACCCGCTGTATCCGCTGTACCAGTACGGTGTCGGCATGGAGGTGCACCAGTACCTGCAAGCCATGGACGGCACCCGCGGCCTGGCCGTGCAGCTGACCCTGGCCCTGGATGCCGACGCACCGGACCAGTTGCTCGGTTTTGCCCTGAGCTTGCCGGCCCAGGACAACCCCCAGGCCTGTGCCCTGGCGTTTCTTGCCGTGTTGCCCAGCCAGCGCCGCCAGGGCATTGCCCGCGCCCTGTTGGGTGACGTGCGGGCGCGCCATGCCAGCGTCGAGCTCAATGCCTTTGCCCATCAGGTGCCGTGGTTCGAAAACATGGGCATGCAGGTGGTGGCCGCCAGCGGGCCGCAGGTGTTGATGAGCAGCACTGGCCAGGCCAGTGGTGCGTTGATCGGTCGGCTGGACATTGCACCGATCTACCAGACCGCCGAGGTGCTGCAGATTCACACTTACCTGCTCAATCAGCAGGGTGAAGAGGCCATGCTCGATGCCGAGCAACAGCGCGATGAGTGGCTGGATGAGTTGACCGCCCAGGCGAACGCCTGCGTGCGGGAGCGCAAGTCGGTGCACTGATCTGACGGCCTCTTCGCGGGTAAACCCGCGAAGAGGCCAAACTGGCCGTTCAGGCATGCACCCAGCGCCGATGCAGCCCACGGGCCAGGGCATCGAGCATGAACCCCAGCACGCCGATCAGCAGCACCATCGCCATCAGCTCCGAGTAAGCCAGGCGGTCGCGGGTATCGAGAATGAAGTAGCCCAACCCCGCACTCACCCCGAGCATTTCGCACGGCACCAGCACGATCCACAGGATGCCGATGGCCAGGCGCACCCCGGTCAACACATGGCCAATCACCCCGGGGATGATCACCTTGCACAAGGTTTCCCAGCGCGTGGCACTCAGGCTGCGGCTCAGCTGCAGCCAGCGTGGGTCAAGCTGGCGCACGCCTGCGGCGGTGTTGAGCAGGATCGGCCACAAGGCGGCGAAAGCCAGCAGGAAGTAGATCGGCTGGTCACCCACGCCCATCAGCATCACCACCACCGGCATCCACGACAGTGGCGAGATCATCCGCAAGAACTGGAACGCCGGCGTGGTCGCCGCCTCCAGGTGCCGGTAGCTGCCCACCAGCAAACCCAGTGGCACGCCGATCAGCAGCGCCAGCAGCAAGCCAACCAGAATGCGCTTGAGGCTGACCCAGATATGCCCATAGACCTCACCCTGGCCGAGCAGCTCGACCAGGCTGGCCAGGGTCGCCTGGGGCGAGAAGCGCGCCGACAGGCCATCGGCCTCGCCGAACAGCCGCACACCCGCCCACCACAGCAACAGCAACCCCAGCAGGCCGGCCAGACCCAGGCCGGCATGTACGACGTGCTTGCGCATCAGACCGCGAACTCCTCGCTACGCTGGAAGTTCTCGGCAATGCCGAACACCGAAGGGCCACCAACGGCGGCAATGGCGTTGCGCACGAAGCGGTCGTCGACCAGGTCGCGAGCGGTCTGCGCCGGGTCCAGGCCGGCGAGGAAATCGCTCTGGCCTTCGATCAGGGTGCGCTTCAGGCGCTTGACCAGTTCCTCGGTGTAACTCGGGTACGGGTAAGGCTGGAAGTCGATGCGCTTTTCGTCCCACTGCTGATGCTGGATCGCACCACTGGCAATGTAACTGGCGCGGTCTTCGGCGGCCGGCGCCAGCACCTTGGCAAGCACCGCCGGCTCATGCGGGGTGTACTTGTTGGGGCCCGCCTTGGACAGCAGCGCCGCCGCTTCGGCGCGGTGGTCACGGGTCCACTGCTGGGCCTTGACGATGGCGTTGACCACCTTCTGCGACCACTCCGGGCGGTTGTTCAGATCGTGTTCGTGCATGAACACCACGCAGCAGGCGTGGTTGCGCCAGACATCGCCGGTGAAGCGCTGCACGCGGCCGACCTTGAGGTTCTCGGCCAGGGCGTTGAACGGTTCGGCGACGATGTAGCCGGCGATGCGCTTGCTGGCCAGGGCTGGCGGCATGTCCGACGGCGGCAGCACCAGCAGGTTGACTTCGTTGGCCGCCAGCGGGGCATTGGCTGGCTTTGACACCGGGGTCAGGCCGTTGTCGCCAAGCATCTGCTGCAGCACCACGTTGTGGATCGAGTACCAGAACGGGATGGCCACGGTCTTGCCGCCCAGCTGCTTCATGTCGGTGATGTCAGGCGCCACGGTCAGGCCCGAGCCGCCCACATGGTTCCAGGCCACCACCTTGGCCGGCACCTTGCTGCCGTAACGCGCCCACACGGTCATCGGCGACAGCAGGTGAATGACATTGACCTGGCCAGAGATGAACGCTTCGATCACCTGCGCCCAGCTGCGCAGCAATACCGGGCGCTCGGCCTTGATGCCTTCGGCCTCGAACAGGCCGTTGTTGTGCGCCACCAGCAGCGGCGTGGCGTCGGTGATCGGCAAATAGCCGATGCGCACGGGCGCGTCGGGTTCAGCCGCGGCACGAGCCTGCAGGCTGGCCAGCAACGGTACGGCACCGGCGGCGGTGAGCATGGCGCTGAGCTTGAGGAAATCACGACGCGAAGTGGCGGAACAGCAGTCATCCATGCACATGTGCAGGCTCCGAAGGCAACGAGGTAGAGGAAGGTGCAGCGGTGCGGCTGGCCCGCCGAAGGGTCTTGAGGATTTCGATACGCAGCGCGCCCAGCTCTTCGACCCGCTGCGCGCGCGGTTGCGGCAGGTCGATGTGCCATTGGCCAAGGATGTGCGCCGGGTGGTTGCCCAGTAGCAGCACCCGGTCGGACAACAACAGGGCTTCGTCGATATCGTGGGTAATCAGTACGGCCGCCGTGTTATGGGTGGCAATCAGTTGCAGCAGCAGTTGCTGCATGTCGGCACGGGTCACTTCGTCGAGCGCGCCGAACGGCTCGTCGAGCAGCAGTACCTCTGGCTGGCGCGCCAGGCAGCGGGCCAGCGCGGTGCGCTGGGCCATGCCGCCGGACAACTGCGCCGGATACTGGTTGCGCGCATGGGCCAGGCCCACCGCGCTGATGGCATGGTCAATGCGCGCTCGGCGTTCGGCCGTGGCCAGCGTGGGCTGGCGGGCGAAATCCAGGCCGAAGGCGACGTTCTTTTCCAGGTTCAGCCAAGGCAGCAGGCTTGGGTCCTGAAACGCCACCGCCAGACGTGGATGCGGGCCTTGCAGCGGCTCGCCGTGCAGGGTCACGCTGCCACCGCGCGGCGGCTGCAGGCCGGCCAGCACCCGCAGCAGGCTGGACTTGCCGACGCCACTGGGGCCGAGGATGGTCACCACCTCCCCTGGCGCCAGTTGCAAGTCGAAGCGCGCCAGCACTTCCTGCCAGCCGCCCTCGCGCGGGTAGCCCAGGCTGATCTCGCGGGCTTCGAGCAACGCTTGGCTCATGCGTTGGCGGCCTGGCGATGCAGCTCTGCGCGCAGTTGCACCAGGCTTGGGGTGACAATCGGCACAAACGCCGACTCGCGCCAGCGGCGGGCGAAACCGGCGCCGAACTCATCCAGGTACGCCTTGCCACCGCTGGCCTGTAGCTCCAGCTGCACCGCGTCGGCCGCACTTTCGGCAAGGGTGATGCGCAGCTTGAACAGCGCCGCTGGCTGGCCCTGGAAGCGCCCCTCGAGCAGGCCTTGCTTGAGCTCGGCCACGGTGTTTTCCAGGCGTTCCTTGAGCACCTGGCGGTGTTCTTCGAGGAACGACAGGCGCCCGTGCAGGTGATCGTGTACTTCGTCCAGCGACCGCCGAGCCAGGCCGATGGCCATGCCGCACTGCAGGGCGAGAAACGCCGGGCGCACCTTGGGCAGGAATTCGCGGGCGTTTTCGTGCAGCAGCCAGTCGCGGCTCAACTCGACCTGGTGGAATGCCAGCGCCGCGGTATTGCTTGATTGCAGGCCCATCAGCTCCAGGTCGTCAGAGCGCTCCAGGCCTTGGCTGCCGGAAGGGATGGCCATCACGAAAGGCGAGCCGCCGGCGTCATCCTCGATGGCCGCTGCCACGACGAAGCCGCTCTTGCGCAGGTTGGTCACCCAATGCAGGCGGCCTTCCAGGGTCCAGCCCGCCGCCTCGGGGCGGCCACGCACCTGCAGCGCCTCGATCCCGGAGAGGAACTTCATGGCATTGGACAAACCGGTAGCACCGGCCAGCTCCCCGGTCAGCAAGCCCGGCAGCAGGCGCTCGCGCAGGGCCTGGTTGGGGCTTTGCAGCAGGTATTCGATGAACGCGCGCTGGCCCCAGCAGACAAACGCTGCGGCCAGTGAGCGGCTGGCGATGGCGGCGATGGCTTCGACCGCATGGGTGACCGCGCCACCGCTGCCGCCCAGTGCCGGGTCGACGCCGACGCGCAGCAGTTGCGATTCGGCGATGTGCGCCAGCACCTGTTGCGGGTCGCACTGGCCCTGGTCGATTGCCTCGGCATTGGCATCCAGCCATTGACGAAATGCAGAATCAAGCATGTCCCTACTCCTTTTGAAATCGCAGGCGCCACCAGCGCCAGGCGCAAGAGATTACGCGGTTGGCTGCCAGCGGTACTTGCTCAGCTCGTCGTTGAGCGGCGTCTGGGCGAACACATTAGCAAAGTTGCACAGGGTTGCGAGGCTCACACCGAGAATCACTTCAAGGGCGTTGCCCTCGGTGAAACCGGCTGCGCGGAAGGCCTGGTAAGTGGCGTCACTGACATTACCGCGGGTAGCAATGACTTCACGGGCGAATTCGGCCAGGGTCTCAAAGCGGGCATCGGGCAGTTCACCACGGGCACGCAGGGCTTCGACCACCTCGGCGGGCAGCTTGGCCTTGTTCAGGGCCACGGCGGTGTGGCCGGCGACGCAGAAGTCGCAACCGTGTTGGGTGGCAGCGATCAATTGCACCACCTCACGCTCGGCCAGGGTCAGCTCGGCCTTGCCGTTCAGGGCCGAGACGGTAACGTAGGTTTCCAGCGCCGCCGGGGCATTGGCCAGCACGCCGAGCAGGTTGGGAATGAAACCGGAATTCTTCTGGGCGTTTTCGAGGAATGGACGGGCCGCTTCCGGGGCGCTCTGCAGAGTGTGTAGAGTAATGCGCGAGGTCATGGAGTGGTCTCCTTTTGCTGTGTGTCGCTACAGTCTGTTGGTTATAAGAATTACCCTCCATATTCATCAGTCGCCTTTCCTTGCTCCTGAGTCTTTGCATTAGATGATTTCATCCAGCCATCTTGTCGATTGGTTATTAGAGAGCCTCGAACTTGACGCCAGCCTGTTCCATGTCGGCCGCTACTGCGGCGGCTGGCATGCCAGCACCCAGGGCATGGGCCGCGCCAGTTTTCACCTGGTGGTGCAGGGGCATTGCTGGCTGCACATCGATGGCCAGGCCGAGGCCGTGCGGCTGGCGGCCGGCGATGCCGTGTTCCTGCTGCGTGACCTTGCCTATCGGCTGTCCAGCGACCAGGACCCGATTGCCGCCTGCGCCCAGCCACGCCGGCAGATGCAGGCGCTGGATGCGACGGCGAGCGATGGCGTGGGCCTGGTCTGCGGGTTCTTCGACTTCCGTGCGGGGTTGTCGGCACTGATCGTCGAGGGGCTGGCCGACTGGATCGTGCTACGCGCCGACGAGCCGGCCGGGCATGCGGCGCGGGCGTTGTTCGGGCTGATTCTGGAGGAGTGCCAGGGCTCGCCGTCGCAAACGCTGCTGGAGCGCCTGACGCACTTGCTGTTCCTTTATGTGCTGCGCCAGCAGGTGCACGCTGGGCAATCGCTGGGTGGCCTGGTCGCGCTTGCCCGCCAGCCAGCGTTTGCCGGGTTGCTGGAGCAGTTGATCGAACAGCCTGGGCAGGCCTGGACGCTGGAAAGCATGGCGGCCTGTACCGGGCTATCGCGCTCGGCGTTCTTCAAGCGCTTCAATGAACTGGCTGGGCAGTCGCCGGGGCAGGTGCTGCTGGCGCTGCGCATGCGCCATGCCTGCCGGTTGTTGCAGGCGGGCAATACCGTGGAGCAGGTGGGGGCACAGGCCGGCTACCAGTCGGTGGCGGCGTTCACGCGGGCGTTTGCCAAGGCCATGGGGGTGCAGCCGGGGGCCTATCGTCGCCAGCACGAACAGCGCTGATCTGTGCCGGCCTCTTCGCGGGCTCGCCCGCTCCCACAGGGACCGCACAGTTCTGAACATTTGTGCAGTACCTGTGGGAGCGGGCAAGCCCGCGAAGAGGCCGGCACAGGCGATAGATTCAAACCTGATTGACGGGGATATCGCCCCCGCCTTTGCCCTCGCGCCGTTCGCCCATCCAGTCATTGACCTGCTGCCCGAACTCGGCCGGCGCCTTACGCCCAAAGCGCCGCGCCAGGTCGAGGATGGTCTGCTGCGCCAACGCCTCTTCCATGCGCTTTTGCGCCCCCAGCATCACCGCGTGAATGGCACACGTGCCTTCGGTCGCCCAGCCCGGTGCCGCGCCTTCGAACAACGTGCAGCGCTCGCGAATCTCGCGGCAATCGAAAATTTTCTTCGGCCCGTCGATGGCGTTGACGATATCCAGCACGGTGATTTCATCCGACGGCCGCGCCAGGCGAAAACCGCCGCGCACGCCTTCTGTGGCCACTACCAGCCTGGCCCGGGCGAGTTTGGTGAAGACCTTGGCCAGGTACTCCTGCGGCACGCCTTGCAGCTCTGCCAGGTCGCGCACGCTGGACTCACGGGTATCACCTCGTTCATCCACGAGGTACAGCAGGCAATGGATGCCGTATTCGACACCGGCGCTGTAGAGCGACATACAGATATCTCCGACCAAAATTGTCGCAAATAGTACGCCTATCGAAGAGCCTACGCAAAGCCGCCTGAAGTCACACGTCGACATTTATCAAACAGATTTCAACCGCGAAAGCCTTTAAACACATGCACTGGACCGGTTTCGACCGCAGGTCGCGCGGCGCCCTGTCACAAAAAAAGCTTGCCGTTTTAAACTGCGATCAATACAGTCGTAGTTGCTCAGGCAGCGCAACGAGCGCCCTCGAAGCCTTCTTCAACCTTGCGGAGCACTTCCATGAAATCGAACATCCTGATCATCGGTGCCGGCTTTGCCGGTGTCTGGAGCGCCCTGAGCGCCGCCCGCCTGCTCGACCAGGCCCAACGCGATGACCTGAGCATCAGCGTGCTGGCCCCGCAACCGGAACTGCGCATCCGCCCGCGTTTCTACGAAGCCGACGTGCACAGCCTGAAGGCTCCGGTTGGTGAACTGTTCGATGCGGTCGGGGTGCGCTTCATCGCCGGCAATGCCGAAGCCATCGATGCCGACAGCCGCAGCGTCAGCTACACCGATGCCAACGGTGAGCCCCGGCAGATCGGCTACGACCGCCTGATCCTCGCCGCTGGCAGCCAGGTGGCGCGCCCTGCGGTCCCGGGCCTGGCCGAACATGCCTTCGATGTCGACCAGATGGCGTCGGCCATGCACCTTGAGCAGCATCTACGGGGCTTGGCCGCCCTGCCCGCTTCGCCGGCGCGCAACACTGTGGTGGTTTGCGGTGGTGGCTTCACCGGCATCGAAACCGCCACTGAAATGCCGGCCCGCCTGCGTGCCATCCTTGGCGACGATACTGCGCTGAGGGTGTTGGTGGTCGACCGTGGTGCCACTGTCGGCGCGGCACTGGGCGCGGGTATCACCCCGTCGATCGTCGCCGCCTCGGATCAGGCGGGCGTGCAATGGCTGACCGGTACCTCGGTGGTGGCCGTCGATGCCGGAGGCGTGACCCTGGACAACGGCGAATACATTGCCAGCAAGACCGTGATCTGGACCGTCGGCGTCAAGGCCAGCCCGCTGACCGCCCAGGTCGCCGGCGAACGCGACACCTTCGGCCGCCTCAAGGTCGACGACCATCTGAAGGTCATCGGCCAGGCGCACATCTATGCCACCGGTGACACCGCCTGGGCCGCCGTCGACGACCAAGGCAACCACGCCCTGATGACATGCCAGCACGCGATCCCCATGGGCCGCCACTGCGGCAACAACGCCATGGCCGACCTGCTCGGTGTAGCACCAGTGGTCTACCGCCAGCCCAAGTACGTCACCTGCCTGGACCTCGGTGAATGGGGCGCGGCGTTCAGCGAAGGCTGGGAGCGCGAACTGAAACTGCAGGGCCAGGAAGGCAAGGACCTGAAGCGCCAGATCAACGGCGTGTGGATTTACCCACCAGCCGCCGACCGCGCCCTGGCGCTGGCCGCTGCCGACCCGCTGATCGCCATCGTTTAAGCGCAAATTGCTGACAGATCCGTCAAAAAATGACGGATTTGTCGAAAAATACGCTTACATTGAATGACTGGTCAATATTAGTGGCCATATGGCATCATTCGACAAAAAAACAGCTAAATAGGGTGAGGCACACACTTAAATCCGCAGCGCATCGAGAGCCTGGCACCACCCCGGTGACCCGGCCTTCCGTCCATGCTCTTGACGCCTGCACGCCAACGTCAAGGAGCATTCCATGCAGTTACGGAATATGAAGATCGGCACCCGCGCAATCAGCGTATTCGCCCTGTTGGGCGCACTGGTCCTGGCCATGGGCCTTATCGCACTCCATGAAACCCGGCAGATGGACCAGGCCACGGACGAAATCCGTGTCACCTGGATGCCCGCCGTGGTCGCCCTCAGTGAAATCAGCACCAACCTCGGCCGCGCCCGCGCCGTCACCCTGCGCGCCGCGCTGGATGACAACAGCGTCGAGCGCGGGCGCAACATCGATATGCTCAAAGGCATCAACGAGCAGCTCAGCGGTGGCCTCAAGGATTACGAGGACACCATCATCGCCGCCGATGATCGCGCCCTGTTCAACGCCTTCAGTGCTGCCCACCAGCAATACCTCACCCTGCAGAACAGCGTGCTGAAGGACATCGCAGCCGGCAACATGGACGAGGCCAAACAGCAGATCAGCGGCCCGCTCACCCAATATGCCGACACCATGATGAAGGCCATGGCCGCGCTCATTGCCTACAACGGCAAAGGCGCCGAGGATGCCTCGCAGCGCAGCAGCGACGTTGCAGACGAGGCGTTCACCGCCGTCATCGCGTCGTTGGCGATCATCATGCTCGCCCTGGCGGCGATTGCCACCCTGCTCACCCGCAGCATCGTGGTGCCACTGGCCGATGCGGTCGCTGTGGCCGAGCGTGTGGCCACCGGCGACCTGACCCAGGACATCCGTGTCGTCGGCCACGACGAACCGGCCCTGCTGCTGCGCGCCCTGAGCCGCATGCAGCACAGCCTGCGCGAGACCCTGCGCAAGATTGCCGCCTCCTCCGACCAGCTGGCCTCGGCCTCGGAAGAACTGCACACCGTTACCGAAGACACCAGCCGCGGCCTGCACCAGCAGAGCGCGGAAATCGACCAGGCCGCCACTGCCGTCAACCAGATGACTGCCGCCGTGGAAGAAGTGGCGAACAACGCCGTGACCACGGCCGACGCGTCGAAAGGTGCCGATCAGAGCACCCGCGATGGCCGTGACCAGGTCAACCAGGCGTTGGCTTCCATCCAGCATCTGGTCGATGACGTGACCGGCACCTCCACCGAGATCGAACAGCTGGCCAATAACGCCAACGAGATCAGCCGGGTACTGGATGTGATCGGCGCGATTGCCGGGCAGACCAACCTGCTGGCGCTCAACGCGGCAATCGAGGCCGCCCGCGCCGGTGAGGCAGGCCGTGGCTTTGCCGTGGTGGCCGATGAGGTACGCGCCCTCGCCCACCGCACCCAGCAGTCGACGGCAGAGATCGAGCAGATGATTGCCGGCATCCAGAACGGTACTGAACGCGCGGTGACCGCGATGCACAGCAGCCGCGGCCGGGCCAACGGCACCCTGGAAGTGGCGCAAGGTGCCGGGGAGGCGCTGGAGGTGATTGCCGAGGCGATCGCGTCGATCAACCAGCGCAACCTGGTGATCGCCAGCGCCTCCGAGGAGCAGGCGCAGGTGGCGCGGGAGGTGGATCGTAACCTGGTGAACATTCGCGATCTGGCGATGCAGACATCGGCCGGGGCGAATCAGACCAGCGCGGCGGCGCAGGACCTGTCGCGCCTGGCGGTGGACTTGAACGGCATGGTCGCGCAGTTCAAGGTCTGATCGGCAGCAACCGGGGCCGCGTTGCGGCCCTTTCGCGTCTCGAAGTACCGACGACAGGGTCAGAAAGCTATCGGTTCATGCACCGCTCATAGCGCTCATCCACCCGCCCGGCAAACCAGGCGGTGGTCAGCTTGCGGGTGATCTTCGGGCTCTTCAGCTCGATCCCCGGCAGCACTGCCCGCGCTAAAGGCTTGCCCGCCGCCGCATCGGCCAGGGCAAATACCCCGCTGTACAGCTTGCTGTCCTCGAACGCCAGGCTGTCCCCCAATTCCAGCTGGCTGCGAATCTGCGGGTTGCGCAGCCCCAGCTTCACCCCCAGCTTGCGCGCCGCTTGTTCAGTGCTGCCGGGCATGATCGAGCCAGGGGCGATCAAGTCGCCATCCAGCGCCAGGCTCGCTCCCGTGACCTTGCTCAAGGCAGCCTGGAACGCGGCATTGCGGCTGGCGTACCAGCCCGCATTGAAATCGGCGAAGCGGTACAGCTGCCGCTCGTAATGCACCGGGTAGCCGAGCAGGTGGGCGATACCGAAGTACATGCCCCCACGGCGGCTGAAGACTTCCTGGCGAATCGTGCCGTCGTAAGTGTAGGGGTAATCCTTGGCGTGCTTTTCCGCGAATTCGATACTGACCTGCATCGGCCCACCGGTGTGCACCGGGTTCAAGCCACCGAGCAAGGTCTTGCCCAACGGCAGGCGGGCGATGAATTCGTCGTACAGCGCACTCAGCTGCTTCTCGCTACGCACCGCCAGCAGGCGCTGCTGATAGCTCTGGCCATTGCCCGACGGGGTCTTCAGGGCGCCGTCGACCAGCAACCGGGGGATGTGCAGGCGCGCCGCACGACGGTCGATTTCCTCGCGGGCGATGCGCCCGAGGTTGGGCACCTGCGGGTCGGCGTTGAACGTCGACTCCTGTTCGGTCACCGCCAGCACTGCGCACAGATTGCGCTTGCTCGGCGTGATGCGCTGGGCCTCGAACGCCACCTGGATATCCTTCGCCCAGCCTTCGCGGTCCTTGGCCTGTGCCGGCAACAGGCGCATCAGCTGGGCAAGCACCTTGGCAGGGTCGGCCTCGGGCTCTTCCTCGCGGCGCCCGGCGCAGCCCTGCAGCAGCGCCAGGGCCATCAACCCTGCCGCCAACAGCCGCCCGTTCAGGGCTGTTCACCGACCATGTAGGTCTTGCTGATGTGGCGGAACTGCGGGTGGCTGGCGCTGCCCATGAGCTCGAACAGCACCATCTCCCGGCTCACCACCTGCGCCCCGGCCTGGCGCATACGCGCTAGGCCCGCGGCCTTGTTGGCCGGGGTGCGGCTGTCACAAGCGTCTTCGACCACGAACACCTGCTTGCCCAAGGCCAGCAGGCCGAGCACGGTCTGCAGCACACAGACGTGGGTTTCCATGCCGCAGACGATCACCTGCTCACGGGCCATCAAGCTGGCCGGCAGGCACTTGGCGGCCACGCAGGAGAAATGGGTCTTCTCCACCACCTCGGCCGCAGGCGCCACCGCGAGCAGTTCCGCCAGGGTGTGGCCCAGGCCCTTGGGGTACTGCTCGGAGATCACGATCGGCAGCTCCAGGTCATTGCACGCCGAGAGTAACCAGTGCGCCCGGGCACGCGTACCCTGCGGGTCGCTCATGGCGCCGATGAGCTTTTCCTGGATGTCGACGGCCAGCAACGTGGCCTTGTGATGTTCGATCAGCATGGTCTGCCCCTTGCCTGGGAAAAGGCCTAGCCTCTCCCACGCAGGCGGCGACGTCAATCAGGCAGAAAGCCTATGCGCCTCAAGGACCTGCGTCAGCGCACCGAGCACGCGGTCCTCGTGTTCGTGGATGAAGAAGTGGCCGCCGGGGAACATCTGCAGCGAAAACGTGCCGTGTGTTTCCTGCCGCCAGGCCTGCAACTGCTCCGCGCTGGCCCGGTCCGCTTCGCCACCGAACACGTGCAGCGGGCATTGCAAGGGCGGCCGTTGACGGTAGAGGTAACGGCCGCAGAGCAGAAAGTCGGCGCGCAAGGTCGGCAAGGTCAGGTTCATCAACTCGGCATTGGCCAGCACCTCCTCCGGCGTGCCATTGAGCTCGCGCAGTTCGGACTTGAGCTGTTCATCGGTCTTGGGATCGCGCCAGTTGTTGCCGTCGTAATCTTCGCGCCGGGTGGGCGCCGCCGTGCCGCAGGCGAACAGCGCCAACGGTGGCGGACAACCCAGCGCGTGCAGTTCGTGGGCCAGTTCAAAGGCCAGCAGTGCCCCCAGGCTGTGGCCGAGCAGCGCATAAGGTGCGCTGGCGGCCAGGCGTTGCTCGCTGGCCAACTGCCGGGCCAGCGCCTGCATGTCGGTCTGCAGCGGCTCACCCATGCGCGCACCACGCCCGGGCAACTCGACCGGGCGCACCTGCAGCCAGGCCGGCAACTTACGCCGCCAGCGGCTGTAGACCATGGCACTGGCCCCAGAGTACGGCAGGCACAGCAGGTTGAGCGTGGTCACTGGGCGGCAGCTTCCGCCATCTGCTGGCGCAGGCTCAAGGGGCGCATGTCGGTCCAGGCTTCATCGATGTAGGCCAGGCAGTCCTTCTTCAGCCCGCGCTTGCCCACCGCACGCCAGCCTTCGGGGATGGCCTTGTAGTCTGGCCAGATGGAGTATTGCTCTTCATGGTTGACCACTACCTGGAACTGGATATCGTCGCGGTCGAATACGGAAGTCATTGCCTGTCTCCTTGAGTGATAGATGCCAGTGCGCACTTGGCGCATGGAAGCTCTCAGGTAGACGTAGGAAACTTCGGAAAAATTAGACTCACGCATCCCTCAGCAAGTCATGCGCGTCGAGCAGGCGGAACGCCACCTGTGGATTGCGCTCCAGGCCACGGCGGATCGCGGCCGGGATCGACTGGCGGGTCTTGCGGCACAGACCGGGCTGGTCTTCAAGCTCGATGACGATGCCGCGCATGGTGCGTACCTCGTTGAAGCCGGGGCTGATGTGCACACGGATGCCGAGGTTTTCGTACAGCCGCAATTGCAGGCGCTGCAGGTCTTCGAGGTCTTTGAGCTGTTCCAGGCGTTCGAGCAGGCGTTTTTCTTCCTGGCGGGTGAGCAGGAGGATGCGCTGGGCCGCCGGCGGTTGCTCGGCCAGGTGTTCGCGGCCGCAGTCACAGGCGCCAGGGGGGCACGGTTGGCGCAGAGGGGGTGGAGTGCTCATGGAGCAAGCATAGCCTTACCGACCCGCTCACTGTAAACAGCTCAAAAACTTTCCTGACAGGATAAAAAATTTCACAAACTGCTAGACCCCGACCCCACGCTTCGCCTATAAATCGCCCAAGGGAAATTTATATTCCCAGAAAGAAACATCACTTCGTTTGCCGCGAAGCCTCTTTTGCCCTTGTGCCCGACCTGCCCCACTCCATCACGAGGCCTATCCGACATGCACCCCGCTCCCGATCACTTCATCCTGCGCGTCAGTTGCCCGGCCGTGTCCGGCATCGTCGCTGCGGTGACCACTTACCTGGCCGAGCACGGTTGCTACATCAGCGAGATGGCGCAGTTCGACGACGAGGACAATGGCCGCTTCTTCATGCGCGCGGTGTTCCGCTACAACACCGGTGTCAGCGGTGACACGCCGCAACTGGAAGCGGGCTTCGCCGATGTGGCCCAGCGTTTCGACATGGACTGGAGCCTGCACAGCAGCGCCCGGCCGCTGCGCGTGCTGTTGATGGTGAGCAAGTTCGACCACTGCCTGGCCGACCTGCTCTACCGTCACGCCAAGGGCGAGCTGGACATGCAGATCACAGCGGTGGTCTCCAACCACCTCGACCTGCGGCCGATGGCCGAGCGCCAAGGCATCCGCTTCATCTACCTGCCAGTGACCAAGGAGACCAAGGCCGAGCAGGAGGCCGCGCTGATGCGCATCGTCGAGGACACCGGCACCGAACTGGTGGTGCTGGCGCGCTACATGCAGATCCTCTCCGACGACTTGTGCCGCCAGCTGGCGGGGCGGGCGATCAACATCCACCACTCGTTCCTGCCCGGCTTCAAGGGCGCCAAGCCTTATCACCAGGCCTACCAGCGCGGGGTAAAGCTGATCGGCGCCACCGCCCACTATGTCACCAGCGACCTCGACGAGGGGCCGATCATCGAGCAGGAAGTGCAGCGGGTGGACCACGCCTATGCCCCCGACGACCTGGTGGCGATCGGCCGTGACACCGAGACCATTGCCCTGTCCCGTGCGGTGAAGTACCACCTTGAGCACCGGGTGTTCCTCAACCACGACCGCACGGTGATCTTCAAATGAACGCCACCCCCAGCATCAAGCTGATAGACGGCAAGGCCACTGCGGCGCGGGTGCTGACCGAGGTTCGCGAGCAGGTGCAGGCCTTGCGCCAGGCTGGCGTGCAGCCGGGCCTGGCGGTGGTGTTGGTCGGGGCCGATGCGGCCAGCCAGGTGTATGTGCGCAACAAGGTGCTGCGCGCCGATGAAGTGGGCATCCGCTCGCTGGAACATCGCCTGCCCGCCGATACCACCCAGGCACAACTGCTGACCTTGATCGACCGGCTCAACCGTGACCCCGAGGTCAACGGCATTCTCGTGCAGCTGCCGCTGCCCAAGCGTATCGACGAGCACCGCATCCTCCAGGCCATCGACCCGCTGAAGGACGTGGACGGTTTCCACAGTGCCAACGTCGGCGGCCTGGCCCAGGGGCGGGACGTGCTCACCCCGTGCACCCCTGGCGGCTGCATGCGCCTGCTGCGTGATGCCTGCGGCGAGTTGCGCGGCAAGCATGCGGTGGTGGTCGGCCGCTCGAACATCGTCGGCAAGCCCATGGCCGCGCTGTTGCTGCAAGCCGACTGCACGGTGACCGTGGTGCATTCGCGCAGTCGCGACCTGCCGGCGCTGTGCCGCCAGGCCGACATCGTCATCGCGGCGGTCGGCAAGCCGCGCTTGATTGGCGCCGACTGGCTCAAGCCCGGGGCGGTAGTGATCGACGTCGGCATCAACCGCATCGAGGAAGGCGGCCACAGCCGCCTGGTCGGCGACGTCGACTTTGACGCCGCGCTGCCTCAGGTTGCCGCCATTACCCCGGTGCCCGGCGGCGTCGGCCCGATGACCATCGCCTACCTGATGAAAAACACCCTGCTCGCCCTCGACCTGCAGCAACAGGCCGCCCACCAGGAGCGCACCCCATGCCTTTCGCCCTGCTGAAATACGGCCTGAGCGCCGACTACCCGGTGGAGGTCGACCTGCCACCACCGTGCGAACTCAAGCCGCGCTACGACGTGGTGATCATTGGCGGCGGCGGCCACGGCCTGGCCATCGCCTACTACCTGGCCAAATACCACGGCGTGACCAACGTCGCGGTGCTGGAAAAGGCCTACTTGGGCGGCGGCAATACCGCGCGCAACACGGCGGTGATCCGCTCTAACTACCTGACCTCCGAGGGCGTACGCTTCTATGCCGAATCCGTGCGGATGTTCCAGAACCTGTCCAACGAATTCGACTTCAACATCATGTATTCCGAGCGTGGCCAGCTGACCCTGGCGCACACCGACGCCACCGTGCGCGCTTTCCGCCAGCGCGCCGAGGTCAACAAGCACTTCGGCGGGCGCACCGAAATGATCGACCGCCAGCAGATCCGCGAACTGGTGCCGAGCCTGAACCTCGACCCCGGCCACTTGCCGGTGCTCGCCGGCCTGTGGCACATCGACGGCGCCACCGCGCGCCACGACGCAGTGGCCTGGGGCTACGCCAAGCAGGCCGCCAAGCGCGGCGTGGAAATCCATCAGCTGACCGAAGTGCAGGACCTGCTGATCCGCAACGGTCGCATCGAGGCGGTCAAGACCAACCGCGGCACCGTGCAGTGCGGGTGTGTGGTACAGGCAGTGGCCGGGGCCAGCTCGCTGCTGATGGCCAAGGCCGGCATCCGCGCACCGATCCACACCTACCCGCTGCAGGCCATGGTCACCCAGCCGTTCAAGCCGTTCCTCGACCCGCTGGTGAGCTCTTCGGCGCTGCACTGCTACGTGCAGCAGACCAGCCGTGGCGAGATCGTCTTCGGCGGCGGCTCCGACCCCTACCCGCTGTACAACACCCGTTCCACCCTTGACCTCAAGGAAAGCCTGCTGGCCCACGCCATCGAGATGTTCCCGTTCATGGCCAACGCCAAGTTGATGCGCCAGTGGGCCGGGATGACCGACATGACTCCGGACTACAGCCCGATCATGGGCCTGTCGCCGGTCGACAACTACTACCTCGACGCCGGCTGGGGCACCTGGGGTTTCAAGGCCACGCCGATCTGCGGCAAGACCATGGCCGAGCTGGTCGCCAGTGGCGGCAAGGTACCGGAGATGATCGCGCCCTTCGCCCTGGAACGCTTCAGCCGCTTCCAGCAAGTCAACGAAATGGGCGCCACCGCGGCCAGCCACTAAGGAGCACCTTGATGAAGATCCTGACCTGCCCCTTGAACGGGCCGCGCAACATCAGCGAGTTCACCTACGGCGGCGAGTTCAAGCACATGCCCGACCCGGCCAGCTGCAGTGACGCCGAATGGGCTGACCACGTGTTCAACAGCGACAACCAGGCTGGCGTGGTCATCGAATGGTGGCTGCACAACGCCTCGAGCTACTGGTTCCTGGCCGAGCGCCACACCGTCAGCGACCAGGTGCTGCGCACCTTCGACCCGAAAGCGCTATTCGACCGGCGCGTCGACTTCACCCCTGCCGCCACCCCGGAGATCGCCGGATGAACAGCCTCACTCGCCTCCCCGCGCCCATGGGCCTGCTGATCGACCGCGAGCGGCCCCTGAGCTTTGAATTCGATGGCCAGGCCTGCCCAGGCTTTGCCGGTGACACCATTGCCAGCGCCCTGCTCGGCAGCGGCCGCTGGCTGCTGTCACGCTCGTTCAAGTACCACCGCCCGCGCGGCCCGCTGAGCATGGCCGGGCAAGACGCCAACACCCTGGTGCAATTGCCCGAAGAGCCCAACGTGCTGGCCGACCTGGAGGCCGCCCGCGACGGCCAGGTGGTCGCCGGGCAGAACTTCAACGGCAGCCTGGAGCACGACCGCGACGCCTACCTGGGCAAGTTCTCGCGCTTCATGCCGGTGGGTTTCTACTACCGCTCGTTCTACAAGCCCAAGGGCATGTGGAAGGTCTGGGAACCGCTGATCCGCAAGAAGGCCGGCCTCGGCGTGCTCGACCTTGGCTTCAAGCCGCAGTACTACGACAAGGCCTATCTGTTTGTCGATGTGGCCGTGATCGGTGCCGGCCCGGCCGGTCTGCGCGCCGCGCTGGACACGGCCAATGCCGGGGCCAAGGTGCTGCTGGTCGAGCAACAGCCGGTGCTCGGCGGTTCGTTGACCTACGCCCGCTTCGACATCGCCGGCACCCGCGCCGCCAGCCTGCGCCAGGAACTGCTGGCCGCCGTCGAAGGCCACCCGAACATCCAGGTACTGTGCGAAGCCACCTGCAACGGCTGGTTCACCGACAACTACCTGCCAGTGATCCAGCACAAGCGCCTGTACAAGGTGCGCGCCGCCCGCTGCCTGGTAGCGGCGGGATCGTTCGACCAGCCGGTGGTGTTCCGCAACAACGACCTGCCTGGGGTCATGCTGACCAGTGCCGCGCAACGGCTGATGAAGCTGTACGCCGTCAAGCCGGGGCAACGTGCGGTGATCCTTACCGGCCACGATGACGGCTACCTGGCCGCGCTCGACCTGCAGGAGCAAGGCGTGGCCGTCGCCGCCCTGGTCGACATGCGCGCCGCACCTGCCGCTGCCGCGCTGGCCAGCGAACTGAAGCGTCGCGACATTCCCCTGCACCTGGGCAGCACCGTCTATGAAGCCCTGCACGAGACGGGCATGCGCCATGTCACGGGCGCTGACATTCGCCCGATCACGGGCCAGGGCAAGGTGGGCGACCACGGCCTGCGCGTGGCCTGCGACCTGCTGTGCATGTCCGCCGGCTACATGCCGGTGTATCAGTTGCTGTGCCAGGCTGGCGGCAAGCTGGCCTATGACGTCAACCGCGACGAGTTCGCCATCAGCAACCTGCCCGCCGGGCTGGATATCGCAGGTTCCGTGAACGGCCGCCACCGCCTGGACAACGTGCTCACCGACGCCAGCCGCGGCGCCGCCGAAGCCCTCGCGGCACTGGGCCTGCAAGCCGCAACGCCGTCGCCTTACATTGCCGAGGCCAATGTCAACTTCCCCTGGCCGATCTTCCCGCACCCCAAGGGCAAGGACTTCGTCGACTTCGATGAAGACCTGCAAGTGCGCGATATCGTCAATGCCACCCGCAGCGGCTACCGCGACGTGCAACTGGTCAAGCGCTTCTCCACGGTCGGCATGGGCCCGTCCCAGGGCCGCCACTCGGCGCTGCCCACCGCGCGCCTGGTGGCTCAGGCCACCGGCCGCAGCATCAGCGAAACCGGTGTGACTACCGCCCGTCCGCCGTTCCAGGCAGAGAAGCTGGCGCACGTCGCCGGCCGGGCGTTCGACCCGTACCGGCAGACGCCAATGCACCGCCGCCACCTGCAGGCGGGTGCGAAGATGATGCCCGCCGGCATCTGGCAGCGCCCGGCCTTTTACGGCAAGCCGCAAGAACGCGAGCGCTGCATGCAGGCGGAAGCCCGCCATGTGCGCGAAAAAGTCGGGCTGATCGACGTCTCCACCCTCGGCGGCCTGGACGTGCGCGGCCCGGACGCCGCCGAACTGCTGGAGTGCCTTTACACCTTCGGCTTCGCCAAGCTGGCCATCGGCCGCACCCGCTATGCGCTGATGACCAATGAGCACGGCGTGGTGATCGACGACGGCGTTTGTGCACGCCTGGCCGAACAGCACTTCTATGTCACCGCCACCACCAGCGGCGTCGACCGTATCTACCAGCAGATGCTCAAGTGGAACGCGCAGTGGCGGCTGGACGTGGACATCACCAACGTCACTGCCGTCCTGGCCGCCGTCAACCTGGCCGGGCCACTGTCCCGCCAGGTGCTGGCCAAGGTCTGTGACGATGTCGAGCTGTCGGCCGAAGCCTTCCCTTACCTGGGGGTGCGCTTGGGCACGGTGGCCGGCATCCCGGCGCGCATCCTGCGGGTCGGCTTCGTCGGCGAACTGGGTTATGAAGTGCACGTACCGGCGCGCCACGCCGAGCGCCTGTGGGACGCGCTGATGCAAGCCGGTGCAGGGCTCGGCATCCGCCCGTTCGGCGTCGAGACCCAGCGCCTGCTGCGCCTGGAGAAAGGCCACGTGATCATCAGCCAGGACACCGATGGCATGACCCACCCGGCGGAGATCGACATGCAGTGGGCGATCGGCCGCAAGAAGCCGTTCTTCGTCGGCAAGCGCTCGATCGAAATCCTCGAAGCGCAGCCGCTCAAGCGCAAGCTGGTCGGCTTCACCCTGCCCAAGGGCAGCCCGCAGCCGCTGGAAGGCCACCTGGTGCTGGACGGCCCGGACATCAGCGGCAACGTCACCTCCTGCGAGTATTCGCAGACCTTGGGGCAAATCATCGGCCTGGCCTACGCGGGTGCCCATCAGGCGACGCCTGGCATGCACATCCCGATTCGCGTGGAAGGCGGCGTGATGGTCAATGCCGAGGTGGTGCAACTGCCTTTCCATGATCCCGACAACCTGCGCCAGGAGCTCTGAGCCATGACCAGCCTGAAAGCTGAAGCCTTCATTCCACGCAGCCCGCGGGCCGAGCTGTTGCATACCTGTGCGTTGACCGACCTGACCGAACTGGCGCGGGTCGGGTTTCGCGGGGGGGACAGTGCGGCCTACCTGGAGGAACGCGGTTACCGGCTGCCCTCGCAGCCCAACCTGGCCTTGCGCCAGGATGACGGCAGCTGGGTCGCGCGACTGTCGGCCACTGAGTATCTGTTGTTGGGCAGCGTTGCCGGCCAAGGCGCGCGGGTGGCCGCCGAAGAACAGGCGTGGGTGCAGGATGCCCGGCGCAACTATCTATTGCCGCGTCAGGACAGCCATGCCTGGTTGCAACTGTCGGGGGAGCATTGCAGTGCGGTGATGGCCAAATTGTGCGGGGTCGATCTGCGCTTGCAGGCATTTGCGGTCGGTGCCGTGGCGCAGACATCGGCGGCGCGGATCAACGTGATCGTGGTGAATGTCGGGAGCGATGAACTGCCAGCCCTGCAGTTGCTGTTCGACCGGGCGTCGTTGGCGTATTTCCAGGAGGCGGTGCTGGATGCCATGGATGAGTTCGATGGCGGGTGGGTCGCGCTGGATCAACTTATGCGTTGACCTGTGCCGGCCTCTTCGCGGGTAAACCCGCGAAGAAGCCAACGCGCTTTCAGAGTTGAGTCAACCGCTCGCGCAGGAAGCTCACAAACCCCTGCACCGGCCGCGCCACCTGCCGGTGCTGCGGGTATACCGCCGACAATTGCAACGCTGGCGTCACCCATTCATCCAGCACCGTCACCAAGCGCGCGTCCGTCAGCGCCTGCCCGACGATAAAGGTCGGCAGATAGGTCACCCCCATCCCGGCAATCGCCGCATCCCGGAGCAACTCGCCGTTGTTCGCCCGCATCCGCCCGCTCACCTGAATCGCCTGGGTCTTGCCGCCCTGCCTGAACTGCCATTGCACCTGCCGCGAGTGCCCATAGGGCAGGCAGTCATGCCCGGCAAGGTCCTCCGGTTTGGCCGGCACGCCACGTGCGTCGAGGTACGCCGGGCTTGCGCAATACACCCGCTCGACATCGGCGATGCGCCGGGCGATCAGGCTGGAGTCCTCCAGCGCGCCAATACGCAGCGCCAGGTCATAGCCTTCACCGATCAGGTCCACCGGGCGGTCGCTGAGGTCCACCTCCACATCCACCTGCGGATGCAACTGCAGAAACTCGGTCAGCAGGCAGCCCAGGTGGGCCATGGCGAACGACAGCGGCGCACTCAGGCGCAAGGTGCCGCGCAAGGCCTGGGTCTGGCCGCTGATGTCGTGTTCCACCTGTTGCACCTCGCCCAGCAGGCGCAGCGCCGACTGGTAGTAGTGCTGGCCCAGCGGCGTGGCATCCAGGCGGCGGGTGGAGCGGTTGAGCAGACGCACGCCGAGGCGCTCTTCGAGCTGCATCAGGCGGCGGCTGACCGATTGCTTGGACATGCCCAGGCGGTCGGCGGCGGCAGTGAAGCTGCCGGCTTCCATGACCTGGGCAAAGATGCGCATGTCTTCGTAGGGGTTCATTGTCTCGCTCTTGGTGACAGTCAAACGCTTTATAGCGGCTTTTTCCCGTAAGTGCATCTCCTTAATCTACACACAGGTCGCAGCGATGGCCCTGAAGGCCAGGCAAGACGCCCATTACCAGCACTTACATAGAAAAGGATTCGCTCATGAACATTGTCCACAAAGCCCTCACCGCTTCCCTCCTCGCCCTGTCCGTGTCCAGCGCTTTCGCGGCAGGTAGCCCAGGCGTTGAACAGCACACCCAGGCCTTCCTCGAAGCATTGGAGCAAGGGGGTGGCAAGCCACTCGAACAGCTCAGCCCGAAAGATGCCCGCGCCGTGCTGACCGGTGCTCAGGCTTCGGTAAAAGTCGACCTGTCCGGTATCGAGGTCAAGCAACGCACCATCCAGGCCAACGGCCAGTCGATCAAGCTGCAAGTGGTGCGCCCGGCCAATGTCAAAGGTGAGCTGCCCGTGTTCATGTTCTTCCACGGCGGTGGCTGGGTGCTCGGCGACTTCCCGACCCACCAGCGGCTGATCCGCGACCTGGTGGTCGGCTCCGGCGCGGTGGCGGTTTATGTGGACTACACCCCGTCGCCTGAGTCGCACTACCCGACGGCGATCAACCAGGCCTACGCCGCGACCCAATGGGTGGCCGAGCACGGCAAGGAAATCGGTGTCGACGGCAAGCGCCTGGCCGTGGCCGGCAACAGCGTCGGCGGCAACATGGCGGCGGTGGTCGCGCTCAAGGCCAAAGAAGCCGGCACCCCGGCGCTGCGCTTCCAGCTGCTGATGTGGCCGGTGACCGATGCCAGCTTCGAGACCGCGTCGTACAAGCAGTTCGCCGAGGGGCACTTCCTCACCACCGGGATGATGAAGTGGTTCTGGAACAACTACACCACCGATGCCAAGGCACGGGCAGAGATCTACGCCTCGCCGCTGCGCGCTAGCAGCGAACAGCTCAAGGGCCTGCCACCGGCGCTGGTGCAAACGGCAGAGTTCGATGTGCTGCGCGATGAGGGTGAGGCGTATGCCCGCAAGCTGAATGCGGCGGGTGTGACGGTGACCTCGGTGCGCTACAACGGGATGATTCATGACTATGGACTGCTCAACCCGCTGAGCCAGGTACCGGCTGTGAAAGCAGCGATGCGTCAGGCCGCAAACGAACTGAACGTGCATTTGCAATAACACCAGCCATCCGCGTGGCAGGGCCCAGGTGCCCTGCCCTTACTGGAGATTCGTCATGCTCACCGTCCGAAACGCCCAAGACCGCGGCCTGGCCTTCCATGGCTGGCTAAAATCCTTCCACACCTTCTCCTTCGGCCATTACCGCAACCCCGAGGAGCAGGGTTTTTCTGACCTGCTGGTGATCAACGACGACCGGGTCATCCCCGGCAAAGGCTTTGGCGAGCATCCGCACCGCGATATGGAAATCTTCTCCTACGTGCTCGAAGGCGCGCTGGAGCATAAGGACACCCTGGGCACCGGTTCGGTGATCCGTCCGGGTGATGTGCAACTGATGAGCGCCGGCCATGGCGTGGCACACAGCGAGTTCAACCACAGCCAGGTGCAGCCGGTGCACTTCCTGCAGATCTGGATCGTGCCTAATGTGAAAGGAGCGACGCCGCGGTATCAGCAACAGCACTTCAGTGCCGAGGAGAAACGCGGCAAGTTGCGCCTGATCATCTCGCCGGATGGAGCCGAGGGGTCATTGCAGGTGCGGCAGAATGCGCGGGTGTATGCCGGGCTGTTCGATGGCGCGGAGCGCGCGACGCTGACCTTGCCGGAGAATCGCCATGCCTATGTGCATGTGGCTCGCGGCAGCATCGAGCTCAATGGGCAGGTGCTGAATGAGGGGGATGGTGTGCGGGTGCGGCAGGAACAGGTGCTGGAGCTGGGTAACGGGGTGGGTGCCGAGGTGCTGGTGTTTGACCTGCGGCCCCATGAGTTGCCGGGTATGCCGTAAGCAGGGTCGGCCCTTTCGCGGGGCAAGCCCGCTCCTACAAAGGGTATGCGCTTCCTTGTAGGAGCGGGCTTGACCCGCGAAAGGGCCATCAGCCTTTAGCTCAAGGCTCGAACCCTTCGACAATGATCACCTCAGCCTTCGCCACGCCCTGGCGGTGGCTGCACGCCTCCTGATACAGCGCCGACCGGTAGCACGCCAGCGCCTGCTCATACGAATCGAACTCGATCACCACGCTACGCTGTGGAGTGGGCCGACCTTCCATCGCCTCGCTGCGCCCGCCACGGGCGAGGAAGCGGCCGCCGAATGCCTTGAAGGCAGCGGGGGCGCGCTGGGTGTATTGCTGATACTGCTCGGGGTCGGTCACGTCGACGTGGGCGATCCAATAGGCCTTCATCCGCTGCGCTCCTGTTACAACGATATTTGTGTATGATGGTATACCATAAAAATCACCCCACCACAGTGAGCGTGCAACATGGCTTTCAACACCATCGAGGAACTCCTCGAGGACTACCGGCAAGGCAAGATGGTCCTGCTGGTGGACGACGAGGACCGGGAAAACGAAGGCGACCTGCTGATCGCCGCCGAGCGTTGTGACGCCCAGGCCATCAACTTCATGGCCCGCCAAGCGCGCGGCCTGATCTGCCTGACCTTGACCGACGATCACTGCCAGCGCTTGGGCCTGGAGCAGATGGTACCGGCCAACGGCAGCGTGTTCAGCACCGCCTTCACCGTATCGATCGAAGCCGCCACCGGCGTCACCACCGGTATCTCCGCCGCCGACCGGGCACGTACCGTGGCCGCCGCGATGGCGCCCAATGCTCGCCCCGAAGACCTGGTGCAACCCGGCCACATTTTCCCCCTGCGCGCCCGCGAAGGCGGCGTGCTGACCCGCGCCGGGCACACTGAAGCCGGTTGCGACCTGGCCCGCCTGGCCGGTTTCAGCCCGGCCTCGGTGATCGTCGAGGTGCTCAACGATGACGGCACGATGGCCCGCCGCCCCGACCTGGAAGTGTTTGCCGCGCAGCACGGCATCAAGATCGGCACCATCGCCGACCTGATCCACTACCGCCTGAGCACCGAGCAGACCATCAAGCGCATCGGCGAACGTGAACTGCCGACCGTGCACGGTACCTTCCGCCTGGTGACCTACGAGGACCGCATCGAAGGCGGCGTGCACATGGCCATGGTCATGGGCGATATCCGTCGCGAGCAGCCGACCCTGGTGCGGGTGCACGTGATCGACCCGCTGCGCGACCTGGTTGGCGCTGAATACGCCGGCCCCGCCAACTGGACGCTGTGGGCGGCGCTGCAGAAGGTGGCCGAGGAAGGTTGCGGGGTGGTGGTGATCCTGGCCAACCACGAATCTTCCCAGGCGTTGCTCGAACGCGTGCCGCAGCTGACCCAGCCGGTGCGGCCTTATCAGCGTGGGCAGTCGAAGGTGTATTCGGAAGTCGGTACCGGGGCGCAGATTCTGCAGGATCTGGGCGTGGGCAAGCTGCGTCACCTGGGCCCGCCGCTGAAATATGCCGGGCTGGCCGGGTATGAGCTGGAAGTGGTGCAGAGCATTCCCTTCGAGCCTGGAATGGTTGGCTGACACGGCCCTGTAGGAGCGGCCTTGTGTCGCGAAAGGGCCGCGGAGCGGCCCCAGTCATTCATGTATCGACGCTGAAATTGTGGGGCCGCTTCGCGGCCCTTTCGCGACACAAGGCCGCTCCTACAAGGACGGAGTGATGGCCGGTAGCCGCATACCTCTTGCCAAAACTTTGGAATACCATAATATGATATCCCGTAGACCTTGAATCTGCAGGCCGGCACCTACAATTCCAAACGGCCACAAGACACTTTGTTTTAGCTGCTCCCCGAATACTGTTGGCGGGCGCACCAGAAGCCCCGCCTCGAATAACAAAAGCAACGAGGGCGTAACCATGCTGTTGAGCAAACGTGTAACCGCAGTGCTGTCCGCCAGCCTGCTGACCCTGGCATGTCAGGCCGCCCAGGCCGCTGACAGCCTGAACTTCGTCAGCTGGGGTGGTACCACCCAGGACGCCCAGAAAGAAGCATGGGCCATACCCTTCACCAAAAGCACCGACATCAAAGTCGTCCAGGACGGCCCGACCGACTACGGCAAGCTCAAAGCCATGGTCGAGAGCGGTAACGTGCAGTGGGACGTGGTTGACGTTGAAGCCGACTTCGCCCTGCGAGCCGCCAGCGAAGGCCTGCTCGAACCCCTCGATTTCACCCAGATCAAGCGCGACAAGATCGACCCACGTTTCGTCTCCGATCACGGCGTCGGCTCGTTCTTCTTCTCCTTCGTGCTCGGCTACAACGAAGGCAAGCTCGGTGCCAACAAGCCGGTCGACTGGACCGCGCTGTTCGACACCAAGACCTACCCCGGCAAACGCGCACTGTACAAATGGCCGAGCCCCGGCGTGCTGGAACTGGCCCTGCTGGCCGACGGCGTAGCCCCCAAAGACCTCTACCCGCTGGACCTGGACCGCGCCTTCAAGAAGCTCGACACCATCAAGAAAGACATCGTCTGGTGGGGTGGGGGCGCCCAGTCGCAGCAGCTGCTGGCCTCCGGTGAAGCCTCGCTCGGCCAGTTCTGGAACGGCCGCGTGTATGCCTTGCAGCAAGACGGTGCACCGGTGGGCGTGAGCTGGAAGCAGAACCTGGTCATGGCCGACTTCCTGGTCATCCCGAAAGGCTCGAAGAACAAGGACGCGGCCATGAAGTTCCTGGCCAATGCCAGCAGCGCCGAAGGCCAGGCCGAGTTCGCCAACAAGACCGCCTACGCCCCGGTGAACGTCGACAGCGTGGCCAAGCTGGACAGCAAACTGGCGCCGAACCTGCCGACCGCCTACGCCCAGGACCAGGTCTCCCTGGACTTCGCCTACTGGGCGAAAAACGGCCAGGCCATCGCAGCCCGCTGGAATGAGTGGTTGGTCAAATGAAAGTCGCCATCAACGCCCTGCATAACGCGCAAGGTGCCCCCACGGGCACCGGCGCCCCGGGAACGGCGCCCCGCCGCGTCGGCCTGAGCCAACGCTGGAAAGGCAGCCGTAACCTGCTGCCGGCCCTGCTGTTCCTCGGCCTGTTCTTCTTCGCCCCGCTGGTCGGCCTGTTGCTGCGCGGGGTGCTGGAGCCAACGCCAGGGCTAGGCAACTACGAGCAGCTGTTCGCCAACTCGGCCTATGCACGGGTGCTGTTCAACACCTTCTCGGTGGCCGGCGTGGTCACCCTGATCAGCGTGCTGCTGGGCTTCCCGCTGGCCTGGGCGATCACGCTGGTGCCCAACGGCTGGGGCCGCTGGCTGCTGAACATCGTGCTGCTGTCGATGTGGACCAGCCTGCTGGCGCGCACCTACTCGTGGCTGGTGCTGCTGCAGAGCTCGGGGGTGATCAACAAGGCGTTGATGGCTATGGGTATCATCGACACCCCGCTGGAGATGGTGCACAACCTCACCGGCGTGGTGATCGGCATGAGCTACATCATGATCCCGTTCATCGTGCTGCCGCTGCAGGCGACCATGCACGCCATCGACCCGATGGTGCTGCAGGCCGGCTCGATCTGCGGCGCAAGCCCGTGGACCAACTTCTGGAAGGTGTTCCTGCCACTGTGCCGCTCGGGGCTGTTTTCCGGGGCGCTGATGGTGTTCGTGATGTCGCTCGGTTACTACGTTACCCCGGCCCTGCTCGGCGGTGCGCAAAACATGATGCTGCCCGAATTCATCATCCAGCAGGTGCAGTCGTTCCTCAACTGGGGCCTGGCCAGCGCCGCCGCCGCACTGCTGGTGGTCATCACCCTGGTGCTCTTCTACCTGTACCTGAAGCTGCAGCCGGAATCCCCGGTTGGCAACGCGAGGTAAACCGCCATGCTCCTGTCTCCCAATGCCATGGGCCGCCCGCTGCGTACGGGCCTGTACCTGACCACCGGGGTCATCGCGGCCTTTCTGCTGCTGCCGGTGGTGTTCATCGTGCTGCTGTCGTTCGGCTCGTCCCAGTGGCTGGTGTTCCCGCCACCGGGCTGGACCTTCAAGTGGTATGGCCAGTTCTTCTCCAACCCGGAGTGGATGGACGCCGCCCTGGCCAGCCTCAAGGTCGCCGTGCTGACCACCATCGCTGCCGTGCTGCTGGGCCTGCCCACCGCCTTCGCCCTGGTGCGCGGCCGCTTCCCAGGGCGCGAAATGCTCTACGGCCTGTTCACCATGCCGATGATCGTGCCGCTGGTGATCATCGCCGTGGCGGTGTACGCGCTGTTCCTCAAGCTCGGCTACACCGGCACGCTGTTCGCCTTCGTGGTCAGCCATGTGATCGTCGCCCTGCCCTTCACCATCATCTCGATCATCAACTCGCTGAAGCTGTTCGACCAGTCGATCGAGGACGCCGCGGTGATCTGCGGCGCCTCGCGCCTGCAGGCGATCTTCAAGGTGACTTTCCCGGCGATTCGCCCGGGCATGATCGCCGGTGGCCTGTTCGCCTTCCTGGTGTCGTGGGATGAAGTGGTGCTGAGCGTGATGATGGCAAGCCCCGACCTTCAGACCCTGCCGGTGAAGATGTGGACCACCCTGCGCCAGGACCTAAGCCCGGTGATCGCCGTGGCCTCGACCCTGCTGATCGGCCTGTCGCTGCTTGTCATGTTCATTGCCGCCGCCTTGCGCCGGCGCACCGAAGTCAACGCCTGAGCGTGCGGAGAAAACAACAATGAGTGCAGTCATCAAAGACAACGCCCACGGCAAGACCCTGGTCAGCCTGCGTGGCCTGAACAAGCACTACGGCGACTTTACCGCCGTCGACAACCTTGACCTGGAGATCCAGGACGGTGAGTTCCTGACCTTCCTCGGCTCCAGCGGCTCGGGCAAGTCCACCACGCTGTCGATGCTGGCCGGCTTCGAAACGCCGAGCAGCGGCGAGATCCTGGTCGAAGGCCAGTCGCTGGTCAACGTGCCGCCGCACAAGCGCGACATCGGCATGGTGTTCCAGCGTTACTCGCTATTCCCGCACCTGAACGTGCGTGACAACATCGCCTTCCCCCTGGCCATTCGCAAACTCAGCGCCAGCGAAACCACCAAGCGCGTCGATGCCATGCTCAAGCTGGTACAGCTGGAGAAGTTCGCCCACCGCAAGCCGTCGCAGATGTCCGGTGGCCAGCAGCAGCGCGTGGCGATTGCCCGGGCGTTGGTGTACGAGCCCCGCATCCTGCTGATGGACGAACCGCTCGGTGCCCTGGACAAAAAACTGCGTGAAGACCTGCAGGACGAACTGCGCCAGCTGCACCGCCGGCTGGGCATCACCATCGTCTACGTGACCCATGACCAGGAAGAAGCCATGCGCCTGTCCCAGCGCATCGCCATTTTCAGCCATGGCAAGATCGTTGGCCTGGGTACCGGTTACGACCTTTATCAGAACCCACCAAATGCCTTTGTCGCGTCGTTCCTGGGCAACTCCAACTTCTTGCGGATCAAGGCCAACAGCAATGGTGCGGGCAGCTTCGAAGGCCAGCCAGTGGCCGTTCGCCTGACCCCGGGTCTTACTGCCGACCAGGATGCATTGATCATGGTGCGCCCGGAGAAAGCCCTGGCCCTGACAGCCGAGCAGGCCGCGCGCGACCCATTGCCAGCGGGCTGGAACGAGGTCTCTGCCAAGGTCGGTGAAGTGCTGTTCCTAGGTGAAAGCCAGACCTGCCATGTGGTAACCGCAGGCGGCACCGAACTGACGGTGAAAGCGCTGTCGGCCGCGGGGATGCCGATGCAGCCGGGCGATAGCGTGAAAGTGCGCTGGGCGGTGGCGGATGCCTGCATCTATACCCAGTGGGCGGAGAGTGACCTGAGCAAGTCGGCCGGGGCGCATTGATCCCAGCAAGTGAGTGGCTGTACCGGCCTCTTCGCGGGCTCGCCCGCGAAGAGGCCGGCACAGTCAACCCGGCATTTGAAACCTGTCGGTGAAAAACTGGCGAAAGAACTCCACCGCCACCCGCACCTTGGCCGACCCGGCCAGCGGTGCGGTATACACCGCCCAGATATCGGCACTCTGCCGATACCCTTCCAGCACTTGCACCAGCCGGCCATCGGCCAGGCTGTCATGCACATCCCAGCATGACCGCAGCACGATTCCGCGCCCGTCCAGGCACCACTGGTGCACCACCTCTCCGTGGTTGCTCGACAACGCGCCGGTGACCCGCACACTTTCCTCGCCAGCGGGCCCCTCAAGGTGCCAGAGCCCAAACGGATGGTCGCGTTCCTTGATCACCAGGCAATCGTGGCTGGCCAGGTCTGTCAGGTTCTTCGGCGTACCGCGCCGGGCCAGATACTCCGGCGCCGCACACAGCACTCGCCAGTTGCGCGCCAAGCGCTTGGCGATCAGGTTCGGGGCAATCTGGTCGCCCACGCGGATATCCAGATCGACGCCCTCGGCCGCCAGGTCCACCAAGCGGTCATGCACGTCCAGACGAATGTCCAGCCGTGGGTAGCGCGCCGCCAGCTCCGACAACGCTGGCGCCACCATCCGCCGGCCCAGCCCCAGGCTGCTGGCGATGCGCAATTGCCCGGCCGGCTCACGCTGGCCAGCATCCAGGTCGTCACCCATGCGCTGCAGCGCCTCGAAGATCTGCTGTGCCCATTGGTAGACCCGCTCACCCTCCTCGCTCACCGTCACCCGCCGGGTGGTCCGGTGCAGCAGGCGCACGCCAAGGTCCGCTTCCAGTTGGCGGATACGCTTGCTGACGAATGCTGCCGACATGCCGCGGGCTTCGGCCACCGCCGCGAAGCTCGCTCGGCGGGCCACCTGCATGAAGATATCGAGGTCGTCGAGGTTTGGCAGATTATTCACGATTCGTACACCAAGAATGCATGACCTAGCTAATTATCAATGAAGTGAACCCTTATAGCATGGCCGACATCAGTTCCCCAGACACAAGGTGTGGCCATGACCAAGACCAAGACTTTCAAGATCGCCGCCATCCCCGGTGACGGCATCGGCAACGAAGTGCTCCCGGAAGGTATCCGCGTGCTCGAAGCCGCCGCCCGCAAGCATGGCCTGGCCCTGCAGTTCGAGTTCTTCGAGTGGGCCAGCTGCGACTACTACCTGGCCCACGGCAAGATGATGCCGGACGATTGGTTCGACCAGCTCAAGGGCTTCGATGCCTTGTACTTCGGTGCCGTCGGCTGGCCCGACAAGGTGCCTGACCATATTTCCCTGTGGGGCTCGCTGCTCAAGTTCCGCCGCGACTTCGACCAGTACGTGAACATCCGCCCGGTGCGCCTGTTCCCCGGCGTACCCTGCCCGCTGGCCGGCAAGCAGCCTGGCGACATCGACTTCGTCGTAGTGCGGGAAAACACCGAGGGCGAATACTCGTCACTGGGTGGGCGCATGTTCGAAGGTACCGCCAACGAATTCGTCCTGCAGGAATCGGTGTTCACCCGCCGTGGCGTCGATCGCATTCTCGAATACGCCTTCGAGTTGGCCCACAATCGCCCGCGCCAGCATGTGACCTCGGCCACCAAGTCCAACGGCATGGCCGTGAGCATGCCCTACTGGGACGAGCGCACCGCCGCCGTGGCCGCACACTACCCGGAAATCACCTGGGACAAGCAGCACATCGACATCCTCTGCGCACGCTTCGTGCTACAGCCGGAGCGCTTCGACGTGGTGGTGGCGTCCAACCTGTTCGGCGACATCCTCTCCGACCTCGGGCCAGCCTGCACCGGCACCATCGGCATCGCGCCGTCGGCCAACCTCAACCCCGAGCGCAAGTTTCCATCCTTGTTCGAACCCGTGCACGGCTCGGCGCCGGACATCTTTGGCAAGAACATCGCCAACCCGATCGGCATGATCTGGTCGGGCGCGCTGATGCTGGAGTTCCTCGGCAAAGAAACCGGTGAAGCCCACTATCAGACAGCGCACGATGACATCCTGCAGGCCATCGAAGCGGTCATCGCCAGCGGCGCAACCACACCTGACATGGGCGGCAGCCGTTCGACCCAGGCGGTGGGCCAAGCCATCGTCGATGCATTGAACGCCGCCTGACTGTCACATTTCGGTCACCCCTCCGTCGTAATCTGCCGGGCAACGCTATGCCACAAGGTCGCCCGGCATGTTCCGCCTGCTGCTCCTGCTGCTTCCCCTGCTCCCGCTGACGGCCCTGGCCGAAGCGGGCCACCTGCGTGTCCAAGGGTCCAATACCATTGGCGCGGCGCTGTTGCCTGCGCTGGTGAAGGGGCAGCTATGGGCGCAGAAGGCAACTGACATCCAGCAGTCACCGGGCGCGGTGCCAAACGAGACCGTGATCACCGCGCGCGACGCCCAGGGCCGGGCGCTGCGCATCGACGTCGCCGCGCATGGCTCCAGCACCGGCTTTGCCGCATTGGGCCAGGGCAAAGCCGACCTGGCCGCAGCTTCGCGCCCGATCAGCGATACCGAAGTGCGCCAACTCAAGGCCCTGGGCGACCTGCGCTCGGCCAGCGCCGAGCAGGTCATCGGCCTGGACGGCGTGGCTGTCATCGTCCACCCCGACAACCCGCTGCCGCAGCTGACAACACGGCAACTGGCGCAGATCTTCTCCGGGCAGATCCAGCGCTGGGAGCAATTGGGCGTGGCCGGCGGAGCCATTCACCTGTATGCACGCGACGACCGCTCCGGGACCTACGAAACCTTCAAGGCACTGGTGCTTGAGCCACAACATGGCGAACTGGCCAGCCAGGCCCAGCGTTTCGAGTCCAGCGAGGAGTTGGCCGAGCGGGTCGGCGCCGATCGCCAGGCCATCGGTTTCAGCAGCCTGGCGGCGGTGCACGGGGCCAAGGTGCTGGCGGTGGCCGAGGGCGATGCGCCGGCCCTGTTGCCGGAGCGCCAGCGCGTGGCCAGTGAGGATTACCCGCTGTCTCGCCGCTTGTACGTCTACCTGCCGGCCAATGCTAAACCCGAGGCCCGCGCGCTGGCGGACTTCGCCCAGAGCCCGGCCGGCCAGGCCATCGTCGCCGCACAGGGCTTCGTCTCGCAGCAGGTCGCCGCACAAGCGGTAGCGGCGCAGGCCGACATGCCACCGCGCTATCGCAGCCTGACCCAGCAGGCACAACGCCTGAGCGTCAACTTCCGCTTCCAGGAAGGCAGCGCCAGCCTCGACAACAAGGCCCTGCGCGATGTGCAGCGGGTCACCGAATACCTGCGCCAGGCCGGCAAGCTGCAGAGCAAGGCGGTACTGGTGGGCTTCGGCGACCCCAAGGAAACGCCCGGCCGTGCAGCCCTGCTGTCGCGCCTGCGCGCCCAGGCGGTGCGCCGCGAACTGGCACGGGGTGGCGTCGAGGTGCTGGAGGTGACCGGCATGGGCGATGAGTTGCCCATCGCCGGCAATGACATGGAACAAGGGCGCTTGCGTAACCGGCGGGTGGAAGTCTGGGTCTACTGATAGGCAAAGAAATGTAACAGCTCACCATTCGGCATCACTGGCAAACGGGTCTAGGCTCAAGCCCATGTGATACCGGGCCCCTCTGACGGCTGCCAAGCCGTGATGTCGGATCACTGTTGCGATCTTCACATGGCAACGTCGACTATCAAGGAGGGGCTCATGACGGCTCTACAGACATTCCTCACCACCCCGTTTCTTGGCACCAGCACCTGGTTGTGGCTGGTGTTCATGGCCATCGTCATCGGTTTGCTGGTGCTCGACCTTGGCGTGCTGCACCGCCAGGACCGCGAAATCGAAATGCGCGAGAGCCTGCTGCTGTATTCGGGCTATTTCAGCGTCGGCGTGCTGTTCGGGCTTTGGGTCTGGCATGAATTGGGCGCGCAGTCGGCGCTGGAGTTCTACACCGGCTTCCTGGTCGAGCAGTCGTTGTCGATGGACAACGTGTTCGTCATGGCGATGATCTTCGGCTTCTTCGCCATCCCCCGCCGCTACCAGCACCGCGTGCTGTTCTGGGGCATTCTCGGGGTGGTGTTCCTGCGGGCAATCATGATCGGCGTGGGTGCGGCGCTGGTGCAGAACTTTGCCTGGGTGCTGTACGTCTTCGGCGCCTTCCTGCTGTTCACCGGGGTGAAGATGGCCCTGTCGAAGGAGGACAGCCACCCGGACCTGGCCAACAACCCGATCTTGAAATTCGTCCGTCGGCACATGCGTGTGACCGACCAGATCCACGGCTCGCACTTCTTCGTGAGCCTGACGCCGCCCGGTGAAAGCAAGGCCCTGCGCTACGCCACACCGCTATTCCTCGCCTTGCTACTGATCGAGCTGGCCGACCTGGTGTTCGCCGTCGACAGCGTGCCTGCGATCTTCGCCATCACCCAGGACCCGTTCATCGTCTACACCTCCAACATCTTCGCCATCCTCGGCTTGCGCTCGCTGTACTTTGCCTTGTCGGCGCTGATGCACCGGTTCGTCTACCTCAAGTATGCGCTGGCGCTGGTGCTGATCTTCATTGGCTGCAAGATCTTCTACCACGGCATGGTCGGCAAGGTGCCGGCGTTGCTGTCGTTGGGGGTCACGTTCGGGTTGTTGCTGGGTGGGGTGGTGGTTTCGTTAGTGAAGACGCGGGGGGAGAAGACGGTGGGTGGCACGGAGTTGTAACAGCTAACGGACGGGAAAGACAAGGTTGGGAAGAAGGAGGAAGACCCGCAGATGCGGGGCTGATCCAGTCTCAGAGAGTGTCACACTGACTTGTCTCCCCGAAGCGAACGCGCTACGGCCTCCAGCTCGCCGCATGCATCTCGCTGAGGAACCAAGCGAATGTCCACCCGACGATTTTCTGCGCGACCATTCAAGGTGTCGTTGCTGCTGACCGGTTGACTGGCTGCGACACCTTGGACAGCAAAGCAACTGTCCGGGATATCGCCCATACGCTGCATCCAGTCGCGAACAGCAGAGGCGCGGGCGCGAGACAGATCGAGATTCTTGGCAGCATCCCCTCGCGCATCCGCATGGCCGGATATGACGATCAACCAGCCAGGCTGGGCCTTGATACCCACCAGTGCATTGACCAACAGCTTGGTAGAGCCAGGTTTGAGTTCGGCGCTGCCAGGATCGAACAGGTTCAAGCTGTCGAGTTGGATTGGATCGGGCGTAGGGGGTTCTTTGGCTTGCCTGGCTGCCCACTCTTGCCAGCCTAACCACCCCATGAATGCAATTGTGATCATCAATGTCAGCAACCACGGCAATACGACACGCTTCTGCGCTGCAGGCTCGAGAAAGAATGTATAAGTCGAAGGCGCAGAAACGACAGCAGCCATGTGAGGCGTGATGGAAGGCTCAGCAACCGTCCCCCAGGTTTGCAGAGGAAGCGACATTGGCGCCGCTCGGCTTCCCGACACGCGTTGCAGAAGGCTGGCTATCTGATTGCGGAAGACCTGCAGCGACACCAATGGCGCATGACCAAGGCGTTCCAAGCGGTGCTCCAGACGGCTCAGCTCGACAACCAGATTGCTCAGCACTGCCGAACTTGACGTGCCCAACTCCACCCTGCGAACCAATGGATGCAACTGAGTAAACAGCCATGCAATGAGATCGACGCGAGCGGACGCCTGCACTGGCCACAAGCGCGACCACTCATCGCTCAGTGTCGTGAGCAGCGCCACGCCTTCAGTCAAGCCCGCCAACCCCGTGCGGTAGCTACGCGCAAGCACAAAAGCCACCGCGGACTGCAGTTCAACTCCGTTCAGCTCGAAAAGCCGCAAGCACAGCCCCTCGACTTTTGCCCAGTCCACGTCTGGGCAGGCAGGGTGATTGAGCTTTGCCAACTCACCGTGCAGCATTTTGAACTCATCGAAGTTGCCCGGATCCCCACCCAGGCGTACACGCATCTCAAAAAGCGCCGTCATCTGGCCCCCTGTCAGTTCCATTGCACGGGAAGGTAGCCTTCCTGCTTGAGGTGACGCACCACAACCCTGCCTTCGGCGCCGAGTGTGGTCCCAAAGGACGCCCTGCCGCCGCCCTTGATGAGTACGTCAAGGGCATAGTCAAGATGGCCAGGGCGAGACTGAGGTATCAGCTGAACGCTCACCTGCGCCAGCCGTGGCTCATAACGGCGCAACGTGCGGGCGATGTCGTTCATCAAACCATGGGCTGAAGCCGGTAGCCCTTGCAACACCGTGCCCATGTCCGGCAAGCCATAGTCGGGCAGATGCGAGAGTGAACCTGCACGGCTGTTGAGAATGCGCTGAATGTTGTCCAGCACCGAGAGGGTCAGCTGGTCATCTTCATCCACCTGGTCCAGCGCTAGCTCACCGCGGAAGTTGTGCAACAGGATTTCGTAAAGAGAAGGACTGGCTTCAGGCATGCGTCAGCCCTCCACGCGCTGTCGGAGCGTCAATCGGTTATCGCCCAGTTCGATTACTCTGGCCTGATCCGGTTCGAGGTCATCCCGCTGCAAGACAACGCGCCACGTATTTTCGATAACGTCTGGACTTCGGAACAGAGCAATCACCGCAACGTACCGCGCGTCGCCTTGCAGGGGGGTACTCAGCTGCGCCGCCTCACCGGGCTTGATCACCACCACGCGTTCATCGAGCAGGTCATCGCGAAGCACACGCTCCCCCTGGCTTAGCAGATCGTCATAGCTGGCGTTCTCCAACACCTTGTTGTCCTTCAACTGGTAGACCCGCACCAGCACTGGCACCGACAATCCGCTCATCTCTGCGTCATCGGTATTTATCGCTGACCGGCCGCTGAGATCCAGATGAAGCGTTTTGACTTGCTTGTAGAAGATCGCCTGGGCAGTAGACGCCGTACCGTCTGCCACCTTTTGTGCAAGGCCACACCCACTCAGAACGGTAATCAGCGTTGATGCCGTGAAGCAATTAAAAACGGTACGCCACATGCTGTACCTCCTTCCTGCAAGGGTTCGGCTGCAGACCTTGATATCGGCCCAGGTTGATCGTGATCGTGTCGTCTTGGGGCGATGCGAGCACGCCCTCTGCCCGCCTCAGTACAGCGGTCATGCCAAGCATCGACCGAGTACGTCCTAGTACAGGAGCCGGCACCATCTCGCGTGGGATTGAGAGCTGTAGCAACGCTGTGCAACGCCAGCCCAGATACACCTCAAGCAACACCCGCAAATCGGCGCTCAACCGGCCCCCAGGAAGCCATTCACGCGCTTCATCCCGGTCTTCGGTCCACAGTTGCAGGCGCAGCTGGCTGTTCGCGTCGTGCCCGACAGCGCCCAACGGCATGCCCTGGCCCAACGTCACCGGATGCTCCGGCGCAAGGCTGGCGGGCTGCTCAAACACAACGCTCTGCGGCCAATGCCCAGTCACGTGCGTATCTGTATGCGGCGCCAACAACTTCACCAACGCACCAATCCCTTCCGCGTTGCGCGTGGGTAGACGCATCACGCTGAGCAGTGCCAGAAAACGTGACATCGGTGTGGCGATACGCTCTGCCGTACCGGGAATGCCCAGCCCGATCAAACCCAAGAGACACTGTGAAGTGGCATCGCGCCCGCCCGGCTCGAACGTTGCCGGGTAGGAGTACTTGCGCCAGATCCGGTAGAACTGGGTGAACAGCCGATGGTTGAAGATATCGAGAAAGTGCTCTAGCGCCTCATGGCCTTCGCGCCGCTGGGCAATATCATCCAGATAGGCCGTAGGCAAAGGAGAGTCGACCCCATACAAACCCAACAGCCGGGTGCGTACTGTCAACGGTCGGTCTGGACAAGCTTCGTCGATTTCAATGGCCTTCAACTCCCCTGCCGGGAATCCCATTCCAGGGTCTGGGCGGAACCTGACCCGGTCATCGCCGGGATGTGCAGTACTGCCCAGCGGTGGTTGTTCAGCCAGCACCTGCTCCAACACTTGGCAGAAGCGGTAGACATTAGCCGTCGACACCTGTTCAGCCAGCGCCTGGAGGATGCCCTCCGCCTTCAACCGGGAATACGCTGACTGTGATGTTCGTTCCATCGCAGGCACCTCCCCGTCGGCTGCAGAATCATGGTCAGTTGCGTGCACAAGTGAATGTCGGCATACAGAGCGAAGAACCGGCTGAGCATTTCACCGAACAGGCATATGTCGCCCTCCCCTGAAAAACCGTTGCTATCGACCGTCACCTCGATATCCACGCCTCGCAGCAAGAAGCCTTTTTCGAACCGCTGGATCAGGTGATGCTTGACGTCAACAATGGCTTCCAAACGGCGGCGGTTGGTTTCGCTGCCCGTCCACTCGTACAAGGCCAACGTGCCACGCAGTACTTCAGCACTGTTGAGCATCGGCAGGAAATTCGATCCCAGGTGGCTGAGTACTCGCCAGTGAAAACGATCGCGATTGGGTGGGTAGCACGGTAGTGTCGGCGCGGTCAGGTTGCGCACTCGCAAACCTGCCTGGGTGGACTGCGCCGTAGCATCGAGCAAGGTGCTGCGCAAGGCTTTGCGCGGCAGCTGACCATTGGTACCGGTCAGGCGCAACGACAGGCTTTTGCGATTGAGCAGCACATCCTTGTCGAAGCCCTCCCCACCAAGGATCAACCAGGTGTCATGCAGACCATTGGCTCCACGCCTCAAACGGGTATGGAAGTAGCGTTCGGGGGCCTCATCGCGAAGCATCCCCCCTTTGTGGCGAAAGCTGCTGAAAGGCACGTAGTCCTGACGCACGCTGTCCTTCGTTCCGGAAACCTTGTCTACCGAGTAGATTTCTGTGTGACCGTCCTGCAAGCGCATTGGGCGCAGCAAGTATTCATTCTGCAATGGGTCCAGGGTGAGCGGGTCCGCCTCCAGTGCGAACAGGTTGATCACGGGAACCGCGTGCAGACGAATGTGCTCCTGCGTGGGCGTAAATGTATGCGACCAGGTCTCACTGAGCACGACTTCAAGTTCGAACCACGGCGCGTCCGCAGGTAGCGCGAGCGAATCCAGGCCGCAGAGCGTCACGAACATGAATTTCTCACGGAACGTGAAGTACTCCAGCAACAGCTGATAACCACTGAACGCGCTGTCGCCTTTAGGCCAAAGGCGATCATCGTCGGCAAAACCCTTTGGCTTGAAGTGCCCCGCGAATGCCTTGCGCTCCGACGCACCTGGTAAACGCACATGCAGCGCCTGCATGTTCAATGTCAGCGCCTGATGAAGCACACTGGCAAGCGCTGCGTCGGCGTTCAGATACAAGGGGATATGCGCGAGGTCGAGTTGATCCCAGTTGGCCAGTGCTCCACGCGCGAAACGTAGGCGTAGAACTGCACGCCCATCTGGCTCATGGTCAAGTCGCACGGTTTCCAGATTGAGCGGCCGTAGGGTCAAATCCTGGGTGGTGGAGTAGCGGCAGCGGGTACGATGTTGCCCCACCGGCTGTGACAGCACCTGAAAACCTCTTGCAACCGCCTCGCAGCCTTTCATCTGGCTGACATCTGGCATCAGTTCGACGATGGCCAGTGATGGGATGGTGCGCAAGTAGTGGGGCCACAGGAGACTCACCAGCCCCTCGGTCAGCTCGGGCAAGTCATCGTCCAATTTCTCACGCAGGCGCCCCATCAGGAATGCAAAGCCTTCGAACAAGCGCTCGACAAAGGGGTCTTCAGCGCCGGGCTTGTCCAGGTTGAGCTGCGCCGCACGGTCCGGAAATGCCTGGGCAAACGCCTTGCCCGCTTCGCGCAGGTAGCGCATTTCAGCGTCGAAGTAACGCAGGGTTGGGTTGTCCGTAGTCAAAACAGATTCCTGATCAAAATGAATTAGCTGCACAGCACTGCAGCACGTACCGGGTCAATGGATACGAGGGCTGCCAGCTGATGTTCCATTTGCCGCGCCAACGCAGGCCGGTCAGCGTCGTTGCGCTGGGCCTTCAAACGCAGCAGCTTCAGCAACCGCGCCTTGACCTCGAAGAACAGGTCAGACTCCCAGTCGGCAAAGGTGTGGCGTTGCGCGGCAGCGTCCAGCTCAGTGAACAAATGAATGGCCAGCTCGGCCTTGCCGCACTGCTCAGCCACCCGCGCCATCAGCAACCGCAGCAACCAACGCTGCCGCCCGGTCTGTACATCGGGTCGGTTCGCCAGCCACGCCAGCGCCTGCTCCACACCCTCAGCATCCGCTTGCGCCAGTGCCTCGGGTTCCAGTGCGAGTATTTCGCACGCAACCGCCGACAGTGCGGGGGCCGCTGCGGGCAGCCATTGATCTGGGCGGTTTCCGCTGACCTGCTGGTTGATCCACTCACGCGTGGCTTCACCAGCGAATGGCGAGCCATCGCTCCAACACAGCAGCTCCACGCCCGGCAGACGTTGCAGCAGCATGGACATATCGTGTTTGACGATATCCGCCCAGTTCTTGTGAGGCTCAGCCGATTTGCTCAGTGCCTGATGGAGGTACCATTGCAGATCCAACCAGAAGTGGTTGACGCCTTCGGCATACATCTGCTCGACCAAGTCAATCAGCTCGCTCCAGCTTTGCTGCAAGTGCAAGCGCTTTAGCTGTGCGCGATACTCGCCGCGAGGCGGCGCCAGGCGGGTGATCCCCTGGGCATTTTGCGGCGGCACCTGATGCACGGTGTCCCAACGCAAGCTCTTCATCAGTCGATGCGCTGCCAACCACCCTTCGGGTTGTTCACGCAGGTAGCTGGCCAGGCCCCGGCCACTGTCCAGCAAATCGCGACCGGACTTGATGGGTGATACGCTCGGGCCAGGGGCGCTACTTCTCAGCGGTGAATCACTGCTGGTCTGCGGGACGATTGCATCAACACCTCCCGACACGGCGAGTCGGGTGTTGAGGGCGCCGTACAAGGCGTCCAGCCGCGGTCGCTGGTCTTCTGGCCAATGGCTGAAGCCGTGCTCCAGCCACACCAACGCAGCCACCGTTCGCTCGCTTTCAGCCTTGACCACCTGAGGGTACAGCGACAGGCTTGCCAGGACCCTGCTGCCGGCAAGCCACTCCAAGGCCATCTTGCGGCTATTGGGGCGCACCGGCAGGATGTCGCAGGCATAGCGTTCCATCAGCGCCGCCAGCAAACTCAGGCCATCAGCCAAACCGGCCTCACCGTCCCGGTGCAAGCGGGCCCACAGGTAGTAAGTGGCAACGCGAAGGTCCTTGCAGGACTGCTGGAGCAGCTTCTGCGCCAGTTGCGCCACAAGATCGACATCCGCCCCGGAGAGTTTGTTGACCTCTTCGCGCATGCGCTGGAAATCGTCGTCGTAGCCCGGGTCCTTTCCCACCGCTACATCAACGCTGATGGGCGTTAGCCAAGGTTCCCAGGATTCGCTGTGTTTGCGGGCTATGACGAGTGGCTCGCTGGCGGGCAAACAGCTTTCGACCAGGCTTTTCAGGCTCATTCGATGCCCCCATTCTGCGTGTACCGCGGGGTATCACGGCCCTCTACCAGAAAGATCTCTCGCGGCAAGCTGAACCCGCGCAACTTGAGCAGTGCCAGCGGCCCTTCGCCCAACTCCGTGCGCAGGTGCCAGGTCAGGCCCAGGCCATCTGGCGCATCCAGCACGACCCGAAAACGACTGTCGCCATCGTCGAGCGCCATGACGTTGGCCTGCTCCAGCAGACGAATCAGCCCCCAAGTGCCCTGGTAGTCCGCGAATAGACGCTCGCCAGTGTGGACGCTGCTCCACGTCAGGCTTATACCCGGATGGTCGCCCTGCCCTGGCCAGCGAAAGCGTTGCCAGCTTTCTCGCTGGTTGAAGTAGTGGTGCTTCTCACCATTGAGTACGAAGGTGGTTTGCACCACATCACGCACAGGTTTGCCTTGCAGCTCGAAGCTCAAGCCCATACCGCCATCGGTGTACAGCACATCGGCCAGCTGGCTCAGCTGATTGATCGCGGTGAGAAAGTCCGGGTTGAAACGCAGCCCCTGGCTTTGCCGCGCGTCGGCCACCCAGCGGCTACCTTCCTTGCGTAGGAGCCCCGTGAGCTGCTGAGCCAGGAACTGCTCGATCCGCCCGGAATCTGCACGGATCATCTGCCCCAGCATGGGCAAGGAAGCGTCACTGCTGGTGGCGGCGAAGGGATAACGGCCGCTGAAAGCGCCTTGCCATTCATCGACGATCGCGCGCTGCCAGGCCCGGTTGAGGCCGGCCGACGACGGCTGCAGAATCTGTTGCCAGGCCTGATCCAGCGGCTGCACGAACAGCGTGTTGGCCGCTGGCCCCCAGTCGGCGCCGAGGCTGGCGGCGATCAGGTTGCCATAGGCCTGGGTATCGGTCAGGTTCGCACCTTTGCCCTGGAATACCGTCTGCGCCAAGGTCTGAATCATCGCCTCGGGATCGGGCGCATTGACCACCTGCTGCAGCTTCAATCGCACGCCAGTGACCCGGGTGAGGAAGGCTTGCAGGCTCAGGCGGCCATCGACTGATCGCCCTTCAGACTCCTCGCCCAGCAACGCCATCAAGGGGCTAAAAGTACTGTCGAGCGGGCCGCTGGGTGTTTGGGGAAGTTGATCGATGATCGGTGCTGCTTTTTGCCCCACCAGCTTCTGTGCGGATTCGATCAGCGAATCGGCCAGGGCCTGGCCACGAACGCCGGCCTGGCCCTGGTAACTCAACGTGTTCATCAAGGTGATCAGCGGCGACTGACGCACGTCACTCATCAGCGTCAACTGTGCAATCACATCGCTCAGGCTCTGGCCCTGCTGCCAGCGCAGGCTATTGAGGAAGCCCAGCCAGGCACTGCTGTAATCATGGAAGTAGCGGGTGGTCAGCCGCTCCCTGAGTTGATCGGGGCTGAGCGCCTTGGCGATGTCGTTAGGGTGGTCGCTGAGTACCCAGTCGATCTCTTCACGCCGCGCCTGCGCCGCGTCCTCGATGGCTGCACGGACCTGCCCTTCCCAGGCTTGGCGAGTGAATACACCGGGGACCTGTTCTGCACTGGCGAACAGGGCGCTTGCATCGGTGTCGCCGACCATCTGTTGCAAGCCCAACGCCGGGTAGTGGTTCGCCGCAGTGTCGAGGACCTGCTGGTACAGGCTGCTTTCAGCGTTTCGTTGTCCCAGCTCGCGCAGCAACACCTGGCGTGTTTGGGCGATCAACCTCGGGTCGGCCTTGATCGCCCAGTCAGGGTGCTCAGGCAGATGCTCGCCGTAGAACGTCCACAATGCCGGTTCGGCAGCGCCCAGGGTCTGGGCCAAGAACGCGGCATCAGCCTTTTCCGGGCGCGCCAGCATCAGATAGGCTTTGAGGTAGTTGTACGTCTGCTGTGCCTGCTTGGCGCGCTGAGGGCTCGCAGGAGGCAAGTTGACCAACGCCTTGAGCCGTTTTTCCAGCTCAGCGACGGCTGGGTCACGGAGCAGTTGGTTATTGGCCTGCGTATAGAGGGGCCACACCGCTTCACGCAGCTCGTGCGACCGGTTCAGGCCAAAGCGCTGATACCACGGTGCGCCGTGTTCTGATCGATAGTCCAGGCGGGAGAGTTCGCGCACCAGCTCGCCCAGTGCCTGTTTGGTATCGATGCCTGCTACAGGCTGCTGCAACGCGCTGTACGCCGCCGCGATCTGACCGACTTCGGCACGGTTGCTGGCAAAGGACAACAACAAGCCGATGCCCCAGATGGAGGCCAGGCCCAGTGCAGAAACGTAGGCGACTCTGGCGGGGTGCCAGCCCAGTCGTCGGGCTCGGGCGGAGCGATCGTCGAGGATCCCTGACCATGCTGGGTCTTCAGGCCAGTGATGATCCGCGCGAAGGTTGTTCTGGAGTCGCAGCGGTAAGCTGAACCACACTCCACGCAACCAAACGTCGCGTCGCCGGAACAGCGCGGATAATGCAGCGCACCATGCGGAGACACCCTCGGTCGCAACATCGCGTGACAATCGAAGCAAGAAATCATGATCAGGGTCTTTTTGAAGCTGCGATAGACCCTGCTCACGTAAGGGTTGTGCGAGCATGCCTAAGTGGTCGGCGAGCCGCACTGGCGATAATGGTACCGGGAGCATGCAGCCTACCGCTCCGATTTCGCGCGCGTGCTGCGGCCACATACTGTCGCAGACCTGCCACACATGCAGCAGCAATTGGCAGCGTAGGGTTTTGGCCAGATTCTGCAAACGACGAACGCTATCGTTCATCGCGCTCACGTTATTGCTTTGGTCTTTGTTCAACACCCAGACCACCCCATTGAGCGCACGGTTGCGGCATAGGCCGCGCCACTGCAAAAGCAACGCGTCTTGCGGTTCACCTTGGATGCTGCCGGCCCACAGCAGCACGGTGTTTTGCCCTTCCAGCCAACGCTGCTCGCTCAACCCAGGGGCAATCGCCTCGATCTGCTCAGACTCACCGACCACCAACAACAGTCGAATTTTGCGCCGCCAGAAGAAGCCGTAGCGTCCCTTCAAATGCGCCCTCAACTCGGGTATGCCGAATGGATCCTCAGCATTAGAAACCACGTTACTGCCGGTCGAACGAGTCCAGTTGACTGCGAGCTTTTGTCCCATCAGAGCAATAAAATCTCTCGCGCCCAACATTCGGATAGCCAATTCGCCGACGCCATCGAGAAAGAGAAATATCAAACAGCCGATCAACAACACTGCTGACCATTGCAAGCGTGCAGTCTCACTCCTCACCTGCACTGCGGGATTATCGACCCAGATCAATACCCCACCCGCAACGAGCAAACACAGGATTACTATCCAGACGCTGATTCTCTTCTTTTTCACGATCAATCCCTAATTCAAGAGCTCATGCAGGCCGGACAATAAAAATTTGAGCAGAGGCATCGTGTAGCAGGACCACCTGCGGACCGTCCTCCGCCTTGGCACACTCACTAGCAACGATTAATGCGACATTACCTACTGCACATCCAGGCAAACCAAACGAATCATCCAATCGATGACACCTGGCCACGTTAAAAGGGAAACGTGCCGCATTCACAGCGATACTTGTCTCACGTAAAACGTCGCCAGGCACCTGCGCCTGCCAACTGAAGTACGTTTCTTCTCCGGCACGCAGTTTCCCCCAAAGAAATGCATCCGTAACTGCATCCTTGATAGAGCGACCAGCGCACTCAAGTTGGACAGGGCGATGAACCAGGGCGATCGAATCAATTTTTTGCGTTGTACACCACTGCGAAGAGCCCAACAACACAGCTGTCACGGTCTCGGCCTGTTCGGCAACGGGGTTTAGAAAAAGATTAATTTCGACGGACACTAACAACTGATGTCGTTCCGGCGCATCCAACCAAGTGTCCAGCCACATTACGCCATCATCGTCCATTGCAAAGACCACGCTATCCGTTAAACGGGGGTTGGTGGTAACTGTAGACCAAATAGACAGAAGCTCTTCATTGCAAAGCACTTGGTTATGCCTGATACGAACATCCACAGCAAGACTGCGCGCCCCGATCTCTAAATCAGACTCCAACCCACGTACAACTTGTTGTAAAAATCCACGTAAACGCTTAGCGTATTCGGACTTTGAGTGATTTTGTACCGACGGTTTTAATTGGCTCAACCGCATTGTCAAGGCTTGCCTTTCCAGATAAATAGGCTGGAGAGGCTTACTACCCAAACGCAGGGCCTGAGCAAGTTGATTATTACCCGCCCCGGAACAATAGGATACGGCCAATACGGCAACCGTACGCTGGCCGCGCCGAATGAGTGACCGCTCCGACTCATCGCGACTCTCATTCCAACTCTCTATATAATCTCGATGTTTCTCGTACGCCAACAAACGCAGTGCGTAGATCACTAACCCGGCAATCAAAACTCCTAATAATGCGCAGATCCAAAACCACAATGATGTATGCCAACTGTCCGCCCGCCAAAGCAGGACCATCAACCCGCCAACGACGAGCGAACAAAGCAAGATGACCACACCCCATCGCCAGTGCCGAGGTTGCCGGGGTAGCAATCGCCTCTCGGGTAATGAGTTCAGGTCAACTGCCATCTCACCGCCTACCTGCTTGAGGAAGCGACGTGATTAACTCACAACCACAGGAACAGCAATGACCGTCTAAAGCAATGGGCCGACCTTTAACTTTCGAACCTGTATCCCCCTCTGCTATTTCATTCACGCCGTGCCCAGGTATTGGACAAAAAACAGCATCACCTACGCAAGCGACATCAAGCTGCATGAATTTCAATCCACGGGCACCGGCAAGTACCTTGCCCCCCGAAGACAGTTTATCGCCAACACGAATAACTCCGCGCATATCAATAAGCACCCAATAATAAAATCACTACCCGCCTTTCAGGCAGCCCAAATTTAAATGCCCCCTGAAATATTGAGCTCACCGCTACTCAATCCGACTGTCACTATTAACAACGCACCTAGCCGTTTTATCGCCCAACACAATCAGTTTATGTTCAAATGCATAACCATGCGGATTCTCAGGGGTTCTGTGCACATTCACTCCTCCTCCCCAGCTTGGATTGGCATATGCCTGACCACGTGCAACTTTTGTATCCCGGCCATAGTAGTCCTTGGTAACGGGTGTCTCCGGCCCCTGGGGGTCAATTTCAGGGGAGTACTGATAATAATTTTCGTCATACCAATCTTTAACCCACTCCAGCCCATTATCCGACATGGCATAAAGGCCCAACGGATTGGGAGGAAACCTGTCTACCGGCAAGGGCGTGAGCCCCTTCGTGCTCCACCCCATTTGTCTAGCAAACTCCCTACGATCTCGAGAAGTAGAAATGTTAATTCCTTTCGGCCCTCCCCCATATTTAGTAAAACCATCATTTGTCTGCTTATAAGTACCGTCATCAGTGGCCACCATCAAAAACTGCCCGCGGCTGCGTGCCGCGTACTCCCACTGGGCCTCAGTGGGTAATGAGAAAGGAAGATTGGACACTTTAGCCAGCCAGTTGCAATAGCGGTCGGCTTCATACCAGTCCATATGCGCTGGCAAATTAGGTAAAGAATTAATGTTCTTCCACTTTTCCTGTATCCCCCCCACTTCAAAAGAACGCAACTTAAGACCACTGCTTTTAAGATACATCTCAAACTCTTTATTCGAGATCTTAAATCTTGCAATAGAAAAGGTACTCAACTTGACCTTATGTACTGGCCGGCTATCTCCATCACTATCATAAGACATTTGCTCCGGCCCATACTCTAAGCCATAATCCCCCATCAAATATTCACCCCCCTCAACAAACACCAAGTCCCTTTTTACTTCTTCGACAAAATGCTTCATCTCTATCGGCGTTATCCCGAGGTCCTTATAATCAACTCCGCTCGCCAACTGGTCACAGCCTGACAAACTCAAAAAAACCAAACAAAATATAGACACCTTAAAAATCTTCACGACCACTCCAATTAGATTTACTCAGACAATATCCGCACTACAAGGACCAAACTTGCAGCGTCGCGGGTAATTCGGATTACGACCAACGTTTAGCTTATAATAGACTGTATCATTCATAGCGAGCGCATAACCAGAAGAACCAAACTCCTTCAACCGATCATAAATTATGGCCAATTCGCTTCGCTCATATTTTATTTCATAGAATTCTCTGTCTCGATCCCTCCCTAACTCAAGAAAGTCTACCAAGCTTCGCTCATGCCGCTCGACGGCGTCCAACTCATCGTATCCCTCTGATGGGCCATTCCCTTGCGCATTGACACGAGACAATACTTTATGCCACTCCGGCTTGCTCTGAATACTTCTGAGCACACAAAGCACCGCCTCTTTTCGTTCGCCGTAGCGATCGAGAAACCCGATGTTTCCTGGATCTATATTATCCCACTTACCATGACGCGTTAGAAGGTGAAGCAATATACCCTTAGCTTCAGGTGTGTAGCGCAACAGATCCAACTGTCGAGTGATAACATTTTTAGCTAACTGATTCCGTCGTCTCGAAGCATCAATACTCTTCTTCGTCTCATCAGCCAATTCACCAACCTGTTTTGTGAAATCGTCTGCAATGTTTTCAATTGTTTTTTTTACGAGTGAGTAATACTCATATACATTAGCTTCAACGACCTCCATTTGCATAACACAATACTTCGTATACACTTCAAATGCATCCTCATCCATAACTCTAAAAAAACCATAATTCCTTTCATTCAATTGATAAATCAACCAAGCACCAAACTCCAGAAAGGTATTGCCATCCACCTCACAAATAAAGCCACCTTTGGCACCCGCCCCTTTGCATAGAGAGGCTGCAAAATGAAAACAAAACTTCCCATTAATAAAAGTACAATGAAAACTCAAGCCGGCACCCACCCCCGCCAACCCTGCAATACTGGGTCCTATTTTACAAAAATCGACGTACTCTCCAGTAGTCTCCAATATACCGCCATTTGTTTCCCCTGCCGCTGTCGGCTTTAACCATTGCAGTGATCCCGTCAGTGTTCCTTCCGCCCTCGCACCCGCAAAAGCTTCTGCCGAAAGTTTTATCCCTTCATCTTCACTGCTCATCTGCTTATGAAAATCGTAAGCTTTGCTTTTTCTTTCACTGAAAGGTCTCAAACGACCAGGTTGGCCCATGACGGTTTGCTGGTCACCACTCCTGACTACCTGGAATTGAGCCTCCACCTGAAGCGTCGCTCCAATAAATGCGGCCAAGCGAACGTTCAAACTTAGGCGCATCATCCCTAAATCAAACGGGACTCCGTTCTCATCAGAGGGGTTAACTGTAAGCGCCCATCCGATGCGATCCGGGGCGTAAATTGAAAAGGACGCTATGCCGGCAGCCGCAGTTAAGCTGCCGCCACCCTCTGCTTTGATGGAGAACTGTTGCTTACGTGGATCAATTTCAACATTTGCGCCGAAATTGGAAACAAAGCGCATAAACTGTGCTCCGCCCTCAAAATCAATATGCCCCCCCCACGTTGCCTCACATTGTGCGGCAGCATTCCAGCTATCCGCCCAGTCAAAAAGTGAACAATCCATACTCAGCGCCTCAGGATCAAAACCAAGGCCTGCCCATTTGACAACATCCTTCAGATCAATTTTTATTTTTGGCCAATTCAATCCGGCAAGTTGCCTCTTAAGCTTCTTGTCGTCTATGCGTCGAATTTTTCCATCACTGCGTCGCTCAAAGATACTTTCAGCGCCGCCTTTCTTGTCACTACTTTTCAACGACACAGTATGGAGTTTTCTGCCATCCTTGCCTTTACTGTAGTAACCTTTTTTTACATAAACTACAGGCGCTCGTTTCTCACCCGCTTTTCTTTTAGCAGACTGACCACTAACAGGAACGAGCTCCACAACATCATTATATTTCATGTCTTGGGTAGAAAACTCACCAATTTTTTCTTTTAACTTTTCTCGCTTCAACTCTAAATTTTTCTCAGCTTGCACTACAGCGTCATGAAATGACGCCTCAGGCGCTGCTGTGGTTTCTGCAGCAATTCCATATTTTTCAATTGCAACGGAGTAATTGATTTTCTCCTGATGAAAATCATTTACACACTGCTGCATTTCCTTCCAATGCGCCTCAAACTCTGCAGCCTCACTGTCAGCAATAAAAACCAACTCTTCGGTTTCCGGACAAAAATAACACTGTACCGATTGATGATGAACCACTACAACGGGTTTACTTTTGCAAATCCTGCTCTCTGCTACTGAGATATCCGCTCCGCCCATTTCCTATCACTCCGAAGTTACTCAAAGAATAACTTTATGGTTTGAAGATCAATTCCATAGTGGGATTGTGTATAACCATTCCCATCTGTCATGCCTCTCAGCACGCTGCCATCGGCAGCTTCAATACGATACCGTACGTAAGGTTTTGGCTGGTCACTGACTTTATCTCTAACTTGAAAGCCACCTTGCATGGGATTGCTGTAAACAGGATCTTCCAGAATCATCGGTACCAGGGCCTTCTCCAATGAGGCAGTGCCTCCCCAAGCGATATTGTCATTCTTGATATGCAGTTCACCCGGGGCACCGATCTCAATAGATCCGTCTTTTATCTTGATATAGGCACCTCTGCTAACCAGAGTGATGCCGTGCTGAGCATTGAGAACGATCTCGCCATTACTGCTATTTAAAGCAAGTTCCTTGTCTGCTTGTAACGTCATCGCATCGCTTTGTGCCTGAATGTCCACAGGGCCACGAGCCGCAATTAATCTGAGCCCTAACTTTTGGGCGAACAGACTGATTGCCTCACCTGCGGCCACGCTAAAACGTTTGAATAGGCTGAAGTCAGCACTATCACCAGCCGTAGCTGTAATAGAGTTTTCTGCCGATAGTTGGATGTTTGCAGGTGTAACCATAGCTATCCCGGCAGGTGCCGAGGCAAGGAGTCCCGCATCTTTGAGCCGCGCCAATGCCTCCCGCAGGCTCTGTTGGGCCTGATTATCAGCTGGTAATGCTCCCGACACAGCTGCGCTTTGCGCCAGTGCGTTCACTAATGCCAGAGCGTTATTGAGCTGAGCCAACGCTGCTCCCATCTCCAGCATTGTCCCTTGGGCTTGAGGCTGAGCATCAGCACTGATGAAGATGCCACTGCCGCCACGGATCGCGGCATGCCCATCGGTGCGCAGTTCCGCGCCCTCCCCGCGTGGCCGGCGATCGGCGTCGACCAGATGCCCGAGATTTAGTTGAGTCTTGCCACTGTGCTCCGTACTGAGCTTGATGTGCTCCTTCCCACGCGTATCGTCCAGGCGAAACTTGTTGTTGGCCGGGGTCCGCAGCACATTGCGTTTATAGTTGCGCAGCGTCACGTGGTCGGGATGTTCACTGTCGTGCAAGGCATAGGCGATGTAGGGCCGGTCCGGGTCGCCTTGCTCGAACGCCACCGCCACTTCGGTACCGCAGATCAGCGGCAGGTGCAGGCCATGGGTGTCACCGGCGTAGGGGCGTGCCAGCCGCAGCCAGACACTCTCCTCGCCTGCTCGCCAGGTGTCCCGGTCGAACAGGAAATTGACCCGGTAGCGTCCCTCCATATCGATATGGCCGTAAGGATCGTTCTTTTGCGTACTGGTGACCCGCGCCGGCACCGTACCGGCAATCTGTGGCTTGCCCAGCAATCCCGGCCGAAAGCCTATCGTCTCCGAGTAGGGAATCGCGTCGAACTTGGCTTCCAGGCTACGGTCGCGTGCTGCCTCGACGGTCAAATGGGTGATGACCACGCCAGGTTCGAAGACCTGTGGCGCCCCGTCAGAGACCGTCAGCACTTGCCCTGGGGCCAGCGTCACGCTGCTGCTGACACCGTTGCAACGGGTCTGGTCGTTGAGAAAGCGTTCATGATTCAGGCGCGCATAGAAGTAACCGCTTTCGCTGAGCAGGTCCTCATCCTGGTCAATTGCGTCACCCAGCGCGGTATAGGGTTCACCGTAGTGGTAGCCTTCGCCGTACGTGGTGGTGTCGCCGCGGCTCTGGTCAACTTCACCATCCAGAAAGGCGGCTGCGTCCCGGTGGTGGTAGGCACGCACGTTGATGTGTTGCTCCACCACCTGATGCTCAACCTGCAGCGCCCATACGCCGTCCTGGCCATTGCTGGTCAAACCCGACAGGGGGCGATGCGGCAGTTGGATGCCGAACTGGTAGTGGCGCTGATGGTCGTGAAACTCGACCACATCGGTGTAAAGCCGATCGTCGTGGGAGAAGCGATACCAGATGCCGACTTCCGCCAGCAGACGGCTGATGAAGCTCAGATCGCTCTCGCCGTACTGCATGACCTGTTCGCGCTTGGGGTATTCGCGTGCCAGGTCGAACACGAAGTGCTGCCCTTCCAGCTGATGGCGACTGCGCAGGATGCTTTCGACGATTTCCGGTACGGACTGATGCTGATAGATCCGGTACTGCTTGCCACGCCCGAGCAATGCCAGGTGCGCTTCAAGTGTGACTTGGTAGCGGGCTTCATCACGGGAGCCGGAGACACGCTTGAAACCGCTGATCACGCCATGCAGCGTGCGTGAAGCGGCGTTGGTCACTGAGTGCTCGGCGGTGGGCTGAGACTTGCCCAGGTAGAAGCTGGCATCTTTCCCGAGGATTTGCGCCGCCTCGATATCCTGTTCCGGGGAGGTGAACGCAATGGTGTAGTTGAAGGGTTGGCTCAGCCCCTCTTTGCCGTTGAACGACAGCACATCGAGCTCGGCGGCAAGGCCCTCGACTTCAAGCTGGTAGTGGTTATGGGTGGCACCCATTATTGGCATAGCCATGATCAAGCCCCCTCGGCAGCCAGCAACGCTGGATCGTGTTCATCCACGATGCTCAAGCTGATGCCGGTGTCTTCGCAGTACCCGAGCGTCACAGCTTGTGTTGGCTGACCGAGGGCTTGGCGCTGCAGCAACTGCTGGCTGAGCACCGGCAGGATCTGCTGGTTGAGCAAGCTATCGATGTTGCGGGCACCGGTATCGGGCAAAAGGCAGGCAGCCACCAAGGCTGCATGAAGGGAGCCGTCAACCTCGCACCGCAATCCATAGTGACGCTGTAACCGCTTGCCGACTTGATCGAGTTTGATCGCGACAATGCGCTCCAACGCATCGGCATCCAGTGGGCGGTAGATCAAGGTCTGGAAGCGTGCCAATAGCGCAGGCTGAAAGTGCTCGCGCAATACTGGCCGTAACAGTTCATGAAGTGCGGCGTCTTCAGTATCTGGCTGCCGCTCGACACAACCCTGCAACAGGTCACTGCCGAGGTTGGACGTCATGAGGATGACGGTATTGCGAAAATCGATCTCCCTTCCCTCTCCATCCCGCATGAAGCCGCGGTCGAACACCTGATAGAACAGGTTGAGCACATCACGGTGAGCCTTCTCGACTTCATCCAGCAACACCACGCTATAGGGGCGCTGGCGGACGGCTTCGGTGAGCACCCCGCCCTGACCGTAGCCCACATAGCCAGGCGGCGAACCTTTGAGTTGGCTGACGGTGTGCGCCTCCTGGTACTCAGACATGTTCAGCGTGATCAATGACTTCTCGCCACCGAACAGGCTGCTGGCCAATGCATGGGCCGTCTCTGTCTTGCCGATACCACTGGTCCCGACCAGCAGGAATACGCCCATCGGTGCTTTGTCGTCAGTGAGGCCCGTTCGGGCGGCGCGCAACCGTTGGGCAAGTGCAAGTAGCGCGGGGTCTTGACCAACAACACGCTCGGCCAACTGATCTTCCAGGTTCAACAAGCTGGCGTGTTCGTCCTTCAGCAAGCTGCCGAGAGGCACGCCCGTCCAGTCTGCGATCACTTCAGCCACACTGCGTGCGCTCACGTCGAGTGACAGCAGTGGCCGACTCCCTTGCACGTGGCTGAGGTCTTGTTGAAGCTGAGCGCAGGCAGCCGTATCGACCTGCTCGGCCTGGCGAGCCTCTAGCAGCTGATGGGTGAGATCGAGCTCTTGCTGGTATTGCAGCTCCAACGCGGTTTGCTGGCTTTCAAGCTGGGCCCGTTGTGCATTGATCTTGGCCAGGCGCGGCTCAGCCACATTGCCGGTCAGCTGCGCATCCTCTTCCAGCGCCCTTTGCTCGGCAATCAGCGCCGTCATTTGCGACTTCAGCTGGACCCGTGCGTGAGGCTCACAGTCCAGACTCATGCGGACCCGAGCACAGGCGGTATCCACCAGATCAACCGCTTTGTCTGGCAGGCGGCGCCCCGTCAGAAAGCGCCGGGACAAGCTGACCGCCGCCTGCACTGCGGCGTCTTGAACATGCACGCCGTGGTAGCTGGCATATCGTGCTTTGAGCCCTCGCAGCATCACACAGGCATTGGCATCATCCGGCTCATCGACCTTGATCATCTGGAAGCGACGCTCCAGCGCCGCATCGCGCTCGAAGTACTGCTTGTACTCACTCCAGGTGGTGGCTGCGATGGTGCGCAGCTCGCCACGCGCCAGGGCCGGCTTCAGCAGATTCGCCGCGTCTGCGCCCCCAGCCTGGTTGCCAGCGCCGATCAAGGTGTGGGCTTCATCGATGAACAGCAGCACCGGAGTCTCTGACCGCTGGACGGCATCGATCACGTTTTTCAAGCGTTGTTCGAACTCGCCTTTGACCCCGGCGCCCGCCTGGAGCAACCCCAGGTCCAGCGTACGGATGCACACCGGTTTCAAGCTATCGGGGACATCGCCGCTGGCGATGCGTAAAGCCAGCCCCTCGACCAGCGCGGTTTTGCCGACACCTGGATCGCCTACCAAAATGGGGTTGTTCTTGCGCCGACGGCTCAGCACATCGATCACCTGACGGATCTCATCGTCGCGGCCGAACACCGGGTCAATCTGCCCCGCTGCTGCCTTGGCAGTAACGTCGTGGCTGAACTGGTCAAGGATCGCGAGCAATGCCGCATCACCCCGTGAGGCGACAACGGTCTTAGGCTCATCTGACACTTTTGACTGGAACAGTGACGCCTGCTCCGGTTGACCTTCTTCCGAATCGAATTCAAGCAGCGTTTTCATTTGCTTTGATTGCGTTGGACCGATGCTCGATAGAGGCCAAGCAGCTGAACATTCAAGCAAGTTTGGCGTTTCAAATAGCGCCTCGAGCAAATGAACGGACCGCAGTTGCTCACAATCACGATCCAACGATGCCAGCAACCAGGCATTGGTGATCAGTTGCTGCAGCTCACCGCTCAACTGAGGTTTGTTGAGCACGCTGCGCGGCAACGTATCGAAGTATTCAAGCAACCCTTGCCAGATGACTTCCACATCCCACCCGTATCGACGGGCGATAACCACCAGATCACCTTCACCTTGCTCAAACAACTTCAACAGCCAATGCTCAACAGTGATATGACTGTGCCCACGTGCCTGGCATAGCGATGCTGCTGCCGTGAGTGCTTGAGTACAATATGCGTTGAGCCGGCGTAGCAAGCGGGTAGGATCGTGTGCCATACAGGGCATCCTTGTCGTCAATGATCAGCATGTCGCCACAAGTGCGAGCGCGTCTGAATTTCTGAGGTGTACTTGGCTGAACGCCCGCGCACGGACGCTCAACCCAATACACTGGAGGCTGTCAACCAACCAGGGCTGACAGCCAGGTTTTATCCAGCGGCAGCGGCGCTAGGGCGCTCATTCCAAGAATCCGAATGGATAATGTTTCCCTCGTTGTATTTCCACGTAATCGTTTCGTAGCGCAGCGCGACCGACTCCAAGTGGTTATGCTTTTCTTTCTCCGAATCTTTAACGTCGTGCATTTTCGGCGTAACTTCCACAACTCTTACGTTCTCGAGTTTTATACTGTAATACTCAACCTCCTGACCTGCGTCATTGATGTTGTAAAATTTGAATAACGCCTCCTTAAGCGTCTGCCCCGTCGTAACGGCCTTATTGAGGTAAGGGCTAGACGCATCAACTTCCTTGACGAATACGAATGGCGTATGAACCCGAGTTCCCGTCAATTTCCCGGTATTATTATCCGTAGGGGTATAAATCTTATGATCCTTGGCGAGCACCTCAACACTGCCCTCACGACCATTGACATTGACAGAGCCTTTGATCTCACTTCCACCATCGTCTTTAAGCCACAAGTAAATAGGAATAGCCATTTAGAAGTTCCTCATTTCAAGCGTTAGGAGTCGCGGAGTGCGACAGGGGTTGCAATCCCGAGGCCGTAGTCGAGGACTGACAAGCCCCCGCTTCCGGCACCAGGCGAATTTCAACTCGGCGATTGGCCGACCGTCCTTGTTCCGTGTCGTTGCTTGCAACAGGCTCACTCGCCCCCAAGCCTTGTACTGCGAAGCAGTTGCTGGGTATGTCACCCATGTGTTGAATCCAGTCGTGAACCGCAGCGGCGCGTGCTCGCGACAAGCGCAGGTTCTGTTCGTCACTGCCCGTCGCATCCGTATGGCCCGTGATCACGATCAACCAACCTGGCTGAGCCTTGATGCCCGCAAACGCATTCACCAAGAACTTGGTCGACTCTGGCTTCAACTGCGCGCTGCCACTGTTGAACAGCGATAAGCTGTCCAGGCGAACCGTGCGGTGCTTGTCAGGCACGCCTTGAGGCACGGTCGGGATGCGGTGGCCGTTGATCGCCGCCAGCAGTGACGGACGTAATCTTTCGCCTTGATACAGCCCGATACCGAGTGACCACGGCTCACCCTGGCGGTAGTAGTGATCCAGGCGCTGCGCATCCTGGCGAAGCACCATCAATGCCTCCTGGCGCTGCGATACGCTGGCCGAATCGGGGCTCAGCGAAGCGGTGCTGTAGCGTCGCAAATCATCGGTGACCTGACGTATCAAGAGCGTGTTCTGCCTCGCCGAGCTGATCAATGCGACGCAAGCCGCTAGCACGAACAACCAGACCCCAATCACCACAGCCCTGCTTCGCGGACTGTGCGGAGCCCTGCCGGGCAGCAAATGAAGCAGTGCATCAGGAAAAGGTAACGACGCGCTTGCGTGATTAGCCCCATCACGAATGTAGGAAAGGCCGGTCCGCTGCTGGAGGCAACGGTGCCAAAGATTGCCGTCTCGCGTCCCCTCAGTCCTGGGAACAAATGCAACCGCAAGGGTGAGCGCAGTTGCGATCCCCTGATGGGGATTTCCTATGTCCATTTCCGGCAAGCACGCTTCGTTCAGCCAACCGACGGCAGCGTTCAACTGCACCGTGGTGCGTAGTCGATCAGCCTGGTGCTCAGGATCTTTGCCCCTGCGCTGCCATTCGGACAGGCTCAGGCATTCACCCGCCTCTCGTACTCGCACACTCGTCTCTTCAGCCTCCCAGCTGAACCAGGGCGAAGCCCCGCTCGCGCTGTGGAAATAGCTCACAATCAGCAGCGGCAGCGGTGTACCTCGCTTGCGCAGGATCGCAACCTGGTGGCACAAGCTTTGTATCTGGTTCGCAAGCACTGCGCCGTCTGTATGGGCACTGGGGGTCACGACCCACATGATGCTGAGCTGCCCACCCCACTCTGGCCGCTCCAGCAAGAGATCGGCTACAGTTGCGGGCAACTTCGAAAGGTCGGGCACTGGCACATAACACCCCTCCCCTGTTACTCGTGGAGCCAACTGCTCGGCAGACGAGGCCTCAAACAGTTCAGCCAGGCAATCACCGACCACCAGAACAACGGGATGACGATACGATCCAGCAGGCAGGCTGACACCGCTGCTCCACTGCAGCTGTGTACGTTCTCCGGTAGCACGCGATATCCGGCGCCAACCCACCATCACCAAAGCACTGACTAGCAGAGCCGCGATGGCTTGAACCGCTGCAGCCAGCGGCAACGTGGCAATCAACAACAAGGACAGCGCACCGGCCCATAGCCAAAGCCCTTGTCTGTGTATCCCCGGCATTACGCTCACTCCTGCACCGGCAAGAGAGAGGCCACTGCCTCATCTAACGCGTTATCAAGCCCCCACCAGGCGCCTACCAACAGCGCAGCGGCCATCACGATGTGAACCAGAGGAGAGCACAACCAATGCCACATCGGCATCCGCGGACCAGTGCCTAACCGGATGACCAACGACTGGCTTGTGACCAGAGGCGGCACCTCCGCAGAGATGGCAGTCAACAATTGCTGGCGCTCCGGATGGTTGACTTCTCGGTAGCGACCTAGGAATCCAAGCATCAGGACTCGATGAAATACGGTGAGTACGTGAGGGTGCACAGAGGCCTCGCGCAGCGCAGTGCGCATATCTTCGTAGAGCGATTCACCCGCCTGGTGGCTGCCGAAGAACTTTGCCTGCAAGGTCTCCATCGCCCAATCCTCATGGGCTCGACCCTCCGCGCAAGCAAGCACCGTCTCGTCCAGCAGCGCACATTGCGCGTGGCTGATCAAATCGATGCTACGACGATCCAGGCCACGCTCCTGAAGCATGGCGCGTACATGCTCGACATCCGCAACACAACGCGACCAAAGCTGCGGGCTACTGTGCGCCTCGGTACCGTGTCGCAACTCGACTACCAGCAGATAGGTATCCTGCATCAGCGCGTCGATATCCACCTTGGCTGCGGCGTTCATTTGTGTCGCACGTTTCATGAGCGCAGCACCGCGAACAATTCGAGCTGGACATCCTGAAACACGCTCGGAACATAGAGCGCACAGACCCCATCAGCCAACATCGCACGCCCTTTTGCATGGCTAAGGTCGAGTGCGAAGTACTGATTCTCCAGACGCAGCGGTATTGCCGCCGGCACATGGCTCAAGGGTTTCAGAGGAACGCCATCGAGCGCCGCATTGACGAGATGGTCCACATCATCGGGGGAACCGACCTTGCACAGCCGGGGGAACTGGCTTTGAATTTGAATGGCCGGCAGCCGGCAGCGCACCGAGAGATAGAAGTCAGCACCTTCCGGCTCAAGCAAGCGTGGATCGCTCAGGGAAACCTGCCAACGGTTGGCGCTGCGTGCGTCCAGGATCAAGGCCAGCACACGTGACGGCAGGCTCGCCTCCAGCAATGTAGAAAGGGTACGCATCAACGGCGGGAAAACCGCTTCAAGATCTGCGTGCTGGTAGGCAGGTATGTCCTCTATGTGCTGGTCTAAGGAGAAGGTGAGCAGACCACCTGCGAACTTCACCAACTGCTGATACACCTGTTCCGGATGCCGACCAGGCTGCGCTTTCAGGTCAGCCAGCACAGGCTGATACGTGTTCAGCGCATTGAGCAACCAGAACAACGTGACATCCGCAACTGCAAAATCCGCCATGCGCTGGTTGCTCTCCCGACGCATTCCCATCAACCGCTCGCGCTTGGCGGACAGCTGGGTCAGCAAGTTGTCGAGCTGAAGCAACAACCCGGCATGAGCATCAAACCTCAACAAGGGCGGGATGTAGGTATCATCCATGACCCACCCGTCCCGGCCATCAGGCAGCAAACGGGCCACCGGGCACGTGAGGTAATCCGCATTATCGTCGTCAGCCAGACGCAAGGTCAGCGCCTGTTCGAGCACGCTGATTGACTGCATTTCACCGGTGTAGAGATCCTTGGCATCACGCCATACCTGGTGATATCTGACTGGCCGCTCGGCGCTGTCGCCCTCAAACAGGCAGTTGTTACCATTGGCTTGTTCCAGTGGCAAAGCGAGCACAACCGTGGCCGTCTGGATATCACCGGACACTGCCCGAGAGAGTTCCAGGGCACCGGGCAGTCGATCAAACCGATCGGTGTCAATCAAAGTACCGTCTGGCAGGCATAACTGAAGCCGAGTGGCCATCAGCTTGCCCAACCTCAGCGCCTCTGCATCAAACGCCACATGGCGGATGCCCCAGGGGTGAACCAGGGCCAGTGAGGCAATACTCTGATTTGTCCACGATTCAAAGCGGGCCTGCTGTTGAAACTGCTGCGCAGACAACACCACTCCAGACGCCCATAAAGGCCGATCTATTTTCACGTCATACACTCCTGCAACCGCAATCAAGATTTTGCTTTGGGCATCTGCGAAACCAAAGAGAGGTTGATGTCCATGCCCTCAACCTGGAAATGCGGCACAGCAAACAACTTGACCCTGAAGAAGCCCGGATTGTCATCAATATCCTCGACAACCACTTTGGCTTCTCGCAGCGGGTGAGATGCCTGTAAGTCATCCCCAGGGTCCGTCATCTCGGTGACCAAACCACTTACCCACCTGTTGAGTTCCAACTCCAACAGGCGACGGTCTTTGGTGGTACCGATATTCTCCCGCTGGATCAGTTTCAAATAATGTGCAATGCGCGAAAGCAGGAACACATAGGGCAACCGCGAATTGATACGGCTATTTGCCGTGGCCTCCGCCGTGTCATAGACAGCCGGCTTATGCGCCGAGTTGGCCGAGAAGAAACACGCGTAGTCCCGATTCTTGTAATAGGAGAGTGGAATCAAGCCCAGGTTGGCAAACTCAAACTCTCGGGTCTCCGGGATCATCACTTCCGAGGGGATCTTGACTTGGCTACCTGTCCCCATGTCGTACAAGTGGATCGGCAAGTTCGTGACAGCGCCACCGGACTGCGGCCCTCGGATCTGCACGCACCAACCATTGGCGATAAAGCTTTTGACCATGTTGGCTGCGAATGAAAATGTCGAATTCACCCACAGGTATTTGCTGTGGTCGGGCCCCTTGACCTGTTCCACATAATTAAAGAGTCGCACCGGATTGGTGTCAGGCCCATAAGGCAGGCGCCCCAATACACGGGGCATAGTCGGCCCCACGTAACGGGCGTCATCGCTTTGCGCAAAGGCATGCCATTTGATGTATTCAGCGCGATCCATGTAGTTGCCGATATCCTTGATCGCGGCAACTTCCTCCATGGTGTCCTTGCCGAAGAACGCCGGGCCAACCGAGCACAAGAAGGGCATATGCGCTGCGGCTGCCACTTTCGAAACATTGCGCAACAGCGCGATATCTTGCGCCCCTCGTCCAAATTCGTAATTCGAAACCGCCGCCGCGATGGGCTCACCACCAGGCGTATCATATTCCTGGGTGTAGGTATGCAGATACATACCGCTTTGAGAAATCTCCGGCGCGTCCTCAAAGTCCTGCATCAAATGCTCTTTGCTGATATCCAGCAGCTCTATCCGAACGTTTTGACGAAAATCCGTCTGATCAATCAACGATTTCGCGCCACGCCAGATCGATTCGACCCGCTGAAAATCCGGATGATGCATGACCGCGTCCAGCTGGCTGCTGATCTGAGCGTCAATCGAGGCGATGTGCTCATCCAGCAAAGCCCTGTCCAGTTTCTCCACCTTCGGAGAGACCTGCTTGAGCCGGTCCAGAAAAACGCTCACCGATGCAGTCACGCGCTCATTAACTGTCGATTCCGACATTGCATCGACACTTTGGAACATTTCAATGCCACCCATCTGATCAAGCGGCTCGAGGTTAATTCTTTCAAATAGCGCGTGATAGACACTCTGGTTTTCTTCCACCTGCACGGTGGCGCCACGCGATTGCGCAGAAGACTGTTCTTCGGACATTTATTAGCTTCCCGTCTGTCGAGAGGGTGGTTTCTAGCGCTCGCTTTGCGCAGCAAGGGCAGCGAGTTCCTTACGCAGCTCGTCACTTAGCGCATCATCTTTTAGTATCCGCTCCAGTTCGGCACGGAACGTTGCGTTATCCAGAAGATTGGCCTTCAGCTCGCGCAGTAAATTCCGCATCGCCAACAGTGCACGCAACTGGGGAATCTGCCGAGCAACCTGCTCCGGCTCGAAGTCCTTCATGCGCTGAAAATTCAATTCGATCGGCGTCTCGCCACCGTCCGCCGACAACGTATCTTCAACGATAAGCTTGAGACTCGGAGAGAGATCGGACAGCACACTGTCGAAATTATTCTTGTTGATATTGACCTTCGGCCGCTCTGACAGCGGGCGCTGCTCCTTGCCGTTGCTGTAGTCCCCCATCAGCATGAGCTTGAGCGGAAGTTCCACCTTACGCTGGGCACCGCCAGTGTGCAGGTCTAGCTTGATATTGACCCGCGCCTTCGGCACTTCATTTTGAAAGCTGTTTGAAGCCATACATTCTCCTAAAACCGGAATCCCTGGCGAGGACTAGAAAGGAAAGTTAACGATCCCGAAGACCCATCGAGTTTCAAACCCAACTGAACCACTGCGCACTACTGCTTGAAGCGCTATCCAGAACCATTTCCTCACGAAACCATGGCGCAATTTTCCACGCTGCGCCACCCCCCTCTAAAAATAAGGAAGCGTCCTACAAGACTTAGTTAAAAACAATGGACCACACAAGCCATCTCAGTTGCGCCAGTACAACGCTACATCTAATGGAAACAGCTCAGTCGCGGCTCAGACATTGACCTACATCAACACAATCAGCACCCTCTCAAACCAACTTCCGATATGCACAAGCAACAATATATTTCCAGTCACCCGCACATAATCGGAAGTTTCCTACAAACTCTAAAAATCACCTTTGAAAGAAAACTCGAAAGCACACTCGGCGCCGACGAGGAATCGGGCCCCATTTACTGCAGGATGCACTCGCCGCTCATTAAACGTCTGAAGAATTTTTTGCGTCGTGACGATGGAAACTTCCTACAGCATCAGCTGAGCTTTCCGACTTTATGGCGTTTCGACGACAGGTGCGGGTGCAAGAGGTGCTGGCGGAACTGAGGATGGCACGGCGGAGCCGGCTCAAAGAGGAAGAAAAGGAAGCGGTGTCCGCCCGCGACGCCAAGGACGCCGGTGCCGAGCGTGAGGATGGCGGGATCCGACACTGGCGTGGGGCGCCAGGATGAGATGAGCAAGCTGATGAGTGTACTGGCCACCAAGGCGGCCAAGGATCTGATGGTAGACCTCAAGACTCAGTAAGCCCGTAGCGGCCTCTTCGCGGGCTCGCCCGCTCCCACAGGGATCACAGGTTCGAATGCTGTGCTTTCTCTGTAGGAGCGGGCGAGCCCGCGAAGGGGCCGGTACAGACTTACATCACCTTGCGCCGCGCAACATCTCCACCGGCACATACTTGCCGATCTCGTACTTGCCGATTGCCGCCCGATGCACCTCATCCGGCCCATCAGCCAGGCGCAGTGTCCGCTGCATCGCATACATGTAAGCCAGCGGGAAATCACCACTCACCCCGGCGCCCCCATGCATCTGGATCGCCCGGTCAATCACCTTCAACGCCACGTTCGGCGCCACGACCTTGATCTGCGCGATCTCGCTGCGGGCGACCTTGTTGCCGACGGTGTCCATCATGTAAGCCGCCTTCAGCGTCAGCAGGCGCGCCATGTCGATTTCCATGCGCGAGTCGGCGATCTTGTCGACGTTACCGCCCAGGCGCGCCAATGGCCGGCCGAAGGCCGTGCGTTCAACCGAGCGCTTGCACATCAGCTCCAGCGCCCGCTCGGCCATGCCGACCGAACGCATGCAATGGTGAATGCGGCCTGGGCCCAGGCGCCCCTGGGCAATCTCGAAACCACGCCCTTCCCCAAGGATCACGTTTTCATACGGCACCCGCACGTTCTCGAACAGCACTTCGGCATGGCCGTGCGGCGCATCGTCATAACCGAACACCGGCAATGGGCGGACGATCTTCACCCCCGGGGCATCGGTCGGCACCAGCACCATCGAGTGTTGCTGATGGCGCGGACCTTCGGGGTTGGACAGGCCCATGAAGATCATCACCTTGCAGCGTGGGTCACAAGCGCCGGACGTCCACCATTTGCGGCCATTGATTACCCACTCATCACCGTCACGCACGGCGGTGGCCGCCATGTTGGTCGCGTCCGAGGAGGCCACGTCCGGCTCAGTCATGGCGAATGCCGAGCGGATCTCGCCGCGCAGCAGCGGCTCCAGCCACTGGCGCTTCTGTGCCTCGCTGCCATAGCGCACCAGCACTTCCATGTTGCCGGTGTCCGGCGCCGAGCAGTTGAACGGCTCCGGGCCCAGCAGCGAGCGACCCATGATCTCGGCCAGCGGTGCGTATTCCAGGTTGCTCAGGCCGGCGCCGTATTCCGACTCCGGCAGAAACAGGTTCCACAAGCCCTCGGCCCGGGCCTTGGCCTTGAGCGCCTCCATGATCGCGGTGGGTTGCCAGCGGTCACCCTCGGCGACCTGGCGCTCGAACACCGGCTCGGCGGGGTAGACATGGGCCTCCATGAACGCGCTGACGCGCTCACGCAGTGCCTGGACCTTGGGCGAATAGGCGAAATCCATCAGGGTTACCTTCACGGTTCGAAGTACATGGGCAGAGCCTAGAGCAGCCAACCTCGATCTACCTAGTCTATTTTCGGCGTGTATAAACATTCATAACCGATATATGATCGACCCATAATTCCAACAAAGAGCGGCGCCATGAACCTCAGCAAGGTCGACCTCAACCTGTTCATCGTCTTCGACGCGATCTACACCGAAGCCAACCTGACCCGCGCCGGGCAGATCGTCGGCATCACCCAGCCGGCAGTGTCCAATGCCCTGTCGCGGCTGCGCGAAACCTTCAACGACCCGCTGTTCGTCCGCACTGCCCAGGGCATGGTGCCTACGCCCATGGCGCAGAACATCATCGGCCCGGTGCGCAATGCCTTGGCGCTGCTGCGTACCTCGGTGCAGGAAAGCCGCATCTTCAACCCGCAGCAGGCCAACAAGACCTTCCGCATCAGCATGACCGACCTGACCGAAGCGGTGATCCTGCCGCCGCTGTTCCAGCGTCTGCGCCGCCTCGCCCCCGCGGTGCTGATCGAAAGCTTCCTGTGCAAGCGCCGCGAAACCACCAAGGAACTGGCTGCCGGGCGCCTGGACTTTGCCGTTGACGCCCCGCTCAACACCGACCCGCAGGTACGCCACGTCAAGCTGATGCAGGACCGCTACGTCTGCGCCCTGCGCCAGGGTCACCCGCTGGCCGATGCCAAGCTGACCCTCGACAACTACCTGGGCATGACCCACATCCATATCTCCAGCCGCCGTAACGGCCTGGGTTACGTCGACCTGGCACTGGGCAAAATGGGCGTGCAGCGCAAGGTCGCGCTACGCTCCCAGCATTACCTGATGGCTTCGCAGGTATTGCAGCAAACCGACATGGCCATGACGGTGCCCGAGCGCTTCGCCCGCCGACACCAACTACGCTTCCACCCGCTGCCGGTGGAGGTGCCACCGTTGGAGACGCACCTGTACTGGCACGAGAGCACCGACCAGGATCCAGCCAACCGCTGGATGCGCGAGCAGATCATCGAATTGTGCGAGCGTGTAGTGGCCGAAGAAGAGCGAGCAATGGACCCTGCCTGAGCCCAAGCACAGCCCTGTGGGTTCGTTGCGAATCCACATACAGAAAATCTATTCCATCGTGATCTATGAATAGAGAAAAATATTCTCCGCAAGTCTGTATGAGGCAGCATAAAAGGCAAATTCTTTTCTACTCCAGCGCTTAGGCTTGATGCAACGATTGCCGGCACCACGGCAACATTGCACGGACCCGCCCCATGCCTAGCGCCCCACTCTATTTCGACTACGCCGCCACTACCCCGGTCGATGACCGGGTCATCGAAACCATGCTCACCTGTCTCGGTCGCCAGGTTAACTTCGGCAACCCCGCCTCCAGCGGCCACGCTTACGGCCAGGCCGCACGCGAGGTGGTCGAGCAGGCCCGCCGGCAAGTAGCCGAACGGGTCGGCGCGCAAGCGAGCGACATCATCTGGACATCCGGCGCCACCGAGTCCAATAACCTGGCGCTCAAGGGCATCGCCCAGGGCATGGCCCAGCCGGGTCATCTGATCACCAGCCAACTGGAGCACAAGGCCGTGCTCGACACGGTCAACGAACTGGAGCGCCAGGGCTGGGCCATCACGCGTCTGGCGCCGGATGACAACGGCCTGATCCAGCCCTACGCCGTGCAGGCGGCCCTGCGCGCCGACACCCGCCTGGTGTCGCTGATGGCCGTCAACAACGAACTGGGCACTGTCACCGATTTTGCAGCCATCGGCGAACGGGTTCGTGCCCATGGCGCCCTGCTGCATGTGGATGCGGCCCAGGCGGTTGGCAAGCTGGCTATCGACCTGCAGGCGATGGCGGTGGACCTGATGTCGTTCTCGGCGCACAAGGTGTATGGGCCAAAAGGTATCGGCGCACTGTATGTCGGGCCCCGCGCCCGTGAGCTGATGCGTGCGCAGATCCACGGTGGCGGGCATGAGCAAGGGTTGCGCTCGGGTACCTTGCCGACGCACCAGATCGTCGGCATGGGCAGTGCCTTCGCCTTGGCCGGTGAGCCGGGTGACAGCGAGCACCAGCGTATCGAGCGATTGGCCAGGCGCTTGCGTGAAGGGTTGCTGGCACTGCCCGGCGTGAGCCTCAACGGTTGCGCCCTGCAGCGTATTCCTCACACCTTGAACCTGTGCGTCGAGGCCAACGGCTTCAACAGCATGGCCTTGGCCAGTGAACTGGCGCTGTCGACCACCTCGGCTTGCAACTCGGCGAGCAATGCGGCTTCCCATGTGCTGCTGGCACTGGGGCTGGATGAGGCACGGGCGCGCAAAAGTGTGCGGGTGAGTATCGGGCGGTTTACCAGCGAGGCCGAGGTGGACACGGCGATCGCGGTGTTCGCGCGGGCTGTGACGGCGGCTTCTGCGGCGTTGTGGTAGGGGCTGTGTGCATGCCTCACCCCAACGCCCAACCTTACCTCAAAGGAAGGTGAACACCGTGGAAGCCGGCAGGCGCGACTTGTTCAGGCCAGCATTGAAGTCCGCCTCGCTGCGATAGCCCAGGCTCAACACCACTACGCTGCTGTAACCCTGCTCACGCAGCCCCAGTTCGGCATCCAGCACCTTGCTGTCAAACCCTTCGATCGGCGTGGCATCCAGGCCGTGGGCGGCAGCACCGAGCAGCGCGGTACCCAAGGCCAGGTAGGTCTGCTTCTCCATCCAGTGCTGCAGGTCTTTCTGATCGAAGCGGTGCAGGTCCACATAGCCGCGACGGCTCTGGTTCTGCCCTGCGCGCGCCTGCTCGTCGCGGAAACGGCCATCGGCCTGCTCCTGGTCGAGCACTGCATTCAGGTGCGCCTCGGTCATGTCGGTGCGGGTGCAGAACACGATCACATGCGAGGCATCGCGAATTTTTGGCGAGTTGTAGGCAAAACGACCGTCGGTGGCCTTGGCCAGGCGGGCCTTGCCTTCGGCGCTATCGGCGACGATGAAATGCCAAGGCTGCGAGTTGACCGAGGACGGGCTGTGGCGCAGCTGTTCAAGCAACGCATCGACGGTAGCCTGAGGAATCTTGCGGTCGGCATCGTAGGCCTTGGTGGTGTAACGGCGCTTGGCCAGGGAGACGGTATCCATGCTGCAACTCCAGTGAACGAAACGGGATTTGTCGCGCATCTTATCTTTCCTGCTGATAAGAAAAACCGGCAGAATGCAGCAACACTTTCATCATTGGCGTGAAAATGCTCCGCATCACCGACCTGGAACTGTTCGTGCGCAGCAGCGCCCTGGGCAGCTTCACCGCTGCCGCCCACGAAGCCGACCTGCTGCCCGGGCAAGTGGCCGCCGCGATCAAGCGCCTGGAGCGCGACCTCGACGTGCGCCTGTTCGCCCGTACCACCCGCAGCCTGCGCCTGACCGCCGAAGGCGAGCTTTACCTGCCCACCGCCCAGCGCGTGCTGGACACCCTGCGCCAGGGCCACGAACAGCTGCACGGCAGCCACAGCACCCTGCGTGGGGTGTTGCAGGTCTCGGCGCCTTCCGACATTGGCCGCAACCTGTTGCTGCCCTGGCTCAGCGCCTTTCGCCGCGAGCACCCGGCGCTGAGCCTGCGTTACTTCCTCTCCGACCAGATCGCCGATTTCAGCCGCGACCCGGTGGACATCGCCATCCGCTATGGCCTCAATCAGGACGCCAACTACATCGCCTTGCCGTTGGCGCCCTGGAACCGCCGGGTGGTGGTGGCATCCCCCGCCTACCTGGCCCGCCACGGCCGCCCCCGTACGCCCGATGAACTGCTGCAACACGACTGTTTGCTATACCTGCAGCACAACCGCGTGTACGACAAATGGCAGCTTGGCAACCGCACCGTGCAGGTACGCGGGCCGCTGGTCAGCGACGATGCCGACGTGGTGCGGCGCTGGGCGCTGGAAGGCGAAGGCATCGTCTACAAGTCGTGGCTGGACGTCAGCGCCAACATTGCCGCCGGCGAGCTGGAAATCCTTCTGCCGGACCATCAGGGCGAAGCCACGCCGGTGACGCTGGTTTGCCCGCACCGCAAGCAACTCTCGCCTGCCGTGACACAACTGCACCTGTGGCTGCGCGAGCGTTTTGCCGCGCTGCAGCCTGCACAATTGTTCTAAACCACTTGGCATATCTCGGGTATGGTGAACTGCCCTACCCGTCAGCAGCGCCGCGCCATGAGCAACTGGATCGACCTCAAGCAGGACGCCGATACCGGCATCGAGTCGGTCCGCGCGCATTTTGTCGGCCATGCCTACGACCCGCATTGGCACGACAGCTTCCTGGTCGGTTTCACCGAGCAAGGTGTGCAGCAGTTCAACTGCCGCCGGGTGCGCCACCAGAGCACCGCAGGCCAGGTTTTCCTGCTCGAACCCGGCGACCTTCACGACGGCCACGCGCCGACCGCCGAAGGCTTCACCTATTCGACCCTGTACCTTGAGCCGACCTGGCTGGACACCGAGCTGCGGGCGCTGTTCGAGCAGGCCCCCGGTGACAGTCTGCCAAGCTTCGCCGACACCTTGTGCCACGACGAACGCCTGGCCCGTGCCACTGCCCTGGCATTCCAGGCGGTGCATGGCCATGAGCTGCGCATCGTGCGCCAGACGGCCATGGACGATCTGCTGGCCACCCTGACCCATCATCTGCACTGGCGCAAGCGCCTGAACCCTGACCCGCGTCTGCCACTGACGGCGCAGCGAGCGCGTGATTTTCTGCATGCCCACTTCGATCAGGATATCGGCCTGGAGCAGGTTGCACAGGCCTGCGGGGTCGACCGCTTCCGCCTGACCCGGGCGTTCAAGGCCGCCTTCGGCCTCGCGCCCCATGCCTACCTGATCCAGCTGCGGCTGGCCCGTGCCCGGCGTCTGCTTGCCCAGGGCCAGACACCTGCCGAGGTGGCCATGGCCCTGGGCTTTGCCGACCAGAGTCACCTGGGGCGCTGGTTCCGCCGTGCCTATCGGCTGACACCTGCCGATTACCGTCGCCGCTGCTCAAACCTTCCAGACTGACAGCCTGCCAATGGCGACCATGGGGCCCTGATCATTCGGAGCCATTCCCATGTCGCAATCGTTGTTGCCCTTCATCCTATTCGCCTTGGTCTCGAGCATCAGCCCGGGGCCGACCAACCTGCTGATCCTCGCCCAGGGCGCCCGGCACGGCCTGCGCGCGAGTGTGGCACCGACGCTGGCCGCCTGCGGTGCGGCGGCGGCGATCGTGTTGCTGGTCGGCCTTGGGCTGGGTGACGTACTGGTGCGGCATGCGCTGGCCCAACACGCGATGAGCTGGGGCGGGTTGCTGTGGTTGAGCTGGCTGGCCTGGCGCATGTTGCGTAGTGCCGGCGAGCCGCTGGGTAGCGCAGGCGGCAAACCGTTCGGCGCAGTGAGCGCGGCGTCGCTGCAGGTGGTCAACCCCAAGGTATGGATGATGGCGGTGGCAGTGATCGGCGTATTTGCGGCGCCCTCATTACCGGTGTGGCAGCTGGCGATGGTGTTCTTGCTGATTGCCGTGCCGTGCATGGCGGTGTGGGCAGTGTTGGGGGTGGGCAGTGCGCGCTGGTTGCAGGCGCCGGGGCGGTTGCTGTGGTTCAACCGGGGGTTGGCGGGGTTGCTGCTGGTGTCGGCTTGGGCTGCGGTGCTGAGCTGAGTCATGAGTTTTCCTGTGCTGGCCTCTTCGCGGGCTCGCCCGCTCCCACAGGTACTGCACAGCCTTCAAAGTTTGTGCAGTTCCTGTGGGAGCGGGCTTGCCCGCCAAGAGGCCGGTGCAGGTAATCAGTGGCTCAGGGCCTCACGGAACCACCGGGTACTGGCCACCGCCAGCAGCAGGCCGACCACTGCCACACTGCCACCCACCATGCCGATATCGGCCACACCCATCTGGCTGCTGACGATACTCCCCAGCAACGCCCCACCACCGATGCCGATGTTGTAGATGCCGGAGAACAGCGCCATGGCCACGTCGGTAGCATCGGACGCCAGCTTCAGGGTTTTCGATTGCAGCGCCAGGCTGAAACTGAGAATCGCCACGCCCCAGAACATGCTCAACGCCGCGAACACATAGAAGTTGCCGGACAGTGGCAACAGCAACAGCAGGCAAGCCGCCAGCACGCCGATCGAGCCCACCAGGAAACCCTGCGGGAAGCGGTCGCTGTAGCGGCTGAACAGCACTGAGCCGACCACGCCAGCACCACCGAACAACAGCAGCAACAGCGTGGTGCGCTCGCCACCGATCTGCGCCACGTGCAACGCAAACGGCTCGATGTAGCTGTAGGCGGTGAATTGCGCGGTGATCACCAGGGTCACCAGCAGGTAGGTAATCACCAGCGCCGGGCGCTTGAACAGGATGGGCAGGCTGCGCAGCGAGCCAGAGTTCTGGCTCGGCAGCAATGGCAGCGACTTCATCAGGCACAGCATGGTCGCAAGCGCTACGCCGGCGATGCTGAGGAAGGTAATGCGCCAGCCCAGCGCTTCACCCACCATCCGCCCAAGTGGAATGCCCAACACCATCGCCAGGGTCGTACCCGTCGCCAGCAACCCCAGCGCCTTGGCCTGCTGGCCCGGCGGCGCCACGCGCACGGCCAGCGACGCGGTGATCGCCCAGAACACGGCATGGGCCAGGGCGATGCCGATGCGGCTGACCAGCAGCATGGCGAAGCTTTGCGACAACCACGACAGCAGATGGCTGACGATGAACACCACGAACACGAACAGCAGCAGGCGCCGGCGCTCGATGTTGCGGGTGAGCAGCATCATCGGCAGCGAAGCCAGCGCTACCACCCAGGCATAGATGGTCAGCATCAGGCCGACCTGCGCGGTGGTCATGTCGAAGCTGCTGCCGATGTCACTGAGCAGCGCCACCGGGACGAACTCGGTGGTGTTGAAAATGAAGGCCGCCAAGGCCAGTGCGATCACGCTCAGCCAGCTGCCGCCACCCGTGGTCGGAGGCAGGTTGGTGGGGATAGGTCCGTTCATGGGCTGGAATCTGTTCTCCGCAGGCAAGGCGAAAGGACGCGCGTCAGGGGCCAAGTAGCGGCCGCGCTGAGGCACGGGTTTGTTATTGGTAGGAATGCCTGCATGGTACGCGTCACCTCAAGGCGTCACAACCTTGGCAGCCTCGGGAAAACCCTGGCGGTCGGTGGCGCAAGGCCCCGCCTGCACCGGCGCAGGGGCCGGTGCAGATAACCATCAGCCCTGCAGGGTTGCCATGTCGATGACGAAGCGGTACTTCACATCGCCGGCGATCATGCGCTCGTAGGCCTGGTTGATGTTGCGGATGTCGAGCATCTCGATGTCGCAACGAATGTCATGCGCGGCGCAGAAATCCAGCACTTCCTGGGTTTCAGCGATGCCGCCGATCAGCGAACCGGCCAGCACCCTGCGCTTCATCACCAGGTTGGCCGCATGCACGGCCGGGTCGATCGGCTCGATCAGGCCGACCAGGATGTGCACGCCGTCGAACTTGAGGGTTTCCAGGTACGGGTTGAGGTCGTGCTGCACCGGGATGGTGTCGAGCAGGAAGTCGAAACGGCCGGCGGCGGCACGCATCTGCTCGACATCGGTGGACACGATCACGTGGTCGGCGCCCTGGCGGCGGGCTTCTTCAGCCTTGGCCTGGGAGCGGGTGAACAGGGTCACTTCGGCGCCCAGCGCCTTGGCCAGCTTGATGCCCATGTGGCCCAGGCCACCCATGCCGAGGATGCCGACCTTGTGGCCGGGGCCGACGCCATGGTGCTTGAGCGGGGAGTAGGTGGTGATACCTGCGCAGAGGATCGGCGCCGCGCTGGGCAGGTCCATGCCGGCCGGGATGCGCACCACGAAGTGCTCACTGACCACGATGCTGCTGGAGTAGCCGCCCATGGTGTTGCTGCCATCGACCCGGTCCGGGGTGGCATAGGTCATGGTCGGGCCTTCAAGGCAGTATTGCTCCAGGTCCTTGACGCAGGCTTCACAGTGGCGGCAGGAGTCGACCATGCAGCCGACGCCGACCAGATCGCCGACCTTGTGCGAAGTGACCTGGTCACCCACGGCGGTGACCCGACCGATGATCTCGTGGCCAGGCATCAGCGGGTACACGGCGATGCCCCACTCGTTGCGCGCCTGGTGGATGTCGGAGTGGCACACGCCGCAGTAGAGGATCTCGATGGCGACGTCGTCCGGGCGCGGGGCGCGGCGCTCGAAGGTCATGGGGGCCAAGGGGCTGGTCGGGGTTTGGGCGGCGTAACCGATGGCGGTGTACATTGCAGGACCTCACAGGGAAGTGAAACGATTCAGGCTGCGCATTCTGCTCGCCAGCGCCCTACTCCGCCCACGGCTGATTCTCCGGCATGCATGCCTGATCCTCCGAACCTGCCATCTGCCACCTGGCGCTGGCCAGCCAATCTGCGATGATGCCACTGTCTGATTCTCTGCCCTGGTTCATCATGCAACTGACCCGCCACGTCGACGCCAATGCCCCGCTGTGCTCGCTGATCCGTAGCCTGGCCACCCGGCCGGGCTTCGTGCCCACGCACCTGCCCCAAGTGCAGGTGCTGAGCTGGGACCACTACGTGGCCAGCAGCCCACAGATCTACGAGCCGAGCCTGATGATCCTGGCCCAGGGCAGCAAGCTGGCGCGCCTTGGTCCGCGCACCCTGGAATACGGTGCCGGGCATTACCTGGTGCAGGCGCTGTCGGTGCCGTTCATGTGCGAGACCTTTGCCACGCCCGACGAGCCGCTGCTGGGCGTGGCGGTGGACATCGACCGCCGTGTGCTGGGCGAGCTGGTGCAGAGCATGGGCCTGGCGCCCGACCCGGCGGTACAGGCGCAAACGCCACAGTCGATGACCTCGGCGGCGCTCGACGCACCGATGCGTGAATCTGTGGAACGCCTGCTGCACTGCCTGCAGGACCCGGTGGACGCCAAGGTGCTCGGCCCTGCGCGCATTCGCGAGGTGTTGTACACCGCCCTGCGCGGCCCTCAGGCCGGGGTGCTGCGGGCGCTGGTGGAGCAGCAGGGGCACTTCGCCCGCATCGGTGCGGCGCTGATGCACCTGCGCGAGCACTACACCGAACCGCTGAGCGTCGAGGCGCTGGCCGCCTGCGCCAACATGAGCGTGTCAACCTTCCATGAGCATTTCAAACGCTGCACCGACATGGCACCGATGCAGTACCTCAAACGCCTGCGCCTGCTCAAGGCGCAGCAGATGCTGATCGGTGAAGGGCTGGGGGTGGCGCAGACGGCGCACCGGGTGGGGTATCAGAGCACCTCGCAGTTCAGCCGCGAGTACAAGCGCCAGTTTGCCCGCAGCCCGGGCGATGAACTGCCCTACCAGAGCCTGCCGGTCTGACCCCAGGCCGGCTCACTGCCGTTCGACCATGGCAATGATGGCCGCCTGCAGTTCATCCTTGGCCTGGCCCACCTCCAGCTCACCGGCCGCAGCCGCCTGCGACAGCGCCTCGGCCGCGCCCACCAGCAGGCGCATGCCCGCCGCACCAATCGCACCACTGGGCGCAAAATCAGCGAGTGCGGCACGGCACTTGTCGAGAAACGGCTGTTCATAGGCGCGCTTCAGGGCCTCCAGCTCCGGCGACCCCGCCAGCGCCGCCGACACCCCGGGCATCTCGCGCCCCTGGCTTATCACGCAATCCACGTACGCAGCGGCAATCACCCCGGCGCGCCCTGGCAAGGTCGCCTCGCAGCCATCCAGCGCCTGCGCAAGCATCACTGACTGACGGGCATCGTAATCCAGGTACAACGCTGACAGCAGCCCGCTGCGGGTCTCGAAGTGGTCATACACCACCGGCTTGGTGACCCCGGCCTGTTCAGCCAGGCGGCCGAGGCTCAAGGCTTCGGTGCCATCCTCGCGCACCAGTTGCCAAGCCACATCGAGCAGTTGACGCCGCCGCTCTTCGCGGGAAAGACGCTTGCGTGGCTGGGCCTTGTCATCACTTGACATTGCTTACCTACCAAAAGTAACTTACCAATCGTAACTTACCTTGAGTCTACAGCCCTCAAGGCAGCAGCGCACCTTCACACTGGAGAGACCACCATGCAAGCCTTGATCGTCATCGCCCATCACGACCCCGACTCGCTCACCCACGCCCTCGCCCGGGAGGTTGCCGCAGGCCTGGCCAGCGCCGGCCACGGCAGCGAAATCGCCGATCTGGCTCACGAAGGCTTCGATCCACGATTCACCCTGGCTGACCACGCCGTGCACCGTGGCCTGGCCGCTCCTACGGCCGACGTACTGCGTGAGCAGGCCCGCATCGACCGCGCCGATGCCCTGGTGCTGGTCTACCCGATCTATTGGTGGTCGCTGCCGGCCCTGCTCAAAGGCTGGGTTGACCGGGTGTTCAGCAATGGCTGGGCGTTCGACTACCAGGACGGCGTCGTGACCAAGAAGCTGCGCGCAATGAAGGTACATCTGGTCGGTGTCGCGGGCGCCGATAATGGCATCTTCGAACGCCATGGCTACGGCGCGGCAATGCGCGTGCAGATAGAGCACGGCATCTTTGATTATTGCGGCGCCGAAGTGCTCAGTTCGAACTTGCTGGATGACAGCGAAGGGCCGAATGCCGCACTGCACTTGCGTACCGCCCGCGCCTTGGGCGAACAATTGTTCATGCCAGCCCACAGGCAGATCGCCTGATCGGCGCTACTGCGTCAACGCCCACTGCGCCAGCGGCCAGTATCGGCCCTTGCGCGACTCGTACAAGCTGAAGTGCCTGGCGCTCAGATAGAACTCTGGCGCCGAGGCCGCTTCAGGGGCCTGGCCGCGAAAATCCCGTGACAACGTGAGATGTGGCCGAAATTCACGGGCCTGCTCTTCGAAACCAAGCGGCAACAACGCTTGCTGCAACCTATAGACAAGCTGGCGCAAGGCGGCGGGGGTTTCCTGTGGCTCCAGCACCAGCACATTGGAACGCTGCCAGGTTTTCAGCTGGTCCAGCAGCAGGCGCAATGGCGCGCCCGGCCGCGCGAGGTTGTCCACCGCGGCGCAGATGGCCGGCACTTGCGCGGCGTCCACATCACCGAGAAACAGCAAGGTCAGGTGGAAGTTCTCACTGGGTACCGGCTTGCCGCTGCGCAGGTTCAGGCCGCGCCGCCACTGGCTGATTGCACGGCGTTGGGCGTCGCTGACAGGCAAGGCGAAAAACAACCTTTTGAAAGGAGCGCCACTCGGGCGAATGTCCTGGACCATGTGAACTCCATCACGTGAAACGTTTGCGCAAGCTACCGGGCCTTACACCAATGTCTGCCCGCATAACGTAACAATAAGTACAAACTGCCCCGATGTTTGTTTATGCTGGCGAGCTTATGCCATGGCGCATGGCCATTTTTCGACAAGTAACCGTCCATGAAAATTGCACTCGTACTGATCTTCGTCCTCTCGATCGCCTATGTTCACCTGCGCGGTCGGGTGCGCCACAAGCTGACCCGTCAGCTGGGCGACCATTCCAGCTTCCTGGCCCCGGTCAACAGCTTCCTGTACCTGTTCTCCAAGCACCCGGCCAAGCCCTACCTGCCGGTCGAGGCGTTCCCCGAGCTGCAACCGCTCAAGGACCACTGGCAGGAGATCCGTGCCGAAGCCCAGCAGTTGCTGCACGTGGGCGAGATCAAGAAGTCCGAGAATTATGACGACGTCGGTTTCAATTCGTTCTTCAAGACCGGCTGGAAGCGCTTCTACCTGAAGTGGTACGGCGAAAGCCACCCGTCGGCGATGACCCTGTGCCCCCGCACCACCGAGCTGCTGCAAGGCATCGGCACGGTCAAGGCGGCGATGTTCGCCACCCTGCCGCCGGGCGCCAAGCTGGTCCGCCACCGTGACCCGTATGCCGGCTCGTACCGGTTCCACCTCGGCCTGGACACGCCGAACGATGACGGTTGCTACATCGACGTGGACGGCGAGAAATATTCCTGGCGCGACGGCGAGGGCGTGGTCTTCGACGAGACCTACATCCACTACGCAGCCAACACCACCGAGCACAACCGCATCATCCTGTTCTGCGACATCGAGCGCCCGCTGAAATACCGCTGGGCCACCGCGTTCAACCGCTGGTTCAGCCGCAACGTCATGGCCGCCGCTGCCGCGCCCAACGATGCGGGTGACAAGACGGGTGGCATCAACCGCCTGTTCACCCGCATCTACAAGATCCGCGAGCGTGGCAAGGCGCTGAAGAAGCGCAACCGCATGCGTTACTACCTGGAGAAGTGGCTGGTGGTCGCCGCCCTGGTACTGGTGTTCATCTACATCTGATGCCCTGCCTGCAACCTATCGCCGGCAACCGGCGATAGGCGCAAATTCGACTAGCCTGAAAGCTCCTCCCGCAACCTTCCCAAGGTGAAGACGATGAGCATGATGGACTGGGACGCCTACCGTAAGCAGTTGATGGCCGGCATCGGCGATCTCAAGCAACTGTCCCCCGACACCGTGGCCGGCTACATGACTGCCAGCGGCGCGGGTGCCAAGACCAACCACCTGGACGCCAAGACCCGCGAACTGATCTCCCTGGCCGTCGCCGTCACCACCCGCTGCGACGGTTGCATCGCCGTGCATTCGCAACAAGCCGTCAAGCATGGCGCTACCCGTGAGGAAATCGCCGAGGCCCTGGGTGTGGCCGTAGCGATGAACGCGGGTGCCGCGTTGGTCTACTCGGCCCGCGCCATGGATGCGGTGGGCAAGGCCAACGGCTGAAGCCCAACGGCGTCGCCGCCCTTGCGCGACGGCGCCGCGCCACCCAGACTTGGCGGCCTAGCCACTGCAGGAACCGCCATGATCCATATCCGCCCCATGACGCCCGACGACTTCGAGCGTTTCTGGCCGACCTTCCAGGCCATCGTCCAGGCCCGCGAAACCTACGCCTTCGACCCCGAGCTGAATGCCGAGCAGGCACGCCAGCTGTGGCTGCAATTGCCAGTGCATACGCTGGTGGCCGAAGAGGACGGTGAACTGCTTGGCTCCTACTACCTCAAGGCCAATGCTGCCGGCCCTGGCGCCCATGTTGGCAACTGCGGCTACATGGTCTGTGATGCCGCCCGTGGCCGTGGCGTGGCCCGACTCATGTGCGAGCACTCGCAAAAGCTGGCGCGCCAGGAGGGCTTCCTGGCGTTGCAGTTCAATTCTGTGGTTGCGAGTAATGAAGTGGCGGTGGCGCTGTGGACCAAGCTGGGTTTCGAGACCGTGGGCCGCCTGCCCAAGGCCTATCGCCACGCCCGCCTGGGGTTGGTCGACTGCCTGGTGATGTACAAATGGCTGGCCGATGAGCCAGTGGTGGAAAAGCCTGCGCTACTGATCGGGCGCAAGAACATCGAGGCTCGGGTGTCGCGCCGACGTGGGCGCTAGCCGGTGAGGCCTTTTCGCGGCTGAAGCGCGAAAAGGCCGATCCTGCTCAACGCGGTCTTAGAAGGCCAGGCCAACCTTGAAGCCAAACTCGTCACGCTTGAGCTTGGTGTTGTCCGCAACTGGCGAGTCCTCATCGAGCTTGTATTCGGTGCGGGTGTAATACACGCCCGCCTGCACCGGCATGCCGCCCTGCTGGTTCATCAGCAGCGTGACTTCGGCATACGGGTTGGTACGGTCTTTCATGTCCACCGTGTCGCTGCCAAAATCATCCACCTTCAACCGTGCACGCCCGTCGATGGTGTGACGCGCGCCCACTTCCACACGCAAGGTGGATGCATCGAACTGGTGGTTGTAGCCCAGCGCCGCCTTGGCGAAGGGCGATTTGTAGGTGAGCTTGGTATCGAGGTCGTTGATCTCGGGCTCGAAGCGGGTCCAGCTGTAGCCACCGCCCACGATGACATCGACGAAGTTGCGCGCATCCAGCGCCGCGCGCCAGCCGAGGTCGAGGTCGGCTTGCGCCTCCTTGAGCTTGTCGTCGTTCTTCTTGCCGTATTTGGCTTCGACGCCGGCTTGGTAGATGAAGCCCGATTCAGCGGTCAGCTTGTTGCCGAACGTGGCAAACACACCACCTTGGCCCATGTGCTCCTTGTCGGAGTCACTGCCACCTTCGAACTTGAACGTGTTGTATGCACCCAACAGGCCGACGCTGAACAGCGGCTCGGTGCTGGGCGCAGCGCTTGCCAACAATGGGCTGCCGAGCAAGGCGAGGAGGCAGGATTGGCGAAGCAGATTACGGGTGAACATGCCTGAAGTCTCCATGACAGTAATACGAATGACTAACGAGCGCTTCGAGACAACACCGCGCAGAAAAGTTCGAAAAAAATTCAAGCAATACGCTTAACGAACTGATTCACCGTGGTTTTCCGTTGCCACGCACATTTGACGAGTCAGCGTCGGGATGTTCAGATACGCGCTGTTTCAGGTGTCCTGCGCCGCCGTGCGCAGGGTGAAACGGGAAGCCGGTGCGTCGTGGTTCACGACAAGTCCGGCGCTGCCCCCGCAACGGTAAGCGAGCGATGCCTTCGACACACCACTGTGCACCCGCATGGGAAGGTGAAGGCCTCATGACCCTCGCAAGCCCGGAGACCGGCCTGAAGCGTCACTTGGCAACCCGCGGTGGGCGGGCGCAGGCCGGTCTGCGCGTGCGCGCCTGCTCGCGCGGTGTGCCTTTGCGTGTTTTCCACCGGGATCCATTCATTCCTGCAGCAGTGGAACGACATGTCCCGACTCATCAAGCTTCACCCTCTGGCGGCCTGCCTGGGCGTCACCCTGCCAGCCCTGGCCGACGAATCTGTACTGAACCTGCCCTCCACGGCCATCACCGATACCCGTGCCCCACAGCGCGTCGACCTGGCCACGCCGACCGAGGCTGGCTCACGGCTGAACCTCAGCGCCCTCGAAACCCCGGCCAGCACCAGCAGCATTACGGCTGAGCAGATCGAGCAACGCAGCAACCTCACCGTGCAGGATGCCGTGACCCGCTCGCCCGGCATTACCTTCATCGGTAACCCGGGCGATGGCGGCACCGGCCTGTCGGCACGCGGTTTCACCGGCCATGGCTCGGTGATGACCCTGTTCGACGGCGCGCGCCTGTACACCGGGGCCGGCACCCAGACCTTCCCGGTCGACCCGTGGATGGTCGAGCAGATCGACGTGATCCGCGGCCCGGCTTCGGTGCTGTATGGCGAGGGCGCCACGGGTGCGGTGATCAACGTGATCCCGAAAAAACCATTCACCGGCGACATCCACAACCGCCTGCGCCTGGGCTACGGTTCGTGGGATCGCCAGCAGCTTGGCCTGGACAGCGGCGGCAGCTTGAGCGAGCGCCTGAGCTACCGCGTGACCCTCAATCAGCAGGCCGGCAACGGCTGGGTCGACCGCACCGATTCACGCAGCCTGGCCCTCAGTGCCGCACTGCGCTTCGATGCCAGCGACGACCTGAGCTTCACCCTGGCCCACGAGCGCGGCGACGCCCAGCCGGCCAACTACTACGGCACGCCGCTGATCGACGGCCATTACCGCAGCAGCCTGCGCAAGAAGAACTACAACGTCCAGAACGACGTGCAGCGCTATCACGACGAATGGACCCGCTTCACCACCGACTGGACGCTCAGCGACCACATCAGCGCCAGCAACCAGCTGTACTACATCAAGAGCCGCCGCCACTGGCGCAATGCCGAGAACTACAGCTGGGACACTGACCGCGAACAGCTGGAGCGCCAGAGCTACCTGGAGATCAAGCACAACCAGGAGCAAATCGGCGATCGCCAGACCTTTACCTTCGACCACAGCCTGGGGGGCCTTGCCAGCAAGACCTTGGTCGGTGTCGAGTACAACAAGGTGCGCTTCAATGTCGACAGCAACCGGCCGTACAACGACGTCGGCGGCGATTTCATCGACCCATGGCAGCCGACCCCCGGCTGGTTCCACAGCGACTCGCCAACCCGCCCGCAGACGCTGTCCACCACCCACACCTTCGCCCTGTTCGCCGAGAACCGCCTGCAGCTTACCGACCGCCTGTCGCTGGTCACGGGTGTGCGCCGCGACCAGAACCACATCGACCGCGACAACCTGGTCGACGGATCTCGCAGCGACCGCAGCCTGCAAGGCGGCAACTGGCGGGCCGGGCTGGTGTTCGCGCTCACCGATGACCTGTCGCTGTATGGCCAGTACTCCACCAGCGAGGACGGCGTGGACAACCTGGTCAGCCTCGGCCCGACGCAGATGCACTACGACCTGACCGAGGCGAAGCAGACCGAGCTGGGGCTCAAGCAGCGTTTCTGGGAAGGCCGTGGCGAGTGGACGCTGGCGGCGTTCCACATCGTCAAGAAAAAGCTGTTGGTGGACGACCCGATCACCCACGAGGCGCAGCAGGCCGGGCAGCAGACGTCCGATGGCCTGGAGGCGTCGCTGGAGCTGGCCCTGGGGCATCAATGGCAGGTGTCGGCCAATGCCTCGCTGGTACGTGCGAAGTTCGATGACTTCGACGAGGTCGTCGATGGCGTGGCCCAGGACCGCTCCGGTAACCGGCCGGCCAATGTACCGCGGCGCACGGCCAACCTGTGGCTGAGCAAGGGCTTTGGCCAGCACGTGGACGCAGGGATTGGCGCGCGGTATGTGGATGAGCGTTATGCCGACTCGGCCAACAGCCGAAGTGCGCCGGGGTACACCGTGGTCGATGCCAACATCGGCTGGCAGGTGCTGCCCGATGTGCGCTTGGGGTTGCAGGTGAACAACCTGTTCGACCGGGAATATGTGGCGTCGTTGTTCAGCGGCGAGCAGTGGGTGATGGGTGCGCCGCGTTCGTATTTCGCGACCGTGGATTACACCTTCTGATTTGAATCGACTGTACCGGCCTCTTCGCGGGCTCGCCCGCTCCCACAGGAATACCACTCACTTGAAAACAGTGGCGAACCTGTGGGAGCGGGCAAGCCCGCGAAGAGGCCGGTACAGGCAACACAAAAAACACTGTCAACCACAAATGAAATAGTTATAAGATAACGTTTCATTTGACAATCATTCCTGCCTGCGACCTCTTTCCATGACCAGCGCCTCAGCCACCCCCACCCTGATCACCCAGCGCCTGCAGAGCATCGATGCCCTACGCGGCCTGGTGATCCTGTTCATGCTCCTCGACCACGTGCGTGAAACCTTCTTCCTGCACCGCCAGGTCAGCGACCCGATGACCATCGATGTCACCGACCCGGCGCTGTTCGCCAGCCGCACCCTGGCCCACCTGTGCGCCCCGGTGTTCGTCCTGCTCACCGGCCTGTCGGCCTGGCTGTATGGCGAGAAGTACCAGGGCCGCAGCGATGTTTCGGCGTTCCTGTTCAAGCGCGGGCTGTTCCTGGTGGTGCTGGAGTTCACCCTGGTCAACGTCGCCTGGACCTTCCAGCTGCCGCCGAGCGTGATCTACATGCAGGTGATCTGGGCCATCGGCGTGAGCATGATCGCCCTGTCGCTGCTGGTGTGGCTGCCCCGCCCTGCCCTGCTCGCGCTGGGTGCGCTGATCATCGCCGGTCACAACCTGCTCGATGGTCTGCACTTCGGCGTGGAATCGGCCATGCACGTGCCGTGGGCGATCCTGCATGACCGTGGCTGGCTGGAAGTTTCCGATAACCTGCGCCTGCGCACCTCCTACCCGGTGCTGCCGTGGATCGGTGTGATCGCCCTGGGCTACGGCCTCGGCCCCTGGTTCGCCCGCGGCAGCGACGCCGGTGAGCGTCAGCATCGGCTACTGATCGCCGGTTTCATCGCCCTGCTTGGCTCCATGGTGCTGCGCATCTACAACGGTTACGGCGAGGCGCCGTGGAACGGCTACCCGACCGTCACCCAGACGCTGATGAGCTTCTTCAACATCACCAAATACCCGCCTTCACTGCTGTTCCTGGCCCTGACCCTGGGATGCGGCCTGCTGTTGCTGCGCGCCTTCGAACGCGCCGGGCTTGCGCGCTGGATCAGCGCCTTGGCGGTGTTCGGTGCAGCGCCGATGTTCTTCTACCTGCTGCACCTGTATGTGCTCAAGCTGCTGTACCTGGCCTGCGTGGCGCTGTTCGGGCTCAACCACGGCGACTACTTCGGCTTCGACGGCATGGGTGCGGTGTGGCTGGGGGCGCTGCTGCTGGCGGCGGCGCTGTACCTGCCGGTGCGCTGGTTTGCCCGGCTCAAGGCGCGCCGGCGTGACATCCGCTGGCTGAAGTACCTCTGATTTGAGCTTTTGCCCGGCGGCCCGATGGTCTACCATGCGGCCCGCCGGTTTCCACCACGGAATTAATAGGGAATCCCGGGCCCGCCCAACCAGGCGTGCCAATCGGAACTGCCCCCGCAACTGTAGGTGCCGAGCCTGCTCCATCGATGCCACTGGATCAACTGATCCGGGAAGGCCGGAGCCGGGCCAGGACGCACCAGTCAGGAGACCTGCCGGCCAACATTCACCAACCGGCGGGGTGTCCGGGATGGCCATCTATGTTGCTCCTGCACCCGCGGGGGCTCGGCGATGCCTGTCCGTGCGTTCCTCACCAGAACTGTCCGACAGGAGATCGCTCAGCATGCTGCCCCGCATCGCCACCTTGCTCGCCGGCCTGAGCTTCACCGGCCTGGCCCATGCCGCCACCCACTACCCACTGACCGTCGACAACTGCGGTGCGCCGCAGACCTTCGGCCAGGCACCTGAACGCGCGGTCACCATTGGCCAGGCCGGCACCGAAATGCTCTACGCCCTGGGCCTGGGCGACAAGCTGGCCGGCACCTCGCTGTGGTTCAACAACGTGCTGCCCGAGTACCAGGCGCTGAACGATCAGGTGCCACGCCTGGCCGACAACGAGCCCAGCTTTGAAGCCGTGGTCGGCAAGCGCCCGCAACTGGTGGCGGTGCAGTTCGAGTGGATGGTCGGCGCCCAGGGCGCGGTCGCCACCCGCGAACAGTTCGCTGAGCTGCAGATCCCGACCTACCTGCTGCCCTCGGACTGCGAAGGCAAGGACAACCTGGTGGGCGCCGATGGCACCCGCCTGCAGGCGTTCCAGGTCGAGAGCATCTACAAGAGCGTCAGCCAGCTGGCCGAGATCTTCGACGTGCAGGATCGCGGTGCGGCGCTGAACGCCGACCTCAAAGGCCGGCTGGACAACGCCAGGCAGCAACTGGCAGGCAAGGACCTGGCCAATACCTCGGCACTGTTCTGGTTCTCCAGCGCCGACCTCAAGATCGACCCCTATGTAGCCGGTCGCCAGGGTGTGGCCGACTTCATGCTGCGTACCCTGGGCGTGCGCAACGTGGTCGAGTCCACCGAGGAGTGGCCGACCGTGGGCTGGGAAACCCTGGCCAAGGCCAACCCGACCTGGCTGATCATTGCGCGCATGGACCGCCGTCGCTTCCCCGCCGACGACTACCAGAAAAAGCTCGAATTCCTCCATAACGACCCGGTGACGAAAAACATGGACGCGGTGAAGCACAACCGCATCATCATCCTCGACGCCGACGCCATGCAGGCCGGCATCCGCCTGTTCCGTGGCCTGCAGACCCTGTCCACAGCCTTCGCCAGCGGTAAAGCGGAGCAGTGATGAAGGCCCTGCTCTACGTTACCCTGGCCTTGCTGGCCCTGATCGCGGCCGTGCTGGCCGGCACCGCCATCGGCGAGACCAACCTGTCGCCAAGCGTGGTCGGCCAGGTGCTGGCCAACCACCTGTGGCAGGCCGGTTACCCGGTCGACCCGATCGATGCCGGTATCGTCTGGAACTACCGCCTGACCCGCTCGCTGGTCGCCGCCGCCTGCGGTGCAGGGCTGGCGACCTGCGGCGTGATCCTGCAGGCGCTGCTGCGCAACCCGCTGGCCGAGCCCTACCTGCTGGGGCTATCCGCCGGCGCATCAACCGGCGCGGTGCTGGTCGGCCTGCTGGGCCTGGGCAGCGCAGCCCTGAGCATGTCCGGTGGCGCCTTCATCGGCGCCCTGGCGGCGTTTGCCCTGGTGCTGGTGCTGGCCCGCGCCGCCGGGCCGAGCAGCAACAATGCCCAGGTGATCCTCGCCGGCATTGCCGGCTCGCAACTGTTCAACGCCCTCACCGCCTTTCTTATCACCAAGTCGGCCACTGCCGAGCAGGCGCGCGGCATCCTCTTCTGGCTGCTGGGCAACCTCAGTGGCGTGCGCTGGCCGTCGGTGTGGCTGGCCCTGCCCGTGGCCTTGTTCGGGCTGGTGGTGTGCCTGTGGCACCGCCGCGCGCTGGATGCCTTCACCTTCGGCAGCGACTCGGCGGCCTCGCTGGGGATTGCCGTGCGCCGCACGCAATTGCTGCTGATCAGCTGCGCGGCGGTGGTGACGGCGGTGATGGTCTCGATCGTCGGCGCCATCGGCTTCGTCGGCCTGGTCATCCCGCATGCCTTGCGCCTGCTGCTCGGCCCCGGCCATAGCCGATTGCTGCCCGCCAGCGCGCTGGGCGGCGCCTTGTTCCTGATTGCCGCCGATAGCCTCTCGCGCACCTTGATCCCCGGCCAGGTGATCCCGGTGGGCGTGGTCACGGCGCTGCTCGGCGCGCCGGTCTTTGCCTTGATCCTGGTCAGCCGAAGGGGGCGCCCATGACGGTCATGAACAGCGCACAACGGGTACCCCTCGCGTGCCGAGGCCTGGGCTTGCAACTGTCGGGCAACGCCGTGCTGTGCAACATCGAACTCAGTGTGGTGGACGGTGAGACCTTGGGTATCGTCGGCCCCAACGGCTCCGGCAAATCATCCCTGCTCAAGCTGCTGGCCGGCCTGCGCCAACCGGGTACTGGCAGCGTTCAGCTGCTTGGCGAACCGCTGGCGCGCCTGCCACGTCGGCGTGTCGCCCAGGCCCTGGCGCTGGTCGAGCAGCAAGCCGACACCCTCGATGCAATCAGCGTATTCGATGCCGTCGCCCTTGGCCGCACACCGTGGCTGTCGGCACTGGCGCCGTTCTCCCGGGAAGACCGCGCTGTCGTCGAGCAGGCCCTGGCCGACCTCGACGCTACGCACCTGCGTGAGCGGGCCTGGAGTTCGCTGTCCGGCGGCGAACGCCAGCGTGTGCACATCGCCCGCGCCCTGGCCCAGCGCCCGCAGGTGCTGCTGCTCGACGAGCCGACCAACCACCTCGACATCCAGCACCAGTTGAGCCTGCTGCAACAAGTGCAGGCGCTGTCGGTGACCACGCTGGTGGCCCTGCACGACCTCAACCAGGCGCTGACTTGCGACCGCGTGGCGGTGCTCGACAAGGGCCACCTGGTCGCCCTCGGCAAGCCGCTGGAGGTGCTCACCCCCGAGCGCCTGCTGAACACCTTCGGCGTGCATGCCCACTACCTCACCGACCCCTTCGACGGCGCGCGCATCCTGCGTTTTCGCGCCCCCTGAACGAGGACGTTCCTACCATGTTGTTGCGCCACGCCGCTGTACTCGCCTTGCCATTGGCAACCATCGCCCCGTTCGCCCAGGCAGATTCGGCGCAGTCGCAAAGCAACGGTTTCGTCGAAGACAGCAGCTGGAACATCCTCAACCGTATCGTCTACGACCAGCGCGACTACAAGCACGGCGGGCGCAACAGCGGCGCACGCAACGCCTACAAGCCACGCAGCGAACGCAACGGCCTGGCCGAGGAATGGGCTTACGGCCTGATGGGCACGTTCCAGTCCGGTTTCACCGAGGGTCTGGTCGGCGTCGGTGTCGATGCCCATGCCTATCAGGGCCTACAGCTCGACAGCGGCGGCGGGCGTGCCGGCAAGGCGCGCCTGCTGGGCCTGGACAACGACGGCCATCCGAAGAGCGAATACAGCCGAGGTGGCGCGGCGCTGAAGCTGCGGGTATCCAACACCGTGCTGTCCTGGGGCGAACAGCGGGTGAAGACACCGGTGTTCAGTTCCTCGGACAGCCGCCTGCTGCCCGAAACGGCCAGCGGTTTGTTCCTCTCCAGCGGCGAGATCGACACCCTCAAGCTGGTCGCTGGCCATTTCAACGAAAGCACTGACCGCAACGCCTCCAGCCACGACCAGGGCTTTGTGGTGAACTACTCCGACGGCCGCCAGGGCAACAGCTTCGACCTCGCCGGCCTGGTGTGGAACCCCAGCGCCGACTTCAGTGGCAGCCTGTACACCTCGCGCTACGAAGACACCTGGAACCAGCACTACCTCGGCAGCACCCTCACCCATGCGCTGGACGACCGCCGCAGCCTGAGCCTGGACCTTAACCTGTACCGCACCACCGACACCGGCAAGGCGCTGTCCGGGCGTATCGACAACACAACCTGGAGCCTGGTATCACGCTACAGCCAGGGCCCGCACAGCTTCAGCCTCGGCTGGCAGCAGGTGGAGGGCAACACTCCCTTCGACTACGTCACACGCGGGGCGATCTACATCGCAAACGCCGTGCAGATGTCCGATTTCAATGCGCCCAACGAGAAATCATGGCAGGCGCGCTACGACCTGAACATGGGTGCCTATGGCGTACCGGGTTTGAACCTGACCGCGCTGTATGTACGCGGCTTCGACATCGACGGCACCCACGTCGACCCGAAGGGTGGCTATGCGTACCTGGGTTATGGCGAGGGTGGCAAGCATTGGGAGCGGGACCTGGAGGCGCGCTATGTTGTGCAGAGTGGCAAGGCCAAGGGCACCACGTTCTCGCTGCGGCACAACGTGCACCGGGGTAACACGGCGCAGGCAGAGCTGGACGGGGATCAGATCCGTCTCGCGGTGGAATGGCCGCTGTCAGGCGGTTTCTGAAAGGCTCTGGACCATCAGACCAGCCAGTGCTCCATGTGCGTCGTACGCCAAACCGGGTCGTTTTCCACATCGATCACCGCAAAACCCTGCCGCTCCCAGAAGCGGATTGCACCCGGCAGGAACGGGTGGGTATGCAGGTACAGGCACTCGACCGCAGCGGCACGGGCGTGCTCGCGCAAGGCGGCGAACAATGCCGCCGCCAGGCCATGACGGCGGTACTCGGGCAACACGAACAGGCGCACCACCTCGACCACGCGCCTGCCGTGGTAGTCGAGCTGGGCAAAGCGGTGATCGTAGGGCAGATAGCCGATCCCTGCGATCAACCGGCCTTGGTCGCGGGCTTCGAGGAATTGGCCTTCCCCCTCCAGGTAAGTCTGCGCGAAATGGGCGAGGTCCTTGGGCAGCGGCGAATCGGCCAGCATCGGGAACAGCCTGCGGCGAGCGCTGTCGATGAAGGCCACCACTTCACTGACACTGTCGTGGCTGGGTGGTTGGACGGTCCAGTGGGGCATGGGCTTCAAAACCTGATCAGAGCGAGCGGTTTTCTACCGCAAGGACTGCTGGCTGGCAACCGACACCGCTATAATCCACCTTTGCAATACGCGCTCAAGGCCACCCCATGCCCCGCATCCAGACGTTGCTGCTTCCCCTGCTGTTGACTGCCGCCCTCGCCGCCTGCGACCAGAAGCCCACCCGCGAAGAGCAGATCCTGGCCAACTTGCCGCTGCAGGAAGCCTACGACCACAACATCGAGCGCATGGCCGCACTGCTCACCCGCACCCACCCGCAGCTGGATGCCGCCACCATCAGCAACGTCCTGCGCAAGCACCTCACCGTCGAGGACCAGCGCCAGGACCTGTACAAGCTCTACAGCGAGAAGCACTTCAGCGACGCCGAATTCGCCACCATCGTCGCCGCCACCCACGACCCGGCCAAGGCCAAGGCGTTGGAGGAGACCGAGGAAGGCAAGCGCTTGAGCGACAAGCTCACCGGCCTGATGCGTGAGACTGCGCGCGACGAAAAGGTCCAGGCCTTGGCTGAGCAGCGCATGCAGCAGGTCGAGGATGAGCTTGAGACGCTGGAAAAACCGGGCTCGTGAACAGGCTGAAACTGATCGTTCTGTAATGCCCAAGGGTCCAACGAACATTGCTCACCTGGAGACCGACTATGCCCCGCCTTGGCTTCGCCTGCATGTACCGCCACCCACACCGCAGCCTGTCGGTAAAAGCGCTGGAGGCCATCGAACGCACCTTCAACCCCCGTACAACGACCCTGCGCTGGCTGTCCGGCGCCAGCGTTGAAGCGGCCCGGGCCAAGCTGCTGGAGTTGGTGCAACACAACCTCGACGCCCAATTGCGCCTGCTGGCCTACGTCAGTGAGTTGCCGTCGATGCTGCGCATGGTGCGCCTGAGCAGCGACCTGCTGCCGCTGTACAGCCACCCCAGCGTGGCACCGCTTTACCGCGACACCGAGTTCCAGGCCCTGATGGTCGAAGGCTTCGCTGCCATCGGCACGCTGGCCCGCGCTCAGGATCTGCGCCTGTCATTCCACCCCGGCCAATACTGTGTGCTCGGATCGGACCGCCCCGAGGTGGTGGAAAACAGCTTGGCCGAGTTCGAATACCATGCCGACATGATCCGCATGATGGGCTTCGGCCAGCGCTTTCAGGACTTCAAATGCAATGTGCATATCGCCGGGCGCCTCGGCGCAGAGGGCGTGCGCCAGGTGTGGCCAAGGCTGTCGCAGGTGGCACGCAACGTGATCACCTTCGAGAACGACGAGAAAACCTACGGTGTCGACGACTGCCTGGCACTGGCCGACCTTGCGCCCGTAGTGCTGGACATCCACCACTGCTGGATCCACGAGGGTGACTACATCGACCCGCACGACCCGCGTGTAGCGCGGATCATCGAGAGCTGGCGCGGCGTGCGGCCGACCATGCACTACTCGCAACCACCCGAACACCTGCAGGCACTCGGCTTTTCGGCAGACCAGAAAATGACCATCGCGCAGTTGATGGAGAAGGTTAACAAACGCGACCTCTATGCGCACAGCGCGCAGATGTGGAACGACTGGACCAACCGCTACGCCCTGCAGTTCGTCGACCGTTTCGACATCATGTTCGAGGCCAAGGACAAGAACCTGGCGACCCTGGATTTCTACCAGCGCTACATCGAGCGGGCTTGATTGCAAGATCAGCGCAATAGACCGCTTGCGGTTCGAAATAGATGAACTTAACTATTGCTTCAAGAATTGTCATAAATCTGTCGTGTTTCAGTCATAGGATTGACCCCAACCTGACATTTTTCTCTCTTCATGGATGAGCGTCTCATGCGTCGTGTGGTTTTCAATCAGAAAGGTGGCGTCGGCAAATCAAGCATCGCCTGCAACCTCGCCGCAGCCAGCGCCGCCGAAGGCTATCGCACGCTGCTGGTCGACCTCGATCCCCAGGCCAATGCCACCTACTACCTCACCGGGCTGACCGACGACGCCATCCCCGCCGGCATCGCCGACTTCTTCCGCCAGACCCTGTCGCCAGCCACCGCCTCCGGCAAGAAGCACCGCGTGGCGATCACCGAAACCCGCTACGACAACCTGCACCTGGTGACCGCCAGCCCCGACCTCAGCGACCTGCAGAGCAAGCTGGAGAGCAAGTTCAAGATCAACAAGCTGCGCAAGTTGCTGGTAGAGCTGGGCGAGGACTACGAGCGGATCTACATCGACACTCCGCCTGCGCTGAACTTCTACACCTTCAGCGCCCTGGTGGCCGCCGAACGCCTGCTGATCCCGTTCGACTGTGACAGCTTCTCGCGCCAGGCGCTGCTCAGCGTCATGGCCGAGGTCGAGGAACTGCGCCAGGACCATAACCCGGCGCTGCAGGTCGAAGGCGTGGTCGTCAACCAGTTCGCTGGGCGCACCGCGCTGCACCAGACCCTGGTCGATCAATTGCGCAGCGAGGGCCTGCCGGTGCTGCCGGTGTACCTCAGCAGCTCGATCAAGATGCGCGAGTCGCACCAGGTGTCGGTACCGCTGGTGCACATGGCGCCACGCCACAAGCTGGCGCAGGAATTCGTCGAACTGCTGGACGTGCTCGAACGCGCCGCCTGAACTGCGACAACCTGCCACGGCCGGGCACTACCCTGCCGTTCGTCGGGGTGATAGATTCGCCGCCATGAAAATCACCCGGCACACTCGCACGCTGACTGCCTGGACGCTCTATGCCAGCGTCCTGTTCAGCCTGTTGCTGTGCGGCCTGCATCACGGTCAGATGGGTGGCCTGCGCCTGGCCGGCCTGCAAGGTGGTTTCTGCTCGATCAACAGCGAGCACGGCGTGGCCATCGACCTCGACGGTGCCGGTGGCGACCAGCACATGGCCCAGGTCGACTGCCCGGTGTGCTCCTCGTTCGGCCTGGCCGTGCCGCTCGCCAGCGGTGGCTGGTCGTTCAGCCCGGCACAAGTCACTGCCACCTCGCCCATCGTCGTGCGCAGCTGGGCGCAACCGCCGCCCCGTTATCAACGCCCTGCCCTTACCCCCCGCGCGCCCCCTGCCGTCTTCCCCGCAGCCGTTACTCAAATCGCCTGACTTCAGCCGGGCGCGCTTGCCTGCGCGCTCGCCGTCAGCCATGACCTTTGCGTGGAAGACCCAACAACATGCTTCGCAATACCTCCCTGGTGCTCCTCTTGGGCACCTGCACCTTCGCCTGGGCGGACGATGCCGCCGTCGAACTCAGCGCCACCACCATCGATGGCGAACGCGATGCGCCTTCCGGTGTGCAACTGGACGAGCCGATCAGTACCGGCTCGCGGCTTGGCCTTACGGCGCGCGAAACGCCGGCGTCGGTGAGCGTCTCGGACCGGCGCATCATCGAAGCCCGTGGCGCCAAGGACAGCCAGGACGTGATCAACGCCATGACCGGCGTCAACGCGTCGGCCAACCCGGGCTACGGCGGTTTCGTCAGCTACCGCGGCTTCACCCAGAACCAGGTGACCCAGCTCTACAACGGCATCAACCTCGGCTACAGCAGTGCCACCCGGCCAGTGGACGCCTGGGGGTTGGACCGCGTCGAGCTGCTCGGCGGGCCGTCCTCCTTCCTGCATGGCGCAGGTGCCGTGGGCGGCTCGATCAACTACATCAGCAAGACCGCCACCCGCGATCAGCAGACCTTCGATGGCCGCGTGCGCTACGGCAGTTACGACGACTCGGAGCTGGCCATCGGCATCAACCAGGCCCTGGCCAGCAACCCGGCCGATGCCCGTCACTTCATGCGCCTGGACTTCAGCCACACCGATGGCAATGGCTACATCGACCGCAACCAGCGCAAGACCGACAGCCTGGCGTTTTCCGTGCTCAGCGACCTGACGCCCAACCTGACCCACACCCTGGCCCTGGAGTATCAGGAGGACCGCGAACGCAGCCCATACTGGGGCGCGCCGATCCTGCCGGGCCGCAGCACCATGAAGATCGACAACAGCCGCCGCTTCGAGAACTACAACGTCGCCGATGGCCGGTATGAGCAGCGAGTGCGCTGGCTGCGTTCGCTGCTCGACTACCAGCTCAGCGACAGCACCAGCGTGCACAACACCCTCTACCACTACAGCGCCCAGCGCGATTACCGCAACGTCGAGCGCTACAGCTACACCCGCGACGGCAACGTGCAGCGCGCCAGCCCCTACCTGCAGCGCCACGAGCAAAGCGTGCTGGGCGACCGCATCGAACTGCGCCACGACAACTCGCTGTTCGGCCTGGCCAGCCAATGGTCGCTGGGCCTGGACTACTCGCACATGCGCCAGAGCGTGTACCCGACCGCCGGGAGCTGGACCGACGTGGTCGACCCGGACCACTTCGATCCCGGTAGTTTCTACGACATCCCCGGGGTGAACGCCGGGCTGACCAAGCAGCGCCGGCATGTCACCAGCAACCGCGCCGTATTCGCCGAGAACCGCCTGCAACTGACCGATCGCCTGGCCCTGCTCACGGCCCTGCGTTACGACTACCTGGACATGGAGGTAACTAACTACGGCGCAGTGACACCCACTTCACCGGCGTACTTCGAGCGGCGCTGGGAACCGCTGTCCGGGCGCATCGGCCTGACCTACGAACTGACGCCGTCAGCCAGCCTCTACGCCCAGTACAGCACCGCCGCCGACCTGCCGGCCGGTTCGCTGGCGGCAGCCACCTACGCCAACGTCGGTACCTTCGACCTGTCCAAGGGCGAGCAATGGGAAGTGGGCAGCAAGTTCGACTTCCTCGAAGGGCGCGGCGCGGCAACCGTGGCCCTGTACCAGATCGTGCGCAAGGATTTTGCCGTGCGCGATTCGAGCAACCCCAACCTGACGGTCCAGGCCGGACAGCAGACCTCGCGCGGGGTCGAGTTGTCCGGGCGGCTGCAGGTCACGCCGAAGCTGGTGGCCGAGGGCAACTACGCCTATGTCGACGCGCAGTACGATGCGTTCAACGAAGCAGTCAACGGCGTATCGGTGTCGCGCAAGGGCAATGCCCCGGTCAACGTACCGGCCAATGTCGCCAACCTGTGGCTGACCTACAGCCTCACTTCGGCCTGGTCGGCGGGGGTGGATGCGCGCTATGTCGGCTCGGTGTACGCGGACAACGCCAACACCCTCAAAGCGCCGGCCTATACCTTGTTCGGCACCTTTGCCCGCTTTCGGCTGGATGAACACACCACCATCACCGGGCGGGTGCGCAACCTGACCGATGAGGTGTATGCCAAGCAGGCCTATGGGCTGCAGTACTACATGGGGGCGCCACGGACCTTCGAGGTGGCGGTGGATATGCGCTTCTGATGCCACAGTATGTGCCGGCCACCACACCGGCACATACTTTGGGAAGTTTCCCACAGCCCCAAAAGCCACTTTCTTCGTCCACTCTCATTGATAATGTGCACCCTCCTCCACGCCAGCCCATGAAGCGCTGGCTCAAGCACCTGCAAGGACGTTCCGTGTTCAAATTGATATCCCCCGCGCTTCTCACCGCTGCCTTGGTCGCCTTGGCAGGTTGCCAGAGCAAACCAGCGCCACCCAAGGTCCCGAAGACCTTCATTCACGACATGCAGCAAGCCCTCAGCTCCAGTATCGCCAGCGCAAACACCGGCGAGCAGGTCGGCGTTGTCAGGCTGCGGGTCACCTTGAACAGGCACTCCGCACCCATCGCTTGCAAAGCCCTCAGGGCTCCCCCCCGCCACGACCTGTTGCTGCCTGCCGACATACCACGCTCGGACTTCAAGACACTGGCCAGCTTGGTAGAGGCGCAATGCTGGGTGACCATCTACCCTATCGTGCCCGACGCCCTGTATGACGAAAACAACACCGTGGAGATCGTCGCGCCGCTGGTCGTGAATCTGACGACCGCCGCCCAGGCGTCTGGCAGTGTGCGCGGGGTGGCGAACGCACAGCGCGAGTACCTGTGGCAGCATCTGTTGCGCGATGAACCGGTGACCAGCGTTGGCAACGCAGCGGTGTACTACCAGGCCAATGCCCAGGGTAAGGTCGAAGGTTGCCTGGTGCAGCTCTATCAACATCCCCTGCGGCCGGATGACTTCCGCCTTGATGGCGACTTACAGGCTCGACTCACCCATCGCTGCATGGCGCTCGACCTGAGCCTCATGCCAGGCTTTTCGCCAGATATGCATGGCGTGGCCAACGGCTCCAGCAAAATGGAATACGCACCTTGGCGGGTGGGCCGACCATAGCGCCAGTGGCGGTGGAAACAGATATCCCGATGTCGCCCTTAACGAAGCAGCCTGCGGCGCTACTCGGTCTACTGGCCCTGATAACAACGATGGCGCGCCCTGAGCGCGCCACATTCATTCAGGCTGCCTATGGAAACCGGAGAGCTTCCGTATGTCTGCATCGCATGAGGTATCCCCCGCCACCCTGCGCAGGGTCATCGCCGCCTCGGCCATTGGCAACTTCGTCGAGTGGTTCGACTTCGCCGTCTATGGCTTCCTCGCCACACTGATCGCCAGCCAGTTCTTCGCCAGCGAAGATGCCAGCGTCGCCCTGCTCAAGACCTTCGCCGTGTTCGCCGTGGCCTTCGCCTTGCGTCCGCTCGGCGGCATCGTGTTCGGCGCGCTCGGCGACCGCCTGGGGCGCAAGCGCATCCTGTCGCTGACCATCCTGCTGATGGCCGGCTCCACTACCTTGATCGGCCTGCTGCCGACCTACGCCAGCATCGGCCTGGCTGCGCCGGTGCTGCTGACCCTGGCGCGCTGCCTGCAGGGCTTCTCTGCCGGTGGCGAATACGCCGGTGCCTGTGCCTACCTGATGGAGCATGCGCCGCACAACAGGCGTGCCTTCTACGGCAGCTTCGTGCCGGTGTCGACTTTCTCCGCGTTTGCCTGTGCGGCGGTGATCGCCTATGGCCTGGAGACCAGCCTGTCGGCCGAGGCCATGAGCGCCTGGGGCTGGCGCATCCCGTTCCTCGTGGCCGCGCCGCTGGGGCTGGTAGGTTTGTACCTGCGCTGGCGCATGGAGGAAACCCCGGCGTTCCGCGACGCTGTTGCCCAGGGCAAGGAACATGAACATTCGCCGCTCAAGGAAACCCTGCGCAACCACGGCCGGGCGATCCGTAACCTGGGCATGTTCATCTCGCTCACGGCGCTGTCGTTCTACATGTTCACCACCTACTTCGCCACCTACCTGCAACTGGTCGGCAACCTGACCCGCGCCCAGTCGCTGCTGGTGACCACCGTGGCATTGCTGTTCGCGGCCGTCGGCTGCCCGCTGGCCGGGGCCTTTTCGGACCGGGTCGGGCGGCGCAAGACCATCGGCTTTACCTGCCTGTGGGTGATGGTCTGCGTATTCCCTGCCTACTGGCTGGCCAGTTCCGGCTCGATGTCGGGCGCGCTGCTGGGGGTGATCCTGCTGGCGGTGGGGGCGCTGAGCAGTGGTGTGGTGACGGCCGCGTTGCTATCGGAAAGCTTCCCGACCCGTACCCGCTATACCGCTTCGGCGATCACCTACAACGTGGCCTATACGCTGTTTGGCGGTACCGCGCCGCTGGTGGCGACCTGGCTGATCGGGCAGACCGGCAGCAGCCTGGCGCCGGCGTTCTACCTGGTGGTGATTGCGCTGGTGGCGCTGGTGGGTGGGTTGGCGTTGCCGGAGACATCGCGGATCTCGTTGCATGATGAAGTCGGAAATGATGTGACCCCTCAAATCCGCACTTCCGCCTGAGACACTTGGGGCCGCTTTGCGGCCCCGGTGACCTCAATCCTCTTCGCGTCTATAGGCCCACTGATACAGCGCCGGCAACACCAGCAAGGTAAGCGCCGTAGAAGACAGGATCCCGCCAATCACCACCGTCGCCAGCGGCCGCTGCACTTCCGCCCCAGTGCCGGTAGCCAAGGCCATCGGGATGAACCCAAGCGATGCCACCAGCGCAGTCATCAGCACCGGCCGCAAGCGCGTCAACGCCCCCTCCTCGACCGCCGCGCGCAAACCGCGCCCCTCCTCACGCAGGTTGCGGATGAAGGCGATCATCACCAGGCCATTGAGCACCGCCACCCCCGACAAGGCGATGAAGCCCACCCCTGCAGAAATCGACAGCGGAATATCCCGCAACCACAACGCCAGCACCCCGCCGGTCAAGGCAAACGGAATGCCGGTGAACACCAGCAGGCCGTCCTTGAGGTTGTTGAACATCATCAGCAGCAAGGCCATCACCAATAGCAGTGCCACCGGCACTACCACCTGCAGGCGCTCGGCCGCCGACTGCAACTGCTCGAACTGGCCACCCCAGCGGGTCCAGTAACCCGGCGGGATCTGCACCTGTTCAAGTAACGTCTGCTCGGCCTGCTCGACGAACGAACCCAGGTCCCGCCCGCGCACATTGGCGCTGACCACCACCACGCGCTTGCCATCCTCGCGGCTGACCTGGTTTGGCCCCAGTTGCAGTTTCAGCGTGGCCACCTGTGACAGCGGGATGAAGCCGATCTGTGCCGCACCGGCTGCCGCACTGGGAGGAACCGGAATCAGCAGGCCGCCCAGGCCATCGACATCGGTACGCAGGGCCTCGGCGAGGCGCACCACCATGTCAAAGCGGCGATCGCCCTCGTATAACGTGCCCGCCGAGCGCCCGCCGACGGCAATGGCGATGGCGTCCTGCACGTCGCCCACATTCAGGCCATGGCGGGCGGCCTTGTCGCGGTCAATATCGATGGTCAGCACCGGCAGGCCGGTGGTTTGCTCGACCTTCACTTCCGAGGCGCCCGGCACTTGCTGCAGGCTGCTGGCGATTTGCGCGGCGGTGCGATTGAGCACGTCCATGTCATCACCGAACACCTTCACTGCCACATCGCTGCGCACACCGGAAATCAGTTCGTTGAAGCGCAACTGGATGGGTTGCGACAGCTCGTAGTTGCTGCCCGGCACGCTGGCTGCAGCACGCTGGACCTCGGCTATCAGTTCCTCGCGGGGCTTGCCAGGGTCGGCCCACTGCTCGCGCGGGCGCAGCATCACGTAGGCATCGGAGATGTTCGGCGGCATCGGGTCGGAGGCGATCTCGGCGGTGCCGGTGCGGGCGAAGACCCGCTCCACTTCCGGCACCTGGGCGATGATCGCCTGCTCCAGGCGCTGCTGCATGTCCACCGACTGCGACAGGCTGGTGCCTGGCACACGCAGCGCCTGCAAGGCGAAGTCGCCTTCGCTGAGGCTGGGGATGAACTCGCTGCCCATGCGGCTGGCCATGGCCCCGGACAGCAGCACCAGCCCGGCGGCGGCGGTAAACGCCAGCTTGCGCCGGCCCAGCACCCACTCGAGCACAGGCGCATAGCGCTGGCGAGCGGTGCACATGACCACGCCCTCTTCCTCCTTGACCTTGCCGGTGACGAACAGCGCGATGGCCGCCGGCACGAAGGTCACCGAAAGGATCATCGCGCCCAGCAGTGCCATCACCACAGTGAAGGCCATCGGGTGGAACATCTTGCCCTCGACCCCGGTCAGGGCAAAGATCGGCAAGTACACCACCATGATGATCAACTGCCCGTAGATCAGCGGCCGGCGCGCCTCGCGGGCGGCGGCGAACACCTCGTGGAAGCGTTCGGCACGGGTCAGCATGCGGCCGTGGCGCTGTTGGGCATGGGCCAGGCGGCGGATGGCGTTTTCGACGATCACCACCGCGCCATCGACGATGATGCCGAAGTCCAGGGCGCCGAGGCTCATCAGGTTGGCGCTGACCTTGTTGCTGAACATGCCGGTGAAGGTGAACAGCATCGACAACGGGATGACCATGGCCGTGATCAGCGCGGCGCGGATATTGCCGAGGAACAGAAACAGCACGGCAATCACCAGAATCGCGCCTTCGACCAGGTTCTTCTTCACCGTGGCAATGGCTTTTTCCACCAGGTTGGTGCGGTCGTAGACCGTGACCGCGACCACGCCCTTGGGCAGGTTGCGGTTGATCTCGGCGAGCTTGGCCGCCACCGCCTGGGACACCGTACGGCTGTTCTCGCCGATCAGCATGAACACCGTGCCCAGTACCACTTCACGGCCGTTTTCGGTGGCCGCGCCGGAACGCAGCTCTTCGCCCAGGCCGACCTGGGCGACATGGCTGACGCGGATCGGCGTGCCATCGACGCTGGAGATGACGATGTTGGCGATATCCTCGGTCGAGGCCACCTGCCCCGGTGCACGGATCAGCAGCTGCTCGCCGTTGCGCTCGATGTAGCCGGCACCGACGTTGGCGTTGTTGCGCTCCAGCGCCACGATCAGGTCGTTGAGGGTAAGCTTGTAGGCCGCCAGGCGCTTGGGCTCCGGGGCAATCAGGTATTGCTTGGCGTGGCCGCCGATGCTGTTGACCTCGGCGACACCGCGCACGTTGCGCAGCTGCGGCTTGATGATCCAGTCCTGGATTACCCGCAGGTCGGTCGCCGTGTAGGGTGTACCGTCGTCCTTGAGCGCACCCTGCTCGGCCTCCACGGTCCACAGGAAGATTTCGCCCAGGCCCGTGGAGATTGGGCCCATACCCGCCTCGATGCCTTCGGGCAGCTGCTCGCGGGCTACCTGCAAGCGCTCGTTGACCAGTTGCCGGGCGAAGAAGAGATCGGTGCCATCATCGAAAATCACTGTCACCTGCGACAGCCCCGAGCGCGACAGCGAACGGGTCTGCTTGAGGCCCGGCAGGCCGGCCATGGCCGTCTCGATGGCGAAGGTGATGCGCTGTTCGGTCTCCAGTGGCGAATAGCCCGGCGCGGCGGTGTTGATCTGCACCTGGACGTTGGTGATATCAGGCACCGCATCGATCGGCAGCTTCTGGTAGCTGTGGATGCCCACGGCGGCCATCAGCACCACGCCGAGCATCACTACGAGGCGCTGCTCGATGGCAAATTGGATCAGGCGTTCGAACATGCAAGCGTCCCCGCGATCAATGGCTGTGCTCGGCAGAAGCCTTGCCGAGCTCGGACTTGAGGACAAAGCTGCCAGCGGCAGCCACCTGGGTGCCGGCCGCCAGGCCTGCGGTGATCTCTACCTGGCCAGCATCGCGGCGGCCGGTCTTGACCGGGCGAGCCTCGAAACCTTCGTCGGTGCGGGCGAACACCACCGTCTGCTCCTCCCAGTTCTGCAAAGCGCTCTCGGGCACCACCACGGCGGCATTGAAGCGCTCGACATTGACCGCGACGCTGACAAACAGCCCGGGGCGCCACGCACCGTTGGGGTTGGCCAAGGTGGCGCGTACGGTGGCGGCGCGGTTCTGCTCACCGAGCAGGCTGCCGACGTAGTTGATCTTGCCTTCAACTTCGGCGCCCAGGTCCGGCGCGCTGACGGTCACGCTGCGCCCGGTGGTAACACGGACCAGGTCACGCGGTGCGACAGCGAAAGTGGCCCAGACCCGGCTGAGGTCGGACAGGGTAAAGGCATTGCTGGTCTCGTCGACCACTTCGCCCACGGTCAGGTGTTTTTCCACCACCACGGCATCGAACGGGGCGCGTAATTCGTAGCGGTTACCGGCACCTGCCGGGCCCACAGCGGCCACTTTCTGCCGGGCATTGGCCAGGGCGATCTCGGCCTCTTGCAAGGCCTGGCGCGCCTGCAGGTAATCCTGCTCAGCGCTGATACGTTCCTGCCACAGTTGCTGCTCGCGCTGGAAGGTCAGGCGCGCCAGCTCAAGTCGACGCTGGGCGGCCTGCTGTTCGCTGCGCAGGTCGGAAATCTGCTGGCTGGCGATCACCGCCAACACCTGGCCGCGTTTGACCGCCTGGCCAAGCTCGGCCTGCACCGCCTCGACCACCCCCGGCACCCGCGGCACTACATGGGCCGTGCGATCTTCGTCGAAACGGATCTCGCCGGGGAAACTGATGGCGGTGCCCAGTTCACGCGGGGCGGCGGCGGCAAGCTGGATGCCCGCCGACTCGATCTGGGCGACCGAAAGGTGCAGTGCGCCTTCCTTTTCCTGATGCTGTTCGCCGGCCTCTTCATCGTGGCCGTGGCTGTCTTCGCCATGGTCGTCATGGCGTGTCTCGCTTTTATTGGCCTGGCCAAGGTTGCCGGTCCAGGCCAGGCCACCCATGCCGAGGGCGCCAATGGCAACGGCCAGCAGCGCGAGTTTGCGGGGGTTAGTCATTGTTGCTCCTGCTGCTCGAATGTTTGCTCACACCCTCCAGGTCGCCGTAGATCCGCTCGACCTGTGCCCGTGCATCCGTTGCTGAGGCCAGAGCCTCGAGATACAGCCCGCGTGCATCGATCAAGGTGCGCTGGGCATCGAGCACGTCGAGGAAGGCGAACTTGCCCATCTCGAAGCCTCGGGTGGCGGTGTCCACGGCCTGCTGCGCCGACGGCAGGATGGTGCGGTCGTAGGCCTGCACCTCCTGCATTGCCGTGCGCCACTGATCGACGGCGCTGCGGGTTTCGCTGCGCAGGCGCAGTTCGACCGCGTTGCGCAGATCACGGGCCTGGTCGGCGCGGCGTGCGGCGGCCAGGACGTTGCCCTGGTTGCGGTCGAACAACGGCAAGGGCATCGACAAGCCGACCACGTTGACCCGTTCGCGGTCTTCGCGGCTGTACTGGCTGCCGACGCTCACGGTGAGGTTGGGAATACGCAGGGCCTTTTCCGCGCCCAGCGACGCTTCGCCGCGCTCGACCTGAGCGGCTGCCAGGCGCCATTCGACGGTCTGTTCGACCTGGTTGAGCAAAGTGTCGGCTGAAGGGGCCTGGCCGGGTGACAGGTTGCTCGTGGGCAGCTGGTCGAAGGCCGCCAGCGGGCTACCGGTCAACCGCGCCAGCGCCTGGTAGGCCACCGTGCGCTGGGTGGCGGCGCGACGCTGCTCGGCCTGGGCCTGGGCCAGCTGCACCTGGGCGCGGGTGGCTTCCACCGGCGATGACTGGCCGGCGCTGACCCGGCCCTGTACCACCCGCAAGCCGCGTTCGGTCAGCGTCTGCGACTGCTGCGCCAGTTCCACGGCTGTCTGTGCGCGCAGGGCAGCGTGATACGCCTGGACTACATCCGCGCGCAGACCATTGCGCTGGCGCTCGAGGTCCAGCTGGGCAATCGCCTGGCCGACGCCAGCAAGCGCGATGCGCGAACCGCGCTTGCCGCCCAGCTCCAGTGGCTGGCTGAGGGTCACGGTACTGGTGCTGGTATCGCGGCGGGTGTCTTCCATTTCCCAGGCCAGTTCCGGGTTGGGGATCAACCCGGCCTGGCGCCGCTCGCCTTCGGCGATGCCGATTTCGCGACCGGCTGCGGCCAAATCAGGGTTGTTGGCAAACGCGGCGCTCAGCGCCTCGGGCAGGCTCATGCCTTGCCCGGCCTGAGCGCTGGCGGTAGCCGCCAGCAACAGGCTGAGCAAGGCGATCTTGCGGGGGGTGGGCACTTCGGGCGTCCTCGTCGGCGTGCGTTGGCGAGGAACTGTAAGGAGGGGCTGTTATCGGGGTGGTGGCGTGAAAATTACAATTCTGTAATCGGCCTGCGGCGTAAACAAGTCCGATAATCGCCCACTTTGCCCCCCTGCGACACCCGATCCAATTGACTGAATTAACCACCCGGTACAAACATAGAGGCATTCAACAACAACAAAGCGATGCCCGTCATGACGCCCCTTATTCTCGTGCTCAACGGCCCCAACCTGAACATGCTGGGGACCCGCGAACCCGCCCAGTATGGCCGGGAAACCCTTGCCGACCTGGCCCAGGGTTGCGCCGACACTGCCCATGCCCACGGTTTGGAAATCGAGTTCCGCCAGACCAATCACGAAGGCGAACTGATCGACTGGATCCACGCCGCCCGTGGCCGCTGCAGCGGTATCGTGATCAACCCCGGTGCCTGGACCCACACCTCGGTGGCCATCCGCGATGCCCTGGTGGCCAGCGAACTGCCGGTTATTGAAGTGCACCTGTCCAACGTGCACAAGCGCGAACCGTTCCGCCACCTGTCGTTCGTTTCGTCAATCGCCGTGGGCGTGATCTGCGGTTTGGGCAGCCACGGCTACCGCATGGCCCTGAGCCACTTCGCCGAGCTGCTCCAGGAGCCGCGCGCATGAACCAGCCCGCCATCCTTGCCGGCCTGATCGGCCGTGGCATCCAGCTGTCGCGCACCCCTGCCCTGCACGAGCACGAAGGCGACGCCCAGCACATGCGCTATCTGTACCGCCTGATCGACGCCGACCAGCTCAAGCTCGAAGACAGTGCCCTGGCACAACTGCTCGATGCCGCCCAGCACACCGGTTTTACCGGGCTCAACATCACCTATCCGTTCAAGCAGGCGATCCTCCCGCTGCTCGATGAGCTGTCGGACGAGGCACGCGGCATTGGCGCGGTGAACACCGTTGTGCTCAAGGACGGCAAACGTGTGGGTCACAACACCGACTGCCTGGGCTTCGCCGAAGGCCTGCGCCGTGGCCTCCCGGATGTGTCACGCCGGCGCGTGGTGCAGATGGGCGCTGGCGGCGCCGGCTCGGCGGTGGCCCATGCACTTCTGAGCGAAGGTGTGGAGCAACTGGTGCTGTTCGAAGTGGATGCGGCGCGCGCGCAGGCGTTGGTCGACAACCTCAACGGCCATTTCGGCGCAGGCCGGGCGGTGCTGGGCAAGGAACTTGCGGTGGAAGTGGCCGAGGCTGATGGATTGGTCAATACCACGCCGGTCGGCATGGCCAAATTGCCAGGTACGCCACTGCCGGTGGAGCTGTTGCATCCACGTTTGTGGGTGGCTGAGATCATCTATTTCCCGCTGGAGACCGAACTGCTGAAAGCAGCACGAGCGTTGGGTTGCCGCACGCTCGATGGCAGCAACATGGCGGTGTTCCAGGCCGTGAAGGCGTTCGAGCTGTTCAGTGGCAAACAGGCGGATGCCGAACGGATGCAGGCGCATTTCGCCAGTTTCTCCTGACAGGCCGCGCCGCCTTCTTCGCGGGCACGCCCGCTCCCACAGGAAAACCACAGGTCTCGAGCTTCGTGGTGATCCTGTGGGAGCGGGCGCGCCCACGAAGGGGCCAACACGGTCTACCCTTTCTCATCCAGCAACGCCTTGATCACATTTTCCTGCCCGGCATAATCACCCTCACCGAAGTGCACATGCCGCACTTGCCCGTGGCGATCGACAAAGTAATGCGCCGGCCAGAACTGGTTACCCCAGGCATTCCACACCTGATAGTCGTTATCCACCGCCACCGGATACGCGATACCCAGGCTGGCCACCTTACTCTTCAGCTGCCCCACATCATGCTCGTAGTCGTATTCCGGCGTGTGCACGCCTATCACCACCAGCCCCTGGTCGGCATAGCGCCGCGCCCAGTCGTTGACGTGCGGCAGGCTGCGCTGGCAGTTGATGCAGTCCCAGGTCCAGAAGTCCACCAGCACCACCTTGCCCTTGAGCGCCTGGGTATCGAGCGGCGCCGAGTTGAGCCACTGGCTGGCCCCGGCCAGCGACGGCATGGCGCCGTAGTTGTCGCGAGCCATCAGTTGCCCTCCAGCGAGACCCATGCCAATTAGCGCCAGGGCCACGCCACCTGCTTTCAGCAGCCATCGGCGATCAGTTGTCATGGCAACCGCTCGTGGCGTAGCTGCGGTATTCAACGCTTTGCTGCTGGCCTGTGGAGTCGAGGTAGTCCATGCGCGTATTGATCGGGCCACAGGCAAGGCGCTGCTCATCTTTGACCGACAGCACTTTCTTCACATCCAGGTGATCGCCGTAGCGGTACTGCATGACACTCGCGTCGTTCATCGAGGTGGAGCTGGCGTTGGCGGCAACGGCACCGAAGCTGAGCACGGCGAACAGGCTGGCGCTGGCGATAGTCTTGAAGTTCATGGCGTCTCTCCTTTGCAACACTTTTCAGGAATGGGGATCACTGCTCCCCGGTTGAGAGCCATTTCACGCCTGCCAGGTATCTCCCATGTGTCGCCACGGCCTGTGATCTGCTTCTTCCTGTATCTGTAGCCAAGGCAGATACACTGCAATACAAAACCCCACAGGCAAGCCACTACGCGCTCGGTACACTGCGTCCACTCCCCCTTAGAACAGGAACCTGCGAATGGAACATGTCGATCACATCCTGATCGTTGACGATGACCGTGAGATCCGCGAGCTGGTCGGCAACTACCTGAAAAAAAACGGCTTGCGCACCAGCATCGTCGGCGATGGTCGGCAGATGCGCGCCTTCCTCGAAGCCAACAGTGTCGACCTGGTCGTGCTTGACATCATGATGCCCGGCGACGACGGCCTGCTGCTTTGCCGCGAACTGCGAGCCGGCAAGCACCGCAATACGCCGGTATTGATGCTGACGGCGCGCAACGACGAGACCGACCGTATCATCGGCCTGGAAATGGGCGCCGACGACTACCTCACCAAGCCATTCTCCGCCCGCGAACTGCTGGCCCGCATCAATGCCGTGCTACGCCGCACGCGCATGCTACCGCCGAACCTGACCATCAGCGAAAGCAGCCGTCTGCTCGCCTTCGGCCAATGGCGCCTGGACACCACCGCTCGCCATCTGCTTGACAGCGAAGGCACCCTGGTGGCCCTAAGCGGTGCCGAATACCGCCTGCTGCGGGTGTTCCTCGACCATCCGCAACGGGTACTCAGCCGCGAGCAGCTGCTGAACCTGACCCAGGGCCGCGAGGCCGACATCTTCGACCGCTCCATCGACCTGCTGGTCAGCCGCCTGCGCCAGCGCCTGGGTGACGATGCCCGTGAGCCAAGCTGCATCAAGACCGTGCGCAGTGAAGGCTATGTGTTCTCGCTTGCCGTGCAACTGCTCGAGTCGCCGTCATGAAGTGGCCGCGCACCCTCACCTCACGCCTGGCACTCATCTTCTTCACCGGGCTGGTGCTGGCCTATGGTTTGTCATTCAGCTTGCAAGCCTATGAGCGCTATGTCAGCAGCCGCTCGATGATGCTCAGCAATCTGGAGCTGGACGTTGCTACCTCGGTGGCCATCCTCGACCGCCTGCCCGCAGCCGAGCGGGCCGCCTGGCTGCCGCGACTGGAGCGACGCACCTATCGCTACCGGTTGGACGAAGGCCTGACGGGTGAAGCAATGCCAAGCGTCGACCCGCCCATGGCTGCCGAATCGATCGTCAAGGCCATTGGCAACCACTACCGCCTCAGCTTCCAGGAAATTCCCGGCCCGAACGCGCACTTCCAGGCCCATCTGCGCCTGGCCGATGGTGCGCCGCTGACCATCGATGTCACGCCGGCCCCCGTCCCGGTGGCGCGCTGGCTACCGCTGGTCTTGCTGATTCAGCTGGGCGTTTTACTGTTCTGCACCTGGCTCGCCGTACGCTTGGCCATCGGCCCGCTGACTCGCCTGGCCCAGGCCGTGGACAACCTGGACCCGGACAAGCCCGGCGTGCTGCTGGACGAAAGCGGCCCGCGCGAGGTCAAGTACGCCGCCGTGGCGTTCAACGCCTTGCAGGCACGCATTGCGGCCTACCTGAAAGAACGCATGCAGTTGCTTGCAGCCATTTCTCACGACCTGCAAACACCGATCACGCGCATGAAACTGCGTGTCGAGGTAATGGATGAAGGCGTCGAGAAAGACAAGCTCTGGCATGACCTCGACGCCATGGAGCACCTGGTCCGCGAGGGCGTGGCCTACGCCCGCAGCATGGACATCAATACCGAGGCGCCCTGCCGGATCAACCTCGACGCCTTCATCGACAGCGTTGTGTTCGACTACCAGGACAGCGGCGCCCAGGTCGAGCGCCACGGCAATACCGGCAGCCTGCTGGAAACCCGCCCACACGCGTTGCGCAGGGTGCTGGTGAACCTGGTGGACAATGCCCTGAAGTTTGCCGGCAAGGCGCAGCTTGAGGTCAGCCGTGAGCGGGGCAAAACGTTGATTCGGGTGCTTGATGAAGGCCCGGGGATCCCTGTCGATGAGCTGGACGCAGTACTCAAACCGTTCTACCGGGTAGAGAGTTCCCGCAATCGCAGCACCGGCGGTACCGGCCTTGGCCTGGCCATTGCCCAGCAACTGACCCAGGCCATGGGCGGCAGGTTGACTTTGAGCAACCGAAAAAGCGGCGGGCTGTGCGCCCAGGTCGAGCTGTAACGACAGACGGGGCGGCCCGCGCGGACCGCCTACAGCTTTGGTGGCTACAGTCCGATACACAAAGCCGTTTACACCGACACACTACAGATACCCACTCCCCGCACACTCCCGGTCACAACGACACTCCGGGAGACCTTAGACATGAAGCCGCTCACCCTGCCCTCCGGCTGGAAGCTGTTCACCGCCCTTGCGGGCCTGACCTTGTGCATGACCGCGCTGGTACTGTTAAGCCATCCGCCCGGTGCGGATGGCCTGCGCAGCGCCATTCGCGCCACTGCACGCAGCTCTTTCGCGCTGTTCCTGCTGGCGTTTCTGGCCTCGTCGCTGGTCACGTTTCTGCCGGGCAGCGGCAGCCGCCGGTTGCTGGGCGAGCGGCGCTACGTGGGCCTGGCCTTCGCCTTTTCGCATACCGTGCATGGTCTGCTGATCTACCGCTACGCCCAGCAATTCCCTGAACTGTTCTGGGCCGGGCGCACGGTCACCTCGAGCCTGCCTGGCAGCATCGGTTACCTGTTCCTGCTGCTGCTCACCCTGACCTCGTTCAAGGCACCGATGCGCCTGCTTGGCGGCCGTGCCTGGAAAGCCCTGCACAGCACCGGCATGTGGGTACTGGCCGCGGTGTTCTGCCTGTCCTTCTACAACCGCATCCCCATGGGTGGCGGGTACCCGCTGGCCTTCGCCCTGATATTCAGCGCCATCGCCCTCAAGCTCACCGCCAAGCTGGCCCAACAGCAACGCCGCACGGCTTCTGCCCTTTCCTGAAACGAGATGACTACCATGACCACACTGACCCGTACTTTCACTATCGTCGATCGCTTCGGCAGCTGGAGCGCCGACCTGCCGTTGCGGCTGTTCCTGGCCTGGGAGTTTTTCGAGTCCGGCTGGGAGAAATTCAACGGCAGCAACTGGTTCGGCGATCTTCAAGCTAACTTCCCGTTCCCTTTCAATGTGCTGCCGGCGGAGCTGAACTGGCAGTTGTCGATGTGGGCGGAGTTGCTGCTGCCCTTGCTGCTTTTGCTTGGCTTAGGCACACGGCTGGCTTCAGCTGGATTGATGGTGGTGACCGTGGTAGCAATTGCTGCAGTGCATTGGCCCGCACACTGGTCGAGCCTTGCAGAACTTGCCCAGGGTTATGCCATCACCGACCAGGGCTTCGGTAACTTCAAGCTGCCGCTAATCTATCTGGTCGCTCTGCTGCCGCTGCTACTAAAAGGTTCGGGGCGTCTGAGCCTGGACCACTGGATCAGAAACCGCGTGCTGGGGTGATGACCCAAAAGGGGCTGCCAAGGCAGCCCCCTTTAGCCGTCATCGCGTGCCGATGACGGCACCTTGTTCACGCAGATTCTCGAGCAGCGCCAAACCCTCCTGCAGGTCTGCGGCCAACGCCTGCAACCGCTCTCGCCCATTGCCCTTGACCTGGGTCAGCAAACGGTAGGCCATGGGCGAGAGCCGGGCGAAACGCACCTGCAATGCGGCATCGCGAAAGACCAACAGCAACGTGGGAAAGGCAGGCGCCTCAAGCGGTTGGTACGCCGGACCGATGCGCTCCACCGGCCAACGGTAGGCCAGAACGCAAGCCGTGCTCGACAACAACGGCTCACCTTGCAACAGGTCGCCGTGGGGATCGTGTTGCGGATCCTGGGCATCGCTTAGATACAACTGCGATTCGATCAGCTCGTAGTGGGCCAGCTCCTGCTGCCAGGGCGTATCGGGCTCGATGCCCTGCAGATAATCGACGAAGGCATCCGCAACCTTGGTAAACAAAGGCGAGCGGCAGCGATAGCGGGCATAGAAATCATGCACTCGCGCATGCCAACGCTGATCGCCCATCGTCTTGCGCAGCACCGGAAAACTGCCTGCCAGCAGGGCCTCGATACCCCCGTACAACAGCTCCCTGTACAGCCTCAGACGACGGGCTTCCAGACCGACCGGTGGCGCATGGCGTTCAGGATCTCGCAGGTGACGCGCCAGGCAGAATTGCTGCTCACGCAATACACCGTGCATGCACCACCTCCTGCTGCACAGTACGAATGTGGGCTACTTCTGCGAGCAGTTCGCCCATGGTCGGGTAATTGAAGTCGCGTTCAAGCACCGTAGGCTGGATGCCAAAACGTTCGCAAGCGCTGGCGAACAGTGTCCAGACCTGTGGTTTGACCGCTGCACCGTGCGTGTCGACCATGAGATCAGGCGCCTCGTCATGGTGCCCCGCCAGGTGCATGCCGGTAACCCGCGCCACCGGCAGCCCCTGCAGAAATGCCAGCGCATCGTAACCATGGTTGCAGGCATTGACGTAGACATTGTTGACGTCCAATAGCAGCTCGCAATCCGCTTCGTCGAGCACCGCACGGATAAACTCCAGCTCAGTCATTGCCTGATAGGGAGCGACATAGTAGCTGATGTTCTCAATGGCGATGCGCCGCTGCAACACATCCTGTACCTGGCGAATACGCGCACTGACGTGACGCACCGCCGCATCGGTGAAGGGCAACGGCAGCAGGTCATAGAGGTGACCATCATCGCTGCAGTAGCTCAGGTGCTCGCTGTAAAGGCGCACGTGATAACGGTCAATGAACTGCCGGACCTGTTCGAGCAGTTCTCGATCCAGTGGCAAGCTGCCGCCCAGCGATAGCGACAATCCATGGCAGGCCAGGGGAAAACGCTCGGCCAGCTGCACCAGGCCCTGGCCAAAGGCACCACCGACACCAATCCAGTTTTCCGGGGCGCATTCCAGAAAGTCCACTGCGCCTGGTTCCAGCGCCAGCAATTCGGGCATCAGGCTGCGACGCAGGCCAAGACCGGCGTGCATGGGTGTGGTCATCATCGTTGAGTCTCCATCACAAGCACAACGCCCCACCTGACCAGCAGACGGGGCGTTGTCATGTTTTACAAAGGAATGGATTCAGAACGGGCTCTAGCCGTGGCTGCTGCTACCACCGCACTTGCCTTCACCACACTTGCCTTCGCTTTTGCCGGCCTTGTCACTGCCGCCACACTTGCCTTCACCACATTTGCCTTCGCTCTGACTGGCCTTGTCGTTGCCTCCGCACTTGCCTTCCCCGCACTTGCCCTCGCCTTGGGCCTTGGCTGCAGCTAGCTGATAGCCCTGGGGCAGAGGCTCGATGGCGAACGCCTGGCTGCCAATGGCCATGCTGCCAATCAGCGCAGCACCGAACAGCCCGAGTTTGTTAACGGTATGAGTCATGGTGTATCTCCACTCTGTTCAGGAAGTGGAGCTATTCAACCGAACTGAAGAATTGGCCGATATCGCCTGATTCTGCAACCGGTGTAGGACCCAACCATCATTCGCAACGGTTGGCACCACTCAGTCATCCAATGGCTTTGGAGGCGCGGCAGGTTTGGCGGGTTTGGCAGGTTTCGCAGCTTTGCTGTCCTTGGCTTTCGGCTCAGGCGCAGCCGCCGCTACCGGCTCTGGCGCACTCGCTGCTTTCTCACTCGCTGGCAACTCATCGACGGCCTTGAAGATCACCTGCGGGTCGATCTTCTCGCCTGACTCATCATCCTTGAGCACATGGCGCTCACCGTCCAGGCCCACCAGGATCACCTTGGTGCCCTTGCTCGCGCCCAGCTTGAGTTCGCGAATAAGGGCCATGGTGGTCTGCTGTTCTAGGTTCTTGTCCTCACGCTTGCCCATCATCTGGGCGACGCTGAACAGCACCAGGTTGCGCGCCTTGAAGCCTGCCTGGGTAGCGGGGTCCTTGAGGGCCTCGTTCAACCCGCGCAGGGTGGGGTCGGCACTGCTCGGAGCGATGACGACCAATGGCCTGGCCTTGCCCAGCTCCTTGGCTAGCGGCGCGTCACTGTCGGCAGCAAACAGCGGGCCGGCAACAGCGAGCAAGATGGCGAGGGTCAGTGACCGGACGAGCATGCGTATCTCCTTATTCTCTCGATTAACCAAAGACTACAGATCATGGAGAAAGATCCGACGTGCGAGCCTAAACCAACTGGACAGCCAGATGGATCATGCAAAGGTAACTTCGCATGTCTCAGCAAGGGCACCTGACCGCCGAGAAATGCCAGCACCCGAACCTGAGCATAGTTCATTGAAACGGCCACGCGCAGCGGCGGCCAGAGCGGCGGCACTGGCCGTACTGGCAAGATCAGCGAACGTACATGACTTGCGCCTCGCTATGCACATCCAAGGCCTCGAGCGTCAATGCATGCATCAGGTCACGCTCGGCAAGCCGCTGCTCACTGGCGACCCTGTTTATTTGCGCTATGCGCTGCCCCTCTGCTGCAACACTGTCTACCTGCAACGCCTCCAGGCGCTCGTGAAATGGCGCATTGAGTGCCTCGAATCGTGCCTGGTAGGCACTGCGCAGATGGGTTCGCCAGAACTCCCGCTCGATCAACGCACTCGCCAGTCGCTCGCCGGTCTCGTTGCTTTGCACCCAATTGCGCGCGCGGGCAATGCGTCCCGAGTCGACACCGGCGACCTCCCTGTATGTCATGCCTTGAGTCAGTACGGGGAGATCGAGCTGCTCGCGCAAGGCCACGCGATAGGCCAGCACCACTTCAATCTGATCCGGGTCACCCCCGTCAAGCTGGCGTGCCTGAATATCTTGCAATGCAAACCGGTCAAGCTCGTCCAACCGCCACAGCTGACGCCCCAACCGCAGCAGTACCTGCTCTTGATTGCCCGTTGCAGCCTCTGCTTGAGCACGCCAGACCAGCACGCGCAGTTCAAGATCACTGAAACGCAGGGCCACACTGTCCTGACAGGACAATTGCGCAGCATTGTCAAACAGTTCCCCGCACAGTTGCGCCGAGCGAGTCATGGCACGCATCATTTCCAGTACCCGGCCAGCCAGAAAGCGTGCGCCGGTCATGTGCTGGAAGTCGGCGGTTTGCGTCAAGCGCTCGATCAGATTGAAGAACTGCGAAGCATTCGGCAATGCCTCCAGCATGTGCCAATGCCCACCCAGCTCGGTACGCATACTGACACCAACAGCATCCATCCAGCGTAACCGGGCCGACACCAGTGCCGGTATTTCGCCCTCAGCGGGGACCGCAGCCGCCAGCAGGGCATTGCGCAAGCGCGACGACTCCGCTTCGGTAAAGGGATTGCCATGCAGCTGCACACGGCCCTCGACCCACAACCGGCTTTGGTAAAACCCTTCAGGCATGCCGGTTAGCAAATTGCCGCGCAAGTCGACGGCTCTGAGCGAAGTGCTCTGCATTAACCCATTTGGCAAGTTGCTGATGCCTGTGTCGGCCAGTCGCAGCTCAGTCAGGCGAGAGAGACCGCTCAACGAAAACGTGCGCCCCAAGGGGTTGCGTGAAAGGTTGACGTACTCCAGGTTTGGGCAACTGGCAAGTATCGTTGCCTGGCCGGGGTCCAGGCTGATCCGGTTATTGTGCAGGTCCAGTGCCTGGAGGTTGGGCATGTTCAGCAGTGCTTGAGGTATCCGCGTAATACGGTTGTTGGGCATCTCCACCCTGTTCACGTTGGGAAATGCGCGCAAGAAGCTATCGGAGACGCTCTCAAGCTGCATGTGTTGCAGCGTCAGCGCACGGACGTGGTCGAACATGATGGGTTCAGGAAACTCCGGGAGACTGCGGGAGTTGGTAATGTCCCAGCGATAAACCGTGTTGGTGCCGCTCGCTTGCCGGCCCTGCTCGAATGTTCGTTGCCAGCAGTTGCGTAATGCGTGCCTCAACCTACGCCTGTCTTCCCTTTCCTGAGCGGAGGCACCCTGATTTACCCAACGGCGCAACTGCGTATTGAGCGCGGCAAACTCTTGCTCATGCTGCTGCAGCGTTCGCTCCAGCCCAATAGGCGTCTGCCGGGCATGCTCGATCCAGGCGAACACTTCTTCATCGGTGAGCGCCGGATAGAGGTACCGTACGCGGTGCAGAAAAGGCCCAGGCCGATACCCTGGGCGAGACGAGCCTGCGCCACGACCGCTTAACGGATAACCTATCCGACCATCCTCAAACCGCGTCGGCAAGCGCAGTCTCCCCGGGCGTGCGGGGCTTAGAAGCTGCTCGACCTCCTGGCGCCGTGCTTGCGCCAGCCTTGTAACCATTACCCGAAGGTTATGGGCAAAGGGTTCCCCTATCTGCAGGGCAGCCCGATGAGCGTCATCATAGGCTGTAGCCATGACCTCGAACAGCTCCCCCGCTTCGCTAACAAACCTCCCTTGGGCATCGACGCACTGGAAGGTACCGTCACGGTGCACCAGACCAAACGGATCAGCCCCTTCTTCCATGGACACCAAGGCCATTGCGCCTGCATTGCCGTCGTACAAGCTCCAGCGCACCCCCGCTGCTGCGCCAGAAAGGTGCTTGAGCATCCCAAGCGTAACTCGTGCCAGATCAAGATTCTGTGGTGTTTGCCAATACAACGACTCGAAGGCCCGGGCCATGCGAATAGGCACGAGCATCCGCGTGCACGCCTCGCCGATACTTAGGGGCACCCGTCCAGTGTTCAGCAAGCGCATGCGGTCCACGCTGCTGGCTTGGGCTAACACCGCTCGCGCAGCATATCCATGCATGCTGGGGAAAAGACGGCGCAGCACTTGCTCTTCGCTGCCACCTTCCCCGGCCTCGGTGGTATAGAGGCGCTGGAGCAATGTGCGTCTGTGTTTCCAAGTCAGCTCGGCGAGGTCCTGGTCACTCAGCCCACTGGCCCCTTCCAGGCTGCGGGCCATTTCAAGCGCAACGCTGTCTTGCTCGCCCGGCAAACCCGAGCGCAGCCGATTGACCAGCTGGCGAATGCGCTGATCGAGCAAGACTCGCAGGCTGCTGTCGATCAACCCAGGCTCAGGTGTCCGCCCTAGCACATGGAGCGCTCGCAGGTGCTGTTCGTCCATGCCATGAATGGCCATCACCTCTTCGATCTGATCGTCTTCCAGCCTCGCCAGCTGCCCACCTAACCTTCTGAACAGGTAGGGGCGGCCTTGCCACTGCATGGGTTGCTCGCTCCACAAACGCCAGGCACCTGCGCCGTTGTGCAACAGCAAAGGGCCATGGCCATCGCGTGGCAGCAATTGCCATTGACCATCCACTTCTCGCTGGATGACTCGATAGTGATGCCCGTCCATGGCAATCCAGGCCCGTTCTCCATGGCGCCAGAAGCCTTGTTCATCGTAGATCGCCTCAAGTGGCGGTTCACTGCGAAACGCTGACAGATCTGCATTCCACAGGCGTTGTGTACCGTCCTGCAGACGTGCCTGCGATAGGCTGTCGACCAGTGCCGAACGTGTCCACAAGCGCTGCACGGTACTGCCAGCCGCGCCCGCGGCGGCTACCAGCGCAGCGTCGACGGCCACATGAGTAACATGATCCAGCGCTTCTCGAGTTTCACCCTCCTGCCAACTTTCTACGGCCTCGAATACCTCACCCAACCACTGCCAGGCGATCAGGGCCAGCAGCGCAATGCCTAGAGCAGGAATGTACAGACTGGCAGCGGCAAGCAGTGTTATACCCAAGGTGGTCAGGTACTGTTCATGTGCCTCCTGGATCTCACGGTCCAGCTTCGCCACTGGCGTGGCAATGAGCGCCACATCGTTCTTGATCTGAGCCGTGCGCATGGCGGCAAAGTCCTTGAACAGATAGCCACCGACGGGATGCATGCGCTCGTGCAGATCGATGTTGGCCCAGACCGGTAGATCCTTGTAGCCGTTGACGACCGTCGAGAAAAACGACTGGCAGTCGCGGTTACGCAGGAATCGGGCGAAGAACGCGCGATAGTCGGCGTTGCGCAGCCGTTGCCCCAGCAGGGTGCGGGCAAACCGGTGCACATCGTCATGCGCGCTCCAAGGGCCATGCGGATCGCCCGGAATGTACACGAGCACGCGCTTGGTCGAGGTGTGGATCGGGGCAAGGGTTTCATCGCGAACGTCGAGCACGACAATCTGTTGCAACGGGCAACCTAGAACCTCCAGGCGCTTGCCAATGACTCGCGAATCATCAAGCTGGGGTAACCAGCCCTTGCGCCACAAGCCAACGATCAACTCCAGCTCGGCCTCACTCAGCACAGCGTCATGACGCGCCTTGAAAGCATCGAGCAGCAAGGTGTGACGCATATGATCGGTCAGCAGTGCCTGGGCATCTGCATTGCTCAGGTGAACATCCAGATGCTTCTGGTAAAGCTCACCCAGGTCCAGCTCGCGTACCAGCTTGGCAAATTGGCTGGCGCTGAGCTGATCAAGCCTGGCGCCGGCGGCATCGTACAGTCCGTTGCCAGGGGCTTGCCCGCTTGCCTGTGTCTCGTCCTGGGTAAAGTTCCTCAATGCCGCTTCGAGCAGCGGTATCTGGTAGTAAACCTTTTCATTCAAAGGTACCCGGATAGGCGCATAGGTACTCAGTGGTCGCTCGTACGTCGAGCGAAACCACAATTGGCCCAGCTCGTGCTTGATGTTGAAGCGTTGGCGCAGCGCCCGTTGCAGAATGGGGGCAGTGAACTGCTCGATGCCTTCGACACGCTGCAACATGGCAGCAATTCGGTAACGGCAATCCAGGCTGCCATTCATCGCCTCGCGTAACACCGGTGCATGATCGGCGCTCACTGTCAGCATCCAGCCTGGCAGGCGCCGGGCAATGATCCGATCTTGTTCCGCCTGTTCCAGGTGATCGTGTGCGTGTGAAGATGTGCCCATGGCAGATAGCCCCCAAGTAATGAAACTTCGAGGCTATCGTCGAGCTCAAGGCAGCAGCACCTAAGCGGCTACCACCTTTGCTGGCACCGGGCACACCGGGTCAGTGCCACGGCAGGGCCGGCACAAGCATCACCGTAGTCAGGTGCCTGTCGACAGCCTCACGGGTTAGCTGCTTGTAAACGTTGATTTCCCGCTGTCGCACACGCTCCTGCAGCCGGCCGATTTCAGTGGACGAGGCTTCGGCTTCGATCAGCGCCTCCAGTTCATCATGCAACGACTGCGGAACACTGAGCCGCCCGGAATATTTTTTCGCCAGATATTCTCTCCAGAAGCGGGTCGTCGACAGGTAGTCCACCAACACATCCCTTGACTGGACTGCCCTGACACTGCGTACTGCAGCAAGAAGGTCTTGCGCCGACAGGCTGGCGACACCGGGGTTCAGCATCTCGTCATGCTCGATGGGCAGGTCGAGCTCATCGACAAGGCTCAGGCGATACGCCAGGGCAAATTCAAGCGATTCGTCAGGCCTGCCCACCCGTATGGCATGCCAGCCACCGACATCATCGAGCACCTCCATACGCCAGCACTGCGCGCCCAGGTGCAGCAGTACCCGCTCCTGATCGCCCGAAACGTCATCGTGCAAAGCCTTCCATTGACTGACACGCACCTCCAGGTCACTGAAGCGCAATGTGGCATTGTCCTGACAGTGCTCAGTCAACGCATGCTCGTACAGCTCGGTTTGCAACGCCGGCCGCTCAGCCATGTAATCGAGCATTCGCAACATGCGTAGTGCCAGGTAGCGGGACAGGAACTCATTCTGGAAATCCGCCGAAGTGGTCAGCCGCCCCAACAAGTGAAAGAAGTCTCTTGAAGCACTGTTGCCGTAGAGTTTGCCCCAGGTGTTGGCCATGCGATCACGTTGATCCTCAGCCACCCGATCAAGCCAGCGCTGCTTGAAGGGTACTTGGTCATCCGGCGCCTCCCCCCATACATCCTGTACTTCCAGCAACGGGTTACCCGTGAGCCTGACCCGGCCTGAACGCCACAATCTCGAACGATAGAATGCAAAAGGCAGCACACGGATGCTGTTATCGCCTACATCGAGCGTGTGCAGGCTCATGGACTCCACCACGCTGCCAGGCATCTGCGTCAATTGCGCATTGCGCAGCATCAGGGCATTGAGGTTGGGCATCCCGAAAATGGAAAACGCACGTTGCAATGGGTTATGCGAGAGATTGAGATAAATCAACCGCCTGCAGCGTACAAGCACATCAAGACCATCGGCGCCCAGGTGAATCTGGTTGCCGGACAGGTCAAGAATACGCAGGCGCTCGGCCAATGCGGCCGTCAACGGCAGGCCGCTCAAGCGGCAATTGGTGATGCTCAATGAGGTCAGCCCATCGAACGCCCGTAGAAACTTCTCTGGCACGCTGCGTAGCTGCAAGGAACGCAGTGCCATGTCCGAGACGTGGGCAAAACTGACGTTCGCAGGAATACTCGGCAGTTCATCAAGATCACTGCCGTAAGTGCTCAGAAGATAGCCACGCCCTTCTTCTAACCCGGCGGGCAGTTGAGGTACCAGATAACGCCAGCAATCGATCAGCCCTCGTGCAAATTCACGGCGGGCACGCCAACACCAGACTTTTACGGTCGCGGTCTGCCAGCTACCCAGGCGGGTGCGCAGGGCCTCGAGCTGCCGCTTCAGCTCAGACAACTCACTGGCAGGATTTCGTTGCAACACGCGAAGGCGCGCTAGCCATTGATCGACTTCTGCATCATCGAAGCCCGGGTACAGGTCCCGTAATTCGGCGGCCAGGTTTCTCACCGCACCTCTACCAGCGCCAAAGCGCTGCCGCCAGCCACTCAACGGGTACCCGAGCCGGCCATTGACCAGTCGTGGCGGCGCCAGGAAGGTATCCCCCGGCTGGACGATACCAAGCGCTTCGGCGATCAGCGCCTGTCGTTGTGCGACACAGCGTGCCATGTACGCGCGCAGATGCACGGCAAAGGGTTTGCCGACCAGCAGCGCATCCTGTTGCTCGGAGCAATACCCGGCAGCCAGTTGCTGAAACAGCTCGCCCGGCTCAACCAGCGCATTGCCCTGCTCGTCGCTACACTCAAATTCGCCAGCCCGAAAACGAAGGCGCCGTAACCCCTGCGTGCCAATGCTGCTCGACAGGGGCGCTGCCACGTCACCATTGAACAGTTCCCATCGTGGGCCGCTGGCGGCCCCCGGCATTTGCTCAAGCAGCTTGAGCACGACACGGGCCAGGTCAAGGTTTTGCGGTGTATCGAACAGCAATGCCTCATGCACCCGAATACAGCGAATGCGCTTGACCAGTGAAGCAGCCGACGCGTTCAGATGCGCCTCCTCGACGGTCCTCAACAACGCTTCGGCGCCCAGTCGATGAAGGCTGGCGAAGTCACGCTGCAGCACTCGCGTGTCAGCCGTCACAGGATACTTCTCGTAATAGAGCTGCTGGAACAACGACCGTCTGCGGCCCCACACCCGCTCGGCCAACCCAACATCTGTAACTGTTTCGCTGTCAGCCCAACGGTGAACCTTGGCAAGCAGTGCTGAGTCCGTTGTTGCCCTGCCCGTGCGCAGGTCAGCGACCAGGGCCAAAATGCGGTTCACCACTTCGACGCGGCTTACGGTATCGACCAGGCAGGCGTCCGGCGCCTGACCACACATATGCAAGCCGCGCAGATAGCCGCCATCCAGACCATGAATGGCCAGCACCTGGTCGACATGCCCATCTTCAAGGCGACTGAATTCATTGCCCAGACGACGAAACAGTGCCCGTGGCTCGTCCCACTCGATCGGTTGCTCGCACCAGACCCGCCAGGCACCGGCGCCGTTATGCCGAAGCTGCGGGCCATGACCCTGCTTCGGCACTATTTGCCACTGCTCGTCGCCCCGCTGAACCACCTCGTAGAAGTAACCATGCATGCTCACCCAGCTACGGCCCTGCAACCGGTAAACGCCCTCGCTGTCGACAAGCGCCTGCACCGGCGGCGGCGCAGCGCGAAACGGCGTGAGGTCGAAGCGCCAGAGTTTCTCACTGCCGTCTTCCAGGCGGGCTGTCGCCATTTCGTCAACCGCGCGCCACTCGCGTGCCACCGCCGTCGCAACCACAGACGTGACGCCGACCATGACCACGGTCTCGGCAAGGTTTACCAGATGCTCAACCGCTGCGTGAACGTCACCTGCGCGCCAATCCTCCACGGCGTGAAAAGCCTCCTTCAGCATGTCCCAGATCAGCACGGCGCCCAAGACCAGGCCAACGCCAGGCACGATCAGGCCTACCGCATTGACGATCATCCACGCCGCCGATACCCGGCGTTCATGCCTGGCCTGGCTGAGCAAGCTGTCGATAGCCTTCACAGGCACGGCAACCACTGCGGCATCATCCTTGATCTGGTCAACCTGCGCTTGCGCCAGGTGGTCGAACAACGGCAATGGATAGGCGACCATGTGCTGGTCCATGTCGCGCGAGGCCCACGCGGCCACATCCATCAGTTCGTCAGCCACCATGGCGAAGAACATCGCGCTGTCGCGGCGGCGTATAAAGCGGCTGAAGAAGCGCTGATAAGGCTCATCGCCCAGGCGCTTGCCTAACGTCCGTCGAATGAATGTGTCGAGGTCTGCTGCGGCATTCCAGGGGCTGACCGGGTCCCCCGGGATGTACACCAGCACGCGCTGGCTGGACGAAAAGCCTAACGTGGTGGTGGTCTGGTCAAGCACGAGCACCTGTTCGACCTTGCATCCATACACGCTCAGCTGTTTGGCGATCACCGCTTTGCCGCCAAGTAAACCTGGCCGGGCGTCGCGGCACAGGTCGAAGATCAGCACCAGTTCGTCCGCTGTGAGGGCCCCCTCGGTCTTGGCCTTGCAGGCGTCAAGCAACATCGTCGCGACCTGCAATGCCTTGAAGGAAGACTTGAAGCCTGTCCCATCCGCAGCCGAGGTATCGAGTACCGAGGCCAGATGCTGCTGATATCGCCCGCCCAGATCTATCTGCCGACAACGCTTGGCGAACGCTGATATGGACAGCTGCATGAAGGTGCTGCCGTCGGCTTTCACCAGACGATCATCGCGTGGCAAGCCCCCAACCAACGACTCGTCCTCGGTGAAATTGGCCAGTGCTGCATCGAGCAGAGGGATGTCGTAGCTGCTTTTTTCCTGTTGCGGTACACGCCCCATGCTCCCTTCAGGCGCGGGGGATACGCTGAAGTAGAAGTGTCGAAAAAACAGCGTATCGCAATCGACCGGTATGTTCAGCGCACGCTGCAAGAGCGGCCTGCAATACTGATGAACATCCTCGATCCGACTGGTTTCACGGAGAAGGCGCTGGTGGCTGACGTAACTGGTTTTCAGTGCCTCGAAGACTTTCGTCAGTTGCTCGACAGTCAGTGAATGACTCGCAAGGTTGCGTATCCATGCCGGCAGACGACGGGCGATCACGCCGTCCTGAAACGCTTGCTCGATGGCCGTATTGGCATTTTGCAGTTCAATCGGGCTTTCGCTGGTTTTCATATCGCACCTCCGAAAATGAGAGGAGCGAAGCTAATCTCCAGCATTGGCGGGTAAGTGCTAGATACCTACCCCAAGTTTCAGAACAAGAGAAGCTGGCGATCGGTCAGAGCACTGAAATCGTCCCCGACAAACGGCAGGATGGCATCCGCCACTGGCTGCAGCTGGCGGCGCAGGTAATGTTCGTAATCGATGGACGCCTGCAGGTTTTCCAGCGGCTCGGGGCCGGCAGTGGTGATCAGGTAGCTGATCCAGCCACCACGCTGGTATTGCCGGGGGCGACCGAGCCGAACGTTGAAATCGTCCGCCAGGCGCGCAGCACGCACGTGCGGTGGCACGTTGCGCTGATAGTCGGCCAATGGCCTGCGCAGGCGCTTGCGATAGACCAGCAGCTCATCCAGTTCACCCGCGAGGGTCTGCCGCACGTACTCACGCAGGTAGTCGCGATAAGGTTGGCCACGAAAAATCCGCCCGTACAGTTCTTGCTGAAACCGCTGGGCCAGCGGCGACCAGTCGGTGCGCACCGACTCCAGCCCCTTGTAGACCACGTCTTCGCTGCCATCGGCGCGCTGCACCAGGCCGGCATAGCGCTTCTTGCTGCCCTCGTCGGTACCGCGGATGGTCGGCATCAGGAAACGCCGGTAATGCACCTCGAACTGCAGCTCGAGCGCGCTTTCCAGGTTCATGGACGTAAGCAGGTGATCACGCCACCACTGGTTGACCTGTGCCACCAGGTCCCGACCGATACGGGCCGCCGCTTCTTCGCCATGGGCGCCCTTGAGCCAAACAAAGGTAGAGTCGGTGTCTCCATAGATCACTTGGTAACCCTGCGCCTCGATCAGCGCGCGGGTCTGACGCATGATCTGATGGCCGCGCATAGTGATCGACGAGGCCAGGCGCGGGTCGAAGAAGCGGCAGCCACTGGAGCCGAGCACGCCGTAGAAGGCGTTCATGATGATTTTCAGCGCCTGCGACAGTGGCGCGTTGCCCTCGCGCTTGGCCGCCTCCCGGCCTTGCCAGACACGCTCGACGATAGCCGGCAGGCAATGCTGGGTACGCGAAAACCGCCCGCCACGAAAACCCTCCACCGAGTGCTCGTCATCGGGCAGGCGCAAGCCCTCTACCAGGCCCACCGGGTCGATCAGGAAAGTGCGGATGATCGACGGGTACAGGCTCTTGTAGTCCAGCACCAGCACCGAGTCGTACAGCCCCGGGCGCGAATCCATGACGAAGCCACCGGGGCTGGCTTCGTCCGGACGGCTGCCGAGGCTGGGTGCGACAAACCCCATGCGGTGCATGTGCGGGATATACAGGTGGCAGAATGCGGCGACCGAGCCGCCACTGCGGTCCACCGCAAGCCCGGTGACCGACGAACGCTCCAGCAGGAAGTCGAGCAACCGGGTGTGGGCAAAGATGCGCGTGACCAGCTCGCAGTCCTTGAGGTTATAGCGGGCCAGGGCCGGTTTGTCCTCGGCGAAACGACGGTTGATCTCGTCCATGCGCTGGTAGGGCGTGTCGATGGCCTTGCCTTCGCCGAGCAGGGTCTGGGCAACGCTTTCGAGGCTGAACGAGGGGAAGCTCCAGGTCGCCGAGCGCAGGGCTTCGATGCCGTCGATCAACAGGCGCCCCGGGGCATCGGCGAATACGTGGCCACCACCGGCATGGCTGCGCAAGGTCATCGGCGCGCCATTGCGCCCCAGCGCCAGCGGCACTTGCAGCACCTTGGCGTGCTCGTGCAGCAGGCGCAGGTCGAACTGGATCAGGTTCCAGCCAATGATCGCATCCGGGTCATGCTCGGCCATCCACTGGTTAAGGCACGTCAGCAGCTCGGCGCGGTCTGCGCAGTAGCGCAGGTCGAAATCCACACCTTCGGCATCACCATTCGCCGGGCCGAGCATGTAGACCTGGCGCTGGCCACAGCCTTCCAGGGCGATGCTGTACAGCTCGCCGCGCTCGCTGGTCTCGATGTCCAGCGAGGCCAGGCGCAAGGTCGGGCGATAGTCTGGCAGCGGCTTGAGCTGGGCCTCGCAGTACACGCCCTGCGCGTCCCGCTGGCCGGTGAACTGCACGGGCGCTGTGATGAAGCGCTCCATCAGGTAACGCTCTGGCGGGCGGATATCGGCCTCGAACACGTCGATGCCAGCCGTGCGCAAGCGTTGCTCCAGCTGCATCAGCTGGCGGTGCTGGCGGGTGTAGAGGCCCAGCATCGGACGCTGGTCGAAGTCCTTCAGGCGCAACGGTTTGAGCTGAGCGCCCTGCTCCTTGGCCAGCAACACCCGGGCGTGCTCGGCCTGCGCCTGCGGTATGAACGCCACCGACTCCTGTGGCGCCAGGCGCAACAAGCGTGGCCCGGCATCGGTGGCCAGCCAGAATTCCACGCAGGTGCCTTCGGGCGTGTCATGCCAATGCCGGGTCAGGACAAAGCCCTGCTGCAACTCCACCGCGTCAACCTCTGCTGAAAACGTCGATTCTACGCTAGCGCGGCCCGGCCACGAAGCCGCTTCTGCGCGTCGCCAGCACCATCAGCAAGGCCGCTGCGATCAATGCCAACACCACACTGCCGAATGCCTCGACGCCCACGCCGGCCAGCAGCACCCCTCCGACGATCCCGCCCAGGGCAATAGCACTGTTCCACACCGTCACCAGCATCGACTGCGCAACATCGCCGCCCTCACCCGCCGCATCGGCGCAAGCGGTCTGCAACAGGGTCGGCGCACCGCCGTAGGTCAGGCCCCACAACGCCACGCTCAGGTAGATGGCCCAGGACGTGGCCTGCCCCAGCAACAGCGTGGCCAGGGCAAACCCTGCCAGGCTTAGCACGACCAGCTTGCGCAAATGGCGATCGACCATCAGGCCGACCATGACGATACCGGTCAGCGACGAGAGGCCAAACAGCATGAGTATTTGGCCGACATCGGCCGCCATCCCTGCCGCCGCCAGCACCGGCACGATATAGGTGTAGAGAATGTTGTGGCCTAGGATCCAGGCAAGGATCACCAGCAGCACCACGGCCACGCCGGGTGTACGCAACACCTGTAGCGTCGATGGGCGCTTGCCGGGGGCCTGCCCCGGGTAATCCGGCACCGCCCGGAGCACCCACACCACCAGCAGCAGCGCCACCAGCGTGACCACGGCAAAGGTGGTGCGCCAGCCCAGACCGGCGCCCAGCCAGGTCGCGATCGGCAAGCCCAGCGACAGGGCAATCGGCTGGCCGAGCATGGCCACGGCCATTGCCCGCCCCTGCAGGGCTGCCGGCACCATGCGCCGGGCATGCCCGGCGATCAGGCCCCAGGCCAGGCCGGCAGCGGCACCGGTGAGAAAGCGCAGCAACAGGGTCAGGGTGTTGGAAGGCGAAACGGCGGTCAGGCCGTTGAACAGAACAAAACCGACAATCGCCAGTAGCAGCGCCCGGCGCCGGTACCAGCCCTGGGTCAGGGTCACCAACGGGATGGCAGTGAGCAAGGAGCCGAGCGCGTAGGCCGTCACCCATTGCCCGGCCATGGCCTGGCTGATGTGCATGCCATCGGCGATCTGGTCGAGCAGGCCTGCCGGCAGGGTTTCACTGAGGATGGCGATGAAGCCAGTCATGGCCAGCGCCAGCAGCCCGCTCAAAGGCAGGCGCTCGGTGCTGGCAAGTGAAGCAGTCGATGTCTGGGACATTTCAGGATGCCTTGTGGTTGCGATCAAGGCCCACAGTCTGCAAGGCCGCGCATTGCGGAAAAAGACGGTTACAATGCCGCTCACCCAGGACGTGGATGTCCGTAATCAGGAGCGAAAATGGACAGCCTCAGCGGCTTCGTAGTGTTCAATCGGGTCGCCGAAACCCGCAGCTTCGTCGCCGCCGGCCAGTCGCTGGGCATCAGCGCCTCGGCCGTGGGCAAGCGCGTGGCGCGCCTGGAAAGCCGCCTGGGTGTACGCCTGTTCCACCGCAGCACCCGCAGCATCACCCTGACTGCAGAAGGTACGCTGTTTCTGGAGCGCAGCCGGCGCATCCTGGCCGAGATCGAGGCCACCGAGCAGGAACTGTCCCAGGCCAGTGAAACACCGCGCGGCCGCCTGCGCGTGAGCCTGCCCCAGGTAACCGGGCTGGTGATGCCGGCCTTGGCCGAGTTCATGGAACGCTACCCGCAGGTGGAACTGGACCTGGAGTTCACAGACCGCATGGTCGACATTGTCGGTGAAGGCTTCGATGTGGTGATGCGCGGCGGCCAGCCGCTGGATTCGCGGCTCAACGCCAAGTTTCTCGGGCACTTCCAGCATTGCCTGGTGGCCTCACCCGAGTACCTGCGCGCGCGTGGCACACCGCTGCACCCGCGCGAACTCAGCGCACACACCTGCCTGCACTACCGCTTCCCCAGCAACGGCAAGCTGGAAGCCTGGCCGCTGCGCCAGGAGCACCCCGAGCAGGGCTACGACATTCCCATCTCGATGGTCTGCAACCACGTCGAGACGCGCATCTGCTTCGCCCTCAACCACCGCGGCATCACCTGCCTGCCGGACTTCAGCGTGCGTCGCGAACTGGCCGCTGGCACCTTGATGAGCGTGCTCGACGGCTTCATCGAACGGCGTGGCAGCTTCTACCTGCTATGGCCGTCAGGGCGCCACGTGCCGCCCAAGTTGCGGGTGTTCATCGACTTCATGCTGGAGCGCGTGTTCAGCCGTACAGGTAGTTGATGTCCTTGTAGCTCAGCGGTGGCACCTGGCTGAGCAGAAAGTCGCGCAACTTGTGCATCTGTCGCGCCTTGGGGCTGCTCTTGAGCCAGGTCATGTAGTAACCGTCACCGGTCGATACCGCATGCTTGAACGGCGTCACCAGGCGCCCGGCCGCGAGGTCGGCACTGGCCAGCACCAGGTCGACCACCGAAATGCCGAGGCCCTGTTGCGCCGCCGAGATGCCTTGGTCGAGGGTATCGAATACCTGGCCCTGGTCGATGCTGATGTCCAGCGCATCCATGCGCGCCAGCCAGCGCCGCCAGTCGCGGCGGTCCGGTGAGGGGTGAAGGAATTCACACTGGCGCAGGTCGGCCAGTTCCGGTTGCGCGTGCGCCATGTAGTCCGGGTGGCACACCGGGATCAGCCACTCATCGAACAGCTTGACGCTCTCGACATCGGCCGGGAAACGGCCGTTGGCCAGGAGAATGGCGCAGTCGTAGGGTTCGGAGTAGAAGTCCACCGAGTCGATGTCCATCCACACGCTCGACAGCTGCACGCTGCAGTTGTCTTCGAGCTTCTTGAAACCGTCCAGCGCCCGCAGCAGCCAGCGCACGGTCAGCGTCGAGGGGGCCTTCAAGCGCAACCCATAACGGTCCTGGCGCAGCAGCGCACAGGCGTTTTCGATGATCTTGAAGCCGACCTTCAGCTCCTGAGCCAGCACCCGTCCATGCTCGGTGAGGCTCAACTTGGGGCCGCGTCGCTCGAACAGGTCGCAGCCGAACATGGATTCGAGGGTCTTGATGTGATGGCTGACCGCGCCTTGGGTCAGGGCCAGCTCTTCGGCGGCCCGGGTAAACGAGCCGTAGCGCGAGGCTACCTCGAACGCACGCAGGGCGTGCAATGCTTGAATCCGTTCCGACATGGCGCCCTCGAAGCATGAGTGAGACTAATAGTAGGTCATAGTTCCACGCGTTTTACAACGTGAACAGCGTCTCAGAAAATGCGGGTAAATAACAAAGATAAGTATCCAACCTGCCTGCATATGAGTGGAACGCTCACTTACTTGAATCTCCTGGGGAAATCATGTTTACGGTTTATGGAAACTGCTATCGCCTGGATGCGCTAGAGCTGGCCGAAGAACATGTACGGAACACTCAGCACTGGACGCACCAAACCCTACAACATTTTCGCAGCGTACTCGCCAACCCCGACTTCCCGTGCCTGTTCGGGCGTAAAGCGGTAGCCGGCGCATCCTGCCACATCCTCTTCGCCCGTGCCGAACAACTGGCCGATGATATCGCCCAAGGCCTGGCCGAGTATGTCCGCACCATTACCCCCGTGCCGATCAAGCAACGCATCGGCAGCCCGCTGGTGGTGTTTCTCGAAACCGCCGCCGACAGCGCCCTGGCCGAACAACAGGCGCTGGCCTGGAAAGTCCTGCGTGGGGTCCACGCCCGTGACCCGCACCCGTGGCCACAGGCGATCCCCACCGACCCGCACGACAACGCCTGGTCGTTCTGCTACGCCGGCATGCCGCTGTTCATCAACATGAATTTCCCCGGCCACCAGCAGATGAAAAGCCGCAACCTGGGCCCGCACATCACCTTCGTCATCAATCCCCGGGAGAACTTCGACGAGGTGGCCAACGCCAGCACCGAAAGTGGGCAACGCATTCGCGCCCGCATTCGTGATCGCGTGCGCCACTACAACGATGGGGTCATGCCTGAAACCCTGGGCTTTTTTGGCCAGGACGACAACTTTGAATGGAAGCAGTACCAACTGCAGGAAGCAGGCTCGCTCAATCCGTCGCGCTGCCCCTTTCATGCCCACGCACATGCGACATCTGACACCCTGACCGAGAACTGACCGTGAATACCGCACTGACACTGACTTACGCACTCACCGTGCTGCTGTTGATCGCCACCCCCGGCCCGGTGGTGGCGCTGATCGTCAACACAGCCGCGGCCTCCGGCTCGCGCAAGGCCATGTTCACCGCCGTCGGCACCAACTGGGCCTCACTGGTGCTGATCGGCGCCGCCGCCTGGGTCATCCTCACCAGTGCGGCCATCGACAAGGCCTGGCTCAGCGGCATGAGCCTGCTGGGCTGCCTGTTCATCGGCTACATCGCCGTGGGTACCTTGCGCGAGTGCCTGCAGGCGCCGGCCATCGACGAAGCCGAACTGCAACCGGCCAAAGCCGGGCGCGGCGGTTTATGGCAAGGCTTCATGGTGGGCATTTCCAACCCGAAGGACATCATCTTCTTCATTGCCTTCTTCCCGCAGTTCATTCAAATCACCGAATCGTTCGGCAAGAGCATGGTGGTGCTGTCGCTGTTGTGGGTGCTGATCGATTTCGCCGTGCTCAGCCTGTACATCTTCACCATCGGCAAGATCACCTCGCAGCGCAGCAACCGCATGATTTCCCTGGCCTCGGGGGTTGTGCTGCTGCTGATCGCCGCCGGCGGCCTGGCCTATAACCTCAAGGAGCTGGCGGGCTGAACGTCCTGCGCCGCTGCAACGCCCGCCGAGAAGGAGCGCCCATGACACCGTCCGCAACCACCACGCACGCCCAGGGCCTCGCTTCGCCACTGCATCAGGACTACCAGCGTTTTCTGTTGCTGGGTAGCCGCCGCGCACCGCACACCCTGCATGTGCACGAAAGCGGCTACCGCTCCAGCACCATCAACACCGACGCCCTTGGCCTGCGCTACAGCCACTGCGCCGGCAAGCGCTTCTCGGCCGCCGAACGCGGCGGTGCGCCGCGCATCAACCTGCTGGTGGGCGGCTCGACCGCCCTGGGCATCGGCGCCAGCTCCGATGAACACACGGTGGCTTCACACCTGTCGATGCTGACCGGTGAGGTGTGGCTGAGCCTGGCGGGCTGCGGGCTCAACGCGAGTCAGGAGCTGCTGATGTTCCTGACCCACCAGCACCGCTTCGGCGAAGTGGGCCATGTGGTGCTGCTCAGTGGCTTGAACACCTTGGCCCATGAAGCCCTCGGCGAAGTCCTGGCCGGCCCTCACGACCCACAGCAAGCCAAGGCTCACCAGGCTTACCTGAACAGTTTCAACGAAGGCATGCCGCCAACTGGCCCGGCCCGCCGCGAGTCATTGTGGCAGCGCCTGGGCCAGGCACTGGCACCGCGGCGTAACGAGCCTCCCCCCACCTGGTCGCTGTCCGCCCCGGAAAAGCGCCTGGCACGCGCGGCCGACAGCATCGGCCGCACCTTGCGCCAATGGGACCGCATGCTGGCTGACAGCCACGCCACCCTGACCTTCATCCTCCAGCCTCTGCTGCCCTGGTGCCGGGAAACCCTGCCGGCAGGTGAACAAGCGATGCTCGCCGCCCTGAAGCAGCAACCGGCAAATTTCGATCGCCTGCTCGAAGACACCTTCGACAGCCAGCTGCACATGGCCTTCTTCCGCCGCATCAAGAGCCAGGCCGACCCGGTGCCCTGCTACGACATGAACAGCATGCTCAGCAGCTCGCCGGTTTTCGGCGCCGACCTGTTCGTCGACCGCTTGCACCTGAACGACCTGGGCAACAATGCCTTGGCTAAAGTGATCACTGCCAAACTGGGGCTGGCCCAGGAACGACACGCCCAACGCAAGGTCACACCGATCAAGCTGGTCTGACAGACGACCGTCGGGGTTTCGGTTTCTGCCCGCGCTTGGCTAGAATAGCCCGTCGTTCCGATTCACCCGAGGCGTACGCGCAGTCGTGACCCATCATCAAGCCGCCCACCCGTACCTGGCAGCCTGCCGGCTCCGTCCGTTGCTTGGGGCACGCCTGTGAGCCGCATCACGCTGGCACCAGCATTGTTCATCGCGCTGACCCCGGTTGCCGCTAACGCGCTCGAAGTACGCATCGACCCACACGCCGACCTGCTTTACCGCCAGGCGCTGCCATTGCTGGAGCAGGCCGACAACCAGGACGACAACAGCACCCTGCGCACTGCCCTGGGCGTCGACCCGGAGCTCAACCGCCAAGGCCGGGCGATGGCACACACTCTGCCGACGGCAGTGGCCTTGCTGAAGAAGTCGGTGGAGCTTGGCCACCCGGTGGCGCAGTATCGCCTGGCGCTGTACTACACCACCTACCTGCCTGCAGCACAGATTGCCGATGCTGCCTGCCCGTTGCTCGAAGCCAGCCTGAATCAGGGCTTTGCACCACCGGCGACAGCGATTGCGACCTGGTGCCCGGGCTACAACGCCAGCCCGGCCTACCGCGAAGCGCTGGAAGCGATCCCGAGCATGGCCACCCTGTATGCGCCCTACTACCCGCAGCCAGCCGCCCGCCTGGCCTGCAGCCGCGCCCACCCGCAGGGGTTGGAGATGCAATGGGGTCGCCAGCGCGACTACCAGGCCGAGGTCTACCGGCTGCTCGGTGACCTTGATCCACAGCATCGCCAGGCACTGCTGCAAAAGGCCGTGGACATCAATGGCTGTGTGGCGGCGCAGCATCGGCTGACTACGCGTTAATCACCTGCCCACCACTAGTACAAAAATGACGCTATTCCTGCAGGAGCGGATTTAGCCGCGAAGAGGCCGGCACAAGCAGCAAACAAGCAAGATCGTTCAAGCCACCCGCCCCACCGCTCTGTCATGCTGACCTACCTAGCAAAGTGTGTCGCAGCCATCATGCCCAGCAGCCCCCCCATCGCCCGCCAAGCCTTCTTGCACGGCGCTATTGCCATCCTGCCGCTGTCCCTGGCCGTCGCCCCGTGGGGCCTGCTCGCCGGCTCCATGGCCATCGAGGCCAACCTCAGCGCCTGGCAAGGCCAGGGCCTGTCGGCGATCGTCTTCGCCGGTGCCGCGCAACTGGTGGCCATCGGCATGCTCAAAGGCGGCGCCAACCTGCTGTCGATTCTGCTCACCACTCTGCTGCTGACCTCCCAACACCTGCTCTACGGCCTGTCCATGCGCCCGGTGCTGTCGAACCAGCCGTTGCGCTGGCGGCTGGGCCTGGGCTTCCTGCTCACCGACGAGTTCTTCGCCCTCACCAGCCACTATGATCAGCAGCAGTTCAACCGCTGGTACGCCCTCGGCGTGGGCCTGACCTTCTACGTTGCGTGGAACCTGTTCACCCTGGCCGGCATCGTGCTGGGCCAGAACATCCCGCACCTCGACCAGCTCGGCCTGGACTTCTCCATCGTCGCCACCTTTGTCGCGCTGATCGCGCCCCTGGTGCGCAACCTCGCCACCGTGGTGTGCGTGGCGGTATCGCTGTTCTGCTCGGTACTGTTCAGTTATTGGCACTGGGAAACCGCGCTGGTCGCGGCCGGCCTGCTGGGCATGGCGGCCGGTTTCATCTGCCAGAAATTCACCGGAGGCCGCCCATGACCTGGCTGCTGATCTTCGCCATGGGCGCCGTGGTATTCCTCAACCGCTACGCCTTCCTGGAACCACGCCTGCCCCTGCGCCTGAGCTCCAACGCCCGGCAGTTCCTCGGCTTTGCCGTGCCAGGCATGCTCACTGCGATCTGCGGGCCGATCATTTTCATGCCCGGCCACCAGCTCGACCTGAGCCCGCTCAACCCCTACCTGCTCGGCGCGCTGGTGGCCGTTGCGCTGGTCCTGTTGACCCGCAGCGTGTTGCTGAGCATGCTGGTGAGCATGTTGATCTTCTTCCTGCTGCGCAGCTGGCTGGCATGAGCACGCCCCTGCGCGAACAGACCCACCTCTGGCAGGCGCCGGCCCTTGGCGACGTCGAGATGTTGCATGCGCGCTACTTTCAGCAGCGCTTCGCCCCCCATGTGCATGAAGGCTACGTGTTCACCGTGATCGAGTCGGGCGCGCAGCGCTTCTGGCACCGCGGCAGCGAACACCTGGCGCCGGTCGGCAGCATGGTGCTGATCAACCCGGACGAGCTACACACCGGCGCCACCGCTCACGAGGCTGGCTGGCGCTACCGGGGGTTTTACCCTGAGCATGAGCGGGTCACCGGCGTGCTGGACGAGCTGGCGCTGGGCCGCCACGGCATGCCGCGTTTCAAGGACAGCGTGATCCAGGACCCTGCCCTGGCATGGGCCTTCAGCCAGCTGCATCAGCTGTCGGAAGCCGGTGCCAGTGCCCTGGAGCAGCAGACCGCCTGGCGCCAGGCAGTGCTGGCGCTGGTACAGCGCCACGGCCATTGCCCCGAACCTTCAGCCCCTGGTAATGAACCGCTGGCAGTGGCACGTGCGCGGGAATTACTCGAAAGCCAGTTGGCGGACCCGCCATCACTGGAGGCCTTGGCAGCTGCAGTCAATCTGTCGCCCTTCCACTTTGCCCGGGTGTTCCGCCAGGCCACCGGCATGCCGCCGCATGCCTGGCTGAAGCAGCGGCGCTTGGCACGGGCACGGGAGTTTTTAAAAAGCGGCCTGACAGCCTCTGACGTGGCGTTTGCATTGGGTTTTGCCGATCAGAGTCACTTGAGCCGACAATTCAAACAGGCGTATGGCGTGACACCTGGCGCCTATCGCAGCGCTTGCTTGCACAACTAGCGCGTGCGACAGCGGGCCTCAGGCAAGCCGGCCAGCCACTGCTACACTGACAGAGCTGAACGGAGGATTCCGCCATGTCCGAAAGAGAGCTCACCACCCTGATATCGCTGATGAACCAGCGCCAAGCCTGCCTGAGCAGTGCCTGCAAGGAAATTGCCGACTGGATCGACCGCCAGGGCGATGTGCCCGCTGCGGGCAAGATCCGCGCCAGCCTCAAGGCGCTGGAGGCCGATGAGGCCCAAGTCCGCAAGACCTTGACCTCACTGACCCTCGAAAGGCCGCTGCCACGCTTCCGTAGCTGAAGCGCGCAGCACAATGAAGAAGGGCCGCTTATGCGGCCCTTTTTGTCAGTCAGTGGTTCATGTGCATGTGGTCATGCCCACCGCCGGCCTCGGCGTTGAGCGGGCGCACTTCTGCCTGCACTTCCACGGTTTCCTTGGCGCCCTTGGCATCTTCGATGGTCAGGGTCAGCGGTACCTTCTCGCCTTCCTTCACCTGCTGGGTCAGGCCCATGAGCATCACGTGGTAGCCATCAGGGTCCAGGCTCACCGGCTTGCCGGCAGGCAGCGCCACGGACTTCGCTTCCTTCATGCCCATCACGTCACCGTTCATGGTCATCTCATGCACCTGCACGGTCTTGGCCACTGGTGAAGCCACGCCGACCAGCTTGCTGTCGGTGCTGGCAGTCAGGGTCATGAAGGCCCCGGTGGAAGGCTGGTGCGGCACACTGGCGCGCACCCAGGCGTCGCTCACGGTGGTCTGCGCAAGGGCCGGCAGGGCCAGGCCCAGCAGGGCGATGGCGGCTAGGCCGCGCTTGATCGGTTGCAGTGATACAGCCATTAGCAAATCTCCATCAGGGTAGCCAGGTCTTCGGCGCATTCCTTGGCATTCAGCGAATGGCCCAGGCTCAGGCGCAGGGTGCCACGTGTATCGTAGACGTAGCTGGTGGATGAATGAGAGATGGTGTAGGTGTCACCGGCCGGGACCTTTTCGTAGAACACCTTGAACTCCTTGGCCACCGCGGCGATTTCTTCCGGGGTACCGGTCAGGGCGGTGAACGACGGGTCGAAGGCCTTGACGTAGGCATCGAGCACCTCGGGGGTGTCGCGCTCCGGGTCCAGGGTGATGAACACCACCTGGAAGATCTCGCGGTCGCGGCCCCTGAGCAGCTTCTTGATCTGGGCCGCCCGCGCCAGGGTGGTCGGGCAGACGGCCGGGCACTGGGTGAAGCCGAAGAAGATCATCGGCATGCTGCCGTAGAAGCTCGACAAGGTGCGGACATTGCCCTGAGGGTCCTTGAGGCTGAACTTGCGCCCCAGGATTTCGTTGCTCATGTTCTTGCCGTACTTGAACTCGAGCCCCCGGGCCGGGTTGCAGCCTGCCAGCAGGCCGAGCCCGAGAACGCCCATCCCGGCGACAACCGCGCGCCGGGTAAACTGATCATTCATGGAACCATCCTTTACAGGGAAGGTGCCGGCCCTTGGGACGGGCCGGCCGAAAAACCGGGGCATTCTGGCATGACACCCGGTGGGGTTCTACCCGACCAAGGCGGTGATGGCCCGCAGCCCTTTGAATACGGGCTGCGGCCTGTTGTCGCAGCGGTTGAAACCGTAACACTTTGTTGCTATGCCTTGACCTGACGCGATCGCTGTAGGAGCGCGTCCGGATCAGTAGTAGGCGTTCTCTTTCTGAGTGTGGTCAGTCACGTCACGCACACCTTTGAGCTCTGGAATGCGCTCGAGCAGGGTACGCTCGATGCCTTCCTTCAGGGTTACGTCGGCCTGACCGCAGCCCTGGCAACCGCCACCGAACTGCAGCACGGCAATGCCGTCGTCGACCACATCGACCAGGCTCACCTGGCCGCCGTGGCTGGCCAGACCGGGGTTGATCTCGGTCTGCAGGTAGTAGTTGATGCGCTCGTTGATCGGGCTGTCTTCGTTGACCATCGGCACCTTGGCGTTCGGCGCCTTGATGGTCAGCTGGCCGCCCATGCGATCGGTGGCGTAGTCAACCAGCGCGTCTTCCAGGAACGGCACGCTGACCGCGTCGAGGTAAGCGGTAAAGCTCTTCAGGCCAACCGGCTCGTCGTCGGGCTTCTCTTCGCCCGGCTTGCAGTAGGCAATGCAGGTCTCGGCGTACTGGGTGCCCGGCTGGGTGATGAAAATACGGATGCCAATGCCAGGCGTGTTCTGCTTGGAAAGCAGATCGGCCAGGTAATCATGGGCGGCGTCAGTAATGGTTATAGCGCTCATGGAAGTTCCTCACAGACTTGCGGCCAAGTGTACGCCAACCTGGCCTTTGTACAAAGTCCTAGTATTTGACTCGGGAAAGCGCAAATTCCTGTGTTTGCTCCCGTGGAGCCGCCAGCCAAGCCTGCATCCGCCGGTACAGCCCGCGCTCCAGCCACTGATAGCTGAACCACGACATTAGTCCAATGGACGGTACGCACAAGGCGAACACCAGGTACGGGTTCAGGTGCAGGCGCTGGCAGGCGAACCAGCCAGCGTACAGCACCAGCACGTGGATCAGGTACACCGAGTAGGAGCAGTCACCCAGTGCCTTGAGCAGGCGGTTACCCTTGAAGTACGGCTCCAGGGCGATGAACGCCAGCACGATCATCGCGCTCGGTACGCCCCAGTGCAGCAGGCGCTGCGAGGCGTCCAGGTGATAGATCGCATAGCCCGCCACGCCCAGCACCGCCAGCGGCAGCCACAGGCCTTCGCGGATCAGCCCGCGGCGATGGATCACGCCCAGGCCGATGCCCAGCAGGAACTCGTAGATGATGTCGTTGTTGTAGAAACGGCTGAGCACGCCCATACGCCCCAACACTTCACTGACCAGCAGCAGCGCAGCGGTCACCAGCAACACGTGGTGGCGCTGGCGCACCAGGAAGGCCAGGCCGAACAGCAGGTAGAAGAACATCTCGAAATTCAGCGTCCAGCCGACGTTCAAGGTCGGGTACAGGCCGTACCCACCGGGGTTTTCAGCCGGGATGAACAGCAGCGACAGCAGCAGGTGGTGCCAGTCGAACGCTTGGTGCGGCATCCATTGGCTGAATGCCAACAGCAACGCCGCCATCAGCGCGGTATAGAACCAGTAGGCGGGAACGATGCGCAGGGCCCGGTTGAGCAGAAACTGGCGCGGTTCGACAGGTTTGTCGCGGGTCGACAGGTAAATAACCAGCCCGCTGATGACGAAGAAGATGTCGACGCCAACGGCGCCGCGGTCAGTGAGCAATTGGCCGATGGGGCCGGTGGCATGGAAGTCGAAAAAGATCTGCATGAAGTGGTGGCAGACCACCACCCAGGCGGCGAACGCCCGCAGTGCTTGAAGCGAATACAGCATGGAATACCTGCGATTGCCGGTGCATTGAGGCCCGAAGGCTGAAACAGCCTCCGGGCCACCCATACGTTCCGACCGCAGCGCATTGGCAAAGGTCAACCGACCCGATCAGAGGTTTTCGTAGCGGTTCATGTCCAGCACCCCGGCCTCTACCGGCTCGGTCTCCTTGATGTAGGTGTTCAGGTCGTGGAAGTAACGCCAGAACTGCGGGTGGCTGCGGCGCACCCCCCAGCGCATGACGATGCGCTCGAACTTGGCCGCATCATCCTTGGCGTACTCCATATCCTCGACGAATTCCGGCACATCCTTGGCCGGGATGTTGAAGATGAAGTTCGGGTAGCTACTGAGCACCCCCGGGTACAGCGTCAGGGTGTCGAGCCCTGGCATGTAGCGGTACGCCTCACCAAGCAGGAACGCCACGTTGCTGTGCGCACGGTTGCGCAGCAGGCTGTAAACCTGACGCTGGCCGCCCTCGCCTTCGATGCGCAGCATGGTTGCCTCGGGCAGTTGGCTGATCACCTTTAGGCCCGCGGCCGGGCGCGACACCAGGCGGCTGAGCGACTGTTCGACATCGCGGAATTCCTCGTTCATCTGCGGCCGCGAGCAGTAGGCGCCGGTGCAGCGGTTGATCGGATCTGGCGCAGCGTTCAGGCTGCCGGTGCGCTGCAGCAGTTTCAGGCCGAAGTCGCGCTTGGGGTCGCGCGGGTCGAGCTTGATGCCGCTCGGCGTATCGGTGTCGATGTCTTCATAGTCCAGCCACATCTTTACCTTGCCGCTGTTCTGGTACCAGCTGCCAAGGATCTTGCTGCGCTGGTCAGCGGGCATCAGACGCAGGAAATTGACCTCGGCGCCATTGCGGATCAGGTCGAAGTACAGGCGTGTCTGCAATTGGTGTGAGACGTTGCCGTACACATCGAAGTTGACCGCCAGCTGGTAGTAAGTGCGCTCGAACAGCGGGTAGTCGAACAGCCACACGGTCAGCGGCACATCGCCAATCAGGCCCTTGGTCACCGAGGCGCTGTCGAAGTGACGGAAGATGCTCAGCAGCGCGTTGTCGTTGCCAGCCCACAAGGTTGCCCAGCCCGGCGCGGGCATTTCGGCATAGGCCTCGCGGCGCAGTTTCTCGTACTCGTTGCGCTTGTCGCGGTAGGCATGCCACAGGTTCAGCACGCTGCCGACGTCGTCGATCTGCCCCGGCATGGCCAGCAGCGGCGTGGCTTCGCCGCGGTACTGGGCATCGGTGATGTAGCGGTCGTGGGCCGGCTCCTGGAACAGCGCCCAGAAGTTGTCGCGGATCACGTCGGTGGCGATCTGACCGCGGCACACCGGGCCACGGATGAAGGTGCGCACGAAGTATTCGGCGTTATCCAGCATGAACTGGTAGCGCGCCACCGCCGGGATCGCCTCGAAGGTTTCGAACGGGTTGGCCCGGTGACGCGGGCCATAGCCCGGCAGTGCAGTGGCATGCCAGTCGCCAGCGTAGAACAGCTGCTTCACGCGTTTGAGCTTCTGCGGCCCCATCGGGTAAGTGATGTGGGTCTTGTGCACGATCACGCCTTGCACCGGAATCAGGCGGTAATAGAAATCGGTGCCTGGCGGGTCATTGGGGCGGCGTGTGGCGATGATGTCGACCGGTTTGCCGCTTGGCGTGCGCGAACGCACCCATTGGAAGAAGTGGCCTTGCTCGCCACCGACGAAGTAGATATGCGCGAGGAACAGGTGCTCATACAGCCAGCGGGCGATCAACGCCTCGGTGGAACCGGGGCGGTTGAGCAGCGCTTCCCAGTCGGTGATCTGCCGGGCCTCGGCTGCGCTTGGCTGGATCGGCTGGTACTCGACCGGCGCGCCGGCGGCCAGCCAACGGCGCAGGGTGTCGTATTCCTTGTCGGTCAGGCCAGTGACCGCCAGCGGCATGCCCTCCTTGGGGTGGGCGCCAGCGTAGGCGTCGAACTCTTCGGGCAGCGGGCACATGTTGTTGCGGTTGAGCCCCAGGACGATCTCTTCGGGCAGCTTGGCATTGGGCGTGAGCGGGGCCTTGTGCCCCAGTTCGAGCATGCGTGCCATCAGCGCCGCCTGGCTGCCCTGGTTGTCGAGCACCGAATAGAAACCCTTCTTGCGCCATTCTTCTTCGCTATGGGCGTCGTAGAACAACCGCGTGGGGGGCACGGCCGTGCTGCGCTCGCCCTGGTAAACCGGCACCTTGGTGGCTCCGCGCACTGCGCCTTCGGGGCTTTCCAGCTTGAGCTGGCAGGCGGCGTCATTGCAGGCGTGGCAGGCCACGCATTTCTCGGTGAAAATCGGCTGGATATCCCGGGTGTAGGAAATCACCGGGCTCGACTGGGGGGCTTGTCCGAACGCCACGCTACTGATGAGCAGAGCGAAGGCGCTGACAAGGATACGATGCACCATGTGCGGAAAGTCCTGGGTATTGAAAGCCATCACGATTTGCCTGGTCGTCCTTGGGTGCTCTGTATCAGTAACGCCGAAACAACATGAACAGAATTCATGTAAATGGGCAGTGCGCCTAAAAACCGCGCAGGTTTGTTATGATTCGGCACCTTCTGTTATTTGCCCGACCAGGTAGTTCCTATGTCCGACCGCAGCGCTCGTCTCCAAGCACTCCAGAACGCACTCAAAGAGCGCATCCTGATCCTCGACGGCGGCATGGGTACTATGATCCAAAGCTATCGCCTCGAGGAACACGACTATCGTGGCACGCGCTTCGCCGATTGGCCAAGCGATGTGAAAGGCAACAACGACCTGCTGCTGCTCAGCCGCCCGGACGTGATCGCCGCGATCGAGAAAGCCTACCTGGATGCCGGCGCTGATATCCTCGAAACCAACACCTTCAATGCCACGCAGATTTCCCAGGCCGACTACGGCATGGAATCGCTGGTGTACGAGCTGAACGTCGAGGGTGCGCGCATCGCCCGCCAGGTGGCCGATGCCAAGACCCTGGAAACCCCGGACAAACCGCGCTTCGTCGCTGGCGTGCTCGGCCCGACCAGCCGTACCTGCTCGATCTCCCCCGACGTCAACGACCCCGGCTACCGCAACGTCACCTTCGACGAACTGGTAGTGAACTACATCGAGGCCACCCGTGGCCTGATCGAGGGCGGCGCCGACCTGATCCTGATCGAGACCATTTTTGACACCCTCAACGCCAAGGCGGCAATCTTTGCCGTGCAGCAGGTGTTCGAGGACGATAACGTCGAACTGCCGATCATGATCTCCGGCACCATCACCGACGCATCCGGCCGCACCCTGTCGGGTCAGACCACCGAAGCATTCTGGAACTCGGTGCGCCACGCCAAGCCGATCTCCGTGGGCCTGAACTGCGCCCTCGGCGCCAAGGACCTGCGCCCATACCTGGAAGAACTGGCGACCAAGGCCGACACCCACGTGTCTGCCCACCCCAACGCCGGCCTGCCGAACGCCTTCGGTGAGTACGACGAAACCCCGGCCGAGATGGCCGCGGTGGTCGAGGAATTCGCCGCCAGCGGCTTCCTCAACATCATCGGCGGTTGCTGCGGCACCACCCCGGGCCATATCCAGGCCATCGCCGAGGCCGTGGCCAAGTACAAGCCACGCGAGATCCCGGAAATCGCCAAGGCCTGCCGCCTGTCGGGCCTGGAACCGTTCACCATCGACCGCCAGTCGCTGTTCGTCAACGTCGGCGAGCGCACCAACATCACCGGCTCCGCCAAGTTCGCCCGGTTGATCCGTGAAGAGAACTACACCGAAGCCCTGGAAGTCGCCCTGCAGCAGGTCGAGGCCGGCGCCCAGGTGATCGACATCAACATGGACGAAGGGATGCTCGACTCCCAGGCCGCCATGGTCCGTTTTCTCAACCTGATTGCCGGTGAGCCGGACATCTCCCGCGTGCCGATCATGATCGACTCCTCCAAGTGGGAAGTGATCGAAGCGGGCCTGAAGTGCATCCAGGGCAAGGGCATCGTCAACTCGATCTCCATGAAAGAAGGCGTCGAGCAATTCAAGCACCACGCCCGCCTGTGCAAGCGCTATGGCGCCGCCGTGGTGGTGATGGCCTTCGACGAGGTCGGCCAGGCAGACACCGCCGCGCGCAAGAAGGAAATCTGCCAACGCAGCTACGACATCCTGGTCAACGAAGTGGGTTTCCCGCCAGAAGACATCATCTTCGACCCGAACATCTTCGCCGTCGCCACCGGCATCGAAGAGCACAACAACTATGCCGTCGATTTCATCGAGGCCTGTGCCTACATCCGTGATCACCTACCCCACGCGCTGAGCTCGGGCGGTGTGTCCAACGTGTCGTTCTCGTTCCGCGGCAACAACCCGGTGCGTGAGGCGATCCACTCGGTATTCCTCTACCACGCGATCCAGAACGGCCTGACCATGGGTATCGTCAACGCCGGCCAGCTGGAGATCTACGACGAGATCCCGGCCGTGCTGCGCGAGACGGTCGAGGACGTGGTGCTCAACCGCACCCCGCACGGCACCGATGCTCTGCTGGCGATTGCCGACGACTTCAAGGGCGGCGGCGCAGCCAAGGAAGTGGAAAACGAAGAGTGGCGTTCGCTGCCCGTTGAAAAACGCCTGGAGCACGCGCTGGTCAAAGGCATCACCGCCTTCATCGTCGAAGACACCGAACTGTGCCGCCAGCAGTGCGCGCGCCCGATCGAAGTCATCGAAGGCCCACTGATGAACGGCATGAACGTGGTCGGCGACCTGTTTGGCGCCGGCAAGATGTTCCTGCCGCAGGTGGTCAAATCGGCCCGGGTGATGAAGCAGGCCGTGGCTCACCTGATCCCGTTCATCGAAGCCGAAAAAGGCGACAAACCCGAAGCCAAGGGCAAGATCCTGATGGCAACGGTCAAGGGCGACGTGCACGACATCGGCAAGAACATCGTCGGCGTGGTACTGGGCTGTAACGGCTACGACATCGTCGACCTCGGCGTGATGGTGCCGGCCGAGAAGATCCTGCAGACCGCCCGCGAACAGAAGTGCGACATCATCGGCCTGTCCGGCCTGATCACCCCGTCGCTGGACGAGATGGTTCATGTCGCCCGCGAAATGCAGCGCCAGGGCTTCCACCTGCCGCTGATGATCGGTGGCGCCACCACGTCCAAGGCACACACCGCGGTCAAGATCGAACCCAAGTACAGCAACGACGCTGTGGTCTACGTCACCGACGCCTCGCGTGCGGTGGGGGTGGCCACCCAGCTGCTGTCCAAGGAACTCAAGCCAGGCTTCGTCGAGAAGACCCGCCAGGACTACGTGGAAGTGCGCGAGCGCACCGCCAACCGCAGCGCCCGTACCGAGCGTCTGAGCTACACCCAGGCCATCGCCGCCAAGCCGCAGTACGACTGGGCCGGCTATCAGCCAGCGGTACCTTCTTTCACCGGCGTCAAGGTGCTGGAAAACATCGACCTGCGCACCCTGGCCGAGTACATCGACTGGACGCCGTTCTTCATTTCCTGGGACCTGGCCGGCAAGTTCCCGCGCATCCTCACCGACGAAGTGGTCGGCGAAGCGGCCACCGCGCTGTACAAGGATGCCCGCGAGATGCTCGACAAGCTGATTGACGAGAAGCTGATCAGCGCCCGTGCGGTGTTCGGCTTCTGGCCGGCCAACCAGGTTGCCGATGACGACATCGAAGTCTACGGCGATGACGGCAAGGCCCTGGCCACCCTGCACCACCTGCGTCAGCAGACCATCAAGCCCGATGGCAAGCCGAACCTGTCCCTGGCCGACTTCGTCGCGCCGAAGGGCAGCGGCGTGACCGACTACGTCGGCGGCTTCATCACCACCGCCGGCATCGGTGCCGAGGAAGTGGCCAAGGCGTACCAGGACAAGGGCGACGACTACAGCTCGATCATGGTCAAGGCGCTGGCCGACCGCCTGGCCGAGGCCTGTGCCGAGTGGCTGCACGAGCAGGTGCGTAAAGAGCACTGGGGCTACGCCCGCGATGAACACCTGGACAACGAGGCGCTGATCAAGGAGCAGTACAGCGGCATCCGCCCTGCCCCGGGCTACCCGGCCTGCCCGGATCATACCGAAAAGGAAACCCTGTTCCGCCTGCTCGATGGCACGGCCATTGGCGAGACCGGGCCGAGCGGCGTGTTCCTTACCGAGCACTTCGCGATGTTCCCGGCGGCGGCAGTCAGCGGGTGGTACTTTGCTCACCCGCAGGCGCAGTACTTTGCCGTGGGCAAGGTCGACAAGGACCAGATCGAGCGTTACAGCGCGCGCAAAGGTCAGGATATCAGCGTGAGCGAGCGCTGGTTGGCGCCAAACCTCGGGTACGACAACTAAGAGCGCTGGGGCTGCGCAGCAGCCCCAAAGGCCACCTACACTGTCCCTGATTGCCTCTGATTCTTCAGGAGCCACCATGGACGATTCCAGCCAGGGCAAGCCCCCGACTTTCTGGCAGATGCTGCACAGCGTCCTCGCCGCTGCCTTCGGCGTGCAGAGCGGCAAGAACCGCGCTCGCGACTTCACCCACGGCAAGGCCAGCCACTTCATCGTGCTGGGCCTACTGTTCACCCTGGTGTTCATCGCCGTGCTGATTGGCCTGGTTCAACTGGCGCTGCACCTCACGGCCCGCTGAACGCTCTGCGAAAAAACGAAAACGCCTGCGCGATTCCCTCCCGCAGGCGTTCTGGTTGCATCACGGTCTTGAGTTTCAAGTCACTGGTGGCTGACCCAATACACGGCAGTGACCACCACCAGAACGATCAGGCACAGGATCGCCCAGGCATCGACACTGCTATCAGCTTTGCGGACCTTGGTAGAGTTTCCCATTGCATTGCCTCTTGTAGTGGTTATGGGAATGCACTTCACCACCAGCAGTTAAGACGAGCAATGCCCTTCTCTCAAGCAAGGTCTTTCAATAGTCGACGGGTGACGTCAGAAACGGGTACTGATAGCTCGGCGGCTGCCCTTCAGCGCTGTAATGCAGGAAATCAACACCGTAGTCGTCCCGTTCCAGCAGTTTCAGCCATCGCCGCGCCCTGCCCTGGTCGATCGACTGCAGCACCGGCAGCACGTGCTCACGCTTGCCGTCGCGATTCACCTCCAGGCCCTGCGCATCGTCGTGCAGCAGCACCATGGCCCAGCCGCCCAACGTGGTATGCCCACCCATCAGCACGCCCAGGCGCCCATCGATGCGGGCGCGCAAGGCTTCGGCCGAGCTGTTGACGGCGCCGAACACCACGTCGCGCCCTGGCTTGCGCCCGGCCTCCTCGAAAGCGCGCATGGCGCCAAGGGCCATCTGGTCGTTGGCTGCCCACACCAGCCGGGTATTCGGGTAGCGCTGCAGCAACTGCTGCGCCTGCTCGTAGGCGCGCTCCCGGTTCCAGCCGCCATACACCACCTGGCGCAGGCGCACCTGGGGGAAGTCGGCCAACGCCTGGCGCATGCCCTCTTCGCGCAGTTGCGACGCTGGGGTGGTCTTGACCCCGGCAAAGGCCACCAGGTCGATCGGCTCATTGTCACGGGGCAGCAAGGCGACCATCTCGTGCAGCATGCGAAAGCCGGCCTGCTGGTCGTTTGCGGTCAGGGTACCGAGCACTTGACCGTATCTGTCAGGCTGGGCCTGGATGCTCTTGGCCTGGCTGGCGGTCAGGCCGTTATTGACCAGGAACAGCTTGACCCCGGTGCCCCGGGACAGACGGATGATCTCTGGCGCCACATACTGTTCGTTGACCAACACCAGGTAGTCCGGCCGCTGCGGGCCGTTGAGAATCGCCCGGGCCTGGCTCATCGCCAGGGCGGCATCGCGCTCGCTGTATTCCACGCGCAGGTTCATGCCCAGCTCATCGGCGGCGGCCTGCATGAAACGCGAGTAGTGGGTCCAGAACGTCTCGTTCGACTGGCCAGGGTTGAGAAAGACCACCGTAGCGGCCTGAGCGGAGGCTGCCAGCGGCAGGCCCAGGCACAAGCTTTGGCAAAGCGCCTTGAGCATGCGGATACACCCTTTGAAACAAACCATCGAGTATAAACCCGTCGCACGCAGGGGTAACAAATGCCAGTCAGTCTCACTTAGTTCGTTTGGTTCTTTTCATATGCTAAAACATCACTTTAGCGCATAAACCCAACCTGCTATCGTTCCCCGGCTCCGAACCGGAGTGCGCGGCCGTGCGCGCGAATAGCTGCATGCAGCCTGAGACAGGACTTTTATGTACGTATACGACGAGTACGATCAGCGGATCATCGAGGACCGCGTCAAGCAGTTCCGTGATCAGACCCGCCGCTACCTGGCCGGTGAGCTGAGCGAAGAAGAATTCCGCCCTCTGCGCCTGCAGAACGGCCTCTATATCCAACGTTTCGCGCCGATGCTGCGTGTCGCCGTGCCGTACGGCCAGCTGAACGCCAAGCAGGTTCGCACCCTGGCCAAGATCGCCCGCGACTACGACAAGGGCTACGCCCACATCTCCACCCGCCAGAACGTGCAATTCAACTGGCCAGCGCTGGAAGATATCCCGGACATCCTCGCCGAGCTGGCCACCGTGCAGATGCACGCGATCCAGACCAGCGGCAACTGCCTGCGCAACACCACCACCGACCAGTTCGCCGGTGTTGCCGCGGATGAAGTCGTCGACCCGCGCCCATGGTGTGAAATCGTCCGCCAGTGGACCACCTTCCACCCGGAATTCGCCTACCTGCCGCGCAAGTTCAAGATTGCCATCAACGGCTCGAAGGAAGACCGCGCCGCCATCGAAGTGCACGACATCGGCCTGGAGCCGGTGCGCAACGCCGCCGGCGAGCTGGGCTTCCGCGTGCTGGTCGGTGGTGGTCTGGGCCGTACCCCGGTGGTCGGCTCGTTCATCAACGAGTTCCTGCCGTGGCAGGACCTGATCAGCTACCTGGACGCCATCCTGCGCGTGTACAACCGTTACGGTCGCCGTGACAACAAGTACAAGGCGCGGATCAAGATCCTGGTCAAGGCGCTGACCCCGGAAGTGTTCGCCGAGAAGGTCGAAGCCGAAATGGCCCACCTGCGTGGCGGCAGCACCACCCTGACCGAGGAAGAAGTGCAACGCGTTTCGCGCCACTTCGTCGACCCGGAATATCTGGCCCTCGACCACGTCGACTACAGCGCCCAGGATGCCGAATTCCCAGGCTTCGCCCGCTGGCGCTCGCGCAACACCCGCGCCCACAAGCGCCCTGGCTACGTCTCGGTGACCCTGTCGCTCAAGCCGACCGGCGTTGCCCCGGGCGACCTGACCGACAAGCAGCTGGACGCCGTGGCCGACCTCGCCGAGCGCTACAGCTTCGGCTTCCTGCGGACTTCCCACGAGCAGAACATCATCCTCGCCGACGTCGAGCAGCGTCAGCTGCACGCGTTGTGGATGGAACTGCGCGAAGGCGGCTTCGCCACGCCGAACATCGGCCTGCTGACCGACATCATCTGCTGCCCGGGTGGTGACTACTGCTCGCTGGCCAACGCCAAATCGATCCCGATTGCCGAGTCCATCCAGCGCCGTTTCGACGATCTGGATTACCTGTTCGACATCGGCGAGATCGACTTGAACATTTCTGGCTGCATGAACGCCTGCGGCCACCACCACGTCGGCCACATCGGCATCCTCGGGGTGGACAAGAAGGGTGAGGAGTTCTACCAGGTATCGCTGGGTGGCAATGCCGCGCGCGACGCGAGCCTGGGCAAGATCCTCGGCCCGTCCTTCGCCCAGGACGCCATGGCTGACGTGATCGAGAAGCTGATCGCCGTGTACGTCGAACAACGTACCGAGGAAGAGCGTTTCATCGACACCTACCAGCGTATCGGCATCGACCCCTTCAAGGAACGCGTCTATGCAGCGAATCATTAAGAACAACCAGATCGTCGACGAAACCTGGCACCTGCTGCCCAAGGACTTCTCGTTCGACGAGCTGACCAACTGCGACGATTACATCGTCCCGCTGCAGATGTGGCGCGACCATGCCCACGTGCTCAAGGCCCGCGACGGCGGCCTGGGTGTGTGGCTGGACAGCGATCAGGAAGCGGAAGAAATCGGCGACGACGTGCAGCACTTCCAGGTTATCGCCCTGAACTTCCCCGCCTTCACCGACGGGCGCAGCTATTCCAACGCGCGCCTGCTGCGTGACCGCTACGGCTACAAGGGCGAGCTGCGCGCCATCGGCGACGTTCTGCGCGACCAATTGTTCTTCATGGCCCGTTGCGGCTTCGACGCGTTCGCCGTTCGTGCCGACAAGGACCCGGAAGACGCGCTGCAGGGCCTGAAGGACTTCTCGGTGACCTACCAGGGCGCCACTGACGAGCCGCTGCCGCTGTTCCGCCGCCGCTGATCGTCACATGCAATGCCCGACGGCCCGCCTTTTGGCGGGCCGTTTCGTTTGTGCGCGCGACGTACTCAGGTTTCCTGATGGCAAGCCGATAGCATGGATACCCACAGAATCCGCATGGAGCGCCGATGATGAACCCGATTGCTGCCGTCCGCCCCCTCCCCGTCCAGATCCCGCTTGCAGCGACTGCCCAGATGACCGCAACCAGCCAGGCTGCCGGCACGTTGACCCGTGCCAGTACACAGGTGGTCCTCGGCCAGCCATCGATCAGCATGGGCAGCGACGTCTACTCTGCCAAAGGCACCCTGGAGAGCGCATCCGGCCGCTACGTCTGGGAAACGCCAGGTGTCGACAAGCTCAGCCAGTACATGGCCAGTGCCGTGCAATCGGGCTCGACCAGCGCGCGCTTCCAGGGCCTGGGCGCGGCGCTGCTGGCGCAACTGGCCGCCAATGGCGGAGGGACAATTGCCCAATCCGGCCTGCTGGTGAACGACGCGTCTGTGCCAGACGAACTGATACTGGGCCTGCAGCAGTCGCGCCTGCGCGAATTCGCCAGCAACAGCATTACCTTCAACCTCACCACAGCCTCCGGCGCCACCGTGTCCTTGGGGCTGTACAGCAGCGAGCACGGCCTGGCCGTGGATGCCCAGGTGCAAGGCGGCACACTTAACGCCAAGGAACTGGATGGCCTGGCCGCGCTGGCCAGCAGCTTCCAGTCGGCCATCAATGGCCTGACCCAGGAACCACCGAGCCTCCAGCTGGGCGCCCTGGTCAAGCTCGACCCGAGCCTGTTCACCGGCCTGCAACTCGACGCGAAGCTGGAAACCAGCAGCGGCGAACAGCAAACCTTCGCACTGCGCCTGGACGACCAGACCCGCAGCCTGAAACTGCAGGGCCCCAGTGGTGAAGTGAAGATGGACTTCGACACCCAGGGCGGCACTTTGCTGGGCAGCCAGGCCATGCGCCAGGCTGCAGTGGCCAACTACCTGACGCAATTTGACGCCGCGCAAGCGCGCGGCCATGGCGACGAACAGCTGATGGGCCTGTTCAAGGATGCCTTCAGCCAGCTCAACCGTGTCGATGACAACAGCCTGGCCGGCTCGGCAACGCCCCTGAACAAGAACAGCCGCCTGCTGCTCAGCGGCTTGGCCGACTTCAACGCATCGATCAGCCAGCCCACGCAGCGGCTCAACCCGGCGAAGCCAGAAGAGTCGGACAGCTTCAACTACCAGGTTTCACAGTCAACCAGCATCAAGGGCGGCGCCAAGCTCAGCGTGGAGCAGCAACAACAGGCTAACCTCAAGGCCGCCTGGCATGTAGGGCTCAACCCACTGGTGGCCCTGCAGCTGACCCGCGACAGCGAATCGCAGAACTACCGCTATCACGAAGTCAACGACCAGTCGAACAGCACTACCCGCCTGGGCTTCAACAATGGCGTGCTGACCGACGCGAGTGTGTCGCAGCTGGCCATCCAGAAAGAGCGGGTTCGCACCTACCAGCAAGGCATCGAGCTCTCGGACGTCACCAACAGTGCCTTCAGCCACAAGGACCGTGACCTGCTGAGCGTCCTCGACGCACTGCTGCGGCAGGACCGTGAAGCACAGCGCATCGGCGCGCAGTCGACGCTCGAGCAACAGGTACTGGAGCTGAGTCATCTATGGTTGCTGCAATCCAACCCGACGCTGATCACGGGCTGATGGCATCGCCTTGCCGGATTTGCATGAGCCAGCACCCTATTCATGACTTCAAGTCAAATGACCTTGGCCGTACCCTGCCTTAATCAAACGCGTTGAAACCCGCACACTGCTCCCCATTCGAAGAGCGACCGAAGCTGAGCGACTACGCTCACTTCGGTTCACCTTTCACTCACCAGGAGCAAATTCATGAGCATTCCATCCTTCGGTCTCGGCACGTTCCGCCTCACCGGCCAAGCCGTCATCGATTCGGTCAAGTCGGCACTGGAACTGGGTTACCGAGTCATCGACACCGCACAGATCTACCAGAACGAAGCCGACGTCGGCCAGGCCATCGCCGAGAGCGGCGTGCCGCGCAGCGAGCTGTTCATCACCACCAAGATCTGGGTTGAAAATTACGCCGCCGACAAGCTGGTCCCCAGCCTGCGCGACAGCCTGAAAAAATTGCGCACCGACTACGTCGACCTGCTGCTGATCCACTGGCCGGCCCCGGGAAACGGCGTCGAACTGGCCGAGTACATGGAAGCCCTGGCCGAAGCCAAGAAGCTGGGCCTGACCCGCCAGATCGGTGTGTCCAACTTCAACATCGAACTGACCCGCCAGGCCATCGCCGTGGTCGGCAAAGGCGAGATCGCCACCAACCAGATCGAGCTCAGCCCGTACCTGCAGAACAGCAAGCTGACCGCGTTCCTCAAGGAACAGGGCATCACCGTCACCTCGTACATGACCCTGGCCTACGGCAAGGTCCTGAAAGATCCGGTGCTGACCGAGATCGCCAACAAGCACAAAGCTACCGTCGCACAGGTTGCCCTGGCCTGGGCCCTGCAGCTGGGTTATGCGGTGATCCCGTCTTCGACCAAGCGCGAGAACCTGGCCAGCAACCTGCTCGCCCGCGACCTGCGCCTGGACGACGAGGACATGGCGCGTATCGCCGAGCTTGAGCGCAATGGCCGCGAAGTCAGCCCTGAAGGCCTGGCGCCGATCTGGGACTGATGCCATGACCACGCCCCTCGAACGCCTGACCGCTGGCGGCTTCAGCATCGGCCTGGAAGCGCCGCTGGACCACGACTGGACGCCTGCTGGCGACCAGGCCCGGCGCCGCGATGGCCGCCAGTTCGGCGAGCCGGACCTGCGCCAGCACGCCGAATTGGCCACCCTGGCCGACCGCTTGGGCTACCGCGCCCTGTGGGTCCGTGACGTGCCGCTGTACGACCCGGCGTTCGGCGATGCCGCCCAGGTGTTCGAGGTGTTCAGCTACCTCGGCTACCTGGCCGGGGTCACCCGCGACATCCTGCTCGGCACCGCTGCGGTGGTGCTGCCGATCCGCGAGCCGCTGCTGACCTTGAAATCGGCCGCGAGTATCCAGCGCCTGTCGGGCAACCGCTTGCTGCTGGGCGTGGCCAGCGGCGACCGGCCAGTGGAATACCCACTGTTCGGCCGCGACTTCGAAGGGCGTGGCAACCACTTCCGCCAACAGGTGGCGCTGCTGCGTGACGGCGCCCACGGCCACCTGCCCGAGGGCATGGCCGTGCTGCCATCTACCCAGGCGCCACTGCCGTTGCTGGTGGCGGGCCTGGCGCAACAGAGCCCGGCGTGGATCGGCGCCAACATGGACGGTTGCCTGGCCTACCCCGGCACGCCCGACGACCACCAGCGCCGGGTCGCAGCCTGGCGAGCGGTGGCGGGCAACAAACCGTACAGCAGCTTCATCCACCTGGACCTGGCGGAAAACGCCGATGAACCGCTGCAGCGCTGGCGCTTCGGTTTCCGCGGCGGGCGCAAGGCGCTGGCCAGCGAGCTCGCCGCCCTGCGCACTGCCGGCGTCGACCACGTCGGCCTGCACCTGCGGCGCAATGTGCGGCCGCTGGACGAAACCTTGCATGAAATCGCCGAATACGTACTGCCGCAATTCCACGAAACACAACTGACACAGGCCACCCGATGAGCACTGCCTCCCCCTTGCCGGCCTTCGCTGGCCGCAGCTTCCAAGTCGAATACCCCGGCCTGGCCGCGCACAACCGCTACTCCGACGACGGCCGTCACGTGCATTACGCTATCGTTTCTGGCCCTTATGCTGGCGCCAATGGCGCAGCCGAATGCCAATGGCGACAGATCGCCAAAGGGGTCTACGTCATCTCCTGGCAGGAAGCCGATGGCGCCACCGTGGTGCATGTCGATGACTTCAGCAACGGTCGCTCGCAGTCGTTCTTCACTGCCAGCGACCTGAGCTTCCATCGCATGGAAGGCCCGCTGACCGAGCTCGACACGCAGGAGCCTGCCCAATGAAAGCCGGACGCGTGCTGTTCGCCCTGGCCATCGGTGCCTTTGGCATCGGTACTACCGAATTCACGCCGATGGGCCTGCTGCCGGTGATCGCCCAGGGCGTCGACGTCAGCATCCCTAGCGCGGGCATGCTGATTACCGCCTATGCCATCGGTGTGATGGTCGGTGCGCCGATCATGACCTTGCTGTTCAGCCGCTTCGGCAAGCGCGCGGCGCTGATGGCACTGATGGCGATCTTTACCCTGGGCAACCTGCTCTCGGCGCTGTCACCGGACTACTACACGCTGCTCGCCTCGCGCCTGGTCACCAGCCTCAACCATGGCGCCTTCTTCGGCCTTGGCGCGGTGGTGGCCGCCAGCGTCGTCCCCAGAGAGAAACAGGCCAGCGCCGTGGCGACCATGTTCATGGGCCTGACCATCGCCAACATCGGCGGTGTGCCGGCGGCCACCTGGGTTGGCCAGCAAGTCGGCTGGCGCATGGCGTTCGCCGGCACGGCGGTGCTCGGCCTGCTGGCCATGGCCGCCTTGTGGTACGCCCTGCCCAAGGGTGAACGCGGCAGCGTGCCGCATGTGCGCAAGGAACTGGCGGTGATCGCCCGCCCCAGCGTGCTGCTGGCGATGGCCACCACGGTACTGGGGGCTGGCGCCATGTTCACGCTGTACACCTATGTGGCGCCAGTGCTGGCGGAACTGACCGGTGCCTCGGACAGTTTCGTCACCCTTGGCCTGGTGCTGATCGGCGTTGGTTTCACCTTGGGCAACAGCCTGGGTGGCCGCCTGGCCGACTGGTCGCTGGATGGCGCGGCGCGGATCTTCCTCGGCGTGCTGGCAGTGATCATGTTGCTGATGCCGCTGGTGCTGGGCAGCCATGTCGGCGCCGCCATCGCCTTGCTGGTGTGGGGCATGTTCACCTTCGCCGTAGTGCCGCCACTGCAGATGCGGGTGATGACCGCCGCCATCGAGGCGCCTGGGCTGGCATCTTCGATCAACGTCGGTGCGTTCAACCTGGGTAATGCCGTGGGCGCGGCCCTGGGCGGCGCAGTGATCAGCCTGAACCTCGGTTACGCCGCAGTGCCGATGGCCGGTGGCGTGCTGGCGGCTGCCGGGTTGTTGTTGGTATGGCTCGGTGGGCGCAGCCAGGCTGCGGATAAAAACGTGGGCGCCGCCTGACCTTATGGAGAGCGCCGAACCTCTGGGAGCGGCGCTACCTGTCAGAACCTCAACCCCACGTTGATCATCCCAGCAGCCCCTCCCAGCACCACGAACTCAGCCCCCACCGGCCCCCAGTGCACGCCGAACGACGGAATGATAACCGGCGCAACACCGAAGTGGTTCAACGGGATCTTGTCATCATATTCGCCCTTGTAGCCCTCGATCATGCCGGCGCTGAGCTTGGCGTACACGGGATAACGCTCGTGCTCCCAGACCTTGCCCAGGTAGGCGTAATAGGAGCGCTGGGAGAACGAGTTCTTGAAGGTCGCTGCGCCCCACAGCAGGCCGTCGGTGTAGATGCGCTCGATGCCGACCAGTTCCTGATGGTTGTTGTGCTCCGGGTCGTGGGTCCAGTGCTTGGTATAGGCGCTGGTCTGCACGTACCAATAGTCCCCCTCGCGCTCGCCTTCTTCGGCAATTGCAGCCAGACTCACTGCCAGCAGCCCGATCGCTGCAATTGACGTCCTGTTCATGCTCGATGCCTCGCTGGACAATCCAGTGACACTAGCCGGGCCCGCTCGATCGCGCCATAGGAAAAGTCCAGGGAGCAATGATGCCGATACACCGTTTGCTGGTGGCTGTGGTACTCGTGGTACTGACCCTGCTGGTCACTGCGCTGTTCGCCTTGCGTATCACCGCGATTGCCGATTTCCAGCTGGAGCCGTGGCACATTTATGTACCGGACGAGATGCCAGCCAGCGACATCGACCACGCCAGCTGGGGCGATTACCTCGCGGCCGAGCAACGCGTGTTCAACCAGGTCAACCGGGTAATGCGTGAGCAACTGTCCAGCGAGCAGCCCTCAACCTACAACCGCTTCGTAGCCAGCAGCCGGGTATTCCCGGGCAATCTCAGCCATGACTGGAACCGCTCCTATATCGCCGAACCCCGACAGACTGCCAAGGGCGCGGTGGTGTTGCTGCACGGCCTGACCGACTCGCCGTACAGCCTGCGTCACTTCGCTCGGCACTTTCAGGACCTGGGCTATGTGGTGGTCGCCCCGCGCCTGCCCGGGCATGGCACGGTCCCGGCCGGCCTGACCGCGGCCCACTGGGAAGACTGGATGGCTACCACCCGCCTGGCCGTGCGCGAAGCAACCCGACGCGCCCCCGCAGGTACGCCGCTGTACATTGTCGGCTTTTCCAATGGCGGCGCTCTGGCCGTCAAGTACAGCCTCGACGCGCTGCAAGACCAGCACCTGGCCAGCCCCGCCCATCTGGTGCTCATCTCACCCATGATCGGCGTCAGCCGCTTTGCCCGATTTGCCGGCATTGCCGGCCTGCCAGCGCTGTTCCCGGCATTTGCCAAGGCCGCCTGGTTAAGCGTGCTGCCCGAGTTCAATCCGTTCAAGTACAACTCGTTCCCGGTCAATGCCGCGCGCCAGTCCTACGAGCTGACCGAAGCGGTGCGCCAGCAACTGTTCGCTCAAACCCGCGAACCGCAGCGCCTGGCCACGCTGCCACCGATCCTCACCTACCAGTCGCTGGTCGATGGCACGGTCAGCACCGAAGCCATCCAGACCGAGCTGTACGATCGGCTGCCCGACAATGGCAGCGAATTGGTGATCTTCGACACCAATGGCTCGCTGGGTATCGACGACATGCTCAGGCCTTCGGTAAGCGCCCTGCGCGACAGGATGTTCGCATCCCAAGGCCGCCCCTATGCGCGAACCTTGATTGCGGCCGGAGGCCCGGGTAATGGGCAGCTGAAGTCGATACGCTTTGCAGCCCAGGCAACCACGGCCGACGAGCAGAGGCTGGATGCGGTGTATCCGCCCAGCCTGATCTCGCTGTCCCATGTGGCGCTGCCCTTTCCCATCGATGATCCGCTGTATGGACAGCAGCCTGGTAGGCATGAGAATTACGGGGTGAATCTGGGCAATTTGAACATGCGCGGGGAGCGCGGGGCGTTGATCGTGGACGCGGGGAGTTTTTCGCGGGCCACTTCGAATCCGTTTTTCAAGGTGATGCTGGAGGAGATGGATAAGGCGTTGCGGTTGCATTGAGAGGCTGGCTTAAGGCAGCCACTGTTCCAATCAGCGCAATAATGAAATGCCAAACGCACTGATTCTCGGGAACGCTGGCGAGTACTACCCTACTTCCTGCCACCCACTCCCGAGGAACCACCCGATGTCCCGCCCTCCACTGCCTCCGTTCACCCGCGAAACCGCCATCCAGAAGGTCCGCCTTGCCGAGGACGGCTGGAACAGCCGCGACCCTGCCAAAGTGGCACTGGCCTACACCGTCGATACCGTCTGGCGCAACCGCGTCGAATTCCCCCGTGGCCGCGCCGAGGTCGAGGCGTTTCTGACCCGCAAGTGGAACCACGAACTGGAATACCGCCTGATCAAGGAACTGTGGGCCTTCACCGGCAACCGCATCGCCGTGCGCTATGCCTACGAATACCACGACGACAGCGGCCAGTGGTTCCGTGCCTATGGCAACGAGAACTGGGAGTTCGCCGAAGACGGCCTGATGGAAAACCGTTTTTCCAGCATCAATGAACACCCCATCACCGAAGCAGAGCGCAAGTTTCGCTGGCCGCTGGGCCGGCGCCCGGATGATCACCCAGGCCTGAGCGACTTGGGGCTCTGAGCAGCCCGCATTGCTCAAGTGAATGGCCAGGGCAGGCAGGCCCCCCAGTACCGCTTCGTGATCGATACCGCTAACGGTTGAATGTCCGAATCGCGACACCGAGTGCCTGTTCCGCGTGAGACAGGCATTGCCCGGCTGGATAACCTCCTTCGGGCAATGCCTTGCCATCACACGAAAAAGAGCCTCGCCCATGACGACTCCTGCTGCCACCTTGGCCCCACCCGCCAACGCTGCCGACCAGCCCCAGGGCTTCTTGGTGCGCATCGTCGGCGCCGCCGCCTTTGCCCACCTGCTCAACGACCTGATCCAGGCCGTGCTGCCGTCGATCTACCCGATGCTCAAGAGCGACTTCTCGCTGAGCTTCGCCCAGATCGGCTGGATCGCCCTGATCTACCAAGTGACCGCCTCGTTGCTGCAGCCCTGGGTCGGCCTGTACACCGACAAGCGCCCCATGCCCTACCTGCTGCCCACCGGCATGCTGTTCACCCTGGTCGGCATAGCCTTGCTCGCTTTCGCCAGTAGTTACGAGATGCTGCTGTTCGCCGCAGCCGTGGTGGGCATCGGCTCAGCGACCTTCCACCCGGAAGCCTCTCGGGTGGCGCGCATGGCCTCCGGCGGTCGCTTTGGCACCGCGCAGTCGACCTTTCAGGTTGGCGGCAACACCGGTTCCGCGATCGGCCCGCTGCTGACCGCTGCCATCGTCATCCCCCACGGTCAGCCGGCCATTGCCTGGTTCATGCTGGCTGCTGCCCTGGCCATCATCGTGCTGCTGCGCGTCACCGGCTGGACCGTCCGCCACGGCCAGACCCAGCTCAAGGGCCTGGCCGGGCAGCAGGCACCTGGGCTTTCGAAAGGCGCCATGTGGCGCGCCGTTGGTGTGATCTCGGTGCTGATGTTCGCCAAGTTCGTCTACATCGCATCGTTCACCAACTACTTCACCTTCTACCTGATCGAACACTTCGCCCTGACGGTGCAGCAAAGCCAGCTGTACCTGTTCGTGTTCCTCGCCGCCGTGGCCTTGGGCACCTTTGCCGGCGGGCCGGTGGGTGACCGCATCGGGCGCAAGGCGGTGATCTGGATCTCCTTCCTTGGCGTAGCGCCGTTCGCCCTGGCCCTGCCCTACGCCAACCTGGCCTGGACCGCCGTACTGGCGGTGGCCATCGGCCTGGTGATGTCGTCGGCCTTCGCCGCGCTGGTGGTGTACGCCCAGGAGGCCGTGCCTGGCCGCGTCGGACTGGTCTCGGGGGTGATGTTCGGCCTGATGTTCGGCATCAGCGGCATCGGTGCTGCGGGCCTAGGCGAACTGGCCGACCTGCATGGCATCGAGTGGGTGTACCAGATGATCTCGTTCCTGCCGCTGCTGGGCCTGGCTACCGCGCTGCTGCCGGCAACCCGCTCCAAAGCACGGCCCACTCGCTGCTGCTAAGATGGCGCGCCTGTCGGACTGCACGAGCGCATCATGGTCAAACCCCAGCACGAATTGTTGTTGGAGGTCGATGAGTGGACCTGGGAGGTGGGCAGCCGGGCAACCGACTACCCGCCAGACTGGTACATCGCCCCTCACTCGCACACCAAGCACCAGCTGATCTACGCCATCAAGGGATTGATGTTGGTGGAGTCCAAGGCCGAGCGCTGGACTGTACCACCCAGCCGCGGCATCTGGATGCCCTGCGGCCAGGTGCACGCCATTCGCTGCGTCGGTGACGTGAAGATGCGCAGCGTGTTCGTACGCACCGATGCGACGGCGAATCTACCGCAACAGAGCAAGGCGATCAGCATCTCGCCGCTGCTCAGCGAACTGATCAAGGCCTCGGTCGACTTCGCCGGGCCGTTTGTCGAAGACTCGCGAGCGGCACGCATCATGCGCCTGATCCTCGACGAGATCTGTGTGCTGCCGACCTTGCCGCTGAAGCTGTTGCAGCCCAGCGACAAACGCCTGCAGGCTATCTGCTCGAGCCTGCAGGCACGCCCCCATGACACCTCGACCGTGGCCGACTGGGGCGTGCACCTGGGCATCGATGAGAAGACCATCCAGCGCCTGTTCCGCAAGGAAACCGGTATGACCTTTGGCCAGTGGCGCCAGCAGGCGCGCTTGATGCAGGCGCTAGAGCGCATCGCCCTGGGCGAACGCATTGTCGATGTGGCCGGAACGCTGGGCTACGACAGCCCCAGCGCCTTTGCCAGCATGTTCAAGCGCCAGTTCGGTATCACCCCGAGCCAGTTCTTCAAGTAGACCCAACGGCGCTTCAGCTCGGATGCCGATCATAGGCTTGACGGGTCAACTGCAACACCAGGGCCCGTTCCGCCAACAGCCGCTCATTCTACACAGCGTCAACAGCCTCGCGGTAGTCTTGGTCACTCATCTGATGGCGCTGCTCGTACAAAGCATCCAACCGCTCGTGGAACGGTTCGTTTGTGTTCTCGAACCAGTCGTCATGCAGGGTGCGCAGGTAGTTTTGCCAAAAGTCGCGTTCGGCCAGAGAACGACTGAGGGCATCACGGGTTTGCGCAGCCCAGACCTCGCGCTCGGCACGCTCCAGATCATAGCTCTGGACGCCGCTGGCGCCTGGGTAGTTCATGCGAGTGGGCTGGCCTGGCAATGCCAGGTTGTTGGCCAGGCCCACCCGGTAGGCCAAGTGCACTTCGACATCGTCGACCTCCAGATGAGGATTGCTCGCGCGCATCTGCTGGATATGCTCTGAGGCAATCCGGTCAACCTGGTCCAAGCGGAACAGCTCGCGGCCCAGGCGCAGCAACGGGCGCATGGCATAGACTCCCTCAAGCCCTGCAGTGCGCTGCGCCGCCAACGTCCTGACCTCCAGGGCACTGAGGATCAACAGCATCTGGTCGGCGCAGCTGCGCGGCCCTGCCGCTTGCAGAAACACGGCCTCGCGCACTTCACTGTTCAGTTCGCAGGCCTCGATGATGCTCCAGACCCTGCGGCTCATTTCTGCGGGTTGTCGCGCGAAATCCCGCGAGCGGGAAAGGTCAGCGAAGAAACGGAACAGGTCCTGCGCGCCCTCCTCGGCCTCCAGGCGGTCCCACTGCGCTATTCGTCGCGGGCGGTCCGCCATGGCGAGCTCGTTCAGCCAGCGTTGGCGTTCGTCCTCCAGCACCTGCACATGTTCGCGCAGGGGCAGCGGCTCATCGAGGCCGCTTTCGAGCAACGCACGAATACGCCCGACCGCGCGGTTCGACAACGGGTTGTCATGCAGGTAAACACGCTGCGGGTGATGACGCATCAATTCGAGCACCGCATCCGACACCTCGCCGATCTGGTTTTCGCGCAGGTCGATCAAGGTTAGGGAGGAGGACTCCAGCAAGCCCAGGGGGACTTCGCGCAGGCCGGTGCCACGCAAGTGCACACTGCGCAATTGCGACAGCGCACTGACCTCGGGCGCGCGGCCGATCAGGTTGCCGCTCAGGACAAGCGTTTGCAAACGCCGCAACGCATTGATACGCCTGGCATCGGCGGCTGTCAGCAGCATGTGGTTACGCGCCAGCTGCAGCTCCCTGAGTTCCACCAGATGCTCAATGCCATCGGGCAGTGCGGACAACAGATTGCCCTGCAGGTCGAGCCTCTGCACCTGACTGAAATGCTGCAGAAAGCTGGCCTCGACACTGAGCAGGTCCAAGTGGGTCAGGCTCAAATGGGTAATGTGACTGAAGTCGACCTGCTCGGGCAGGCTCGGCAGCGATCCAATCCGCCAGCCATGGATACGTAACCGGTAACCGCCGCGCGAATCCCGGCCTTGACGTTGCCACGCCTGGCGAATGCGTCGTGCTACCCAGCTGCGGCGCAAGGCCTGTACGCTACCGACCGATCCACGCCGCCAGCTGCGCAGGGCATTCTCCAGCTGGCGAAACTCTTCCTGCAGTTGAAATAAGCGGTTCCAAGGCGTCAGCCCTTCGCGATGTGACGACGCCAGAAATTCCGCGACCTGGCCGTCGCTGAAGCTCGGGAACAGGCGCATCAGGGCGCGGCGCAGCGCGGCCTGGCTACTTTCCCCACGCCCGCTCAGCGGGTAACCCAGGCGGCCGTCCGGCAGGCGCATGGGCGGGTGCAAGCGGCCGCCAGGCGGCGCCATGCCGAGCAGTGCCGGCAGTTGCCCGCGCTGGTCGCAAGCACGCTGAGCCAGCGCTCGCGCCAGTGACCCTGCGTCCTGGCCGGCAGCGCCGAGGGCTTGCCGTTGCGGCTCGTCAAGCTGCAACCACAAGGCCTGCATCAGGCTGTCGTTCGGCACAGCGTTTGTCAGCGCCTTGCCCGAGCCATCCCGAGCCTCATAGCCGAGCTCACCCTTGACGATCACGCGAACCTCGCTGGCGGCCTGAGCGCCCAGTTCCGCCAACGGCGCAACGGCGTCCTGCGCGCGCAGCTCCAGTCGGGTCGATTCTGGCCATTGCAACCATTGCCCAAGCAGCCCCAAAGCCAAACGCTCGGTATCGGTATTGATCGCCGCGGCCTGCCCTAACCCGGCGCAGGCACGGTCCAGTCGGCTTTCACGGATCGACCACCAGGCCTGCTCGGCCAGCTGCAAAGGTACTTGCTGCCGCTCAAGCATCCGCTCGACCAGCAGCTCGTCAGCCTGGTCGACGATCTGCTGCGCACTGCGGACCGTCAGGCCCGGAAAATCACGGCGCAGCAACTGTTGCGCGGGCGTTGGGTGCACTTGCCGTTCGGCGAGGTGTTGTTCGAACGCGTCCCCGCGAAGGCGCGGGTAGCGTTCATGCAATTGATGACGTTGCACGGCATCGAGCAGGCGTGCCGGGGCACTCGCCTCGTTCACGTGCAACAGCCGCAGTTGGTCCGCACTGAAGCCCGTGGCCAGCATCACTTCATGCGCGGTTTGCCCATCGACCTGGGCCAATGTGCTACTCAGGCGCTGCACCAGTGCGCTGCCCTGCCAGGTCTGTGGCAGCTCGAACTCATGCCGCCAGTTCCCGGCCTGCACGCGCCGCAGTACTGGCGAGTAGGCAACGTCACGCTGCGGGTGACGCACCTGCAGTGTTTCATCGGCCGGATCACCCTCCACCTGATAAGCCGCCTGATGAGTCCTAAGGCGCGGCTGGCCGTCAAACGTCGCGTGTTGACCGATGGCCGTTTCGCTTTCCGCCAATGCGTAAGCACCGAGCCTGGGATCAATCAACTTGCGCTGCCCTCCGGCTGTGACCACGGGCGCCAGGCCATCGACGAATGTCGAACGCTGCAACAGCCGCGCACCCAGTGCGCCGGCCCCCACCGTCAGGGCCGTTTGCGTGACGTTGGCCGCCACGCTGAACACGTGTTCCAGGGCGCCCTGGCGATCACCCAGTGCCCAGTCACCATAACCCTCGTACAGATCATCCACACACTGCAAGGCAGCAATGGCCAGGAGGACACCGCCCAAACCGGGCACGTAGAAACTCGCAAGCCCCAGCAGGTCGAGACCTGCACCGAGGTAGAACTGCAAGCGCCCGATACGCTCGGCCTCATCAACGGCCGCAGTCGGCATGCCGAGTACCTGAGCATCGTCGAACAGCACATCCAGCAGTCGTTTGCGCAAATGAAGGTACAATGACTCGTCGATCGCCTGCCGCCGGCCATCCAGTACCACCGCCAACTGCGCTTCTGCCGCTGACAGGGCACGGGCAAGCGCGCTGGAAAATGCCGCACGGTCACGTTCGCCGATAAAGCGCTGAAAGAACGCGGGATAACCCGGCAAACGCATGCGCTTGCCCAACACGTCGAACAGCGCATCCCAGGAAATGTGCCAACTCACTGCTCCCTGCGGGTCGTCGGGAATCCAGCACAGTACACCTGAGCGCACCGGCGGCTCTTGGCCTTTGCCACTCACCTCGAAGACCACCACCCCATTGACGCGCTTACCTAACAGGCGCAGCCCCATGGGCTGCACGCCATCGACGGTTCCCTTGTCAGCCCTGATGGCTGCCAGGCAGCGCAAGAACACCTGCTCGTCGATCTCACCACGCATTGCGGCCAAACGCACGGCGCATTCCAGCGTGTAGCGCTGGCCGCGCTCAAGCAGTTCTGCGATGGCCTCGCCAGCCTCGCCTGGAGGGGTCATGTAGCGCTTGAGGTACGCCTGGTACTGCCCGCCCAGGTCCAGCGTGCGGCAGAGCGCTGCAAACGCTTGGGCTGTGAGCGCCAGTGGCTGCCCCTGCTCATCCAGCAAGCGCGTGCCCTCGGCCAACCCCAGTGGCAAGGTTTCGACATGGCTGAAGTTGTGCAGCGCCGCAGCCAACAAGCTGTTGCGAAAATGGTGGGTACGGACTGCGATGGGTACTTCCGCGCGGGCTACGGGAAAGCGTTGTAACCAGTACAGGTCGAACATGGCCTGGCGGACATTCACCGACCGTTTCAGGCGCTCAGCCAGTGCAGGTGCCAGCAACGCTTCGGCAAAACTGTCCAGCGGTGTGACACCACGAAACAACGCCTGCAACTGGTGCTGGATATCCTGCTGCAATTGCAGGCAGTGACTCAGCTCGTGCAAACGTGAGACGGGCGCCTGGCTCAGCCAGTCTGGCAGGCGGCTGGCGATGAATGCATCGATGGAGTGTTGCGGGATGGGTGCGCTAACCATGTTTGGCCTCTGCCTTGTGCAAAGCGCACATCACAGCGCAGCGGCCAGATCACCCTGCGGTACTTACCGCTTGAGGTCGGATGCCTCACAGGCGAAATCGAGAAACCAAGGCGCTTGGGCGGCAGTCGGCGGCCCGGCGTGAGGGTGACGGGCTGACAATTGCTACATAACGTTGCAGCCCTGGCGATAAGGCCTTGGCTGCGCCGCCCCTTCTCGTCGGATCGGCATTTCACCAAGGCGCTCAATGAATACGGGCCTGTGGCGCTCATTCGATGTACATGAATTGAAACAACGCGTCCGCCAATTTGTAGGACGCTTCCTCACGACCATGTAGGTAAATTCGCGACAACGGCAGTTTCCTGTATGAAACCTCAGTTTCCGTCGGTTTTTAGGGCTGCTACGGTCCATTTTTCCTACAACGGCATGGACGCCATCGGCACGAGAGAAACATGGATCAATACAATAAATCTGGCCTCGCCTTGCAGAAGAACTTGCTCAACTTGCGTCGCGAACGCGATCACCTGAAGGCCCAGGGTGAGCTCGAAGAAGCTGAACGGCTGGGAAAGGAAATCGCGCGAATAGAAGCCGTGGTGGCAGCCCTGCCTGAAGCAGCCAAACCGCCTACGTTGCAGTAGCCATGAAAACGCCCCGTCAACACGGGGCGTTTTGCTGTGACCGTCAGCTCAAGCACAGCGCTTGAGGAGAATGACCATTACCGGCGAGTGATCGATCAGACAGCCGCTTTGCTGCGCAGTACCTTGGCCCCTGCTCCCAGGCAGGTCACGGCAAAGGCGATCACCAGCGCCCCTGTGCCCAACAGGAAGATCAGCTGCTGGTTGGAACCCTCCACCAGCAGGGCGATCAATGCCGGGGTCACCGCCGCCGCGCCCATCAAGGTGATACTGACCAGCGGCGTGAGCTTGCCGGTCGGGTCGTTGGTGGTGATCAGCGCCATGTAGTACGACAGCGACAGCACCCAACCAAAGTTGATCAGCAACAGCGCGACGAACAACTGCATCGGCGTGCGAGTGTGGCCAGTGAGCATGGCAATCGAAATGAACACCGCCACCAGCCCCACCGCGATCATCAGCTGGCGGTTGACCCGTGCTCCCAGCAAGCTTGGTAGCCCCGCCCCCGGCAAGCCACCGATGGCCGACAGGCCGAACGCCCAGCCAATGTCGACACCGTCGATACCTTGATCACGCGCCAGCTGGTCGATGAAGCCCCACACGCAGTAGATGGCGATCTGCATGAACAGCATGCCCAGCAGCGCCGTGCGCCCCGTGCGCGCCGAGCCACCCTGGGCGGGCGAGCCTTCGCCGCTTGCCAGCGCGACTGCCGGGCGACGCGGCAACACCAGGCTGGCGCCGCAGATCAGCAGGTACCACAGGCCGAATGCGCACAACGCGGTCACTGTCCCGCTCTGAGCGGCAAGCAATGGCAGCGCGGCGGAGAACAGCGAGTACTCCGGCGTCTGCAGCAACAGCATCAGCCCGAACGAACGGTCCTGGTTGGGCAAACGGCCCAGCGTCGATACCGCGTAGGCATACACCAGCCCTGCACAGGTGCCAGCCGCCAGACGCACCAGCAGCAACATCGGGTTGCTGCTGGTGAAGGCCGTGGCGACGCTCAGGGCCACGCACAACGCGCCGACGATCAGGCACAAGCTGCGACCACCGTGGCGCCGCATCAGGATCGGGCACAGCAAGGTGCCCAGGGTCATGCCGATCATTTCGACCGACACCACCCAGCCCTGCTGGTCGAGCGACAGGCTCAGTTGCTCGGTGACCAACCCCATGAAAATGGGTTGCACACCACAGACGATGAATGAAGTACAGGCAATGAAAATCAAGGCGGCACGCAGCAGCTTGGAATCATGGGTCATTGGGAAGACTCCGACACGGCATTTGTTTTTATTGTGGGTGTTGACCCGCCCCGAAAGCGCCGTAGCAGGCGGCCGGGCGGGCCACGCTGGCCATCCTGGGCCGAGTGCGGAGGCTTTGAAAGTTAATTATCGGAATCGACATCAGTGGGCTTTTTAATGCAGGCCCGCTGCCCTGCCTGCATCAAGAAATGCACTGTGGTCGATCCTGATAATTAATTTGTGAGGGCGCGGGTTCCTCCCTACCGTATGACGCTACTTAAGCCTCGGAAAAAAAGGCCCCCATCATGAACGACCGTGAGTTCATCAATGCCATCGACGCCGATGGCCAGCCCCTGAACATCGCCGTGCACAACGGCCGCATCAGCCACATCGGCCCGCAACGCGCCAGCGTCGCCGCCGCTGAAACTGTCGACCTCGAAGGCCTGCTGGTGCTGCCTGGCTTCGTTGACGGGCACATCCACCTGGACAAGAGCTTCGTCGGCGACCGCTGGCGACCGCATCAGCCGGTCGCCAGCCTGCGCGAGCGCCTGGCCGTGGAGAAGCGCGAGCTCGCCAGCGCCCCGCCGATCGTCGAGCGCGCCGACGCGCTGATCCGCCAGGCCGCCTCGTTCGGCACCCTGGCCATGCGCTGCCACGTGGACGTCGACGCCACCACCGGCCTGACCAACCTGCGCGCTATCCTCGAAGCTCGCGACACGTGGAAGGACCTGATCGACATCGAACTGGTGGCCTTCCCCCAAGCCGGCGTGGTGACCTGCCCTGGCACTGCCGAGGTGATGGAAGCCGCCGTGCGTGAAGGCGTGCAGGTGGTCGGTGGCATCGACCCGACCACGTTGGACGGCGACGCCGACGCGCAGCTCGATATCGTGTTCGGCATTGCCGAACGCCATGGCGTGAAGGTCGACATCCACCTGCACGAGCCAGGCGACATCTGCATCGCCCAGCTCGAACGCATCGCCGCCCGCAGCCAGGCGCTGGGCATGCAGGGCCTGGTGGCAGTCAGCCACGCCTACGGCCTGGGTGACGTCAGCGACGCGGTGGTCGACCGCACCGCCGAAGTGCTGGCCCATGCCGGCGTATCGATCATGACCAACGCCCCCGGCGAACATGCCTTCCCGCCTGTGCTGCGCCTGCGCGCCGGTGGCGTGCGGGTGTTCACCGGCAACGACAACATCCAGGATGCCTGGTGGCCGTATGGCAACGGCGACATGCTGCAACGGGCGATGCTGGTCAGTTACCGTTCGGGCTTCAATACCGACGAAGAACTGCGAGTAGCGCTGGAGATGGCGACCGTGGCCAGTGCCGGGGTGATGGGCAAGCAGGATTACGGGTTGAAGGTGGGCCATGAGGCCAGCTTCGTGCTGTTCAAGGCGCCGAATGCAGCGGCGGCGGTCGCCGCGGCGATCCATGAGCGGGTGATCGTGCGCCATGGTGCGTTCTGGGGCGGGCCTGCGCAGTTGCAGTTGAAGGCTGCGCAGTTTGCTGCAGAATTGCGTCGTTAGGGAGATCGCC
>NZ_BCBA01000040.1 GCF_001320245.1 Pseudomonas sp. NBRC 111124
GGGCTGCGAAGCAGCCCCCTACAGACATAAAAGGTGCCAATTGCTCCCCCTGCGGTAAGCTCACGGCCGCTACCCTGATGGTCAAATTATCAGGAGGCAGAGAACATGGATCGTCCTCATTCAGATCAATTGAGGCTGGGCCGGTTTTCGGAAACAAGCCGGCTGTATCTTCTCACCAGCGCTACGCTAGGCAGGGCGCATGTTTTCAGTGAGTTTTATTCGGCCCGATTGCTGGTAAAGCAATTCCGTCTGGCGCAAGAAGAAGGCTCCGCACGCTCGCTAGCCTGGGTAGTAATGCCCGACCATTTCCACTGGCTGGTTGAGCTCGGCCCCATGAGCTTGAGACAACTGATGCGACGAGTGAAATCGCGAAGCACCATGATGGTCAACCGACACAAAGGACGAAGCGGCCAGCTTTGGCAGAAAGGCTTTCATGATCGGGCGTTGCGTCGTGAAGAAGACCTTCAGGCAGTGGCGCGTTACATCATCATGAACCCGAAACGGGCAGGCCTGGTCGAGAGGGTTGGCGACTATCCACATTGGGATGCAGTTTGGCTCTGATTGTGATGTTGCCGGCGATGGGTTGCGAAGCAGCCCCTCTCACTCAGGCTGTCCCCGCAGGATACCAATCAGAATCTCGGCCAGCTCCTTGACCATCGGATCCGCCGTCGGCCGATGGAAGATCGCCGCCTCGAACACCCGAATCGGCTTGAACCCCTCCTCCGCACCCAGCACCCGATGGCCAGGCGTTACCACCCGCGATGGCAACAGGCTGACGCCCAGCCCATTGGCCACCGCCGCTTGAATACCCGCCAGGCTCGAACTGGTAAAACCGATGCGCCAACTGCGGCCCATGGCCTCGACCGCGCTGATCATGTCATCCCGGTACAAACCACGCGGCGGAAAGGTCACCAGCGGGATCGGGTCCTGGGCAAAACTCGGATACTGCGCGCTGTCGATCCATTCGATGCGCTCCGGTTGGCAGGCGTTGGCCTCGCGGCTGTGGCGCCGCTGCTTGACCAGCACCAGGTCCAGCTCACCGCGGTCGTAGGTGCTCATCAGGTCGCGGCTCAAGCCACCGGTGATCTCCAGCTTGACCGTCGGGTTGAGCCGGTTGAACGCCGCCAGCGCCTGCATCGTCTTGCCCGCGACAAAATCGTCCGGCAGGCCGATGCGCACCGTGACCGACACCCCACCCGACATCGCCTCGGTCAGCTGGCTACTGACCGCAAGCAGGTGCCGTGCATAGCGCAACAGGGTCTCGCCCGCGTCGGTCGGGTGCACCTCGCGGTTGCTGCGGTCGAGCAACTGGTGGCCGACCATTTCCTCCAGCCGGCGCACCTTCTGGCTGACCGTGGACTGGGTGGAATGCAGGCGCGCGGCGGCGGTGGTGAAACTGCCACAGTCGGCCACCATGACCACGGCGCGGAGCATGTCCAGGTCGTAGATGGCGCGGTTGGGTTTGCTGCTGTCGGTCATGGGTGCAGGTCGGCTTTCGAGTGGGGCTGCGTGCATGATGCCTGAAGCTGCGCCACGGGGAAGCGCTTATTGGTAGACTTGCGCCTTTCTCTGCCCCCTGGAAGCCCCGATGAACAAACTGATCCTGCCTGTCGCCATCTTCGTGAGCGTAATCATCGCCGGCAAGATCGCCGAACATTTTGCGCTCGAGGGCAGCTGGAAGATCGGCTTGCTGTGCGCGGTGGCCGCTTGCGTGCAGATCGCGGTCAACCGCATCCAACGCGCGCCGCGGCAGAAAGCCCAGCGCTGAAGATCTTTCACGGCAACTGCCGCCAGAACGCCTCGGCAAACTGATTGATCGGCGCCAGCGGACGGGTCAGGTTGATATCCAGCGCAATGTCCCAGCTGCTATCCAGCACTCGGGTCAGCCGGCCATCCACCACTTCTTGCTCGGTCAGGCTTCTCGGTAGCCAGGCCACCCCTTTGCCCTCGAGCGCCATCGACATCAGCACGGCGGCGAGGTGGCTGCTGAATGCCGGCTGCAGCTGCAGGCCCTCGTGCTTGCCGCGCAAACGATGGTTGACGATACGCCCCAACCCCGACTGATCGGTATAGGCCAGGTATGGAATGGCCGCTTGCCCGGGGTCGAAGCTCGCGGCCGGGCTGGCCAGGGGAATGAGGATATCGTCGCCGACTTTCTTGCTGATGTACTGATCCGCCGGGAACAGGGCCGGCACCTCAGGGTGGCCGTGGCACAGCAGGAACTGCACCTGCCCGTGCATGAGCATCTGCTCACAGCTGGCCATGCTGTCGGAATGCAGCCGCACCGCCTCGATGGGCGCCTCCCGGCCGGCACATCGGATCCACCGCGGGAAAAAGGTAAACGACAAGGAGTGCGTCGCGGCGAACTGCAGCACCTTGGCAGCCTTGCCGGCCACTTCCTGGGCCTCGGAACGGATTCGATAAAGCCTGCCCACCTCGTCCAGCACACTGGGCAGGATCAGCTTGCCCGCCTCCGTCAGCGTCGCGCCTTGCGGTGTGCGGATGAACAGCTCCACCCCCATCCAGCTTTCCAGTGCGCGGACCCTGCGGCTGAACGCCGGTTGGGTGATGTGACGCGCGTCAGCCGCACGAACGAAGCTACCGTTCTCAGCCAACGCGATGAAATCCTCTAGCCAGACGAGTTCCATGGGCAATGCCGTTTCAGCATGGGGTGTTGGATTAATAGCATTGGGCGCAGGTGCTCGCCAAGCCTACCGTGAAGCCTCCTACAACAAGAGGAGCGCACCATGCGTATCGTCGACATCCGCGAAAAGACCGTTTCCATTGCCTCGCCCATCGCCAACGCTTACATCGATTTCTCCAAGATGACCTGCTCTGTCGTCGCCGTGGTCACCGATGTGATCCGTGATGGCAAGCCGGTGATCGGCTACGGCTTCAACTCCAACGGTCGCTACGGCCAAGGCGCACTGATGCGTGATCGTTTCCTGGCGCGCATCACCGAAGCCGACCCAGAATCGCTGATCGACAAAGCGCACGACAACCTTGACCCGTTCGCCCTCTGGAAAACCCTGATGACCAACGAAAAGCCAGGTGGCCACGGCGAGCGCTCGGTGGCGGTGGGCACCCTCGACATGGCGGTGTGGGATGCCGTCGCCAAAATCGAGGGCAAACCGCTGTATCGCCTGCTGGCCGACCGCTATCGCGGTGGCAAGGCCGACGACAAGGTCTGGGTCTACGCCGCCGGCGGTTACTACTACCCCGGCAAGGACGACAGCAAACTGCAGGACGAGATGCGCGGCTATCTCGACCGTGGCTATGACGTGGTCAAGATGAAGATCGGCGCAGCGCCGCTGGCCGATGACATCCGCCGCATCGAAGCGGTGATCAAGGTGGTCGGCGATGGCCGCCGCCTGGCCGTCGACGCCAATGGCCGCTTCGACCAGAAAACCGCGATCGCCTACGCCGAAGCTCTCAAGCCCTACAATCTGTTCTGGTACGAAGAAGCGGGCGACCCGCTGGACTATGCCCTGCAGGCCGAGCTGGCGAACCACTACGACCTGCCCATGGCCACCGGCGAAAACCTGTTCTCGCACCAGGACGCCCGCAACCTGCTGCGCCACGGCGGCATGCGCGCCGATCGCGACTACGTGCAGTTCGACTGCGCCCTGTCGTACGGCCTGGTCGAGTACATGCGCACCTTGAAGGTCATGGAAGAGCTGGGCTGGTCCTCCCGCCGCGTCGTGCCCCATGGCGGCCACCAGATGTCACTGAACATCGCCGCCGGCCTGCACCTGGGTGGCAACGAGTCCTACCCCGATGTGTTCCAGCCTTTTGGCGGATTCGCCGACGGCATCCGCGTGGAAAACGGCTATGTCGGGCTGCCGGACATCCCCGGCGTCGGCTTCGAGGCCAAGTCGGCACTGTACGCGGTCATGCGGGAACTGGGAGAAGACTGAGCCCTGCGCAAGGTGCTGCCCGCGTCGTTCGTCTTCGGCACCGTGATGGAAGTGATGACGCACAGCGCTGGCAATCTACGCAACGGGATTGTCGGCGCCCGCCTGCGCTGAAGCCTCAGCTGCGCAAGCGGTCCCACTGCTGCGATCAGCAGGAACGGAATACCGATAAGGGCCATCGCCGGTTCCGCTTCGCCGCCATCCTCACCTGGCACGTAATAGCTTGCACGCCAGAGCTCGCTGCACAGGAAGTGGGTCAGGAAAATCGCCGAGATGGGTGCGATCGGGAAAATCAGCACGCTGATGAAGGGATTGCGGGTATTCAAAGTGCTCGTCCTTTTGCATGCGTGAATGCCGGTGCAGGGTGGCCGCCCCCTCTACCCAGGGAGCGCCTATTGGATGCGCTTGAGCTTTTCGAGCATGGCGGGGCTGCCTTTGAGGTAGCCGGTGACTTCGCCATCTTCCCGTTTGAATTTGATGCCCATGACTTTGTTGTCCAGCTTGACCAACTCGACCGATGCCCGGATGACTTCGTGGGGATGGGTGACTTCTGCGGGCGCTTTGCCCTTCTGGATGGATACTTCGCTGACGGTCTGTTCGAACACGTTACGTTCAGGGTCGTATGTCCAGGACGACTGCTGCACGATTTTCTGCATTGCGTTTTTTTCGCTGAGAATCAGGAAGTCGGTGGCGGAGCCGTCTGCCTTGAGGAGTAACAGCGACAGTGCCTGGGAGGTGCCGTCATCGGCGTTGGAGTACCAGACGCCGTAGAGGTCGCTCTTCAGGTATTTAGACGTTGTGATGGTCGTTTCGCTGGGTGGGGTTGCGGTGCCTGTTGTGGAGCAGGCGCAGAGCAACAGCGGAGCCAGCATTGCGGTTGCTAGGGTGAGGTACTTCTTCATATCAATCCTGTTGGCGGGGGCCGGACGGGGCCTTTAGTCTAGCGCGATCGGCGTCCTCTATTTTGCAGAGGCCCAAGGTCTCAACCGCTGGGGATGAACTACGCTTCAGAGCAACACCGCAGATCGAAGATGCATTGCAGACGTTCTTTCAGGCCCAATGCTGGTGGTAAGGGAATGGCCATTCTTCGGGATCCGAAACCCTCATCACCATCGTCGGGGTGCGCTCCGTGAGCATCAAAAAGCTGCACATCGCCTTTCTGTTTCTCACGCTTTTCCTGGATGGCTGTACAACACCCAATATACCTCACGAACCCAGTCACGCCTTGCCTGCGAACGATTCGGCATTTGGCCGATCTATCCAGGCCCAGGTTGCCCCCCATCAAGGTCAATCGGGCTTTCGCCTATTCCCGGAGAGTACCGAGGCTTTCGCCGCCCGCGCGGAACTGATTCGCAATGCTCAAAGCAGCATTGACCTGCAGTACTACATCGTCCACGACGGTATTAGTACTCGGATACTGCTGAGCGAATTGCTCGCCGCAGCCGACCGTGGCGTGCGCGTCAGGATTTTACTCGATGACACCACCAGCGATGATCTAGAAGAGACAATCGCGACACTGGCGATACATCCGCATATACAGATCCGAGTGTTCAATCCTCTCCATTTGGGCCGCAGTACCGTCGTGACACGCACAATGGGCCGGCTTTTCAACCTCTCTCAGCAACACCGGCGTATGCATAACAAATTGTGGGTGGTGGACAATTGTGTCGCCATCGTCGGAGGGCGCAACCTGGGGGATGAGTATTTCGATGCAGAGCCCAACAGAAATTTTACTGACATTGACATGCTCAGTGTCGGCCCGGTCGCAGAACAGTTGGGGCACAGTTTTGACGAGTACTGGAACAGTGTCCTCAGCAAGCCCATCGAGCAGTTTATAGCGTTCAAGCCGACGAGCAGAAATCTGAAAGAGCTTCGCGCTCGACTGGACGAATCCCTGGAAGAAACACGGAAACAAAACCATGGGCTTTATCAACAGCTAATGAAGTACGCCACCCAGCCACGCCTCAACAATTGGCGCAGGGAGTTGATCTGGGCCTGGAATAAAGCGATGTGGGATGCGCCGAGCAAGGTATTGGCGAGTGGTGAACCCGCTGCGCATTTGCTGTTGGCCACCCAGTTGGCACCCGAGCTCAACGGGGTCAACAAGGAGCTAATCCTGGTATCGGCCTACATGGTGCCAGGCCATCCGGGAGTGGTGTATTTGACCCGTCGAGCCGACGCCGGCGTGTCAATCAGCTTGCTGACCAACTCTCTTGAGGCCACCGACGTACCGGCCTCGCACGGTGCTTACGCGCCCTATCGCAAGACCCTGCTCGAGCATGGCGTGCACTTGTTCGAGTTACGTCGTCAAGCCGGTGATCGTAGTGACAGCGATACCAGGCCGCGTTTCTCTCGCAAGGGGTCCTCTAGCAGCCCCTCCAGCAGCTCCGACTCCAGCTTGCATACCAAGGCGATGGTTTTCGACCAGCAGAAAGCGTTTGTCGGTTCGTTCAATTTCGATTCGCGCTCTTTGCTGTGGAACACCGAGGTCGGTGTCTTGGTTGATGATCCGCAGCTCGCCGGACGGGTGCGCGAACTGGCGCTGGAGGGCATGGCTCCTGCTCTGAGTTACCAGGCAAGGCTGGAGGATAAACAGCTGGTCTGGGTCACCGAAGACAATGGCCAACAACGCACGTTGACCACAGAACCGGGGGGCTGGTGGCGGCGCTTCAATTCCTGGCTCAGCAGCGCGATAGGGCTTGAAAAGATGCTATAGCGTGGGAAGGACAAAATCATGCGGATGTGGAGGAGAGGCCCCAGGCGGTTTATAAGCCAACTGATGATGGCGGCGAGTGTTTGCGTCATCGCAATCATCGTTGACACGCGGGTAGTAGCCCTACCTGAAGCCGCTAATGAAATAAGGGGATTGCTAGAGTTTATAGAGAAGAGTGACTGCACATTTATTCGGAACGGCGCCGAATACTCTGGTCCCCGAGCCCGAGCGCACCTGGAGCAGAAGCTCAATTATCTCGAAAGCAAGGACAAGGTGAAAAGCGCGGAAGACTTCATTGACCTTGCTGCGACTAAAAGCAGTATGAGTGGCCGGGCCTATGAGGTGCGATGCTCAGAGGGTACGGAACCGGCAGGCATCTGGTTGCACAAAGAGCTGCAGAGGCAACGGGAATTTCACTGAATCTAATCGTTAGCCAAGGGATGGCTGGGGAGGTCAACTGCCAGGCGTTCAGTCCACTGCGTCGTGGCCAATCGCGACCGAAATTGAATCTCTCTGGTCTTGAGGCTCTCTAAAAGAACTAGCAAGCGCCATGGAAGCGGCCTGCTCGCCGCTCGATCAATAACGAAAAAATGGAATAGAGCATGGTCACGTTCGATCTGCAACGGATGCTGATAGGCGAGTTTCCGATGACCTTCCTTCTCGAGGTTGCCTTGCGGGTTTCTGCAGCATTCCTGGCCGTGTTCTTCTTCTTGAAGTTCAGTGGTCGACGTGGCATCAAGCAGCTCTCGCGCTTCGAGCTCGTAGTCATCCTCACCTTAGGTTCTGCAGCAGGCGATGTAACTTTTTACGAAGATGTGCCCCTGCTCCCGGTCGCGCTCGTTTTCCTCACATTACTGCTGCTTTATCGGGGCACCATCTATGTCATGAGACGAAGCAAAACCTGCGAGGCTTGGATCGATGGCCTACCCATCACGGTGGTGAAGGATGGGATGTACGAAATCCATTCTCTGCGCAAACTGAACATTTCTTCCAATGAGCTGTTTATGGAGCTTCGTCAGCAAGGTGTGGAACACCTGGGTCAGGTACGTCTCGGCCTATTGGAAACCGATGGGGATCTCAGCGTTTACTTCTACGATGCTGAAGACACTCGCCCTGGCCTATCGGTGCTCCCTGAAGAACACCGGTCAGAGTTTGCATCGCCACCGACTGCGGGCCTGTACTGCTGCGTGAACTGCGGATTCCCGTCTTACCACGAGGCGCAGGACTCAGTCTCTTGCACCCGATGCGGCCATGCGACCTGGTCTCCAGCTTTAGATACTCTACGCAACCGTTAATCTACCCTTCATGTAGCTGGGTTTACCTTTAGTGCACCTACGAAGCGAACTGAATTTTTTGAGTAACCGCGATGTCGTAGTGATGGCGCACTGCTACGTCTCGCTGAAAATCAGCAGATAGACTTGGATGTCTCTCCCTTCCAGCAGCCGCCTTCCTGAGTATGAGTAATGACTGAGCTGCAGCCCGTCGCGAAAAAAAACCGTCCTGCCGTCCTCATCGTTGAAGATGAACCCTTGATTCGAGAGCTCTTGACTCTCTATCTGGAAGATTGGGGGGCCGTCGTCACAGCGGTGGCTACCGCTGATGCCGGTAAGCTGGAGTTAATGAAACAAGACTGGGCGTTACTGCTCACGGACGTGCAAACGCCGGGCTTGCTGAATGGAATAGACCTCGCCTGGTTCGCCAGCCAGCTGAATCCTGAGATTCGCCTCATCGTGATAAGTGGCTACTACGACTTCGTGGGTCGAGTTCTCCCTGGCAATGCGCTGTTTTTACCTAAGCCCTGGCCGGTAACCAAGCTCCAAGAAATGATTTTTGACCAGCTATCACAACCAGCGATGGCTGAACTGGGCGGGGCAGCAGACGTGGTTTAGCTCGCAAGCTCCGCGGACTCCTGGCGGCATGGATAGGAGCACCGTGGACAGCTGGGTCTACAGCTTGAAGCGGACATGGATGCAGCTTTTACGATCTGTGCGATCCACCTCTACAGCAGCGCTGCCGTAACCGGAATAACTTTTGACCAGGCGCATCCCTAGGCCCGTGCCCGTAGGCCTAGGGTAATTATCAGGGAATCCGTCGCCCTCATCCCTGACGGTGAGCAGGGCATGGTCGCCGGCATGCTTGACGTTCACCTCGATGGCGCCTTTTCCGTACTTGAGGGCATTGGTGATCAATTCAGAAATCACCAATCCCAATGGCGCCATTCTTTCTGGAGGTAAAACGAAATCGTCAGCCTCCAGTACAATTATTCGGTCGGCCAAGGCCCTGCCCAGATCCCCTAGTAGAGCATCAAGGTAATCACGAGCACGGAGTTCCTGGTCTTCGGCAGCTTGATACAGCCGCTCATGAACCGTTGCAATGGTTACCACTCGGCCTGCGGCGGTTTCAAGTTGCAGTTTGACCGCTGCATCAGGCGTGAGATTGGCCTGCAGCAACAGCAGCGTGTTTACCAGGTGAAGGCTGTTTTTGACGCGATGGTGGATCTCTTCGAGATAGAGGTCGCTTCGGTTTTGCTTGCTATTCTGAGCCTCGATGAGCGACAGCAACTGAGCCTCATACTGATGACGTACAGTGATATCTCGCGATACTGCAATCATTCGCTCGACCTTGCCGTCCGCCCCGAGGATGGGCGCCACCGTCACGTCCCACCATTTTGGATCATCTGCAGAGACGGGATGATAAGCCTCGAATCGAGCGGTTTCGCCACCGCTTACTTTCTGCATGGCCTCGCATACCAGTGCGCGAGACGCCTCGGGCCACAAGTCATACCACCGCCGGCCTTTCACATCCGCCAACTGGGTAGCCAGGAAGAGTAGCCCCGCTTCGTTCATGAACTCAATCTCGCCGCTAGAGTTCAGGATCTCCACCCAATCGGGACTCGCGTTCAGAAGTGTTTCCGAATACGGATCGGGAAGAGGGATATCTGCTCCCGCAGATATTCGTTCCAAGGCCATGGAAATGACGTTCGAGATACCCTCCAGAAATACGAGATCGCTTTCTACAAAATCGTCCCCGTCACTGCTATCGGCTTCAAGAACACCAAAGGGGCTAAGCACGCCCCGGATCGGGACGTTAATAGCTCGCTCGATTCCGTATTTCTTCAGCAACGCCGGTGTTCGAAAGCGGTTCTCCATGCCGAGATGATTCGAGAGCACTGGCCTATAGGTAGCCAATGCATAGCCTGCCGGGCTTGCTTCATCAGCACCCACGGTAGCCTGACCGATGTCAGAAGCGTCCCAGCCCACGCCGTGTGACAAGATGAAACCTTCCCCCTCCTCTGCCGGCTGGAGCACCTTGGCGAAGCGAGTGCTCATCCCTTCAGCGACGACTTCACAGGCATGGGTCAACAACACGTCCAGATCAGTCACTTTCAAGGACATGACGCCGAAATCCACCACCAGTTCATGTTGGCGGTGCAGGCGCGCATGTGTCTTCTTCAAGGCGGCCCGGATAGTTTCGTCAGCTGGTAGCTGCTGCATGGTCTTCCCTTCAGATTGACGATATACGCCCCGGAAACCGTCACAGAGCGTGAAGGCGGTTCGCTTGTCGCCCTCCTAAGATAGCCGCTAATCCCGAGCGACGTTTGGCGCCCCACTCAGCGCTTCGGAGCAACGTCGTATGGTCGAGACACACTGACGCATACGCGAAGCGAGCCAACGACGCATGACGATAACCATTTTTTGATCATAGAAGACGACGAGTTATTCAGAGAACTCACCGCAGAGCGTCTCTCGTACTTTACGCGGTAACCATTACCTCCACGGCAAATGCTGACGAGGCGCTTCACTTGTCAGGACACGCAATCACACTTCCCGAGAGGGCGGCATTCCTGCCCAAACCGTGAGGGATCGCCGATATGGCCTCGCTGATTAACAAACTGGTACCCGGCCTGTCCGAGTAGCCGGACAAGTGCCGCATGAGAGGTTTGGACAAGCTTCTGCGGCGTACCCAGCCCCTGCTCATGGACAAGGATTCGGTACGCCTTCACGGCTACGGTTGAGCGGATGCGCTTGCCCATTAGAAAACTGGCCAGCAACCATTTGAACAGGCCACGGTCATCCGCAACCTCTATACCGCACCAAGGGCGACATTACCGAGCGGGTAGATCGCCGAGTTGGAGCGCTGGCGAAACCGACCAAGTAGGAAAGTATCGGAAGCGCTTCCGAAATAAACCATTCCCGAGGGTGTTCCCACGGATCGTTTTTCTATGCCCCCAAAAACGCAAAAAGCCCTGAGTAATCAGGGCTTTGAATATGGCGGAAGCGTAGAGATTCGAACTCTAGGATAGTTGCCCATCGACGGTTTTCAAGACCGTTGCCTTAAACCACTCGGCCACGCTTCCAGCTCGTTTTGCGGCCGCCATAATACCGTAATGAAACACGCTGTCAAACTCTCTGTGTCGCGGGTTGCGGAGCGTCTGTTAGACTGCTTGCATCTGAACGTCCAAAACCACGGATCCATAAGGAGTGTCGCCATGCGCGAACAGGATTATGCCGTACACCACGGCCAGCAAGCCGAGCAGCAGGAGGTCAGCAAGGTCCTGCGCAACACGTACAGCCTGCTGGCACTCACCCTCGCTTTCAGCGGTGTCATGGCCTTCGTCGCCCAGCAGATGCGTGTCGGTTACCCGAACGTGTTCGTCGTGCTGATCGGTTTCTACGGTTTGTTCTTCCTGACCAACAAACTGCGTGATTCGGTCTGGGGCCTGGTGTCCACCTTCGCCCTCACCGGCTTCATGGGCTTTATCCTCGGCCCGATCCTCAACCGTTACCTGGGCATGGCCGGTGGCGCTGAAGTGGTCAGCTCGGCGTTTGCCATGACGGCGCTGGTGTTTGGTGGTCTGTCGGCTTATGTGCTGATTACCCGTAAGGACATGAGCTTCCTCAGCGGCTTCATCACGGCTGGCTTCTTTGTGCTGCTGGGTGCGGTGGTTGCGAGCTTCTTCTTCCAGATCAGCGGCCTGCAGCTGGCGATCAGCGCTGGCTTCGTGCTGTTCTCGTCGGTCTGCATTCTGTTCCAAACCAGCGCGATCATTCATGGGGGTGAGCGGAACTACATCATGGCGACCATCAGCCTGTATGTTTCGATCTACAACCTGTTTATCAGCCTGCTGCAGCTGTTCGGCATCATGGGTCGTGATGACTGATTGATTGCTGATTGGGAAAGCCCGCTTCGGCGGGCTTTTTTGTGCGTGTTGATTGTGCGGCTTACGCTTATGGGAGAGGGTTTCCACGGAAACCCCAGCTCGGTGAATGGCACCGGCTTCGCCGGTGTTCGCGGGTAAACCCGTTCCCACAGGGACCGCGCCTTGTGCACGATTGGGGTAACGGTGCCTTGCAGAGAAACATACCCAAACACTGACTTAAAAGTCAGAAAACCATGCAAATGGTCGCCGATCATGCCGCCATCGTGCGTTCCCCTACCGCAATCGCTCTTCTGCCCGTAGAATGCGCTCCTTTTTTCAACCGGGGCAGCGTCACCGATGAGCTCACACGAACACAGCCCAGGCGCGCAAGCGCCTGTCAACGAACTGGTACTTGGCCTCGAGGACAAGCCACGGCTGTTGATCGGCCTGCTGGCAGCCCTGCAGCATCTGCTGGCAATCATCGTACCGATCGTTACCCCTGGCCTGCTGATCTGCCAGGCGCTGGGCGTTTCGGCTCGCGATACCAACCTCATCGTCTCCATGTCGCTGGTGATCTCCGGTATCGCCACCTTCGTCCAGTGCAAGCGCTTCGGCCCGTTTGGCGCCGGGCTGCTGATCGTGCAAGGCACCAGCTTCAACTTCGTCGGGCCGCTGATTGCTGGTGGCGCGCTGATGGTCAAGCAGGGCACACCGGTGGAAAGCGTGATGGCGGCGATCTTCGGTGTGGTGATTGCTGGCTCGTTCGTCGAGATGGGCGTGTCGCGCATCCTGCCGTTCGTCAAACGCCTGATCACCCCGCTGGTGACCGGCATCGTCGTGCTGATGATCGGCCTGACCCTGATCAAGGTCGGCCTGATCAGCATGGGTGGCGGCTTCGGCGCCATGGCCAATGGCACCTTCGCCAACGGCGAAAACCTGATGCTGTCCGGCGCTGTGCTGGCGGTGATCGTGATCCTCAACCGCATCCCGGTGGTGTGGATGCGCAGCTGCGCCATCGTCATCGCCCTGGCCGTTGGCTATGCCCTAGCTGGCTACCTCGGCCGCTTGGACTTCACCGGTATGCACGAGGCAGCGCTGTTCCAGGTGCCGACGCCACTGCACTTCGGCCTGGGCTTCTCCTGGGCGCTGTTCATTCCGATGCTGGTGATCTACCTGGTGACTTCGCTGGAAGCCATCGGTGACGTCACCGCCACCAGCAAGGTTTCACGCCAGCCGGTCGAAGGCCCGCTGTGGATGTCGCGCATCAAAGGCGGCGTGCTGGTTAACGGTGCCAACTCACTGCTGGCCGGCCTGTTCAACACCTTCCCCAGCTCGATCTTTGCCCAGAACAATGGCGTGATTCAGCTGACCGGCATTGCTAGCCGCCATATCGGTATCTGGATTGCCGTGATGCTGGTGCTGTTGGGTCTGTTCCCGAGCGTGGCCGGTGTGATTCAGGCAGTGCCTGAGCCGGTGCTGGGTGGCGCGGCCATGGTGATGTTCGGTGCGGTTGCCGCGTCGGGTATCAATATTCTGGCCAGCACTCGCCTGGACCGCCGTGCCCTGCTGATCATCGCCGTGTCGCTGGCGTTGGGCCTGGGTGTGGCGCAGGTACCAGAGTTCCTGGCGCACATGCCGGCGGCGATGCGCAATGTGCTGGAGTCGGGTGTGGCTACCGGTGGTATCTGTGCCCTGGTGCTGAACTGGTTCCTGCCAGAGAGCAAGGAAAACGCCTGATCCGCGCCTGCCCTGCCGACAAAGCCCGCGCCCACTTGCGCGGGCTTTTTTGCTTTATCATGGCGGCATTCCTTTGCACGAGTTGTCCATGAAATTCGCTATCGCGGTTTTTTCCCCGGCCCATGCACCCTCCTCGCGCCGCGCCTTGCGCTTCGCCGAGGCGGTGCTGGCTGGCGGGCATGAGATTGCCCGGCTGTTCTTCTACCAGGACGGGGTGCACAGCGCCTCGGCCAACGTGGTCGCGCCCCAGGATGAACAGGACATCGCCGCTCAGTGGCGGGCCCTCGTCGACATCAACCGGCTCGACGCGGTGGTGTGCATCGCCGCGGCCCTGCGCCGTGGCGTGCTCGATGAAGCCGAAGCCAGCCGCTACCAGCGCCCGGCGGTGAACCTGCCCAAGCCGTGGGAGCTGTCTGGCCTGGGCCAGCTGCATGAAGCGGCGCAAACTGCCGACCGCCTGGTCTGCTTCGGAGGCGACTGAAATGGCCAAATCCATGTTGATCATCAGCCGCCAGGCGCCGTGGAACGGCCCGTCCGCCCGCGAAGCGCTGGACATCGCCCTGGCTGGCGGCGCCTTCGACTTGCCGCTGGCCATGCTGTTCCTCGATGACGGCGTGTTCCAGCTGGCGCCCGGCCAGCAACCGACCGCCGTGCAGCAGAAAAACCTCGCCGCCAACCTGCAGGCGCTGCCGATGTTCGGGGTCGAGGAGCTGTTTGCCTGCCAGCACAGCCTGGCCCGCCGTGGCTTGGCTGCCAATGGCCTGGAGCTGCCGGTGGAAGTGCTGGACGATAACGCCCTGAAAGCCCTGATTGCCCGATTCGACCAAGTGGTGACGCTCTGATGCCAACCCTGCACGTGTTATCCCACTCTCCGTTCGGTGACGAACGCCTGAACAGCTGCCTGCGCCTGCTCGGTGCTGAAGACGCCGTACTGCTGTGCGGCGATGCGGTCTATGCTCTGCGCGAGGGCAGTGACACCCAGCGCCAGTTGCAGGCTGCGAACCTGGCACAGCGCCTGTTCGCCCTCGACGAAGACCTGCAGGCACGCGCCGTCAGCAGCGAGCTGGCCAAGGCCGTGGACTACCAGGCCTTCGTCGAGCTGTCGCTGCACTACGACAAGGTCAACAGCTGGTTATGAATACGCTGACCGTTGGCGAGCGCGCCATTGCCCTGGACAAGGACGGCTTTCTGGTCGACCTGCAAGACTGGTCGCACCCGGTCGCCGAGGCCCTGGCCGAGCGCGAAAGCATCGCCCTGACCGCCGACCACTGGGAAATCCTCGAACTGCTGCGCCAGTTCTACGACGAGTACCAGCTGTCGCCGGCCACCCGCCCGCTGATCAAGTACACCGCGCTCAAGCTGGGCACGGAAAAGGGCAACAGCCCGCACCTCAACCGCCTGTTCAACGGCACCCCCGCCAAACTCGCCGCCAAGCTGGCGGGCCTGCCCAAGCCGACCAATTGCATATGACTGACGCCCGCCCGCTGACCCTGGAAACTCCGGCCGAGCACCCGTTCGCCGAATACATCCGCATCATTGGTAAAGGCAAACGCGGTGCCCGCGGCCTGACCCGCGAAGAAGCCCGTGCGGCCATGGCCTTGCTGCTCGAAGACAAGGTCGAGGACGCCCAGCTGGGCGCCTTCCTGATGCTGATGCGCCACAAGGAAGAGAGCGCCGAGGAGCTCGCCGGTTTCACCGAAGCCCTGCGTGCCCACCTGCAGGCGCCGTGCATCGCGGTGGACATCGACTGGCCGAGCTATGCCGGCAAGAAGCGCCACCTGCCCTGGTACCTGCTCAGCGCCAAGTGTCTGGCCGCCAATGGGGTGCGTATCCTCATGCACGGCGGCGGCGCACACACCGCCGGGCGCATGTACACCGAACAGCTGTTGGCGCTGCTGGACATTCCGCTGTGCCGTGACTGGGCGTCTGTCAGCCAGGCCCTCGACCAACAGCATCTGGCGTTCGCCCCGCTGTACGACTGGGCGCCACAGCTGCAGCGGATGATCGACCTGCGCAACACCCTCGGCCTGCGCTCACCCATCCATTCCCTGGCGCGGGTGCTGAATCCGCTGGGCGCACGCTGCGGCCTGCAGAGCATCTTCCACCCCGGCTACCAGGCGGTGCACCGCGAAGCCAGCCGCCTGCTCGGCGACCATGCCGTGGTGATCAAGGGCGATGGTGGCGAGATCGAGGTCAATCCCGATGTCATCAGCCACCTTTACGGCGCCAGCGCAGGCGAAGCCTGGGATGAGGAGTGGCCGGCGCTGAGCGAACGTCGCCACGTCAAACCGCCGAGCCTGGAGCCCGAGCAGTTGCTGGCGGTATGGCGCGGCGAGGCCGAGGACAGCTACGGTGAAATGGCCGTGGTGGCGACCATGGCCCTGGCGCTACGTGGCCTGGGCCAGGATCGCGAGCAGGCTTTTGCCACCGCGCGTGGCTTCTGGGCCGCACGAAACCAATCGAATAACTAGATAATAAGGGTGCATCCTTTGCGCTAGTTGTTCGAACGATTTCCCCTAGACTGGGCTCCAACGACAGACAACTTTGTTTCCGAGGAGCTCACCATGGGCCTTTTAATCGACGGTCGCTGGCACGACCAGTGGTATGAAAACGGCAAGGACGGCACCTTCAAACGCGAAAACGCCCAGCGCCGCAATCAGCTGCCCGCCCCGGAAGCCGGCCGCTACCACCTCTACGTCTCGCTGGCCTGCCCGTGGGCCCACCGCACCCTGATCTTCCGAGCCCTCAAAGGCCTCGAGCCGCTGATCGACGTATCGGTTGTCAGCTGGCTGATGCAGGACCATGGCTGGACCTTCGACCAGCAGCAAGGCTCCAGCGGCGACCACCTCGACGCCCTGCAGTACCTGCACCAGCGCTACACCCAGGACGACCCGCACTACACGGGCCGCGTGACCGTGCCTGTGCTGTGGGACAAGAAAGAGAAGCGCATCGTCAACAACGAGTCTTCTGAGATCATCCGCATCTTCAACAGCGCGTTCAACGAGCTGACCGGCAATACGCTGGACCTGTACCCCGAGCCGCTGCGCCCGTCCATCGAGGCGCTGAACGAACGTATCTACCCGGCGGTGAACAACGGCGTGTACCGCGCAGGCTTCGCCACCACCCAGGACGCCTACGAGGCTGCCTTCGATGAGGTGTTCAACGAGCTGGATCATCTGGAAGAGTTGCTGGGTCGCAATCGCTACCTGGCGGGTGAGTACCTGACCGAGGCCGATGTGCGCCTGTTCACCACCCTGGTGCGCTTCGATGCGGTGTACCACGGGCACTTCAAGTGCAACCTGCGCCGCCTGAGCGACTACCACAACCTGTCCAACTGGCTGCGTGAGCTGTATCAATGGCCGGGCGTGGCAGGCACGGTGGATATGGAGCATATCCAGAAGCACTATTACATGAGCCACAAGACCATCAACCCGAACGGCATCGTGCCCAAGGGGCCGCTGCAGGACTTCAACCAGCCCCATGATCGGGAGCGGTTGGCGGGGAAAGGGATCTACCAGGCTTAATATAGTTGGGGCTGCTTTGCAGCCCCAACGATTTCAACTGTTTTGCGAACCTTCAAACCAGGCAAGCTTGTCGCGTAGCTGCACCACTTCCCCGACAATCACCAGGGTCGGCGCATGCACTTCATGCTGGGCCACCAGCTCCGGCAAGTCTGCCAGGGTGCCGGTGAACACCCGCTGATTGCGCGTAGTCCCCTGCTGCACCAAGGCCGCCGGCGTACTGGCCGCCCGCCCATGGCGAATCAGTTCGGCACAGATGGTCGGCAAGCCCACCAGTCCCATGTAGAACACCAGGGTCTGGGCCGGCGCCACCAGGTCATGCCAAGGCAGATTGCTGGTGCCATCCTTGAGGTGACCGGTGACGAAGCGCACTGACTGGGCATAGTCACGATGAGTCAGCGGAATGCCGCCATAGGCGGAACATCCACTGGCTGCAGTAATCCCCGGCACCACCTGGAACGGAATGCCCTGCTCGGCCAGCTGTTCGATCTCTTCGCCACCCCGGCCGAAGATGAACGGGTCGCCGCCTTTGAGGCGCAACACACGCTTGCCCTGCTGGGCGAGGTCGACCAGCAGGCGGTTGATCTGGTCCTGTGGCACCGCATGGTCGGCGCGGCGCTTGCCAACGTAGATGCGCTCGGCATCACGCCGGCACATCTCGATGATGGCCGGAGCCACCAGGCGGTCGTACAGCACTACGTCAGCCTGCTGCATCAGGCGCAAGGCGCGAAAGGTCAGCAAGTCCGGATCGCCCGGCCCTGCGCCCACCAGATACACCTCACCGCCCTGCTGCACCGGTGCACCGTCGACCATCGCCTGCAACAGGCGCTCGGCCTCGGCACCCTGGCCAGCCAACTGGCGCTCGGCAATCGGGCCCTGGAACACGGTTTCCCAGAAGCCACGGCGCTGATTGACGTCCGGGTACAAGGACTTGACCTTGTGCCGGAAGCGCGCAGCCAGCCCGGCCAGCTCGCCATAGGCCGACGGAATCCAGGCCTCCAGCTTGGCGCGGATCAACCGCGCCAGCACCGGGGCATCACCGCCACTGGACACCGCGATCACCAACGGCGAGCGGTCGACGATCGCCGGGAAGATCACCGTGCACAGGGCCGGTGCATCCACCACGTTGACCGGCAGGCTCAGCGCCTGCGCATCGGCCGACACCTGGGCGTTGAGCCCAGGGTCGTCGGTGGCCGCGATCACCAGTCGGCAGCCGACCAGGTCGGCCGCCTGATAGCCACGCACCAGCACCTCACCGCCACCTTCCCGGGCCAACGCGGCCAGCTGGCCGTCGATGTCCGGCGCCACCACGCGCAGCACGGCGCCGGCATCAGCCAGCAGGCGCGCCTTGCGCAGGGCGATCTCACCGCCGCCGACGACCAGTACTCGGCCGCCCTGCAGCTTGTGGAACAGCGGCAGGTAATCCATTTAGCGAATGACCTCGACGCCGCCCATGTACGGCTTCAGCACGTCCGGTACGCGGATCGAACCGTCGGCCTGCTGGTAGTTTTCCAGCACGGCCACCAGGGTGCGACCCACCGCCAGGCCGGAGCCGTTTAGGGTGTGCACGAGTTCTGGCTTGCCGGTTTCCGGGTTGCGCCAGCGGGCCTGCATGCGGCGCGCCTGGAAGTCACCGCAGTTGGAGCAGGAGCTGATTTCGCGGTACTTGTCCTGGCTTGGCACCCACACTTCGAGGTCGTAGGTCTTCACGGCACCGAAGCCCATGTCGCCGGTGCACAGGGCCAGCACGCGGTACGGCAGCTCCAGCAGCTGCAGCACGCGCTCGGCGTTGGCGGTAAGGCCTTCGAGGGCTTCCATCGACTTGGACGGCTCGACCACCTGGACCATCTCGACCTTGTCGAACTGGTGCTGGCGGATCATGCCGCGGGTGTCACGGCCCGACGCACCGGCTTCGCTGCGGAAGCACGGAGTGTGGGCAACCATCTTCACCGGCAGCTGCTTGGCGTCGAGGATCTGCTCGGCGACCAGGTTGGTCAGCGACACTTCGGCAGTCGGGATCAGGTAGAAATCGGCTTCGCCTTCGCGGGTGATCTTGAACAGATCTTCCTCGAACTTCGGCAGCTGGCCAGTGCCCTGCAGGGCCGGGGCCTGCACCAGGTACGGGGTGTAGTGCTCCTCGTAGCCGTGCTCACCGGTGTGCAAGTTGATCATGAACTGCGCCAGGGCGCGGTGCAGGCGGGCGATCGGCCCACGCAGCACGGCGAAGCGCGCGCCGGACAGCTTGGCGGCAGCTTCGAAGTCCAGGCCACCGCTGACCTCGCCCAAGGCGACGTGGTCCTTGATCTCGAAGTCGAAGGCCTTTGGCGTACCCCAGCGGCGCACTTCGACGTTGTCGTCTTCGCTGGCACCGACCGGTACGCTGGCGTCCGGCAGGTTGGGGATGGTCAGCAGAATGCCATCCAGCTCGGCCTGGATACCGTCCAGTTCAGCCTTGCCGGCAGCCAGTTCATTGGCCATACGCTCGACGTCAGCCATCAGCGGGGCGATATCTTCGCCTTTGGCCTTGGCCTGGCCGATCGACTTGGAACGGGCGTTACGCTCGGCCTGCAGCTGTTCAGTACGGGTCTGCACTGCCTTGCGGCGCTCTTCCAGTGATTCGATGCGCGCGACATCCAGGCTGAAGCCACGGGAGGCCAGGCGATCCGCCACTTCCTGAAGTTGGCCGCGTAACAGTTTGGAATCGAGCATATCGTTCTCTCGTTATGTGTGTAGGTGTTGGTTCAGAATCGGGTCAGGGACAGGCCGGCCCAGGTGGCCAGAAGCCCGCCCACCACGCTGATACTGGTATAGCCCAAGGCGAGGGGCACTTGCCCACTTTCCATCAGGCGCACGGTATCGAGCGAAAAGGAGGAAAACGTCGTCAGGCCGCCAAGGAAGCCGACGATCAAGCCGGCGCGCAGTTCGACCGGCGCCAGCGGCTTGTGCAGAAACAGGCCGTACAGCAGGCCGATCAGCAGGCAACCTACCAAGTTGACGGCCAGCGTACCGAGATAGAAGTGCCGTGGCCAGTGGGCCGCGACCCAATTGGCGGTGGCAAAGCGCAACAAGGTCCCGGTAATACCTCCCGCGCTGACCGCGGCGATCAGTGCAATCACGATTTTCTCCGTTGGCGGGGGCTGTTGCGGTCAAGCTCGGCCAGATGGCGCAACTTCTCGCCGATCTTCAGCTCCAGGCCGCGCGGCACGGGCTGGTAGTACTGGCGCGGCTCAAGTTGCTCAGGAAAGTAATCCTCGCCGGCGGCATAGGCATCGGGCTCGTCGTGGGCGTAGCGGTATTCTTCGCCGTAGCCCAGTTGCTTCATGAGCTTGGTCGGGGCATTGCGCAGGTGCAATGGCACTTCCAGCGAGCCATGTTCGGCCGCCTCGCGCAACGCAGTCTTGAAACCCACGTACACCGCATTGCTCTTCGGCGCGCAGGCGATGTAGGTGATGGCCTGGGCCACCGCCAGTTCGCCTTCCGGGCTGCCCAGGCGCTCCTGTACGTCCCAGGCCGCCAGGCATAGGCTCAGGGCGCGCGGGTCGGCGTTGCCGATGTCCTCGCTGGCCATGCGCACCACGCGACGGGCGATGTACAGCGGGTCGCAGCCGCCGTCGAGCATGCGCGCGAACCAGTACAGGGCGCCATCGGGATTGGAGCCGCGCACCGATTTGTGCAGCGCGGAAATCTGGTCGTAGAACGCCTCGCCGCCCTTGTCGAAGCGTCGGCGGCTGTCGCCGAGCAGGCTTTGCAGCATCTCGACGTCGATCTCGCTGCCATCTTCGGCAAGGTCCGAGGCATTCTCGAGGAAGTTGAGCATGCGCCGGCCATCGCCATCGGCGGCGGCCATGAGCATTTTGAAAGCGTCGTCACCGACGCGCAGGTTGCGCTTGCCCAGCCCGCGCTCTTCCGTCAGCGCGCGATTGACCAGCTTGCGCAGCGCCGCTTCGTCGAGGCTCTTGAGCACGTACACCCGCGCCCGCGACAGCAAGGCGTTGTTCAGCTCGAACGACGGGTTCTCGGTGGTGGCACCGATGAACAGCAGCGTGCCGTCCTCCACATAGGGCAGAAAGGCATCTTGCTGGGACTTGTTGAAGCGGTGCACTTCATCGACGAACAGGATGGTGCGCCGGCCATACTGGCCGGCCTGCTGCTTGGCCACCTCGACGGCCTGGCGGATCTCCTTGACCCCGGCCAGCACCGCCGACACCGTCTCGAAGTGGGCATCGCAGAACTGCGCCAGCAACCGCGCCAGGGTGGTCTTGCCCACCCCAGGCGGGCCCCAGAAGATCATCGAGTGCAGCGCACCCTGCTCCAGCGCCTCGCGCAGCGGTTTGCCACGCGCCAGCAGGTGCTCCTGGCCGACGTATTCGTCCAGGTTGGACGGGCGCAGGCGGGCGGCCAGTGGCTGGGCGACGGGTTCGCTTCGAAACAGGTCCATGGTGAGCTCTGTTTACTCCTTGATGACGTCGGCGCCTTTAGGGATGTCGAACTTGAACTGACTGTCCGGCACTGCCTGGTTGGCCTTGACGCCATTGAACAGGATGTTGGTGCGCTGGCCGACACTGTCAATCAGCTGCATGTCATTGATCAGGCCCTTGCGGAACGACACGCGCAGCGAATCGAACAAGGTGTCCTTGGTTTTTGGCTTGAGGGTGAAGTCCATCACGTCGCCCTGCTCCTTGGAGGTGATGTCGAAGCTCTGGCTGATCTTCGACACGTCACCGGACAGCAGCAGCGCCGGGGTCTGGTTCAGGCGCTGGTCGAGCTTCTTGATGGTCGCCTGTTCCAGGTCCGGGTCCCACAGGGTGACGTTCTTGCCGTCCGATACCACCACCTGCTCCTGCGGCGCATTGGTGTGCCAGTAGAACAGGCCCGGGCGCTTCACGGTCATCTTGCCGGACGTTTCCTGCAGGCTGGTGCCACCTGCGTCCAGGGTCAGCTGCGAGAAGTTGGCCTCGATGGTCTGGGATTTTTCCAGCAGCTGGGTCAGGCGTTGTACGTCTTGCTCACCGGCATAAGCAGTAACCGAGCCCAGGGTCAGGGCAGAAACCAACAGCATGCGAATCGCGCGCATGGGAATCCTCATTGAGCATTGAAAAGGCCGGGCGCCACCGTTGGTGCCCGGCAAGGTGTTCATCAGTCGCGCGGGCCGCCCGGGGCAATCACTTCCCGCGAGCCGTTGCTGTTCATCGGGGTGACCACGCCGGCCATTTCCATCGACTCGATCATCCGCGCGGCGCGGTTGTAGCCGATCTTCAGCTTGCGCTGCACTGCGGAGATGGACGCGCGGCGGCTTTCCAGCACGAACTGCACGGCCTCATCATACAGGGCATCGGTTTCGGCATCGTCGCCATCGCCACCGCCGCCGCCGCCATCGAAGCCGCTGCCGGCCTCTTCCACGCCATTGAGGATGTCGTCGTTGTAGTCCGGCGCGCCGCGCAGCTTCCACGCCTCGACCGTGCGGTGCACTTCATCGTCGGAGACGAACGCACCGTGCACACGGATCGGCAGGCTGGTGCCCGGCGGCATGTACAGCATGTCACCGTGGCCGAGCAGCTGTTCGGCGCCGCCCTGGTCGATGATGGTCCGCGAGTCGATCTTGCTCGACACCTGGAACGCCATACGGGTCGGGATGTTGGCCTTGATCAGGCCGGTGATCACATCCACCGACGGCCGCTGGGTGGCGAGGATCAGATGGATACCGGCGGCCCGCGCCTTCTGGGCGATACGGGCGATCAGCTCTTCGACCTTCTTGCCGACGATCATCATCATGTCGGCGAATTCGTCGACCACCACGACAATGGTGGGCAGGGTCTTCAGCGCTGGCGGCTCGTCGTCCATGCTCTCGCGGCGGTACAGCGGGTCATGGATGATCTCGCCGGCTTCCTGGGCGTCCTTGATCTTGCGGTTGAAGCCGGCCAGGTTACGCACGCCCATGGCGGCCATCAGCTTGTAACGCCGCTCCATCTCGGCCACGCTCCAACGCAGGGCATTGGCGGCATCCTTCATGTCGGTGACCACTGGGCAAAGCAGGTGCGGGATGCCCTCGTAGATCGACAGTTCGAGCATTTTCGGGTCGATCATGATCAGCCGTGCGTCTTCCGGGCTGGACTTGAACAGGATCGACAGGATCATCGCGTTGACCCCCACCGATTTACCGGAACCGGTGGTACCCGCCACCAGCAGGTGCGGCATCTTGGCCAGGTCGGTGATCACCGGTTTGCCGCCGATGTCGTGGCCCAGGGCCAGGGTGACCGGCGATTTCTGCTCATCGTACTGCGGCGTGGCCAGCACTTCGGAGAAGCGCACCATCTGCCGGTTTTCGTTGGGGATCTCGATACCCACGGTGGTCTTGCCGGGGATCACTTCGACCACCCGCACACTGGTCACCGCCAGGGAGCGCGCCAGGTCCTTGGCCAGGTTGGCGATGCGGCTCACCTTGACGCCAGCGGCCGGCTGGATTTCGTAACGGGTGATCACCGGGCCCGGGTGGATGGAGTCCACCGAGACTTCCACGCCAAATTCCTTGAGTTTGATTTCCAGCAACTGACCGACACCGGCCAGGGACTCTGGCGAGTACTCGATCTTCTTTTCTTCGGCCGGGTCGAGGATCGAAATCGACGGCAAGGTACCTTCCACAGCGCTGTCGACGAACAGCGGCGCCTGTTTCTCCTTCATCACCCGCTTGCTTGGCTCCGGCGCTCTGGCGGCGGCTGGCGGTACGATGGTCGGAACCGATGCAGACGGCTGTTCGCGCGGGACCACAGGCTCACGCGGCACGACAGGCTCGCGGGCGAGGGTCGGCTCACTGCGCACGGCTGGCTCACGGGCAAGGGTCGGTTCGCGGGGTTCAACGGGCTGGGCTGGTGCTTCCTCACGCTTGAAAATACGCTCGCGCAGCGCTGGCTTGGCCGGCTCGCGCTTCTCGGCGGCCTTCGGCGCCAGGTCAAACACAGGCTCGTCGACTTCACGCAGTTGCGCTTCCAGGCGCTTGCGTTCGTTGCGCGCCTCCCACCAGCGGCTGGCTGCGCCCTGCACCAGTTCGAACAGGTCGAGGGTGATCTTGCCGGTCATGTCCATCACCTTGAACCACGACAGGTCGGTGAACACGGTCAGGCCGAACAGGAACAGGGCAATGAACATCAGCGTGCTGCCCTGCACGTTCAGCAGGTTGCGCGCCAGGTCGCCGAGGCTTTCACCCAGCGCACCGCCCGCGGAAAACGGCAGGCTCGCCGGCGGGTGGAAATGGATATGCGCCAGGGCCGCGCCCGACAGCACCAGGAACACCAGGCCGATCAGCCGCCAGGAGAACAGCCAGCCGCTCCACTGCCACGGCTGGTGGCGCTCGCGGAAGATCTGCCAGGTCTTGATCGCCAGCAGCAGCGGGAAGATGTAGGCGAAATAGCCCAGCACCATGAACAGGATATCTGCAAAGTACGCACCGGCACGCCCGGCGGCATTCTGCACCTGGTCGATGTTGCTGGTGTGGCTGAAGCCCGGGTCCGACGTGTCGTAGGTCAGCAGTGCCATCCACAAGTACAGGCACAGGGCGCCGACAGCGATCAACGCACCTTCCTTGAGGCGGTAGTGCAGCTGCTGCCGCCACAGGGGCACGGGCAAGGGAGCTGGAGTTGCGGTGGATTTCTTCAAAACGCGTCTATTCCTGCGCGTGCTGCGCGTCCAGTAGTGATCGGCCGGTGTCTGGCCAATGAACCACTACTTTTAACATTACTGCCCGCCAGCCGCCATGACGGCACGCCGTATGGAGCTCGAGTGCGGGCGACTTTCGTATTAGGTGCAATTTGAGCACGCATTTTCTTTTGTGACAAAGGCTTATGCTGGGTTTTTGCACAGGTGTGACAGCAAATGTAGCGGATGGTGCCTATGGTTTCATGAATGTGTAGGAAATTGCCTATCCTGCTACCCGCCAGCGACTCATGGCCCTGCCAGCATTGACCCCGCAAGCCCTGCGCGCCATGCTGCCCTCTCCCCTCCCCCACCGCACGATAGACCATGCTCACCTGGCTGACTCGCGACTCGTTGACCTTCCCGCCCCTGGAAAAGGCCCTGCACGACCCCAACGGCCTGCTCGCCGCTGGTGGCGACCTGAGCCCCGAACGCTTGGAGCAGGCCTATAGGCATGGCTGCTTCCCGTGGTACCAGGACGGCCAGCCGATCCTCTGGTGGTCGCCCGATCCACGCACGGTGCTATTGCCGGGCGAGCTGCACGTCTCGCGCTCGCTGGCAAAGCTGATGCGCCAGGGCCGCTACCAGGTCAGTTTCGACAGCGACTTCCCGGCAGTGATCGCTGCCTGTGCGGCCCCGCGCGATTACGAAGGCGGCACCTGGATCACCGACACCATGCGCGACGCCTACTGCGAGTTGCATCGGCGCGGTATCGCCCATTCGGTGGAAGTGCGCGACGGCGGCCAACTGGTCGGTGGCCTTTATGGCCTGGCCATTGGTCAGCTGTTCTTCGGCGAATCGATGTTCAGCCGCGCCGACAATGCCTCCAAGGTCGGCTTCGTGACGCTGGTCGAGCATTTGCGCCAGGCCGGCTTCGTGCTGATCGACTGCCAGATGCCCACCAACCACCTGCATAGCCTCGGCGCTCGCGCCATCAGCCGCGCCCAGTTCGCCCAGTACCTGGCACAGCACCTCGACCAACCCAACAGCGCCACTTGGGTTTGCTAGGCGAGTTCTGCCAGCTGGCTTACACTTAAAGCAAAGTCTCACCGAGGGGGTTGATCATGACAGAGTTGGCGCGGTTGAAGTTCTATGCCACTCAACCCCACTCCTGCAGCTACCTGCCGGACGAACAGGCGACCACGCTGTTCCTCGACCCCAGCCAGCCGATGGACGTGAATGTGTACGCGGACCTCTCGGAAATGGGCTTTCGTCGCAGTGGCGACCACCTGTACCGGCCGCATTGCCAGAATTGCAATGCCTGCGTGCCGGCGCGCATCCCCGCCGCGCGCTTCATCCCCAACCGCCAGCAGCGGCGCATCCTCAAGCGCAACACCGACCTGACCGTGACCGCCGCCCGCCCGGCGTTCAAGGAAGAGTATTTCGACCTGTACCGGCGCTACATCGAGACCCGCCACGCCGATGGCGACATGTACCCGCCGAGCCGCGACCAGTTTTCCACCTTCCTGGTGCGCGACCTGCCGTTCTGCTGGTTCTACGAATTCCGCCTGGAAGGCCGCCTGCTGGCGGTGGCGGTGTGCGACCTGCTGCCCAACGGCCTGTCGGCGGTGTACACCTTCTACGAGCCTGACGAGGAGCGCCGCAGTCTGGGGCGCTTTGCCATCCTCTGGCAGATCACCGAAGCCCTGCGCCAGGACCTGGAGGCGGTGTACCTCGGTTACTGGATCAAGAACTGCAAGAAAATGAACTACAAGACGCAGTATCGGCCTATCGAGTTGTTGATAAACCAGCGCTGGGTCACCCTCAACTGAAAGCATTGGCTTGACACACAGTTTTCGGGCATAATCCACGCCACTTTTTTGCCCGGTGCGGTTATGCGTCGGGCCAACACTGGATCCGAGGGCTCTACTGCATGTCGAAAGAAGACAGCTTCGAAATGGAAGGTACTGTCGTCGACACCCTGCCCAACACCATGTTCCGCGTGGAGTTGGAAAACGGGCACGTCGTAACCGCGCACATCTCCGGAAAGATGCGTAAAAACTACATCCGTATTCTCACTGGCGACAAGGTTCGCGTCGAACTGACGCCGTACGACCTGAGCAAGGGCCGCATCACTTACCGTGCGCGCTAAGCTCTAGCCATGAAAAAGCCCGGCCATGTGCCGGGCTTTTTTGTGCCTGTCAGAATGCATGGGGCCGCAAAGCGGCCCCATGCGATCACGCCACCTCAGCCGTGGTCTCGAAGTCGAACACCAGTTCGCCATCGCGCAGGTCGACGTGCACCACGCCACCATGCTCGGCCAGCTCGCCAAACAGGATCTCCTCGGCCAAGGGCCGCTTGATCTTGTCCTGGATGAGCCGCGCCATCGGCCGTGCGCCCATCTGCACGTCGTAGCCGGATACCGCCAGCCAGCCGCGGGCGGCATCGCTGACTTCCAGCAGCACACGCTTGTCTTCCAGCTGCGCCTGCAGTTCGATGAGGAACTTGTCGACGATGCTCTTGATCGTCTCGGTGCTCAGGCGGCCGAACTGGATGATGGTGTCCAGACGGTTGCGGAACTCTGGCGTGAAGCTCTTGCGGATGACTTCCATGGCATCGGACGCGTGGTCCTGATGAGTGAAGCCGATCGAGGCCCGCGCGGCGGTTTCGGCACCGGCGTTGGTGGTCATGATCAGGATCACGTTACGGAAGTCGGCCTTGCGCCCGTTGTTGTCGGTCAGGGTACCGTGGTCCATTACCTGCAGCAGCAGGTTGAAGACTTCCGGGTGGGCCTTCTCGATTTCGTCGAGCAGCAGCACGCAGTGCGGTTGCTTGGTGATCGCCTCGGTCAGCAGGCCACCCTGGTCGAAACCCACATAGCCAGGCGGTGCACCGATCAGGCGCGACACAGTGTGGCGCTCCATGTACTCGGACATGTCGAAGCGCACCAGTTCGACACCCAGCGCCTTGGCCAGCTGCCGCGCCGCCTCGGTCTTGCCGACACCGGTGGGGCCGGCGAACAGGAACGAACCGACCGGCTTGTCCGGCGACTTGAGGCCGGCCCGGGACAGCTTGATGGCGGTGGCCAGCGAATCGATGGCCTGATCCTGGCCGAACACGGTCAGCTTCAGGTCGCGCTCGAGGTTACGCAGCAGCTCCTTGTCGGAGCTGGTGACGTGCTTCGGCGGAATTCGCGCGATCTTGGCGACGATATCCTCGACCTGCGGCACATCGATGCGCTTGACCCGGTTGGCCTCAGGCTGCAGACGCTGGTAAGCACCCGCTTCGTCGATCACGTCGATGGCCTTGTCCGGCATGTGGCGATCGTTGATATAGCGCGAGGCGAGCTCGGCGGCGGCGCGCAGGGCTTCGTCGCTGTACTCGATGTTGTGGTGGCTCTCGAAGCGACCTTTCAGGCCACGCAGGATACCGACGGTGTCTTCCACCGATGGCTCGCTGACATCGACCTTCTGGAAGCGCCGCGCCAGAGCACGGTCCTTCTCGAAGATGCCGCGGAATTCCTGGAAGGTGGTCGAACCGATGCAACGGATCTCACCGGACGACAGCAGCGGCTTGAGCAGGTTGGACGCATCCATCACCCCACCCGACGCCGCACCGGCACCGATGATGGTGTGGATCTCGTCGATGAACAGAATCGCCTGCGGGCGCTTCTTCAGTTCACCGAGCAGCGCCTTGAAGCGCTTTTCGAAATCACCGCGGTATTTGGTACCGGCCAGCAGCGCACCGAGGTCCAGCGAATAGACCACGCTCTGCGCCAGCAGGTCAGGTACCTGGCCGTCGACGATGCGCTTGGCCAGGCCTTCGGCAATGGCGGTCTTGCCGACACCTGCCTCACCGACCAGCAGCGGGTTGTTCTTGCGCCGACGGGCCAGAATCTGCGCCACGCGCTCGACTTCGAGCTCGCGACCCACCAGCGGGTCGATACGGCCGGCACGTGCCAGTTCGTTCAGGTTGCTGGCGTAGGCGTCCAGCGGGTTGCTCGAAGAGGACGTTTCGCCACCCTCTTCGTCCTGCATTTCCTGGTCGCTTTCGGAGTGCGAACCATGGCCAGGCACCTTGGAGATACCGTGTGCGATGTAGTTGACCACGTCGATACGGGCCACGCTCTGCTGTTTCAGCAGGAACACAGCCTGGCTTTCCTGTTCGCTGAAGATCGCCACCAGCACATTGGCACCGGTAACTTCGCGCTTGCCGGAACTCTGCACGTGGAACACGGCACGTTGCAGCACACGCTGGAAGCCCAAGGTAGGCTGGGTTTCGCGGTCTTCGTCGTTGACGGGAATCAGGGGTGTAGTGGAGTCGATGAACTCTTGCAGGTCGTGCTTGAGTTTGTCGAGATTGGCGCCACAGGCGCGCAGAACGGTCGCAGCAGCCTCATTGTCAAGGAGTGCCAGCAGCAGATGTTCGACGGTCATGAATTCATGACGCTTCGAACGAGCCTCCTTGAAGGCAAGATTGAGGGTGACTTCGAGCTCGCGGTTTAACATAGCTTCACCTCATACCCAAGTGGTCGGCGATTAACCGTCCTTCTCGATTTCACAGAGTAGCGGATGCTGGCTTTCCCTGGCGTATTGGTTGACCTGCATGGCCTTTGTTTCGGCGATGTCACGGGTAAACAATCCGCACACTGCCCGCCCTTCGGTATGGACGGTCAGCATGATCTTGGTCGCCAGCTCGCGGTTCAGACTGAAGAACGTTTCGAGCACTTCGACGACGAAATCCATCGGCGTGTAGTCATCGTTGAATAAAACCACCTTGTACATCGGTGGCGCCTGCAGGATCGGCTTGGCTTCCTGTACCGCAAGCCCTGAGCCGTCGTCCTCATTCGATTGCGGGCGATCCTGATTGAATGTTAGTCGAATCTCACTGGGTGCATGCATGGAAAGAATTTCATCATGAGCGTCAGGTTAAGGTTGTGGGTTGGCTGCATCGCAGGCCGCTGGCGCACGCGCCACCTGACCTTGACTATCGGCAAAACGGTGTTACAACCAATAAGAACCCACCGTGGGCGATAAAGATCCGCGCAGTCAACCAGATTTTTCGCAGGGTTCGTATGCGGATGAAGTGGATGATACTCCAGTGATGGAGTCCTTTGCAGAGGGACATAGGGATGGCAAGCGGTAAAGTCAAGTGGTTCAACAATGCCAAGGGCTACGGATTCGTCAATGAGGAGGGTAAAACCGAAGATCTGTTCGCGCACTATTCAGCGGTGCAGATGGACGGATACAAGACGCTCAAGGCCGGCCAATCCGTGGTGTTCGAGATCATTCAGGGCCCCAAGGGCCTGCATGCGGTCAATATCAGGGACGCCGCCGCGGTTGCTGCCGCCACGGCCAGTGCCGTAGGCCAGCCCGCAGGTGAACCCGTGCAAGTCTGATCCTTGCTCTCTGCCGGTATACGAAAAAACCGGCCGCTTCTTTAACGGAGGCGGCCGGTTTTCCATTGGCTTACATATGCTTGATCATCGCATCGCCAAATCCTGAACTGCCCACCAGCGTGGCGCCATCCATCAAACGCTCGAAGTCGTAGGTCACGGTCTTGGCCGCAATCGCGCCATTGGTGCCCTTGATGATCAGGTCCGCCGCCTCGGTCCAGCCCATATGGCGCAGCATCATCTCTGCCGA
>NZ_BCBA01000041.1 GCF_001320245.1 Pseudomonas sp. NBRC 111124
ATGGCGTCCTTGACGATCACTTCACGGCCGGTCTTGGGGTTCTTGAACTTCATCCATGGGCCGCCGTCGAGCAGTTCGGCGCCGAACTCGTCGCGCGCCACTTCGTAACCCCAATCCTTGAAGGCACCCTCGGTGAACTTCATGATGTTGCCCTTGTGCACCAAGGTCAGCGACTCGCGGTCGTTGTCCACCACGTACTGCAGCGCCTTGCGCACCAGGCGCTTGGTGCCCTCGCGGGAAACCGGCTTGACGCCGATGCCGCAGTCCTGGTCGAAGCGGATCTTGGTGACGCCCATTTCCTCCTTGAGGAACTTGATCACCTTGTTCGCCTCTGGTGAACCGGCCTTCCACTCGATACCGGCATAGATGTCTTCGGAATTCTCGCGGAAGATCACCATATCGACGTCGCCGGGTTTTTTCACCGGGCTCGGTACACCCTGGAACCACAGCACCGGGCGCAGGCACACATAGAGGTCGAGCTGCTGACGCAGGGCCACGTTGAGCGAACGGATGCCGCCGCCGACCGGGGTGGTCAGCGGCCCCTTGATCGACACCACGTAGTCCTTCACCGCATCCAGCGTCTCCTGGGGCAGCCAGGTGTCCTGGTCATAGACCTGGGTGGCCTTCTCACCGGCATACACCTCCATCCAGGCGATCTTGCGCTTGCCGCCGTAGGCCTTTTGCACGGCGGCATCGACTACCTTGATCATGACCGGCGAGACATCGACGCCAATCCCGTCGCCTTCGATATAAGGAATGATCGGGTTGTCAGGCACGTTGAGCGAATGGTCTGCATTGACGGTGATCTTGGTGCCGTCGGTCGGAACCTTGATTTTCTGGTATCCCATGCTTGCACTACTCCGCTGTCGGGTGTGATTGGACATCATGCGATGCAATGAGCCTAAACCACATCTGTGGACCTGCAAGGCATGCGACATCGCGCCACATTGCCCCTACGTCTTTGGTCTTATAAATGGCACCGATGTCACTTGGCCTTGCTGATTAGCCTAAATGGTTTGGTATACTGCGCCGCGACCGAAGGGTCATCGGGGCGAATCCCAGGAAAATGCGGACCGCCCTTGGCCATGAATGGCCGCTAAGTCTGGGTTGTTACCGCAGCTCAGCATTGACGCTCGACTGATGCATCCACCATCACAGCTCGCAGCCTCTCGACTTTCCGCTCATGGCGTTGCCAGGGCGATGCGCCTACCCTGCGCAACACGAGACTCGAGCACGCTCAGCACACAGAGAGTTAACCCGCATGCCCACCCGTTCCAAGATCATCTATACCTTCACCGACGAAGCCCCCGCCCTCGCCACCTACTCGCTGCTGCCGATCGTCGAAGCGTTCACCGCTTGCGCTGACATCGCCGTCGAAACTCGCGACATCTCCCTGGCTGGCCGTATCCTTGCCGCCTTCCCGGAGCAACTGGGCGCAGAGAAGCAAGTAGGCGATCACCTGGCGGAACTGGGCCAGCTGGCTACCACCCCTGAAGCCAACATCATCAAGCTGCCGAACATCAGCGCCTCGGTACCGCAGCTCAAGGCCGCGATCAAGGAGCTGCAAGTCAAGGGCTTCAACATCCCTGACTACGCCGACGAGCCGTCCACCGAGGCCGAGAAAGAATCCCGCGCCCGCTACGACCGCATCAAAGGCTCCGCCGTGAACCCGGTGCTGCGCGAAGGCAACTCCGACCGCCGCGCACCGCTGTCGGTCAAGAACTACGCCCGCAAGCACCCGCACAAAATGGGCGCCTGGGCCGCCGACTCGCAGTCGCACGTTGCCCACATGAACAACGGCGACTTCTACGGCAGCGAAAAAGCCGCACTGATCGAGGCTGACGACAGCCTGCGTATCGAGCTGGTCGGCAAAGATGGCAGCACCACCGTGCTCAAGGCCAAGACCGCCGTCAAAGCCGCCGAGATCGTCGACTGCGCCACCATGAGCCGCAAGGCCCTGAAAGCCTTCATCGCCGAACAGATCGCAGATGCCAAGGCCTCCGGCGTGCTGCTGTCGGTGCACCTGAAAGCCACCATGATGAAGGTCTCCGACCCGATCATGTTCGGCGTCATCGTCGAAGAGTTCTACAACGACGTGCTGGCCAAGCACGCTGCAGCCCTGGCTGAAGTGGGCTTCAACGCCAACAACGGCATCGGCGACCTGTACGCCCGCATCAAGGACCTGCCAGCCGACAAGCAGGCCGAGATCGAAGCCGACATCCAGGCCCTGTACGCTGAGCGTCCAGCCCTGGCCATGGTCAACTCCGACAAGGGCATCACCAACCTGCACGTGCCGAGCGACGTCATCGTCGACGCCTCGATGCCGGCGATGATCCGTGATTCGGGCAAGATGTGGAACACCGCCGGTGAACTGCAAGATGCCAAGGCGATCATCCCGGACCGCTGCTACGCCGGCATCTACCAGGCGACCATCGAAGACTGCAAGGCCAACGGCGCCTTCGACCCGACCACCATGGGCAGCGTGCCGAACGTTGGCCTGATGGCGCAGAAGGCCGAAGAGTACGGCTCTCACGACAAGACTTTCCAGATCCAGGCCGACGGCGTAGTGCGCGTGGTCGATGGCAAGGGCAAGGTCGTTCTGGAACAGAATGTCGAAGCCGGTGACATCTTCCGCATGTGTCAGACCAAAGACGCGCCGATCCAGGACTGGGTCAAGCTGGCCGTCAACCGTGCCCGCCTGAGCAACACCCCGGCGGTGTTCTGGCTGGACCCGGCTCGCGCCCACGACGGCGTGATGATCGAGAAGGTACAGAAGTACCTGAAGGATCACGACACCGCTGGCCTGGACATCCGTGTCCTGGCACCGGTCGACGCGATCAAGTTCTCCCTGGCCCGCATCCGCGAAGGCAAGGACACCATCTCGGTGACCGGCAACGTGCTGCGCGACTACCTGACCGACCTGTTCCCGATCATGGAACTGGGCACCAGCGCCAAGATGCTGTCGATCGTGCCGCTGATGAACGGCGGTGGCCTGTTCGAAACCGGCGCCGGCGGTTCGGCTCCGAAGCACGTGCAGCAGCTGGTGGAAGAGAACTTCCTGCGTTGGGACTCGCTGGGTGAATTCCTGGCCCTGGCCGCTTCCCTCGAGCACCTGGGTAACACCTACGACAACCCGCGCGCCAAGGTCCTGGCCAACACCCTGGACCAGGCTACCGGCAAGTTCCTCGACACCAACAAGTCGCCTTCGCGCAAAGTCGGTGGCATCGACAACCGCGGCAGCCACTTCTACCTGACCCTGTACTGGGCTGAAGCCCTGGCAGCCCAGGCTGACGACGCTGCGCTGCAAGCACGCTTCGCACCGCTGGCGAAAACCCTGGCCGAGAACGAGGAGACCATCGTCGCCGAGCTCAACGCGGTTCAGGGCAAGCCAGCCGACATCGGTGGCTACTACGCTCCGGATGCCGCGCTGACCGCCAAGGTGATGCGCCCAAGCCAGACCCTGAACAGCGCCATTGCCGCCCTGTAAGGTTCGCTTGAAGTAACAGCACAAACCCCGGCCACGCACCGGGGTTTGTGCTTTCTGGGATTGGGGCTGCTGCGCAGCCCATCGCGGGGCAAGCCCGCTCCTACAGCGATCCCAGTTTCCTATAGGAGCGGGCTTGCCCCGCGATGGGCCGCGCAGCGGCCCCAGCAATCGAAAGGCCTCAATCATGACCTGGCAACCCCACATCACCGTCGCCACCATCGTCGAACACGAAGGCAAGTTCCTCTTCGTCGAAGAATTCAAGGCCGGCCAGCACGTTTTCAACCAACCTGCCGGCCACCTCGAACCGAACGAAACCCTACCCCAGGCCGCCCTGCGCGAAACCCTCGAAGAAACCGCCTGGGAAGTCGAGCTTACTGGCCTGGTTGGCATCTACCTCTACACCGCCCCAAGCAACAGCGTGACCTACCAGCGCATCTGCTTCGCCGCCCGCCCCGTGCGCCACCACGACGACCTGGCCCTGGACAGTGACATCGTCCGCGCCGTGTGGCTGACCCGCGACGAACTGCTGGCCGACCCCACCCGCTGGCGCAGCGAGCTGGTGCCGCGCTGCCTCGACGACTACCTGAAAGGCCCGTTGCACAGCCTCCAATTGCTACGCGACTGACGCGCCGCGCCGGTTTTGATAGAATCGGCGTTTTTCCCCCTTGATACACACCGGTAAACATGACCAGCCCAGCACTCAAAGACCCCGCCAAGACCCGCGTCATCGTCGGCATGTCCGGCGGCGTGGACTCTTCCGTCTCCGCCCTTCTGCTCATGGAACAGGGCTACCAGGTGGAAGGGCTGTTCATGAAGAACTGGGAAGAAGACGACGGCACCGAATACTGTACCGCCCGTGAAGACCTGGCCGACGCCCAGGCCGTGTGCGACCGCATCGGCATCAAGCTGCACACCGCCAACTTCGCCGCCGAATACTGGGACAACGTGTTCGAGCACTTCCTCGAGGAATACAAGGCCGGCCGCACGCCCAACCCGGACATCCTCTGCAACCGCGAAATCAAGTTCAAGGCGTTCCTCGACTACGCCCTGTCGCTGGGTGCCGACCTGATCGCCACCGGCCACTATGTGCGCCGCCGCGACACTGGCGCGCTCACCGAGCTGCTCAAGGGCCTGGACCCGAACAAGGACCAGAGCTACTTCCTGCACGCCGTCGGCGGCAAAGAGATTGCCCGCACACTGTTCCCGGTCGGTGAACTGGAAAAGCCCGAGGTGCGCGCCATCGCCGAAAAGCACGGCCTGGCCACCGCCAAGAAGAAGGACTCCACCGGCATCTGCTTCATCGGCGAGCGCCGCTTCAGCGACTTCCTCAAGCAGTACCTGCCGGCCCAGCCAGGGAACATCGAGACCACTGACGGCGAAGTGATCGGCCGCCACCACGGCCTGATGTACCACACCATCGGCCAGCGCCAGGGCTTAGGAATAGGCGGCCTGAAGGACGCCGGTGACGAGCCGTGGTACGTACTGCACAAGGACCTGACCCGCAACGTGCTGGTGGTCGGCCAAGGCAACGAACACCCGTGGCTGTTCTCCCGCGCCCTGCTCGCCTCGGAAATTTTCTGGGTCAACCCGATCGACCTGAGCAGCCCACGCCAGCTGACAGCCAAGGTGCGCTACCGCCAGAGCGATCAGCAGTGCACCCTGGAGCTGACCGAAACCGGCTACCGCGCCGTGTTCGACGAGCCGCAGCGCGCCGTGACCCCGGGCCAGTCGGTGGTGTTCTATGACGGCGAGGTATGCCTGGGTGGCGGTGTGATCGAAACGGCCGAGCCGTGGAGCCCGCGCGCATGAGCAACCTGCAGGAGCAGCTGATTGCCCTGGGCGGCGTGTTCCAGGCCGCCGTGCTGGTCGACCGCATCGCCCGTACCGGCCAGGCCAGCGAAGCCAACATCGGCTGCATGCTCGGCAGCCTGCTGGTGCGCGACCCCAAGGACACCCTGGAGGTGTTCGGCGGCGACGACCTCAACCTGCGTGATGGCTACCGCGCCCTGGTCGGCGCCCTCGAGCGCGACCCCAGCAGCCTGCAGCGCGAGCCACTGCGTTACGCTCTGTCGATGCTCGGCCTTGAGCGCCAGCTGAACAAGCGCGGCGACCTGCTCGATACCATCGGCAACCGCCTGCCGCAAATTCAGTCCCAGGCCGACCATTTCGGCCTGGTTCACGAAAACGTCATCGCTTCCAGCGGCGCCTTGTACCAGGACACCCTGAGCACCTTGCGCCAGCGTATTCAGGTGCATGGCGACATGCGCTTCCTGCAGCAGGCCAGCAACGCCTCGAAGATCCGCGCACTGCTGCTTGCTGGCATCCGCGCCGCACGCCTGTGGCGCCAGCTGGGCGGGCACCGCTGGCAGCTGGTATTCAGCCGTCGCAAGCTGCTCAACGAACTGTACGACATGATGCGCAGCCCCAACTGATGGGCTGAGCGGCACCTTTGTGGGAGCGGGCATGCCCGCGAAGCAGGCGACTCGGTGGATGGCACCGGCTACGCCGGTGTTCGTGGGCGCGCCCGCTCCCACAGAGTCCCGCAATGGCCGCCATGGCATAGATTGCCGGGGCCGCTGCGCGGCCCTTTCGCGACGCAAGGCCGCTCCTACAGGCAAAAATCATGTATGATATGCGCCCTCCAAAAGCCTGACTGTCCGAGAACACCCCATGCAGCTTTCTTCGCTCACTGCGGTTTCCCCTGTAGACGGCCGTTACGCCGGCAAAACCCAGGCCTTGCGCCCCATTTTCAGCGAATTCGGCCTGATCCGTTTCCGCGCCCTGGTCGAAGTGCGCTGGCTGCAGCGCCTGGCCGCCCACCCGCAGATTGGCGAAGTGCCGGCGTTCTCCGCCGAAGCCAACGCCCTGCTGGACAGCCTGGCCACCGATTTCAAGCTTGAGCACGCCGAACGCGTCAAGGAAATCGAGCGCACCACCAACCACGACGTCAAGGCGATCGAATACCTCCTCAAGGAGCAGGCCGCCACGCTGCCTGAGCTGGCCAAGGTCAGCGAGTTCATCCACTTCGCCTGCACCAGCGAGGACATCAACAACCTGTCCCACGCGCTGATGCTGCGCGCTGGCCGTGACGACGTGCTGCTGCCGCTGATGCGCCAGATCGCCGACGCCATCCGCGCCCTGGCCCACGCCCACGCCGATGTACCGATGCTGTCGCGCACCCACGGCCAGCCGGCTTCGCCGACCACCCTGGGTAAAGAACTGGCCAACGTCGTGTACCGCCTGGAGCGCCAAATCGCCCAGGTTGCCGCCGTACCGCTGCTGGGCAAGATCAACGGCGCCGTGGGCAACTACAACGCCCACCTGTCGGCCTACTCGCAGGTCGACTGGGAAGAGAACGCCCGCGCCTTCATCGAAGACGAGCTGGGCCTGCAGTTCAACCCGTACACCACCCAGATCGAGCCGCACGACTACATCGCCGAGCTGTTCGATGCGATCGCCCGCTTCAACACCATCCTCATCGACTTCGACCGCGATGTCTGGGGCTACATCTCGCTGGGCTACTTCAAGCAGAAGACCGTGGCCGGCGAAATCGGCTCGTCGACCATGCCGCACAAGGTCAACCCGATCGACTTCGAGAACTCCGAAGGCAACCTGGGCATTGCCAACGCGCTGTTCCAGCACCTGGCCAGCAAGCTGCCGATCTCGCGCTGGCAGCGTGACCTGACCGACTCCACCGTGCTGCGCAACCTGGGCGTGGGCTTTGCCCACAGCGTCATCGCCTATGAAGCCAGCCTGAAGGGCATCGGCAAGCTGGAAGTCAACCAGGCCCGCATCGCCGCCGACCTGGACGCCTGCTGGGAAGTCCTCGCCGAGCCGATCCAGACCGTGATGCGTCGCTTCAACATCGAGAACCCCTACGAGAAGCTCAAGGAGCTGACCCGTGGCAAGGGCATCACGCCAGACGCGCTGCTGACCTTCATCGACGGCCTCGACATGCCTGCAGACGCCAAGGCCGAACTGAAGCTGCTGACCCCCGCTACCTACATCGGTAACGCGGCAGCGCAGGCCAAACGCATCTAAGCTGACCGTCGCGTACAACGCCCGGCCTAGCCGGGCGTTTTTATTCCCGTACGAAAATTACGTTTTTTCAATAGGTTGAACATGAATCCTGATACTCCACTGCAGCTGCTCGGCGGCATCTCGGCCCGCGAATTCATGCGCGACTACTGGCAGAAGAAGCCACTGCTGGTGCGCCAGGCCTTTCCGGACTTCGAAAGCCCGATCGACCCCGACGAACTGGCCGGCCTGGCCCTGGAAGAAGAAGTCGAGTCGCGCATCGTCCTCGAACACGGCGCCCACCCGTGGGAACTGCGCCGCGGCCCGTTCACCGAAGAGACCTTCGCCGAGCTGCCGGAGAAGGACTGGACCCTGCTGGTGCAGGCCGTCGACCAGTTCGTCCCGGAAGTCGCCGAGCTGCTGGAGCACTTCCGCTTCCTGCCAAGCTGGCGTATCGATGACGTGATGATCAGCTTTGCCACCCCAGGTGGCAGCGTCGGCCCGCACTTTGACAACTACGACGTGTTCCTGCTGCAAGGCCACGGCGAGCGTAACTGGAAGGTCGGCCAGATGTGCAACAGCGACAGCCCGCTGCTGGAGCACGCCGACCTGCGCATCCTCGCCGAATTCGAACAGAGCGGCGAATGGACCCTGGAGCCGGGCGACATGCTCTACCTGCCACCGCGCCTGGCCCACTACGGCGTGGCCGTGGACAACTGCCTGACCTACTCGGTCGGCTTCCGCGCGCCAAGCGCCTCCGAAGTGCTGACCCACTTCACCGACTTCCTCGGCCAGTTCCTGCCGGAAGAAGAACGCTACAGCGACGCCGACGCGCAACCTGCCAGCGACCCACACCAGATCCAGCACGATGCCCTCGACCGCCTCAAGGCGCTGATCGACAAGCACACCAACGACAAGGACCTGCTGCTGACCTGGTTCGGCCAGTTCATGACCGAGCCGCGCTACCCCGAGCAGGTAGTCGGTGAAGAAATGGACGAGGACGAGCTGATCGAAGCCCTGGAAGACGGCGCCATCCTGATCCGCAACCCAAGTGCCCGCATGGCCTGGTCCGAGCTCGGCGACGACCTCATGCTGTTCGCCAGCGGCCGCAGCTGCCCGCTGCCCGCCAAGCTGCGCGAACTGCTGAAGCTGGTGTGCTCGGCCGACGCGTTACACATCGACAACCTTGAGCAGTGGTTGCAGGACGAAGATGGCCTTATGCTGGTACAGCAGCTGATCAAACAAGGAAGCCTGGGATTCGCCAATGAATAAAATTCGTGTGCGCCTTGCCGACTGGCACAAGGACAACGCTGATATCCGCCGTATCCGCGAAGCCGTGTTCATTGCCGAGCAGCATGTACCACCGGAACTGGAATGGGATTCGGACGATCCGAGCGCTGCGCACTTCCTGGCGCTGGAGGGCGACTACCCGATCGGCACTGCGCGCTTGCTGCCTGACGGCACCATTGGCCGGGTATCGGTGCTCAAGGACTGGCGCGGCCTGAAAGTCGGCGATGCGCTGATGAATGCAGTGATCGTAGAAGCGCAGGACCGTGACCTGAAGCAGCAAATGCTCAGTGCACAGGTGCATGCCACGCCGTTCTACGAGCGCCTGGGCTTTCGCGTGGTCAGCGAGGAATTCCTCGAAGCCGGCATCCCGCATGTGGACATGGTGCGCGACTCGCGCGCCTGATCCATAACCTGCACTGACCTCTTCGCGGACAAGCCCGCGAAGAGGCTGGCACAGGCAATAACACATCACCTGACAAAAAGCTGTACATCCATCCAGATAAAACTTGCCTCTGCGCCCCCGCTTGCGCATCCTAGTGCCCATCATTCCCCGATGAAGCGTTCCCGGCCATGCGCCTGTTTCTCTGCGAAAAACCCTCCCAGGCCAAAGACATTGCCAAGGTGCTTGGTGCCAACCGCAAGGCCGACGGCTGCTGGCAGGGCACCGACGTGTGCGTGACCTGGTGCATTGGCCACCTGCTGGAAACCGCCCCGCCCGACAGCTACGACGACCGCTACAAACGCTGGAACCTCGCCGATCTGCCGATCATCCCGGAAAAGTGGAAGATGCTGGTCAAGCCCAAGACCGCCAGCCAGTTCAAGGTCGTCAAGCGCCTGCTCGGCGAGGCCCGCGAGCTGGTGATCGCCACCGACGCCGACCGCGAAGGCGAGATGATCGCCCGCGAGCTGGTCGAACACTGCCGCTACCGTGGCCCGATCCAGCGCCTGTGGCTGTCGGCCCTGGACGACGCCTCGATCCGCAAGGCCCTGGCGCGCCTGCTGCCCGGCCAGGAAACCTTCAACCTCTACCACTCGGCCCTGGGCCGGTCCCGCGCCGACTGGCTGATTGGCATGAACATGAGCCGGCTGTTCACCCTGCTCGGCCGCCAGTCCGGTTACCAGGGCGTGCTGCCGGTGGGGCGGGTGCAAACCCCGACCCTGCGCCTGGTGGTAGACCGCGACCGCAGCATCGCCGACTTCGTGCCCGTGCCGTTCTGGGCCATCGATGTCCAGCTGGAAAGCGCCGGCCAGGCTTTCAACGCCCAATGGCGCGCACCAGACGACGCCTGCGACGACCAAGGCCGTTGCCTCAATCAGGCGCTGGCGCAGCAGGCCGCTGCCGACATGAACAGTGCCGGCACCGCGCGGGTAGTCAAGGTCGCCACCGAGCGCGTGCGCGAGGCCGCACCCCTGCCCTTCGACCTCGGCACCTTGCAGGAGCTGTGCTCGAAAAAGTTCGGCCTCGGTGCGCAGGAAACCCTCGATATCGCCCAGGCGCTGTACGAAACCCACAAGCTGATTACCTACCCACGCAGCGACTGTGGCTACCTGCCCGTGAGCCAGCACGGCGAGGCCCCAGCCATCCTCGCCGCGTTGCAGCGGGCCGACGCCAGCCTGGCGCCACTGCAAGCGTACCTCGAGCCGCAGCGCCGCTCACGCGCCTGGAACGACGCCAAGGTCAGCGCTCACCACGGCATCATCCCCACCGCAGCCGCCAGCGACCCGGCACGCCTGCCGGCCAAGCACAAGGCGGTCTATACCCTGATCCGTGCCCGCTACCTGGCGCAGTTCCTGCCCAATCATGAATACGACCGCACCCAGGCCGATTTCGACTGCGCCGGCCATGCCCTGCGCGCCGTCGGCAAGCAAATCGTTGAGCCCGGCTGGCGCCGCGCCCTGCCCGAGGCCCTGACCCCGGCCAAAGGCCGCGAGGCCCAGCCAGCCCAGGTGTTGCCGGTCTTGCGGGAAGGGCAGGACTGCAAGGTGCACGGCTTGCAGCTCAAGGACCTGTGGACCCAGCCACCCAAGCCCTTCACCGAAGGTGACCTGATCAAGGCGATGAAGAACGTCGCGAAGCTGGTGGACGACCCAAGGCTGAAACAGAAGCTCAAGGAAACCACCGGCATCGGCACCGAAGCCACCCGCGCCAGCATCATCCAGGGCCTGCTCGACCGGGGTTATCTGGTGAAGAATGGCAAGGCCCTGGCCGCCACCCCGGCCGCGTTCAGCCTGATCGACGCCGTGCCCCGCGCCATCGCCGACCCTGGCACCACGGCCATCTGGGAACAGGCGCTGGACATGGTGCAAAGCGGCGAGATGAGCCTGGAAGAGTTCGTCGCACGGCAGTCGGCGTGGATGGGCAAGCTGGTCGAGCGTTGCCGTGGGATGCGCATGACCATTACCGGGCCTGCGGTGGGCAAAGCGGCGCCGTGGAAGAAGAAGCGGCGCACTAGCGGGAAAGGCAAAGCCACCGAAGGCAAAACAGTTGCCAGCAAGCCGAGGCAACCTCGGCGCAAGACCTCTGGCTGATGCAGCGCTTGTGCTGGTCTCTTCGCGGCTAACGCCGCTCCCACAGGTACTGCACAGATGCCGAAGGTAGTGCTATCCCT